>NZ_BONV01000031.1 GCF_016862895.1 Planotetraspora kaengkrachanensis | reverse complement strand
ACACCAGCCGGAACACTGACCGGAACACCGGAGGGCCCATCAACCGCCCCACGCGAACATGATCAGCCAGAGCCACTAGAGGCCCGGGCGCCGACGACCTCGGAAGGGGCGGAAAGTCGTACGGCCCGCCGGGTGGGGCGGGCCGTACGGGATGCGATTACTGGAGGATCAGGCGACGGTCTCGGGCGACTCGACCTCGTCGATGGTCCGGCGTGGGCCGGTGAACCACTTCTTGGCGGACAGGTTCCACCACAGGGCGATTCCGATGAGAACGGCGCCGACGGCGATGGGGGCGTAGTTCACGGACGTCCAGGCGAAGTCCTTGTTGCCCGGCACGCCTGCGGGCGCGATGGGGAGGATGAAGTAGATCGAGATGATGGCGATTTCGATCACGGCGATCCAGCCGAGGACCTTGTACTTGGGCCCGAGTGTCCAGGGGCCGGGCCGGAAGGAGTCGCCGGCACGGAGCCGCAGCCAGATCGGGATGAGGAAGGCCAGGTAGAGCCCGATCACCGCGATGGAGACCACGGCCAGGAACGCCACGGGGGTGGCGCTTCCGGGAGGGGCGTACAGCGCGGGCAGTGTGATCAGAAGAGCGACGGCGCAGCCGCCGATGATGGCGTTGACCGGCGTGCGGTTGGCGTCCACCCGCGACCACAGCCGCCAGCCGGGCACGGCGCCGTCACGGGAGAACGCGTAGGTCATCCGCGACATGGAGGTCACGCAGCTCATTCCGCAGAAGAACTGACCGATGGTGGAGATGCCGAAGATGACGGTCGCGAGAGGCGACGACAGCGCCGACGTGAAGATCGCCCCGACGAAGCCGAACTCCTTATTGACCGCGTCGACGTCGGTTGCCGCGAACAGGAACGACAGGAGCAGGATCCAGCCGCCGATCGCCGAATAGAAGATCGACTGCCAGAGCCCCTTGGCGGCGGTCCTGGCCGCGTTGTGCGTCTCCTCCGAGACGTGCGCGCAGGCGTCAAAGCCGGTGATCGTGTACTGGGTCAGCAGGAAGCCCAGCGGCAGGACGTAGAGCCAGAAGGTCGGCCCGGAGGTGCTCCCGCCGCCGAAGCCGGAGTTGTTGAACTGCTCGAACAGGAACCCGACGCTCTGGTGGCTGGACGGCCCGAAGATCAGGATGAGGACCACGGCCGCGGCGCCGAAGACGTGCCACCACACCGAGATGTTCTGCAGGATGGAGATCAACCGGTGGCTGAAGATGTTGATCAGGGCGTGCAGCACCAGGACGACGGCGAACAACAGGAAGGTCTGGTGCAGCGCGTTGCCGGCGGCCCAGCTGTCGCTGAACCGGCCGATGGTGATGTTGAGGAAGGTGGCGCAGCCGTAGTCGACCGAGGCCGTCACCGCGATCAGGCCCACCAGGTTGAGCCAGCCGGTGAACCATCCGTGGATCGGCTTGCCCAGCTTCGCCGCCCACCAGTAGATGCCGCCGGCGGTCGGATAAGCCGAGACCAGCTCCGACATGCAGAAACCGATGATCAGAATGAAGATCGAGATCAGCGGCCAGCCCACGGAGATGGCGAGCGGCCCGCCGTTGTTCCAGGCCTGGCCGAAGGTCGTGAAGCAGCCGGCGAGGATCGAGATGATGGAGAAGGAGATCGCGAAGTTGGAGAAACCGCTCCACGACCGGGACAGTTCCTGCTTGTAACCGAGCTCGGCTAGTCGTTGGGCGTCGTCGTCGAGGGCTTGCGCCATGAGGCCTCCTCTAGGTGGGGGATGTCCGGCCGTCGATCAGATGGCCGAAGCTCGGATCTTCGATATCTCGCACGGCCTGCGCGAACTTGTCGGCGGCCTCCGTGCTGTAGTCGAACGCGCTGTAGTCGAAGCCGGAGGATGCCTGGTCGCGGACCAGTCCCTGGTGGACGACGAACCACAACGTCCAGGTGAGGTTGGACATGATCAGATTCAGCCGCACGCGCGGGACCTGGTCGTCGTCGCCGAAGTAGGCGCGTGTGAGCCGTACGACCTGGTCGGGATCGAAGTCGGACTCCGCGGCGATGTCGCCGAGCTCGAAGCAGGGGTCGTTGTTGCCGGACAGCTGGTAGTCGACGATGCGGACGTCCGGACCGGTGGCGATCAGGTTCTCGGCGAGCAGGTCGTTGTGGCATGGGACGGCCGGCAACGGGCGCGCGTCGAGGGCCGCCTCGATGTCGGCCGCGACGGGCAGGACCTCTTCATATCCCGCGGGGAGGCTCAGCCCCCGGGTACGGCAGCGCGCCACCAGGTCGTCGAGCTTGCGGAAGATGGAGAAGTCGTTCACGAAGGGTGGTCCGGCGTGGAGCCGCCGGCAGGCCGCCGCCACCTTCTCGATCATCGCGGGCGCGCGTACGGCGGGAGGGTCGAGGGTGACGCCGTCGATGTATTCGAGGACCATCGCGCCCGGCATGACGTGCAGAACCCGGGCGCCGATCCCGGTGGAGGCGGCGTGCAGGGTGTTCGCGATCTCCTGGTCGAGCGGGATGCCCAGTCCGGCCGCCGCGATCGAGGGGTTCAGGACGCGCAGGAGCCAGCGTTCGCCGTCGTCGGTCTCCAGCCGGGAGATGCGGTGGCTCAGCCCGCCTTTGATCGTGGTGGAGGTGACCGGTCGACCGGCCCAGGCCGTGACGAGCTCCAGCGCGTGGTCGACGGCATCTGGCATGCCCGGCTCCTTTTGGTCTACCTTCAGACCATTGATCCGATTGTGCGGGCCAGGTGTTACAGGAAGGTTCCGATGCCGCAACTTCCCGCCGACGCCCAGGTCGTCGTCATAGGTGGTGGTGTGGCCGGATGCAGTGTGGCCTACCACCTCGCCCGGCTCGGTTGGACCGACGTGATCCTGGTCGAGCGGCATGACCTGACCGAGGGCACGACCTGGCACTCGGCCGGTTTCGTCGGGCAACTCCGGTCGACCGTGACGCAGACGCGCATGATCATGTACTCGGCCGGCCTCTATCCGGAGTTGCGGGAGCTGACCGGGCTCGATCCGGGCTGGCACGGCGTCGGCGGGCTGCGACTCGCGACGACTCCCGAACGGCAGGAGGAACTCCTGCGGCAGGCCGGCGCGGCCGAGACCTACGGCCTCGACATGGAACTACTCGACGCCGCGCGGACTCTGGAGCGCTTTCCCGCCATGGAGGTCGGCGACGTCAGGGGATCGTTGTGGCTCCCCGGCGACGGCTGGCTCGATCCGGCGCGGCTGGGCCGGGCCCTCGCCGAAGGCGCGAGAAGGCTCGGCGTCAAGATCTTCACCGGCGTCGAGGTGGCCGGTGTGGAGGTGACGGACGGCCGGGTGCGCGCCGTACGGCTCCGCGGCGCGGCAACACGCGAAGACGGCGAGGAGCCCGGCGAAAAGAGCGGCGAAGAGCCTGGCGAAGAGCGCTGCGAGGAGTGGATCGTCCGAACCGAGACCGTGGTCAACGCGGCGGGCGCGGCGGCCGGGGCGGTGGGACGTCTCGCGGGCGTCGACGTGCCGATCGTGCCGATCAAGCACCAGTACGTGGTGACGAACCCCATGGGAGTCCCGGCGGATACGCCGACCGTCCGCGACCCCGACAACATCGTGTATTTCAGGGAGGACGGCGGCGGGATCCTCGTCGGGGGATACATCCGCACGCCGCAGGTCTGGGACGTCGAACACCCGCTCGCCGAGCCGCGCACGCTTTTCGTCCCGGATATGCCGAAATTTCGTGAGTCGTGGGAGTCGGCCGTTCACCGACTGCCGGGGCACCTCTCCCAGATCAGTGCCCAGATCAGCACCCAGGTGGACGCGGCGGACCCCGAAAGGGCGTTCCGGAAGGTGGTCCACGGGCCGGAGGCGTTCACTCCGGACGGCGAGTTCCTCCTGGGCGAGACCGGTGTCAGGGGCTTCTGGGTCGCGGCCGGGTTCTGTGTGCACGGCCTGGCGGCGGCGGGCGGCGTGGGCAAGGTCATGGCCGAGTGGATCGTCGACGGCAGCCCGGAGTACGACGTCTTCGGCATGGACGTCCGCAGGTTCGGCGCTCACGCGCGTTCGGCCAGATGGGCCCGGGAGAAGGCGCTCGATTCGTACAGCAAGTACTACGACATCGTGTATCCCGGCGAGGAGCGCACCGCCGCCCGGCCGCTCCGCCGATCACCCGCCTGGGTACGGCATGCGGCGCTCGACGCGGCTTTCGGGGAGAAGGCCGGCTGGGAGCGGGTCAACTGGTTCGGTGCGCCCGCCGGCGACACGAGCGGGCCGGAGCCGAGAGGCTGGGCCGGCAGGACATGGTCACCCGCGATCCGCGAGGAGTGCCTGGCGACGGGGAGCGCGGCCGGCCTGTTCGACCAGACGTCGTTCTCGAAGCTGGAGGTCTCGGGCAAGAACGCCCTGACCGACCTGGAGCGGGCCTGCGGGAACGGCCTCGACCGGCCCGTCGGCACGGTCGTCTACACCCAGGTGCTCAACGGGCGTGGCGGCATCGACGCCGACGTCACCGTGACGAGACTCGCCGAGGACCGGTTCCGCGTGGTCACCGGCACGGCCTTCGGCGTCCACGACGCCGAGATCCTGCGCCGGCACGGTCTGGAGGTCAGGGACGTCACCTCCGCCTACGCCTGTTACTGCCTGTGGGGGCCCCGGGCGTACGACATCCTGGGCACGCTGAGCGACGACGACCTGACCTTCGGATACATGCGGGCCAGTGAGATCAGCGTCGGTCACGTCCCGGTGCTGGCCCAGCGGGTGACCTTCGTGGGCGAGTTCGGGTGGGAGCTCTACTGCCCGGCCGAGTTCGGCCTGACGCTCTGGGACGCGCTCATGGAGGCCGGCCTGCCGTACGGCATGCGTCCGGCGGGCTATCGCGCCCTCGACTCGATGCGGCTGGAGATGGGGTACCGGGTCTGGGGCCTCGACATCACCCCCGAGACGACACCGCTCGAAGCCGGGCTCGGCTTCGCCGTACGACCGGAGCGGCGAGACGCCCTCCCCGAGCCGCGTCGGACGTTGCGCTGCCTGGTCGTCGACGACGAGCGTGAGGTCTGCCTGGGAGGCGAGCCGGTACGGCTGGGCGGGCGGCCGGTGTCCCGTGTGACCAGCGGCGGGTACGGCTGCCGCGTCGGCCGGTCGATCGCCTATGCGTACCTGCCGGTCGGCGTCGCCGACGGCGGGGATGGCGGGGATGGCGGAGATGGCACAGCCGAGGCGCGGGTGGAGGTCGGGGTGAACGGCGGCTGGGTCGGCGCGCGGATCGTCGCGGAGCCCCTCTACGACCCCGGCCATGACCGGGTCAGAAGCGCACCCTGGACCTCACGGGGGCAGCTCTCCCCGGGTGGGCAGCCCCTGCCATGAGCCGTGGCCGGCCACGGCGTACGCGGCCAGTGAGATGCCCCGCTTGAGCCGGTCGGCGGGGTGGAGGTCGTCGAGGAGCGCGCTGAGATAACCCGCGACGAAGGCGCCGCCGACCCCGGTGGCGTCGACGGCCGTCACCGGCGCCGCCTGGGTGTCGTAACGCAGGCCGTCGACCGTCGCGCTCGCCCCCTTGGCCCCGCGGGTCACGATCAGCTCGGGAACTCCCGCCAGAGCCGGCTCGACGAGCGGCAGCTCGTCCTGGTTGGCGAACAGGATGTCGGCGGAGGAGGCGAGTTCGGCCAGCGCCTGCCGTGCCTCGTCGACGCTCTCCCAGAGATGGGGCCGGTGGTTGACGTCGACGGAGACGAGCACCCCGGCGTCACGCGCCAGCTTGACCGCGTGGTGCACGGCGCTCCAGGCGTATCCGCTGAGCGCCAGGGTGATGCCGGTGATGTGCAGGATGCGTGCCGACTGAACCGCCTCGGCGGGGACGTCGCCCGTCGACAGGCGGGCGCCCGCGGAGCCGCTCTGGTAGTAGACCTCGTGCGACAGGCGGCCGATCCGCCGCTGCCGGATCACAACGCCGGTGGGGGCGGTCTCGTCGACCCGGGCGTGGGTGACGTCCACGCCCTCGCCGCGCAGAACGCTCAGCGTGCGCGCGCCCAGTTCGTCGATGCTCACCCGGCCGAGCCAGGCGACCCGATGACCGAGCCGCGCGAGACCGACGGCCATCGTGAGCTCGGGGCCCTCGACGTCCAGCCGGGCTGTCGTGTCGTGTCGTATGCGGTCGGCCGAGACGACGCCGAGCGCCTCTCCGAGCGTGAACACCTCGGTCATGCCAGTATTTCTCCGCGCTCTCGTGCCGCGATGGTGCTGCGTGAAAGCATGGCAGAGCTCGTTCCCCGCCCGTAAGGCGTATGCCGATCAGGTGCGTATGGAGTGCGGATCGCGGGCGGATCAGTCGCTGAACGCGTCGAGGGCCGCCTGGCAGAACGCCTTGAGATCGTCGGGCTTTCTGCTGGTCACGAGCGTGTTCGGGCCGGCCGTGTCGACCATGACCTCCTGGTCGACCCACTCCGCCCCGGCGTTGCGCAGGTCCGTCCGCAGGCTCGGCCAGGACGTCAGCGTACGGCCGCGGACGACGTCGGCCTCGATGAGCGTCCACGGCGCGTGGCAGATGGCCGCCACCGGCTTGCCGTCCTCGAAGAAGCCCTTGGCGAACCTGACTGCCTTCGGGTCGGTACGCAACATGTCGGGGTTGGCCACGCCGCCGGGCAGGACCAGCCCGTCGAACTCCGCGGCGGACGCGTCGTCGACGGTCATGTCGACCGGGAAGGTGTCCGCCTTGTCCAGGTGGTTGAACGCCTGGACGTGACCGGGCTTGCTGGACACCAGCCGGGGAGTCCCGCCCGCCAGTTCGACGGCCCGCCAGGGCTCGGACAGCTCGACCTGCTCGACGCCTTCCGGAGCGACCAGAAACGCGATCGTCTTTCCCTTGATCATCATTCGCCCCTCTCGTAACGGCTTTCTCGCTGTTAGCCGATCCGGAGATTCGCCTGCCCCTGTTCGAGCGATCTATGCCGAATGCGGGGTAGGGGGGTCGTATGCCGATGTTCATCGGAACCTCTGGCTGGCAGTACGCCGACTGGCGGGACATGATCTATTCCGGCGTGCCCCAGCGGCTCTGGCTGGAGAGGTACTGCGACGTCTTCGCGACGGTCGAGAACAACAACGCGTTCTACCGTCTGCCCGCGAGGGAGACGTTCGAGAGCTGGCGGCAGCGCACGTCGGGCGACTTCGTCATGGCGGTCAAGGCCAGCAGGTTCCTCACGCACATCAAGCGACTGAAGGATCCCGAGGAGCCGGTCGAGCGGCTCATGGGGGTGGCGGAAGGACTCGGGCGCAAGCTCGGCCCGGTCCTGTTGCAGTTGCCGCCCACGCTGCGGGCCGACGCGGAGCGGCTTCGCCGGTGCCTCACGCGCTTCCCGAAGAAGGTCAGGATCGCGGTCGAGCCCAGGCACGAGTCGTGGTGGACGGACGAGATCCGGGAGATCCTGGCCGAACGCGGTGCGGCCCTGTGCTGGGCCGACAGGCTGGGCAGGCCCCAGTCGCCTTTGTGGCGGACGGCCGACTGGATCTATCTGCGCCTGCACGAGGGCCGGGGCCGGACGTGGCCGAGCTATGGGGAACAGGCGCTGAAGAGCTGGCTCAACCGGCTGCGCGAAGCGGGGGACGTGCGCGACGCGTACGTCTACTTCAACAACGACCGGGGCGGCGCCGCCGTACGGAACGCCCTCACGCTCGCCCTCCTGGCGGAGGACGCCGGGTGGGACGTGAGCCGTGTCAGGCAGCTCGACGAGATCGAGTCCACGCACGCCGGCGGGAGACCCTGACAATCCGTGACAAACCCTGACATGCGCAACCCGCGCCGCCTCGGAGGATGACGGCGCGGGCGCGCGGGACCCAGGTCAGGCGGGGTCGCCGGAGTCGGCGCGGTTGCGGGGATCCGCGGGGCGGTCGGCGTGGGAGGCCCCACGCCGGCCGGCCACGAGCTGGTCGGACGACGTCTGGGCCGGGACCGTGACGTGACGGTCGCCCGATTCGGCGGTGCGGTCGCCTTCCACCCGGCCGGGACGCGTCATCTCGCGGGTGTCCGCTTCACGGGTGTCGGCCTCGCGGGTCGCCATGAGCTCCCGCTCGGCCGCGGACCCGGGCAGAGGGCCGGTCGCAGTGGCGCTCACAGGGTCGGTCGTGGGCGTGGTGGCGTCGACTCCCTCCAGTTTCCGCTCGAGGTCGCGCTTCTCCGCCTCGAGCTTGGTCAGGCGCTGCCGCTCGGCCAGCCGGGCCTCGCGGAGCTTGCGGCGCTTGGTGCTCGAACGGCGCAAGCCGCCGCTGACCATGAGAAGGCCGATCAGGAACACCCCTGCCGTCGCGGCTCCGGCGACGAACAACTCGAACGGGCTCAGGTTGACCGTCCAGTCCCTGACGTTGATGGGCATCGTCGTGGCGGTTTCGTTGATCGATACCTCGATCACGGCCGCCGCCGCGACCATGATCAGGAGCAGGCCCAGCAGGACCATTTGACCTCACCCCAAGTTGCGTTCCGATTCGCGGGCAGCCCTCCACTGCCCGGGTAATCGCGATTCATGTACGCGGCCGGGGTTCCGAGACGGGTCACCGCACGAAAGTCGGAACAGGCCTCATCGCAGCAACGCCTGACGGGCGGAGGCGGCCAGCCATTCCTGCGCACGGTCGAAGCTCCAGCCGCGTTCACCGACGAGGACGAACCAGGAGCGCTGGCCGAGGTAGAACCACAGAAGATCGACGGTCGTCTCCCGGTCCAGGCCGGGTCGCAGCCCGTTCAAGGCGACCAGGCGATCGGCCACCGCGGTCAGCGCCTCGATGTAGGCGCGGATGCCCGTGTTGAGCACCTCGGTGGCGGCGGCCTCTCCCAGACCTTCGTGGAGCAGCCCGAACAGGATGTCCCAGTGCCGCTCATGGTCCTGGCGGGTGTAGGCGGCCGTGATGTCGACGACCGCGCCCGGATCAGTGGCCGCCGCCACCGCGTCGAGGGCATCCGCGACGCTCGGGTCGTTCACGGCGGGGGCGAGCAGAGCGGCCAGGATGCCCGTCTTGCCCCCGGCGCTGTTGTAGACGGTCGGTACGGCGACGCGCGCGCCTGCGGCGATCTGCGCGACCGTGACCGCGGAGTAGCCGTGGAGGAGGAACAACTCCCGAGCGCTCCGCATGATCGCGGCACGGGTGTCGGCGGCCGCGTCCGCGCGGCGGGGAGAGCGGTACGTGCCCATCCACCGATTATTCCATCATATTGATCACATTCGTCAATATTGACTATATAGTCCTATATTCAATACCGTCTCCGCATGCTCAACTCTGAACCGACGGCGATCATCGAGACCCGTCTCGCGCACGGAATGCACCGCACGGCCACGTCATTGCTGGTCGAGGCGGCTGGGCGCTCCACCGTCCCCAGCGCGGCGCTGGCCGAGCTGCGCGACTTCCTCGTCGCGAACCTGCATCACCACCATGAGAGTGAGGACGAGCTGCTCTGGCCCATGATCACCGCTGTCGAGCCGGGGGCCGCCGACGGTCTCGCCGCCCTCGGAGCCGAGCACGTGCAGCTCGACGCGGTCCTTGACGCGCTCGGTGAGGTGGAGATTTGCGACGGCGTCGACCGCGCCGCCCTGCGGGAGGCGGCGACGGCCGTTCGCGATCTTGTGCATCGCCATCTCGAGAAGGAGGAACCCCTGCTGTTCCCGGCCCTGCGCGACCACGTCTCCCCGGAGGCCTGGGCTGATTTCTCCCAGAAGGTCATCACGACGTCGCCGACCGAGGCGGCCCATCTCATGGTCGGGTTCTTCGACGAGGTGGGTACTCCGGAGGAGGTCGAGCTGGCGCTGTCCGGCCTTCCCGAGGCCGCTCGGCAGTTCGTCCCGATGATGCGAACGCAGGCTCAGGCCGGCTTGGCCGCCCTGCGGGCCTGAGTGCCCGGCGCGCTCACGTCGCAGTGGAAGGCGTCGCCGAGTGGGCACCTCGCCTTAATGTGAGAGTCGCTTACGCCACTTATCGTCCGGGCATGACCATGATCCGTAAGTTCGTGGCCGGAGCTCTGGCCGTCCTCGCGGGCGGTACGGTTGCCGCTGTGCTGATTCAGCCCGGCGCCGCGACCGCCGACAAGCGCGACCGGGAGCCCATCGTCATCGGCCATCGGGGCGCGAGCGCCTGGCGGCCGGAGCACACTCTCCTGTCCTACGAGACGGCCATCGGCCTGGGCGCCGACTACATCGAGCCCGACCTCGTCTCGACCAAGGACCACATCCTCGTCGCCAGGCACGAGAACGAGATCGGGGGGACCACCGACGTGGCCGACCACCCCGAGTTCGCGGGCCGGCGCACCACCAAGACCATCGACGGCGTGGCGGTGACCGGCTGGTTCACCGAGGACTTCACGCTCGCCGAGCTGCGGACCCTCCGGGCCAAGGAGCGCATCCCCGACCTGCGCCCGGAGAGCACGGCCTTCAACGGCCTGGCGCCGATCCCGACCTTCGACGAGGTCATCGAGCTCGCCCAGCGTCACGGCGTGGGCGTCTACCCCGAGACGAAGCACCCGACGTACTTCGACTCCATCGGGCTGTCGCTCGAGGAGCCGCTGCTGGCCACGCTGGCCAGGCACGGCTGGCGGAAGTCGACCGACCCGGTGTTCATCCAGTCGTTCGAGACGGCCAACATCCGAGACCTGCACAAGAAGACCAAGCTGCGGCTGATCCAGCTGGTCAACGGGTCCGGCGCACCCTACGACCACGTGGCCAAGGGCGACGGCTTCACCTACGACCAGATGATCACCCCGGCGGGTCTGAAAGACGTGGCGTCCTACGCCTACGGCGTCGGCGTGGCGACCACCCGCATCCTGCCCGTGGGCGCGGACGGCCGTACGGTCGCCCCGACCACGCTGGTCAGGGACGCGCACCGGGCGCACCTCGACGTGCACACCTGGACCGTTCGTCCCGAGAACTCGCAACTCCCGGTGGACTACCGCCGCGGCGACCCGGCGAGCCCCGTGTACGCCCGGACGACCGGTGACGTCACGGGCTACTTCAACAAGCTGTTCGACCAGAACATCGACGGCGTCTTCTCCGACGACCCCGGCATCGCCCGCGCGGTGCTCGGAGCCCGCGCACGTCACTGAGGAATCCCAGGAGCGGGCCCTCCCGCAGCGACCGCCGGCGTGCCGACGACTTCGTGTCGTCGGCACGTCGTCGTTCGGGGGCCACTCTCAGGTGGGCATCCGGCGCTCACGCCAAAACGAAGTTGACAATCATTTTCATTTACGACACGATTCGGGTGTATCTCCTCGATACGTCTACAAACGTCGAATCGAACAGGACTGTCGTGCGCTCCCCTCTTGCCCGCTCCCTGCCGGTTGCCGCCCTTGTCGTGATGTTCGCGACCGCCTGTGGCTCCGGCTCGTCGTCTTCGTCGCAGTCCGGCGCAAGCCCGGGGGCTCCGCAGCCTCTCAAGGTCGTCGCCACCACCACCCAGGTCGGCGACTTCGCCAGGAACGTGGGCGGTGACAAGGTGGTGGTCCACCAGATCCTCAAGCCCAACGTCGACCCGCACGACTACGAGCCGTCCCCCGCGGACATCCAGGCGATCGCCGAGGCCGACGTCGTGGTCAAGAACGGCGTGGGCCTGGAGAAGTGGCTCGACCAGGTGATCACGTCCGCCGGCTTCAACGGCACGATCGTCGACGCAAGTCAGGGCGTCGCGATCCGCCAGGGCGACGGGTCCGAGGAGGAGTCGGCCGGAGACCCGCACATCTGGCACAACCCGCTGAACGCGAAGATCATGGTGGCCAACATCGAGAAGGCGTTCGCCGCCCAGGACGCCGCCGACGCGTCCGCCTACCAGGCCAACCTCGCGGCGTACGACGCCAAGATCGACGCACTCGACGCCGACATCACCAAGAAGATCGACTCGATTCCGGCGGACAGCCGCAAGCTCGTCACCAACCACGACGCGTTCGGCTACTACATCGACCGCTACAAGCTGACCTTCGTCGGCTCGATCATTCCGAGCTTCGACACCTCGGCGGAGCTGTCGGGCAAGCAGATCGCCGACCTCGTGGCCAAGATCAGGTCGACCGGCGTCACCGCGATCTTCTCCGAGTCGTCCCTGCCGCCCAAGACGGCGGAGGCGATCGGCCGCGAGGCCGGTGTGAAGGTGGAGGCGGGAGAGGACTCGTTGTACGGAGATACGCTCGGTCCGGAGGGGTCGGCGGGAGCCAGCTACCTCCAGATGGAAGAGCACAACACCGACACGATCGTCACCGCCCTCAAGGGTTCCTCCACATGACACAGCAGCAAGACCGTACGGCGGCACTGGTCCTCGAACAGGCCAGTGTCGCCTACGGGCACGTACCGGTGCTGGAGGAGTTGCACGGCACCGTCCGCTCGGGCGAGGCCGTGGCGCTCATCGGCCCCAACGGCGCGGGAAAGTCCACGCTGATCAAAGCCGTCCTCGGCCTGGTCCCCACGGTCCGCGGCCGGATCGAGGTGCTCGGGGTCACGCCTGCCCAGGCGCGCCGCGACGTCGCCTACGTGCCGCAGGCCGACACCCTCGACCCCGACTTCCCGGTGTCGGTCGAGCAGGTGGTGATGATGGGCCGCTACCGGAAGATCGGCTGGCTCCGCCGTCCGTCCGCGGCCGACCGCGCCCACGCGGCCGAGGCGCTGGAACGGGTCGGGCTCAGCGACCGCGCCAAGAACCGCTTCGGCACGCTGTCCGGCGGCCAGCGCCAGCGGGTGCTCCTGGCCAGGGCGATCGCCGCCCAGCCGCGGCTGCTGCTGCTCGACGAACCCTTCAACGGGGTGGACGCGGTGAGCCAGCACGCCCTCCTCGAAGCGATTGCCCTGCTCAAGCAGCAGGGGGCGGCGGTCGTCGTCAGCACACACGACCTGGCCATCGCACACCTCGCCTGCGACGAGGTGTGCCTGCTCAACCGTCACCAGTTCGGATTCGGGCCGACCGACGCGGTTCTCACCCCCGAGCGCCTGCGGGCGACGTACGGCGGGCACGCGCTGGAGTTGCGCGGCGACCGGGTGATCGTGACCCAGACATGAGCCTGTTCGAGCCGTTCCAACTGCCGTTCATGGCGCGGGCACTGATCGAACTGGTCATCCTCGGTGTGCTCGCCGGCACGGTCGGGGTGCTGGTCCTGCTGCGCCGGCTCGCGTTCGTGAGCGACACCCTGACCCACACCGTCTTCCCCGGCGTGGTCATCGGTTACCTGATGGCCGGCCAGGACGGCGTCTTCTGGGGGGCGCTGGCCGCGGGGGCGGTGACGGCGGTGCTGCTCACCGTGCTCTCCCATCGGCGGCGGGTGAGCGAGGACGCCGCGCTCGCCATGGTGCTGACCTCGCTGTTCGCGATCGGCGTCGTGCTCGTCTCCCGGCGGACCGCCTTCACCTCCGACCTCACGCAGTTCCTGTTCGGGCGGATCCTCACCGTCACCCAGGAGCAGCTCGTGCAGACCGCCGTGGTGACGGTCCTGGTCGCCGGCCTGCTTGCCGTGCTGCGGCGACCGCTCATGCTGCGCACGTTCGACCCCGAGGGCGCGGCGGCTTCGGGCATCCGCGTCGGCCTGCTCGACCTGGTCATGAACGTCGCCGTGGCCCTGGTGGTGGTCGCGGCGGTGCAGGCCGTGGGCACGATCCTGGTCATCGCGCTGCTGATCGTCCCGGCCGCGGCGGCACGCGCCCTGTCCGACCGGCTCGTGTTGATCGTGCCGCTCGCCTGCCTCATCGGCGCCCTCGGCGGCTGGCTCGGGCTCGCGGCCAGCTACGAGGCGTCCGTCTACCACGGGTTGCGGCTCGCCTCGGGGGGCACCGTGGTCCTGGTTCTCGTCGTGTTGTACGGCGTGGCCGCCCTGGCGGGAGTCGTACGGAGACGTGTGGGGCTCAGCCGTGCCCGGCTGGGCACCCCTGAACTGGAGATGACGCGGTGACCTGGCTCGACTCCACCGTCCACCGGGCCATGATCGAGGCGGCCCTGGTCGGCGTCCTCGGCGGCGTGGTGGGCGTGTTCGTCATCGCGCGCCGGTTGCCGTTCTTCACGATGGCGCTGACGCACGGGACCTTCCCCGGGATCGTCGTCGCCGCGTTGCTGGGCGTCGACCTCTATCTCGGCGGCGGCGTCTTCGGCCTGCTCGTGGTCCTCGCCGTCGTGGTCTTCTCGCGGGCGCGCGGGCAGGACTTCACCGCCGCGACCGGGATCGCGCTGTCCGGGGGGTTCGCCCTCGGCGTCGTCCTGGTGTCGGCGCAGGACGGCTTCAGCAAGGACCTGACCGCCTACACGGTGGGCGACGTCCTCGCGGTGAGCACGTCGGACCTGGTGATCACGGCCGTCGTCGCCGTCGTCGTGCTCGTCGTGATGGCCGCGCTGGGCAAGGAACTGCTGCTGGTCGCCTTCGACAGGAACGGGGCGGCGGCCGCCGGGCTGCCCACCGCTGTGCTCGACTTCGCCCTCCTGGCGATCATCGAGGTGACTGTGGTCGCCACCGTGCCCGCCCTCGGCGCGATCCTCACCGTCGCCCTCCTGGTCGGCCCGGCCGCGACGGCCCGGCTGATCACCGACCGGCTCGTGTTGCTGTTCCCCATCGCCGCCGCGGTCGGCGTCGTGTGCGCGCTCGCCGGTGTCTGGGTCTCCACGCAGTGGAACATCGCGGCCGGAGCGTCCATCGCGCTGTTCTGCGGCGCCACCTTCGGCGCGGCCTTCGTCGCCTCGGTGGTGCGCGGCCGGCTCCGGCCCGCGGCCGAGGCTCCGGTCGCGGTCGCGGTTCAGGAAGAGGCACGCGTCTAGCGTCGGTGCGGCGGGAGGAGAGCGGCGGAGGAGAGCGGCGGAGGAGACGCACGTCATATTTTCACCTGTCACGTCCAGCCGAGTCGGCACGTCTTAGAGGCGTAGGCACCAACGACGACGCAGGAGTGCACCATGGATGCTCGCTTGAACCTCTTCGCCAACCCGGTCGCGACCAAGTCCCTGAAGCACTTCATCACGGCGGGCAAGGTGGTCGAGGAGTCGACGCTGCCGGCCGCGACGCAGGAGCTGGTGAAGATCCGCGCCAGCCAGATCAACGGCTGCGGTTTCTGCACCGACATGCACACCAAGGACGCCGCGCACGCCGGGGAGACCCCGACCCGCCTCAACCTGGTCGCGGCCTGGCGGGAGGCCAAGGTGTTCACCGACGCCGAGCGCGCCGCCCTGGAGCTCGTGGAGCAGGGCACCCGCATCGCCGACGCGGCCGGCGGCGTCACGGACGAGGCGTGGGCGAACGCCGCCAAGCACTACGACGAGGAGCAGCTCGGCGCCCTCGTGTCCCTCATCGCCATCATCAACGCCTTCAACCGGATGAACGTCATCGTTCAGCAGCCCGCCGGCGACTACCAGCCCGGTCAGTTCGCGTAACCGGGAGTGACCGGCCGGCGAACGGCACCCCGGGCGCCCTTCACGGGGCCCGGGGTGCCGTTCTTGTACGCCCGGCCGATAACGAAGGGACCTAAACGAAGGGACCTAGAGGTAGACCACGCTGCCCAGGTGATCGATCTTGTCGGCGGTCTCGTCGTCGAACCAGATGCCACCGGTCGCCAGGTAGCGGAAGCGGTGGACACCGGCGGGCAGGATCACGGACACGGTGCGTGTCCCGTCGCGGCGGCGCAGCAACTCGTGGTCTCCCGGCCGCCATTCGTTGAAGTCGCCGACGACGCTGACGGCGCCGGAGGGCTGATCAAGGGGGAGGGTGAACGTGACGCGGGTCTTCTGTCCGAAAAGGCGGGTCCGCCGAAGCATGTGAAGATCCTCCCTTGTCGCCGGGATGAACACAGCATTCCGTGCAGTCACCGTCCAGGAGAATTGGGACACGCGGCGCGTAACGCAATATTCACCGTATTTTGATGCCTTGCCGGAAGTGCGTTTCGGACTTCTGACGGCGGTTGACGGCCATGGGTGAGATGTAGATGTACGCCCGGTGAATAACGATTGCCGTTATCTGCTTCCAGCTGATCTCTCCGCCGGTCACGATGAGTTCATGAGCGTGTCTGGGATCGCCAGGCAGTCGATGGCCTCGCGCGTCCTGAAGCAGCTTGAGACCTGGCCGGAATGCCGGACGGGGACGGCCGCGTGCGGGAGCGGCGCAGGCGTGTCGGTCGGCGCGAGACAGATCCTCCACCTGCATACCGGCAACGAGGCCGAGCTGTGGCTGACCGTGCCGCTCATCGAGCGGATGCGACCGGCTCTCGAAGGGGCGCGGCAGGTCGCCCTGGAGCCGCACCGCGACTGGATCGGCATCCGGCTGGACACCGAGGACGACGTGGACCTGCTCGTCGCACTGTTCAGCCTGGCGATCAGGACCCATGACGGGCCGGAGCCCAGGCCCGAGATGTCGGAGTGCCTCGCCGGCTGAGCCAGATCGAGCGCCGTTCCCGGGGTCAGGGCACCCGGCCGGCGCCGCACAGGAACCACGTCGGCAGGTCGAGTCCTCGATTCGCCAGGGAGGCGTCGAGGTCCGGCCGCCACTCGTCGAGCCGCACCACACCGGGGTCGACGAGCTCGAAGCCCTCGAAGAACCCGCAGATCTCGGCGCGTTCGCGCAGTGTGACGCTCGAGCTGGCCCGCTCGTAGACGGCCGCACCCTGGCGGGCGGGGGTGACGCGATCTTCCGCGGTGACGTGGGACAACACGACGTAGCTGCCGGGCGGCAGCGTGTCGCGCAGGCGGGCGACCACCTCGGCGGGCTTGGCGCTGTCGGGCAGGAAGTGCAGCACGGCGACGAGCAGCACCGCGACCGGCTCGGCGAAATCGATCAGAGACAGGAGTTCGGGGGTGTCGAAGATGCTCTCCGGCTCGCGGAGGTCCCCAGGGATGGTGATCGTGTTGGTGGCGTTGGAGAGCAGGGCGCGGGCGTGTGCGAGGACGACGGGATCGTTGTCCACGTAGGCCACCCGGGTCCCGGGGTCGATCTCGCCGGCCACCTCGTGGACGTTCCCCTGGGTCGGCAGTCCCGTGCCGATGTCCACGAACTGGCGGATCCCGGCGTCCTCCGCGAGATGGCGTACGGCTCTGCGCAGGAACGACCGGTTCTGGATTGCCAGTTCTCTGGCCTCGGGGGCCACCGCGAGAACGAACTCGGCGGCCTCCCTGTCGACGGGGAAGTTGTCCTTTCCGCCCAGGAAGTAGTTGTACATCCGTGCGGCGTTCGGGACGTGCACGTCGATGCCTGACGGGAGGGGTCCGTCCTCGGCCAAACAATCGCTCCTTTATTGGGGGTTCATTGCGAGCATATGAGGCGTTAGCAGGAATTCAAATCAATTGCCGCTACGAGCCGGCAATTTCGTGGGTGCGAGAGCGCGATCAGCCGACCATGACAGGGTGGGCGAGCACCGCGTTCTGGCAGTAGCCGAGAGCGTTCCACGCACTGGAGTCGGGCTGGGAACACCCCTGGTCGTCGATGGCGCGCACGCGGATCACGTGGTCGTCCGGACGGGGGTTCCAGTGGAACTGCCATCGCGCCCACACGCCCGCCGATCCGGGGGTGGTCAGGACCGCCGGCCGCCAGGGCTCGTTTTCGTCGACGCGGTAGTCCACCGCCACGACCGGGCGTTCACCGGCGAACGCCCGCCCGCGGACGATCTGGGGACCCGGTCGGAGCCGGGCGGGCCAGGGCAGTTCCACCAGGGCGGACACGGGGACGCCGGTGATGGGCGTGCCCTCGGCCGGATGGCCTGGGCCGAAGAGCACGTAGTCGCGGGTGTTCCACGGCACGCGCAGCGGCCGCTCCGCCACCTCGATCCGCCCCACCCACTTGATGCTGGCGGCGCCGAGCCAGCCGGACACCACGATCCGGGCCGGGAAACCGTGATCGGGCGGAAGGATCTCGCCGTTCATGGCGACGGTGACCAGGGTGTCGTCGGCGAGCGCCTTCGCCAGCGGCAGGGGCCTGCACGCCCGGGCCGCGTCGAGGCCCTCCGGCATGACCTCGCACGCACGGGACGTGACTCCCGCCGGTTCGAGCAGGTCTCGCAGGCGCACGCCCGTCCACTCAGCCGTGCCCACGGCGCCGCGTCCCCATTGCGTCCCTTCGAAGCGCGCTCCGGCCTCTTCGCCGAACAGCGCTCTGCGGTTGCCGGCGCACTCGAGCGTCGCGACCACCGAGACCATCGGGAACCGGCGCCACAGGTCGTCGTAGGTGTAGGAGACGGGGGCACGCACGCCGTCGCCCTCGATCCGCAGGGTCCAGGTCGCCGCGTCGAGGCGCGGCGTCGGCGCGTGGTTGCGGACGAAGAAACGGTCGGCCGGGGTGACATGTCCGGGCATCCGGTCGGGGCGCGTACCGAAGTCGAGGCCGGTTCCGGTGTCCTCCATCAGCTCCGCCGGAGTCGGCTTGACCACCTCGCGCGTGATGAGAGTGCGTGTGGCGGCGTGCTGCTCGGTCATCGGTGCCTCTCCCCTCAGGGCCCACCACAGGGCCGAGTGATCAGAAACTTTCTCCGGGTATAGGCCTTATATCCGAAATTTCGGCAGGGTGAACGGAAGCGACCGAACCATCGGGGGGAGATCGCATGCTGTCGAGAGTCGCCGTCGTGCTCGGCGTGTCCGCCGTCCTGACGTGGGGGACGGTCGGTGTCGCCGCCGCCCGGGAGGGGGCGAACCCGGAGCAGGTCAACCAGCAGGACCGCATGTTCCTGATCGAGACGCACCAGGCGAACCTGAACATGATCGAGAACGGCCCGATGATCGAGCGGACGGCGAGCGCGCCTGCCGTACGTGATCTGGTGAAGCGGATGGTGAGCGACCACACCGCGCTCGACGAGGACGTCAAGCGGGTCGCCGGGCAGGTCGCGGTGACGCTGCCCGGTACGGCGGGGACCGCCGGGGCGGCGGACATGCGCCGGATGGCGCGGCACTCGGGGGCGGCGTTCGACCGGGCCTGGCTGGCCCATGAGGCCGATCACCACCACCGGCTTCTGCGGAGTATCGCCCAGGAACTGCGTGAGGGCTCGTCCATCGAGGTGAAGAGGCTGGCGGCCGAGGCCAGGCCCGCCGTGCGGGCGCATCTGGCCCTGCTTGGCCAGGTGAGCGGCGGGATCCCCGACGCGGGGATGCCCGGCCACTGAACCGGCCACTGAACCGGCCACTGAACCGGCCACTGAGACCGGCTGCTGAAACCGGCTGCTGAAATGCCGCGGGCCGCCGCTCCCCGTGACGAGGGGGGGAACGGCGGCCGTGGTGGGGCCGGCGGTATCAGGGCCGCGGGGTCAGTTCGGGTTGTCGCCGTGGGTGAGGGTCTCCCATGCGACGAAGAGGTTGTTGGTTCCGGCGGGGCGTTGCTGCAGGGTCAGGGTCTGGGTGTTCGTCATGGCGATGCCCATGCGGTTGTGGAGGGCGTTGTAGCCGACCTCGGTCACCGGGCCGAGCCCCCGCTTGACGCTGCCGCCGCACAGTGAGGACGGCACGGCGGCCCCGAGCTCGTACTTGGACTGCAGCCCGAGGGCGTGGCGGAGCCGCTCGCTGATCTCGGGGTAGAGGTCCTGGCCCTGGATGCGGGTGGTTTCCGCGAAGTGGGCGATGGCGTCGATGCCGTACCCGGTGTGGACGAAGTCGCGGCAGGTCTCCTGGGTGAGCCCGTCCATGAACGTGGACTGGCCCTGCCAGTAGCCGATGATCTCGTCACGGGTGTCGATCGAACTGCCGGGGGGCGCCTTGGGGAGCGCGCCGTCGGCCGTGATGTAGATGTAGGCGGGCACCCGGCCGCGGAACTTGGCCACGGCCTTGTCGTAGCTCGTGCGGTCCTCGAGGAAGACCGAGATGCCGATCGCGGCCTCCATCATGCTCAGCTCCCAGTTGCCGTTGCTGTTGGAGCCGTTGATGACCTTGGGCAGATAGACGTTGCGGAGCATGGTGGCGAAGCGGGTGACGTTCGCGGACGGCCAGCCGGTGTAGGTGTAGCGGATGATCTCCGCCGCCCTCGGCCAGGAGGATCCCGCCCATCCGGTCTGCAGCGGCGCGTTGCTGTTGGTGTGGTCCCTGATCGTGGCCGACCAGGCGTCCATCAGGCTGATGGCCTTCTCGGCGTACCGGCTGTCGCGGGTGACGTACCAGATCAGCGCGTCGGTGTAGGCCGCGATCGCGTCCTCGCGCTCGTCGGTGCACCCGTTGTTCGGGTTGGAGTACGACCCGCACTCGACGATCGCCCGCGGCTTGGGGGTGCGGGAGAGCGACGCGTACCTGCTTGCGACCATCTGGTCGTAGGCGGCCTTCCAGGGTTGCGCGCCCGCCTGCACCTTCGACCGCATGAAGTCGAGTTGCGGCCGGCTGACGAAGACGCCCGGGTGGACGAACGTGGCCGGCGCGGCCGCCTTCGCGAAACTCGGCGTGCTCGTCAGCCCGGTCAGCCCGGTCAGGCAGAGCGCGGCCAGCGTCGAGAGCGCCGCGAGTGCCGAGAACAGGACGGCGGTGCGGCGGGAGCGCGCCCGGCCGTGGGACGGCCGGCCTGGGGGGAGGGGCGATGGGGGGCGCATGGGGGCCTTTCTGTCGGCGTGCGTCAACCGTCGGCGATCCTGGGGACGGTTCCGCCATGTGAACCGTGAGCGCGCATGTGAACGGTTGACCGGACATGACCGTAGGGTTGTCAGGTTCTTCGGTCAAGGCCCAAATTCGCCCGGGAGCCGGGCTCAGATGACGTCCCAGGGGACCGAGTCGTACAGGCGCGCCGCGGCCTCGACGACGGGGTGCCCGGTGGGAAGGGTCATGTCGTCGACGCGTCCGATCGCGGCGACCCCGTGGGAATTGGTGATGAAGACCGCCTCGAAACCGGTGACGTCGGCCAGTCGCACCGGCCCGCGCCGGGACCCGATCCCGATGTCGGGGAGTCGCGGCTCCAGCAGTTGCATGGTGATCCCGTGCAGGCACGGTGCGTCAGGCCAGACGACGGACGTCCCGTCGAAGAAGCCGATGTTGGCGATGGTGCTCTCCGCGACGACCCCGCCGTGGCCGGTCAGCAGAGCGTCGTCGAAGCCTTCGCGTGCGGCCGTGCGTCCGTAGTGGAACTGCCCGAACCCGCCGACGTGTTTGATGTGGGCGGCGGGCCGCTGGTAGCCGACCGACATGAGGCTCTGCGGGCTCTTCGGGTCCGGCGCGGGCGGCCGAACGGTCACCACGATGGACGCCGCGTCGTCGCCGTCCGGCCAGTAGACGATGACGCGCACCGACGCGTCGGAGACGTCGTCGGCGAGGGCGTGCCGGATGCGCTCGCGCACGAGGTCGCCGTCCAGCCCGTCGCCGAACAACTCCCGGGTGGCGCCGTCCAGTCGCGCGAGATGCAGATCCAGACCCCTCGTCCTGCCGTCTCTGACCTGCATGGCGGTGAAGTGGCCGTGGTTGACCAGGGGGAGCGGAACGTCCTCCGCTACCGGCGGGCGGCCGTTGATCTCAATTCGCGGTCGAACCAGTTGTCTCATGCCCCATTTTGGGGGCGTCCGGGGCGTCGGCGTGAACAGCGACGGACGAGCGCTTCCAGGCAATCGCGGGCAGGCCGTGCCGTACCCGCAGGAGGGTCCACCCGGCGGGCGCGGCGAGCAGCACGCCGACCAGCACCCAGACGGTGGCGGCGTTGCCCACGCCGAACATCTTCAGTGCCGAGGCGAGCAACACGAACGCCAGAATCCGGCGCACCAGCCCGCCGGGGGCCCGGGAGGAGATGCGCGATCCGATGTATACGCCGGGGATCGACCCGGCGAGCAGGGCGGCGGTCACCGACAGCTGGAAGTCGCCGAAGAGCACGTGCCCGAGTGCGGCCGACATGACGAGCGGCACGGCCTGGACCAGGTCGGTGCCGACGAGCTGGTTGGCCTTGAGCGCGGGATACAGGGCCAGCAGCGCGACGATGATGAGTGAGCCCGACCCCACCGACGTCATGCCGACCACCAGCCCGCCCACGACTCCGACGAGCACCGTCGGCAGCCGTCGCACGGTCACGGTGGGCAACCCGGTCGCGGCCGGCTCGCCGGGGGCCGCGGTCCTGCGTCCCGTCGCGGAGGTGCGGCCCTCGGCCCTGTCGCGCATGGCGAGATAACCTCGTACGGCCAGGCCCCCCGCGGCGATGAGCAGGGCGACGCCCAGGGCCGCCTGGATCACGCCCTGGACGTCCTCACCGGTGCCGAGCGCGCGTGCGACGAGAACGCCGCAGAACGCGGCGGGAACCGAGCCCGCGCACAGCCAGCCGACGAGCCTGAGGTCGACCGTTCCCCGGCGCAGATGCACGAGGCTGCCGACGGGCTTCATGACGGCGGCGGCGACGAGGTCGCTGGAGACCGCTGCGAGTGGCGGCACACCGAAGAAGGTCACCAGCATGGGTGTCATGAGTGCGCCGCCGCCCATGCCTGTCAGTCCGACGACGACCGCGACCAGGAAGGAGCCGATCGCCATGACGTAGTCGAAATGCATCGGGAAATCCTACCAAAACCATCGGAATAATCGAGTACGTCGTCCGAGAATTCCCGGAGGCGGATGTCGAGGACACGCCGCCCGCTCCGACGTACCGGTGAACGCGCCGCGCACGGCGCCGCACGGTGAAAGGGAGACCATGAAGTACATGCTGCTGATCTACAACCGTCCGGGCTTTCTGGAGGACCTGCGCGAGAGCGAGCGCGACGAGCTGTTCGCGGAGGTCGACACCATCATGCGGGAGCTCACCGAGTCGGGTGAGCTGGTCGGTGGTGAGGCGTTGGCCGACCCGTCGAACACCAGGACCGTTCGCCCGCGGGACGGGGTCCCGGCCGTCACCGACGGCCCGTTCCTGGAGTCGAAGGAACATCTGGCCGGTTATCTGATGGTGGACTGCGACAGCGTGGAGCGCGCCACCGAGATCGCCATGCGCTGGCCCGACGCCAAGTTCGGCGCCATGGAGGTGCGGCCTCTCATGAACCAGGGCGGAACGGAGATGTGACGACCGCGCCTCGGGGCGGGGCCCGCGATCCGGGTCCCGCCCCGAGGGGTTCGGTGACCGCCGCCGGGGGCGGTCAAGGCCCTGTCAAGGGTGGCCGTCCGCACCGCACTTGATGATGGGACGGATGCAGTCGTCGACGCGGCGGGCCATCTCCGCCTCGGGCCAGGCGTTGAAGAAGTCGCCGTGCATGGTGAAGCCGGCCCCCGACGCGAGCCGGAAGTGCGACGGGTCGCCGTTGACGGGGTAGCGCAGGACCTGGCGCAACTTCGGCACCGGTACCGGGTGGGTCGCCGGGCACTGTCCGTTCACCGGGTACGCCATGTGGCTCTTGTGATCGGCCGAGTCGAGGTCGCGGCCGTTCCAGCACTGCGGGAAGTCGAGGTAGGACTCCAGCATCGTGCCCGCCGGGCAGTTGACGAAGTCCTTCCCGGGGTTCACCTGACCGGCGTGCAGGCACGACCAGCGGGAGATGGTCGTGGCGTCCGGCGCGGTGGCCTTGGCGTTGCCGGCCACGATGCGCAGGCCCAGGGGCATGGGCCGCGTCTGCGCGATGATGTCGTCGCGGACGCCTTCGCCCAGGTAGTAGAACGTCGTGATGACCGGCTCGACCGGCACGTCGTCCTTGTACAGGGTCGGCACCCAGTAGGCGGACTTGTCCACGGCCGGGTTGCAGTTGCTGTTCGCGTTCTGCAGGCTCGTCAGGGTCGAGCTCGCGTTGGTCGTGGTGCTCCCGAAGAAGCTGTGCATGTGGGAGGCGCCGGGCAGCCCCGGATAGATGATCGGATCGTCGGGGAGCCGATGGCTGAACGGGCAGTCGGCGAGGAATTCCGCGACGCGCACGATGTTCCCGCCGCCCCCGGTCGGCGGTGGCGTCGTGCCCCCGCTGCCGAAGACCTGGAACTCCCACAGGGAGACGCCGTACTGGGTGGCGCGTTTGGTGGTGTACAGCCGGACGTAGCGGCCGCTGCCCGCGACGTTGAGGGTCTGGTCGCCGCCGGTCGCCGTGGTGGTGGAGTAGACGGTGGTCCAGCTCGTGCCGTT
Source organism: Planotetraspora kaengkrachanensis (assembly GCF_016862895.1). GTDB lineage: Bacteria > Actinomycetota > Actinomycetes > Streptosporangiales > Streptosporangiaceae > Planotetraspora > Planotetraspora kaengkrachanensis. The sequence goes on along the minus strand of NZ_BONV01000031.1, from coordinate 145,794 downwards.
GGCGGAGGTCTGGATCTGGAAGGCGGTGGCGTAGGCCGTCTCCCAGTTGAGCACGACCTGGTTGACGGTGGCGGTCGCGCCCAGGTCGACCTGCAGCCACTGCGGATCGGCGAACGCGCTGGACCAGCGGGTGCCCAGGTTGCCGTCGACCGCCGAGGAGGCGGGAGCGCCCGCGTTCTCCACAGAGGAGGCGGTGACGGGGTGCCCCTGCGAGAGCGGGGGCGCGGCCGCCTCGGCACGCGGAAGGAACACCGCGGAGGCGCCGAGGAGTGCGAACAGGGCGGCGGCGACCGCCGTCAGCCTCAGGCGGGGGACGTGCCGGGGAACATGCCGGGGAACAGGGCTGGGTGGTGACATGACGGGACTCCAGGGGGTGGGGGGTGGGTGGCCCGGGAGAGTTCCCGGGCCACCGGCTGATCAGTGGGTGATCAGTGGGTGATCGGTGCGTGAGTCAGCGCTGGATCACTGGTAGACGCGCACGTAGTCGACGAGCATCCGAGACGGGAACGGCGTGCTCGCGTCCGGCGGGCCCGGCCAGTCGCCGCCCACCGCGAGGTTGAGGATGAGGTAGAACGGGTGGTCGTACACCCACGGCCCCCTGGTCGCCTCCACCTGGTCCTTGCTGAGCGTGAACACCGTCTGGCCGTCGAGCGTGTAGACGATGCCCTTGCTGTCCCAGTTGGCGGCCCACACGTGGAAGTCGGCGGAGAAGTCCGCGTTCCCCGGGAGCGTGTACGGCGAGCCGATCCCGCCGCCGCCGTTGTAGGCGGGCGCGTGGATCGTGGAGTAGGCCGTCCTGGTGTCCTTGCCGAGGATCTCCATGATGTCGACCTCGCCGTTGTACGGCCAGGGCCGTCCGGTCAGGAAGTCCGCGCCCATCATCCAGAACGCCGGCCAGAAGCCGTTGCCCTTGGGCACCTTGACCCGGGCCTCCACCCGGCCGTAGGTGAAGTGGAACTTGTTGCCGGTGTTCATCCGGTGGGAGGTGTACTGGCAGGGCCCGCCGGGGCAGGCCGAGCCCGCGGTCGTCTCCCTGCGGGCCTCCATGACGAGGCTGCCGTTGCCGTCCATGGAGGCGTTGTTGTTGTTCGTGTAGTACTCGAGCTCGTTGTTCGGGCCGGTGCCGGTGTCGATGGTCCACTTGGCCGGGTCGGGCTTGCCGCCGGCCGGGCCGTTGAACTCGTCGCTCCACACCAGCTGCGGCGGGGTGCGCGGGTCGGAGGGCAGTGGGGGCGGGGTGATGGGCGCTCCGCCGGTGCCCCATACCTGGAACTCCCACAGGGAGTAGCCGTAGGCCGTGGCGCGTTGCGTGCCGTACATGCGGACGTATCGGCCGGTGCCGTTGACGGTCAGGGTCTGCTTGAACCCGGTGCCCATGGTCGTGCTGTAGATGGGGGTCCAGTTGGCGGCGTCCGGCGACGTCTGGATCTGGAACGCCCTGGCGTAGGCCGGGTCCCACTGGAGCACGACCTTGTGGATCTGCGCGGTCGCGCCGAGGTCGACGTAGATCCAGCCGGGGTCGACCCAGCCGGTGGTGCTGCTCGTCGCCCAGCGGCTGGCCGGGTCACGGTCGAACGCGCGGGCCGGGGTGCACTCGTAGCAGTTCACGTCGCTCTGGGAGCTCGAGGCCACGCCGGGCCTGCCGTACGACAGGAGTTTGTCGCCGCCCGTGTCGGGCGGGGTCGGTGTGGGGGTGGGAGTCGGTGTGGGGGTCGGCGTCGGCGTGGTGCCGGAACCGGTGCGGACCGAGAACGTGAACAGCGAGTAGCCGAAGGCCGTGGCGCGTTGCGTGCCGTACATGCGGACGTATCGGCCGGTTCCGCTCACGTCGAGGGCCTGGGTCCCCCCTGTGCCGGTCGTGGTGGAGTAGACGGTCGTCCAGCTCGTGCCGTTGGAGGACACCTGGATCTGGAAGGCCCTGGCGTACGCAGCCTCCCAGGTGAGCGTGACGCCGCAGATCTGCTGGGCGGATCCGAGGTCGACCTGGATCCACTGCGGGTCGCTGAACGCACTGGCCCAGCGGGTTCCCCCGTCGCCGTCGACGGCGTTGGCCGCCGGGAAGACGGTGGTCTCCGCGGAGGAGGCGGTGGCGGGGCGGCCGCGTGCGGCGTCCGCCGTGCCGCAGCCCGGAGTGGTGCCGCCGGGGCCGAACACCTGGAACTCGAGCAGCGAGTAGCCGTAGGGGAGGGCGCGTTGCGTGCCGTACATGCGGACGTAGCGGCCGCTGCCGGTCACGGCGAGCGTCTGGTCGCCGCCCGTCCCCGTGGTGGTGGAGTAGACGGTGGTCCAGTTCGTGCCGTCGGCCGAGGTCTGGATCTGGAAGGCCCTGGCGTAGGCGGTCTCCCAGTTGAGCACGACCTGGCTGACGGTCTGGACGGAGCCGAGGTCGATCTGGATCCACTGGGGATCGCTGAACGCGCTCGACCATCGGGTGGTCAGACTGCCGTCGACGACGTTGGAGGCGGGGAAGGCCGCGTTCTCCACCGAGGAGGCGGTGACCGTCCTCCCCTGCGAGATGAGGGTGTCGGCCGCTGCGGCGGGGACCAGGACGAAGCAGGACGTGATGAGGGCGATCGCCGTTGCGACCAGTAAGCCCAGACGGTGACGGCTTGGGCTGCGGGATGGACTCACGGGGGGTCTCCTTGGCGGGCGGGGGTTCAGGGAGCGCTCCCGGAGCTGAGCGTCCTACCTGTTAGGAAGAGCTGTCAAGAACCCTGTTAACCGAACCGAAACGCAGCGCACACCCGAAATATCCTTCAAGTTACAACTAGAGAGCGCTCTCTCCCGATCGAAAGTGGCCGCATATCGCGCCTCTGAACTGCGCAGACAATGCAAACGCCAAGAAACCGCTCTCCGGATTCGATGCGGCCGCCGTTCCGCAGGTATCGACCATTGTTACGGTGGGGCCCTTGACACGAAATGCCGCCGGAATCCACGGTGTGGGGGAGCGCTCTCTCTAAAAGATCACTGCGGGGCCCAAGGAGGGTTCTATGGGCAAGCTTCGCCCCGGACGCATCGCCCCGATGCTCGCCGCAGCTTTACTGGCCGTAAGCGTGGCCGCCTGTGGAGGCGGCTCGGGAGAACCGGCGGCCTCCGGTCAGCCGGCCGAGAAGATCAAGCTCACCGTTGGACTGTTCAGCGACTTCCACTTCGCGCCGCTGTACGAGGAGTTCAAGAAGACCCACCCGAACGTCGAGATCGTCGAGCGTCGGGCGCAGTTCAATGATCACCACAAGAACCTCACCACGCAGCTCGCGACCGGCGCGGGCGCCGCTGACGTGGTGGCCGTCGAGGCCGGCTACATCGCCACGTTCACCCCGCTCGCCGACAAGTTCTACAACCTCGGCGACTACGGGCTGACTAACAGGCAGGCCGACTACCTGGACTGGAAGTGGCAGCAGGGACTGTCGCCCGACGGCAAGCTGCTGGGCCTCGGCACCGACATCGGCGGCACCGCCATGTGCTACCGCACCGACCTGTTCAAGGCGGCGGGCCTGCCGACCGATCGCGACGAGGTCTCCAAGCTCTGGCCCACGTGGGAGGACTACTCGAAGGTCGGCCAGCAGTTCATGGCCGCCAAGGTGAAGAACGCCAAGTGGTTCGACGGACCGGGCGAGAACTTCCGCGCCATGGTCGACCAGGCCCCCGTCGGCTTCTACGACGCGCAGAACAACCTCGTGGCCGGGACCAACCCCGACGTGAAGAAGGCCTGGGACCTGTCGGTCCAGATGCTGCAGGCGGACGAGTCCGCCAAGCTGGCCGCCTTCAGCCCGCCGTGGAACACCGGCCTGACCAAGGGCTCCTTCGCCACGATCGTCTGCCCGTCGTGGAAGACCGGCAGCATCAAGGACGCGGCCCCGACCACCTCCGGCAAGTGGGACGTCGCGGCCGTGCCCGGCGGTGGCGGCGGCAACCAGGGTGGGACCCACCTCATGGCGCCGAAGCAGGGCAAGCACCCCAAGGAGGCCGCTGCGCTGATCGACCTGCTCACCAGCAAGGCGAATCAGCTCAAGCTCTTCACCGACGCGGGCGCCCTGCCGTCGATCCCCTCGCTGTACGACGACCCGGCGATCACGGGCTTCACCAACCCGTTCTTCAACAACGCGCCGACCGGCAAGATCTTCACCGACGCCGCCAAGGCGCTGAAGCCGCAGCACGTGGGGCCGAAGGCCGGTGACGTGCTCACCGCGTTCGGCAACGCCCTGCAACGCGTCGAACAGGGCAAGCAGGATCCCGAAGCGGCGTGGCAGCAGGCTCTGCAGGACCTCGACCGGATCAAGTAGTTCGCCAGGGTGGCCGGCTCGGGCCAAGCGAGCCGGCCACCCCAACGATCTCACGAACCAAGAGAGGACACCGCTGTGGCCACCCGCGCCCCCGACCGTCCGGCGGTGGCCCCGCGCCACAGGTCCGAACGGTTCAGCCGGCAACTCGTTCACCGGCTCGACGTCAAGGCCTCGCCGTACGCGTACGTGACGCCGTTCCTGCTGCTGTTCTGCGCGTTCGGGCTGTTCCCCCTGGTCTACACGGCCTGGGTGAGCCTGCACGAGTGGACGCTGCTCTCCGACGTCCACGAGTTCGTCGGCCTGGACAACTTCGCCTTCCTCCTCGGCGACGAGTACTTCTGGAACGCGACCTTCAACACCGTGTCCATCGGGCTTATCTCGACGGTTCCGCAGTTGCTGCTGGCGATCTGGCTGGCGCACCTGCTGAACCGCCCGCTCCGCGCCCAGACGCTCTTCCGGGTCACGCTGCTGCTGCCGAACGTCACCAGCGTCGTCGCCGTCGTCGTCATCTTCAGCCAGCTCTTCGGCCGGGACTTCGGGCTGATCAACTGGGTGCTGTCGTGGTTCGGCGTCGGCGCCATCGACTGGAACGCCGGGACCGCGAGCTCCCACGTGGCCATCTCCACCATGATCATGTGGCGCTGGACCGGCTACAACGCTCTGATCTTCCTCGCGGCCATGCAGGCGGTGCCGCGCGAGCTCTACGAGGCCGCCACCATCGACGGCGCCTCCGGGTTCACCCAGCTCAGGAAGATCACCATACCGATGATCAAGCCCACGATCGTGTTCGTGGTCATCACCTCGACCATCGGGGCGATGCAGGTCGTGGCTGAGCCGCTGCTGTTCGGCACCTACAGCCCGACCGGCGGTCCCGACCGCCAGTACCAGACGCTCTCGCTGTTCATCTACGAGAACTTCGCGAAGCTCGACTTCGGCTACGCCTCGGCGATCTCCTGGATGATGTTCGTCTTCATCGTCATCGCCGCCGGCGTCAACTACCTGCTCACCCGCCGCTCCGGAGGGAACCTGACGTGATTGCGCGGCTGGGTGCGGGCAGGACCCGTACGCTCACCTATCTCACGCTGATCGCCCTGGTCTTCTTCTCGGCGCTTCCGCTCTACTACAGCCTGGTCGTCGCCTCCCGCGACAACTCGGCACTGGCCGACGTGCCGCCGCCGCTGTGGCCCGGGGGCAACTTCTTCGCCAACGTGGCACGCGTCTTCGACACCGTTCCGTTCGCGCTGGCGTTGCTGAACTCCGTCCTGGTCGCGGGTTCGATCGCGATCGCGGTCATGTTCTTCTCCACGCTCGCCGGGTTCGCCTTCGCCAAGCTGCGGTTCCGGGGCCGCAACGCGCTCCTGCTGATCACCGTGGCCACGATGATGGTCCCCACGCAGCTCGGCATCATCCCGCTCTACCTGATCATGGTGAAGCTGGAATGGACGGGATCGATGTACGCGCTCGTCGTCCCCGCCCTGGTCAACGCGTTCGGCGTGTTCTTCATGACGCAGTTCCTCTCCCGGGCGCTGCCGACCGAACTGCTCGAGGCGGGCCGGGTCGACGGCTGCACGACCTGGGGGCTGTTCTGGCACGTGGTGCTGCCGGTCGCCCGCCCCGCGGCGGCCGTCCTCGGCATGCTGACGTTCATGTCGGCGTGGAACGACTACTTCTGGCCGCTGGTCGTGCTCACCCCGGAGAACCCCACCGTCCAGGTGGCCCTGTCCACGCTGGCCGCGGGGTACGTCAGCGACTACGCGCTGAGCCTCACCGGCACGACACTCGGCACCCTGCCGCTCGTCATCGTTTTCGCCCTGCTCGGCAAGCAGATCATCGGAGGCATCATGCAAGGAGCTGTCAAGGGATGACGATCACCACCGTCGAGACCCGGGGGCAGACGCTGGTCTTCCCTGATGGTTTCCTCTGGGGCGCGGCCACCGCGTCCTACCAGATCGAAGGCGCCGCACGAGACGACGGCCGGGGGCCGTCGATCTGGGACACCTTCTCGCACACGCCCGGCAGGGTCGCCACGGGCCACACCGGCGACGTGGCCTGCGACCACTACCACCGCTACGCCGACGACGTGCGGCTGATGGCCGACATCGGTCTCGGGGTCTACCGCTTCTCCGTCTCCTGGCCGCGGGTGCAGCCAGACGGCTCCGGGCCGACCAACACGCGAGGGCTGGACTTCTACGACCGGCTCGTCGACCGGCTGCTGGACGCCGGGATCGAGCCCTACGTCACGCTCTACCACTGGGACCTGCCGCAGAGCCTGGAAGACCACGGCGGCTGGCCCAACCGGGACACGGCCTACCGCTTCGCCGACTACGCGCTGGCCGTGCACGCCCGCCTGGGCGACCGGGTGCGGACCTGGACCACGCTGAACGAGCCGTGGGTGTCGGCCTTCCTCGGGTACGGGAACGGCGTCCACGCGCCCGGCCGTACCGACGCCGCGGACGCGCTGCGGGCCGCGCACCACCTGCTGCTCGCGCACGGGCTGTCCACACAGGGCCTGCGTTCGGCGGGCGTCGAGGAGATCGCGCTCACGCTCAACCTGTCGCCGATCGTCGCGCACGGGTCGGGGGAGGCGGACGCCGAGGCCGCGAACAGGGCCGACATCCTGCTCAACCGCCAGTTCCTCGACCCGGCGCTGCGCGGCGTCCACCCCACAGAACTGCTCGAGATCGTGGAACGCCGTGCGGGCCTCGGGCACATCCACGACGACGACCTGGACGTGATCCACCAGCCGATCGAGCTGCTGGGCATCAACTACTACAACCCCACGTACGTCATCGCGAAGCCGGGTGAGCCGGCCGACCCCGCCTGGCCCGGCGGCGAGGGCATCGGGTTCGACGGGTCCGACGAGCCGACCACCGCGATGGGCTGGCCGATCAGCCCCGACGGCCTGTCGTCCCTGCTCGTACGGCTCTCGCACGACTACCCCGAGGTGGGCCTGATCGTCACAGAGAACGGCGCGGCCTTCGACGACGTCGTCGTCGGCGATCGGGTGCACGACGCCGATCGGGTGGCGTACCTGGACGGCCACCTGCGCGCCGCGCACGCCGCGATCGAGGCGGGCGCCGACCTGCGCGGCTACCTCGTGTGGTCGTTGCTGGACAACTTCGAATGGCACGACGGGTACCACCGGAGATTCGGCCTCGTGCGGGTCGACTTCGGCACCCAGCGCCGCCTGCTGAAGGACAGCGCGCTGTGGTACCGGGGGGTCATCGAACGCAACGGGCTCGCCTGAGCGGGCGCCTCCCCACGGAAGACGGAGACCATGCTGGACCAGCCCGTGCCCCGTGAGCAGGCATGACGAAGCGACCCACCCTGGAGGCCGTGGCCGCGCGAGCGGGCGTCTCCCGCGCCACGGTCTCCAGGGTCGTCAACGGCGAGACCACGGTCACGCCGGGGATCCGCGACGCGGTCCTGCGCGCCGTCAACGAGTTGGGCTACGTGCCGAACCTGGCGGCACGCAGCCTCGTCACGCAGCGGACCGACTCGGTGGCCCTCGTCGTGTCGGAGCCGCCCACCAGGGTCTTCTCCGACGACCCGATGTTCTCCACGGTCATCCGATCGGCCAGCGCCGAGCTGGAGTCGGCGGACAAGCAGGTCGTGCTGATGCTCGTGGGCGGCAGAACCAGCCACGGCAGGGTCGAGCGGTACCTGACGGGCGGGCATGTCGACGGCGTCATGCTGATCTCGATGCACGGCGCCGACCCCATCCCGGCCGCGCTCGCGCGGATGCGCGTCCCCGTCGTGTCGTACGGCAGGCCGGCCGTGAACATCGCCCTGCCGTACGTGGACAACGACAACGTCGGAGGGGCCGAGTCCGCCGTACGGCACCTGCTCGACCGCGGCCGCCGGCGCATCGCCACCATCGCCGGGCCGCCGGACATGATCGCCGGGCAGGACCGCCTGACGGGCTACCGCACGGTCCTGCGCGACTCCGACCGCCGTTCCATCGTGGCCGTCGGCGACTTCACCCGCGAATCGGGCGCCACCGCGATGCGGCAACTGCTGCGCGACGACCCGGGGCTCGACGCGGTGTTCGCCGCCAACGACCTGATGGCGATCGGCGCCCTCCGCGCGCTGCGGGAGGCGGGCCGCCGCGTCCCCGACGACGTCGCGGTCGTCGGGTTCGACGACATCGAGGCCGCGAGCTACGCCGAGCCGCCGCTCACCACCGTGCGCCATCCGTTCCCCGAGCAGGCCGCGGCAATGGTCACCTTGCTGCTCGCCCTGCTCAAGGGACAGCCCGCCGTGCCGGTCATCCTCCCGACCCGGCTGATCGTCAGAGAGTCCGCGTAACTCGCGTCCTCCTGTCTGGCATGAGGACCGGAGGCCTTCGACCGAGCGCCCGGTCAGGTTCCTCGCGAGAGGAGAGGCGTTCGTCGGGCCGGAATCCGTCGAGCAGGAGTTCGCCGGCCTCATCTCGGCTGTGCTGACCAGACTCGCCGAGCGAGGCATCACCGATACGCCGCTGCATAAGGAATGGGCGGAGATCCGGCAGGCAGACCCAGACGAGGTGGAGTTCTGCCTCGCCGCCGCACGACTGGGACTTGATCCATACGCTGAGGCGGAGCCGTACGAGCAACTGATCGTGCGCGCCGCCAACGAGTTGCAGGGAAACCTTTTCGGCGATTTCCTTGACGCGGTCGAACCGGCCACGATGGGCGATGCGCTCGAATGGATCCGTGCCGCCCGATCGACGATCGTGCAGGCGACGGGTGCGACGGCGGCGATCGAGCTACGCCAGAAGATCCGTGCCCCTCAGGTCTCGCCTGGCGATCGGTCATGGGAGAAAGGGTGGAGCCAGGCGCGGGCCGTGCGGCAGGCGTTGGGGCTTTCAGGTGAGGAAGTCTTCTCCCTTACCCCGTACATCTCCACTATTGACGGCACGCCTGCCGATCGAGGGTTGCAGGCCGTGGCAGGAACTGCGGAAGGAGCGGGGCCGCTGGCAGTCATCGAACCCGACCGCCCGATCAGCTCACGGAGGTTCACCCTCTCTCGCGCGCTCTGGCACTACCTCTGGGAGTCGGAGGCGCTCTTCCTCGTCACCAGTGCCTATACCGATCGCCAGAAGGTCGAGCGGGCGTTCGCGGCGGAGCTGCTGGCTCCAGCCGATGGCATCAGAGAACTGCTTGGCGATGCGCCGGAGTCGGCGGTCCAGGACGACCTCGAGGGGATCGCCGATCACTTCCAGGTGTCTCCCATGGTCATCAAGCATCAGTTGGAGAACCAGTTGCTGGTGGCGTAGGGAGCGACGTCACCCACGTCTTGGTGCAGTGACGGAGCGTGGTGGCGAGCTGCCGAGAGCACGGTCGTGCACGCCGTCTGAGCGGCAGAGCACGGTTCCGCCTCGCTGACGGTTACCCGTCCAGCCAGGTCAGAAGGCCTCTCGTGTCGGTCGATGATCTTTGTGGTCGGTCATGCCGGCCAGGTCACGCACGCCTGCGGGAGGTCTAAATTTTCATTTCTTATGAATAGTTATTGACGGCGCTCGATCTGGAATGCCAGGGTTTCCCCTGTCTCGGCCGGACCCACCCCCCACCGGTTCCTTACGGAGGTTCCCTGTGAGTCACCCCATGAGCCGACGCGGTTTCCTCGCCGGCGTCGGCGCGTTCGGCGTCGCATCCGCGCTCGCGGGCTGTGCCACCAGCACCCCCTCGCCGGCCGCTGGATCCGGCACGAAGAAGTCCGCCGCGCTGCAGCTGAAGTCCCGTGAGACCAGCGACGGCGGCCGCAAGGCCATGCAGGCGCTGCTGGACGAGTTCGCCAAGGCGAACCCGCAGTACAAGCCGACCCTCAACACGATGGAGCCGGCCGCCTTCCAGCAGCAGATCCGCGCCGACCTCACCCTGGCCACGCCGCCCGACATGCTCACCTGGTTCGCCGGCGAGATCGCGAGCAACTTCGCCAAGCAGGGGCTGCTGCTCGACGCGACGTCGGCGTTCCCCGCGGACGGCTACAGCAAGCAGTTCGCCGACCTGTCGACGGACGCCAGTGGCAAGAAGATCTTCGTCCCGACCAACTACTACTGGTGGGGCATGTTCTACCGCACGTCCCAATTTGAGAAGTGGGACGTCTCCGAGCCGAAGACCTGGGACGAGTTCATCGCCCTGTGCAAGACCCTGAAGGGCAAGGGAGTCAGCCCGATCGCGCTCCCGCTGGCCGACTCCGCCTGGTTGACCGCGTCGTGGTTCGACTACCTCAACCTGCGCATCAACGGCGCGACCTTCCACCGGGCGCTGCTCGCCGGCCAGGAGTCCTACACCGACCCCCGCGTCGCCAAGGTGCTCGACACCTGGCGCGAGGTCCTGCCGTACCTCGACCCGGCCGGCAAGGGCCTGGCCTTCCAGGAGGGCTCGGCGAAGTGGCAGCAGGGCAAGGACGCGATGTTCCTGGCCGGCACGTTCCTCGGCGACGCGACGCCGGCGGACGTCAAGGCCGACGTCAACTTCTTCCAGTTCCCGATCATCGACGCCAACGTGCCCGTCGCGGAGGAGGCGCCGCTGGACGGCTTCATCGCCAGCGCCCGCACCGCGAACCCGGAGGGCGCCCTCGCCTTCATGAAGTACGTCGCCACCCCGCAGGCGCAGGAGCTCTACCTCAAGACGTCCGGGAGCACGCTCATCCCGGCCAACAGCAACGCCAAGTCGCCCGTGTCGACGCCGCTGCTGGAGAAGGGCCGGGCCATGGTGGCCTCGGCTGCCGACGTCACCCAGTTCTTCAACCGCGACTCCAACGACGACCAGTTGAACGCGCTCACCACGGCGCTCGTGCGCTTCATCGACAAGCCCGACGAGGCCGGAGACATCCTCAAGAAGTGGCAGGACGACTCCGCGAAGGCGCGCGGTAACTGACGATGGCAGCCCTTCCCAAGGCCGTCTCGCGCGGTGGTCCGGGCGCCCTGTCCGTGGGCGTCCGGCGCGGGTCCCGTGAGACGCTCGTGCTCCTCGCGTTCGTGCTGATCCCGTTCGCGCTCGAGATGTTCTGGACCTTCTGGCCGGCGCTGAACAGCGTCTACATCTCGCTGACCCAATGGGACGGCATCGCCCCGCCCGTCTTCGTCGGTCTGGACAACTACGCCAGGATGTGGTCCGACGAGACGTTCCGTACGGCCCTGCGCAACACCGTCATCTGGCTGGTGCTGTTCGGCGGGCTGTCCGTGCTGGGCGGCCTGGGACTGGCGCTGCTGCTCGACAAGCCGCGCAAGGGGATCGGGATCTACCGAGCGATCTTCTTCCTGCCGGTCGTGTTCTCCATGGTCGTGACCGCGCTGGTGTGGCGGATGATCTTCCAACCGGATGGCGTGGTCAACAGCATCCTCGCCGCCGTCGGGCTAGAGGACCAGGCGCGCATCTGGCTCGGCGAGCCGGAGACGGCGCTCTACGCCCTCATCGTTCCGGCGCTCTGGCGGCAGGTCGGTTACATCATGGTGCTGTTCCTTGCGGGGCTGAAGACCGTCGATCCGCTGCTGCACGAGGCGGCCAAGATGGATGGGGCCTCGGCCTTCGAGCGGTTCCGCCATGTCACGCTGCCGCAGCTGCGGCCGATCACCACCGTGGTGCTCGCCGTGACGGTCATCGACGCGCTGCGCTCCTTCGACATCGTCTGGGCGCTCACCAAGGGCGGCCCGTACCACTCGTCCGAGCTGCTGAGCACCTACCAGTTCTCCACCGGGCTGCTCGGCTCGCAGCTCGGCTACGGCTCGGCCCTGGCCGTGGTGATCTTCCTGCTCACCGTGGGGACGATCGTCGTCTACCTCGTCCGCAGCCTTCGTGAGGAGGAGGCCGCATGACGGCCCGTAAGTCGCGAGTGCGGCCGTGGTTCTTCCACGGCGGGATGTCCGTCCTCGCCTTCCTTTGGCTGGTGCCGCTCGCACTGGTCGTGGTCACGTCGCTGCGCACCTTCGACGACCTGGCCGACGCCGGGCTCGCCAGCGTGCCGAAGGGCCTGACCATCGACCCCTATCGACAGGCGCTCGACTCCGGCGAGTGGCAGTCGATCGTGAACAGCCTGATCATCACTGTTCCCGTGGTCGTCGTGACGCTGGTGCTCGCCTCGATGGCGGCCTACGGCCTGGCCAGGCACCGCATCCCGTTCCGCAAGACCATGCTCCTGCTGATGCTCGCCGGCAACCTGCTGCCCGCCCAGTTGCTGCTGATCCCGGTGCTGAAGCTGACCGAGCAGTTCGGGATCTTCGACTCGCGGATCGGAATGATCGTCGTGCTGACGGCGGTGGGCCTCGGGTTCTACGTGTTCGTGCTGCACGGCTTCATGCGGGGCATCCCCGACGAGATCACCCATGCCGCGAAGATCGACGGCGCGACCACGTTCGGCGTCTACCTGCGCATCGTCCTGCCGCTGACCAAGCCGGCCATGGCGGCGCTCGGCTCGCTCGCCTTCACGTGGACGTTCAACGACCTCCTGTGGGCGATCACCCTGCTGCGCGACGAGCAGAAGCTCCCGGTGACCCCGGCCATCCTCGGCATGCAGGGCGAGTTCGTCTCGTCCTGGAACGTCATCGCGGCCGCGACCGTGATCGCCGCGATCCCCACCGTGATCGTGTTCCTCCGCTTCCAGCGTTACTTCATCTCAGGGCTGCTGATCGGATCGGCCAAATGACCCGGCGCGGCGTATCGGTGGACGGCGGCTGGACTGCGGGGAAAGATTCCGCATGATCACAGATTCCCCCATTCGAGGACGGCGAAATTGAGCGTCTACCCGGGCCGTGGCGTACATGGGCAGGTCGTCGAGGCGATCGGCCGTCGGATCGTCACGGGCGTCGAGGGTCCCGGCGCGACCCTCGACGTGGAGGCGCTGGAGATCACCTACGACGTGAGCAAGACGGTCGTGCGGGAGGCGCTGAAGGTGCTCGCCGCGAAGGGGCTGGTCGACGCCCGCCCCAAGCGCGGCACCTTCGTGCGCCCCCGTTCCGAGTGGAGCCTGCTCGACCCCGACCTGCTGCGCTGGCAGTTCGAGGCTCCCGCGGGCTCCGGGCTGCTCGACGACCTCTACGAGGTGCGCATCATCGTGGAGCCGGCGGGCGCCAGGCTCGCCGCGTCCCGCCGTACCGAGGAGGACGTCGAGCGGCTGACCGCCACGCTCGCGGCCATCAGCCCGGAGTCGGGGGCCAAGGAGATCGTCGAGGCCGACCTGGCCTTCCACCGCCAGCTTCTGGAGGCGTCTCACAACGAGCTGCTGATCCGGATGGAGTACATCATCGAGATCGGGCTGCGAGCCCGTGACCTGCTGGTGCACGCCGAGGGGCACCAGGACGACTTCCTGCCGCCGCACCAGGCAGTGCTCGACGCCGTGCGCGCCGCCGACGCCGACGGCGCCGAACGCGCCATGCGGGTGCTGCTGGAGCAGGCGGCCAAGGACGAGCAAGAGATCAAGAATCGGGGTTGACGGTGAAAATCGTCAGGATCGAGACGTTCCTCGTCCCTCCACGCTGGCTGTTCTGCCGCGTGGAGACGGACGAAGGCGTCGTCGGGTGGGGCGAGCCTGTCGTGGAGGGCCGGGCGGAGGCGGTGCGCGCGGCCGTGCACGTCCTGGCGGAGTATCTGGTCGGGCAGGATCCGCTGCGCATCGAGGACCACTGGCAGGTGATGGCGAACGGCGGCTTCTACCGGGGCGGGCCGGTGTTGTCCAGCGCGCTGGCCGGCCTCGACCAGGCGTTGTGGGACATCGCGGGCAAGACCTACGGGGCTCCCGTGCACGCGCTGCTCGGCGGCCCGGTCCGCGACCGGGTCCGCATGTACGCCTGGGTCGGCGGCGACGACCCCTCGGAACTGGCCGAGAGCATCACGGAGAGAATCGAGGCCGGCTTCACGGCGGTCAAGATGAACGCCGCCGGCCGGATGCCGATGCTCGCGACCGCGGCCGACGTCGCGGCGGTGGTGGACCGGGTGGCGCTGGCCAGGCAGGTGCTCGGCCCGACGCGGGACGTGGCCGTCGACTTCCACGGCCGGATCTCCGCCGCGGACGCGCGCCGGATCCTGCCGCTGATCGCCGAGTACCACCCGATGTTCGCCGAGGAGCCGATCCTGCCCGACCGGCCGCACCTGCTGCGCGACGTGGTGACCGCGAGCAGCGTCCCCGTCGCGACCGGCGAGCGGCTCTACTCGCGCTGGGACTTCCGGCCCGCTCTCGAGGCGGGCGTCGCCGTGGTCCAGCCCGACCTCTCCCATGCGGGCGGCATCTCCGAGACCCGCAGGATCGCCGCGCTGGCGGAGGTGTGGGACGCCGAACTCGCCCCGCACTGCCCGCTCGGTCCGATCGCGCTGGCGGCCAGTCTGCAGGTCGCCTTCGCGACGCCGAACTTCCTGATCCAGGAGCACTCGATCGGCATCCACTACAACGAGGGTGCCGACCTCCTCGACTATGTCGCCGACCCCGGCGTCTTCCAGTTCGTGGACGGCCACGCCGCGCGCCCGGAGGCTCCCGGGCTGGGGGTGGAGATCGACGAGGCGGCCGTGCGCCGGGCGGACGAGACCGGGCACGCGTGGCGCAACCCCGTCTGGCGGCACGACGACGGCGGGCTCGCCGAATGGTGACGGGCATGGTTATCGGTGTGAACAGGATGAACCGGTGAACGAACAGATCTTTCTGGAGACGCTGACCGAGCGGCGACTGCTGGCCATCGTCCGCGGGACGGACGCGGACGCGGCGCTGCGCACGGTGATCACGCTCGCCGAGGGGGGCGTGGAGTTCATCGAGGTCTCACTCGTGACGCCGGACGCGCTGCGCGTGATCCGGGACGCACGTGAGGCGCTCGGAGAGTCCGCGGGCCTCGGCGCGGGGACGGTGGTCTCCGCCGCCGACGCCCGCGCGGCGGCGGACGCGGGCGCGTCCTACCTCGTCACGCCGGCGGTGAGCGAGGCCGTACGGACCGGCCGGGACCTGGGGCTTCCCGTGCTCGCGGGTGCGCTGACCCCGACGGAGGCCGTGACCGCGCTCGGCGAGGGGGCGACCGCCGTCAAGCTGTTCCCCGCGTCGCTCGGCGGAGTGCGCCACCTGCGCGCGCTGCGTGACCCGTTCCCGCACATCCCGTTCGTCCCGGTCGGCGGCGTCGGCGTCGCGGAGGCGCGCGACTACCTCGCAGCGGGCGCGGTGGCGGTCGGCGTCGGCTCCCCGCTCGTCGGCGACGCCGCGGCCGGCGGCAGCCTCGACGCACTCAGGGAGCGGATCAAGAGTTTCCTGGGCGCGCTGTGATCGACGTCGCCACCTTCGGCGAGACGATGGCCGCTCTTCGGGCCAGCGACCCCATCAGGCTCGGCGGCACGATGCGGCTGTCGGTCGCGGGCGCGGAGTCCAACGTCGCGATCGGCCTCGCCCGCCTGGGCCACCGGGTCCGCTGGACCGGGCTGGTCGGAGCGGACGAGACCGGCGAACTCGTGCTCCGCACGCTCCGCGCGGAAGGGGTCGACGTCTCGCACGCGCGGTCGGACGGCAGAGGGCCCACGGGACTCATCCTGTTCGAGCGCAGGATCGGCGACCTGACCCGGGTCATCTATCACCGGGCGGGATCGGCCGCCTCCTACTTGGCCACCGGCGACGTGCTGCCCGCGCTCGACCCCGCGCCGAGGCTGCTGCACGTCACCGGCATCACGCCTGCGCTCGGCCCCGGTCCCGCGGCCGCCGTCGGCGCGGCGGTGCGCACGGCCGCGGAGGCGGGCGTCCGCGTCTGCCTCGACGTGAACCACCGTTCGCGCCTGTGGTCGCGGGACGCGGCCGCCGAAGTCCTCCGACCGCTGGCGTCCCGGCTGTCGGTGGTGATCGCGTCCGACGACGAGCTCGAACTGGTCGCCCCCGCCTCGGCCGCGACGGAGCAGGATCGGGTGTCGGCGCTTCTGGACGCGGGGGTGTCCGAGGTCGTGATCAAGCGCGGAGCCGACGGCGCGACCGGCCACACCCTCGCAGAGACCCTCCACGCGAAGGCCCGGCGGGTGCCCGTCACGGACCTCGTCGGCGCGGGGGACGCCTTCGTCGCCGGCCACCTGTCCGGCCTGCTCGACGGCCTCGACCTGGCCGGGCGCCTCGAACGCGCCGTCACCGCCGGGGCCTTCGCCGTCGCCTCTCCCGGCGACTGGGAGGGACTGCCCACCCGGGCCGAACTCGGGCTGCTCGACGCCCTGCCCGGATCCACGCTGCGCTGAACGAGGTGAGACATGGACGTCTGGTGCCCGACCTCCTGTGAACTGGGCGAGGGGGCGAGGTGGGTCGACGGACGGCTGGTCTTCGTCGACATCCTCGCCGGGAGGCTGCTGACCGCCTCGGCCGACCGGCCGGGACCGGCCGAGGAACTGCTCAGGCTCGACGTGCCGCTCGGCGCCGTCGCCCCGGTCGCGGGCCGTCCAGGCACCTGGATCGCGGCGGCCGGCCGGGGATTCGCGCTGCTCGACCGGGAGACGGGCGCGTTGGACTGGATCGATCAGCCGATGCCCGAGGGCAACCGCGTGAACGACGCCGTCTGCGACCCGGCGGGCCGGTTCTGGGCGGGCGGCATGCCGTACGACGGGACTCCCGGAGCGGGGGCGCTGTACCGCGTCGACGCCGACCTGAGCGTGACCACCGTGCGCACCGGCCTGACGATCCCCAACGGCCCGGCCTTCACGGCGGACGGCCGGACCATGTACATCGCCGACAGTGCAGAGGGCCGGATCGACCGTCACCCGGTCGACCCCGTCACCGGCGATCTCGGCGAGCCGTCCCCGTTCGTCTCGATCGCGGAGGGCGGTCCCGACGGGATGACCGTGGACGAGGAGGACCATCTGTGGGTCGCGGTGTGGGGCGGATCCGCCGTGCACCGGTACGCGCCCGACGGCCGCCTCGACCGCGTCGTGCCCGTGCCCACCCCGCAGCCGACCAGTGTCTGCCTGGTGGACGGCAGGCTGCTCGTCACCACCGCCGCGCACGGCTTCGACCCGATCCCGGAGGGGGCGGGCGCGGTCTACGCGACGGACGGCGTTCCGCAGGGCCGGCCGGCGAGCGCCTTTCTGCTCGGCTGACCCTCGCCAGAGACCGCGGACCGGCGCGGGCTCAGGCCTGGCAGCAGGCGCACCCGCCTGCGCAGCCGTCCCGCTCATCCGCTCCGGCGACGCCCGGTACGGCACAGCAGGCGTCGCCGCGCCATGCCTCACGCCCCTCCTTGACCGCGACGGCCGCGATGACCAGGGCGGCGACGGGGTCGGCCCACGACCAGCCGAACAGGCCGTTCAGCGCGAGTCCGACGAGCAGGACGGCGGACAGGTACGTGCACAGCAGGGTCTGCTTGGAGTCGGCCACCGCGCTGGCCGAGCCCAGTTCGCGCCCGGCCCGGCGCTGTGCGCGGGAGAGCACCGGCATGACCACGAGGGACACCGCCGCGAGGACCATCCCCGTCGTGGAGTGGGCGGCCTCGCCCGTGCCGAGCAACGCGCGGACGGCGTCGAAGGACACGTAGGCGGCCAGGGCGAAGAACGAGACGGCGATGATCCGCAGCGCCGCCCGTTCCCGGCGCTCGTGGTCGGCGCCGGAGAACTGCCAGGCCACGGCGAGGGCCGAGGCGACCTCGATGGCCGAGTCGAGCCCGAATCCGACGAGCGCGGCGGACGATGCTGCGGTCCCGGCCATGAGCGCGACCGCCGCCTCGGCGACGTTGTAGGTGATCGTCGCCGCGACGAGTAGCCGGATCCGCCGCGCGAGCGCCAGCCGCCTGGCGGGGGAGGGGCCGATCGAGGCCGCCGTCATGACGACGACCCCGAATCACGCCCAGAATCGTCGTCGTCGCAGCATTGGGAGCCGGGTGGGCATTCGTCGTGTTCGACCACCAGCACGAGCGAGGCCAGGTCGGCCAGCGCTCCCGCGAGGCGGGGGTCGGCCAGCTCGTAACGCACGCGCCGGCCCACAGGAGTGGTCGTGACGAGCCCGCATCCGCGCAGGCAGGCCAGGTGATTGGAGACGTTGCCGCGGGTCAGCGCGAGCCGTTCGGCCAGATCGGCGGGGAACGCCGGTCCTTCGAGCAGCGTGAGCAGCAAACGTCGGCGGGTGGCATCGGCGAGGGCGACGCCGACGCGGGCCAGCGCGTCCGCGTCGACGGCGACACGGGGACCGGATGGAGTGGCAGGCACCCATCAACGGTAAAGCAAGAACTGAATTCAGCACAAGCTGAATCATGTTCTGATGCTTGGGAGGGCCCTTCACTGGAGACCTGACTGAGGTTAGGTTCCCTGAGGAAGGTACGCGGATCTCCCGTCATTGGATCCAAAGGAGGACCAATGCGCATCCCCGTAAGCCGCAGGGCCGGCGTCGCCATCGCGATCGCCGCGCTCCTGTCACCCCTGGCGCTCGCCGGACCGGCCAGCGCCGATCCCGATCCCTCAGCCCTGGCGCGATCGATCTCCGCTCCCGGAGTGAAACAGCACCTGCAGAAACTGCAGGCGATAGCGAACGCCAACGGCGGCACCCGCGCGGCGGGCACCCCAGGGTTCGACGCCTCCCGCGACTACGTGGCGGGGCAGTTGAAGAAGGCCGGCTACAAGGTCACGATCCAGCCGTTCGAGTTTCCGTTCTTCCAAGAGCACTCCACGGCGGCGATGCAGCAGGTCTCGCCCGACGCCAGGACCTACACGCCCACTCCGCCGGACGGAAGCTCGGTCGGGGAGTTCGCGACGATGACGTACTCGGGAGCCGGTGACGTGACGGCGACCGTGCAGAACGTGGACCTGGTGCTGCCGCCCACGCCCACGCCGAGCAGCACGTCAGGCTGTGAGGCGGCGGACTTCGCCTCGTTCACCCCGGGGAACGTCGCCCTGCTCCAGCGCGGCACCTGCGACTTCCAGGTGAAGGCGGACAACGCGCAGGCGGCGGGCGCCGCGGGTGTGATCGTCTTCAACGAGGGTCAGCCCGGCCGGACCGAGACCCTTCAGGGACGGCTGACGACGCCCACCGTCACGATCCCGGTCGTCGGCGTCGGCTTCGCCGTCGGGGAGGACCTCGCGAGCCCCGCGGGAACCGTGGTGCACCTCAAGACCGACACCACGAGCGAGATCCGCACGACCTACAACGTCATCGCGGACTCCAAGTGGGGTGACCCGAACAAGGTCGTCCAGTTCGGCGCCCATCTCGACAGCGTGCTCGCCGGTCCCGGCATCAACGACAACGGCTCGGGCAGCGCGGCGATCCTCGAGACGGCGCGGACGCTCGGCAAGATCCCCACCAGGAACAAGCTGCGTTTCTCGTTCTGGAGCGCGGAGGAGCTCGGGCTGCTCGGCTCCGACCACTATGTCGCGAGCCTGTCTCCCGCCGAGGCGGCCAAGATCAAGCTCTACCTGAACTTCGACATGGTCGGTTCGCCGAACTACGCGTTCAAGATCTATGACGGGGACGACTCGGACGCGACGGGTTCCCCCGCCGGGCCGCCCGGTTCCGACGAGATCGAGAAGCTCTTCGCGAAGTACTTCGACACGCTCAGGCTGGGCCACGTGGGCACCGACTTCGACGGGCGCTCCGACTACGGGCCGTTCATCGGCGTGGGAATCCCCTCGGGCGGCCTGTTCACGGGAGCCGAGGGCACCAAGACACCCGAGGAGCAGGCACTGTTCGGCGGGACGGCCGGCGAGGCCTACGACGGCTGTTACCACCAGGCCTGCGACACCATCGCCAACATCAACGACAAGGCGCTCGCGCTGAACACCGGCGCCATCGTCACCGCGGCGGTCGTCTACGCGTTCAGCGGCGACCTGCCCGGGCCCGATGTGCGGCCCGCACCGGCGGCGCCCACAGCGGCGGCCCGGACGGCCGGCGCCAAGGTGGCCGCGGGAATCATCCGATAAGTCACCCCCAACCCCATTAGGTACTCTCTGCGGTCAACGTGGTCATGCGCTTTCCCCGAGCGCATGACCACGTTCGCGTCGTGAGTTACCCCGTCGCCGTCCGCTCGAGCACCGGGACGAAACCGTCCTCGTCGAGCACGTGCACGCGTGCCGTCCCGATGTCGAAGTAGAGGCCGGTCAGCTCGAGCCGTCCCGATCGGACGCGATCGTCGACGAGCGGATGGGTGCGCAGGTTGTCGAGTTGCTGCATCACGTTGATCCGGCAGAGCAGGTCGAGCCTGCCGCCATCGGGGAGCGGACCCTCCGACTCCTCGAAGGACCGGAACCGGTCCAGGCTGGGCCGCCCGTGGCGGAGCCAGCCGCGCAACCCGGGAAGGTCGGGCGTGGTGCCCAGCAGAGCCGCCATCGCGCCGCATCCCGAGTGACCGCACACCGTGATCGTCCGCACCTCCAGCACTCCCACGGCGTACTCGATCGCGGCGGTGACCGACTCGTCGGGCGGCGCGCTCGTGGCGTGAGGCACCAGGTTTCCGATGTTCCGCGTGGTGAACAGGTCTCCGGGCCCGCTGGAGGTGATGAGGTTCGGCACGACCCGCGAGTCTGCGCAGGCGATGAACAGGTGCGTGGGCGCCTGCCGCCGGGCCATTCCGTGCAGGAGCGGACGCATGAGCGGCGCCGTCCGCCGCTGGAACTCACGCGTGCCCTCCATCAGGCCGGGCAGCGCCGGATCGTCGTCCGCCTGGGCGTCACCGGCGACCGGCGCCACGCCGAGTGCGGCGGTGCGGGCGTCGGCGCCGACCGGGACATCCGAGCGGTCCGAGACGTCCGCGTGGTCCGTGTGCGCGGGTTCCTGCCACGCGCCCGACGGCGAAGCGGCATCGAGGCTGCCACGACGGTGGGCCCAGGGCAGCCACCACTGGTCGTGGCGCATGTGCGTCTTTCCCTGAGATGTCCGCGTGCCGCTGACCGCGTTGACGTACCACTCGCTGTGCACCTCGTCGACGTCCACGGTGCCGCCGCCGCGCTCGTGCTCCAGGCGCCATGCCTGCAGCGCCTCGAAGGCGGCGTTGTCCATGAAGTCGATGTTGAGGTCGAGGTCGACGGCCGCTCCGGACGGTACGGCGGCCAGCGCCTTGGTCAGCCGGGGGACCGCGAGGAAGGTGAGCGAGCCGTCGACGGCGATCCTCCATCGTCCGTCGTCGGCGGCCCGCGCCCGCACGGAGACCCTCGTGAGCCGGAGCAGCGCGAACATCGCGGCCAGCCCGAGGCCGATGGCGACGCCTTCCGCCAGCCCGATCACCACGACGCCGGCCATCGTCACGAAGTAGATCGGCATCTCCCGATGGTTGCGGAGGTTGCGAGCGTGGCCGAGGTTGACCATCTGAACACCGATGAACATCAGCAACGCGGCGAGGGCCTCCATCGGGATGAGCCCGATCAGCCAGCCGAAGGCCGTGACGAACACCAGGATCCACACGCCGTGCAGCACCGTCGACCAGCGGCTGCGCGCCCCCGCCCGGACGTTGGTCGTGGTCCGCACGACCACGCCGGCAACCGGGAGCCCGCCGCACGCGCCGGAGATGACGTTGGCGACGCCCTGGGCGGTGAGCTCCCTGTCGAGGTTGGCCCGCGGCCCGGAGTGCATCCGGTCGGACGCGACGCAGGTGAGCAGTGACTCCACGCCCGCGAGCAGCGCGACGAGCAGGACGGCGGACACGACGGCGAACCACTCACCCTGCGGCAGCAGCGGATGCTGGAGCGAGGAGAAGCCGCCGGAGAGGTCGACCTTGGTCAGGCAGCCGAGCAGGGCCGCGGGCACCGCGGCGATCAGCAGGGCAGCCAGCGGCGCGGGCACGACGCGGACCTTCGGCAGCCGCCTCCACACCAGCAGGACCCCCACGGTGAGCAGGCCGATCAGGACGGCGTGGCCGTGGTGATTGACGATCTGCGCGGGCAGCGCGAGCACGTTGTCCACCGCGGAACTCTGGGGTTTGCCGCCGAGCACGATGTGCACCTGCGACAACGCGATCACGATGCCCACGCCGGCGAGCATGCCGTGGACGACCGCCGGTGAGACGCCGAGCGCCGCCCTGGCGACGCGGGCGAGGCCGAGCAACAACTGCAGCAGCCCGGCGAGCAGTGTGATCATGCAGGTCACCCGCCAGCCGAACTTGTGCACGAGTTCGGCCACGACCAGCGCGAGCCCCGCCGCGGGTCCGCTGACCTGCACGACCGATCCCCCCATGGCGCCCGCCACGACTCCGCCGATGACCGCGGCCACCAGGCCGGCGGCGATCGGCGCCCCTGACGCGACCGCGATGCCCAGCGACAGCGGAACCGCCACCAGGAACACCACAAGCGACGCAGGAACGTCATTGCGCAACACGGACAACCAGTAACTCTTTGAGTGTATTACGTCACAATGGGTCATTGAATGAACGTAGGTCACAGATCATCACGAACAGCACAAAGCGCGGAGAAGGGAGGGCTAAGACGTCGCAATCATCGGCGCCACGCCTCGGGGGGTGCCGGAAAGGCCGGGCGGTGTGGTCACGCCTCCGTGCAGGCCGGGTCGTTGATCGAGGTCCTGACCCGGGAGAGGAGCAGTCGCAGTTGGGCGACCTGCTCGTCGTCGAGGTCGGCGAACAGTTCGCGCTCCACGGTCGCGATCGCGTCCTCGACCACGGCCTGGGCCTTCCGTCCGGCCGGGGTGATCTCCACGATGTGACGCCGCCGGTCCGCGGGGTCGCGGCGTCGCTCGACGAGGCCGTCGCGCTCGAGGTCGTTGAGGATCACGACGAGCACGCTGGGGTCGACCTCGAGGGTCTCCAGGAGCGCCTGCTGGCTCATCCGCCCGGTCCTCGCCAGGTTCATCAGCGCGACGCCCTTTCGCGGAGTGAGCCCGTTGGCGCCGAGTGCGTCGCGGATGCGGATGTTGGTGATCGCTCCGTGCCGGGCCAGCAGCAACCCGAGCCGGTCGGTGTCGGCCGTCGCCATCGGAAGGTCCTCGAGTGCCACGTCTTCATGCTAACAGAGTGTCAATGATCCATGAAGTTAAATAATTGAGTTACTTCAATGATCTGATACGGTCCACGGTATGACTGAACGCAAGGTCTCGCCGGGGGCGCCTGGAGAGCATCTGGTGCGCGAGCTCGCCTGGGTCCACGGCATGGTCCGGCAGGATCTCCGGACCGTGCAGGAGCTAGCCGCCAAGGTGGCCTCAGGAGCCGCCGTATCGCAGATCACGACGACGATCCGCTCCCTGCAGACGCGGGGGCCGTTGTGGCAGTTGCGGGTCAACTGCCTGCAGTACTGCCAGTTCGTCCATCACCATCACGAATCCGAGAGCGCGGCGTTGTTCCCCGCCCTGCGCCGGAGCGACCCCTCTCTCGGGCGGACGGTCGACCGCCTGGAAGCCGACCACAAGAAGGTGGCCGTCCTCCTGGACACGGTCGAAGACCTCACGAAGGCCCTCGGTGACGGTCAGAACGCCGGCACTCGCCGGCGGTTGGTCGACGCGCTCACCGACCTGGGCACGCACCTGCTGGAGCATCTCGACTTCGAGGAGAGGTCGATCAACCCGACGTTGCGGAAGTGGAGCAGATGGCCATGGCAGTGAACAGGACAGTGAACAGGGCAGTGAACGCGTCGCGCCCGCCCGTCCTGTTCGGCGTGTCGGTGACGCCCGACGCCGCAGCCGTCGACGAGATCACGAACCTCGCGCGGATCGCCGACGCCGGCGGGCTCGACCTCGTGGCCATCCAGGATCATCCGTACCAGCCGGGGTTCCTCGACGTCTGGACGCTGATCACCCACCTGGCCGCCAGGACGGAGCGGATCAGGTTCTTCCCCGACGTCGCCGACCTCGCGTTGCGCCCGCCGGCGATGCTCGCCAAGGCGGCCGCCTCGCTCGACCTGCTCAGCGGCGGCCGGATCGAGCTCGGCGTGGGCGCGGGGGCGTTCGCGGACGCCATCGCCGGGATGGGCGGCCCCACGCGGACACCCGCGGAGAACGTCAGGGCCACGCAGGAGGCCCTGCAGGTCATCAGGGCGGCCTGGGGCTCTCGCCCGTTCGCCCTGCTCGGCGAGCATCACCGGATTCGGGGTTACCGGCCCGGCCCTGCGCCGAGCCGTGAGATCGGCCTGTGGGTGGGCGCGCAGAAGCCGCGGATGCTCCGCCTCATCGGTGAGCTGGCCGATGGATGGGTGTGCCCGCTGAACATCTACATCTCGCCCGACGAGGTGCCGCCGCTGCAGGAGATCATCGACGACGCGGCGTCCGATGCCGGCCGCGACCCGAACCGGATCCGCAGGATCTACAACGTGCTCGGCAGGATCGGGCCCGAGACCGGTGGTCAGGGGCTGAACGGCCCGGCTGGACTGTGGGCCGAGACCTTGGCCGACTGGGCCGTCCGGCTGCGCTTCGACACGTTCGTCTTCTGGCCCACAGCCGAGTCGGCCACGCAGTTCCGCCTGTTCGCCGAAGAGGTCGTGCCGAGAGTCCGCGCCCTTATCGGCTGACGGCCGAGGCGGGGGCCCGGCGCGGTAGGTGGAGTGTCGGGGCCGGTTGTTACGGTCGGGCCCATGATGAGAAACGTGCCGTACACCGCCGACGAGAAGACCAGCCTGCACGTCAGCCTCGACCGCCACCGCGACGCGGTCGTCTGGAAGCTGCGGGGGCTTGACGACGAGCAGCTTCGAAGGCCGATGACCCCCTCGGGCACCACCCTGCTCGGCCTGGTCAAGCACCTCGCTGCTGTCGAGTACGGCTGGTTCTGCGAGACCTTCGGACGTGAGACCGAGCCGTTCCCGAGCGACGAGGACGACCCGGACGTCGACATGCACGTGTTGCCGCACGAGACGACCGAGCAGATCCTGGCGTTCTACGAGCGGGCGCGGGCGGCGGCGGACAAGGCCATCGAGGAGGCCGACGTCGAGACCGCCGGCACGGCGTGGCACGGCGCCACGGTGACGATGCGGTGGGTGCTCATCCACATGATCGAGGAGACCGCCCGCCACGCCGGCCACATGGACATCCTGCGTGAGCTGATCGACGGAGCCACCGGCGACCACCCTGAGGCCGCCACGGCGTAGGCGGGCTCAGGTAGGCGGGCGCGGAGCGGGCGGTTCAGACGGTGGTGGCCTGCTCGGGCTCGGTCTCGGCGCCTCCCCAGGGGGCGCTCCAGTCGATGTCCTGCCCGTCGATGCGCACCGTCGGCGTGCCCTGCACGGCCTTCATCAGGGCCGTCCGCGACATCTCGTCGGCCTTGTCGGAGGTCTCGTCGGACGTGATGCAGTCGGCGAAGTCGCCTGTCGGAATTCCGGTCTTCTCCGCGAGGGCGACCAGTTCGGGGACGGCGAACCCGCCGACCTGCGTCTCCTCAGGCTGGCCGGCGTACAGGGCGTCGTGGTAGGCCAGCCACTTCGCCGGGTCGGTGACGCACAACGAGGCCGACAGCGCCCGATGCGAGTTCTCGTGCATCGGCGACTCACTGAAGATCGTCATGGGGTGGATGAGCAGCACGATCTCCCCGCGGAGCACGGCCTCCCTCGCCACCTTGCCGTTCCCGCGCTCGAACTCCTGGCACACGGGGCACTGGAAGTCCTCGTAGACCTCGAGCACGGGACGCACCACGCCGGGACGGGCCAGCATGACGCTCCCGTCGGGGCGCAAAGTGACCAGCCGCTCGATCGTGTCGGCGCGTGCCGCGGCGGTGGGTTCCTGCCGGGACAGGTTGGCCGCCAGGGACACGGCGATCACCGCCAGGGCGGCGATCATGGCCGCGTACCTGCGTGCTCTACTCCGGCTCGGCGGGACATCCACAGTGTTCACGGCCTGCTGCCTTTCCGCAATGTTCGTTCGGAATGGCACCTTAATGGGGCATCGCCCGTCGCCGGTGCGCGGCCTCGCCTTCCTCCGCGTAAGTGGCGGGAGCCCTGACCACTTTGCCGCCTTAAGTGCGCTTATATCATCGAAATTACGGATGATCCGCCACTGCGCATCGGTGAACGAGGCGGTGTGATCGATGACGAAATCGACGACGAAGCGGACGACTCGGTTGCGGGAGTTGGTGAACGCACCCGAGATCCTGGTCGTCCCCGGCGCCTACGACGGCACCGGCGCCCGGATCGCTCGATCTCTCGGGTTCGAGGCGCTCTACCTCAGCGGGTTCGAGACCTCCGCCGGCCTGCTTGGGGCACCGGACCTCGGTTACCTGACGATGACGGAGATGGCGACCCGGGTCTCCGCCATCTGCGACGCCGTCGATCTGCCCCTCATCGCGGACGGTGACACGGGTTACGGCAATCCGCTCAACGTCCGCCGTGCGGTCCGCGCGTACGAGAAGGCGGGTGCGGCGGGCATGCACATCGAGGATCAGACCTTCCCGAAACGCTGCGGTCACCTGCTCGGACGGCACGAGGTCCCCGTGAGCGAGATGGTCGAGAAGGTCAAGGCCGCGGTCGACGCGCGGAGCGATCCGGACTTCGTGATCATCGCGCGCACCGACGCGCGCACGACCCTGGGACTCGACGAGGCGATCGACCGGGGCGCGGCCTATCACGAGTCCGGCGCGGACATGTTGTTCATCGAGTCGCCCGAGAGTGAGGACGAGATGCGGCGCGTCTGCGCGGCCTTCCGCGGCAGGGTTCCCGTGCTCAGCAACCAGATCGAGGGCGGACGCACGCCGACGCCGGGTGTCCGGGTGCTCGAGGAGATGGGCTACGCGCTCGCACTCTTCTCCCTCGGCACGGCCTTCGCCGCCGCGAAGGGGTTGTACACCTACCTGGCGGAGCTCGCGGCCGAGGGCGACACCCGCGGCGTGCTCGACGACATGATCCTTTTTGAGGACTTCAACACGCTGATCGGCCTCGGCGAACACCTGGAGCTTGAGAAACGGTACGAAGAGCGCGGCTGACCCGGCCCTGACCGCAGCCGGGGAACCGATCCGCCTTCCGCGCGCGTTGTCGGGGTGTATTCGCAGCGGGCGCGCGAGGTGACCCCATGTCGCAGCTGTCAGTCGAACTGTCCGCCCTCGGCTCCGCCTTCGTGGTCGTCCTGTCCGTGCTGACCGATCGCGAGGCGCGCCGCCGTTCCCGCCGGGTGCCGTACGGCGCCGTCGAACGCCGTCCGGGACTGTACGAACTGGCCCTGCTCGCGGGAGGCCCCCGCCGGGTCGTGCTCACCGCGCTTGCCGCGCTGGCGCGGGCCAGGGCCGTACGGGTCGGCGGTGACGGCCACGTCGAGGTCCTCACGACCGCCCGGGGAACGGGCGCGGTCGAGAACGCCGCCATGACCACCTTGGTGTCCAGCGGCGGCGAGCTGACCGTGGGCGAGTTGTGCGCCGCGATGTGCGGCGGCGTCGCGATCGCGGAGCTTCCGGCTCGCCTCACCCACCAGCGATTACTGCTGCCCGCGGGCTACAGCGCCCCCGGCTGGAGCCGGCGGCTCCTGCGGCTGTCCACGGGGATCGCCTGCGCCGTCGTGGTCCTCGCCGTCTTCGAGCGACAGGTGGTGAGCGCGGCGATCGCACTCACCGCGTTGGCCATCGGCGAGGTCGCGTGGCGGGTGGCCCGCACGAGCGACAGGATCCCGCTGACCGAGGCGGGGCGGTTCGTGCTGGCACGCACGCTGACCCGGTACGAGGATGGCGGCCTCCGGGCGATGCCGGACGTCGTGGTGGCCCTGCTCGGCGGCTCGGCCGCGGGCGACCTCGAGTTGCGGCGGGGGCTCCAGACGATCGACGTCATCCCCCTGGACGTGGACGGCTCGTGGGCGTGGCGGCCGGCACGGCTCCGGCCGTCCGCGGCCGACAGGCTGGAATCACTCCGTGGTTGACGCCCACGGCCGGCTGTTCGCGGATGCGTCGTTCACATGCGCGGGCCGTTCTTTTGGACGGGGCGTCATGAAAAGGCGGACTTCGGGATTGTCCGAAATGATCACACCATCGCTATGGTTTCCGTCATGCAACGAATGACCGGAATGTTGATCGGCGCCGTCTTTGGAATGATCTTTGTTCTCATTAATGCGGCCGACCCGCTCAACGCCGTGGCCGGCGGCGTTCTCCGCGTGCTGGCCGTCCTCGGCCTCATCGGCGTCGTCGTCATGTGGTTCCTCGGTGTCAGGAGGGTGAAGACAGGCCGTGTCCGGCCCGTTGAGGGCTCCGGGCCGGCGGCGTCCATGTTCACGCGGGGCTACTGGCTGGTCGTCGTCGCCGAGGCCGTGCTGCTCTACGGGGGCCTCCAGGTGTTCCGTGTCCTGGAGTGGCCCGAGCAGGCCAATGTGGCCTGGATCGCGCTGGTCGTGGGTGTGCACTTCATCGTGCTCGCACCGGTGTGGAAGCAGTGGAGCATCGCCGTCCCGGGCGTCGTCCTCACCCTGCTCGGCGTTGTAGGTCTCGTCATGACGGCGACCTCCGCCGTCGCGTGGGTGCCCTTCGTCAGCGGCGTCCTGTCGGGAGTGTTCCTCCTGGCGGGCTGCCTCACCTTCTCCTGGCGCGGGCTCGCCGCGCTGACGTCGCAGGACGAGGTGACCGTCGTCGCTTAGGCCCACGCCGAGGTTCCCGCGGTCGTGGCCCGCCCGCTGCCGTACTCAGCGTTCGTCCGTCGGCCACCGTTTCCAGCCGGCGAACGGATCCTCGGCTTCAAGGAACTTCTTCGCCTTGCTCACGCAGTCGGGGCAGATCGGCATGTCGACCGCCCGTGCCAGAGCCTCCGGCGTCGGCTCCCGCATCCCGCCGAAGACGGTCATTCCTGGAATAAGTCCCGTTTCTGGGTCGATCGAGAACATCATGACGGTTCCCGGATCGAAGGCGAAGGTGCGCTTACACGCGTAGCAGCGGCCTATCGAGGTGATCTTCTTTTCCGTCATGCCGTCCGTCCTCCCCCCCGCACCGTACCTCGCGGGGCACGGCCGGACACGGCTGCGCTGGTCAGCCGTTGAGCGACACGGGAGGATCGATGTCGAAAACGGTCAGCCATTCGGCGTCGCATGGCCGGTAACCGAGATTCCAGAGCGCGTCGACCACGGCGTGCATGTGCCCCGCGCCGTAGATCACGCCGACGAGGATGTGTTCCGCGCATCGCTCCTGGTGGATGGAGTGGAGAGCGCGGATGAGCAGCCGATCGCGTTCGTGCAGCATCAGTTCGCGCAACGGGGTCGACTGGTCGGTGAGTGCGGGGTCGTACTCGCCCTGCTCCTCCCTCGCGAGGTGCCGGGCGATGACGCGGCGGGTGCCGAACAACCGCATTTGAATGATGTACACGGGGATGAGAAGCCGGACGAGGACTCTCTCGTGAAAAGGGATGCGTCGCCAGCCCTCCTCGACGGCGTCGGCTGTCATGTCGGGATTGATGAGTGGAACCCCCACGGCGCGAAGGTCGATTCTCTGGACGACCAGAGCCAACCGGCTGCTGCCTTCCAACCGCCGGTAGGCCGCGGTGAGGGCGCGCGTCGTGGGTGAGTCACCCACGCCTTCGACGACCAGCAGGTCGTGCGCGTACAGCCGTTGCTCCACCTGCGCGTAGAAGCGTGGTTCGCCGAGATGGATCATCGGATAGACGACGAATCTGAGGGCACTGCCTGGCCGCCGGAACGTGATGACGGCGGATCGCACTCCGCAGAGTTCGGTGACTTCGATGAACTGCATGATTGACCGCCTGCGAACAGGTGGCCGCACCACGGCCCTCGCTGCTTTAGACGCGTGTCCGGGCCTGGAAGTTCGGATCCGGCCCCCAGGTCTCGTCATATCTCATATATGAGATATTGTCTCTCGAGTGAGAGAGGAAGTCGCAGCGCACGACGCGCAGATGGAGGTCCGTCTGGCCGACCGGCTCGCGCGCTTGCGGGAGGAGCACGGCTGGTCCCTGGACGAGCTCGCGCGGCGGACCGGCGTGAGCCGTTCGACGTTGTCGCGGCTGGAGCGAACGGAGATCAGCCCGACCGCGGCCCTGCTGAACAGGTTGTGCGCGGCCTACGGGCGGACGATGTCGCGACTGCTTGCCGAGGTCGAGCAGGAGCCGCCGCAACTCGTGCGTGCCGATCGGCAGACGGTGTGGCGGGACGGGAGTTCGGGGTTCACCCGCCGCTCGGTCTCCCCGCCACACCCTGGACTGCGCGGTGAGCTGGTCGAGGGGATTCTGCGGCCGGGTGCGGACATCTCGTACGACGTCCCGCCCATGCCGGGTCTGGAGCAGCACATCTGGGTGCTGGAAGGCGTGCTGGAGGTCACCGCGGGCGACGTCGTGCACGAGATCCGGGCCGGGGACTGCCTGCGGTTCCGGCTGTGGGACCGGTCGCGGTTCCGCTGCCCCGGTCCTGACCCGGCCCGCTACGCCCTTGTGATCGTCCTGCCGTGAGAGGGGTCCCGTTGCACACCATCACCCGCCTGTCCGTCGATGACTTCGACCGCAGCGTGAAGACACTCGCCGACCTTCTCGTGGACGTCGTCGCCGGAGGAGCCTCCCTCGGCTTCCTGCTCCCGTTCGACCAGGACGCGGCGGCGGCATGGTGGCGGGCGCGGCGGCCCGCGGTGGCCGAGGGCCGCCTCGTCGTCTGGGCGGCCCATGGCCCCGACGGCGTCGCGGGGACCATCAGCCTCGCCATGGCGGACAAGCCGAACGGCCGGCACCGCGCCGAGGTCGTCAAGCTGATGGTGCACCGCGACGCCCGCGGCAGGGGGCTCGCCCGAGCGCTCCTCGCCACCGCCGAGCAGGCCGCCGCGCAGGCGGGAGCCACCCTCTTGCTCCTGGACACCGTGACCGGCAGCCCCGCGGACCACCTCTACGGCTCCGCCGGCTGGACGCGGTTCGGCGTCGTCCCGGACTACGCCACCAGCCCGACCGGCGTCCTCGAAGACTGCAGCTTCTTCTACAAGCGGCTCACCTGAGCCCTCCGCGCGGTCAGTGGATGAGCAGGTCGGCGAGCGGCATGTGATGTCCCTCCGACAGGGCCGAGGCGAGCTCGGCGGATCCGAGCCGTTCGCCGAGCGCCGTCCGCAGCACGGCGTCGCCGTCGTGTCCGGGATCGAGGCGTTGGGCGGCGCCGAGCAGGACGGCCGCGCGTCTGGAATTCCCGGTCGCGTGTTCGGCGCCGGAGAGCAGGCGCAGGCCGTTCACGGTGGAGCGGTGGTCGCCGAGGCCAAGGACGATCTCCACACCGTCGGTGAAATGACGCCGTGCCCGCTCGTGGTCGCCGTCGTGTGCCGCGGCGCGGCCGAGACCGATGAGGCAGCGGGCCGTGCAACGGCGGTCGCCGATACGGCGGAACTCGGAGACGAGGCCGTCGAACCGGACACGCGCCGTCGCGTGGTCTCCGCGACGCTGGTCGAGAGAGGCCTGGAAGATCTCGGTGTGGAGCCGCTCGTGGTCGTTGGCGCTCAGCCGGGCCAATCGTCCGGCCTCGGCGAGCCAGCCCACCGCGTCGTCGAGACGGGTTCCGTTCTCGATCGCGCGGCTGGCCATCTGGTTGAGGCAGTTGGCACGTTTGACACGATCGTGGAGCCGGCCGAACAGGGCGGCCGCCTCCGACATCCGTTCCAGGCCGGCGGTGATGTCCGACGTCGCCAGTCCCTGGAACGACATCGCCAGAGCACGATGCCAGCCGTCGCCGAGCCGTTCGAAACGTGACGCCGCCTGCTCCAGCGGCCCGATCGCCCCAGCGCGGGACGCACTGTAAATCCTCGCCCAGCCGCGGGCGAGCAGCGCGAGGGACCGGTCCCACTCGGTCCCGTGCTCGGCTCGTTCACTCGCGTGGTCGGCGAACTCCCGCGCTCGGCCGGTGTCCTGGTAGGCCAGCAGGATGGAGCAGGTCACCGTGGCCCGGATGCCCAGGCCGCCCTGCGGCAGCGGATGCCGGAGCAGCCTTTCGAGCCAGTCGAACAACTCGCCGCGCGCCCCCAGGATCTCCCATCCCGTTCCGATGCCCGCGAGGAACGTCCACGCCGTTGTGGTGTCCCCTTGGTCGATGGCCCACCTCATCCCCATGCGCACGTCCGCCCAGTGCCGGTCGAACCAGCGCAACGCGGCGACCTGGTCCCGCCCGCGCAGATCGGCCAGCAGGGCCACGCCGCGCTCGAGATGGTGACGGGCGTGCCGCTCGTGCGCCGCGTCGGCGGCGCCGCGTTCGGCCAGTTGGCGGTGCGCGAACTGGCGGACACTGTCGAGCAGGCGGTATTCGGTGACGTGGTCCCCGCGGCGGCGGGAGATGAGGGAGCGGTCCAGCAGGCGCGGAAAGAGTCGCACGAGGTGGGTGGAGTCCAACGGGGGATAGGCGAGGATCTCCGCCGCGGTGTCGTAGCCGAACTCGCCGGGGAACACCGCGCATCGCTCGAACAACAGTCGTTCGTCCTCGCCGAGGAGCTCGTAGCTCCACCTCAGCGCCTCCTCCAGCGTGCGATGCCGGCTCGGCATGCCGTGCGCCCCATCGGTCAGCAGGGCGAACCGGTCGTGCAGGCGCGCAAGGAGCTCGACCGGCGAGAAGAAGCGGATCCGCGCGGCCGCGAGTTCGATGGCCAGCGGGAGGCCGTCCAACCTGCGGCAGATCATCGCGACGTGGCGGGCGTTCTGCGGGGTGACGCGGAAGCCGGGGGAGACCGCGGCCGCGCGGTCGGCGAACAACCGCGCGGAGGCCGCGTCCAGCACGGAGGACGGATCGTCAGACTCCTCCGGAATCTGCAGCGGCGGGGTGTCGTACACGACCTCCCCCGCTATGCCCAGCGGACCGTGGCTGGTGGCCAGCACCCGGAGGTGGGTGGTGGCCAGCAGGTCGGCGAGCAAGGCCGCCGCGTTGGCGGCCACGTGCTCGCAGTTGTCTACGATGAGCCAGTGCCGCCGCTCGGAGAGCGTCGCGCGGAGGAGGGCGTGGAGCCGGCGTTCGTCGTCGGAGACGTGCAGGGCGTCCGCGAAGGCACGTTCCACGGCGTCACCGGGTGACACGGCCGCGAGGTCGACCAGGACGGCGGCCGGCAGCGTGGTCTGCGAATGGGCCACGTGCAGTGCCAGCCGCGTCTTGCCCGCCCCCGCAGGACCGGTCAGCGTCAGGAGGCGGTGGTCGCCGACGAGCCGGAACAGCTCCTCGGTCTCCCGGTCCCGCCCGACGAACGACGACAGGGGTCTCGGCAGCACCTCATCGGGACCGCCGCGAACCTGAAGCCGCGCCGCCGTGTCGGCGAGGGCCCGGCGGTCGGCGCCGCCGAGCTTGCGTAGAAGGGACGACACGTGGCTCTCCACGGTCCGTTCCGACACCCGCAGCCTGTCGGCGATCTCCCTGTTCTGCAGGCGGTCTCCGACGAGCCAGAAGACCTCGAGCTCCCGCGGTGTCACTCCGGCCGCGCGCAGCGGATCCGGGAAGACATCAGGCGCCATGGAGTGAGTATCACTCGGTACGGACGAATCCTCCTCTGTTCCACGGACAGGACTTCCGTACTGAGCACGGATGTGCGACGCGCGGGCGCGGGGGTCGAATGCCGAAGAGGGCCGCCGCCGGCGGCGCCACGCGAGGAGGACGCATGACGGACAGGGACGTCGACTTCGAGTCGATAAAGAAAACCCAGCGGGCGGGCTGGGAGACGGGCGACTACCCGCGGGTCGGAAACACGCTTCAGATCATCGCGGAGCGCCTGGTGGAGGCCGCGGACGTGCGCGCGGGGCAGCGGGTGCTCGACGTGGCCTGCGGGCAGGGCAACGCGGCGATCGCGGCGGCCCGCAGGTTCGCCGAGGCCACCGGCGTCGACTACGCCGTCAACCTCCTGGCCCAGGGGCGGGAGCGTGCGGCGGTCGAGCACCTCCCGGTGACGTTCACCGAGGGCGACGCCGAACGGCTGCCCTTCCCCGACGAGTCCTTCGACCTGGTGCTCAGCACGGTGGGAGTCATGTTCGCGCCGGACCACCACAGGGCGGCCGGCGAACTGGTCCGCGTCACGGCGCCGGGCGGGAAGATCGCGCTGGCCAGCTGGACGCCGAGCGGCATGATCGGCCAGTTGTTCAGGACGGTCGGCCAATGGGCTCCGCCGCCGGCCGGAGTGCGGCCGGCGACGGCGTGGGGCACTCCGGAGCACCTGGCCGAGCTCTTCGGGGATCGGGTCGAGTGGACCGGCCTCGTCACGCGGGAGTACGCGTTCCGATACCACTCGCCTGAGCACTACTCCGAGTGGTTCCGTCAGCACTACGGACCCATCACCCGGCTGGTCGGCACCCTTCCGAGCCGGGACCTCGACCGCTTCTCCGACGACCTCGCTGAAGTGGCACGGCAGTACAACCGGGCCGACGACGGCACGGTCGTCGCGCAGGCCGAGTATCTGGAAGCCGTCGGAGTCCGGCGGGCCTGACGTGGTTGCGCGGGACTCGATCCGAGGGGAACGTACGGGCATGGACGAAACCGGCTTTCTCCGGCCTCCGGATCCCACCGACGACACTCAGCGGCTCTACGAGGAGGACATCGCGGATCTCGGCTACGTGATGAACCTCACCCGGCTGTGGGCCCACCAGCCCGCCACGTCGGACGGGTTGTTCGACCTGATGCGCAGGTCCCTGGCGGACCACGGCATCACCCCGCGCCAGCGGGCCGTGCTCGTCGCCGCCTGCGCGTCGGCGTTCGGCGACTCGTACTGTTCGCTGGCGTACGGCACCAGACTGGCCGACGCGGCCGGCGAGCAGACGGCCGCGGGGGTGCTCCGGGGGGACGACGACGGGCTGACCGGCGTCGAGCGGGCGTTGGCCGGGTGGGCGCGGAAGGTGGCCCGTGATCCGAACCACACCGGTGAGAGGGATGTCCAGGCGTTGCGCGACGCCGGCTTCGACGACACGCAGATCTTCGCGATCACGGTTTTCGTCGCGCTGCGAATCGCGTTCTCGACCGTGAACGACGCGCTCGGCGTCCGTCCCGACGCGCCCCTGGGAGCCAAGGCCCCGCCGGCCGTCCTCGGCGCCGTGACCTTCGGCCGCCCCGTCTCGGCCTGATCATTGCTGACCATTGCCTGACCATGGGTCCGGACCGCGTCCGGAGCCGGTGATGGCATGGTTGATATGTGACGATCCGCGGGGTTCTGTTTGATATCGATGACACGCTCTTCGACTACTCGTCGTCGGAGCGGACCGGTGTGCTGCGCCACCTGACGGCCGAGGGCCTCTTGGAGCTCTTCCCGTCGCCCGACGACGCGGTGGCCACCTGGCGGGAGATCATGGAGGAGGAGTACGCACGGTTCCTCGCCGGGGAGCTCACCTTCGCCGGGCAGCAGATCACCCGGGCCAGGAGGTTCCTGTCGCACGTGGGGCGCGCGCCCGCCGGTGGCGTCTCCGACGACGAGGCCGACCTCTGGTTCACGCGGTACAGGGGTCTGCGCGACGAGGTGTGGGCCGCCTTCCCCGACGCCGACCCCGTGCTCAGAAGACTCGCGCCCCGGTTCCGGCTGGGGATCGTGTCGAACTCGTCGCTCTCGCACCAGCAGGGCAAACTGCGTGCGATCGGCCTGCTCGACCATTTCGGTGACGCGATCATCTGCGCCGTCGAACACGGTGCCGCCAAGCCGGACGCCGGCATCTTCCTGGCGGGCTGCGCGGTCCTCGGCCTGCCCGCGCACCAGGTGGCGTACGTCGGCGACAAGTACGAGATCGACGCGGTCGGCGCTCATGCGGCCGGGCTCCGTTCGTACTGGCTCGACCGGGCGGTCACCGGGGTGACACCCCTGGACGGGATCACCGTGATCGGTTCCCTGGACGAACTCGTGCCCGCCCTCCTCGGCCCGGACCTGCTCTGACGGCTCCCCGCGGCGCGTGAAAGTCGCACATACCCGCCGGTGGGTCTGCTTCCGAGTGCCGGCGATCTCGGAAGCAGGCCGCATCCGCCTGGCGGGCCCGGTACTGCTAGCCGGTCACGCGCTGGAGGTAGTAGTCGGAGACCCATCCGGGCCGGCCGTTGGAGGACGTGACGGGAACCCAGCCCTGGGTGGCGGTGCAGCCGCCGCCGAACCGCCCGTCGGACAGCCGCAGTGTGCCGACCGGCTCGTAGGTGGTTCCGCGACTCTTGTAGACGGTGACGACACCGTTCGGCTGGACGTGGGTGAGCTGGTAGGTGCATCCCCACGGGCGCGACGCGGACGCGGCGAGGGGGGTCCTGGTGGTCTTGCGCACGTAGTGCGCGGCGGCCCAGCCGGTGCGGCCGTTGGACGACCTGACCGCGACCCAGCCGCGGGAGGAGGCGCACCCTCCGGAGAACCGTCCGTCGGACACCCTCAGCGTGCCGACCCGCCGCGCGTGGACGCCGGGGGCGGAGCGAACGTTGAGGTAGCTGGCCCGGCGGACGTTCGCGACCAGGTAGGTGCACGTCAGGGACGGGGTCTTCGGAACGGCGACGCGGTGCACCGGTCCGCTCCTGCGCAGGTAGTGGCCGGAGACCCAGCCGGTGCGGCCGTTGGACGAGGTGACGGAGAACCAGCCGCGCGTGGCCGCGCAGCTACCGGTGAACGTCCCGTCGGACGGCTTCAGCGTGCCGACCCTCCGCGAGGTGGTCGCGGGCGAGGTCCGGACGTTGAGGTAGCCGCCTGTGCGCAGATTCGTGAGCTGGTAGGTGCAGGCGGCGGTCTGGAGTGTGGGTGCGCCGGCCGGAGGGGCGGTCGCGTGGGCCGGAGGAGCGGCGACCGCGAGCCAGCCTGCGGCGGCGCAGATGGTCAGTCCGGACGCTACCCTCTTGGCGACTTTCACGATGTCTCCCTTCTGTCCGCATCGCTTGTCCGGGGTGGCCGGGGTGATGGTCGGTGTCAGGAGGACCCGATCCGCGATGCTCACGCTAAGTAATGCTCTGTTTACTTAGCGCTTACACTCGCAGTCGAAGATTCGCTCATTCCTTTACGTTCTCGGCGTTTGCAGTGATTGCCATGTGCGATCTAGTTGTGACCCCATGTCTCGGCCGTCACCGGACACGGCGGCGACGAGCGCCCCTGCGGAAGCCGCGGAAACCGCAGACCCGTCACACCGTGCGGCACCCCACAGGAACGGTCCCACTCCACTGAGCGCGCGGAGCGCGAAGACGTGGGGGCCGTTTCGCCGGCTAGACGTCCCGCAGGAACGCTTCGAGCTTCGCCTGCAGTTCGTCGGCGTAGCGCTCGTCGTTGAACATCTCACCGGCGTGCTGGGCACCGGGGTAGACCAGCAGGGTGCTCCTGCCCTTGGGCGTCGCCTTGTGGAGGCTTCTGGCGAGATCCGCGACGCCGCCGCTGAAGTCCTCCTCGGCGGCGGCGTAGAGCGCGGGCACGGACAGCCGCTCGGCCAGTTCCTCCATCCCGTCCAGGCCGCCGGACAAGGAGATGACGCCCGCCGCCTCGGCGGCCGGGTCGGCGGCGGTTGCGAGCGCGACCGAACCGCCGAGCGAACCGCCGGCATAGACGACCTTCTGTGTGCCGAGTTTTCTGAGCCCGGCACCGATGGCCGCCATCTCGTCGGAGCCGCGATCCAGCATGGCCGGGATGCCGACGGTCTGGGGAACGTCGCCGTACTCGAAGACCGCCACGCGGAAACCGCGCTTGACCAGATGGTCGGCCCATATCAGCCAGTCGCAGTGGTATCCCGTGAGCGTGTTCGCGATCACGACGCCGACTGGCCCTTCACCGGCCACTCCCACGGCCAGGCCGGCACCCGTGCCCGGACTCGTCACCGCCATGGGGGTGAACGCCACCGAGGGTCCCCCGCTGCAGCCGACGAGCTCGGGCGCGGCGGAAGGCGACGGAGCCGCCGCCGCGGGAGCGGGACGCGTGCCCTGGCCGCTCGTCGAGCCTCCGCCACAACCGGCCACGCCCAGAGCCAGCACCAGGCCCAAGACCATTCTCCGTCTAAGCATGAGATCAATGTCCGTCGCGGCGGCGGTCGTGTCTTCTCGCGGGACGGAAACGTGATCAGATCGTGTGCGGCTACTCGAACAGGTGCCGGTTGTCGCGGCTCCAGGCGAGCTTCCGCTCCAGTTCGCCGAGGTAGCCGTCGGCGACCCAGGCCGCCTGCGGCTGCCGTCCCAGGTCCGCCAGCCGGCGAACCTGGTCGATGCCGTCCTGCTGGACGTCGAGGACGGCGTCGACCAGACCGGTGAGGGAGGTCAGTCCGTACGCGCCGGCGAACAGTTCCAGACGGCGGCGCCGGTCGGGCGGCCGGGGGTGGGCCATCCAGCGCATGCACTCGTCGTCGTCGCGGAACGGAGCGAAGTACTCCAGTGCGTAGGCGACGTCGTACAGGCGGCTCGCCGGCCTCGCGTAGTCCCAGTCGAGGAGCCCGACCGGACGCCCGTCTCGCCAGACGACGTTCCAGGGTCCGAAGTCCCCGTGGCAGATCAGTTCGCCGTCGGCCGGCGCGGTCCGGCCGGTGAACCAGCTGAGCTCGTCGGACGGACGGAAGCCGGCCACCGCGTCGTGAAAGTCGCGGAGCAGGCGGGCCGAGGCGACCAGGCCCGCGTCGCCGGCCACCTCGATCCAGCTCTGCGGGCCGGACCGGCCGTCCAGGTAGGTCAGGACCTCGCGGTCCTGTTCGTCGATTCCGCGCACGCGTGGCGAGTAGGGGAATCCGACGCTCTCCAGATGGCGCAGCAAGGCGTGGACGGCCGGTGCCCACGGCTGCATGGGCCTGCGGACGGTGTCACCCACCCGCACGACCCTGCGATGCGGTGCGTCCTGGAGCACCTCTTCTTCCGGCATACCTCACGAGACTAACCGCGGCCCCCGGCCGGCCGCACGCCCGTTCTCCCGGGCTCGGAGCGCAGGTCACCCGGAGTGGACGTGCCCCCGCGGACGCACCTCACTGAACCGGCGGCGGCCGCCGGCCGTACTCACAGGTGGCGCCGCCGACGCGGCAGACGGTCTGGACCGGTCGCGGCGCCACCGGATTCGCAGGGAAGGACCTTCGGCTTGTCGCTCATCACGCGCTTTCATCAGCCGCCGCAGGGACGGACGACGACGGAGGAGGACCCGGCGGCGGAGGAGGGCGCGGCGGGTGACGGCCCGCGCGCTCGCCGAGGTCTGCGCTTCGTCGTCGCGCGGGTGACGACCGTCCTGGCCTGCCTGCTCGTTCTGCTCGCGCTCATCGCCCCCGACGAGGTCGGACGGCTCACGCTCGGGGCGTTCGTGCGCATCCCGGTCGAGGCGCTCCTCGGCGTCGCCTTCATCCTCGTTCTGCCGGGATGGGCGAGACGGGTCGTGGCGGTGGTCGCCGGAGCGGTCCTCGGGGTGCTGACCATCTGGAAGATCACCGATCTGGGTTTCTCCGCGGTCCTCGACCGGCCGTTCAACCCCGTGTTCGACTGGTCGTTCTTCCCGGCGGCCGTCGACTTCCTCACGGCGTCGATCGGGCGGGCCGGCGCGATCGGCTCCGTGATCGGTGTGGGCGCCCTCGCCGTCGCCGTGCTCGTCGTCATGACGCTGTCCGTCCTGCGGGTGAGCCGGCTGGTGGTCCGGCACAACGCCACGGCGACGGGCGCCGTCGCCGTGCTCGGGATCACCTGGGTGATATGCGCGGTGCTCAGCGTGCAGATCGTCCCGGGCCTACCGGTCGCCGCCGTCGCCGACGACAAGCTGACGCAGGTGGGTGCGAGCCTGCACGACCAGGAGGCGTTCGCCGAAGAGGCCTCCGTCGACGCCTTCCGGGGCACACCGAGCGACCAGCTGCTGAGCGCGCTGCGCGGCAAGGACGTCATCGTCTCGTTCGTCGAGAGCTACGGACGTGACGCGGTCGAGGACCCGAACTTCGCGTCGCAGGTCGGCGCCGCGCTCGACGCGGGGACGAGCCGGCTGCGCGCGGCGGGATTCGGCTCCCGGAGCGCGTTCCTCACCTCGCCGACGTCGGGCGGCGGCAGCTGGCTGGCCCACGACACACTGCTGTCCGGCCTGTGGATCGACAACCAGCAGCGCTCCGACAGCCTGCTCAAGAGCGACCGCCTGACCCTCAGCGGAGCGTTCAAGCAGGCGGGCTGGCGTACGGTCTCCGTCATGCCGGGCTCCACGGAGCCCTGGCCGGAGGGCGCGTTCTTCGGCTACGACAAGGTCTACACGGCCCAGGACCTCGGGTATCGGGGGCCGCGGTTCAACTGGGGCACGATGCCCGACCAGTACACCCTGTCGAACTTCCAGCGCACGGAACGGGCGGCGCCGGGCCACACCCCGGTGATGGCGGAGATCCCCCTGGTCTCCAGCCACGCGCCCTGGACGCCCATCCCGCGCCTCATCGACTGGGACGACGTCGGGGACGGCTCGGCCTTCAACGGCATGACCTCGGCGGGAGTCTCGCAGGGCTCCGCGTGGAGCGACTTCAGGCAGGTGCGCACCGACTACGGGCGTTCCATCGAGTATTCGCTGAACAGCCTCATCTCCTATGTGGAGAAGTACGGCGACGACGATCTGGTGCTCGTCTTCCTCGGTGACCACCAGCCCGCCCCGCTCATCACGGGGGTGGGCGCCGACCGGGACGTCCCGATCACGATCGTCGCCCACGACCCGGCCGTACTGGACCGGATCTCCGGATGGGGCTGGCAGGACGGCCTGAAGCCCGGTCCGCAGGCTCCGGTATGGAAGATGAGCGACTTCCGCGACCGGTTCCTCTCGGCCTTCGGATCGAAGCCCGCGCCCGCTCAGCCGCCGGCCCGATGAGCTCGGCGCTCGGCGTCGGTGGCGGCACGCACGAACTCGCGGATGCGGGCCGTGGTGTTGGTCTCCAGCCAGACCAGGCCCCGTTCGATCGGGGGCGCGTCGTGAATCGGCACGTAGGCGATGTCCGGCCGGGGGTAGTACCTGCGGCTCTGCTCGCCCACGGGGAGCACGCCCCTGCCCATCGCGACCAGCGACAACATCTCGGAGAACGTGTTTCCCGCCGGGCCCTTCCGCACGGGCCCGCCCGACGGGGTGTGGTCGGGCGTGCGGTCCCGCTTGAACTCCGCCGAGGTCATCTGGGGGTACTGGATCACCGGGTGCTCGGCGAGCACCTCGAGGGACACCGACGTCTCGCGGGCGAGGGGATGATCGGCGGCCACGGCCAGCGAACGGCCCTCTGACAGCAGGGCCGGTCCGCAGGCCATGCCGTCGAAGGGGTACGACGCGATGAGGATGTCGATCGAGCCGTCGACCAGGCTCGCCCGCGAGTTGAACAGCTGCACCTCGTTAACCTCGACCTCGCAGTCGGGGTGCCGCTCGCGGAACAGGCTGACGGCTCTGAGCAGCACCGGCCCGGTCCACTCGCCGAGGAACGCCACGCGCAGCCGTCCGCTGACGCCGCGCCCGGCGTCGACGGCCCTGCGGATCGCCTCGTCCATCTGAGCCGCCAGCGGCGCCAGGTCGTCGGCCAGTCGCCGGCCGATCGGAGTGAACCGGACGACGCGGCTGGTGCGCTCGAACAGCGGAGCACCGATGCGGCGTTCCAGCTTCTTGACGACGTGGCTGATCCGCCCGGTCGTCACCCCCAGACGCTCGGCCGTACGGCCGAAGTGCAGTTCCTCGGCGAGCGTCAGGAAGGTCTCGAGTTCGTGGCGCTCCAGCATGGCGACCTCCCCATCGTTGAATCTGAGTCAACGATCGTAGTCTCATCGTGGCTTGGTCGGCCTCGCCGTACGGAGCATCGTTGGGAGTGGCGCCGATGTGCACCACCGGCCCCTGTGAACCCCTTCGACTGAGACGGAGCCCTCATGACCACGACGGACGTCACCGACTACCTGGCGGGCCTGGACGGAACGCTGCGGGAGATCGGCGAGAAGCTGCGCCCCGTCATCGACGCGGGCCTGCCGGGCGCGCAGGGAGCCATGTGGCACGGTCATCCGACCTGGAGCCTCGGCGGCAGACCGGGGGAGAGCCCGGTCTGCCTGCTCAAGGCGTACGGGAAGTACGTCACGTTCGGGTTGTGGCGGGGGCAGGAGATCGACGACCCGTCGGGCCGCCTCGTCGCGGGCGCCCGCCAGATGGCCTCGGTGAAGCTCCATGCCGTCGCCGACATCGACCCGGCCCTGTTCGCCGACTGGCTGGGTCAGGCGCTGGCCCTGGAATCGAGGTGACGGTCATGCGCGTGAAGGCCTTCGACCACCTGGTGCTCAACGTCGAGGACGTCGAGCGCTCGCTGGAGTTCTACTGCGGGGTCCTCGGCCTGGAGCCCGTACGCGTCGCCGAGTGGCGGGCGGGTGAGGTCGGGTTCCCGTCCGTGCGGGTCACCCCGGAGACGATCATCGACATGGTGAGACGTCCCAGGGGCGAATCCAACGTCGATCACATCTGCCTCGTCGTGGAACCGCTGGACTGGCAGGAGGTCGTCGACTCCGGCGTCTTCACCGTGACCGAGGGACCCGTGGGCCGGTTCGGCGCGCGCGGGAACGCGACCTCGATCTACGTGCTCGACCCCGACGGCAACACCGTGGAACTGCGCTGGTATCCACAGGACGCCGAAGACTGATCCGCCCGCTGTCGGTTCGCGGGGCTAGGGTGTTCCGCCATGACCGAACCCGAGTTCCTGCGCACCACCCGGGTGTTCTACGACACCGTGGCCGTCGACTATGCGGACCACTTCCGCGACGCGATGGACGACAGGCCGCTGGACCGGGCGCTGCTCACCGCCTTCGCCGAACAGGTGCGGGCCGCCGGTGACGGGCCCGTGGCCGACCTCGGCTGCGGGCCCGGTCACGTGACGGCCCATCTGAACGCTCTGGGGGTGCCGGCTTTCGGCGTCGACCTGTCGTCGCGGATGGTCGAGGTGGCCCGGCGGGCATATCCGGGTCTGCGGTTCGACGTCGGGTCGA
The DNA here is from genome assembly GCF_016862895.1 of Planotetraspora kaengkrachanensis. Classification (GTDB taxonomy): domain Bacteria; phylum Actinomycetota; class Actinomycetes; order Streptosporangiales; family Streptosporangiaceae; genus Planotetraspora; species Planotetraspora kaengkrachanensis. The sequence goes on along the minus strand of NZ_BONV01000031.1, from coordinate 102,952 downwards.
TCTCTTCCCTGGACCTGAAGGACGACTCCCTCGCCGGCGTCCTGGCGTGGTACTCCATCATCCACATGCCAGAGGAACGGCTGCCGGACGTGTTCGCCGAGTTCCACCGGGTGCTGGCCCCCGGCGGTCATCTGCTGGTCGCCTTCCAGGTCGGCGACGAGCCGTTGCACCTGGCGCGACCATGGGGCCACGAGGTGTCGCTCGACTTCCGGCGGCGGCGGCCGGACCACGTCGCCGGACTGCTCGGCCAGGCCGGGCTTGCCGTACGAGCCCGGCTGGTGCGTGAGCCCGAGGGGCCGGACACCGCGCCGCAGGCCTTCCTTCTGGCCAGGAAACCGGCCGGTTCCGCCGAGTCGTGACGCGCGGCGGCCCGCACGTCATGCCTGTTCGTCGCACATGTCACACGGGGGTGGCGTGCCGGAATTCCCGCCACGGCGAGGTCGTTTGCGTCTACAGCTTTTGGGCCGTCGAGAAAGAGGCGAAGGATGTCCGCACCACTTGAGTTCGGTATCGACACGTTCGGGGACGTCACCGTGGACGCGGACGGGAACCGGCTGCCGTACGCGCAGGTGATTCGCAACGTCGTCGAGGAGGCCGTGCTCGCCGACAGCCTGGGGATCGACGCCATCGGCCTCGGGGAGCACCACCGCGACGACTTCGCCATCTCGGCGCCGGAGATCGTGCTGGCGACGATCGCCGGCCGCACCGAGCGCATCATTCTCGGCACGGCGGTGACCGTGCTCAGCTCCGACGACCCGGTGCGCGTGTTCGAGAAGTTCGCCACGCTGGACGCGGTGTCGCACGGCCGGGCGGAGATCATCCTTGGCCGCGGCTCGTTCACGGAGTCGTTCCCGCTGTTCGGCTACGACCTCGCGCAGTACGAGGAGCTGTTCGAGGAGAAGCTCGACCTGCTGTTCCACCTGCTCCCGGAGGGGCCGGTCACCTGGGAGGGCAAGCTCCGCGCCGGACTGAAGGACCAGCAGGTCTACCCCAAGACGGAGTCCGGCCGGCTGCGCACCTGGGTCGGCGTCGGCGGAAGCCCCCAGTCCGTCGTGCGGGCGGCGAGCTACGCGATGCCGCTCATGCTCGCGATCATCGGCGGTCAGCCGGAGCGGTTCGCGCCGTACGTCGACCTGTACCACCGCGCGCTCGCCCAGCTCGAGGTTCCGCGGCTGCCGGTCGGCGTGCACTCGCCGGGCTACATCGCCGAGACCGACAAGCAGGCGCGTGAGGAACTCTGGCCGCACTACCGGGCCATGCACGACCGCATCGGTCGCGAGCGGGGCTGGGGCCCCACGACGCGCGACCGCTTCGAGGCGGAGGCCGACGAGGGGGCGCTGTACGTGGGAGCGCCGGAGACCGTGGCCGCCAAGATCGCGAAGACCGTGCGAGCGCTCGGCGTCGACCGCTTCGAGTTCAAGTACAGCTCGGGGACGCTCGCGCACGAGAAGCTCATGAACACGATCCGCCTGTACGGCGAGGAGGTCATTCCCCGGGTGAAGGAACTCCTTGCCCAGACCCCCGCCGCATCCCCCGCCCCCGCCCCCTCGGCGTGATCATGCACGGATTCGGTCGCGTGCGGTCTGACCTGCACCGACACCATCCGTGATCATGCACGGATTCGGCCACCTATGGTTTGACCTGCGCGAACGTCGAGCGTGATCATGCATGCCTGGAACCGGGTCGTTCCGCATGCACTGAAGGCGCCCGGAAGGGCTCCGCTGAGATGCGCGCCGTCACTCGATCATGCCGGGACGGCGCGCTCGCCTGCCGAAACCGATTTTCACCCGGTTTGATCCCGGCCTATCCTCTCGGGCGTGAGCAGCGCATACTTCGACAGACCTGTCCTCGCCGGCCGTTACGTACGGCTGGAGCCGTTGACCCTCGAGCACGCCGAGGGACTGCTGGAGGCCGGGAAGGACCCCGAGGTGTGGACGTGGCTCAACAACAGGCAGCCGACCGATGTCGCGGCGATGCGCGCGTACGTGACGCGACTGCTCGCGATGCACGAGGCTCAGGCCCTGACACCGTGGGCCCAGATGGACATCCGAACCGGGGAACCGGCCGGGGTCACCACCTACCACGACCTCACTCCCAAGGACCGGGCGCTGCACATCGGCTCCACGTGGATAGGCAGCCGCTGGCACCGGACGGGCCTCAACATCGAGGCCAAGCTGATGCTGCTCGAGCGGGCCTTCGACACGCTGGGCGTGCTGCGGGTGGGCTGGATGACCCACCACAACAATCTGCGGTCGCAGCGGGCCATCGAGCGGCTCGGCGCCCAACGCGAAGGCGTCCTGCGGAAGCACAAGACAATGCCGGACGGCTCGCAGCGGGACACCGTCGTCTACTCGATGATCGACAGTGAGTGGCCCGCGGCCCGTGACGCTCTCCGAGCCCGGCTTCGCTAGACGGCGGCACACCACAACTGGACGTCGGGCGATCAGCCCTGGACGGTGGGACGGACGACGATCTCGTTGACGTCGACGTCGCCCGGCTGGGAAACGGCGTAGCCGATGGCGTCCGCGACGGCGGACGCGGGGATGGCGAGTTGCCGGGCGGCGGCCCGCGCGGCGGCCTGTGCCTCCGGGTCGCCGCCGCGGTCGGTGAGCTCCGACCGGGTGAATCCCGGGCTCACGACGGTCACGCGCACGTCGCTGCTCTCCTGGCGCAGCCCCTCGGACAGCGCCCGGACGGCGTACTTCGTGGCGCAGTAGACGGCCGCCGTGGGGTCGACCCGGTGCGCCGAGGTGGAGGCGACGTTCACGATGTGGCCCGCGCCCTGGGCTCGCATGTGCGGCAGGACGGCGGCGACGCCGTGCAGGGTGCCGCGCAGGTTCACGTCGATCATCTGGTTCCACTCCTCGACGCGGAGGGCGTCGACCCTCGACAGCGGCATCACGCCCGCGTTGTTGACGAGCACGTCGATGCGGCCGAGCCGGTCACGGGCGGCCTCAGCGAAGGCGCGCATGTCGTCGAGGTCCGTCACGTCGAGCTCCCGATGATCGGCTCGGCCGCCTGAGGCGCGGATCTCGTCGGCGAGCGCTGCGAGCCTGCCGACGCGCCGCGCCCCGAGGACGACATGGTGGCCGTCCGCAGCCAGTCGGCGGGCGGTCGCCGCACCGATGCCGCTGGAGGCTCCGGTGATGAGAACGATCTTGCTGTGCATGGGAACTCCTGGAAGACGCCGGACTCGCGGCCGGGTGTGCCGCGGGACCCAGCGTGCGGGCGGCGTCGCGAACGGAGAAGGCCGAGTCTTCCTGGGTGTGCCTTCCTGGGTGCGGTGCTCCCAGGGAGACATGGCCTGCGACTCCGGTGCCGATCAGGCCGTGGCGTGCGGGGAGCCCAGGTGGGCGAGCGCCTCGGCGCTGCGGCTCCCGGGCTCCGGCGTGCCGACGAGCAGCTGCTGACCGGGAGCGTCACGGACGTCGAAGGTCTGGTACGTCAATTCGATCCGGCCGGCCTCGGGATGGACGAAGACCTTGAACATGCGGGTGAGCCCGCTCACGGTCTGGTCGCGCCACAGGTCCCGGAACTCGGGCGAGGCGCCGAGGAACTCGTCGACGAGCGCCCGGATCTGCGGATCGTCCGGGTAGTGGCCGGCGTTGAAGCGCAGGGCATGGACGACCTGCTCGACGAGCGTGGGCCACTCGACGAACACGGTCCGCGCCTGCGGATGCCGGAACAGAACCCTGACCATGTTGGTCATGCCGGAGAAGGGGGACAGCAGCGCGGCGGCGACGGAGTTGACGGCGAGCACGTCGAACGCCGGGCTCAGCACGTATGCGGCCGAGGAGGGAAAGGAGTCGAGCAGCCGCAGCAGGGCCGGATGGACCAGGTCGCGTGACGTGTCCGGCGGCCGGTGAGGGTTCAGCCCGGCGAGCCGGAAGATGTGGCCTCGGGCGTCGGGGTCGAGCCTGAGCGCCTGGCCGATCGCGTCGAGGACCTGCGCGGACGGGTTGCGCTCTCGGCCCTGTTCCAACCGGGCGTAGTAGTCGATGCTCACTCCGGCGAGCACGGCGACCTCTTCGCGACGCAGTCCGGAGACCCGGCGGTCGCCACCCCCGGGCAGGCCGACATCCGCCGGCTCGAGGCGCGCGCGATGGGCGCGGAGGAACTCTCCGAGCTTGTTCGTGGCTGCGGCCGGCACGCTGACCAGCGTACTTCCCTGGTTTTCCGGGCCGGACCCCCGCGAAAGCCGGATGATCCCCGATCTTCACCGTGATGTAAGGCGGCAGTTCGTATTCGACGCTTAATATCCGAGCATGACCGGCAGAAGCGCCATTTTGCGGTTTGCGGGATTTGGGATGGCGGCACTGGTTTTGACGGGGTGCGCCAACGACGACGAGATCTTCGTATCGAACTTCAGCGACTCGCACGGCCGAGCCTGCACGTTCGTCTACACCGCCCGTGAAGGCGAGAGCTGGACCAGCAGCAGGGACGTGGACGTCAGTCAACTCGACTGCGAGTACCCTCCCGCCGGCCGTACGCCGGGGCCTCCGCGTACGAGCCATCTGGACGTCGGCCCGGCAGAGTGACAGGCATTGTCATGAACTACGTGTGTTTAATTTGATAAAACGGTATGTCCGTGTCGCTCTCGAAACCGGTGACGGAGGAAAGCCCGGGTGCGTCTTTCCGAGAAGCGTTGGACCGAGCTCGCTCAGGAGAGCAACTACTACGGTGAGCAGGCCGCGCTGCTCCTTCTCGACGGTCATTACGAGAACGCGATGGACGCGGCGGACAGGGCGGTCCGCGCGGCGGGCAGACTTCACCGGAGCGACAAGAACGACCGTGACGTCGCCGAGGTCCTCGGCGGTCACCTGCGCGATCGCGCCGAGATCCAGCTGTCGTGGGTGCGGACCCCCGAGGTGTGGAACACGGTCAGGGCGACTCCCCTGATCCGGGGTGGGATCAAGGACGCCGCCCAGTCCATGAGGCTGTTCGAGGAGTTGTCCGGGGCGCCGGACGCGAAGTTTCCGGTTCGGCCGGCGGAGATCCGCCTGACTCTGAGTGAGCTCCACGGGCTGTCCGGCGACATCGTGACGGCCGGTGAGCTGGCCGAATCCTCCATCGCGGACTATCGGCGCCACTGCGCCACCGATGATCGCGCCAGCCGGCTCCTGTTCGCGCGAGCCCTGTCCAGGTACGCCGACGTCATGATCGTGGCCGGCCGGGAAGACGCCGCCCTGACGGCCCGCCGCCGGTCCGTCGAACTCTCCCGGCCCGACGCGCGGCCCGACGGGTGGTTGTGGACCACACGGTACGACCGCGGCCTGATCTGGCTGAGCACGCAGACTCTTGAGCGCTTCTGCCAGACCGCCTCCACGTTCGCGGCACAACTCGGCGCCTCCGACGCCTCCGCCGCGGCGGAGGCGTTGCTCGCGCTGCAGGACGCCGCAGAGGGTCATGCGGGCCTCATCGAATACTCCCCGCCGCCCCGCACCCAGTTCTGGCACACGGCGGACGCGCTGGAGCGGCAGGCCGCCTGGCTGCTCGCGGCCGGCGAGCCGAAGCTGGCCGAGGCATGCCTGACCGCGAGGACCGCCCTGAGCCCCCGAGGCGCGCACGAGGTGGTCACCCGGCTCAGGGGCCCGGTGGAAGAGGTCGCCGTACGCCTGAGCGCAGAAGGGTGACCACCCGCCCGTCTTCCGGCTGAACGTCAATCCGCGGCGCCGACCGGCAGCACGTCCGCCGGGTCGGGCGCGGCTCGGCGGCGCCGCATCGTCCGTGACGGCCACCAGCTCGCCTCGCCGAGCAGCGTCATGATCGACGGCAGGATCATCGTCCGTACGACGAAGGCGTCCAGCAACACGGCGACGGCGAGGCCGAAGCCCATCTGCTTCATCTCGACCAGCGACAGGAACATGAAACTGGCGAAGACCGACACCATGACGACGGCGGCGCTGGTGATCACCCCGGCGGAGCCGCCGATGCCTTCGACCACGGCCGCACGCGTCGGGGCGCCCCGCAGGGCGGACTCCCTGATGCGGCTGACCGCGAACACCTGGTAGTCCATCGACAACCCGAACAGGATGACGAACAGGAACAACGGCACCCGGGACCCGATGAATCCAGTGGAGGTGAAGCCGAGCAGGCCCTCCGCCCAGGTGTGCTGGAAGACCACGACGAGCAGGCCGAAGGCCGCCGCGGCCGACAGCAGGTTGAGGATCACGCCGAGAAAGGCGATCACCACCGAGCCGAACGCCGCCACCGTCATGACGAAGGTCGCCACCAGCAGGAACCCGATCACCCAGGGCAGCTTCTCGTTCTGGTGCGCGACGTAGTCGACGTCCCTGGCGACGTCTCCGCCGACGGCCGCCTCGGCTCCGGCCACCCTGCCGACGGTGGCGGGAAGGTACTCGGACCGCAGGCGCTGGAGCGACAGCCGCGCCTCCGGCGAACCCGCCGGGAACGGAACCGCCAGTTCGAGCGTGCTGATCCGCCTGTCGGAGGAGGTCTTCGGCTCGGGAACCGGGTCCGCGGAACGCCTGCCCGCCTCCACACGCCGCGCGAGGTCCGCCAACGCGGTGACGACCTCGCCGGAGCGCGCCGGGTCGGCCCTGACAGCCACCAGGTGCGTCGTCTGCACATGGGGGAAGGCGGTGGTCAGCCGGTCCCAGGTCCGTACGGCCGGGATCGTCCGCGAGAACGTGTCGGTGCCCGGCACGTTCAGCTTCAGGGTCACGGCCGGCAGCGCCAGTGCCAGCATCGCCACCGTGGCCGCGAGCAGGGTGGCGACCGGGTGCCGCGTGGCCGGTCGCAGGACGGCCCCCCACACCCGCCCGCCGTCCCGCCGTCCGGAAGCCGGATGTACGGCACGGCGGGCACGGCGGCGCTCGACCCGGTCGCCGGCCTTGGCCAGGACGGCCGGCAGGACGGTCAGCGAGCTCACCATGGCCACCAGGACGGCGATCACGGTGCCCGTGGCCAGGGAGGAGAAGATCACGTCAGCGGCCAGATAGAGGCAGGCGGTGGAGACGATCACCGCGAGCCCGGACACCACGATCGCCCGTCCCGAGGTGGCCGCGGCGAGCTCCACCGCGGCAGCCGGGCTGACCCGGCCCCCCGCACGCGCGCGTTCCTCCCTTTCTCGCTTGAGGTAGAAGAGCGAATAGTCGACGCCGACCGCCATGCCGATCAGCAGGATCACGTTGTTGCCCACGCCCGCGTCCGGCAGCGCGTGCGAGGCGACCGCCGCCAGACCCATTGAGGCGGCGATCGAGGAGACCGCCAGCAACAGAGGCACACCTGCCGCCAGCACCGACCCGAAGACGAGCAGCAGAACCGCCAGCGTCACCGGGAAGGTGATCATTTCGGAGCGGAGGAGGTCGTCGGCGCGTTGCGCGTCCAGGCCCCGGCTCATCGACGGCCGGCCGGTCTCCGTGACGCGCAGGCCCGGATTGGCCGCCTGCACCGCGGCGGTCTGCTCGATCAGCGGCCCGAGGTGCCGCTTGGCCGCCAGTTCCTCGCCCTTCATCACGATCGAGACCATGACGATCTCGCCGTTCTCGGAGCGGACCGGAGGTTCCACCCGATCCACCTCGGGCAGGGCGAGCATCCGGCGCGTGAGATCGTGGACGGCCCGGTCCGCGGCCACGGCGTCCACGGGGCCGGAGGGGGATTCGATGAGAACACGCTCCGTCGGCGCGCGCGTCAGCCGGCCCTCCGCCGCGATCGCCTCGGCGCGGCCGGCCTCTCCGACCCGGTAGTCGGCGCTCGTGGCGCTGTTGGTCCCGGCGATCGAGCCCGTCACCAGACACAGCGCCACGAACACGAGCCAGACGGCGATCGCGCGCCATGGGTGGGTGGCACTCCAGCGGGCCACGCGTACCGTCAACGGCCGGGAGACGACGGGGGCGGACCCGGTCCGCCCTGGATGGGATTTGCCTCGGAGCAGCATGAGCTGCTCTCCTTTCCCTGAGAGGTGTGTGCGCTTCAAGGCACGCCGACACGGCGTGGTCGCACGACTTCCGTTTCCCGGGGTGGCGAGTTGCCGCTCGCCGCCCCGGGGCCTGTCATCGGGTGCTTCCGGCCTCCGATCCCCGCGACCGCGGCCCGGCGGTCATCCGACGCTTCGCAGGAGTTGCTCTACGGCGGCGAGACGCGAGGTCAGCTCGGCGAGCTGGGCGTTCAGCCGTTCCTGGTTCTGGCCCGACTGCTCGGCGAGCTCCTCGTACCTCGCCATCACGGCCGCGTCCGCACGGTGCTGGAGAAACCGGAAGTAGTAGATGAGGCCCACCGCGACGACGGTGAACACCGCGAAAAGCGCCGCGACGGGAACGATGATGTTCTTCATCTCGGGGTCTCCTGCACGTCGTTGAGCCCTTCCTGTTCGTCTGCTCGGAGCGCGGCGAGGACCACGTCCACCGTCAGGTGGACATCGAACGGCACCAGTTCGAAATACTTCATCGCCTTGCCGTCCGGTGACAGTTCAAGGTCGCCGGTGACCAGCCCCGCCTTCTCCAGGCGTTCCAGATGCAGGTAGAGAAGGGGGCGCGACATGCCGAGCCGCCGGGCCAGCTCGCTGACGTGTACCCGGCCGGCGGACAGTCCGGCGATGACCCGTAGCCGCTGCGGATGACCGACGGCGGCGAGCAGGGCCAACAGCTCCTCACTGGTCAGAGTCCCAATCCTGTCGCTCGATGTTTCACCTGTAAGTAGAGACTGACAGGTGGGACGGGCGACGTCAATGCGGGTGTGAGACGGGGGACTGGTGGTGACGGACCGAGTGCCTCGCGGCCTGGGTGAGTCACTCCCACCCTCAAAGTTTTGCCCTATTTCGGGACGTTGTTGTCGAATTGTGCGGTTTCTTTGACTAGTAGGAGGTGGGCAATCACGCGTTCGGGGGAGGACATGCCAGCCTGGTACCGGCCGTCCTTCAGGGCCCGGAGAACATTGGCTACCGGCGTCGTGGCGGTACTGCTCTGCATCGGGGTGAGCCTGCTCTTCCTCCTGTTCGCGGGCAACAAGGAGGCCGACGGCGCCCAGACCCGGGCCACCGCCGCCTGGAACCGCGTCGTCCCCCTCATCCGGCAGGGTCCTCTCCCGTCCGTGCTGCAGCAGGGCAAGGTCGAGGCGATCCAGGTCGTGAACTCCCATGGCCAGGTGGTCGCGGCGACCCCCCAGCTCGCAGGCAAGCCGCCGATGGCCGACTTCCGTTCGGTCAACAGCAGCGTGCGGGCCGCCCGCGTCCTGTGCCCTCCCGCCGGGCTGCAGGGCTGCATGACCGTCGCGTCGTACAAGGTCTACCAGCCGGGAGGCGTCTGGCTCCTCTACGTGGCGGTCCGGGTGGTCCCCTGGTACGGGACCACCACGGCGCTGCTCCTGGCGATCGGCGTGTCCGTCGTGGTGACGGCGATGATGACGGCCTGGTCGTTCCGTGATCTCACCAAGGCCATGGCCCCGGTGAACGCCATAAGCGCGGAACTGGCGGAGATCACCGCCTCCGCCCTCGACCGCCGGGTCCCCGTGCCCAGGAAGTACGAGGAGATCAAGTCACTGGCCGAGACGGTCAACGACACCCTGGACCGTCTCGAAGGCGCCTACCAGCAGTTGCGGCGGTTCACCTCGGACGCCTCACACGATCTCCGCAGCCCCATCACCGCCATGCGGGCCCAACTGGAAGAGGCGCTCATGCACCCGCAGGGCGCCGACTGGCCGAAGATGGCCGTGGCGGTGCTCGCCGGGGTGGACCGGCTCCAGGCGATCGTCACCGACCTGCTGACCCTCGCCCGGCTGGACGCGCGGGCCCCCCTCAGCCGCGAGGCGGCCGACCTGGGTCAGTTGGTCGGCGCCGAACTGGACCGGCGAACCTACCGGATGATGATCGTCAAGGATCTGCAGCGGGGTGTCGTCATCGACTGCGACCGGCTGCGGATCACCCGCGTGCTGGTCAACCTGCTCGACAACGCCGAACGCCACGCCTCCTCGAAGATCACCGTCACCGTGCGGGCCGACGGGGCGGACGCCGTACTCGAGGTCGCCGACGACGGGGCGGGCATCGCCCCCGAACACCGGGAGATCGTCTTCGACCGGTTCACCCGGCTGGACGCCTCCCGCGACAGGGACGCGGGAGGGACCGGGCTGGGGCTGGCGATCGCGCGGGAGGTCGCGGAGGCGCACGGGGGCACCTTGACCATCCAGGACAGCGAACGAGGCGCCCGATTCGTCATGCGCATCCCCAGGCGCAGGTCCAGGCAGGACGTGCCGAAAGTGTCGGGCCACTCTGGCAAGCTCGGAGGCAGCTGACAGATCACCCGACACCCCCCGATCCGCGAGGTGAGCGATGCGGCTCCACCGGCAGTTCACGTCCTTCTACACCAGCCCGGCGGTGATGACCTCGCCCGGCCGCCACCAACATCGTCTCGACGCGGTGAGCCCGCGCGACCTCGCCGGCTTGGCCGCCATCGGGCACGGTCTCATCGTCCACGAGTACATCGCGCCGGCCTACGGGGTGGAGTTGTCCGACGAAGACCGCGCCAGCGTGCACATCCGGCCGGTGGAGCGGCTGCTGGACCGCATCGCCGATCGCGACGACCGGCCGCTGGAGATCGCGCGAGAGCCGGGTGCCCGGATCGCCGGCAACTGCCGGCACTTCACGGTGTTCCTGGTCGCCCTGCTCCGGGGGCGGGGGGTGCCCGCGAGGGCGCGGTGCGGTTTCGGCGGATACTTCGTGACCGGCTGGTTCGAGGACCACTGGGTCTGCGAGTACTGGAACGACGCTCAGGAGCGGTGGATCCTCGTCGATCCGCAGATCGATCAGCGGCAGCGCGGCATGTTCCCCGTGGACTTCGACGTCACCGACGTCCCGCGCGATCGTTTCCTGACCGCCGGGGAAGCCTGGATCCGGTGCCGGGCCGGGGAACTGGACCCCGCCGTCTTCGGGCTGAGCGTCATCGGTGAGTCGGGGCTCTGGTGGATCGCGGGCAACCTGATGCGGGACGCCGCCGCACTGCTCAACCTGGAACTCCTGCCGTGGGACAGCTGGGGCGCGATGCCCGCGCCCGACCAGCCGATCGGCGACGACCTGGCCGCCCTCTTCGACCGCGTCGCCGCTCTCACCCGGACACCGGAGTCCTCCCTGGACGAGTTACGGCTGCTCTTCCAGAGCGACGACCGGCTCACCGTTCCCTCGTCGGTGCACAACGCCGTTCTCGATCGCGACGAAGCTCTCTGATTTCGGGCGGTGGAAGGGCGATGACGGTGGCCCGGGTGATCAACGCGTGGCGGCGAGCCGGCGCCGGTACTTCACGCCCGGACGCCCTCCGACGCTGATGTCCTCGACCAGGGTGAACCCGTTGCGTTCGAGCACGGCCTGGGACGCGTGGTTGTCGAGGGTGGTGACCGCGACGAGTGAGGCGAGGCCGTAGGGCGCGGCGGCCAGGCGGCACACCTCCTCGACCGCGGCGGTGGCCACGCCCCGGCCGGCGGCGCGCTCGCCGATCCGGTAGCCGAGTTCGGCGGCGCCGTCCTTGACGTCGACGAGATTGACGCGGCCGAGGAGGGCTCCCTCGACGTCCACGATGACGTGGAAGTGACACAGTCCGATCGCCTGCTCGGCGAGCAGAGCGCGGTGCCGGGCGGTGAACTCCACGAAGTACGCGTCCCCACGATCCGGGATCGACTGTGCGAAGTACTCCCTGTTCTCCTTCTCGAAGACCAGCAGGGCGGGCGCGTGGTCGGCGCGGAGCCGCTCCAGCCTCATCATGCTCGACAGCCTATTCACTGATCGCGCCGCCGATTCAGGCCCATATACCGACGAACAAAAGACGATCGTCCCTGACGGCGGATGACGGCCGGATCGGGTGCCTCGACGCAGGCCGGGCAGGTAGCGAGATCGAGTCGCGCCGTGATGATCCCGCGCGGGGCCGCAGGAGACGCCCCGATAGACTGACCACGAGCGGTCCCCCCTCCGGAGGCCGCGCGGCGGTGGGGCCCGCCGTACCCGAACCGCGGCGAATCGTGCCGTCAACGGTCCCTACCTGGTGATGGACGCGTCTGCGTGCGCGCACGGGTAGGAGGTAGGCGAGTGGAAGTGCCCCGGTCTGAGCCGATCGATTCCGATGTCGACTTCAGGGTTCCCTTGTGGCGCCGAGACCTGTGGCAGGGGCAGGGCCCGGTGGTCGCGGTCGTCGCGGTGGGCGGCGCCATCGGAGCGTGTGCCCGCTATGGGGCGTCGCTGTTGTGGCCCGCGCTCCCCGGCGCGTTTCCCTGGGCCACGTTGCTGGTCAACCTCAGCGGCTGCGTGATCATCGGCGTCTTCATGGTGGTGATCACGGAGTTGTGGACGGCGCACCGGCTGGTACGCCCGTTCGTCGGCACCGGAATCCTGGGCGGATACACCACCTTCTCGACGTACGCGGTCGACATCCAGCGGCTGGTGGAGTCCGGGCACGCGGCCATGGGGCTCGCCTATCTGATGTCGACGCTGGTCACCGCCTTGGCCGGAGTCTGGGCGGCCGCCAAGCTGACCCGCCTGCTGATCGGATGGAGGGCACGATGACCGGTTTGACCGGGACGGCGCTGCGGCTGACCGTCTTCATCGGCGAGAGCGACCGATGGCATCACAAACCGCTGTCGAGCGAGATCGTGCACCGCGCCCACAAGGCGGGTCTCGCCGGGGCGAGCGTGTTCCGCGGGGTGGAGGGATACGGGGCCTCCTCCCGGATCCATACCGCCCGGTTGTTGTCGCTGAGCGAGGATCTTCCGCTGTGCATCGTCATGGTGGACACCGCCGAGCGGATTCGCGCGTTCCTGCCCCAGCTCGACGAACTGGTCGGTGAGGGACTGGCGATCCTGGACGAGGTCGAGGTCGTCCGTCATGCGGTCAGGCAGGCCGCTCGGTGAACTGGCTGCTGGTCATCGCCGGCGCTGTGGTTGGCGCACCCTTGCGCTATCTCACGGACAGGGCGATTCAGGTCAGGCACGACACCGTGTTCCCGTGGGGGACCTTCACCGTCAACGTCGCCGGCTGCCTGATCCTCGGCGTGCTGACGGGCGCGGTGGCGGCGGGCGCCGCCCCGTCCTGTCTGCAACTGCTGCTGGGCACCGGGCTGTGCGGAGCGTTGACCACCTATTCGACGTTCTCCTACGAGACGCTGCGACTGGTCGAGACCGGCGCACGGTTCTTCGCCGTCGCCAACGTCGTCGCCAGCGTGGTCGCCGGTCTCGGGGCGGCGTTCGTCGGAGCCGCGCTGGCGCAGGCCGTCTGGCGATAGCGACCTGGCCGGTCGCCGGGGGCTCCTGTCGCGGGTCGTCAGGCCGGCGGCCAGTTCCTGAGGAGGCTGTCGAGGGCGTCCAGTGTCCTGGACCACGAGGCGTCGACCTCGCGGGGGGTGTGGCGGAACCCGCCCGCCTTCTCGAGGGTGACGTACCCGTGGAACAGGCCGCCCAGCATCCGCACCGCGTCTGTTTGGTCGGGCTCCTGCAGTTCGTATCCGCGCAGCAGGGCCCGGGTCAGCTCCGCGTTCCGTCTCGCCGCGTCGGCGGCCGCCGTCTCCGGGTCGAGTTCCATCTGCGTCGCGGCATACCTGCCTGGGTGCTCCTTCGCGTAGTCCCGGTAGACGTTCGCGAAGGCCACCAGTGCGTCCTTGCCCGCGCGACCGGCCAGGGCGGCGGCGGCTCTGTCGGCGAGCTCCGTGAGGGCCAGCGACGCCACCCTGACCTTCACGTCCTGGGCGTCCTTGACGTGTGAGTACAGGGCCGCGGGCTTGACGCCGAATCCGCGCGCGAGCGCCGAGACGGTCATGTGCTGGAAGCCGATCTCGTCGGCCAGGTCCGCGGCCGCCTGGGTCACACGTTCCGCGGTCAGTCCCGCCCGTGCCATGTGCCGCCCTTCTCCGCTTGCTTACGCAGCTTAACTATTTGCTTACAGGTTTTAAGTTTACTAGCCTCCCTGCTCATGAGACCAGTCACAGAGCAGGACATCCGCACATCATTCGTCAACTGTTCCAAGGGAGAGGCCAAGCGTCTCGATCTTCCGCATGATCTCGTGGACCTTCCCTGGGAAGACCTCGACTTCCTCGGATGGCGAGATCCGGGTGCACCCGGGCGCGCCTATCTGATCGCCGAACGCGACGGACCCCTCGTGGGAATCGCGCTCCGGGTGACGTCCGGCGCGACACGGCGCTTCACCTCACGCAGCATGTGCTCACTGTGCCTGACCACGCACACCGGCGGCGGGGTGGCGCTGATGACCGCGCGCCGAACCGGGGAGGCAGGTCGCCAGGGCGACTCGGTCGGGCGATACCTGTGCGTCGACCTCGCCTGCTCCCTCTACACGCGGGGGAAGAGGGAGGCCGCGGGGTCCGGGGTCGTCGACGAGTCCCTCACCGTGGCGGAGAAGGTCGCCCGGACCCGGGCCAATCTGCACTCCTTCGTGGACAAGGTGCTCGAGTGACCGGTCCGCGGTCACCCGTTCGCGGGTTTCCTGGCCGCGAACCGCTCGATGACGCCGAGCTTGAAGCGCCCGTGCTGCTCGACGGTGAATCCCATCGCGGACACCCGGCGGATCGGCCGCCGGCGGTAGTGCTCCCCGGACATCGGCACGGTGAACGCGTCCACCAGGGCCTGCAGCCCGCGAAGCGGCCAGGCGGACGATTCCACGTGATCGGCCAGGAGCAGTAACCCGCCGGGCCGCAGGACTCGTGCCATCTCGGCGAGGGCCACGTGTTCGTCGGGGATCCCGCACAGCGCGAACGTGCACACGACCGTGTCGAAGCGCTCGTCGGTGAAGGGCAGATCCCGGGCGTCGCCCTGGTGCAGATCGACCGTACGGCCGAGCTCGCGGGCTCGGCGCCGGGCGACGGCGAGCATCTGGGCACTCCACTCCACGCCGGTGAGCCGTACGTCGTCGGGGTAGTGGGCGAGGTTCAGGCCGCTGCCGACGGCCACCTCCAGCGTGTCGCCGACCGCCTGCCCGCACAGCCAGGGGCGGGTGTCGGCGAACAGGCGGCGCTCGGCGAACGCCATCTGCCGATCGTAGGAGTCGGCCTGCCGGTCCCAGTACCGGCGTAACCGTTGGTCCCGTGGGGAAATGTCCGACACCGGTTCACGGTAGCTCGCCTAGGGGAACTCGGACAGCGCCTGCGGCGACGTTCAGCCGGACAGGGTGGGCCCGGCGTCCGCCCGGCCTGCTCCGCCGGCCTGCCGGAAAACGAGGACCGGGGTGGAAACGCCGGGTGGGCGACCGCCCGCACGACCACATGGTCCTGCGAACGGCCGCCCGTGCCTGGCGTGGGCGCCAGGCGTCACTGCCTCCTAGTCCTCGTCCATGAACCCGAACCGGTCGCGAGAGAACCGCTCTTCCGCGAACCGGTCGCCGGGTGCCGGGCCTCCGCGCATCCGCTCACGGAAGGGACGCTCCATGAACCGGTCGCGCTGCCTGAAGGGGCGGTCTTCGCTGAACCCGAACCGCTCGCGGACGCGGTGCTCCCTGAACCGTTCGCGCTCGCGGAAGGGGCGGTCCTCTCTGAACCGGTCGCGCATGCGCCGGTCCTCGCGGAACCGCTCGTGGACGCGGTGCTCTCTGAACCGCTCGCGGTAGTGCCGGCCCTCACGGCCACGGTCGGGGCGGGGCGGCTGCACCTGAGATGCCGCAGCCGTCTTTGCGTGGTTCGACATGCTGAGCGTTGTCGTGTTCATCGAGTTCGGGCCGGCGGAGCCGTTCGGCGCTTGAGCGAGCCCGAACACCAGAGCCCCGAGCACTGTGGCGCCTAACGACGCCGACAGCAGGTTTTTGGGCATGATGCCTCCTCTCCGAATCGCCTGAACCGCGGCGATTGCGGATCTACAACCATCGTGGGCATCGAGTTCCGGGCCCGTCTAGAGAAGTTGGCGGGTATTGAGACGACAGCACGGTTATTCAGTAGAGGGGCATGACTTTGTGTTTTCCGTGGGCCGGGCCCAATTGCGGGCGGTTGTGATCCACCAGTGGGGGAGATTGCACTCAGATCAGCGAACCGGGTGCCCGCCGCGCCGTTCCGTGTCGAGAAGGGGTGGATGGGCGCCTTGCCGGAGAGGGGGGACATCGCGGCGCGGGCCTGCGTATTCGTCGGTGAGACAGGCGCATCCGCCGAACCGGGACGCGGAACCGACGGCGGGACCATGAGCATCCGGGCGGGCCGTTCCCGGCGTCCGCCGATTTCCTTGCCGGTCATTTTCTCTGCCGGTGGCGCCGGATTTACGACTCCGGGGAAACGCCTCCCGGATTCAGTCGGCGGGATGAATCCGCGACTCGAATGGTCGTGGCGGCAGGCCGGGATGCGATGCCGCTTTTCCGGTTAATGCGGATAATAAACTTCATGGAGTGATCGGCTGGAAACCATGTTTTGCCTCAGGCGGGGAGATCTCATCTGATGTCGTGATTAGTGTGAATAGTGTTCAGCGCCGCATCGGCGTATCCCGAGTCGGAACCGACGCTCGTCATCCCCCTCGATCCGGGGGTTCGGTCCTCACCTCAGGGAGTGATCTCTGATGCTCAAGCGTTTACTCCTCGCCGTCGCGATGGCGGCGTCCACGCTCATCGTCACCGGAACCGCCACCGCCCAGGCCTCCG
Organism: Planotetraspora kaengkrachanensis; assembly: GCF_016862895.1. Classification (GTDB taxonomy): domain Bacteria; phylum Actinomycetota; class Actinomycetes; order Streptosporangiales; family Streptosporangiaceae; genus Planotetraspora; species Planotetraspora kaengkrachanensis. Next base: position 86,397 of record NZ_BONV01000031.1, on the reverse strand, counting down.
AGCCGAGCGTCTGCGCGGCCGCTCAGCGCAGCGCCCCCGCCATCGACACGGCCCGCCCGGCGCCGTCGTGCATGTGGAGGGGTGACTGCTACATGTGCTACAGCTACCGCGGCGCACGCTGGGAGACCCAGTACTGCGAGTAGCGCCCACGGACGACGGCAGCCCCGCGAAGCCACCGCCTCGCGGGGCTGCTCCGCGCCGGGGCCAGGTCCTGTCTGGGCGCCGCCAGGGCGATCAAACAAGCGGGTAACTTCTGGCGGGTGCGCACCCGGACCGCCCTGGAGGCCCTCACTCTGCGTCCGCTGCCGTTCCTGCGGTCCCGGTGGCCGTGGCGGTCACTGGCGTACCTGCTGTCGAGCGCCGTGCTGGGCGTCACCGTCGCCGTCACCGCGGTGTCGATCTCTCTCCTGGGATTCGTCCCGCTCATGGCCGTCGTCGGGATCGCCGCCGCGGGGCTGGTCGTGCCGCTGGTGGCGGGGTTCGAGCGGTGGCGGATGCGCCTGGTCGACTCCGTCCCCGTCACCCGGGTGACCGCCGGGCGGTGGCGGGAGATCAGCCTGACGCTGGTCTCAGTCCTCGCGCTCTGGTGGATCGACCTGGTGGTGGTCGGCTTCAGCGTCGGCGGCCCCGTCGTGCTGATCCTTTCACCGGCCCTCCAGCCCGTGGAGGCGGGATGGCCGCTCGCCGCCGCGCTGACGGCCTCGGCCGCGGGACTCGTTCTGCTCCCGGTGGCCGCCTACATCGTCACCGCCTGGGCGGGAGCCCGCCAAGCCATGGTCAGGGCGCTGCTCGCTCCGCGTGAGGGGGAACTGGCCGACGTGCTTCGTTCACGGGCACGCCTGGTGGACGCGTTCGAGCTGGAACGCCGCAGGATCGAGCGCGACCTGCACGACGGCGCCCAGCAACGGCTCGTCGCACTGACCGTGAAGCTGGGTCTGGCACGGCTCGACCTGCCGCCCGACGGGCCGGCCGCGGAGCAGGTCGCGCAGGCCCATGAGGAGGCCAAGCGAGCTCTGGCCGAGCTGCGGGAACTGATCCGCGGTGTGCACCCGCAGATACTCACCGACCGCGGCCTCGCCGCCGCCGCCCGGGACACGGCCGGGCGCTCCCCGGTTCCTGTGGACGTCGACCTCGCGCTGCCGCGGCGGTTGCCCGAGGCCGTCGAGGTCGCCGCCTATTACATCGTGTCGGAGGCCCTGTCGAACATCGCCAAGCACAGCCAGGCCGGCCGTGCTCAGGTGTACGGCCGTCTGGTCGACGACATGCTGGTCATGGAGATCCGCGACGACGGGGTCGGCGGCGCGGATCCTGCGGGCGGCACCGGCCTGACGGGGCTGGCCGACAGGGTCTCCGTGGTCGACGGGAGGATGGCCCTGTCCAGTCCGGCAGGCGGGCCGACGACGATGCGAGTGGAGATCCCGTGCGCGTAGCGATCGCCGAAGACTCCGTCCTCCTGCGCGAAGGCCTCGCCGGACTGCTGGAGCGCTTCGGGCACCCGGTCGTCGCCTCGGTCGGTGACGCCGGCTCCCTGGTCGCCGCGGTGGCGGAGCACAGGCCTGACATCGTCGTGGTCGATGTGCGGATGCCACCCGGCTTCACCGACGAGGGGCTGCGGGCCGCGCTCGAGCTGCGCGCGGAGCATCCGGATCTGGCCGTGCTGGTGCTCAGCCAGTACGTCGAGCAGACCTACGCCGCCGAGTTGCTCGGCTCCGGCCGTGGCGCCGGCATCGGCTATCTGCTGAAGGAGCGGATCGGCGACGTCGGCGAGTTCGTCGACGCACTCGTCCGGGTCGCGGAGGGCGGCACGGTCGTGGACCCCGAGGTGGTGCGGCAGCTGCTCAGCGGGCGGCGCGACCCCCTGCGGCGGCTCACCCCGAGGGAGCTGGAGGTGCTCGCCCTGATCGCCGAGGGACGGTCGAACGCCTCGATAGCTCGGGCGCTCTTCGTCACCGATGCGGCGGTCGCCAAGCACATCGCGAGCATCTTCGCCAAGCTCGACCTCCCGCCTGCCGCCGACGGCCATCGCCGCGTCCTCGCCGTCCTCGCCTTCCTGCAGGCCGAGCCGAGGTAGTGCCAGGTCTACCCCGAGACCGGGTCCCTGGGCCAATGTGCGGCGGAGGCCGCGTCGGTTGGATCGACGGCATGACCACGACCTCTTTCGAGTTCCCCGGCCGCTGGGTCGAGGGCGCCGGGCTTGTCCTCGGGCCGATCCTGATGCTCGGCGGCGTGCTGCTCCGGGTGGATTTCGATGGCTTCTTCCCCGAGCAACTCGCCGCGTTCGCCGCGAGCCCCGGACGGATGACCGCCTCCTACAGCGCCTTCGTCGCGGGCGACGTCCTGCTGTGGCCCGCCGTCATGGGGGTGGTACGGCGCGTGTGGCCGACCCAGATGAGATGGGCGCTCTGGGGTGGCGTGCTGGTTCTGTCCGGGTTGTTCGCCCGCGTCTTCCACGCCGGGATCAACCATCTGGCCTTCCAGGTCGTCGACGTCCAGGGGGTCGAGGCGGCGCAGAAGGTGATCGCCGGCTCCTACGGGGCGTTCCACGTGTTCCACTCACTGTCAGGCGCGATCTTCTTCGGCTGGATCGTGCTCGCCGTCGGGGCGTGGCGGGCAGGCGTGCTGGGAGTCGCCCGAGCCGTCGCCCTGGCGTCGATGAGCGCGCTGCCGATCGGCGTGCTCAAGGGCACCGGCCCGATGTCGATCGTCGCCACCCTCGGTCTGTGCTCGGCGCTCGTGCCGCTGGGGGTGCGCATTCTGAGGGACGGCCCTCCGCCCAGATGGTGGGCTTACCCGCTCACGCTAGGCGTGGGCGCCGTTGCCGTGTTCCTCGGCATGGCCGGTTAGAAGCGGGCTGAGGCAGGAGCAGCGCCTGGGGGGTCATTTCGTACCGGATTGAGGCCTTTTAAATGGCGGATGTTTTGTGGGTGTTCGTCGATAAGATCCGCAAATGCTTCGCCTCTCCCGGCGCTTGACCGTCTGCGTTCTCCTCCTGGCCGCGTGTGCACCGGCCGCCCCCGCGGCGCCCTCGTCGATTCCCCTCGCGGCTCCGCGGACGTCCATGACTCCTCCCGCTGTCACGCCGTCCCCTTCGGCTTCCCCCTCCGCCTCGGCACCGGTGATCCCGGATTGGCGCAGCGTGCCCTGGGGCCGCGCCGCCGTGGTCGACAGTCCGCTCTATGCCGCACCCCGGCTGAAGGGGAGTTGCAAGATCCCCGCGCCCAGGTCAGGCAGTTGGCGGTCCATGAAGAAGTACATGGGGTCTGTTTCGAACTGCCTGGATCGGATCTGGGCCGGCTCGTTCAAGGCGGAGAACATGTTCTTCACCAAGCCCGAACGGAAGTTCGTCCAGCGCCGTGTGCGCGATCCGATCTGCGGGCTGATGCCCAAGAAGAACGACACCGGGGCCTACTGCGGCGGGACCACCACCTACTACATGCTGGTCCCCAACGACCTGCTGCGGAACCCCCTGGCAGCCGCCTTCGTGTCCAAGACGATCAGTCACGAGTACGGTCACCACGTTCAGTATTTGACGCACATCCTGAGTTACGAGGCCCTGGAGGGCAGGGGCGCCAAGCGAGCGACGGTGGACCTGTTGACGAGGCGTACCGAATTGCAGGCCGAATGCTTCGCCGGAGCGGCACTGAAGGCGATGCGCCGTGAGATGCCCCCGTGGCAGCAGTACCGCTACCTGTTCATGGGCATCGTCAACGATCCGTTCGCGCACGATCACGGTCGTCAGCCCACGCGACTGAAGTGGACGGAAAAGGGATTCAACTCGGGCAGGCCGGGGGCGTGCGACACATGGACGAGCCCGAAGAGCAAGGTCACCTGACAGTCATCTCGGTGTCCGCGGGACGAGCAGTCCGCGGTTGAACGCCTCGCTGACGGCGGCGGCGCGGTCGCTCACGCCGAGTTTGGCGTAGATGTTCAGCAGGTGGGTCTTGATGGTGGCCTCGGTGATGAACAGTTTGGCCGCCGCCTCCCGGTTGGTGGACCCGGCAGCCACCAACTGGAGGACTTCGAGTTCTCGCTGGCTCAGGGGCCCGGGGGTGGCGGTGGCCGGTCCCGGGGCGGAGGAGCGCAACCGGCTCATCAGAAGGGCCGCGGCCGAGGGGGCGAGCACCGCCTCGCCTCGAGCCGTGGCCTGGACCGCGCGGAGGAGTTCGTCGCGGGGGGCGTCTTTGAGCAGGTAGCCGGTGGCGCCCGCTTCGATCGCGGGGAGCACGTGGCTGTCGGTGTCGTAGGTGGTCAGCACCAGCACGCGTGCGCTGCTGCCACGTTCCGCGAGTTCTCTGATCGCGGTCACTCCGTCCATGCCGGGCATGCGCAGATCCATGAGGATGACGTCTGGACGGAGGGTCTCGGCGAGGCGGACCGCTTCGCCTCCGTCAGAGGCCTGGCCGATCACCTCGAATCCCGGTTCGCGGGCGAACATGCTGCTCAGGCCGTCTCTGACGACGGGATGGTCGTCGGCGATCAGCAGTTTGATCGCGGTGCCCGGGCGGCTCATGCGGGGATCCGCACAGGTTCGGCGGGGACGCAGGCGGAGATTCCGGTGCCGGTGCCCGGCTCGGATTCGATCTGCAGGGTTCCCGACAGGCCTTCGATTCGCTGGCGCATCGCGATAAGCCCGAACCCGCCGCGGTCTTCGCGGGGATCGTCGGTGGTGTCCTCGTGGATCCGCGCCGGGTCGAAGCCGGCGCCGTCGTCGCGTACGTCGAGGGCGACCTGGTGCTCCATGTAGGAGAGTGTCACGCCGACTCTGGTCGCGCGTGCGTGTTTGGCCACGTTGGTCAAGGCCTCCTGTGCTGTTCTGAGGAGTGCGACTTCCGCTTCCGGGCGCAGTGGTCGTGCCGTACCGGTCGTGGTGACCTGGACGGGTACGTCGTGGAGCGACGACCAGCGTTCGGCCACGTTCGCCAGTGCCTCGCTGAGCCGTGCCGTCCGCAGAGGTTCTGGACGCAGCTCGTGGACCGATCGCCGCGCTTCGGACAGGCTCTCCTTGGCGAGTGCCGTCGCGGCCTCGATGTGCCTGCGCCATGCCGCGGGGTCGTCGGCGGCGTGTTCGGCCGCGTGGAGTTGGGTGATGATGCCGGTGAGCCCTTGGGCCAGGGTGTCGTGGATCTCCCGTGCCATTCGCTGCCGCTCGTCGTTCACGCCGGCCTCTCTTGCCTGTGCCAGTAGTCGCTCGTGCAGGGCCGCGTTCTCCGCCAGGGTCGCTTCCAGCCTGCGGTTCGCGTGGCGTGTCTCTTCGAGTGCGCGATCGCGTTCGTCGCTCTGCCGGGCGCTGCGCCGTACGAACCAGGCGAAGGCGACCATGGGGATCACGTTCGCGGCCATGACGGCGACATACGTGATCAGGCCGAGGGGGGTCGTCCTGTCGACGCCGTACGACTGCGCCGTGCCCGACACCATCGCCACCGCGGCGACGCCGACGGGCAGCCAAGGCCAGCTCAGAATCCTGAACGCGTAGATGTATCCGGCTGCCGTGAAGAATCCGAACCACGGGTCCCTGATCACCAGGATCGTCATGATCGCGGTCAGCCCGACGAAGAACACCGCCATGACCGGCAGGCGCTGCCGCCAGGCGGGATGCAGCGTGAAGATCCATAGCATCCACGCCGCGGCCAGCGCGCACAGAGCCAGATCGATGAACAGGGATGGGCCCGCCGAGTGCTTGCCGGCGACGGTGACGACGACCAGGATCGCCAGCAGCACGTACGGCAGGGTGGTCACCACCACGGACCGAGGCGGTACCGGACGACTCATGCGGGCCTCCACCGTAGGTCTTTCTAATCGGACAATCTAGCCGCATCGTCGTGTTCTACTCGGTGGCGAACATCGTGCGCAGGTGCCTGCCGTTGGCGATCGCGACGACGCCCGCGAGGAGCAGTCCGCAGACGCCTTGCTCGATCCTCATCCACGCCGGCAGGAGCCCGGGGAGCGCGACGAGGGCCGCGATGGACACCAGCATGAGGGCTGACGCGATTCGCAACCGCAGGTATGCGCGGCGGCGGCCACGGGCGGTGCCGGTCGCGAAGGAGAGCATCAGCAGGGAGGTGAGGGCGACGATCCCGCCGCGTATCCATGCCGTGTCGTTCACCAGTGCGGAGTTGTGGCGCAGCAGGTAGACGGCCACGAGGGTGAGCAGGCTGAAGCCGGTGTAGCCGCCAACGGCGAGCTTCAACGTGCGGAACGCCGCGAGGCTGCGCGGGTGGTTCAGGGCTTCGCCGGGGATCGTGGCGGGGGGTGCGATTCTGGCGTTCATCGGTGAGCTCTTCCTGTCGGGGGTTACGGGCTTCAGCCTCGCAATCGCCCGGCAGGTCGCACATCGCCCGATCTCCCGAGGCAGCGGCTGAACCGGTCGCCCCACCGGACGGTTGAGCCGATCCACCGATCGGTTGATCCGCGCTCGGCGAGCGTCGTCGTCCGGGGTTGCGCCGCGGCGCCGGCCTGGGCGTTCAACCCGGCGGCAGCGCCCGCATCAAAGGGAACAGAGGCCGGCTGTGTCGAGATCGACAGGCTACGGCCGTGCCGGCTCCCGGTCCGCGTTCACAACCGGCAGACGGAACACGAACCGTGCCCCCCTCGGTGAGTCCTCGATCGTCAGGGACCCCCCGTGAGCGTTGACCGTCTCGAGGGAAAGGGCCAGGCCGAGCCCACCGCCCCCGGGATCCAGGCGCCGCCCCTCCTCCAGACGGACGAAGGGCTCGAAGACCCGTTCGCGGTCCTCCGGCGCGATGCCCGCGCCGTCGTCCTGCACCGTCACGACGGCCTGCTCTCCGGTGCACTCCGCTGTGACGTCGACGCGAGAGGCGGCGTGGCGCTGCGCGTTCGTCAGAAGGTTGCGCAGGACGCCGGCCAGTTGCACCCGGCTGCCGAGGACGGTGGGGTGGCACGTCGCATCGAGCCGTACCGGCGTGCCGGAGGGAAGGGCGGCCGTCTCCTCCTGAAGAAGGACCGAGAGGTCGAGCGGCTCGGCGGCGGAGGTGCGGGTCTCCTTGACCCGGGTGTAGGCCAGCAGGTCGTCGATGATCGCCTGGAAGCGTTCCGTGGTGCGCAGGGCCGTCTGCATGGTCTCGTGCGGATCCACTTCCTGGGGGTAGGTCAGCGCCTCGTCCAGTTGGGCGTGCAGAGCGGCGACCGGAGACCTGAGCTCGTGAGAGGCCACGGAGGCGAAGCGCCGCTGAGCGGTCACCGCCTCCTCCAGCCGTTCGAGGTACTGGTTCGAGTTGCGCGCGAGTTGCGCGATCTCGTCATCGCCGGGCGGCGTCGGGACCCGTAGGCTCAGGTCGCTCGCCGTGGCCACGCGCATCCGCTCGCTGATCGCCTTCACCGGGCGCAGGGTCCGGCCCACCACCACCCAGGTGGCCCAGGTCGCGATGGCGGAGGCGAAGAGAACCGCGACCCCGATGCCGATCTCCAGATAGTGCTTGGCCAGGCCGGGGGGTTCCTCGACGCCGACGTAGACGTAGTGGGGCCGACCGTTCCATACCAGGTAGGAGGCCTGCGGGCTGAGCCGCATGGCCGTGACCAGGAGGCTCCTGTCGTCCCACGAGGGGTATTCGATGAGGTTCAGGATCCGGTCGTCAGGGGGAGGGCGGACCGTGGTCAGCGGAGGCTTGCCCGCCGCCGCGGCGTTGGAGGCCACCACGCGTCCCTGGTCGTCGATGAGCTGGACATAGTCGACGTGACCTATCGACTCGGTCGGCGGCACGTAGCCGGGCCGCATCGCATCGGCCCAGGCGAAGGTGGCGTGACGCGTGTCGCGGAAGACGTCCCCATCGATCTTGCTCCGGATCCAGCCGTCGACGAAGGCACCCACCAGGGTGAGAACGATCAGGAACAGTGAACCCACGATGAGGGCGTAACGAGCGCGGATGGAACGCCATAACGGCCGGCGCCGACGCGTGACCGGCCCCTGCCGTCGGCCAGTCATGATCCCCCTTGGCGTTGATCTCCACGATGGAGAGTCGCCATAGAGTCGGACAGGAATCCTTACACCCACTTGACGGCGCAGGTCAGGATCCATACGGGTATTTGTCGGCTGATGACACCCCTTTGCGCTACGTGCCCGCTTCACGGTTCGCCGGGGGATTGTCAAGAGCGCGGTGAAGTGAGCGCGACCTTCGACGGCCGGCCCTCCGATGTCGCGGCGGTCGGCGGACGCGCTGTGTCGGCGGACGGTGCGATGTCGGTCCCGCCCGCCGTGACCCGGCGGCGTTCGAAGCGGAGCAGGATGGCGGCGCCGGTCAGCGCCGAGCCGATCAGGAACAGCCAGGGCAGCGATCCGTCGACGGCCAGCAGGCCGGTGAAGATCGAGGGGGCGAGTGCGGCGGACAGCGACCAGGACAACTGGTACGACGCCAGGTACCGGCCGCGCAGCTCGGCCGGTGCGGCCTCGATCGCCAGCGTGCTCGCGGCCGGACTGTGGATCAGTTCGCCGGCGGTGTACAGGATCATCATCCCCACCAGCACGACGACCAGTACGGCGACGCTGCCGGGGCGGACCATCCCGATGAGTGCGAACCCGAGGAACGACAGGGCGAAGACGGCGGCGCCGGTGGCCGCGATCCGAGAACGCCGGCCGATCCGCCGGGCCCATCGGGACACCGGCACCCCGCCGAGCGCGCAGAGCGCGGTGTTGACGGCGAACAGTCCGCCGGTCGTCGCGGCCGGGGCGTGCAGCACGGTGACGGCGTACGCGGGCAGCAGCAGGGACAGGGCCGAGTAGCCGAGCGCGATCAGGAAGTTCGCTCCGGTGAGGCTCAGGAACGGCAGGTCGGCGAGGACGGCACGGTAGCCGGCGGCGGTCTTCGGGCCGGCACTGGGAGCGGCGTTCACGGCGGCGGCCGGGGCCCGGCGCGGCAGTCGCCGTGCGATCAGTGCCGCGACGAGGAAGCTCGTGGCGTTGAGCCAGGCGGTGATGACGAACCCGGTGTCGCCGGCCAGCCCGACGATGAGTGCCGCGAGCAGGCCACCGGCGCCGAGGCCGGCGTTGCGCAGGCTGCGGCCCAGCGCGTTGAGCCGGTCGCGGTCGGCGCCGGTGGCGATCTCGCCCACCAGTGACTGCTGGATGGCGGGGAACGCGCGGTCGCCGGCGGCGGTGAACAGCGCGACGGCCGCGAAAGCCGGCAGCGACGTCGCGAAGGGGTACGCCACGAAGCCCAGGCCGCGGACCGCGTACCCGATCAGCTGCATCCGGCGGGCGCCGAAGCAGTCGACGGCGGCGCCGGCGAGCGGGAGGAGCGCCATGCCGGCGAGGCCGGCGACGGTCAGGACGACTCCGATCACCGTGAGCGGGAGGCCGGTGACCCGCTGGAAGAAGATCAGCGAGAAGGGCACGTACATCCCCGAGCCGAGCGCGTCGATCGTCATGCCCGTCACCAAGGCGAGCTCACCAGGGTTCCGCCTGACCATGCTGGTTCCTCCCGAAATCATTAGCCGCTAACTAACTTACTACTAAGATACTTAGTGCTAAGTAATTGAGCGACTGTGGGACATGGCACACTGAGCGCATGGCGCAGGAGCGCGGTTCAGACCCGATCGACGCCGACGAGGTGGACGCGATCGTCCAGCAGTGGGCCGTCGAGCGCCCCGAGCTGGACACGCTCCCGATGGAGGTGTTCGGCCGGATCTACCGGATCGCCCGTCAGATGGGGGACCGGGTAGAGGAGTCGTATGCCCGTTTCGGCATCGGCCGGGGGGAGTTCGACGTGCTCGCGGCGCTGCGTCGTGCCGGCGAGCCGTACACGTTGTCGCCCAGTCGGCTGTCGGCGACGCTGATGCTCACCAGCGGCGGCATGACGGGCCGGCTCGACAAGCTGGAGCGTGCGGGCCTGGTCCAGCGGGTGCCCGACCCTGGCGACCGCCGGGCGCTTCGGGCGCGGCTGACCGCGAAAGGCAGGGAAGTGGTCGACGGGGCGGTCGGCGCGGGCCTGGCGGAGCAGGCGGCGGTGCTGAGCCGGCTGCCGGAGCGGCAGCGCACCGAACTGGCCGCGTTGCTGCGCACGTTGCTGGCGGCCTTCGCCGACCTCTGAGGCAGGCCCCCGGCTAGGACTCGTCCGCCACGATGCGTTCCAGGGTGCGCCGGCCCATCCGGCTCATCGCCGGGTTGGTTTCGAGGTAGTACCAGACGAGCCCCATCGCCTGCGCGAAGGCCCACGCCTTGCCCCGCTCCCATTCGAGGTCGCCGCAATCGAGGTCCCGACGGAGGACCTGCCGCGGCCCGGTCTCGAGCAGGTGCCAGGCACCCACGAGATCGAGAGCGGGGTCGGCCGCTCCGAAGCCGCCGACGTCGAGGATCCCGGCCAGCCGACCGGCGGACACGAGCACGTTGCCCGGGATGAGATCACCATGGGTCATCACGTCGGCCGCCTCGCGCGGCAGACTCCGAAGGTCCTGCCACATCCGGCGAAGCCGGCGAACGTCCAGCAGCTCCTCGCTGCGCGTGAAACAGGTCTCCATCCACGCGTCGTGAGAACGAAGGTCGCCTCCCCGTCCTCTGCCGGCGAACACGCGGCCACGCGTGTCGATCGCACGCAACTCCGTGATGAGATCGGCGAGGTCGTGCGCGAACGCGATGGATCCGCCTGGGTCCTCGTCGGTGGCCACGGCGCCGGGCAGCCACGTCTGCACCGACCACGGCAGTGGGTATCCCGCGCCGGGTTCGCCGAGCGTGACCGGCTCCGGTGTGGGAAACCGCGTGTGACCACTCAGCTCGCGAGCGGCTTCCGCCTCGGACTCGAGCCATCGTCGCGTCACGTCGACCTGCCCGGGTTGCAGCGGGAACCGAGCCGTGAACCTCTCGCCGATGCGAAAGATGGCATTGACCGTCCCATGGGCGGCGAGGCCCGTGACGGGCAGGCCCCGCCACTCGGGGAACTGCTCGTCCACCAATGCGCGGACCGTCTCCGGTGACACCGTCAGTTGGTCGTCGTGCATCTTCACGCCGGGAGCGTTCCGCATCCCGGTCTCGTCCCGCAACACGATTTCGCCCGGACCCGGCCTTCGGACGCGGGCGCGCGGGGTCGCCGCCGGGGAATGTCACACCGCAACCGGTGGGTACGCTGACCGCCATGGAGATCGTCGCGGGTGCGGGGGAGTGGCCGCAGGCAGCGAGTGAGCGGAATTCCGGCGCATGAGAGACAGGCCGGCGGGGTTGACCGAGGCGGAACTGACGGCGGCGCTGACGGAGGGCTGGGGAATCGAGTCCCGCTCGGTTGAGTATCTCCCGGTGGGCGCGGGCAGTTTCCACTGGTCCGTGCTGGATCATCGTGGCACGGCCTGGTTCGTCAAGGTCGACGATCTCGGCGCCGACGAGGCCGGCCGTGATGATGCGTTCGACCGACTCGGCCGATCGTTCTCGACCGCCCTGGCCCTGCGCCGGGAGGCGAGGCTCGACTTCGTCCTCGCGCCCGTCGTGACCTCGACCGACGCCGCGGTCCGGCGGCTGACCTCGCGGTACGCCCTCTCGGTGTTTCCGATGGTGGGGGGTGAGACCGGGGACTTCGGCCCGCATCGCCCCGAGGACCGTGCCCAGGTCGTCGACCTGCTGGCCCGGTTGCACGATGCGACCACGATCGCGGCGGCCACCGCACCACGGGCCGACCTGGTGCTGCCCGGCCGGGACGGGCTGGAGGAGGCGCTGCGGGATCTCGATCGGGAATGGGCCGGCGGGCCGTACGCCGGGCCCGCCCACAAGTTGTTGTCGATTCACAGCGGTCAGGTCCGGCGATGGCTCGCCGACTTCGACCACCGGGTCGACCAGGTACGGAACACTTCGGCGGCCTGGGTGGTCACCCACGGCGAACCGCACCCCGGCAACGTCATGCGCACTCCAGCCGGACTCCGGCTCATCGACTGGGGAACCGTGCAGATCGCTCCGCCGGAGCGGGACCTGTGGATGCTGACCCCCGCGCTCGCCCGCATGCTCGGAGACGCCCCGGCTGATGATGTGGACGACGTACTGGTCCGATACACCCGGGCCACCGGCCGGGCCCTCACGCCGGCCGGCCTTGCCCTCTATCCCCTGTGGTGGCTGCTCGCCGACATCGCCATCTTCGTCGACGAGTTGCGCCGGCCGCATGGCGCGGGTGCGGACGTCGCCGCGTCGTTGACGTATCTGACCGGCTATCTCGAGTCCAGCCGGGACTGATCCCCGGGTCCGCGGCCTTGCGCGGAGGGATGCCCGGCATCCCGCACACCCTTTCGCGATCACCCCTGGGCCACGCCTCGGACTGATCGTGAGCGAGCAGGGCTGAAGAAGCCGGCGGTGGCACGGTTCGAAGCAGGGGGAACGATGCCGACCATCCCGATGCTGGAGCGGTTCGCGGAGGCTCTGGAGATGCGGCTGAGCGTCCAGTTTCACCCCTTGCGCGAGGTGAGCTGAGCCGCGCGGGTCTGGGCTCTGAGCCATCCACTACGGTCACAGCTCATGAGGATCCTCATCGTGGGCGGCAGCGGCTTCCTCGGCAACGAACTCGTGCGGCGGTCCGCGTCGGACGGCCATGTCGTGGCTGCGACCTATCTGACTCGGCCGGGCACGGCAGCAGGAGTCGAATGGCTGCCGCTTGATCTTCGTGACCGTACGGCCGTGGTCGACGTGATCGGCGGGTTCGGCCCTGACGTCGTCATCAACGCGGCCTACCGGCAATCGGACTGGGAGACGACGGCCCTGGGCGCCGCGCACGTGGCCGTCGCAGTCTCCGGCACAGGCGGACGCCTGGTGCATGTGTCCAGCGACACCGTCTTCTCCGGTAAGGCGATCACTTATACCGAGGACTGTGTCCCCGATCCGGTTTCTCCGTACGGAGCGGCCAAGGCGGCCGCGGAGACGGCGGTGCAGGTCATCGATCCCGCGGCGGTGATCGCACGGACGTCGCTGATCATCGGTGACGGCGGCTCTCCTCACGAACGCCTGGTGCACTCACTGGCTACGGACGGCATGCGCGGGGTGCTGTTCACCGACGATGTGCGCTGCCCTGTGCATGTGAGTGACCTGGCAGCGGCCCTCCTGGAGTTGGCGAACTCTGATCGCGCGGGGATCCATCACGTTGCCGGGACAGATGCGGTGAGTCGATATGAACTTGGATGTCTCATCGCGCAGCGTGATGGATTGGATCCGACTCGGCTGTCTACAGGCCGTCGCGCCGACACCGACTTGCCTGGGCCGATCGATGTGCGGTTGGACTGCGGCCTGACTCAGCGGCATCTGTCGACCAGGCTGCGCGGTGCTCGGGAGTTCGTGAAGTGAGTTCCGGCTGCTGAAACGGCTCGCAGAGGTCTGGGGATGCGGGCGGCGGTGAAGAGGAAGCCTGGCGATCATCCCGGGGATGGAGTGCTCTCGCCGGGGGCAGTTGGGCGTGGGCCCAGGGTCGTCGATGCACCCGTCTCCGGCGAAGTGGTAGTGGCGGATTCGATCGTTGATCTGGCTGATCACCTGTTGAAGCGGCGTGAGTTCTGCCGAACTGTCTCCATGAGCAAGCCAGCCCTCATCTGCCGCGGCAGCGACCACCTCGCGGGCCAGATGCTCGATGTGGCGGAGATACTCGGGTTCGCTGAGTTCCGCGGAGGACATTCAGGCAGTCTCGCATCGACGCCGTTGGAAGGGCATGTGGTTATTCGCGCGCTGAAGTGGAGTTTCGGCCGTGGTGGTCAGCTCTTCGAGGCTCTGTCCTCTGCCTTCCCGCGGCCGGTGCGCCGGTTCGGGGTGGCGTCCAGGTCGCTCAGCACATCTGGCTTGTTGGTGATGACGCCGTCCACGCCGTAGGAGATCATTCGTCGCATGTCGTCCGGGTCGTCCAGGGTCCAGGTGAAGATCTGCATGCCTTCGTCGTGGATGCTTCTGACGTAGGAGGGGGTGACATCGGCGTACGGCGGGTTGATCTCGTCGGCGAACGTCGCGAGGTCGTCGAGCTCCTCGATCCTCGGTGTGCCGAGCAGGCCGATCGGCACCTGGGGGAGTTCCTCGTGGAAGACACGCATGGAGTCCCAGTCGAACGACTGCACGACGACCCGGTTCCCGCTGAGCCACAACGGATTGCGGCGCAGCTCGTCCGCGACTCGTGCCTCGATGCCCGGGTAGAGGTGCGGGGCCTTGATCTCCAGCAGTAGGCCGAGACCGCTCGCCTGCATCGCGCTCAACGTTTCGCCGAGGGTGGGCACCGGTTCGTTCCGGAAGTCCGAGCCGAACCACGAGCCGGCGTCGAGCCGGCGGATCTGCGAGAAGGTCAGGTCGCCGACCTTCCAGGGGCTCTGACCGGGGAAGACCGTCTCCGCGTCGGTGGTGCGGCTCACGGTCGTGTCGTGCATGAGGACCAACTCGTGGTCCCGGGTCTCCTGCACGTCGAGTTCGAACATGTCCGCGCCCTGCCCTGCGGCCAGTTTGAAGGCGGCGATGGTGTTCTCGGGCGCGTACGCCGACGCACCGCGGTGGGCCGCGCTGACCACGACGGAGGGATCGGCCGCCGCAGTGGTCGTGGCCACCGCCATGGCAGCCAGGATGGTCGTGATGACGAGGCCGACTCGGCGCAACGCAACTCTCCCCGTACGGCTTGGCCTGGCTGGACATTACGGTTGATCGTGACCTTCGGTGACAAACCGGTACCCCGTTGATATCCCGGCAGGGGGGCATCCGAGCGTCGCATGGCCAACTCTTGTCACCCCAGTCCCAATGGTCCGCCGACAAGGGCAGATCGTGCCGGGTTCTTGGGGAGTCCCTGCCTGCGGCATCGACGGTCAGGGAGCTCGAAGGTCGGCCGGGGGTGACCCGCATCCGCTGTCGCGTCCACCGCTGAAGGATCCGTGGCAGGATGCCCGAAATGGAGCAGATCCTGCAGGCCGCAGGCGACCTGTTGGGCAGCGAGCTGTTCAATCCGGTCGACCTCGGCGGCAACCCGCGCAGCACTGTGCTTCGCTGCCACATGGCCTCCGGTGGCAGCGTGATCGTCAAGTCGTACTCCACGGAGCCGCAGGGACTGCGCTCGTTCGCGTCCGAGGCGGCGGGGCTCTCGTTGCGGTTGGCGGGTCCTGAACTGCTGGGAGTGGACGTCGATGTGCCGCTCCTGGTGATGACTGACCTCGGCCGGGCGCCGACGTTGGCGGATGTGTTGCTCGGGGACGATCCGGAAGCCGCCAGGAAGGGCCTGCTGGCGTGGGCCCGCGGGCTTGGACGGTTGGCTGCCGAGTCGGTGGGCAGGCGCGCCGATCTCGCCCGGATACGGGAGCGCTACGACAAGGGCGTCCCCTCGTGGGAGGACGAGCCCTGGATCGAGCAGGCCGCTGCTGATCTGCTCGTACTGCTTGACCGTGCCGAAGTTCCGGTGCCGTACGGGTTGGCGGAAGAGCTGGCTGAGATCGGGCGGGCGGTCAGAAAGGAGTATTCGGCGTTCACTCCCGGCGACACCTGCCCGGACAACAATTTGCTCACCCCCGACGGGTTGAAGCTGATCGACTTCGAGGGCTCGTGTTTTCAGTCGGTCTTCCTGACGGCCGCGTACTGCCGTATGCCGTTCTCCACGTGTTGGTGCGTGTTCAGACTGCCGAGGGGACTGGCGGAGGATGTCGAGCATGCTTTTCGCGCGGAGATCGTGACGGCCTACCCGATTCTGGCTGAGGACGCGCTGTGGCGGGCCGGAGTGCGGCAGGCGATGGCGGTTTGGACGGTGGACGCGACCGTCGCGCTGCTGCCACGGGTTCTAACGGAGGACAGGCCGATGCACCGGACTCGTCGACCGGTGCCGACGATGCGTCAACTGCTGAGACATCGCTGGGAGATGTTGGGCGTGGCCGAGGATTTTCCAGCCCTCGCGGAGACCATGCGGCTACTGATGCGGAAGGTGGCCGGAAGCTGGGCGGTGGCTCCATTGCCCGAGTACCCCGCCTTCTCTGCCCAATCGGTGACAGACGTGAGCTAGCCGAGCAACTCCGGATGACGAGTGGAAAGCGCCCGGCGCGCCAGGAGATACCGCTCATGGAAATCAGTGGCGAGCGCCTCGTGTCGGTACCTGTGGAGTAGGACGCGGTCCAGGTCGCCGGCCCGATTGACGAACTGCCACACCCCCGGTTACCCCCTTCCGTGGCCCTGCCGGTCCCCTTCCCGTTGTGCACATTCGGCTGTTGACGGTCGACACGACATTTCGTACGTTGCGCGTGGGCCTTCCCCTGGGTGCCCGGAACCGGAAGGGGTTGCGATGACCGCCGAACTGGATCCGAACGGGACTTGGCCGGACATCGTGCCGGGACCACTCGCCACACCGCCACCGGAGTACGCCCGCAGGCGCGAGTCGGGGCCGCTGGAGCCGGCGCCCATGCCGAGCGGCGACTGCGTCCCCGTGGCCGTCAAGTACGAGGACGTCCGGGCCTTGCTGGGCTTGCCCACCTCCAGTCGCAACCTGCGCCTGCCGGGGTTGCCCCGGTTCGTCAGCGGGGTCGGCATCGACGACGACCCGGACGCGCTCATCAATCAGGACCCGCCGGACCACACCCGCTACCGCCGGATCATGCACGGCACCTTCACCCCACGCCAGATCGAACCGTGGCGCCCGCGCATCGCGAAGATCGCCCAAGAACTCCTCGACGGCATGGACGACGACTTCGATCTGGTCCAGGGGTACGCGCTGCAACTGCCCGGCCGTGTCATCTGCGAGATGCTCGGCGTGCCGATGGACGACTACGCGCAGTTCGTCCGGTGGACGGACATGTTCCTGACCACCTCCACGCACACCGAGCAGGCCCGCTACGAGGGCTACACCGAGTTCATGGCCTACGCCACGGACCTGGTCGCTCAGCATCGCGCCGAGCCCGGCAGGGACCTCATCGACCTGCTCATCCAGGCCAGGGACGAGGATGACCGGCTGTCAGAGGGCGAACTGGTCAACACCGTCTTCTCGCTCATCACGGCCGGTCACGAGACGACGGCGTCGATGATCGGCCGTGGTGTCTTCCGGCTGCTCCTGCATCCCGGCCAGTGGGCCGAACTGGTTGCGGACCCGTCCCTTGCGGCGACCGCCGTAGAGGAGATCCTGCGTTACGACGGGCCTCCTGCCAGCGCGTTCATGCGCCGGATGACGGCGGACACCGATCTGCCCAGTGGCTCGCTGACCGCGGGGACGGTCGTGATGCCGAACCTGAACGCGGCCAACCACGACCCGCAGGCGTTCCCCGACCCCGGCAGGTTCGACATCCATCGCTTCACCGACCACCCGCCCAGCCCGCATGTGGCCTTCGGTTACGGCCCGCACCGGTGCCTGGCCGCCAGCCTCGCCAGGGTCGAGCTCACCGAGGCGATCAGAGCTCTGGTCGTTCAGCGGCCCACCCTTCGCCTGGCGATCTCGCCCGAGTCGGTGACCTGGACCGATGGTCTGGTCTACCGGCCGGTCGCCATGCCCGTCACCGTCGGAGGCTGACCTCGACCGGGCCTCGGCGACGGCTTCGTCAAGGGAGTGGGGGGCCTGGCATCATGATCCGGTGCACCAGGCCTGGAACGCATGGGGACACGTGGTCATCGCGGCCGTCCTGGCTCTTCCCGCCGCGGCGCTGGCCGCGTTGCTCCTCGCGCGCCGGCGCGGCCGCCGGGGGCATCCCGCTCCGCTCCGTACGGCTGTCGCGGACGTCGTCCTCGTGGCCGGGACCGCTCCGTGGATCTGGATGATCCTCACGCCCGGGACCTTGCAGCTTGTGCATCTCGTCCCCCTGGTCGACCTGGCGGACCAGATCACGCTGATGACGCCGGGGGGCGCATTCGTGCAGATCGGCGGCAATCTCCTCGTCTTCGCCGCGCTCGGTGCGATGCTCCCGGTCCGTTCGGCGCGCTTCGCCTCATTCGGGGCGGTCGCCGCCGTCGCGGCGACGGGCTCGCTCACCGTTGAGGTGCTCCAGTACGTGTTGCGGCTCGGCCGGGTGAGCTCCGTGGACGACGTGATCCTCAACACGGCGGGTGCCGTACTCGCGGCGCTGGTCACGCGCCGATGGTGGGCCACCAGGTGAACGGAACGCGCCTGCGGGGAGGGTGTTCGGCGGATCGGGAGCCCGCGGTGGTCATGACGGAATCGGGTCGGCGAGCCCGCCGGCCGTCACCGCGGCTGTTCCTCGCTCAGCACGCCGTCGAGCAGCAGATGCGTCAGCCTCGGGATGGCTGCTGACGCGCTCTGGGCCGGAAGGGCTCGGAAGGAGGCGATCGCCCTCAGGGCGACGCGCGCGTCCTGGACCGACACCTGCCGGCGGACGGCGCCGTCACGTCGTGCGCGTTCCACCAGCAGGGCGAACGCCTCAGCATGCGCCCGGCGCTTTTCGGCGAACGCAGTTCCCGCCGCGTGCGAACCCAGCAGTGCCTCGTTCAGGCCGCGGTCGCGCACTTGCCGTTCGGCGAAGCGGAGGATGGTGCCTCGCAGCGCGCGCCGGGGATCCGGGTCGGCCAGAGCGGCCCGCATCTCCTCTTCGCACCGCGTGACCTGCTCGGCGAGTACGGCGGCGATGAGGTCCGCACGCGAGGGGAAGTGCCGGTGGACCGTGGCGGTGCCCATGCCCGCGCGCCGGGCGATCTCACGCACCGGCAGGTCCAGGCCGTCCGCGGCGAACGCCGCCCGCGCGACCTCCACGAGGCGTCTTCGATTGTGTTCGGCGTCCGAACGGCGTTTCCGAGTCAATGCGCTCCGCCCGCCTCTCACTTCGCCGCGATCCAGAACAGCTATTCCTCTTCCGCTCTTACGGTAGTGCGCGGTCCTGTCGCTCCAGGGTGGAGAGGTGCTCGTGTTCGCAGTCCAGTTCGACCGATTCGGTCCTTCCGAGGTGCTCACCGTCGGCGCGTTCCCCGAGCCGCACGCGGGGAGAGGAGAAGTGCGGGTCAGGGTCAGAGCCGCCGGGGTCTCGCCGGTGGACGTCGCTCTCCGTGCGGGACGCTCTCCGTCGAGCGAGAAGATCGATTTGCCGCACATTCCGGGCGTCGACGCGGCGGGAGTCGTCGATGAGGTGGGTCCGGATGTCACCGGTACCGCGGTCGGGGACGAGGTGTTCGGTGCGGTCGACGTCTCACGGCTCGGCGGGGCGAGCGCCGAGTTCGCCGTTTTGAAGTTCTGGGCGGCGAAACCGCCGTCGATGTCGTGGGAAGAGGCAGGCGCGAGCGGAACGAGCGTCGAGACGGCGACCCGGACGCTCGACCTGCTCGACGTGCGCGAAGGGGCGACGCTGCTGATCGACGGCGCGGCAGGCGGCGTCGGCGGCGTCGCCGTGCAGTTGGCGGTCGCGCGGGGCGCCCGTGTGATCGGCACGGGCAGCCCGGCGAACCAGGCCTTCATCGCTCGGCTCGGCGCGATCCCCACCACCTACGGTCAGGGACTGCCGGAGCGGGTCCGCGCGCTGCACGACGGCCGGGTCGACCTCGCGCTCGATGTGGCCGGTGCCGGCTCGCTTCCCGAACTCATCACGCTCACCGAGACGGCGGCGTCCGTGGTCACGATCGCCGACTTCACCGGCCCGCGGCTCGGGGTCCGCCTCTCGCTCGGCGAGTTCGGCGGCGAGCCGAGCGGTCACCACGGTCTCGCCGCCGCGGCCGCGCTCTTCGAGGAAGGGCGCTTCCGCCTTCCGGTGCAGGAGGTGTTCGCCATGGCACAGGCGGCCCGGGCGCACGCGCTCGCCGAACGGGGACCACGGCAGGGCAAGATCGCCCTGACTGCTGCCGACTCCTGGTGACCACCGCCGGATGAACTCATCCCGGTGACCGCGCAAGGGATCGCCTGAGGCGCCACGACGAAGATGTGCGACGGGACCCGCAGGAATCAGAAGTGGGTGGCGATGCCGTACACCCTGCGCAGCTGTGCCATGTCGTGCCTGTCCCGGTCCGTCGGCTCGTAGCCCTGGTGGAAGTGGACCTGCTGCTCGGCCGACAGGCAGGCGACGGTCACGCCGAGGATCGTGCCGGTGGTGAAGGCGCCGGCGGGATAGGGGAAGACGTCCCCCTGGTCGTTGGCCGGCTGGACGGCCGAGCCGTCGGGCTGGAAGGTCAGCGGGTGCAGGTCGAGCTCCCGCCCGTCGGGATGGCGCATGACGAACCGCGCGGGCCGTCCGGGGACGACGTCCTGCCGTTCGGCGAATCCCCAGTCCTCCAGAAGCTTGATCAGGGTGGGCTCCCGGGTGGCGTCGTGCATCAGGTCAAGGTCCCGGTGGGGGCGGGTGACCTCGCCGACGAGCGCGTCGATTCCCCAGCCGCCGCCGACCCAGACGTCGCATCCACCGTCGTGGAGCATCCGGACGATCTCGATGACGTCGGCGGCTTCGAACACGACGGAGACGGTACCCGCCGCTGCACAGCCGGGGCGAGCACATTAGCTATTTTGAAAATGAAAACCATTTTCGTTAAGGTCTCTCCTGCGAAGGGACGGAGCCGTGCTCCTCCCTTCATGAGCTCCCGCGTGGTCGCGTAGCCGAGGAGGCTGTTGTGTCATCAGTGGAACTCGCGCCTGCTCGATCAAGCCCTCCGCGGCCGGTCACGGTGACGCGGCGAGGCAGGCGCCGGCTCCGCATCCCGCTGGCCTTCTTCCTGGTCGCACTCGTCCTGCTCGCCAGCCTTGTGCTGTCGACGGCCTTCGGTGCGGAGTCGTTGTCACCGGGCACGGTGGTCGACGTCCTCGTCGGCCGGGTGGCCGGCGGGCCGGTTCCGGATCTCGCCTACGACACCATCGTGTGGCAGTTGCGGGTGCCCCGGGCGTTGCTGGCGGCGCTCGTCGGCGCAGGTCTCGCGCTCGCCGGGGCAGGAATGCAGACGCTCGTACGCAACCCACTCGCGGATCCGTACCTGCTGGGCGTCTCTTCGGGCGCGAGCGTCGGCGCGACCGCGGTGATCACCTCAGGGATGTTCGCGGGGGCCGGGGCATCGGCATTGTCCGGGGGCGCGCTCGTCGGCGCGCTCGGTGCCGCGGTGCTGGTGTTCGTCGTCGCCACCGCCCAAGGCGGGCTGACCCCGTTGCGCCTGGTGCTCACCGGCACCGTCCTCGGCTCGGCGTTCTCGGCGATCGCGAGCTACCTGGTCTTCCGCAGCCCCGATCCGGCCGCGGCGCAATCCGTCCTGTTCTGGTCGCTCGGCAGCCTGGCCGGGGCGGACTGGCGCCAACTGGCGTTGCCGGCGATCACCGTGGGGGTCGTCGCCGCGGCGCTGCTCGCCGGCAGCGGCTGGCTCGACGCGCTGGCGACGGGTCCTGATACGGCGGCATCGCTCGGCGTTCCCGTCCGCGCGGTGCGCACCACCCTGTTCGTCATCCTGGCGATCCTGGTCGGCGTGCTGGTCGCGGTCTCGGGCGGCATCGGTTTCGTCGGTCTGGTCGTGCCGCACGCCGCGCGGCTGCTGGTCGGGGCTCGGCATCGGGTCCTGCTGCCGGCCTCGGCGATGTGCGGCGCCCTGTTCCTGCTGTGGGTCGACGTGGTGACCCGCGTCCTCGTACGGCCCACTGAGATGCCGATCAGTGTCGTATCGGGGCTGATCGGCGCACCGGCGTTTCTGGTACTGCTCGGACGCCGGCGTTATCGCTTCGGGGGGAACGGTTGACCGTCCACCTGCTCACCGAAGGACTTGCCTGCTCAGTGGGGAAACGCGTCCTTCTCCGGGGCGTCGAGTTGGACGTCGCCGAGGGGGAGACGGTCGGGATCGTCGGGCCGAACGGATGCGGAAAGTCCACGCTCCTGCGGATCCTCGCCGGGATCCGCGCACCCGCGGCCGGTCGCGTCCTCGTCGACGGTGTCCGGTTGGACCGCCTCGGCGCCCGCCGGCGAGCACGCAAGGTCGCGCTGGTCGGCCAGGAGCAGGACCTGCCGTCGGACCTGCTCGTCGGTGAGCTCGTGGCACTCGGCCTGACCCCGTACCTCCCGCCGTGGCACGGCGGTGGGCCCCACGAGCGTGCCGCCGTCGCGGCGGCGCTCGCCGCGGTGGAGCTCGCCGATCTCCTTGACCGGCCCGTGGACCAGCTGTCCGGTGGCGAGCGCCGCAGGGTTCTCCTGGCCAGAGGACTGGTGCAGGAGACTCCACTGCTCCTGCTCGACGAACCGACCAATCACCTCGACGTACGGCATCAGCTGCACCTGATGCGCCTCGTGCGCCGGCTCGACCGCACCGTGGTCGTGGCGCTGCACGATCTCACGCTGGCGGCCACCTTCTGTGATCGCGTTCTCGTGCTGCACGAAGGCCTCGCTCTGCCCCTCGCGCCGCCGCACGAGGCGCTGGCACCCGATGTCGTCGACGCCGTCTTCGGCGTCGACGCCACCCCGATCCGCCATCCCGTAACGGGTGACACGCACCTGCTGATCACCCCCCTCCGTCCAGAGGACATGTCATGAGGCTGACCATTCCCGTCGTGGCCCTCGCGGCGGCCGTCTCGCTCGCCGCATGCGGTGCGACCGTCCCCGTGCGGTCGGCCGGAGCGGCGATCACGGTCACGAACTGCGGTGAGCGCGCGCAGTTCCCCTCGCCCGCGCGGCGGCTCTTCGTCAACGACGGCAACATGATCGCAATGACTCTCGCCATCGGGGCAGTCGACCAGGTCGTCGCGGTGTCGAGCCTGCAACGTGACGCCGACACGTTGCGCCGCCACTACGGCGACGTCGTCGACCGGCTGAACGTCGTCGCGCCGCAGTATCCGTCCAGCGAGACCGTGATCGCGCAACGGCCGGACGTCATGATCGCCGGCTGGAACTACGGCTACAGCGAAGAAACGCGACTGACCCCGGCCTCTCTGCGGGCGCAGGGAATCGCGCCCTATGTGCTCACGGAGAGCTGCCGGCAGCACGACGACCAGCGGCGCGGGATCGTCGAACCGTGGCAGGCGCTGCACGACGACCTGACCAATCTCGGCACGATCACCGGCCGCACGCGGCAGGCGCAACAGGTCGTCGACGACATCACCCGGCGGCTGGACGCGCTCAAGGACGCGCCACGCCCGGAAAGGCCGCCCACGATCTTCGTGTTCGACAGCGCGAGCGACACGGTGTTCTCCAGCGGCAGGTACGGCGCGCCGCAAGCGATCATCGACAGTGCGGGCGGCCGCAACGCGATCGAGGACGTCGACGACAGCTGGACCAGAGTGTCCTGGGAACGGGTCGCCGCGGCCGACCCCGACGCGTTCGTTTTCGTCGACTATCCGCCGCAGACCTTTCAGCAGAAGGTCGGACTGCTCGAGTCGCGGCCGGGCATCGACAGGCTGCCCGCGGTGACCGAGGGACGATTCCTCAATCTGCCGTATGCCCTGTGGACCAGCGGTCCCCTGAACATCGACGCGGCCGAACAGATACGCAAGGCGCTCGAACGCTGGAATCTGGTGCCGGAGTCCACGATCGTCCCTCGCTTCGACGACCGCGTCGCGGGTGACTGAAGCCGCATCCGCGACCTGGAAATCGCTCAGGGGTCGCACCTGCTGCGCGATCGCGCCGAATGGGAACGGTATTCATTACCATATATTGTGTTATGGCGGATTCGGTGATGAATGTTCAGGGGGTGATACCGCGATGAGCTGCCGGAATGCCGAGCAACTGGCGCGCGCCCTGCCGACGGGGCGCCGGACGAGGCAGCGCGGCGCAGTCCTGCATGTCCTGGTGGACTGCCCGGACTTCGTCTCGGCCCAGCAGTTGCACGCGCTGACCACCGCCGACGGGCTCGGGGTGGGATTGACCACCGTCTATCGCACGCTGCGAGAGCTGGAGGCATGCGGTCGGGTCGATGTCGTACGCGACGACGTCGGCGAACGGCTGTACCGGATAAGGCCGTTCGGCGGGCACCGTCACTATCTGGTGTGCCGCTCCTGCGGCCGCAGCCAGCCGGTGGATGCGGACGCGGTGGAGGCGTGGGTCGACCATGTCGGCGAGGCCTCCGGATTCGACTCGGTCGAGCACACCGTCGAACTCAGCGGAATCTGCGCCACCTGCAGCACCGCGACACCACCCGCCTAACAGGCCCGAATGGCGACGAGGACGGACCGGTCTGCGCAATCCAGAACGCAATCAGGTCCGTCCTCGTCCGTTACTTCGAGGGTCCCTTCATCAGTCGGTGGGTGGGAGCGGCGCCTGCGGCGTGCAGTTCACGGGGCTGAACGGAACGCTGGATCCCGTCGTGGTCGAGACGGCACATGTGGAGAACCAGATGCTGCCGTCCGCCTTTCGGACTGTGACCCTGAGCCGGCCCACGGGAATGCCGGACTGATCCAGGCTGGCGAGGGCGACTGGAGGCCCCGCGACGACAGAGAGATTAGTACTCGGCGCCGGCGCCAAGGAGACGTCGTACACGTAGCCCGGGAACACCGATGAGATGTTGACCCATCGCGAGCCCGCCGGCCTGCTCGGGTCGTTCACCCATGGGATGCCTGTGCGCGCCGACGCGGTGAAGGTGGTGGAGGTGAGCGTGAGCAACTCCGGCGTCGCAAGCACGGGGGTGAACGTTCTGATGATGTTCGTAGAGTCGAGACGCGGGAGGACGGGCTTGGAATCCGCCCTCGTGCTCGGAGTCGCGGTGCCGGCGCTGGCCGCCGAGGTGGGCAGGCCCGCGGACGCACAGGCCACGGCGGCAGCGGCCGCCCACATGAGAAGGCGCCCCGCGCTCCGCGAACCTGCGGCCGAGATTTTCGTGCGAGAAATCAATTTAGATTTCCTCCGTGTGAGATTCGGGCTTCAGGGGGTGGCGCGTCGGCGACGCGCTCCCGAAATTACCGCCGGAGGACAACGGCGGGCAGGAAGGCGCGTATTCGGAAAGGATAAACAGATGCTGTACCTATCGAAAAGGAATTCGCATTACGCGGTGTTTCTTGGAACATCGGCATTCGGGCGCCTGATCCCGATTTCGGGGCTTGTCGTCGGAAGCGGGCGGGACGGGAGCCGGCGGCTCAAACCGTCGCGATATCGCCGGAAAACCGCTGGAGTCCATATTGCTGACAGGTGCCTCGGCCATGCTCAGCCTGGGACGGTGCCAGACTCGACGAGTGTTAGCCTGACCCGCTATGCGGAGGGCGTGCCCATGATCGAGAAGGTTTCCCCATGACGCCACGACGGTCCTGATGGATGGCGCATCCGGCCCCGTGCGCCGATCGCGGCAGAAGGCCGGCCTCCTCTTCATACGGAACGTGGTCGTCGTACTGCTCCCCCTGATCGTGGTGGGGTCGCTGATGTCAGGGGCCGAAGCCGGCGAAGGGCAGGCCGCCGAGCAGGTCTGTGCCCAGCACCACATGGTGGTCAGAACGCTGGATCACCCTCAGAAGAAGGCTCTCGCGACAGGGGTGATCTGCACCCCTTCCGGGCGGTGGGACGACCGGCACGCCTACGCGCTGTCCCAACCCGGGCTCCCAGGACTGCTGGGCGGGTTCTTCGTACCTTTCGTGTGCCTGGTCTTCGTCGCGTCCGGCTGCGTGACGCTGACGGCGTGGAACATGATCGCCCGCCTTCTCCGGGGCCGCCGTTCGGCGCGGTGATCAAGTCGCTGTCCGCGCGCCTGCGAGGAAGGCGGGGGACGGCCGGCATGACTCGGCGCTGTTTATTGCGTGGCGGGCACGGAGCGCGGAGCGTTATTTTCTCCGAGGGCACGAAGGACGTGCCTTTTGCGGCTTTGAGTCAGCAGATCGGAGGTGCGAAGCGGAATGACGTCTCACCTCCACGCGCTCAGCTTCGACGCACACGACCCGTTCCGTCTCGCGCGCTTCTGGGCCGGCGTCCTGGGCTGGGAGACGGCCGACGACCCCCACGACGGCATCGCGCTCCTGCCGAGCGACGACACCGGGTTCCTGCTCCGGTTTCTTCCAACGCGGGAGCAGAAGGCCGGCCAGAACCACATGCACTTCGATCTCACGAGCACGTCTCTCGAGGACCAACAGCAGACGGTGGCGAGGGCGCTCGAGCTCGGCGCCCGGCACATCGACGTCGGGCAACGTCCGGAAGATCCTCATGTCGTGCTGGCAGACCCGGAAGGCAACGAGTTCTGCGTCATCGAGCCGGGCAACAAGTTCCTCGCCGACTGCGGATTCATCGGCGCCCTTTCCGGCGACGGTTCGCAGGAGACCGGGTACTTCTGGAGCGAAGCGCTGGGCTGGCCGCTGGTCTGGGACCAGGACCAGGAGACCGCGATTCGCTCGCCGCACGGCGGCCCGAAGATCACCTGGGGTGGTCCGCCGCTGACGCCGAAGACCGGGAAGCACCGGCCGCATTTCGACCTCGCTCCACCCGCCGGCGGTGATCAGCAAGCGGAGGTCGACCGTCTCATCGCCCTCGGGGCGACGCGCGTCGACATCGGCCAGGGCGACGTCAGCTGGGTGGTCATGGCAGATCCCGATGGCCATGAGTTCTGCGTTCTGACCCCGCGATAGCCCGAACAGATTCAGTGCGGCCAGGAGCCTTACTGTGCCCTCGGCCTGAGGCAAGGCCCTGCGGACGGTGATCAGGGACCTTTGAAGACGAGTTCGGCGCCGAGCTGTGCATACAGCTCGAGTTGGTCGTAGAAGATGCAGTGGACGGCGATGCGCTCGCCGTCCATGGTGCGTAATGAGCACCCGCGTATGTTGACGGAACGGCCGGTGGCCTCGATGGTCTCGCCGTTGGGCATCGTGAACGGGCCTCTGTGAGTGCCGGTGATGGCCCACTGCGTGATCACGAGGTTGCCGCAGACGACGATCGAGTTCCACGGCGTCCAGCAAACGTCGGGGAAGCCGGTGAGGAACGCGCCCAGGAACGAGGCGATCTCGTCGCGGCCCTCACCCACTCCGACCGGCGACACGTAGACGGCTCCGTCGGTGTAGCACCGCAGGGCGGCCTCCAGATCGTGCGCGTTCATCGCATTGATCAGGTCGTCCGTCACGTTGGTCACGTTCGACATGCGCGAGACCCCTTCCTTGCGGTCTGGGTCACCCACAGATCAGGCTATCGGGACGGACGGAACCGCCTCAGTCCGAGGTGCTCGTTGAACCGGGCTCCCTGCCCGCCGTCGCCGGCCCGATGGCGAGGACAGCCCCAGGTGGACGGATTGTTAGTGTGGTTCCGCTGTGCATGCAGTCGCACGTGAGGAGGGAGCGGGGCATGATTCGCGCGTCGTTTCCCGTCCCGCGGTCCGCTTCCCGCCTTTGCATGGAACCGCGCTGTGGTGAGCGCCCGGTGCCGGCGCCGCTCGAGTGGCGGCCGATCGGCACGAACGGCTATGTCAGCACGTGGGGCGCGCAGGTGAACGTCTGCATTCCGCAAGGTGCCTGAGCCCGCTCTGCGTTGAGCGGGACACCTGCCGTCGTTCCGCCTGCCTTCCGCGATGATCGCCCTGGTGCCGTCGCGCCGTTCCCGGAGTTCTTCTCATGTCTGCCTTCGCGCGGATGACCGCTGCGCTGCGCTCGGACGCGGTCAGCGGTTCACTGTTGATCGGCGCTGCCGTCGTGGCGCTGGTGTGGGCGAACTCGCCCCTGTCCCCGGCTTATGAGTCGCTGCGCTCGTTCACCTTCGGCCCCACTTCGCTGCACGTCAACTTACCCCTGCACGCCTGGACGTCGGACGGGTTGCTGACGCTGTTCTTCTTCATCGTCGGCAACGAGCTCAAGCGGGAAATCGTCCACGGCGCACTCCGTCATCCACGCCATGCGATCCTGCCCATCGTCGCGGCCCTCAGCGGTGTGCTGATCCCCGTTGCCGTCTTCGTGGCCGTCAACGTCCTTCGCTCCCAGCCGATCAGCGGGTGGGGTGTCCCCATGGCCACCGACGCCGCTTTCGCCGTCGCCGTTTTGGCTGTCGTCGGCCGCCACCTGCCCTCGCCGCTGCGTACGTTCCTGCTCACAATGGCGACCGTCGACGACATGTGCGCGGTCATCATCATCGCCGTGTCCCACACGGCAGGTCTGGCCCCTGTGGCCTTGGGCGGGACCGTCCTGGGCTTGGCGGTGTTCGGATACCTGCAAAACAGCCGGTCATGCGCCGGCGTGCCTCGATGGGTGGTCTACGGGCCGCTGGCGGCTGGCATCTGGACGCTGACTCACGCCTCAGGCGTTCACGCCACGATCGCCGGGGTCGCGATGGGCACGCTGATGCGCACCACACCCCGCCCCGGCGAACCGGTGAGCCCGTCGCATCGGGCCGAGATCGCCTTGCGGCCGGTCGTGGCGGGGCTGGCTCTGCCGGCGTTCGCTCTCATGTCCGCCGGGATCTCCTTGGAGGGGGCGGGCGGCATCTGGTCCAGCACGATCACCTGGGGAATCCTGGGCGGCCTGATCGGCGGGAAAGCGGTCGGCATCTTCGGCGGAACGTGGCTGACCGCCCGCATCACCCGCGCCGAGCTGAATCCGGGGCTGAGCTGGCCTGACATCGCCGGCATCGGACTACTCGGCGGCATCGGCTTCACCGTCTCGTTGCTGATCAGCGAGCTGTCCTTCACGGATGCGACCACCCTGGGCAACGCCAAAGGCGCCGTCCTGCTCGCCTCCGCCATCGCAGCTGTGCTCGCCGCACTCCTGTTGGGCGTACGGGACCGCCACCACCGGCGCAACGTCGAAACGCATGCGGCGACATGTCACCGTTGCACAGATATACACTCACATAAATAAATGATTCAAATGTCCGTTTTTCGCGCAAGGTCGGAAATGGTGGGATCATTTGGGTTGATTTATCATCGCGGAATGCCACGGAGTGTCGTCAAGAGTGTGAATGCCGCGAGGTCGGTGAGTTCCGGAAACGACCGGGCGACTTTGTCTTGGCGTGGTATCTGTTTGCCGGAATAGAATATTCACCCCTGGTGTCCATGTTTATTGGTGCGGGTATCCCTGGACCGCATCGCTTTCGCGCGGTGGCGAAAATTCGATTCTCACCATGGAGGGAAATCAATTGATTTCTCGCAAGAGCAGCTCGGCCTTCGGTTCCCGCACGGGTCGTGTGCTGATCTCGGCGGTCGCACTGGCGGCCTGCGGAGCGTTCGGATTCTCCGGTGTGGCCGCCGCCAGCGCCTCCACCACCATGACGGACCCCCATGTGGCCGGCGGTCCGTGGCTCGACGGAGACGACATCTCCAATCTGCCGACCGCGTTCACCGGCAACGGGACCAGCTCTCTCCTTTTGCTGGTGTCGGCGAACAACGGTGTCCCGTTCGTCAGGGACCCGCGGACGGGATGGGCCAACCTCCGAAACGTGGCGAACAGCGCGGGCGGTTACGTGCAGAACATCACCGTCGGTCAGCTCACCACCGGTGCGACTGGGCCCCAGATCGCGAGGATCACCGCTCGGACTGCGGGCGGTATTTTCAAGACGGACTGCACCATCGACGCGGTTCCAATCCCGACGTCGGGTCCCATTCTCGGCTGCAGCCCGTGGGCGCCACTGCCTGTCATGGGCTGATGGTGAAATCGGTGAAGTGACGGACCAGGGCGGATATCGCGATGCCGACCGCACCAGCGAGCCGTCCGCCCCGGTTCGGCGTGGACAAGGCGCGACAACAGCGCGAAAACGTCAAGGCCCAGGTCGGGAATTCATCCCTGACCTGGGCCTTTCGTGTGGAGCGGGTGCAGGGCCGGTGCCAGCCGTGAGCGGCACGACCGCCACGACGACGTGACCGATGCGGGCCGCCCCACCCCGGTAAGGGCGGCCCGCACGGTCAAGCCCGGTCGAGTCCTGGGCGCCGAGTGCGGATCAGAACTTGCCGGCCTTGACGTCGGCCACCGTGACCCGGGAGGACTCGAAGGTGGTCACGGACGACGCCTTCTTCCCCGGGGCGCCGACCTCGGAGCGGATCGGCATTCCGGTCTTGGCGTCGATCGTCAGCACCTGGACGTCGCTGCCCTGGAACAGTGCCCGTCCCGCCGTGAGGGTCAGCGTGGGCTTCCCGTCGGTCGTCGAATCCTTGACGGTGACGGCGGGAATGGTGGAAATCAGGCGGAGCACGCCCGCCCGGATCTTCGGGTTGGCCGCCCCGCGGGCCAACGCGTCGACGCTGTTGATCCAGAGGTGGTTGTTGATGAGGTTCTGCAGGTCCTTCCCGGTGGGCTGCTTCGGAGGCGTCGTGACCCCCTTCTGCTTCAGGATGCGCGCCTCCTCGGCCAGGGCCTTGTCCCATGCCGCCTTCTGCTCGGCGGGGCTGAGGCCCAGCCCGAACGGGTTCGGCGTGGCGTTGATCATCTGCTTCCTGGCGGCGTCGAGGTCACCGGTCGCGGCGGCGCGGGCCGCCGCCACCTCACGGGCGTTCACGTCCTCGGCGAGGTTGTCATGACCGGCGATCGCCCCTGGGAGGGCGCTCTGTGTGTCGGTCACGTAGTACTCGCCGCTGTCGGTGTACAGGCTGTAAAGGACGTACGGCGACCTGCCGGCAATGGTCTGGGTGTTGACGACCAGCGACGCGTCTCCCGACAGGGAGCCCTCGCTCGCCTTGATTTCGGTCACCAGGGAGACCAGCTTGATGTTGCCCGTGGGGGCCTGGGAGGTCGATCCGGCCGGCGCCGCGGGCTGGGGCGCCGACGGAGCGACGACCACGATGGCCGCCGCCGCCGCGAGCGCGCCGATGCCGGCACCGATGGTGACCTTGCTCAGCATGCCCAGGCGGCGGTTACGCCCCCCGGCCAACCTTCCCCTCCGCTTCGGAGCCGCCGCAGTCACCGGAGCCATCTCCTGCACCTGTGCGGGCTCGGACTCGGCCATCGCCCCTCGCAGTGTCATCCGCGCTCGCTCGTACGTCTCGGGCCGCAGGGGTGCGGCACTCTTCAGCTGACTGACCAGGTCCATCTCGTCCACGATCACTTGCTTTCCTTCACACTGTTGAGATCGGTCAATAGCGCGGCCACTTCGGGCGCGTTCCGCAGCGCCATCCGGGCCTGGTGCAGCAGGCGGCGTGCCGTCCCCGCAGGCATTCGGAGCGCCCGCGCGGCGTCGGCGACGGTCAGGTCCTCCCAGGCGACCAGGGTCAGCACCTCTCGCTCCTCCGGCCTGAGCTTGTCCAGGGCCGCCCGCAGCACCGCCTGGGTGTCCACGCGGGCGTCCACCGCCGGCCAGGGGTCCCACCCGTTCGCCATGCTCGTCACGTCGGGTACGAGATCCTCGGCGGGCCGGGACCGCCAGTAATGCCGCAGCCTGTTCAGGGCCACCCCGTACAGCCACGGCCGCGCTTCGGGGAACGACCGGTCGTAGGTCCGCCGGGACTCGAAGGCCGCCACCCACACGTCGCCGAGGAGGTCCTCGGCCGCCTCACGCCCCACACGCCGCGCGAGGTAAGCCCCGACAGCACCCTCGTGGCGGATGATCACCTCCACAAAGGCTTCTTTGTCTCCGGCCAGCGATCTGCCGATCAGTTCTGCATCTGTCGTCATGACCTTCCTCGACTCTGCCTTGCCTTCCAACCTGGGATTGTCGATTCGCCCCCCAAAGCGTTCAGAGCCGAGAAGGGCGATGCGCGGACGGGAGCCATCGGCCTGGGGATGCCGCTCTGGGAAGGGGGATTGCCCGATCCCGCAACCCACCGGTCCACGGCGCCACAGGGCGACACACAGCGGGACGGGCAAGAGCGGCCCGCGTAGCCGTGCATCCACCGCCAGGCAGTCCGTTTTCGCAGGTGGTGGGGGGTATTGGGTTCGAACCAACATAGCGTGACAACTTCACGGAAGGCTGGGCGGAGGCGTCGGCCGAGGCGGAACCCCCACAACCATGACCTTCGTCACATAGGGCCGATCTCTTCCATGAGCGGTGTGCAGTGGACATTCACGTGCGTGCGCCGTTTCGATCTTCTACGGTTCGACCAGTCGCACTACCGCGGTGAGGGGCGAGATGAGCGCAGACGACAGAATCGAGCAGGCCAGGTTCCTCTACGAGCGAGCAGTCTTCGGGGGCGACAGCGAAGCCATGACGGCGGCCGAGCGGGAGTTGGACGCGGTGGAGGCAGACCTCGCCCTTGCTCGGGGCCGTATCGTGCACGCGCGGTTCCTGGACGACGGACACGAGGACCCTCATGAGCTGACCCTGTTCGAGCGCGCGGCCGGGCTCTACCGGAACCTCGGTGACCTGCGCGGTGAGGCGGAGGCCCTGTTCTGGATCGGGTGTTTCCATCAGGTCGTACGGAACGACGACGCCGCCGCGGTTCCCGTGCTGGCACAGTCCCACGAGAAAGCGGTGCACGCCGGCGACCACCTGACCGCGTCCTACGCCCTTCGGCACCTGGGCATTGCGGATCAACGGGCGGGCCGCCTGGAGTCGGCACGGGAACGCCTGGAGGAGTCGACACGGCTCCGCCGCGAGGTCGGTTTCCTTCCCGGCGTCGCCGCCAACCTGGTCGGACTGGCCTACGTCACCGCCGGGCAAGGCTGCCGCGACGAGGCGCTGGAACTTCTTGTCGAGGCCGGCTCGATCGCCGAAGCCGCAGGCGCTCACGGAATGTTGCGCCACGTCCAGGAGGCGCAGGCCCGGCTGT
Organism: Planotetraspora kaengkrachanensis; assembly: GCF_016862895.1. GTDB lineage: Bacteria > Actinomycetota > Actinomycetes > Streptosporangiales > Streptosporangiaceae > Planotetraspora > Planotetraspora kaengkrachanensis. The sequence continues at coordinate 54,029 of NZ_BONV01000031.1, read as the reverse complement.
AAGCGATCGCCTTTCGGGAATCCGCGCGGTTGCAAGATCGGCACGGAGAAGCGCGCACGGCGCCGGGTCCCTGCTAACGAGGGAACGCGGTCCGTTCGTAGTCGGTTCTGAAGTCGAAGAAGCGCAGACCGCCTGCCGCTGTGTCGTCAGCCACCTCTTCTGCGGTCCACGGATGGTCGGAGTAGTCGTCCATCGCTATGCCGCCCTGAGCGAGCAGCGCCGATGTCAGACGGCGCACCTCGGCCGTCCCGTCGACTCGGCCTGAGACCTCGACTTCAAGCATCCATTCAGGTAGTCGTCCACAGGCCCGAGTCAGACTCCCTACTGTCTCCGGCTCCCAGTCCAGGTACAGGTCCTCAGTTGTCAGCCACACGTACAGACATCCGTCCGCGAACCACGGATGCCTCTGACCAGGAGACCGTTCGTCAAGCAGGGCGACGACGGCGGCCTGCTCGATGTCGGGGAAGAGGAAGACGCCACGCACTCCCAGAGGGTCGCACACCCCTGGCGATCGATGCCCCCTTGCCGCATGGTCCGACGCAACATATCGTGCCGATATATCAGCTGAATACATCGGTTCAGGGTTTGCCGTAGCCCGGCCGGCGAGGGAGCCGCGATGAGGCGGATCGACTACGACACGGAGCAGTACCAGGACTACGCACGTGGCCGTGCGCTCACCGAGCAGCAACTGCAGACATGGATCAGTGCCTTCAGGGCGGTGCTACCCGACCAGCGTCCGCTGGCGGGGCTGGACGTCGGCTCAGGGACCGGCAGGTTCACCCCCGCGCTGGCGCGAGCGTTCGGGCCGGTCACCGGCGTCGAGCCGTCGGTCCGCATGCGCGAGATGGCGCTGGCGCAGTCCCAGCATCCCGGCGCGCGGTATCTGGCAGGCTCCGCTGAGGACATGCCGGTGCCGTCCGGCAGCGCCGACTACGCGCTCATGTTCTTGTCCTGGCACCACGTCCAGGACAAGCCGCGGGCGGCTCGGGAACTGGCCAGGGTGCTCAGGCCCGCCGGGCGGCTGTTACTGCGCGCGAATTTCAGCGACCACCATCCCAGGCCGTGGTGGCTGGAGCACTTCCCCCGTGGCCTTGAGGTGGACACCTCACTGTTCCAGCCGCTGCACGAGGTCATCGCGATGTTCACCTCGGCCGGCTGGCGCGTCGCCGGCTTCGGCACGGTTACCGAGCCGTCCTCCGGCACCCGCGCTGACATGCTCGAACGGCTGCGCCTGCGCACCCTTTCGTTCTTCGCTCACCTCACTCCCGACGAGTTGGAGACCGGCTTCCACCGCCTGGAGCAGGTTGTCGCCGCGAATCCCGGCGCACCAGCGCCGGTGTTCGCTGAGCCGCTGCTCACGCTCGAACGGTGTTAGTGCCGCGTAAGCCCTGGCCCGGCAGGGGCGATCGTCAAGACCCCGTGGATCGAGGACTAACGCCGATGGCCCTCGGCGGGAGTGAGGTCGGCGATGACGAGGAGGTAGGTGAAGTCGGCCGGCTTCTCGCCGGATCGCGGTTGATCGGGTATCCGGCCGTAGGCGCGCGCGGGCCCGGCGATCGTCGTGTGCTCACGCTGGGTCCAGTGATACGTGGCGAGCAGAGACGGTAGATCGTCAGGCATGAATTTCGCGCCAGTGTCGGCGGTCTGTCCGGTGGGCGGGGTTGATCGTGCGAGGGTGTCGAGAACGAGCACGCTTCCTGGGGCGGACAGGCTGGCGGCAGTGCGCAGCAGCCGAGTCGCGGCGCCGTGGTCGAGGTACATCAGCAGTCCTTCGGCCACCCACACCGTACGCCGAAGCGGCTCGAACCCGGCGTCGACCAGATCCGGTGACCAGTCGCCGCCCAGGTCGATGGCGACATCGGTGACGCTCCGGTGCAGCGTCGGCATCGTGGCCATCACCGCTACCTTGTGCCGTAGCACCGACGACTGATCGACCTCGAATGCACGTGTACCGGCGGGCAGTTGCAGCCGGTAGGGACGTGTGTCCAGGCCGGAGCCGAGTTCGACCAGTTGACCGGTCTGCCGCGTCAGCTCGGCGGTGACAGCGTCGTCGAACCAGCGGGTACGCAGTGGAAGCAGCACGTCTTCACGCCGGTCACGTTCCTCCTTGCGCCGCAACAACTCCCGGCCGCGCTCGCCGGCGAGGGCGCTCGCCCACGGATCCCGGAACAGATGGTCGGGGCGAGCCGTCTCGCGGGCGCGCACCGCGGCCGTCCAGTACGCACTCGCCGCGGCGATGTCGGCGGAAATCATCGAGCCGTGCCTTCCCGGCCGACGTCGGCACGTCAGCCGTGCTCGGAATCTTCAACCGGTCGCCGGGAATATACGCCCATTCCGGCCCATCCACAGCGCCCTTCAGACGTCGCGCAGCACCCTGAAACTCCGACTTTCAGCCCCAATCAATCGCCCATGCCTAGGGGAGCAAGAGGAGGCGCCCCTGATCTTCATCGGGGGCGCCTCTTCATCGGATCATGGATGAGATGGAATGCTTGATGGCATTCCGGAATCATCGCCGATCGTGAACGGCCTGCTTGCCGTGCAATTGTCCGAGAGGGTCACGAGATGTAGGCGCATCTCACTCTCGGGAAGATGGTGATAGTGGTCGTGCTCAAGTTTGATAGCCCCACCCGCCACGTGTTGTCCCCCGGCCTGTTCGTGTCGAGGATGGTGGGTACGGTCGGCCCGAACGGATCATAGGTATAGCCACCGCCGACTGGCTGCTTACCTGCGGAGCATGTCGCGATCGCAATGTCGCAGAGGGTATTAGGGGCGCATGTGACCGGCGGCCCCAGCACCTCCTCATAGCCGGAGACCCCCGGCCGACCGGGTGGCCCCTGCTCGCCCTTGGGGCCGCTGGAGTTCTGGGACGCGTCTGCTTGCGTGTCGCTCTTCTGGAGCGGTGTCACGGTCGTGGCGAAGTCGCGCATCAGGTGCTGGCGCTGGTGCTCGTGCTGGCGGTCGTGCTGACGCTGTCTGTCCGTGTTCGCGTTGTGGTTCTTGTTCCTTCCGTGACCTGGGGTGGAAGACGCGTGGCGGTCATCGTGGCGAACGACTGAGCGGTCAGATGTGCCTTCGATGGCCGCATCGGCGGAGGTGGTGGTGACAGCACCACCCAGCGCGACGACGCCGCCGGTCAGGACGGCGCTGATCATGGAAAGCAGGACAAAATTGTTGCGCTTCGGCAATTTCGATTTCCCCCTTGAAAGGATGCGGCCCTGACGCGCTGTGATTTCGTAAGTTAATCGAAAGATTTCGCACCCGGGCGGGCGTCGCGTCTCGCGGGCGGCATTGTCCTTGATTTCCCCGCCTCTCACGCCATAAACTGGCGGACAGTCTCTATTGCCATTGTGTTTATCGTCTTATTGAGCTGCACCGCGATTGAAATCCATTTAATAGGAATATCGACTCATGTCCGATTTTCGGCCGTCGAATACGGGTGATTGCCCGCCAGTGAACCTGTCTACCGTTGGCGCCTTCGGCTCGGTGCGGGCCGGTGAGGCGGGATGATCCAGCGGCGACCAACCGCGAGGCGTTCGCACCTCGTCACCGAGTTCCGCGCCGACGTCGCCCGGATCACCGACTGGTTGTGGATGGCCGAACTGGACGGTCGCGCGTGCGCGTGGTGTTGGGCGAGGCATGGCTGCACCCTGCAGTTCGGCGGTGGTCGATCCCGCAAGTCCCCACTCAGGGACGAATGATCACATTTTCCCTATTAGTCACGTAAATCGCATATCGCCCCAAGGCGTCGATAGATCATAATGCGGACTGGTTCGCGAGGTGATCTCCATCCGGAGCCGGTCTCGACCGCCCGCCTTGTGCGTCGGTCGCGGTCACCGGAACGGGGCCGCGTCTCCTGGACACCGATCCGGTGGACGGCGGGTCCGGAAGACGAGGAACGACCACAGCGAAACACCATCGGCTGTTCCGAGCATGAAGGACTGCATCGCGTGACTGAGTTAGTGTCCGAGGCTTCACCCGACTCTCCTCGTGCCGAGTCGACCCGTCGTGGACGACGGAGACGGTGGAGGCCAGGCATGGGGGTGCGTGTCGTGGCGGCCGGTGCCGTGCTGGCCGTGAGCGCTCCCGCTGTGGCGGTGTCGGCGGCCGCCTCCAGCGGCTCCTCCCAGACGTATGCGTGGGGACGGGCCAGTGAGGGGGAGCTGGGCAACGGGTCGACGGCCAGCCGGCCCTCGCCGGTCGCTCTGTCTGACCTGAGCCAGGTGGCTCAGGTCAGCGCCGGCTTCTACCACTCTCTGGCGGTGCGTACGGATGGCACCGTGTGGGCGTGGGGCGACAACAGGGAAGGAGCGCTGGGCGACGGGACGGATACCCGCAGCCCGGTGCCGACGCCGGTTCAGGTGCCTGGACTGACAGACATGGTGCAGGTGGCTGCGGGGTGGAACCATAGTCTCGGGCTGCGTGCGGACGGCACCGTGTGGGCGTGGGGCGACAACACCAGTGGCGAGCTCGGGGACGGCACCACCACCAGCCGCGCGACCCCCGCACAGGTGATCGGGTTGACCGGGGTGACACAGATCGCCGCCGGTCAGTCCTACAGTCTTGCGTTGCGCTCGGATGGCGCCGTGGCGGCGTGGGGCGACAACTACGTTGGTGAGCTCGGGGACGGCACGACCACCAAGCGCACCACCCCGGTGGAGGTCCACGACCTGACCGACGTGACCCAGATCGCCGCCGGCGAGACCTACGGTCTTGCGTTGCGCTCGGACGGCACCGTGGCGGCCTGGGGCAACAACCTCGTGCAACAGCTCGGTGACGGCACCGCCGTCGTTTACCGCGCCACCCCGGCGGTGGTCCGTGGCCTGACCAAGGTGACCCAGATCGCCGCCGGCGATGAGAACAGTCTCGCGGTGCGTTCGGACGGCACCGTGGCGGCGTGGGGCGACAACGCCTTCGGAGAGGTCGGGGACGGCACCACCACCAGGCGCCCTACTCCTGTCACCGTGTCAGGGCTGAGCGACGTCGCCCGGGTGAGCGCGGGCTACCACCACAGTGTCGCGGTGCGCTCGGACGGCAGCGTGGCGGCGTGGGGCCACAACGCCTCCGGACAGCTCGGCGACGGCAGCACCACCAACCGCGCCACACCGGCCACCGTGCCAGGGCTGAGTTCAGTCACGGAGATTTCGGCCGGGGGCTACCACACGCTGGCGAAGGCGGGGCCGCCGGAGCCGACCACTGAAGCGACGATCACTGGCGACGGCGGGAGCAAGCTGACCTGCGAGGCCCCATTCATCAGTGCCACCTCCGTGAGTTACACCTGGCTGTGGGACGGAGCAGTGGTCCCTGGAGAGACCACCGCCACATTCACTCCAGTTACGGGGGACGCCGGCCATCAGGTCGCCTGCCAGGTCACCGCCACCAACGACTTCGGAACCGCGGACGCCTCGGCGACCATCACCACCGCTCCGGCGGATTTCACTGCGGGGAACCCACCGACTGCGATCGCCGGTGACCATTACGCCTACAGATTCGCGGCGACCGGATCACCCACGCCGAAGGTCAGCCTGGCCTCCGGGACGCTTCCGCCGGGCCTTGTGCTGGACACCGACGGCTCCCTGTCCGGAACCCCCTCCCAGGGGGGCACCTACAGCTTCACCCTGCAGGCGACGAACGGCGTCGGTACCCCCGCCACTGTCACCAAGACCGTCGTCGTCAATGCCCCGGCCAAATTCGCCACGGCCACCGCACCGGCCGCGCAGGTCGGGAAGTCCTTCAGCTACCAGTTCGCCGCCACCGGGACCCCCGCACCGACGGTGACCCGGGCCTCCGGGACGCTCCCGCCCGGCCTGACATTGGCCACCAGCGGCATCCTGTCCGGAACCCCCTCCCAGGGGGGCACCTACAGCTTCACCCTGCAGGCGACGAACGGCGTCGGTACCCCCGCCACTGTCACCAAGACCGTCGTCGTCAACGCCCCGGCCAAATTCACCACGGCCACCACACCGGCCGCGCAGGTCGGGAAGTACTTCATCTACCAGTTCCCGACGACCGGATATCCCGCACCGACGGTGACCCGAACCTCCGGGACGCTCCCGCCCGGCCTGCAACTGGCCACCCACGGCACCCTGTCCGGAACCCCGAGCAAGAGCGGCACCTACACCTTCACCCTGCAGGCGACCAACGGCGTCGGCACCCCCGCCACCGCCACCAAGACCGTCACCGTCCGGTAAGCACCGCGGACCCAGAGGTCCCAGGGAATCGGCACACCGCCGATTCCCTGGGACCCCGACCGCGGAGCGGCAGCGAGCGTTCGCCTCGAAGTCGGCTCAAGCGCGGCGGCGCAGGACGGTCTCGGTTCGCTCGTCGGCAGGAAAGAACAGCTCGATTGACAGGTCGGACAGGGTAACGTCCATCGGGGTCCCGAATGTGCTCAGGACGGTGAACATCGACACTTCCTCGCCGTCGAGCTCCAGCCGCCAGGACAAGACCGGGTCGTCAGCTTCGTCGGGAAAAAGGCCGCTCCAGGTGTGGCGTTCCGGGATCGCGGGCCAGGTCGCTATCTCGTCGGCGAGTGCGGCGAGGCAGGGGTCCTGGGTCCGCACGACGGCCCGGTCGAGCCGGCGCAGCAGATAGGCGGACCATTGCGGGAAGTTTCTGGTACGGCCGGCGAGTCCGGCGGGGTGCAGGGCCATTCGGAAAACGTTGGCCGGCGCGCCGAGCACGTCCTCGGGGATGTCAAAGACCAGTCGGCGCGCAGCGTGGTTGCTGAGCTGCACATTCCACTGCCGGTCGATCGCGATGCCGGGGAACGGGTCGTGCGTGTCCAGCAGCGCCTGCAACGAGGCCCGGACCCGGGAAAGAGCCGACTCGGTCAGGGGCGTTTCCGGATAGCGGGGAGCGTATCCGGCCGCCAGAAGCCAGTCGTTCCGCTCCCGCAGCGGCAGATCCAGATGCTGGGCGATCTTCATCAGCACGTCGGGACTCGGCTTCGACTTGCCCAGCTCGACGAAACTCAGGTGGCGGGGCGAGATGCCGATCTCATGCGCCAGATCCATCTGGCTACGCCGGGCCAGTCCCCGTTGCCGGCGGATCAGGTGACCGACGTTCGTAGCTGTCACGAGACGTCACGATAGCCGGGGCGGCACGCGTCGGAACGAGTACCTGCCAGGTATTCGCATCCGCGTCCACCGAGCGCGCAGGATGGCGACGTTCCTCCGAGTCGTGAAAGGAACCGAGAATGCCGCTCCTCGTCACCACGGACGGAACCCGACCAGGAAAGAAGGTGGAACGGTGACCGCCACTGTCCTTCAGTTGCTACGTGACCGCAGGCAACAAGGAAGCGCTCCCGGAAATCGCAGCGACGACGCGCGCCTGGTGCTCCTGGTCGAAGGCGGAAGCTCTCGTGGTGCGTACTCGAGCGGCATGACGATCGCCATCGAACAACTGGGGCTGTTGCCGATGTTCGATGCCGTCTACGGCAGTTCCGCGGGAGCGCTGAACGCGGCGTGGCTGCTGTGTGGTCGCGCGGAAAGCAGCATGCACGCATGGTGGGATCCGACCATCATGCGGACGACCATCGACCCGAGGCGTGCGCTGCTCAGGCAGCCGGTCGTGGACACTCGTTTCCTCGTCCACACCGTGTACACCGAGATTCTGCCGATGGGGTTTCAGGAGGTCCTCGACAACCCGGTCGAATTCCACCCGATCGCCACAGACGCCCTCACAGGCCAGGCCGTCGATCTGCACGAGCAGATCCGTGACCAAGCAAGCTTGCAGGCCGCACTCCGCGCGTCGACCGCGATGCCACTTCTCGCCGGCGAACCGATCGAGATCGACGGGCGACCGTTCGTCGACGCCGGGGTGAGCGAGGCGATCCCCGTACAGACGGCACTTGCTCAGAAGGCCACGCACATCGTTGCGCTTCGCACTCGACGTACCGACGAGACCGCCTCGGCTCCCTCCCGCGGCGAACGCCTGTTGTTGTCGCGATGGTTCGCCCGGCGCGCGCCGGGAGCCCTCGAGACATGGCTGCGCCGTGAGGCCATCAGAGCGGAGGAAGAGCGGCTCCTGGCGTCGCACCCCGCGGCCTTGCAGATCCGCCCACCGATCGGCAGCGCGAAGATCGGCCGTACCGAGCGACGCCCACGCCTGCTTCGCGCAGCCGTCGACACAGGTCGGCAGGCGGCCTTGAACGAACTGCGCTGCGTCGAAGAGGCCTCTACGAGGGTCGCCCCGAGGTGACATCGATCCCCGAAGAGGCCCGCATGCTCGACAGGGCTCTTGGCACCCGCAAGACCGTGACCTTGCGCAGCGGCCGGGTCGCCTACACGGAGCGCGGCTCCGGCCCGCCCGTCGTGTTCGTCCATGGTCTCCTGGCCAACGCCAACCTCTGGCGCAAAGTCGTGCCGCCCGTCGCGGACGCGGGCTTGTGTTGCATCGCGCCGGATTGGCCGCTCGGCGCGCACCAGATCCCCATGCCGGCCGGCGCCGACCTGACGCCCTCCGGAGTCGCCAGGCTGATCGCGGAGTTCCTCGACGCGCTTGACCTGACTGACGTCACCGTGGTCGCCAACGACACCGGCGGCGCACTCACCCAGATCCTGATGGCCGACCATCCGGAGCGGCTCGGCCGTGTCGTGCTCACCCCGTGCGACGCGTTCGAGGACTTCCTGCCCGATCCGTTCACCTCGCTGCCCAAGCTGGCTCGGCTACCCGGTGCGGTCTGTCTGGCCGGCCGACTGCTCCGGCTGCCGATTGTGCAGCGGCGGCCGTCCGCGTTCGGCCGGCTGGCCAAGCGCGGCATCCCCGCCGAGATCATCGACTCCTACCTGCGGCCAAGCCGCGACAGCCGGCAGATTCGCAGGGACACCAAGCGGTTCATCGTTGGCGTGCACAACAGGTACACGCTGGCCGCCGCCGAGACACTGTCCGGATTCGGCAAGCCGGTGTTGCTGGTTCGCGCGGAGGACGACCAGATCTTCTCTGCCCGGCTCTTCGAACGACTCGCGGCGACCCTGCCCGACGCCCGACTGGTCACGGTCGCCGATTCATATGCCTTCGTGCCGGAGGACCAGCCGTCCGAACTGGCCCGGCTGATCGTGGAGTTCGCCGCATGAAGAAGTCGGGGGTGTCGCAGCGCCGGCAGGACTCGTATACGGCGTGAGCCACCGTGGATCCCCGCCGGCTGAGTGCCTGAGGACCCGGGGGTGAGTACGGGCGTCGGCCGCCAAGCACAGAGATCGTGACATCACTGACGCCACGGGGTGAGATCGTCGAGCGGTGACTCGGCGCGAAGGACGACGACGATGATCCGCCCCTCACTGAAACCAAGATCAACTGATGGGAGTGAGGCTAGCGCGGGCCGAGGCCGGTGCGGCCGTCGAGGAGCTCGCGCGCGGCGTCGAGGTGGCCGAGATGCCGGGCGGTCTCTTCGATCATGTGGAGAACGATCCCGCGTAAATCGGTGAACTCGTCGTCCGGGTCACTGCCGTGCCGCCCGACCGGCTTCGTGTCCAGCGGCGTCGTGGCCAGCAGGGCATTGCCGCGTTCGCACTGGTCCCGATAGAAGGCGAACACCTCCACAGCCGGATGTGCCGAGGTCATCAACTCCTCGTCGTCATCGGGCCACGGCACGTCGGCCGCAGTTCCGCAGAACACGCTTTGGAACCAGTGGCGCTCGGCGTAACCCAGATGCTTGATCAGCCCGAGTGGCGTCCACCCCGAGGGCAGGACCGCGGTCCGCAACTGCTCGTCGGTGAGTCCGTCGAGGATCGCCAGCGCGCTGGTCCGCTGAGCGTCGAGGAAGTGCCGCAGGGCGACGGCTTCCGCGGTCATCGTGCTGGTGGGAGCCATGGTCATCCCCTTGGGCATCGCGGCCGTCGTCATACGCCTGGGGACTATGCCAGATCTGAGGAACGCGGGAAACCTCTCACCATGGGTGCACGGCCCAGTTGCCGCATTTCGCTGCTGCGCAGCCCTCAGACTCCGGACACGCTCAATGGCCGGACGGCTTTCCGACCGCTGGGCGGACGATCCTGGCAATGAGCTCCAGTTGGTCGAACTGCGTGTCGAGGGACGGCCCCGCGATGCGGCAGACGAGGTGTTCCGCGCCTGCTTCCGCGTAGCGGGCCAGCGTGGCGGCCACCTGCTCGGCCGGGCCCGCGACGATCGCTTGGATCGTCCGCACGGTCTCGTACGGCAGGCCGTATGTGGCCCGGCAGTAGTCGTCGAGCCGCCGTTCTCCCCCTTCCACGTCGTCGGTGACCAGCACTGTGACGAACAGCGCCGGGGTGACCGCGTCCACAGAGCGCCCCGCCGGCACCGCCACGCGCCGTACCGCCTGGAGGCCCGCCCGGTAGTCGGCGGGATCGGGCGGGTAGGGCAGCCAGCCGTCGTAAAGCCGCCCGGCACGCTCCAGCGCCGACGGGCTCGCCCCGCCCAGCCAGATCGGCGGGCCACCGGGCCGGTAGGAGGGCGTGGACTCGGGCAGTTCGTCGAAGCGCAGCACCTTGCCGTGGAAGGCCCGCTTGCCCGCCCACAGTGCCCGCCACAGGGCCACCGTGTCGTCCAGCCGTCCGAAGCGGCGCTCCCACGGCACCTCCGACACCGCGTACTCGATCTCCGACCGACCGGGGAAGCCCGCGCCCACAGTGACGACCAACCGCCCAGCGGACAAGTGGTCGATGGAGGCGAGCTCCTGCGCGGCTGTGACCGGACGGCGGAAGGCGGGCAGCAGCGTCGCCGTGCCGAGCGTGACGCGCCCGGTCGCCGACGCGAGGGCGGCGAGCATGGCCAGCGGCTCGATGCGCGGGCCGAGCAGGGTGTCGTTGGCCCACACCGAGTCGTAGCCGAGTTGTTCGGCGTGGACGCCGAAGTCGACCAGCCGCCGGGCGTCGTCCCACTGGCTGTGGTTGGTGGGGAGCAGGACACCCATTCGTATGTTCATTGGACGGATCCTGCTGTATTCAGGAAATGACGACAATTCCCTCGAAGGAATGGAAGTCTGGCACGCTGGGGGAATGGACTTCCCCCATGCCTTGCGCTCGATGCGGCAGCACCGCCGTCTCAGCCAGCTCGACCTCGCACTGCGCGCGGGCACGACGCAACGCCATCTCAGCTTCATGGAGAGCGGCCGCTCCCGGCCTGGTCGGTCCATGGTCGTACGGCTCAGCGAGTCGATGGAGCTGCCGCTGAGGGAGCGCAACGAGCTCCTGCTCTCGGCCGGCTACGCCCCCGTCTACCCGCAGACCCCGCTGGACGACCCCGGCCTGGAGCACGTGCGCACCGCGCTGCGGCACATCCTGACCGGGCATCTGCCCTATCCCGCGATCGTCGTGGACGCGCGGCACGAGCTGGTGCTCGCCAACGACGCGTTCGACCTGCTCACCCAGGGCGTGGCGGAGCACCTGCTGCGCCCGCCGGTCAACGTGCTGCGCCTCTCCCTGCACCCGGAGGGCCTGGCGCCGCGAATCGTCAACCTGGAGCAGTGGGCGCAGCACATCCTCGACCGCATCCCCCGGGACGACCTGTACGAAGAGCTGTCCGGCTACGTGCCGCACGCCGCGCCGGGGCCCGACCACGTGGGCTTCGCCGTCCCGGTACGGCTGCGCTCGGCGCGCGGCGAGTTGCGGCTGACGACCACGATCACGACCTTCGCGACCGCTCTCGACGTGACCGTGGCGGAGCTGAAGCTGGAGGCGTTCCTGCCTGCCGACGCGACCACGGCGGCACTGCTGGCCGGGTGAGCCGCGACCACGGCGGCCGGTCCGTCAGAGCCCGGGGAACATGTAGTCGGCGATGACACGGTCGCCCTCGCCGAGCACGAGCACCTCCAGGCCGCCGCCCACCGCCCCGTCGCCCCCGACGGGCACCATCTCCCAGGTGAACTTGACGACGTCGTGCAGGCGGAGGGCGTCCCCGCGGGGCCGGAACAAGAACTCCCCGGGGGCGACGAACTTCTCGTAGGAGCGCATCACCCGCACCTCGATCTCGTCGTACCCGTGGGCCTCAAGGGTGGTGGAGTCGAAGCCCAGCCCCGCGGCGATCTCCCGGATCTCCTGGGGCGGCTGGAGGACATGGGTCCCGTCCGCGGCCCACACCTCCTCTATCGCCTTTCTGCGCATTCCGGCGTCCGGCTCGTTCCAGAGCGCGATGTAGCGGCCGGCCAGTTCCTGTGTGTGGATATCGGTCACCGTTTCTCCTCGGTCGGGGCGTGTACCGATCACCTTGCGAGAACGGGCCTTCACCCGACAATTCCTCGGAGGGAATGGCAGGGCGTGGGTCGCGAGGCGGCGTCTACCGTGCCTTCAACGCCACTCAGGGCGTCTGCGAGATGCTGACCTGGGCTTTCGTCGTTGGAGCGGGTGACGGGAATCGACCCCGCGCTGTCAGTTTGGGAAGCCATCATGCGGTCCGAGCTGGGGAAACGATGTCCTCGACGTCCGTGTACGAACAGGTTGAGCTCGCGGAAAGTGCTGACATGATCGCAGCATGGATCTGGTCGCCTCCTTGCCGGCCTTCGTGGTCGCCGTCGTGCTGATCTCGGCCTCGCCGGGGCCGGCGATGGCATTGATCTTCCGTCGTGCCGCGCTGCGTGGCTTCACCGGAGCGGTGCCCACGGTGCTGGGGCTGGAGGCGGGTCTGTATGTCTGGGCGCTGTGCGCCGCAGGCGGCCTGGCCGCCCTGGTCGCCGCCTCGGAGGTGGCCTTCGTCGTCCTCCGCGTGATCGGTGGGCTGTTTCTGCTGTATCTCGGGGTGAAGGCCTGGCGTACGGCCTGGCGCAGCCGCGGGGCCGAAGTGACGCCGGAGGTCGTTGAAGAGGCGCTGGCGCGCAGCACGCGGGGCTGGTGGACGGCCTTCGGCGAGGGCATCGTGGTGATGCTCGCGAACCCGAAAGCCGCAGTGTTCATGATCGCTTTCTATCCGCAGTTCGTGCCCTCGAACCGGCCGCTGTTCGCCACCACCGCTCTGCTGGCACTGGCGCAGGTGGCGATCGAGACCGCTCTTTATCTCACCCTGGCGGCCGCGGTGGGCCGTGCCGGAGCCTGGTTCCGCCGGCCGGTGATCCGTCGTCGCCTGGAAGCTGTCAGCGGCGCCGTTCTCATTGCCTTGGGCCTGCGCGTGGCCACCTCGACCCACTGACCGCCTGTGACCGTATGGACCAGGGATGTCCCGGATGATGGCAGCGGTGTTCGGGAGCCACGTGATCCCGTGCCGCCGCTGAGAAGTCTTAGAGCTGAACTCGAGTGATGGTCTCGCCGCACTTCCATGATCTGCGGCGCACGGGGAACACCTTCGTCTCGCAGTCCGGTGCGACTTTGCGGGAGCTGGGGAATCCGTGCTCGGTGACGCTTGGCCGTGGCGAGGTCAGTGTCGCCGCAGCGTCAGGCTCACCTCGTCGCTGAGGACAGTGACTTGAGCTTGACCGCCGATCGGAAACGTGGCCAAGGGGGAGGTGTGGCCGACGTCGATGTTGGCGAGCACCGGGATGCCGGTCAGAGACGGCTGGGTGGAGATGATCTGTTCCAGTAGCGAGCGCGTCATGTGGCTCGCCTTCTGGAAGCGCCCGATCGCCAGGGCCCGGATGCCGGCGGCTTCGGGAAGTTGAAGCAGCGATGTCAGATCTCGGGCGAAGGTCGCCGGATGTGATTCGGAGTCGTCCTCGACGATCAGGATGGCACCGTCGAGAGACGGCATGTACGAGGTGCCTTGCAGCAGGTTCAGGGTGCACAGATTGCCGCCGACGATTCTTCCTTCGGCGGTGCCGGGCCGGATCGGCCACCATCCCTCGTTGGGGATCAGGTCGCGCTTGTCCTGGTCGAGGAACCAGAGATCGTCACTCCAATCGTCTGCCGGAGTCAGAGCGATCGGATCGGAGCCGAACATGACCTCGGTGAACCACTGCAGGGTCTGCTCGAAGTGATCACGCATTCCGAACGTCGACCAGTGCGGCCCCGAGAAGGTGACCAGCCCGGTCCGGGCGAGGATGGCGTTCTGCAGGGCTGTGATGTCGGAGTATCCGCACAAAATCTTGGGGTTGGCGCGGATCAGCTCCCAGTCCAGGAACGGCAGGAGTTCGTTGCAGTTGTAACCGCCGATGACCGTCATGATCGCTGCCACTGAGGAATCCGCGAAGGCCTCGTGCAGATCGGCGACCCGAGAGGCGATGCTGGAGGAGTCGAAGGAGTCACGTTCGTCGACATGGCGGCCGTAGGACAACGTCAGGCCGAGGTCGGCGAACCGGGATTCGATGATGTGGGCGTGGTCGTGCTCCGCGACCATCGCGCGGGACCTGGCCGGCGCCACCACTCGTATGACGTCGCCTTCGCTCAGCTTCGGCGGGAAGATCGCATCCATTGTCGGAGCGTAACGGGCGGTCCCGGAGATGCGACTCTCATTTTTCGGCGGACTCGGCTTGGAAAGACCGCTCGGTCATGCCGATGGCGGAGGACGAGCGATCGCGGCGGCCTGGACGGGCCACAAGAACCGGGCCACACGTCGTCCTGTCCCGGGACTGCTGCCCCGACGTCCCCGCTGATCGCCGTTCAATCTGCACGTATCTGGCACGCGGCCTGCGCTCTGCGGTCTTCGCTTGTGGGAGAGTGTGCGGCATGCAGCCCTGGAGATCTCTTCTCACCAGGATCTGTCGTGGTCTCGCGTTGGTCATGTTCGGATGGTTGGCCGCCGGCATCGCGTTCAGTCCCTACCTGGCAAACATGCCGTGGTCTTACTGGCTCGTAATCACGTTGGTCATGTCAGGTTTCCTGCTCGTGAGCAAATTCGTAGATTTCCTCGTCGAACAACTCGGGAAGCACCGGGGGCCGACGCGGCCATCGGAAGATGGAAGTCGAGTCACCTAGGAAGCGTGAGCTGAACATGGTGACAGAACACGGCTCGCCGAACGTCGACATGCACTGGGCGGTAAGAGTTCGGCGGCACAAAGCCGTTCGCCTTCTTCTTACGTTCATACTCTGGATCTGTTGTGTAATTGGGCCGCTTATCCTTGCGAAGCAGATCGATCATCGAACCCGTTGGGAGCCTTTCGGCTTCGGGGACGTGATCACGCTTTCCGTTGAATTTTCGCCAATGCTGTTCCTGTTCCTGGTTCTGAGGAAGGTGTCGTATCGGCCCAGGGACTGTCTTTTTTATCTGGTCCCGGTATACGGCGTTTTCTTTTTCCCGTTCATCGTATTCTGGAGATTGGCTCACTTGCCTCTCCGCGACTGGCCGCTGAGGCCCGAAGAGCGCGAGATGTGACATGCGGGAGAGTTGATCCCTGTCCGCCCCACCCCAGCCCGTTGCAGGTCCGGCCGCCTACCCCGATGATCCGTCGGCACCCCGTGGGTAGGCGCCGGACCGCGTCGGAGGTCGCTACAGGTGCAGGGTTCCGCTGCGGGCGCGGTGCTCAAGCGGTGAGTGGAACGAGTCGCCGACCTCCGCGTACTTGCGCATGCCACCCGTTCGTGGGAATTCTCGTTTCGATTTCGAGCCCTGATCCTCCTCGCACCTTTCGGCAGGCTGCGTTGGGGTACTGGCGGCCTTGCGTCGGTACAACCTCGATCTGGAAGCGCGCACGGTCAAGGTCGAGCCGCCAGTGTCTGAGATGAAGACGGGGGAGCTGATCGAGTGGCATCCCAAGTCGGACGCCGGCGGTCGCGCACGAACGCCTCAAGAAGGAGTTGTTCTCGTGCCGAGCGAACTCGTGGAATTGGCGCTACGAGAATTTCGCGTGGTCGCCGAGCGATGCGCCGCGCGGGTCGAGTCCCGATCCGGCGCCGGTGTCCATGCCGTGCGGACGATCAACGGCGAGGCCGCGTACCTCAAGGCGACTCCGGCCACGCTGAGTGCTCAGGCGCTGGCGGCTGCCCGGCGAGAACTGCGCTTCTACCGGTACCTCGCACCGACCGCCCCCGTGTGCACCCCGCGCCTCCTCGACTTTCTGGACACCGAGGAGGGCGTGGCCGTACTTCTCGCGGCGGCGGGTCGGCCCCAAGACGCTACGTCATGGACCCCGGGTATGTGGACCAGCCTGGGCAGGCACCTGGCGGCCCTGCACAGCATGCCTCTGCCGACAGCCGGCGACTGGAACCGGCCCGATGCGCTGCTGCAGGCCCTCGCCACCCCGAACCTCACGGAGATCACCGCCTTCTGGGCGGCCCCGCTTCCCCAGCTTTCCGAGCTCATCGCCCGTCGTGCCGAACTCCGGGAGCAGATCAGTGCGCTACCGCCGGTCTTCGTCCATGGGGACTGCCACACCGACAACATCGTGCATGCCGCGGGCTCGCCGGTCTTTTGCGACTGGCAGTCGGCCGGAGTCGGCCGGCCCGTCTCCGACCTGGCCTTCCTCAGTGTGCGCGCAACCCCTTCAGGCACGGTCGTGCCCCGGGCGCTGATCGATGGCTACTCGGACCATCGCCCCGGCGACCGCAGCCTTCTGGAACGCGCCCTGGTGGCGGAAGTACTCGCCGTCCTGGTCTTCCTCTGGCCGCCCTACGCCGCGTTCAACAGCCCGACGGGGATCGCTCGCGTCCACTTCAGGGCACGCGAACTCGCAGCGCGGCACCTCGGCGGGGCGGCCACCGAGAGGGGGCGTTGACGCGAAGTTGAGGGGCTGGAGCGACGCAAAGGCCTCGGGTGACAACGCGGTGGTTCGGCGTCGACACGATCTCGCGTCGACGCCGAACCTGGTCTGCGGTGTCGGTCATGATGAGGGACCGTCCGTCCAGAGGAATCCGGCCAGTGTGCCCGTCAGTGGCCGCGTACCCACACTCGCCAGAAGCGCTCCTCAACGCCTACTACTCCGCGTAGGGCTGGTCCGTTCCCTGGGCGCTGTAGCCGAGACTCCAGATGTAACCGTCCGGGTCCGCGAAGGAGCCGCCGTACCCTCCCCACGGCAGGGCGCCGGCGGGCTTGAGGATCGTGGCGCCGGCCTTCTCGGCCTCTGCGATGATCTCGTCGACCCGCGCTTCACTACGGACGACGTAGGTGAGGGCCATCCCGCTGAAGCCGCTGCCTTCCGGGCTCGTGCCCACCTGGCCGGCCAGGCCTTCGCGGCCGTAGAAGCCGACGAGTGAGCCCCCGTCCGATTCGAAGAACACCGAGACGCCGTAGTCGTCCTTGACCTTCCAGCCGAGCCCTTCTGTGTAGAACTGCTTGGCCCGGTCCAGGTCCCGGACGCCGAGGAGGATCGAACTCACATGCGCTTTCATGCTGTGTCTCCTTGTACTGCTTGAGGTGTACGTGCTGCCTGAACCGGCTGGCGTGACGTCTGGGCCGGGCCCGGACGGTCACATTCGCGTGGGTTTGCCGGTCAATAGGTATGACCGGCAAAACGGAGGAATGTGACAAATGACCGAGCAGGACTGGCTAAGCGAGCGGTTCGCCGAGCACCAGGACCGTTTGCATGCGGTGGCTTACCGGATGCTCGGCTCACCCGGCGAAGCCGAGGACGCGGTGCAGGAGGCGTGGCTGCGGGTCAGCCGCACTGACACCGGCCAGGTGGAGAACCCGGCCGGATGGTTGACCACGATCGTCGCCCGGGTCTGCCTCAACATGCTCGAGGCACGCAGGAACCGGCGTGAGGAGTCGGCCGGGGCGCTGCCGCCCGAGCCGGCCGCGCCGCATGCGAGCATCCACCCGACCGGCCAGGCCGATCCCGAGGATGAGGCGCTGCTGGCCGATTCGGTCGGTGTCGCGCTGATGGTGGTGCTGGACACGCTGACTCCCGTCGAGCGGCTCGCGTTCGTCTTGCACGACGTCTTCGCTGTGCCGTTCGGCGAGATCGGCGCCGTCATCGACCGCTCCCCGGTGGCGGCCCGGCAACTGGCCAGCCGCGCCCGGCGGCGGGTGCAGGGAGCGGCCGGCGCATCCGACGCGGGGCGGTCGGCGAAGCGGGAGATCGTGGCGGCCTTTCTGGCCGCCGCCCGGGGCGGGGATTTCGCCGCACTGCTCGAACTGCTCGATCCGGACGTCGTGGTCGGCGAGGTCCGCGGCGGCCATGCGGTGGCGGGCTTCTTCGCCGGGCGGGCTCAGGCCGCGCGGCTGGCTCTGGTCGAAGGTGTTCCGGCGGCCGTCTGGTCGCACCGCGGCCGGCCGAAGGCCGTCTTCATGTTCGCCATCAGCGACGGGAAGATCACCCGCATCACCATCGACACCGACCCGGACCGGCTTCGCGACCTCGACATCGTCTTTCTTTCCGCCCGTGACGAGGAACTGCGTTGACCGGCATTGATCTCAAGCTCTCGTCTTGCACTCTCGCTGTACACGACGTTGACGAGGCGCTCGGCTTTTACCGTGACGTGCTCGGCTTCGAGGTACGTGAAGACGTCGAATTCGAGGGGATGCGGTGGGTGAGCGTCGGCCCGCCGTCGCAGCCGGACGTGCAGATCCTCCTCGACTTCCTCGCCGCGGACCCGAGTGTCTCGTCGGCTGACCGGCGGGCGATCGAGGACCTGATGACCAAGGGCCTGCTGGGGCGTCTTGTCTTCGTGACCGACAACTGCGACGCCGCCTTCGAGCACATCGAGGCCGCGGGCGCTGAAGTGATGCAAGAACCGATCAACCAGCCCGACGGCGTCCGCGACTGTGCCTTCCTCGATCCCTCCGGCAATATGGTGCGATTCACCCAGCGCGGCCGGTAGTCCCGGCACACGCGTCGCGGAACAGCCGGGACACCCCACCCGCTCGGCCGTCAGTCACATTCCTCCGTTTCGCCGGTCATACCAATTGGCCGGCCGAACCACGCCGATGTGACCGCCTGACCCACCCGGGACGTCACACCTGCCGATTCAGGCAGCACATACACCGAAATCATCAGGAGAGAACCGTGTCACTGCAGATGAGCACCATCATGCTCGGCGTCGAGGACCTGGCCCGCGCCAAGAAGTTCTACGCCGAAGGCCTGGGCTGCATGCTCGACAAGGACACCCGCCATTTCATCTCGTTCAGCCTGGGGGAGGGATCCCCGCGGCTGGCTCTCTACGAATGGGAGGCGGCGGCACAGGACGCCGGCGTCCCCGCGGAGGGATCCGGCTTCCGCGGCGCCTCATTCCACGTCAACCCCGACTCACGGGAGGCGGTGGATGAGATCATGCGCAAGGCGGTGGCTGCCGGCGGCAGCGTGGTCAAGGAGGCGGCTCCCGCCCGGTGGGGCGGGTACTTCGGCTACTTCAGCGACCCGGATGGCTATCTGTGGAAAGTCACCACCTACGCCTCCTGATCCAGGATTCCTCGCGCAGGGTCCCTGGACACGCCACACCCGGCCAGGCCAGGGACAGGCTCTGATCTACCAGCACACCGCCGCGGAGCGCGATCGAGGCCGTCGCCGACGCGTTGGGCAAGGTCGCCCAGGAGGCGCTGGACAAGCCGAAGTTCGACAAGGTGGACTACCGCGCGCCACCTCAGGCGGATCGTCGCGCGAGGTTCTCCAGCACAGCAACCGCCTCAGCGACATGTTCGTACGGCACGAACAGATGGTCGTGATAGAAACCGGCGACCACATTGCAGCTCAGCCCGATATCGGCGAGTTCCCGCGCCACGGCGGCAGTCAGACCGACCGCCTCAAGCGCCGAGTGAACCCGCAGCGTGATCCAGCCCGCCACGTACTCATACGCCAACCCCGCCGCGTCAGCCTCCTGCTGCGGCACGACCAGCGTGACGCCCTCATCTTCGCTAACCATGACGACGGGGGTGACACCGGGCGGGACGTCGCCCTCGACGGTAGTGAACACGTAACAGCCCGGATTCAGCTGAGGATGCATATTGGTCAGCAGTTTGCGCAGATCACTCTCACCAGCCACGATCAAGAGCCTACGCGTCGCATGCGACCTGCACTTTCGGGGGAGACGATGTCGGGCCGCGATTGTCGATTGGCTCGGGGAGCGGCTTGGCCTTTGACGCGGCCGGACCTGCTAAAGGCCCTCGGGGAGGAACTCCAGAATGTTCGTGAAATGGAGTTCCGGGGGCAGGTTCCGCAGTACTTCATCTCCACCGGCCTGTTCCTCCTCAGCGTGGTCAGAGTGATCTGGTCACGGCGATCGCAAACTGAGGCGACGCAGCACGGTCCAGCCGTTTAATCGCACGGTCGAGCACCGGCACTTTCCGATCACATCATGATCGAACTGCGCTCTATGTCGGCGACTAGGTGGCAGTATCTGCGAAATGCCGTTATCTGCCGGACGGAGTTCCGCCGCGATCACCATGAATGCGTGCCGTGTGCTGGTGGGCCTTCTCGTAGTCATCGGCGCGACGAGTTGCGGAATGGCCAGGAAGGATGTCGCGGCGGGCGCGATTCCGACTCCGCGTACTGTCGCCGACCTGACTCTTCCGCTGGACGCCTACGATCTGTCCCCGGCCGAGCGCAAGATCGTCGAAAAGGCCCGCTTCATGATGCTCGCCGACTGCACCCGGACGTTCGGCGTGGAATTGAAGGCTCTTCCGCCGTCCCCCGAGTGGCCCGAGCGGCACAGGAACGCCGACTACCTCCACTGGATGGGTGACCAGCAGGTGGAGAAGTACGGCTACACAGGTCCGCCCGCCCAACTCACCCAGAGCTTCACCACATATTCCGTGACCGATGAGCAGTTCATCGTCCTTGAGGGCAAGAGGCGCAAGTTCCACGGCAAGGCCGTACCTGCCGGCGGATGCTCGGGCATGACGGAGGCGCTTCTTGACCAGGGATCCCTGGACCTCCTTGGCGGCAAGCCGGGCAGGGTGCGCGAGGAAGAGGACCTTCTCAGGATGGCCGACGAGGCGTCGGATGGCGCGTACAAGGACGTTCGCATCCGTGAGGCCATGCGGGTGTGGAGCGAATGCATGCAGGATGCGGGCTTCGACTACCCGGATCCAGTGGCCGCGTTCGGAGATCCGAGATGGTCCTACGACGCGGCGACTGATCAGTTCGGCGAGTTACGAGGGAGCCCGGCGGAGATCGCGACAGCCAGTGCGGACGAGACGTGCAGGATGGAGACGAACTACTCCGGTGCGCGGCAGGCGGCATACCGCGACAGCCAGCAGAGGATCATCGCGAAGAATCAGGCTCGGCTGGACCGCATAAAGATCATCAATCAGGCGCAGATCAAGAACGCGCGTAAGTTCCTGGCGGGCGAACTCGCGGTGACCTGGCAGTAGGAAGCCGGCGCGCCCGTTCACCCCGCCCGACTGCCCAAGGTTCGTTCTGTCGGTGCACTGACTTACGGTGTGCCGTCTGACGGTACTTGTGACGATCGGAGTGGACGACATGAAACTGACGACGCCTCCGGCCCCGTTCGATGTGGCAGAACTTTTCCCTGCACTGGCCGGCTGGGACAGGACCGCCGTCCGGCTGCACCCGCGCCCCGGGACGCCGTCCCCGACGGATAGTTCCATGGGCGGACCGCTGCTCTGGCCCGCCGGCGAACCTTGGCAATTCTGTGAGTCCTCCGACCATGAGGACCTCTCGGACTCGCAGCCGATCGCGATGGTGCCGATCCTCCAGATCTACGCCCGGGATGTGCCTGAACTACCGTTTCCGCCGGGTGCGGACGTGTGCCAGGTGTTGTGGTGCCCCTTCGTTCACGAATCCGACTACCGGCCCGTGGTCGGCGTGCTCTGGCGTGACTCGAATGTCGTCGCGAACATCCTCGGCGAGATTCCACAGCCAGTGGCCAGCGAGGAGGGGTACCTTCCGCGGCCGTGTGTGCTCTCTCCTGAGCGGGTCGAGGAATATCCAGCCTGGGAGACGGCGGCGGAACTGGCCAAGGAGATCGGTGAGTGGGAGTCATCTCTGGATGATTCGGAAGAATGGAGTTACCAGTACCACCTGTCGGTCGCTCCGGGAACGAAGGTCGGTGGGTGGGTCGACTGGGTTCAGTCCCCTGAGGCCGTCAGATGCGACCACAGTCACGAGATGGAGCATCTGCTGACGATCGCCAGTTGGGAATACGATCCAGGATCCGCGACCAGATGGGTCCCGCTCGAAGAACGGCACCTCCTCGGCTCGGATTTCGACCCCGAGCGGATGGGTCCCGCCGACATCATGATCGGTGACGCCGGGTCGGCATATCTGTTCATCTGCCGGGAGTGCCCAGATCGGCCTGTCGTGGGTGTCAGCCAGTGGTCGTAGGACCGGTGGCAGGCGCCGGTGCGCCGTAACGGGTGAGCGGAATCGAGCCCCTGCCGTCAGCTTGGGGATTGCAGCGAACATGCCTCGCGGAGGCTGCCACCTGCGGCTGGGGCCGGTCGTGAGTGACCCGAGCACGAGTACGGCTGTGGCACTGGTTGGGGTGGGATCGCGATGTAATCATGCCTCTATGGATCATCGGCCTGGATCACGTGTTGCCCGCCGTGGATTCGTATGGCTGCTGATCGGCATCGTGATGGTGAGTGTGCTGGTCGTGGCGGTCGGCGTGCTGCCCGCCTACTTCGCCCCGCGCAGTGCGTTCGGCAACGCCGCGGACGCCGTTCGTGCCCAGCATGACGCACGGGGCCTCATGGTGCAGGGGCTTGGTGGACTGGCGCTGCTGCTCGGTGTGTACATCACCTGGCGTCAGTTCCAGGTCAGCCGCGAGCAGCTCCAGCTCAACCTCCGGGCGACGACCGAACAACTTCAGGCGGCCCAGGACCAGTTGATGATCGCCCAGCAGGGCCAGATCACCGAACGGTTCACCCGGGCCACCGATCAGCTCGGTAGTGATCAGCTCGTTGTCCGCTTGGGCGGCATCTACGCACTGGAACGTATTGCCAGGGATTCGCCGACCGATGCCGGGACCATCGCGAATATTCTCTGCTCCTACATCCGCCAGCATGCCCCAGCGCCCCATACCGATGGCGCATCGGATACGCCTGTTGACGGGATCGATGTACCGCACCTGATCACCAGGGCTGCTGATGTTCAGGCGGCCCTCACCGTGCTGGCTCGACGGGCGATTCGACACGACGGGCAGGAGCCCTTGCGGCTGCTGGGCTTGGACCTGCGCCGAGCCAATCTGTCCAACGCGGACCTCGCCGGCGCTGATCTGGAGGGCACGCACCTGGGCGGAGCATGGCTGCCGGATGCACGGCTGGACAACGCCGACCTCAGTAATGCCAATCTGCGTGAGGCCAACCTTGCCGGAGCCTGCATCGAGGGCGTCGAATTGACGGGGGCGATGTTGCGGGGAGCGCATCTGGAAGGCGCGTCTCTTCGAGGAGCCAAGCTCGATGGCGCGCTCTTCGACGGCGCGATCGCTAACCAGGCGACCACGTGGCCGGTGGGATTTGAGCCGCCACAGGCCGGTGTCATCGTCAACAGTGGTCTTTCCTCAGTGTGGTGGAGACCCGATCTTGGGCCGGACTCCTGACCTGATCCATTGCTATGGGGCACGCGCGGCTCACGGTACATTCCGGCAGGTATCGCAGTCTGCGGAGAAGGACCCGATGAAGACTTCCGCGAAGATCTTCGCAGTGGCGCCCAGGCGAGCCGTGCGCCCTGGGCGTCACCGTGAGGCCTTACCGGGACGCTTCAGGCGCCAAGGAGGAAGCAATGCCGAGCAAGTCCACGCAGGCCACGCTGGCCACCGTCGCGGCCTCGGCGGGCGTGTCCGTTGCCACGGTGTCCAAAGTGCTCAACGGCCGCAGCGACGTCGCCCCGGCCACCCGCGTGCTGGTGCAGCGCCTGTTGGTGGAACATGGCTACGTGCACCGATCGGCACGCCCGGAGCAGACGGCGACGGTCGAGCTGCAGGTGGACGGGCCGCTGTGCGCGTACTCGGCCGAGATCGTCCAGGGCGTGATGCAGGCCGCCGCCGGATCGGGCGCGGCGGTCGTCGTGACCAGCACCGAGCACATGGCCGGCGGTGTCTCCTGGGCTCGCGGCCTAATCGACGCCGGGCGGCGAGCGGTGATCACACTTGCCGCAGAGCCAACGCCGGCTCAACTCAAGGTGCTGCTCCGGGCGCACCTGCCAGTGGTGGTGATCGACCCGATGAACGTGCCGGCCAGCCCTGTGACGAGCGTCGGCTCGACCAACTTCGCCGGCGGCATGTCCGCCACGCAACACCTCCTGGCCCTCGGACACCGCCGCATCGCCTACCTCGGCGGCCCCGCCACCGCCGCCTCCAACCAGGCGCGCATGCACGGCTACCGGGCCGCCATGGAAACCGCGGGCGTGCCCGTGCCCGCTGAATACGTGCGCACCGCGGGTTTCTGCTACCCCCACGGGATCCAGGAGGGGACCACCCTGCTCGACCTGCCGACCCCGCCGACGGCCGTCTTCGCCGCCAGCGACGAGAACGCCCTCGGCATCATCCAGGTCGCCAGGGCGCGGGGGCTGCGCATTGCCGAGGACCTCAGCGTGGTGGGCTTCGACGACACCCAGATCGCCACGATGACCGCGCCGCCACTGACCACCGTCCGGCAGCCATTGCGCGAGATGGGCGCCGTCGCGCTGCACACGGCACTGCGTTTGGCAGCCGGCGAGAAGGTCGAATCCCGCCACATCGAACTCGCCACCGAGCTGGTGGTCCGCGGATCGAGCCTGGCCGTCTGACGTCCTCTCGCTCATGGCTTCCGTGGCTTGCCGTGAGTCACCGCACTGACGGGCACGGGGCGGCTAGCGACAGGCTCCTGGGAGACTTGGCAGAACGGGACCGTAATCACCGCAGGCCGAAGTGTGGCAGGCATGGCGGCAGGCCGTGAATCTCGACCGGGACCGGATCGGTGAAGCTGTCTCGATCAAGGCGCAGGCGTTGCTGAACGGCTCGCTGGCCGCGCACCTGGCACACCGACAGGCCGTCGGGCTGGTAGCCGAGCTTGCCGGAGACGGCCAGCGAAGCCGGGTTGTCGACAAAGGCGCTGGACACCGCTGTCTGCGCACCAAGCCCAGCGAAGGCCAAATGCAGTACAGCGGCACGCATCTCGGTGCCAAGTCCGCGGCCCTGATGAGCGCGGCCCAGCCACGAGCCGGTATGCACCTCACGGGTGATCAGAAAGTCGGAGGCGGATACGTCCTGAATACCGACAACGAGTCCCTTATGAACGACGACGAAGTTGCAGGACCAATGTTCCGGTCGCCACCGCGAGATGACGCCGAGATGAAACCGGACGACGTTGCCTGGTAGCTCGTCTGCGGGGGCGTCGGTCCAGGGGATGCCGAACGGCATCCGGTCCGGGTCGTGGACGCCCTCCAGGGCTCGGTCAGCCAGTTCGTCGAGATCGTCCAGGGTTGGCAGTCGCAGCTCAAGCCGAGGCGTGGTCAATCGCAGGTTGAGCAGGGGCCAATGGCGCATGCCTGCCCATTGTTCCGCTCTTCCCCGATGCGGTCATTCGAATTACCGGCGTCGGGATGGATGGTCGGGCGGTGTGGATCGGGCCCAGGTCGTTCGTCCGCGTCGCCGCTCCAGAACATGGACGGCGCTGGGCCGCGGAGGGGATCTGGCCGAATGCGATTCCCAGCGAGGTCGAGGCCCGTCAGCTGGCGGGATCGTACTGGAACGCGCGGACCTCCTGCGCGCATCGGCACGCGAACGCGATCTTCGCGGCCCACTCCAGTGCCGCCTCGTGGGACGGCAGCTCCAGAACCGAGTAGCCGCCTTCGAGCTGCTGCGTCTGCGGGTATGTGCCCTCGGTCACGGTCCCATCCCCATCCACCATGACAGGCGGAACGCTTTCGTCGATGCCACCGCCGAACACCCAGACGCCGGCGTCCTTCGCCTCCTGCACCACGGCGTGCGACGCATCCGAAACCGCCTGCAGATCCCCGTCGGGAAAGACCATGGCGCCGCTCGGGAACGAGATCAGGTACTTCGTCATCGCGTCGACTCCTTCTTCGCGCTTCAGTGATCGCACCCATCCTCGCCGACGTCGGCGCGCCACGCATGAGCCTGGCCGCTTTTTCGGACACCCGGGTTGAGGCGATGATCGTCTCGGAAGGGTCCGTGAGATGCCTGCTGCCCACCCGCCGGCACAGGGGTGCAGCTCAGCGATGGTCGAGTGACCGTAAGTCCCGTGAGACCCCGCTGGTCGCCGTTCAATCTGGCACGCCTCTGGCACGAAGTCTCGATGTCACCGCCACGCATCGAGGTCGTGCGAACTATGTCCATCTGCGTGGTTCGTGTCGGCCCGGGTTCGGTACTTGACGATTATCGACAAGTACTTGATGCTTGGCGTCAAGTAGAAAGGAGGCAGGCATGGACGAGCACCACGCCCTGGCGGAGGACCTCCGCCGGATCGTCGGCAGCAGGGTGCTGGATGCGCTGGACATCCTGTTCGACCCGGACGAACTGTCCGGCTCAGGCCAACGGCTGCGCGAACTTCTGGAGGTCAAGAGTCGAATCTGGGCGGACGTGCTGCTCGGCGAGGACGACCGGTCAGCTGCTTTCCTGGCGATCCGCCTGGTAAGCGTGCTGTATCCGGGCGATAGTCCGTTCGATCCGCCGGCCGCCTGGTGGGGCACTCCACTGGGCGGGGCCGTCGCCCGGCGCGCGGGGCACCCGGCCGCGACCACGGTATCGGTCTCGGTCGCCGCGGCGATGCTCGGCATCACCCGCCAGGGCGTGCACGACCTGGCGCGGCGGCGCAAGCTCGACCGCGATCCAGACGGCGCGATCACCACGTCCTCGATCCAGGCCCGCCTCTCCCGCAGCCGCGGCGACCAGCCCGTGGCCGACACGAGGAGACGATGAATGACCGGTCCCGCCGACGAGGTCCTACACCTGACGGACAACTTGACCGTGGGGCGGCTCGGGTACGGGGCGATGCAACTGCCCGGCCCCGGCGTGTGGGGGCCTCCGCGCGACCACGCGAGCGCACTGGCCGTCTTGCGCCGGGCGGTGGAGCTGGGCGTCACCCACATTGACACCAGTGACTTCTACGGCCCACACGTGGCCAACGACCTGATCAAAGAGGCTCTGCACCCCTACCCCGACAACCTGGTCATCGCTACCAAGGTGGGCGTGGTCCGCGATGAGTGGCACGGCTTCGAGGCGGCCACGGAGCCGGAGCGGCTGCGTGATCAGGTCGAGGAAAACCTGCTGCGGCTGGGTCGCGACCGGCTGGACCTGGTCTACCTGCGGATGGGCGGAGATGGGCTGCTGTTCCCTAGTGAGGTGCCCTTCGCGGAGTCCTTCGGAGCTCTGGCCGAGCTGCGGCGGCGCGGCCTTATTCGGCACCTCGGGCTAAGCGGCGTAACGGTAGGCCAGCTGGCCGAGGCACGCGCGATCGCGCCCGTGGTCGCGGTGCAGAACCGCTTGCACCTGTTCGACCGCTCCGGCGCCGACATGCTGTCCGCGTGCGAGGAGGACGGCATCGCGTTCACCGCCTACTTCCCGCTCGCCGCTGGAATGCTCCGTCCCGGCCTGGACCTATCGCAGGCCCCGCCTGGCATGGCTCCCTCCACCGAGCAGTTCGCCGCGCTAGACGAGATCGCCCACCGGTATGGCGCTACCCGAATTCAGGTGGCGCTCGCCTGGCTGCTCGGCCATTCCCCGGTGACTCTGGCCATCCCGGGCACCTCCTCACTCGCCCATCTGGAGGAGAACATGGCGGCGGCCGATCTGGTCCTTTCGGACGAAGACCTCGTCGTTGTGAATAAGCTCGCCTGATTTGGCGACGAGACAATCCCGGCTTGACGTGTCCCTTCGCGTGGGCACCTTCCACGGTGATTGGACGCCAACGGTCGCAGCCGGGCTTGCGGCGGAGGAAGCGGTCTGCTGGGCTTGCCTGGGTCGATGATCCGCCCCTCATCGGAACGAAGATCAACTGATCGTCAGCCCAGCGCGGCCGCCTTGCGCAGCAGCACTGAGCGTTCGCGCTGGTTGGCGCACAGCCGGGCCGCCAGCTCCAGTTCGGCGCGCGCCTCCGGTCGCCGACCGAGGCGGGCCAGCAGCTCACCGCGTACGGTCGGAACCAAATGCGAACCGGGGAGCCGGTCCAAGGCGATCAGCTCGTCCACGATGGCCAGGGCTTGCGCCGGACCCGAGGCCATGGCCACGGCGACGGCCCGGTTGAGCTCGACCACCGGCGAGGGCGCGACCCGGCCGAGCGCCTCGTAGAGCACCACGATCCGGTCCCAGTCGGTCGCCTCCACCGACGGCGCCGACGCGTGGGTGGCGGCGATCGCAGCCTGCAGGCCGTAGGGGCCGAGCCCGCGAGCCGATGCCTTGGCCAGCGCGGCCAGCCCACGGTGGACCGCCGAGAAGTCCCACCGCCGCCGGTCCTGGTCCGCCAGCAGGATCGGCGAACCATCCGGGCCGGTCCGGGCCGGGAAGCGCGCGGCTGTCAGCTCGCACAGCGCGAGCAAACCGTGCACCTCCGGCTCGTCCGGCTGCAGCGCGGCCAGTGTACGGGCCAGCCGGATCGCCTCGTACGCGACGCCGGGGCGTAGCAGCCGGTCGCCCGACGTGGCCGTCGATCCCTCGGTGAAGATCACGTAGACGACGCTGAGCACGCCACCCAGCCGTTCCCGGCGCTCACCGGCCGGCGGCAGCTCGAACGGCGCCCCGGCCGCCGCGATCGTCTTCTTCGCCCGGGTGATGCGGGCCTGCACGGTCGGCACGGGTACCAGGAACGCACGGGCGATCTGTTCGGTGGACAGGCCGCCGACCACGCGCAGGGTCAGCGCCACCCGGGCTTCGGGGGAGAGCACCGGGTGGCAGCTGACGAACATCAGCGCCAGGATGTCGTCGTCGATCCGGTCGGGATCGATGTCCTCGTCGACCACCGGGTCGGCCGCCAGCAGGGTGTATCTGTCCTGCAGGGCGGCCCGGCGGCGGATCGCGTCGATCGCCCGCCGCCGGGCCGTGGCCATCAGCCAGCCGGCCGGATTCGCCGGAGAGGCGAGCGGCCAGGACACCAGCGCCTCGGCCACCGCCTCCTGGGCGGCATCCTCGGCCAGCCCGAAATCGCCCGTGAACCGGGTCAGCGCGGCGACGATCCGCGCCGACTCGATCCGCCAGACGGCCTCGACGTCGGCCGTACCCATCAGATCCGGCCGATGCTCTTGCTCCCGGCCCGTTCCTCGACGGAGCCCTCGATGCCCTGCGGCATCTCGTCCTCCCCGGCCACCCGCCGGACCTCGATCTTGGACCCGTTGACCGATGGGACCCGCTTGGCCCACTCGACCGCCTCCTGCTTCGAGGCGACATCAAGCAGGAAGTAGCCCCCGAACAGTTCCTTGGTCTCTCCGTACGGCCCGTCCGTGACCACCGGGGCTTCGCCGCTGAAGTCGACCACGACGCCCTGGCCCGGATCGTCCAACCCTTCCGCCGCGAGGAGAACGCCGGCCTTGACCATCTCCTCGATGAACTGGCGGGTCGTGGCCATCATCTCGTGGATGTCGGCCATCATGGCCGCGTTCGACTCATCGGTGCCCCGCATGATCAGCATGTATTTCGGCATCGCGTTCTCCTCGTCCGGCGGGGCCGCCTCTAGGCCCTCGCACTCGCACCCACACGTCGAACGAGCGGCCCGCGGATCGACAGGGCCCCGGAGAAATCTCTCGCCGCGGCGCAGCCGAATCCGTCCGACGCGCGCCGTCAGACCTGGCCCTGAGCGATGGCTGACGCGGACGCCATGCTGATCAGAAAGCTCATCGTCGCAGTTTTGGAAGGGGGCAGGCAAGGAAGAGTCGCCGGAACGGCCGGGGCTCACCATGAAGCAGGTCTTCGTCCTGGCCGACGCCATCGATCCGCGATACCGGATGCTGATTCTCCTGGCCACCTTCGCAAGCCTGCGGTGGGATGAGCCGGCGGGCGCTGAAGCGCAAGCATGTCGACCCGAGAGTAGGAACCATCCGGGTCGTCGGGACCACGACCGAACTAAAGGAGTCGGGTGCCGGTTTCGATGATGTTGCCGCCGAAGGTGAGTCGGTCGACGATTGCGGCGCAGAGGCGGGGTCGGTGAAGGTGTTGGTCCAGCCGCTGAAGCTCTCGTTGGAGGCGATGGCGACACTGGCCCTGAGACACCGCTGGTCACCGTTCGATCCGCCGTAAAAGATCGGCGGAACTTGTTCCGCTGGACGGATTGCGCCTGGACGGATTGCGGCCGCTCGGGCCGCTCACCGACCCGCCGGAGGCGGATCTTCCCGCAGCCTGCTGTACATCCAGCCGTCGCGCCACCGACCGGCGCGGAACTCCACCGCGCGTAGGACGCCCTCCAGTGTGAAGCCGGCCCTCAGCAGCGACTTCTGTTCTGCGATGTTCTCCGGGTGGGTGGTCGCCTGGATGCGCTCGACTGGAGTGTGAGTGAACAGGTAGTCGCACAGCATCGCCTGAGCGCGCCAGCCGATGCCACGCCCGCGCCAGTCCGGAAGCAGGGCGATCCCTATCTCCCAGTATCGGGAGACCCCGAACCCTCGGGCCGACCAGCTCATCAAGCCCGCGGCCGTGCCGTCCACCTCGACGATGACCCTGCTGTCATCCTCACCTAGGTAACCGTCGGTGGCGTAGCGCCGCGCCGGGGCCTGTGCATCGCGGAACCCCGTCCAGTCCAGGCCGATCAATCCCGGCTCCGTGGCGAAACGCCGGAACATGGCGAGATCGTCCTCTGTCACCGGCCGCAGTAGTACCTCAAGCGCGCTCATCGCGCCACCTCCCTTGTGGTGCGTTCGACCGCCGAGGTCGCGTGCCTGGCCCGGACCTTACCTCGCGAGATCCGCGGGCGCGGGGGCAGTTCCCGGGGCATGCCGCACGTCACGCGCCGGACCGCGGCTGGAGATCGCCCACACCGATGGTGTGCAAGCTCGCTCTCCAATCTGCGACAGCGCCCTGTCGCGACATGGACGACACCCGGCTCTGGACGCCTGTTCGACGCGAGGAATGTGCGCACCGCTGGGCTACCGCGATCGGCCTTGATCGTCGCCACGCTGCCGACTGGGAAACAGCATGCCAAGGATGACAAGGAGCAACACGAGGATGCCTATGTGGTAGGCGATGTCGCCTGCGAGTCCTCGCGGCACAGTGATGGTCAGGCCGAAGACAGTACCCAGAACAGCGAACGCGGTAGTCGCGAACGCGGTCGCCCTACCCTCAGGCCGGCTGATGAGAATCGACCCCGCGCCGATGGCCAGGACCACGGCGATGACGGCTTCGGGAATCACCGCTCCCGGAAAGGGGTCCCGGATGGTCGCGAAGCCGAGAGGGATCGTGACGCCGGCGTGGATGACTGACGCCGTCGCGAATGCCACGACCGCGAGCACGCCGGCGATGGCCGCCGATCGTTCCCACGTCGGACGCGTTGCCCGGCGCCACGTGGCTCGGACCTTCGGCCCCAGCAGAAGGACCATCACGACGACAGCGAGCGGCACCAGTACGACGTGCACATCCCGCGCCGCTCCGACCACCCGATGGGAGCTCAAGCCGAACGCGATGCCCGCGATGGACAACGCGAACGCCGTCCAGGACAGCCACCTCCTTCGCGTCAGGCCCGCAGCCACCAAAACGAGGCCGATCACAACCTCACCGACACCCGCCTGCCAGACGGGAACGGAGAAGCGCAGCGTGATGATGCCGAGCGGGACGTGCACGCCGGCATTCATGAGTGCCGCGACGAAGAAGACGGCGCCGTCCACGACCAGCACAAGCGGCAAAGTGGTGGCTCGACGTCCTGTGTTGATCCGTGGCCCTGTTTCGCTCACGACACGATGGTGTGCCCGACGATCGCTGTAGTCGTCCTCTCCCGGGTGTCGCTGCAGCTACGTCTATGGGAGTACGCCGGAACCGCCTCGCCTGTGGCGTCTTCGTCCAAACTGAGCCAGGGGGTGTTCACACAGTCGCGGCCATAGCCCGGCGGCGAGTTCGAGCCCGCGCTGTCAGCTTGGGAAGTGTATGGATCGCCTCGTAGGGGCGCTGAGCTGGGCTTCGGGTCGGTCATGAGTGACCGTGATTGACCCCTCTTCACCCTGGCTAATGGCCCGCTAATGGCCCGAGAGCCAGCCTGACTGGCTCAAGGTTGATCGACGGTTGGCCGTGGAATCTTGTCGGCCCAATTGTCCAGCCCGATGGAGATCAACTCTTCGAGCTTGTCCTTCCCGACGGCGTGAGCAAGATCGGCGAGGCATTCGCACCGGTTCAGTTCGCCGGCGACGGCGCACAGGTAAATGCCCATGATCCGAAGAGCCCTAGCGGAGATCTCGAAGACTTGCTCACCGGGGATCGGGATCTTCGTGGCATAGTTCCGGAGGAGTTCCCCGAGACGTCTGCCTGCCCTGTCTGCAGGAGATTTGCCCACCAGGATGTCGGCGACGAGAGCGTGAGCTTGGTCCTGTGCTTCCAGAAGCCTGCGAGCAGCAGCCGCCAGTGGGGCACAACCAGAGTGCCGTGCCCGAACTTCACCCCAAAGAGCGCTACCAAGGAGATCGGAGGATCGCTGAGCGACAGCAGCTTTCCAGCCGTCCGTTGTCACGTCCGCGACGATCTCAAGGACCGTCTTCTCCACGGCGCTTGGTCTCGCTGCTGCTACGCGTACTGTGCGGCGCCGTCGCCGGTGTGATGAAGCAGGGCGTCCTCGGTGATCAGAGCAGGGGGAGTTCCTCCGCCGTCGGCACGGCAGACCCGAACGCGTCTCGGCAGAACCACATAAACCGGCCATGAGCTGACGATGCGGCCGGCCCTGTCGCTCCTGCTACTGGCCAGGGGGCCAGGCTTTGCCACTCCATCGGGTGATGCGTCCAGCGTCGCGGTAAGAGGACGTCGCCAGCTGCTTGTCCGAAACCACGCGCAGAGAGCGTCGGATTAGAGGTGGGTCGTTCTTACCGCTGATCACATGTGCCGTCACCTGGTCGTCGAGCCATCGACGGGCAAACTATTCGCACGGCGGGTCAGTTCCCCGTGCAAGGCCGCCGAGCCTGCCTGAATGGGCCACCTCACCGACGTCCAGAAGGCCGCCGTCGTCATTCCGGCCAGTTGCCCGAGCTACGCCGTCCCCGGATGATCTAGACGTAGAGTGAGGTGCACCGAAGGGCGACGATGAAGGTATTGCTGGTTTCCCTGGGCGTCGCCGCAGTGGGTGCGTTGGTCGCGGTCCTCCTCCTATTGCGGAACCCAGCGGACGGCGGTACGGGTGAGGAGCGCGTGGCCTCAGGTTCCACCGCCGCAGCCTCCGCTTCCCCCGCGGCCCGAAAGAGCGTGCTGCTGGATGTCGAGGGCGCCGTCATCGAGGAGTTCTCCGGCGACTGCGCGGACAGCGGGTATCCCTACCTCTGCCGGTATGTCAGAGAGCGGCTTCTCGCCGAGGACCCGCGGCTACTCACCCGCGACGGCCTGACGATCCAGACCACGATCGACCAGCGGCTCCAGCGGGCGGCGCAGCGGGCCATCGACGCCCATGTCCACCGCGACGACCCGCAGGTCGCCACCCAGGTCATGATCGTCCCAGGCGAAGGCGCCATCAGGGCCATGGCCACCAGTCGTGGGGATGGCGACGGGCCGGGCTTCCAGCAGGGCACGACGGCGATGCCCTACACCCTGGCCACCGCGCTCGCCGCCGGTCTGCGGTACGACGACGGCTTCCCCATCTCGGACGAGTACCGCCCAAAGGGCTACGCGACGTTCAAGAACTGCCAGGACCAGGCTGTCGGCGATCCGACCCACGCCATCTCGAACCGGGAGAAGGGCGGGGACCGGTTCGCCACCCTGCGATCGGGCACCCAAGACGCGGTGAACACCTTCTACATGCGCTAGAGGAGAAGGTCGGCCTGTGCGAGACCGTCACAATGGCCGAGCAACTCGGGCTTAGGCGCGCCGACGGGAGGCCGCTCCAGAAGTACGAGACGTTCACGCTGGGCATCAACGAGACCGACCCCGTCTCGGTAGCCAACTCTTACGCCAGCCTCGCCGCCCGCGGCCGCTTCTGCGAGCCAACGGTAATCACGGAGGTCCGCGACGGCTCAGGTACCCCGCGCCCCTTCCCGCCGCACTGCCGACAGGTCCTGGACCCGGCGGTCGCCGACGCGGTCACCGGAGTGCTGTCGGACGTCCTGGAGAGAAGCGCACTCAAGGGCGTCGGCCGTGAAGCAGCGGGTATGCCTGGCACGGTCTACGACTTCGCCGCCGCCTGGTACGTCGGCTACACCCCCGGCCTGGCCTCGGCCGTCAGCCTCGGCGACCCCCGCGGGTACCGGTACCCGCTGGTCGACGTCACCATCGGCGGCCACCACTACCCGCAGGTGGACGGCACGTCGGTTCCCGGCCTGATCTGGAAGGAGGCGATGACCGAGGCGGTGCGAGGGACGCAGGAGACCGGCTTCACCCGGCCGGACGCCGGGCGCTTCGGCGCCTGCCGCGACGCCTGCCAGAACTGACCGCGGCGGGCCCAAGCGCGAGGCAATCGGGGCAGGCGGAGGCGTATTGCGCTGTCAGCTTGGGAATCGGCTACTGATCAAAACGGGGGTGCAGTTCAGTGCTGGTCGCCGCTCAATCTGGCACATATCTGGCACGCGGCCCCAGGTATGCGAGCGAGCGGGCGTGAGGTCGCGAGTCGAATTGCCCTCGACCTTTCACCTGTGATCGGCCTTACCGGCAATCGGGGTGACGGGGGCGGTCGGATCAGCCGGCGCGCCGATCGTCGATCTTGACTGAAAGGTATGGCCACGACATGGCGAGCCGTACCAGTTCGTCGGCGGTCAACTCGCCGACTGGAGGCAGAGGCTCGTCAGCGCGGAATCGGACGACCGTCCCAGATGTGCCGTTGTCGGCGATCGGCTCCAGATCAGTCACGGGAACGCCATGCTCGTATCGCTGAATCCAGGCTCCGTTTTCGCGGCGGTTGGTGTGCTCCAGCCACTGGCTGAGCGCCGCGACGACGGACATGCCCCGACGCGGGTGGCCATCGGGAAGCAACTGCACATCAGGGTGGTCGAAAAACCGAAGGTCCTTCGATGCCATGATCGGCTTCTTCACGGGCCGATCATGATCGTCGAGGCGGGTGTCTGTGCCTCGCCCGTAATCCGCTACGGAGACTGAGCCATCGGAGTGGAGCGTGACGGCGCAGCGTCCCCCGTTGTTGCACTCCGCCTCGTCAGCGACGTAGGCGACAACTTCAAGGATCAGGTGCCGAACACCACCGGGGGCGAATGTGGCCGGGTTCTGCCGAATGCCTGCGAGGTGGTCGACGTCCACGACGCTCGCCCAATCGTGCGTCGTGTTACGCCAAGAACGCCTCGATGTGCCCATCGGAGAAGTATCCCAGCCAGACGATCTGGACGCGTGTGTGGGAGACAGCCCCAAAAGGATCAAGATCGCAGGTGATCGCATCGGTCTGGCGTGCCGGGTGCGGGACCTGTGTCGACCACGCACGCAGGGTCGTGCCCTCAGCCGCATCCACGCCCCTGGTCTGCGGCTGTCATCGTTGCTTTGCTCGGTCTTTGTCGGACTGCCCTGGCATCATGCACGCATGCTTCCCCACAACGGCGGAAAGACGCTTGATGCCGTCGAGCAGCGCTCGTTCGAGCAGGGCGTCACGATGCACCGCTACGCGATCCGCAATGAGCTCGAGGCCGGCCGATGCTGAGGCAGGTCGCACAGGGTGTGTGGGTCCATGAGAGCGAGTTCTGCCAGAGCAACGCCGTTGTCGTGCTGGGCCGGGATGGCGTGTTGCTCATCGACGCCGGGATCCACGGCGATGAAATGGCGTGCCTCGCGAACGACCTGTCCGATGTGGGTCAGGCCGTGGTGGCCGGCTTCTCGACGCATCCGCATTGGGATCACCTGCTCTGGCACGCGAGCCTCGGCGGAGCGCCGCGTTACGGCACCGCGCTTTGCGCGACAACTGCCCGAGACCGGCTGGCGGGCGGGATCGATCCGGTCCGGGCCGGCATCCCCGAGGACGTGCCGCTGGAACTGCTCGGGAACATTACCGGCCTGCCCGAGGCAACTGCACGAATTCCGTGGGATGGCCCGGTGGTGCGGATCCTCGAGCATCAGGCCCATTCACCCGGCCACGCGGCCCTGCTGATTGAGGATCACCGGGTTCTCGTCGCCGGCGACATGCTGTCCGATGTGTTGATTCCGATGCTCGACATGAACGGCACCGTTGACCCGGTCGAGGACTATCTCGCCGCGCTGCGGTTGCTCGAGAGCGTGGCGGGCGGTGTTGATCTTGTCGTCCCCGGCCACGGATCCGTCGGCGGATCCGACCAGGTACGGGCACGGATCGACCAGGATCGGGCGTACGTACTCGCCTTGCGGAACGGCCAAGCCCCCGCCGACCCACGGGTCGGCCCATCGGCCAAGCCTGGCTGGGAGTGGGTGAGCGACGTGCACGAAGGGCAACTCCAACGCCTCGCCCAAAGAAGCCATGGGTGAGATCGTCAAGCAGGGACTCGGCGCGAAGAACGGTGGCGATGAGCCGCCCCTTACCGGAGCCAAGATCAACTGATCCGGCACGAATCTGGTACGCGGGTGAGAAAGCGTCCCGACAAAGATCAAGGCCCAGGTGGGGAATCATCCTCTGACCTGGGCCTTTGCTCCTCAGATGCGCTTCCGAGGGCAGCCGACTTCCATCCCCAATCGTGTCCGATTTGGCTGGCCAATTGCGATTGGATTACTTGCTGGGAAACCAGGACGGAACAAAGGTGATCAGTTCTTCGTCGGTGACACCACCTTCGGTCCAACTCAACAATTCAAGCTTCTGTTTTACTGACCAGCCGTATTCTTTGCCAAGAGCGGATGCCGCGTTTTAATTTTCCTACCGTCATTCTCCCCGAATACCCGGAGGAAGCCGGCTATGTCAATAATCGACGCCCCCTCTCGTTGCATTCGGCACGCTTCTGCGACCCAGTCATCTAGAGACATCGTTACGCCCTTAGGATCTCGTAAGTAGCCCTATTCTCTTCGATGAGGTTGCGACATAGTACGTGTGGGGTTGGCAACTGTCAGGTTGTACAGGGTCGAAGCGATGAATTCGACGCAAGCCGCACCTTGTCCGCCCATCCTGTCTGCCGTTGACCCACCGCGAAGCGGCAGTGGGCCGGCGGCAGAGGTGCAAGCCCGGCTTGACGTGTCCCTTCGCCTGTTCACCTTCCACGGTGATTGGACGCCAACGGCCACGGCCGGGCTTGCGGCGGCGGCGGCGGTCTGCTGGGCTTGCCTGGGTCGATTAGCTGGCGGGGATGGTTACGTTCCTTGCTCTGGTGCGTCCATGCCAAACGAGTCATGGACTTGCCGTACCTCTACTGCCGTGACGTGGAAGTGAGTCGCTGTACATCAACACCCCTTCAGGTGCGCATGCGATAAGGAGAAGGACGGAGATTTATCGCGGATATCCGCATGTCGGACACGCGGTGTCACGATTCGATTACGCATCGGCTGGTTCATGTTGCCGCGCATAAGTCCTTGGATACCTATCGCGTCGTGGTCCTGATTGGACCATCGAGAGTCGCGATCTGGGGGAATCAGTGCTCAAGAAGCTCATAGCAACGGGGATTGTGGCGGCGGCGGCCACGGGCGTCATGCTGCTCGGCGGTCCCGCTAACGCTGACCGCCTGTCCGTCAACCGGACGGCTGTCCCGGCCACGTATCCGGTCCACTGCTACAGCGGACTCGGGTATTACAAGCCGACCTGGTGCAGGAACTATCGGCCGACCACCTACTATCGGCCGACCACGCACTACCAGCCGGCCACGTACTACCCCGGCCACCACCACGGCTGGGACAGGGACGACCGGTGGCACCACCGGGACGGGTGGAATCGGTAGCACCACTAGGCAACTATTGCCGCAGCGCATTCAGCTACTGCCGCGATAGTCAGGTGGCCGCCGTGGCCCGCTTGCGTCATGACGAGCGGGCCACGGCGTTGTTTGACAGCCGGTGATCAACGAACTCAAGCAGCAGGAAGCCACGACACGTCCTCGGTGCGAGCCATTGCGCCCCATCCGGTGGCGACTTTTCCGTCGTAGCTCGTGCCCATCCACCGACCGGACATGTGCTGCCCGTGTGGACGGAGCACGAAGTACATCGTCCCCCCCTTGATCGGACTGACCCGTCAGCCGCGGTGTACCAGCCCATCAGGATTTCGTTCTGCGAGAGCTGATGAACCGCATGGGCCACCCGACCACGCGGGCCGCGCTGATCTACCAGCACACCGCCATGGAGCGCGACCGGGCCATCGCCGACGTGCTGGGCAGGCTCGCCAAGGAGGCGCTGAACAAGCAAGATCAAGACGGATCGGGCACGTAACGGGCAGGGAAGATCGAAATGGTGCCAGAAAAGATCAAGGCCCGGGTCGGGAATACCCTCTGACCTGGGCCTTTGTGTGTGGAGCGGGTGACGGGAATCGAACCCGCGCTGTCAGCTTGGGAAGCGCATGGATCACGGCTGTTAGGGGTGCTGACCTGGGCGTGAGACCGGTCCTGAGTGACCGTGGTTGGCCCTTCTTCACCCTGGCTAATGGCCCACTAATGGCCCGAGAGCCAGCCTGACTGGCTCAAGGATGATTCCGCCCCACTTTGCGCCGTGTTCGGCCGATCAGAAGAGCTGGCTTAGGACGCCGGAAGGTAGCTCGTGCGCGTGGTCAAGGCCGTGACCTGAACTCTGAGCAAGGCCGGCGCCCTTAAGCGTTCGTCGGCCCTGGTGGGCAGCTGACGGGGTGTCGGGCGTGGAGCCGGTCTGAAGTCGTTCCACGGATAACGCCGCACAGGCGAGCGATCGATTCGAAGCTCGCTGGAGGCGGATCAACTCTGCGCGGGTGTAACCGGCCAGCGGTCG
This sequence comes from Planotetraspora kaengkrachanensis, assembly GCF_016862895.1. Taxonomy (GTDB): domain Bacteria; phylum Actinomycetota; class Actinomycetes; order Streptosporangiales; family Streptosporangiaceae; genus Planotetraspora; species Planotetraspora kaengkrachanensis. Next base: position 15,420 of record NZ_BONV01000031.1, on the reverse strand, counting down.
CTGAGCACCGCGTTTTGCACACCGGACGGGGCAAGCCGAAGGTACGACGCGGTGCCTTGCGGAAACCTGACAAGAGGCAGTTGGTTCTTCCGTTGATCGTCGCGGCCCCGGGAGCCCAGCGCGCGAGGATGTCGCCGATCAGATGGCTCCGCCATTGGCGTAGAGGACTTGGCCATTGATCCATCGCGCCGGTCCAGCGAGGAAAAGGACGACCTCGGCAATGTCGTCGGGAGTGCCGATCCGCTCCAGCGGCGAGCGGTCAGCGATCTCCGCGCGGAGATGTTCACGGCCCGAAAGAAACTCCTGGAGCATATCCGTATCGATGGCGCCGGGTGCGACGGCATTGACCGTGACATCGCGGCCTCGCAACTCCCGCGCCAGCAGTAGAGTCAGCGCCTCCACTCCGCCCTTGGTCATGATGTAGGCGGCATTCCCTGGGTTCGAGAACCGGGTGACCGAGCTGGAGAAGTTGATGAGCGCACCGCCCGGTCGCAACCTGCGGGCTGCCTGCTGGTCAACGATGAAGGTGCCACGAAGGTTGACGCGAATGGCATGGTCGAGCTGATCAAGGTCGAAGTCGGCTACCGAGCCCCTGGACAGGGCGCTAGCGGCGTGCACGACCACGTCCACGCCGCCGAAAGCCTCCTCCACCGTGTCGAAGAGCGTCGCCACCTCATCCTCTTTTGCGACGTCTGCGCGCACGGCCATGGCCGTGCCGCCGACGGCGGTGATGTCTTCGACCACGGCACTCGCGGCCGCGGCAGCCTGTGCGTAGTTGACGACGACGGCCAGCCCACTTGCGGCGAGGCGCTCGGCGACGCGCCGGCCTATGCCGCGCGACCCTCCGGTGATGATTGCGACGCGCTGGGCTGTGGTGGTGGTCATGCGGTAACTCCGGTCTCGTGCCCGTCCTGACGACAGGCGGTGTGCTGTGCGGTTTCAGTCTGGGATCGACAGATCGGGACTCGGAATGCTTGAAAGTCCCGAAAAGTTGCGCGACAGTACAGGGGTGTCCTGGCGTGTTCAGCTGTCCGGCCCCGCCCCCGGCGACCCGCTCAGCGAAGCGCTCACCCTCAGCGAGGCGCGCTCAGTCATCTCTGGCGGTTTCCGGGCGATGGCGCCGTGGGCCCTTCGGTTCTGGCCACAGGCCCGGCTGAAGCTGGCCGCTGTTGTCTCAGGCTCCTGCTGGTTGACAGCAGACGGCTCTCAAGCTCCACTGCTGCTGGGTGCGGGCGATGTGGCCGTCCTCAACGACGTGAAGAGCGTGCAACTCGCCTCCGATCCAGGGCTCGCACCGGCTGAGGCGGCACCGATGTTCGGCCCGGGCCGCGAAGCGATCGTGCGGATCACCAGCCATCACCAGGAACACGGCGCAGCGCCTATGGAGGAGACGAAGGTCCCAACTGGCCCGAGCACCGTGATCATCGGAGGCCATGTCGCCCTGAACGCCACCGGCGAGGAACTGCTACTGGCCGCGCTCCCGCCGCTCACGCGAATCGGCGCGGAAAGCGCCGAGGCCCCGGTCGTCCAATGGATCCTCGATCGTCTATTGCACGAACTGGATGCCGAACGGCCAGGCACCCATCACGCATCCCATCAGTACGCCCAACTTCTGCTCGTCGAAGTGCTCCGCTCCACGCTGGCGGCCTCGCCCGAGTCCTTCCCCACCGGCTGGCTGCGCGCACTGGCTGACCCACACCTCGCGCCTGCCCTTCGCCGAATGCATGCCGATCCTGGCCGCCGCTGGCATCTCGAAGAACTCGCCCAGGCTGCCGCGATGTCGCGCACCAACTTCAGCATGCGCTTCCGCGCGGCGGCGGGCGTACCACCTCTCACCTACCTCCACCACTGGCGCATGCACATCGCCGAACGCGCTCTCTTGGACGATGAGATGCTGATCGCCCCCCTGGCTTCGAGCCTCGGTTACGCCTCCGAGAGTGCTTTCAGCAACGCCTTCAAACGCACTCATGGATATTCGCCGCGCAACTACCGCGCGAAGATCCACGCACGACAGCAATCGGAAGCGTTGACGATTCCCGACAGCTAGAGCGCGTCCGTCGATGCTTAGGTGCAGTACAACCTCGTCGGCGCGTGGCGACGTCGGCGACCGGTGCTGGCACCACTGCCGCCTCGGCATCCTAGGCGCCTGACCTTCGCTTAAGGAGCCCGGCATACACCGGAGGTAAGGAGCACTGGTCCCGCTGGCTTCCACTTTCATGATCCGCGGCACACGGGAAACACCTTCGCCTCGCAATCCGGTCCGACTCTGCGACAGCTGATGAACCGCATGGGCAACTCGACCACGCAGGGGATGGCGCTGACCTGGTGGCCCCAACCTGCTCAGCGACGAACTCGAACCCCCGCCAGCGGAATGAGCCGACCCAGAAGCGTGATCCGGCGTCGATCGCGCCGCAATCTCGTCGATCGACGCATTGGGTGACCTCAGCGATTGCAAAAAGGTCGGGAGAGTTCGAGATCCGCGTCCACTCGGCGCAACCCGTCGAAACCCCAAGTGTTGACGCCCTGCAGGTCGACCTCGTTGTAAATGCGAACTGCAAGGTCGCGCAGCGAGCGGGCGAGCCGGGCGTACTCGAGGTGGGTGAGGTCGAGTCCCTCCGCGCCGTAGGCGCGCAGGAAGCGCACAGGATCGGGCCCGCACAAGGCGGCGAACACATCGTGTTCGCGCGGCGCCAGCATCGCGTGACCCCAGTCGAGCAGCGTCGCGATGCGGCCGCCGCGGTCAACGAGGACGTTGTGAGGGAATAGGTCGTGGTGGCACACGACGTGGGGCACGTTGATCGCGCGTGCCCGTTCGATCACCGCTTCGAGTCGGTCGACGTTGACCATGACCTCGTCGCGGCGGTCGACGATCCAAGGGTGGTCGCGCCGATCGCGCAGCACCTCGATGCACCACTCGTCCATATCGGTGCGGGGCAGGACGAGGTCAGTTACCTCGTGCACGGCGCGCATCGCCCGCGCGATCGCGTCGGCGTCGTTCCACGTTCCCTGGCGGCCGTCGACGAACGGGAACAGCGCGTAGCGCCGGCCATGGTGCTCGGAGGTGTAAGAGCCGTCAAGTGCTCGCTCCGCCGCAGGAACGGGGATGCCCCGAGCTGCCAACTCAGCGGTCAGCGCCAGACCGGCGTCACTGTCGGGCTGCTGACGCCAAAGTTTCATGAACCAGCGCCCGTCAGTGAACGCATCCGCTTCGAACCCGCCCGGATGCGGCCGCAATTCGCCCACCTCAACACCGAAGGCGTCGCGGACCTGAGTCGTCGTCGGCGGTCGTACTTCGCTCCACATCAAGCCAGGACGCTACCGCTATGGGAGATCGTCAAGCAGGGACTCGGCGCGAAGGACGACGGCGATGACCCGCCCCTCAGCGGAGCCAAGATCAACTGATCTGGCGCGAATCTGGCACGCGAGTGAGAAACAACGTCAACAAAGATCAAGGCCCGAGTCGGGAATCATCCTCTGACCTGGGCCTTTGCTGTTGGAGCGGGTGACGGGATCGAACCCGCGCTGTCAGGTTGGGAAGTCTTTCACCACCATGCGGTCTGAGCTGCGGAAACGGTGACCTGGGCGTATGCCGGTCGAGTGACCGTGAGTCCCCGTGATTCCCCGCTGGTTGCCGACCGTACGGGCACGCAACGGGCACGCCACGCTGGGGGAACCGAGGCAGTCTCTCAGTTGTCGTCCATGGCGACTTCCGCGCGAATCTGAGCGGCCTGCGTACGGGCACTGGTCGCCTCGTTGCTGGCCCGGATCCGGTCCTCCTGGAAGGGCAGGACACGTGCTAGTTCCTCCAGCACTGCCGCCATTGCATCTCGCCACTCGGCGAACTCCGTTATGGCGGAGGGATGCTCTGGCTCCACGGCTGTATCAAGCTACTCCACCGACGGACTAGACCGCCCGCGACCTCCTGCTCCGCAAGCACCCGGTACCCCCGGATCCGCTGAGACGGCTTCAGCGGGGTGGCAGTGGTGCGACCGGGCGAACCGCCGTGAACTGGGTGTGCTCGTATCGGGTGGCGGAGAGCAGCAGCAGCCACTCGTCGCAGCCCTGCCACGGGTAAACGTCGGCGGCTCCGCCACGTACGGCCCGGGGCCCGTCGCCGGTCCGTGGCCGCGCGTCTGCCGGCGCGGCCGCGAATCCGGGGATCCACACGTCGGCGCAGAGCTCGTTGGCCGACCCCATTGCCGCCAGCCCGAACGGGTTCTCCCCGGCGGACGTCCGCGTCTCGTCGCCGAAGTCGTCGAGCAGTTGGTCCTCGCCGGGTTTCCCGTCACCGCGGAAGGTAAGCGTGGTAGTGCCGGCCCGCGCCGCGTACTCCCACTGCGCCTCGCTGGGCAGCCGGAACGGCAACAGCTTGAGCAGGTCGTCCAGGTCGTCTTCGAGCCGGGCCGTGCTGGTGCCCGCCTCGGCGTACGGGTCCTCGTATTCGGGCAGCCAGTGCCGGACCTGCGCCACCGTCAGCGGGTGCCGGGCCATCAGGAACGGCTCGACCCGCACCTCGCGTACCGGCTGTGCGTCCCCGGCGCCCGCGAGGAACGGCTCGATGGTGTCCTCGACCCCGCCGCCGCGCTCGATGGCGCGTACCGCGTCCAGCTCCGGGTCGGACAAGCCCATCCGGAACGTGCCGCCCGGAACCTTCCGGAACACCACGCCCGACGGGGCGTGCCGCCATGCCGGTCGCCCGGCCACGATCTCCTCGATCCACATGGCGCCGGACGCTAGCAGCCCGATCGCCGGTTGGTCTTTCCGACGGTTTCGCAGCTTGCACAAGATCTATTGCTTGGCGGTGTTCTTGGACCGGAAGCTACCGATACCGTCCTGTCCACCCCGTGTGCCGTCGACCCACCGCGGAGCGGCAGCGGGCCGGCGACAGAGGTGCAAGCCCGGCTTGACGTGTCCCTTCGATCTGGTGGTCTGAACGCGTAACTGCGGGACCCGACATCCCTATCGCCATACTTGGCCGATGAACCCCATGCACGAGGAGCAGGTCCATGCCAGCGACCGATGGGTCTTCGGCCTCGAGGAGATTCCGGCGTCTGACAAGGGCGAGGACGGCGAGATCTACCGCGTCGCCTCCTCCTTCGGTCAGACGGTGATCAGGGCTCCTGTGGGCACCCCGCAGACAATGCAATGGGCGGCAGAGGAGATCGTCGCCCAGTGCGGACCCGAGTGGTCAGCAGCAGCGATCCTCTTACAGTGGCTCAGGATCGAGGCAGGAGACGAACGTCGGCTGGGAGTAGAAAGCTGCGTCCTGGAACGCATCTCCGATGATGAGATCCTCTTCCATGCCCACTACAACCAGTGGGAGGACATAACAGTGCTCATCTCCGACGTCCGGCGCATGCTGATCGACATGATGCACTTCATAACGAATGAAGCTCGTCACCCACTACCGAGGTGGCGGATCAAGTACCTCAGCGAAAGAGACTGGACGCAAAAGCGCGTGGAGGGTTAAGGCAGATTGGGAATTGCAGGGAACGTGCCTCGTGACGGTGCTGACCTGCGGTTCCGGTCGGTCGTGAGTGACCGTGGGTGTCCTTGTCTTACCAAGGCTAATGGCACGCTGATGGCACGGTGATCACGATGTTGGCCTGCGGGGTAGCCACCTCTCGGTCACCACACACCGGGCGCCTTCAGGTACCACGTCACGTGGATGGAGGGCTTCGTCTGGATCTGGATCGGCTCCTGACTCTCGTCCTCGAACCAGAGGGTGAGCCCTTCGTGGTCCGTTCCGCGGTTGATCGACAATCGCCCCGGCCTCCGCAGGTTCCCGAGTATGGCGACCTCCTCACCGTCAACGAACAGGCTGACGAACGCCTCGCCCGCAAGGGGGTCGATCGAAAAGAGGATCTCTGTCGCGCCGCGCTTGAGACGGAAGGAATGCAGGCCGATGGGCCAATCGAGGTCATCGTGCTGAGGCTTCGGGTCGTCTTCGAAGAGCCAGATCAGGTCGAACCCACCCACCGGATCATCCCGTCGCCGTCGTCCCACCCGCAGGGAAGCGGCACCCCCTGCCCTGGATGACCGGAAAGGTCTCCTCTGCTCACAGAATCCAGCGCGTCGCTGATCCAGGGTGGATGGCTCCTGACGGCGGCTGGCGATCCTGGTGCTGACCGTGGTCCGCGGCCACCGCGGTGGCACGATCTGGCGCACCGTCGCGATGACCGCGGTCGTCCTGGCGGTCGGCGTGGCCCCGGCCGGGGTTGCCGAATTGATCAGTCAGTTCATCCGCTGCGCCGCAATCGTCGGGCTGACAGGATCCAACGTGCCCCCTTCCGGGTGCTCTTCGCGCCACAACGCTCGCCACACGCCGCCTGACCACCGTGCCCTGCTGACGAGCACGGCACCAAGACCAAGTACGGCAATCACGAGGTGGATCACAGCAACGAACACGGCGACACCGCCCCATCCGCCTGCCTCAACGGGATCGAGAAAGAAGTACGGGTACCAATGGTCGCTCGACTCGGCCGCGTAGGTGAGGGCCATGGCCGTCCAGATGGCCGGGTGGACAAGCCACAGCGCCGCCGCGGCGACGGGCAGCGGCCGGGTGGGCGGCACGACGATCCACCACGCGACCATGAGGACCGGCATCGCCTGGTGGAGCACGAAGTCGGACAGGCTCCATGGCGCCCCTGGTTCAGCGAGCAGGACGTTGGCGACGATCCCGGTGATGGCCATGTCCACCACGGCGAGCCCGCGCAAGTACTCGGCCGTCTGGCCCGGATGCCGGCCACGCACCAGCGCGACCCCGAACACCACGCAGGCGGTGACGGCCAGCAGGTTCGACTGGGTCGTGAAATACAGGAACAGTCGGCCGCGGCCGAGGAGCGGGTTGGCATCGTCCCAGGCGAGCAGTGGATCGATGACGACGAAGGTGACCGTCGCGAGCAGCAGCAGCGCGACCGCGACGAGGACGGGCAGGATCGGACGAGGGCGGGCGGGAGAAGCAGCGACCACGGGATACCTCTCTGATCGAGTATGTGTTGGGGGGTGCCACCGAGCAATCTCGCGTGCTGAGGTCATGGCCGGTATCCGGAGCAGCCCTGACATGGCCGTTGCGGTGTACGGGGTAGCCCTGAATCTGGGCCTGGCATGTCTTGTCCGGATAAACTCGCTTCCGGATAGGCGCCGGAGGAGAACTCCCTGGAGGGCCGATGCACGACAAACGCATGTGGCCCGACGTTCTGTGGCGGTGGCGGAGTCTCGTGCCCGTCCTATTCATCGCGGGACTCGGGCTGTGCTCGGTGGTCACACTCGCCTTCGCGCGTGCCGGCGGTACCGGCGGTTACGCGACCCACCCGATCTCGACGCTCGCCCTCGCGGGCGGTGCGACGGGGATCGCGCTGCTATCTCGACGGCTGACCGACCGGGGTGACCGTGCCGGCGGCGGTTGGCTCCTCGCGCTGGCAACCGCCGTCCTCATCTACCTCGTGCTCGGTGCACTCGCCGTCGTCGCGGTCACCGCTGATTCCGGCGTGGCGCCTGTCCTCCTCGGCGCCTGGGGTGGGTGGTGGCCCGTACCGCTCGCCGTACTGCAGCACGCGGCGCTGCGCGCCGAGCCGCGTGCCCGCCGGTGGTCGATCGGGTTCGGCTTCGTCGTTGCCGGCGCCGCCGTCTGCATGGCGCTGGCACTGGAGCCTGTAAAGCCGTTCGCTGGCCACCCGCCGGCTGCGCCGGAGGGTTGGCGTACACCCGCTGTTACAGCTGCCTCCACCATCCTCGTCAGCGTCGTGATGCTCGCCGCTGTGCTGTTCCTGGCTAGTCGCGCGGCCCGCGTCCCGGCGGACGAACGCGCGAGCGCCACGCTGGGCGTGGCCGCCGCGGCCGTGGCACCCCTGTTGATCGTCGTATGTATGGGCACGGCCGTAGCCAGCGGTCCCGGCGACATCGCGCCGACGGATGGCAGCGTCGCATACCTCGTCTCGCTGGCCGCGGGTTGCCTCGTCGGGGCATGGGCGCTCATCGCGTCCGCTAACGCGGCCCGTCCCTATGCGGTGCGCCGGCTGCTGTCCGGGGTGCTCGGTGGATATGCCGCGATCGGCGTGACGCTCGCGGTGACCTGGACCGGGGCTGCGCTCCGCCCCGCCGGCCCGTTGATCTCCGGTCTCGTCGTGGCCGCTCTCACCGCCGTCATCGGGGTCACCTGGTGGCGGGCGTCCTCCGCGCTGACGGGGTTCGCCGTACCCCTCGTTCCTCAGCCCGCTGAGCCACCCGCGCCGTCAGTCGTACCACCGGCGCCGCCGCGGCCGGGCACGGACTCGCCGCCTGGGCTCGAAGTGCTCAGCCCCCGTGAGCGCGAGGTTCTCGCCCTCGTCGCCGCGGGCGCCCGCGACGCGGCAATCGCCGAGCACCTGCACCTTTCGCAGCGCACCGTCGAGACACATCTGCGGCGTATCTTCACCAAACTCGGGCTCGAGAGCGACGACGGCCGCAATCGCCGATTGCTCGCCGCCCGGGCCTGGCTGGAGGCCACGGGCACCGACGCAGCAACTGACCGCAGACCCATCAGTGCGATGCACCGTCCAGCCGGAGCCGGGTCAACTCGACACGGGGACGTCCCCACCCGTCGCACAGCACGTTGACGACGTCGCGCGTCGGCATGCCTGGCCTACACCTCCACGATCTTCGCCACACCGGCAACATGCTCGCCGCCGAGTCCGGCGCAGGCCTCAAGGATCTGATGGCTCGGATGGGACACGACAACGTAAGAGCCGCCATGATCTACCAGCACGCCGCGCGCGGGGCGGACAAGGCGATCACGGATGCGATCAACAGCAGCTCGAACGGCGTGAGGACGATGAGGGGGACGGCATGGTCGGCGGGCTCGTGCCGGTGGGCTGACCAAGAGCAATGGCCCGCTAATGGCCCGTGAAGATCAAACAGCCTCAGAAACGAACAAGGCCCGGGTCGGGAATTATCCTCTGACCTGGGCCATTGCTGTTGGAGCGGGTGACGGGAATCGAACCCGCGCTGTCAGCTTGGGAAGCGTATGGATCAAGCCTCGTAGCGCCGCTGAGCTGGGCTTCGGTCCGGTCATGCGTGACCGTGGTTGACCCCTCGTCACCCTGCTAATTGCACGCTAATTGCACGGTGATCATAGGCGTGACCTGCCCCTCATTCGGTACGCGGGAAGGGCCGGTGCCGAGTTCAGTTCTCGTCCAGCGTTACGCCAGCATGATCGTCTCGTTGGTCTCGACATCCACGGCTACCGTCAATGGCGGCTTCCTTCGCCACCGGGCAAGTCTGGACTTGGGTGAGAACTTGAAGATCACGTGAGGTCGTGAACCATCTGGCCTTGCGATCTCTTCCAGTGTGTGCCAGCGGTCTTCGGTCCACGCGTCCTTGTCATACCCCTGCGCGATCAACACCGCCTCTGCTGCGGCCCGGGCCGGTCGGATCTCCTTACCAAGCATGGTCGCCTGGTCGTACTTGTCGTGGTCGCCATGATCGGGGAACAGGTGGCGATGGTCGTAGCCCACGTGGGCGAAGGCCTCTCTCAGCCACTGACGCTTGTCCGGGCCGGCGGTTCTCCATGTGTAGGTCAGGTTCCAAATGATGTCCGCGCGAGATCTGGGCCGTCTGACCATGGCAGAGAGACATCCTGGCAGTTGGTCGCCGAGATCCGACAGCATGTGAATCTTCTGAAGGTAGGCCCCCGACTCGGGGCCAGGGTCGTCGCTGTCCAGCCAGAGTGGTTTGCGGTACCGAACCATGAAACGGATGTCGAGGAAGGCCCGGTGGATGACGAGGGCGAGAGCCTCCTCCGCCCCTGGCGGATACAACGGGCGCCATACCCTCAAGCGTTCTGCGATGCGCATCCTCATGCTCCTCCTGCGCCTGACCCTATTGGGCATAGGCCATCGCGGCGATCATCCATCGGCATGCGCACGCCCGCACGTTTAGCCCTCCCGCGCATCCCGTGTGCCGTCGACCCACCCGAAGGGCAGCGGGCCGGAGGAACCGGTCTGCTGGGCTCTGCCTGGGTCGATAGCACTCGGGATGCGCGGCTCCACCTCAGCCATCTACGGCCCTACCGGTCCCGATTGGCGATCATCCCGGAGCCGGAGTGCCCCCGCCGGAGGCGAAAAGGGTTGGTCGGCCAGGGCGCTGGCGTGGAGTATCGGTGCTTATGGGGATGTTCAGCGTTGTGAGGATGCCCGAACCGCTTGTGTGTCCGAATTGCGGGGAGTCAGGCACGTGGAGAGCGCAGTTCAAGTTCGGTGCTCTCGATCTCGTGGAGTACAAGGTCGGGCAGAGGTTGGATTGGGATTACGCGTGGGATGTGGAGGGCGAACGCGGACATCATCGCGTGGTGGTCCAGGGCGTTCTAGATGGTTGCCCGCATTGCCATGCCCACGATTTCGATGGGATGTGGCAGTCGGTCCTCATCGAGATAGTCGATGACGTCATCGTGTCGGCTGTACAGGACACCAGCGGGGAAGGCTGGTGGGCGGATGAATGGCGGGTGCTTGAGGAGTAGTCGGGTGCTATGCCTGGGCGCGGCCGGAGCTGCCGGCGGCCGGGACCGGCCCCCAGGCCGCATGCCCGGCCGGCGAGCGGGCGTAGGGCCGCGAGGCGGCGCGGAGCGCCGCCCTTGATTTATAAAAGCTGAATTCGGCAGTGCACGGTGTTGGTTCGGATGGTGAACGAATGGTGATGCGTCCAGGCGACGGTGAGTTTCACGCTGACCTGGTGGATTCCTTAGCCGTAGGATTCATCACAGCCGAGCGCGCACGCAGCATTGCGGCCGACTATCCCGCCGTAGCAGGGTCAATCGCGGGCTGGATCCGGGAATCGGCCGCGGTTCAGGACTGGCGCAGGGTGGAGCGGCTCGCCAACCTAGCCGCGCCTCTTCAGGCGCCTGGTCTCGGTGACGTACTTCGTGATCTTCTCGACGCGAACATTGCCGAACTGAACAACGAGGACATGGTAGAGATTCTGGGTGAGGTCCGGGCAGTCGGCGCCGCCAGCAGCATATTTAGGGTGGTGAAGCGTTCGATAAGCTCGGATGCTCCAGCCTTTTGGCTTTGCCAGAAGGCGATTCTCTCGTTGGCCGACCTCGGCGGCTTCGCTACACGCATTTCATCTACGACCCGCGTCATTGGTCGCTTTGTTGATAAGTGCGAGAAGGTCCGCCAGGATTTTTGGGCTTGTTGCTATCGTTGCGGTGGCAGTCATGCTGTGAGAGCTGCCGTCAATGTCGACGACGGAGGATCCGGCCTCGCGGGCGATGGCTACGCCTGCGGCCATATCCCATGGTTTGTTGGACAGCGTGATGCAGGCGTCGGTCTTGCCTTCGGCTACCCATGCCAGATCGAGCGCGGCTGAGCCGTACATGCGGACCCGTTGAACATGCATGGCTAGTTGGTAGTTGAGAGGGACGCGGAGACGGTTCTTCTCCTCGGCGTCGGCCCCCACGGCGTAGTCACCAACGGCGACGATGGCGGCCTCAAGGGTGTCGGTCTTGCTCGCCTGGATGGCTTCGCCGTTGCGCGTGGCGCCGGCCCCCTCGGCGGCGGAGTACCGAGAGTCGAGGAACGGTAGCTCGATCACGCCGAGTACGGAGCGGTTGTGCTCGACGAGTCCCAGCGAAATTCCGCACAGTGGGATGCCGTGTGTGAAGTTGGCGGTTCCGTCGACGGGGTCGAGCGCCCATATGAGCCCCTGGTCGCCGCTGCCCGTCACGCCTTCCTCTTCGCCGAGGAACCCGATCTCGGGGGTCTCTCGCGCGAGGAAGTCACGGACGGCGTCCTCCACGGCATAGTCCACCTCTGTGGCCATGTCGCGATCGCCCTTGGCCGTGACGACCCCCGGGGAGTTTGGTCCGGACGATTTCGCTTGCGATGGTGACAGCCTGCTCTGCTAGCGGCAGTAACACGCGGGCGTCAAAGGTCATACAGGTTTGCTCCGCTCCCACATTGAGGTGAAGACCTGGGCGAAGACGGGGAACAACCCGTCCGCGGCGGCATCGTTGCTGATCACGAGGGTAGGTGAGTCCACTCCGCGGGCTGCGGGCAGGTAGGGCTGGACGACGCATGTCGTCCCGTCCACGATCAAGATGTTGAATCGGATGGTCTCGTCGTAGACGCGAATGACGAGGATGATCCGCCTGGCCTGCTCGTGCCTGCCAGGTGATCCAGAACCCTAATGGCACGCGGAGATCAACAAGCCCGAGAAAGATCAAAGCCCAGATCCTGAATCCGCCGGTTGACCTGAGCTTTCGTCGTTGGAGCGGGTGACGGGAATCGAACCCGCGCTGTCAGCTTGGGAATCGGCTAGTGATCTACCCTCTCTGAGCTGGGAAACAGGGGGGTGCAGCTCAGCGCTGGTCGAGTCCCCCGTGACTTCCCGTGAGTCCCCGCTGATCGCCGTTCAATCTGGCACGCATCTGGCACGATGATCAAGCTGTTGGCGCTGCACTGTCGCCGGGGTTGATCCTCTAGGCGCAACATTGATGGCCGATGCCGGCGTTCCCGTACACGTTGCTGCGGAAGGTTCGTTGCGTCGGCTAACGGAGTAGCCCAACTCCGTGGGCTCGTTCCACCAGTGCCGTGAGCTGCATCATGCACTGTTGTTGATCTTGCCAATAAGATATTGTCACCTTTGCCAATAAGGGGTGACGTGACTACAAGACGGCGCAGGCGAACGCCCGAGCAAGCACGCGAAGAGATCCTCGCCGCCGCCACTGAACTGATCGCCCGGTACGGGCCGGACGGTGTGGGCCTGCGTCAGGTCGCGGACGCGGTCGGCATTACGCACGGCCTGGTGACCCACTACTTCGGCACCTACAGCGCGCTGGTGCGTGCCGTACTGCAGCGCGAAAACGAGCGGCAGCGTGAGCGGGTACGCGAGAGAATGCGTGCTGATCAGGGCGTACCGCTCGCGGACGGTATGACCCGGGTGCTGTTCGAGACGCTCGCTGACGAGCGCTACGTACGCCTGTTCACCTGGTCCAGCCTTCACTCTGAGGATGTCGGCACCTCCTCTCGAGGGCTGTCCGAACTGGTCGACGCGATGCAGGCCGGTATCCGTGCCGTCCTGCCCGAACCAGAGACGCCGGATCGCGCCCGGATCGAGGCGGTGGTCCTGCTCGGACTGTCCGCCGCGTACGGGTACGCACTCGGCAAGCGATCCTGGCTCGCCGGACTCGGGCACGATCCGGCCGACCCGACTCATGACACCGCGTTCCGTGCCGCGCTGACCTCGGCGCTGGCCACCTACCTGACAGGAGGGTCGCCGTCATGACGACCTCTGACCTGGCGCTCATCGTCGGTGTCACCGTGCTGATTTTGGTGAGTCAGTTCTCCGTACGACCGGTCCGGCCGCTGACGTATCTGTGGGTCGCCCTCCTGGTGGCGCGTGGCTGCGTACCGCCCGGCCCGGCCCGGACGACCGCAGCCGGGATCGCACTCCTTATCGCGGGCCTGGCTGTGTCAGTGGTCTTCGGCGTACTGCGCGGCCGCACCATGCCGATGTGGCGAGACCAGAACGGGCGCCTGTACCGCAGGGGTGGCCAGGTGACGCTACTGCTGTGGCTCGCCACCATCGCCGCTCGGCTGAGCCTCGGCGCGGTCGGAGAACTGGCGTTCGGTGAGCCGTTCAACGGCAACGCCCTGTGGCTCGGCATCGGCATCTCATTCGGCGTCCAGCACTTGGTGACGACCCGCTACGGCCGTCGCGTGCCGGTACCGGCCGCCCCGTTGCGAACGCCGGTGGGGTGAGGAGCCGACCGAGGACGCCACGAAACACACTCGAAAGATCAGGACGGTGGCGATGATGCGGCCCTTATTGGAGCCAAGATCAACTGATCTGGCACGAATCTGGCACGCGAGTGAGAAACAAGCCCAACAAAGATCAAGGCCCGGGTCGGGATGCATCCCTCTGACCTGGGCCTTTGTGTGTGGAGCGGGTGACGGGAATCGAACCCGCGCTGTCAGCTTGGGAAGTCTTTCAACATGCGGTCTGAGCTGCGAAACGGTGACCTGGGCATATGCGGCTCGAGTCGCCGTGAGTCACCGTGAATCCCCGCAGGTTGCCGACCGCACGGGCACGCAACGGGCACGCCGCCTGCCGCGGGTGCAGAGATAAATGCCTTGCCATCGATGGTGTGACCCCGTGTATGGTCACGCCGCAAAAGCGTCATGAGGGCGCGGCGGTCCAGCAGGGAGTGTGCGTGACCACCTTCGATATTCCTGTTCGATTGGAGACCGAGCGCCTTGTGGTGCGGCCACACGAACCAGTCGATCATGACCAGGTAGCCGCGCTCGTCATGAACGGGGATGCGTCTAGCGCCCTTCCGCCGGGCTGCCCCTCTGCTGTTGAGGAGGTCAAGGAGTGGCTCGCTGAGGGCGTTCATGGATTGCGACGCTCCGGCAAGGGCGTGCAGCTGGCGATCTTCACCAAGGACGGCGAGCTGGTCGGCGGGATCAGTCTGCATGGAACCGATTGGGAAACCGGGATCACTCAAGTGGGCTACGGCGTGGGTCCCAAGTTTCGCGGACAGGGCATCGCGCCCGAGGCGGTTCGTGCGGTTACACGTTGGGCTTTCTCACTGGGCCTCCATCGGGTGGAACTACGCACCATTCCGGAGAATGAGGCGTCGCGGCGTGTGGCGGCCAAGGCTGGATTCACCTATGAGGGCACGTTGCGACAGGCGCGGCGCGCAGATGACGGTCTGCACGATCTGCTTGTATTCAGTGTTCTCGCGGACGAAGTCCTGCCTTAAATCCCGACGCCCGGCGCGCCTACTGCGGGGCGCAAGGCGCACGCTTTCCCCGTGTCCATCCCGTCTGCCATCGACCCCACCGCGGAGCGGCAGCGGGCCGGCGACGTAGATGCAAGCCCGGCTTGACGTGTCCCTCCGCCTGTGCACCTTCCACGGTGATTGGAGTACGACCGGCTGAAGGCTGAGACCCTCGCCGAGTCCATCTGAGGGATGGACGGGAGTTCATTCCATGAGCCACATGTGACGACCGCAGAGCGCGAGGTCTCGTGCCAGATGCGTGCCGGATTGAACGGCGATCAGCGGGGACTCACGGGAAGTCACGGGGACTCGACCACGCCTGAGCTGCACCCCTGTTTCCCAGCTCAGAGAGTGTAGATCACTAGCCGATTCCCAAGCTGACAGCGCGGGTTCGATTCCCGTCACCCGCTCCACTAGCAAAGGCCCAGGTCAGATAATGTTTCCCGACCCGGGCCTTGATCTTTGTTGGGGCTCTTTCTCACTCGCGTGCCAGATCAGTTGATCTTTGTTGCGAAGAGAGGCGGATCATCACCGTCGTCCTTCGCACCGAGTCCCTGCTTGACGATCTCGCCCATGGCGTCAGCGATCGCACGATCTCTGTCCTTGGCGGCGTTCGTCCGCTCGTGGCTGCGCTGCCTGTAGTCGGCCCCGCAGACGCTGTC
>NZ_BONV01000030.1 GCF_016862895.1 Planotetraspora kaengkrachanensis | reverse complement strand
TCTAGAAGCTGAGGGGATCAAAAGTGCTCGACGTCAACTTCTTCGACGAACTCCGAATCGGCCTGGCGACCGCTGACGACATCCGCCAGTGGTCGCACGGCGAGGTGAAGAAGCCGGAGACGATCAACTACCGGACTCTCAAGCCGGAAAAGGACGGGCTCTTCTGCGAGAAGATCTTCGGTCCTACCCGGGACTGGGAGTGCTACTGCGGCAAGTACAAGCGCGTCCGCTTCAAGGGCATCATCTGTGAGCGTTGTGGCGTCGAGGTCACGCGCGCCAAGGTGCGCCGCGAGCGGATGGGCCACATCGAGCTGGCCGCGCCCGTCACGCACATCTGGTACTTCAAGGGCGTTCCTTCGCGCCTGGGGTACCTGCTCGACCTGGCCCCGAAGGACCTCGAGAAGGTCATCTACTTCGCGGCCTACATGATCACGCACGTCGACAACGAGACGCGTGACCGTGACCTGCCGTCGCTGGAGGCGAAGATCTCCGTCGAGCGGCAGCACATCGAGCAGCGCCGTGACGCCGACATCGAGGCCCGGCAGAAGAAGCTCGAGGCCGACCTGGCCGAGCTGGAGGCCGCCGGCGCCAAGGGCGACCAGCGCCGCAAGGTGCGTGAGGGCGCCGACCGCGAGATGCGGCAGCTGCGCGACCGCGCCCAGCGTGAGCTGGACCGGCTCGAGGAGGTCTGGAGCCGCTTCAAGAACCTCAAGGTCCAGGACCTCGAGGGCGACGAGCTGCTCTACCGCGAGATGCGCGACCGCTTCGGCCGCTACTTCCGCGGCGGCATGGGCGCCCAGGCGATCCAGGAGCGGCTCAACAGCTTCGACCTGGATGCCGAGGCCGAGAACCTGCGCGAGACCATCCGCAGCGGCAAGGGTCAGAAGAAGGCCCGTGCCCTCAAGCGGCTCAAGGTCGTCGCGGCGTTCCTCAACACGAGGAACTCGCCTAGCGGCATGGTGCTCGACTGCATCCCGGTGATCCCGCCGGACCTGCGTCCGATGGTCCAGCTGGACGGTGGCCGCTTCGCGACCTCCGACCTGAACGACCTGTACCGCCGCGTCATCAACCGCAACAACCGGCTCAAGCGCCTTCTCGACCTCGGTGCTCCCGAGATCATCGTGAACAACGAGAAGCGCATGCTGCAGGAGGCCGTCGACGCGCTGTTCGACAACGGCCGCCGCGGCCGCCCGGTCACCGGCCCCGGCAACCGTCCGCTGAAGTCCCTCAGCGACATGCTGAAGGGCAAGCAGGGCCGGTTCCGCCAGAACCTGCTGGGCAAGCGTGTCGACTACTCCGGCCGTTCGGTCATCGTCGTCGGCCCGCAGCTCAAGCTGCACCAGTGCGGCCTGCCCAAGCAGATGGCGCTGGAGCTGTTCAAGCCGTTCGTGATGAAGCGCCTGGTCGACCTGAACCATGCGCAGAACATCAAGTCGGCCAAGCGGATGGTCGAGCGTGCCCGTCCGGTCGTGTGGGACGTGCTCGAAGAGGTCATCACCGAGCACCCGGTGCTGCTGAACCGTGCGCCCACGCTGCACCGTCTGGGCATCCAGGCGTTCGAGCCGCAGCTGGTCGAGGGCAAGGCGATCCAGATTCACCCGCTCGTCTGCACCGCGTTCAACGCGGACTTCGACGGTGACCAGATGGCCGTCCACCTGCCGCTGTCCGCCGAGGCCCAGGCCGAGGCGCGCATCCTGATGTTGTCCACCAACAACATCCTCAAGCCGGCCGACGGCAAGCCCGTGACGATGCCCACCCAGGACATGGTCATCGGCCTGTACTGGCTGACGACGGACAAGGCCGACGCTCCGGGTACCGGTCGCGTGTTCGCCACCGTGTCGGAGGCCCTCATGGCCCACGACCGCCACGAGCTGGACATGCAGGCCAAGATCCAGGTTCGGCTCAAGGACGTCCCGCCGCCCCGCGGCTGGGAGGCCCCGGAAGGATGGGAGGCCGGCGAGCCGATCCGGCTGGAGACCACGCTCGGCCGCTGCCTGTTCAACCAGACGCTGCCGGACAACTACCCCTTCGTGAACTACCAGGTCGGCAAGAAGCAGCTCTCCGGAATCGTCAACGAGCTGGCCGAGCGGTACCCGAAGGTCGAGGTCGCCAACGCGCTCGACTCGCTCAAGGACGCGGGCTTCCACTGGGCTACCCGCGCCGGTGTCACGATCTCGATCGAGGACGTCGTGGCCCCGCCGAACAAGGCGGCGATCATGGAGTCGTACGAGAAGCGGGCCGACAAGGTCCAGCGCGAGTACGACCGCGGTCTGATCACCGACGAGGAGCGCCGTCAGGAGCTCATCGAGATCTGGACCCACGCCACGGCGGACGTCGAGACCGACATGGTCAACGCGTTCCCCGCGACGAACCCGGTCTGGATGATGGTCAACTCCGGTGCCCGCGGTAACAAGATGCAGGTGCGTCAGATCGCCGGCATCCGCGGCCTGGTGTCCAACACCAAGGGTGAGACGATCCCGCGTCCGATCAAGTCCTCCTTCCGCGAGGGCCTGTCGGTGCTGGAGTACTTCATCTCCACCCACGGCCAGCGCAAGGGTCTGGCGGACACCGCCCTGCGGACCGCCGACTCCGGTTACCTGACCCGTCGTCTGGTCGACGTGGCCCAGGACGTCATCGTCCGCGAGATCGATTGCGGCACCGACCGCGCGGTCCCGCTGCACGTCGGCGAGCGCGACCCCCAGGGCAACCTGGTCAAGGCCGAGAACGCCGAGAGCAACGTGCACGGCCGGATCCTGGCCGAGGACGTCGAGGTGGACGGCAAGCTCGTCGCCTCGGTCGGCGTCGACATCAACGACGCGATCGTGACCGCGCTCGTCGAGGCCGGCGTCGAGACCGTCCGGACCCGCAGCACCCTGGTGTGCGAGGCCAAGATCGGTGTCTGCGCCACGTGCTACGGCCGTTCGCTGGCCACCGGCAAGCTGGTCGACGTCGGTGAGGCCGTCGGCATCATCGCGGCCCAGTCCATCGGTGAGCCCGGCACCCAGCTGACCATGCGTACCTTCCACACCGGTGGTGTGGCGGGTGCGGACATCACGCACGGTCTGCCGCGTGTCCAGGAGCTGTTCGAGGCGCGCATCCCCAAGGGTGTCGCTCCGATCAGCGAGGTCATGGGCCGGGCGCGGATCGACGAGACCGACAAGACCCGCAAGATCGTCATCACTCCGGACGACGGCTCGGAAGAGATCGCCTACCCGGTGTCGATGCGGTCCAGGCTGCTGGTCTCCGACGGTCAGCGCGTCGAGGTCGGTCAGCTGCTGATCGCCGGTGCGCGCAACCCGAACGAGGTCCTGCGCATCCTCGGCCCCCGTGCGGTGCAGCTGCACCTGGTGGACGAGGTCCAGCAGGTCTACCGCTCGCAGGGTGTGTCGATCCACGACAAGCACATCGAGGTCATCGTCCGGCAGATGCTCAAGCGCGTGAACGTGCTCGAGTCGGGCGACACCGAGCTGCTGCCCGGAGAGCTCGTCGAGCGGCCGCGCTTCGAGGTGCTCAACCGTGAGACCAAGGCGGAGGGCGGCCAGCCGGCCTCCGGCCGTCCGGTCCTCATGGGCATCACGAAGGCGTCCCTCGCCACCGAGTCGTGGCTGTCGGCGGCGTCCTTCCAGGAGACGACCCGGGTGCTCACCGACGCGGCGATCCACGCCAAGTCGGACTCCCTGCTCGGCCTCAAGGAGAACGTCATCATCGGTAAGCTCATCCCGGCCGGTACGGGCATGCCCCAGTACCGCAACATCCGGGTGGAGCCCACCGAGGAGGCCAAGGCCGCGATGTACACGGTCGGCGGCTACGACGGCTCGGCCGCGGACTACACGTTCGGCTCCGGCAGCGGCGAGGCCGTCCCGCTGGAGGAGTACGACTTCGGCCAGTACGGCCGGTAAGTCCTAGCTCGTACGTCACACATGAAACGCCCGGGGTGGTCCGCCACTCCGGGCGTTTCATGTTCTTTGTCCTCGCTCCGAGCGGAGCGAGGACAACTAGACACGGAAATGGCCAGATGACCTGTCCGGTGCAGGTAGACTTCGCAGCGAGCCCAGTGGCGGCCTGTGAGGAAGGCAGGACGCGGGGGCCATGGGTACGGGGTGCAAACCATCCGGCGACAACCGTTTTGACGTGTTGCGTAGTCCTGGGTAACCTGTGTCTTCGTGCCTATGGACTCCATGGGCTCGCATGCGTGCGCTCGAAGGTCGTTCCCGAAGGGGAGGCTAGAGCGGCGTGTGACTCCTCCAAATCGGCCGGGCTTGCCGAGTGTGGGCGCGCCAAGTGCGCGACACGCCCGAGCGCGTGGGCCGAAGGAGACTAAAAACCAGCAGGTCATGACACCGGCAGTGCCTGCGAAATGCACGGCCTGGATCGAGATGCCAACGGCGTCCTGGACCAGGAACTACGTATCACCGGCCAAGGCACGAAACGGAGACGCGGTGCCCACCATTCAGCAGTTGGTCCGAAAGGGCCGGCAGGACAAGGTCACTAAGACCAAGACTCCTGCCCTCAAGGGAAGCCCGCAGCGGCGCGGCGTATGCACGCGCGTTTACACCACGACCCCCAAGAAGCCCAACTCGGCGCTGCGCAAGGTGGCCCGTGTTCGGCTCACCAACGGCATCGAGGTCACGGCGTACATCCCTGGAGTGGGTCACAACCTCCAGGAGCACTCGATCGTGCTCGTGCGCGGCGGCCGTGTGAAGGACCTGCCGGGTGTTCGTTACAAGATCATCCGTGGCTCACTGGACACCCAGGGTGTCCGTAACCGCAAGCAGGCCCGCAGCCGCTACGGCGCGAAGAAGGAGAAGAGCTGACATGCCGCGCAAGGGTTCCCCTGGCCGCCGCCAGCTTGTCGCTGACCCGGTGCACAACTCTCCGCTGGTCACGGCGCTGATCAACAAGGTTCTCCTTGATGGCAAGCGCTCGATCGCGCAGTCGATCGTCTACGGCGCCCTCGAGGGATGCAAGGACAAGACCGGCAACGACCCTGTCGTCACCCTCAAGCGGGCGCTCGACAACGTCAAGCCCACTCTCGAGGTTCGCAGCCGCCGCGTCGGCGGTGCGACCTACCAGGTGCCGGTCGAGGTGCGCGCGGCGCGCAGCACCACGCTGGCTCTGCGGTGGCTCGTGCAGTACTCCCGGGCCCGCCGCGAGAAGACCATGACCGAGCGGCTCATGAACGAGCTGCTCGACGCGAGCAACGGCCTCGGCGCCAGCGTCAAGCGGCGCGAGGACACCCACAAGATGGCCGAGTCCAACAAGGCCTTCGCTCACTACCGCTGGTAGTCGGCGGAATTTCGACGAGACGACGAGGACGCGAGAGAAGTGGCCGCAAGTACCGCTCTTGACCTGGCCAAGGTCCGCAACATTGGGATCATCGCCCATATCGATGCGGGCAAGACCACGACGACCGAACGCATCCTGTTCTACACCGGTATCAACTACAAGATCGGTGAAGTCCACGATGGCGCTGCCACCATGGACTGGATGGAGCAGGAGCAGGAGCGCGGTATCACGATCACGTCGGCCGCGACGACCTGCGAGTGGGACGGTCACACGATCAACATCATCGACACTCCGGGTCACGTCGACTTCACCATCGAGGTCGAGCGCAACCTTCGTGTCCTTGACGGTGCGGTCACCGTGTTCGACGGCGTCGCGGGTGTTGAGCCCCAGTCCGAGACCGTGTGGCGTCAGGCCGACCGCTATAACGTCCCGCGCATCTGCTTCGTCAACAAGATGGACCGGGTCGGCGCGGAGTTCCACCGCTGCGTCGACATGATGATCAACCGTCTGGGCGCGACCCCGGCGGTCATCCAGCTCCCCTGGGGCGTTGAGGCCGACTTCAAGGGCGTCATCGACCTGGTGCGGATGAAGGGTCTGATCTGGCCCATCGAGGCGGCCAAGGGCGAGATGTACGACATCGTCGACATCCCGGCCGACCACGCCGACGCGGCTCGCGAGTGGCGCGACAGGCTGGTCGAGACCGTCTCCGAGAACGACGACGAGCTCATGGAGCTCTTCCTCGAGGGCGTCGAGCCCACCGAGGAGCAGCTCGTGGCCGCCATTCGGCGCGCGACGATCGCCAGCGCGATCAACCCCGTCCTGTGCGGCACGGCGTTCAAGAACAAGGGCGTGCAGCCCCTGCTCGACGCCGTCGTGGCCTACCTCCCCGCTCCGATCGACATCCCGGCCTTCAAGGGCCACGCCGTCGGGCACGAGGACCAGGTCGTCGAGCGGCACGCCGACCCGAACGAACCGTTCTCCGCGCTGGCGTTCAAGATCATGAGCGACCCACACCTGGGCAAGCTCACCTACCTCCGCATCTACTCGGGTTCGCTCGAGACCGGCACCAGTGTCATCAACTCGGTGAAGGGCAAGAAGGAGCGGATCGGCAAGATCTACCAGATGCACGCCAACAAGCGTGCTGAGCTCCCTTCGTCCTCCGCCGGCGCCATCGTCGCGGTCATGGGCCTGAAGGACACCACCACCGGTGACACGCTCTGCGACCCGAGCAACCCGGTTGTCCTCGAGTCGATGACGTTCCCGGCGCCGGTCATCAGCGTCGCGATCGAGCCGAAGACCAAGGGCGACCAGGAGAAGCTGGGCACCGCGATCCAGCGGCTGGCCGAGGAGGACCCGTCCTTCCAGGTCCGCCGGGACGAGGAGACCGGACAGACGGTCATCTGGGGTATGGGTGAGCTCCACCTGGAGATCATCGTCGACCGGATGCGCCGCGAGTTCAAGGTCGAGGCGAACATCGGTCGTCCTCAGGTCGCGTACCGCGAGACCATTCGCCGCAAGGTGGAGAAGGTCGAGTACACGCACAAGAAGCAGACCGGTGGTTCCGGTCAGTTCGCTCGCGTGATCATCGACCTCGAGCCGCTGGGCGAGGGCAACGACGGGTACGAGTTCGAGAACAAGGTCTCCGGTGGCCGCATCCCGCGGGAGTACATCCCGTCGGTGGACGCGGGCGCCCAGGAGGCCGCCGAGTTCGGTGTTCTCGCCGGCTATTCGATGGTCGGCGTCAAGGTCACCCTGCGAGACGGCGCGTTCCACGAGGTCGACTCGTCGGAAATGGCCTTCAAGATCGCTGGTTCGATGGCCTTCAAGGAGGCCGCGCGCAAGGCCGACGCCGTGCTCCTCGAGCCGATGATGGCCGTTGAGGTCGTCACGCCCGAGGACTACATGGGTGACGTCATCGGTGACCTGAACGGTCGCCGCGGACAGATCCAGGCGATGGATGATCGCGCAGGCGCTCGGGTCATCACCGCGCTCGTTCCGCTCTCTGAGATGTTCGGCTACGTGGGTGACCTGCGTAGCAAGACGCAGGGACGGGCGAGCTACAGCATGCAGTTCGACTCCTACGCGGAGGTGCCCCCGGGCATCGCCAAGGAGATCGTCGCGAAGGCTCGGGGCGAATAGTTCCGTGCCGCTCCAGACGGGGCGCCGATGCGAATCGACGCCCCGTCTCCGGAGAGGCTCGGGACGTGAGTCCCTTCGCGTACGGCAGGGCGCTCTCGGGCGCCGAGCGGTACGGGGCCTGAGTTGGAAACGCAAGTCAAGTCAGAATCTCTAAGGAGACAGAGCAGTGGCCAAGGCCAAGTTCGAGCGGAACAAGCCGCACGTGAACATCGGCACCATTGGGCACATCGACCACGGCAAGACCACTCTGACCGCGGCGATCACCAAGGTGCTCCACGACCGTTACCCGCAGCTCAACGAGGCGACCCCGTTCGACAAGATCGACAAGGCGCCCGAGGAGAAGGCTCGCGGAATCACGATCTCCATCGCGCACGTCGAGTACCAGACCGAGAAGCGCCACTACGCTCACGTGGACTGCCCCGGTCACGCCGACTACGTGAAGAACATGATCACGGGTGCCGCGCAGATGGACGGCGCGATCCTCGTGGTCGCCGCCACGGACGGCCCGATGCCGCAGACCAAGGAGCACGTCCTCCTGGCCCGCCAGGTCGGCGTCCCCTACATCGTCGTCGCCCTGAACAAGGCCGACATGGTCGACGATGAGGAGATCCTGGAGCTCGTCGAGCTCGAGGTCCGTGAGCTGCTGTCCGCTCAGGAGTTCCCGGGCGACGACCTGCCGGTCGTGCGCGTCTCGGCGCTCAAGGCGCTCGAGGGCGACGAGAAGTGGGCCGACAGCATCATTGAGCTCATGACCGCCGTGGACGACAACGTCCCCGAGCCGGTTCGTGAGACCGAGAAGCCGTTCCTGATGCCGATCGAGGACGTGTTCTCGATCACCGGTCGTGGCACCGTCGTCACCGGCCGTATCGAGCGTGGCGTCGTCAAGGTCAACGAGACCGTCGACATCATCGGCATCAAGGAGAAGAGCACCACGACCACCGTCACCGGTGTCGAGATGTTCCGCAAGCTCCTCGATGAGGGTCAGGCCGGTGACAACGTCGGTCTGCTCCTGCGCGGCATCAAGCGTGAGGACGTCGAGCGCGGCCAGTGTGTCATCAAGCCGGGCACGACCACCCCGCACACCGAGTTCGAGGCGCAGGTCTACATCCTGTCCAAGGACGAGGGCGGCCGCCACACGCCGTTCTTCAACAACTACCGCCCGCAGTTCTACTTCCGTACGACGGACGTTACGGGCGTCGTGACGCTGCCTGAGGGCACTGAGATGGTCATGCCCGGTGACAACACCGAGATGTCCGTCCAGCTCATCCAGCCGATCGCGATGGAGGAAGGCCTCAAGTTCGCGATCCGTGAGGGTGGCCGCACCGTCGGCGCCGGCCGGGTTACGAAGATCATCAAGTAGCACCACCGCGGAGTGGCGGTCAGGCCCCCTACGGACCTGACCGCCGCACCACGGAGGGGCCCAGGCCCCGTCCCACGAACGACGAGACCGTGATCTCGCAGTGGTTTCGGCAGGTGATGACCGAAACGACTGCCAGATCACGGAGAACCGGACGAGATCCGGACGCCGATCGCGGGGAAACCACAGCGGCAACAGGCCGCATGAAGCTTTATACGACGACAGCGAAGGACACCGAGGCCACTATGGCGGGACAGAAGATCCGCATCCGGCTCAAGGCGTATGACCACGAGGTCATCGACAGCTCGGCCAAGAAGATCGTCGAGACGGTGACGCGGACCGGCGCCAAGGTCGCTGGCCCGGTGCCGCTGCCGACCGAGAAGAACGTGTACTGCGTCATCCGGTCGCCGCACAAGTACAAGGACAGCCGCGAGCACTTTGAGATGCGCACGCACAAGCGGCTGATTGACATCATCGACCCGACGCCGAAGACCGTCGACTCGCTCATGCGGCTCGACCTTCCTGCCGGCGTCGACATCTCGATCAAGCTCTGAGGGAACGCACTGACATGGCTAAGCAGATCAAGGGCGTCCTGGGCAAGAAGCTCGGCATGACCCAGGTCTTCGACGAGGGGAACAGGCTGGTTCCGGTCACCGTCGTCGAGGCCGGTCCGTGTGTGGTGACCAGGGTCCGCACGCCGGAGCAGGACGGCTACTCCGCCGTCCAGCTCGGCTACGGGCAGGTCGACCCGCGGAAGGTCAACAAGCCGCTGGGTGACTACCTGCGCAAGCACGACATCACCCCGCGCCGTTACTTCACCGAGGTCCGCACCGACGACGCGTCCGAGTACACCATCGGCCAGGAAGTCCTCGCGGACACCTTCGAGGCCGGGCAGTACGTGGACGTCACCGGCAAGAGCAAGGGCAAGGGCTTCGCGGGTGTCATGAAGCGCCACAACTTCCGTGGTCTGGGCGCTTCGCACGGTACCCAGCGCAAGCACCGCTCCCCGGGTTCAATCGGCGGCTGCGCCACCCCGGGCCGCGTATTCAAGGGCCTGCGCATGGCCGGCCGGATGGGTAACGTCCGCGTGACCATCCAGAGCCTGAAGGTCCACGCCGTGGACGCCGAGAAGGGCCTCATCCTGATCAAGGGTGCGATCCCCGGCGCCAACGGCAGCCTGGTCCTCCTCCGCACCGCTGCCAAGAAGGGGGCTGCCAAGTGAGCACCATTGACGTCCTCGACGCCAGCGGCTCGAAGACCGGAACCGTCGACCTGCCCGACGCCGTCTTCGGCGCCAAGGTCAACATCCCGCTGATCCACCAGGTCGTGGTCGCGCAGCTCGCCGCTCGCCGGCAGGGCACGCACAAGACCAAGACCCGCGGCGAGGTCAGCGGTGGCGGCAAGAAGCCGTACCGCCAGAAGGGCACCGGCCGCGCCCGCCAGGGTTCGACCCGCGCCCCGCAGTTCACCGGTGGTGGCGTCGTCCACGGCCCGACGCCGCGCTCGTACGAGCAGCGGACGCCCAAGAAGATGAAGGCCGCCGCGCTGCGCGGCGCCCTGTCGGACCGGGCCGGCGGCGGACGCGTCCACGTGGTGAGCAGCCTGGTCGACGGGGAGACCCCCAAGACCAAGGCCGCGCTGCAGGCGCTGCGGAAGATCACTGAGGCTCGCAGCGTGCTCGTCGTCGTCGACGAGAACGACGAGAACACCTGGCTGAGCCTGCGTAACGCTCCCGAGGTCCACCTGCTGGACGCCGGGCAGCTGAACACCTATGACGTGCTGGTCCATGACGACGTGGTCTTCACTCAGGAAGCCTACGAGCAGGTCGTGGCCCGGCTGGCGAGCACCGGGAAGGATGAGGGCTGATGCAGAAGATCGCCGACCCTCGCGACGTCATCCTCAAGCCGATCGTCTCTGAGAAGAGCTACGGCCTGATCGATGAGCACAACAAGTACACCTTCCTGGTCCGCAAGGATGTGAACAAGACCCAGGTGAAGATCGCCATCGAGCAGATCTTCGGGGTCAAGGTCACGAGCGTGAACACGATCAACCGCCAGGGCAAGCGCAAGCGGACGAGGACCGGCTACGGTCAGCGCCCCGACACCAAGCGCGCGATCGTGAGCCTGGCTGAGGGTGAGCGGATCGACATCTTCGGTCAGATCGGCTAACTCCGCCACACGCAGGGACGGGCCGCCTCGCCGGGAGGCGAGCCGGCCGGTCCTGGAAAGTCAGCACCGGGGGGACCGCCGTGAGGCGGACCCCTACCGGTATGAACCGACGAAGGATGAACGAAAAAGATGGGCATCCGCAAATACAAGCCGACGACACCGGGTCGTCGCGGCGCGAGCGTCTCGGACTTCGCCGAGATCACGCGCAGCACGCCCGAGAAGTCGCTGCTTGCACCCCTGCACAGCAAGGGCGGTCGTAACGTACACGGCCGGGTCACCGCCCGGCACCAGGGAGGCGGGCACAAGCGCGCCTACCGGATCATCGACTTCCGCCGCCACGACAAGGACGGGATCCCGGCCAAGGTCGCTCACATCGAGTACGACCCGAACCGGACCTCCCGCATCGCGCTGCTGCACTACGCCGACGGCGAGAAGCGCTACATCCTCGCGCCCGCCGGCCTCAAGCAGGGGGACCGCATCGAGAACGGCCCCGCCGCCGACATCAAGCCGGGCAACTGCCTGCCGCTGCGCAACATCCCGACCGGTACCTTCATCCACGCGGTGGAGCTCCGTCCGGGTGGTGGCGCCAAGCTCGGTCGCAGCGCCGGCGCGCAGATCCAGCTGCTCGCCAAGGAGGGCAGCTACGCCACGCTGCGTATGCCGTCCGGAGAAATGCGCCAGGTCGACATTCGCTGCCGCGCCTCTGTGGGCCAGGTGGGCAACGCCGAGCAGGCCAACATCAACCTCGGTAAGGCCGGCCGCAACCGTTGGAAGGGCAAGCGCCCCACGGTCCGCGGTGTCGCCATGAACCCGGTCGACCACCCGCACGGTGGTGGTGAGGGCAAGACCTCCGGCGGTCGCCACCCGGTGAACCCCAAGGGCAAGCCCGAGGGCCGCACCCGGCAGGCGAACAAGCCGAGCGACCGGCTGATCATCCGTCGTCGGAGCAAGCGGAAGAAGCGGTAGGAGCAGCCAAAATGCCACGTAGCCTTAAGAAGGGCCCCTTCGTGGACGACCACCTTCAGAAGAAGGTGGACGCACAGAACGAGAAGGGCACCAAGAACGTCATCAAGACGTGGTCGCGGCGCTCCATGATCGTGCCGGACATGATCGGTCACACGATCGCCGTGCACGACGGCCGCAAGCACGTCCCGGTGTTCATCACCGACGCGATGATCGGTCACAAGCTCGGAGAGTTCGCGCCCACGCGGACGTTCCGCAGCCACGTCAAGGAAGACCGCCGCAGCCGGCGGTAAGCGCCTTCAAGTAAGCATCAGAGGAGACAGCGATGGAAGCCAGGGCACAGGCGCGGTTCGCGCGCCACACGCCCCGGAAGGCCCGCCGTGTGGTGGACCTCATTCGCGGGCTGCCCGCTTCGGAGGCGCAGGCCGTGCTGCAGTTCGCTCCCCAGGCGGCGAGCGAGACCGTTTACAAGGTGCTCTCGAGCGCGATCGCGAACGCGGAGCACAACTTCAAGCTCGACCGTGACACGCTCGTCGTGAGCCGTGCGTGGGTCGACGAGGGCCCGACGCTCAAGCGGTTCCGTCCGCGTGCCCAGGGTCGCGCCTACCGGATCAACAAGCGGACGAGCCACATCACGGTGATCGTGGAAACTCGCGAGCCGAAGCCGAAGGGAAGGACCCGATAGTGGGCCAGAAGGTTAACCCGCACGGGTTCCGCCTCGGCATCACGACCGACTTCAAGAGCCGGTGGTACGCCGACAAGCTCTATAAGTCGTACGTCGCCGAGGACGTGGCGATCCGTCGCATGCTGCAGAAGGGCATGGAGCGGGCCGGCATCTCCAAGGTCGAGATCGAGCGTACGACCGACCGCGTGCAGGTCGACATCCACACCGCCCGGCCGGGCATCGTCATCGGCCGTCGCGGCGCGGAGGCCGACCGCATCCGCGGCGACCTGGAGAAGCTGACCAAGAAGCAGGTCCAGCTGAACATCCTCGAGGTGAAGAACCCCGAGATCGACGCGCAGCTCGTCGCGCAGGGCGTGGCCGAGCAGCTGTCCAGCCGCGTCTCGTTCCGCCGGGCCATGCGCAAGGCCATGCAGTCCGCCATGAAGAGCGGCGCCAAGGGCATCCGTGTCCAGTGCGCCGGCCGCCTCGGCGGTGCGGAGATGTCCCGCTCGGAGTTCTACCGCGAGGGCCGCGTGCCCCTGCACACGCTCCGCGCCGACATCGACTACGGCTTCTACGAGGCCCGCACCACGTTCGGCCGCATCGGCGTGAAGGTGTGGATCTACAAGGGCGAAGCCCCGACGAGCCGCGCCGAGCGTGAGGCCGCCGCCGTCGCGGCTGCCGGCGCCCGCGCCGGTCAGCGTCGTGAGCGCGACGACCGCCGTGGCGGCCCGGGCGGAGACCGCCCGCGTCGTGGTGGCGGAGACCGTCCGCGTCGTGGCGGGGCCGCCGGTCGTTCGGACCGTGCACCCAGAACCGAGGCCGCCGCGCAGGCTGCCCCCGAGACCGGCCCGGCGGAGCAGCCGGGTGCCGAAGGGAGCTGACCATGCTGATCCCTCGCAGGGTCAAGCACCGTAAGCAGCACCGGCCCGACCGTCATGGTGCCGCCAAGGGTGGTACCAGGGTCGTCTTCGGCGAGTTCGGCATCCAGGCGCTTGAGCACTCCTACGTGACCAACCGCCAGATCGAGGCCGCACGTATCGCCATGACCCGGCACATCCGCCGTGGTGGCAAGGTGTGGATCAACATCTACCCGGACCGTCCCCTCACCAAGAAGCCTGCCGAGACCCGCATGGGTTCCGGTAAGGGTTCTCCGGAGTGGTGGATCGCCAATGTCAAGCCCGGCCGGATCATGTTCGAGCTGTCCGGTGTCGCCGAGCCCGTGGCCCGTGAGGCCCTGCGCCGTGCGATGCACAAGCTCCCGATGAAGTGCCGGTTTGTGAAGCGTGAAGTGGGTGAGGCGTGATGGCTAAGGGCCTGACCGCCGGTGAGCTGCGGCCCGAGGACCAGGAAGTCCTGGTCCAGAAGCTGAAGGAAGCCAAGGAGGAGCTGTTCAACCTCCGCTTCCAGTCGGCGACCGGTCAGTTGGAGAGCCACGGGCGGCTGCGTGCCGTCCGGCGCGAGATCGCCCGTATCTACACCGTGATGCGTGAGCGCGAGCTCGGAATCGTCACGGTCGAGAAGGAGACGAGCGATGGCTGAGGCAGCAGAGACAACCGAGAAGCAGGCGCGGAACTACCGCAAGACCCGTGAGGGCCTGGTGGTCAGCGACAAGATGGACAAGACCGTCGTCGTCGCCGTCGAGGACCGCGTGAAGCACCCGCTGTACGGCAAGGTCATCCGCCGTACGACGAAGTACAAGGCCCACGACGAGCAGAACACCTGCGGCGTCGGCGACCGTGTCCTCCTGATGGAGACCCGGCCGCTGTCGGCCAGCAAGCGCTGGCGCGTCGTCGAGATCCTCGAGAAGGCCAAGTAACGAGAACGCGCCTCGTGGGGGATGGGAGACCATCCCCCACGACGGTGTCCAAGGGTCCGGGCCGAACGGTCCGGGCCGCCAGCGGCGGCGGTCCACGGGCTGTCGCCGAGGGAACAAGACCACATCAGTTCCGCCAGGCTCACCGGAAGGTGAGAACCGGCGCGACACACAGGAGTTGACGTGATCCAGCAGGAGTCGCGGCTCAAGGTCGCCGACAACACGGGTGCCAAGGAGATCCTTTGCATCCGCGTTCTCGGTGGCTCGGGTCGGCGCTACGCGGGAATCGGCGATGTCATCGTTGCGACGGTGAAGGACGCCATTCCCGGCGGCGGCGTGAAAAAAGGCGACGTTGTCAAGGCTGTCGTGGTGCGCACCGTGAAGGAGCGCCGCCGCCCCGACGGCTCCTACATCCGCTTCGACGAGAACGCCGCGGTCATCATCAAGGACAGCGGCGACCCCCGGGGCACGCGCATCTTCGGCCCGGTCGGCCGTGAACTTCGTGACAAGAGGTTCATGCGCATCATCTCGCTCGCCCCGGAGGTGTTGTAAATGCCGAAGCTGCATGTGAAGAAGGGTGACCTGGTCAAGGTCATCGCCGGCAAGGACAAGGGTGCCGAGGGCCGGATCATCGCCGCCTACCCGCGCGAGGAGCGCGTGGTGGTCGAGGGCGTGAACATGGTCAAGAAGCACTCGAAGGTGACCCACCAGGGTCCGCGCGGCGCCAAGGAAGGCGGCGTGCAGACCATGGAGGCCCCCATCCACGTGAGCAACGTCAAGAAGCTCAAGGATGAAGAGAAGCCCAAGGACAAGCCCGAGAAGAAGGCCGCCGCGAAGAGCGCCGAGGCCGACGAGACGGGTGAGGACAACTGATGACCGCCACCACTGAAGAGCGCACCGTTCCGCGCCTCAAGCAGCGCTACCGCGAGGAGATCATCGCGAAGCTGCGCGAGGAGTTCGGCATCGAGAACATCATGCTGGTTCCCGGGGTCACCAAGATCAAGGTGAACATGGGTGTCGGCGAGGCCGCCCGCGACTCGAAGCTCATCGAGGGCGCCGTCCGCGACCTCACCGCGATCACCGGTCAGAAGCCGGCCGTCGCCCGCGCCCGCAAGTCCATCGCGCAGTTCAAGCTCCGCGAGGGCATGCCCATCGGCGCCCACGTGACGCTGCGCGGCGACCGCATGTGGGAGTTCCTCGACCGGCTGCTGTCGCTGGCGCTTCCGCGTATCCGTGACTTCCGCGGTCTGTCGCCGAAGCAGTTCGACGGTAACGGCAACTACACCTTCGGACTCACCGAGCAGGTCATGTTCCACGAGGTCGACCAGGACAGGGTCGACCGGCAGCGGGGCATGGACATCACGGTCGTGACCACCGCGAAGAACGACGAGCAGGGGCGGGCGCTGCTGAAGCACCTCGGATTCCCCTTCAAGGAGGCCTGATCATGGCGAAGACGTCGCTCAAGGTCAAGGCAGCGCGCAAGCAGAAGTTCGAGGTCCGGGCGTACACTCGGTGCTCGCGCTGCGGCCGTCCGCGCGCTGTCTACCGCAAGTTCGGGCTCTGCCGCGTGTGCTTCCGCGAGATGGCGCACCGGGGCGAGCTGCCCGGCATCACCAAGTCGAGCTGGTAGACCCCGCCCGGGGTCACCCGCCGCAGCAGAAGTCATATAAACCGGGCGCCGGCACCGCCGGCGCCCATGACCGCACCGTAGGTCCACTCGATGGAAACCGCGGTGAGGAAGGCCACCGGCCATGACGATGACCGACCCGATCGCAGACATGCTGACGCGTCTGCGTAACGCGAACTCGGCCTATCACGACACCGTCACCATGCCCTACTCGAAGATCAAGGCGCACATCGCCGAGATCCTGCAGCAGGAGGGCTACATCCAGGCCTGGAGCGTCGAGGACGCCAAGGTCGGCAAGAACCTCGTGGTGGAGCTGAAGTTCGGCCCCACCCGTGAGCGTTCGCTCGCGGGCCTGCGCCGGGTGTCCAAGCCCGGTCTGCGGGTCTATGCAAAGAAGGACAACCTGCCCCGAGTCCTCGGCGGACTGGGCGTCGCGATCATCTCGACGTCCGGCGGCCTGATGACGGACAAGCAGGCAGGCAAGCGTGGAGTGGGCGGGGAAGTCCTCGCCTACGTCTGGTAAGAGGGGAGGAACCACAGCATGTCGAGAATCGGACGGCTGCCCATCCCCGTACCGGCAGGTGTCGACGTCACCATCAGTGGTCGGGACGTCCAGGTCAAGGGGCCCAAGGGCACGCTCAGCCACACGGTGGCCGAGCCCATCGAGGTTGTGCGGGCTGAGGACGGCGCCATCGCCGTCAGCCGCCCCAACGACGAGAACAAGGTCCGTGCGCTGCACGGCCTGTCGCGCACTCTGATCGCCAACATGGTGTCGGGCGTGACGCAGGGCTACACGAAGTCCCTGGAGATCGTCGGTGTCGGTTACCGCGTCCAGGCCAAGGGCCCGACGCAGCTGGAGTTCTCGCTGGGCTTCAGCCACCCGGTGATCGTCGACGCGCCCGAGGGCGTGACCTTCCGCGTCGAGCGGCCCACGTTGTTCCACGTGGACGGCATCGACAAGCAGAAGGTCGGCGAGGTCGCCGCGAACATCAGGAAGCTGCGCAAGCCGGACCCGTACAAGGGCAAGGGCGTGCGCTACCAAGGCGAAGTTGTCCGCCGCAAGGTCGGAAAGGCTGGTAAGTAGTCATGGCTGGCAAGACTGCGTTCGGCAAGCACACGGCCGCCCGCGCTGTCTCGCGGGCCCGCCGGCACAACCGAGTCCGCAAGAACGTCTTCGGCACCACGGAGCGCCCGCGTCTGGTCGTCAACCGGTCCACGCGGCACCTGTTCGTGCAGATCGTCGATGACACCAAGGGCCACACGCTGGTGAGCGCGTCCACCATGGACGCCGCCCTGCGCGGCGCCGAGGGTGACAAGACGGAGAAGGCGAAGAGGGTCGGCGAGCTTCTCGCTCAGCGGGCCAAGACCGCCGGGATCACCGCCGTCGTCTTCGACCGCGGTGGCAACCGCTACGCGGGCCGGCTGGCCGCACTGGCGGACAGCGCCCGGGAAGGCGGGCTGGAGTTCTGATGTCGGCCCGTCCCATGAGCAACGAGAAGAGGAACCACTGATGGCTGCAGCTCCGCGTCGCGGCGCAGGCGGCGGTGGCGAGCGGCGGGACCGTCGTGACGATCGCCGCGGCGGCGCCGCAGACAAGGGCGTCTCGTACATCGAGCGCGTCGTGAAGATCAACCGAGTCGCCAAGGTCGTGAAGGGTGGTCGGCGCTTCAGCTTCACCGCGCTGGTCATCGTCGGTGACGGCAACGGCCTCGTCGGGGTCGGCTACGGCAAGGCCAAGGAGGTGCCCGCGGCGATCGCCAAGGGTGTCGAGGAGGCCAAGAAGCACTTCTTCAAGGTGCCGCGCATCCAGGGCACCATCCCGCACACCGTGCAGGGTGAGGACGCCGCCGGCGTCGTCCTGCTGCGTCCGGCCTCCGCCGGTACCGGTGTCATCGCGGGTGGTCCGGTGCGCGCGGTCCTGGAGTGCGCCGGGATCCACGACGTGCTGTCCAAGTCGCTCGGCTCGGACAACCCGATCAACATCGTGCACGCCACCGTGGCGGCTCTGAAGGGCCTCAGCAGGCCCGAGGAGATCGCCGCCCGTCGTGGCCTGCCCATCGAGGACGTCGCCCCCAAGGCGATGCTGAAGGCGCGTGCGGAAGGCCTCGCGGAGGCCGCCGCCGCAAAGGCGGTGAGCTAGCCGATGGCTCGGCTGAAGATCACTCAGGTCCGGTCGAAGATCGGTGGCAAGCAGAACCAGCGTGACTCGCTTCGCTCGCTGGGCCTGAAGCGAATCGGCGATGTCGTCGTCAAGGAGGACCGCCCGGAGATCCGGGGCATGGTCGCCGTGGTGACGCACCTCGTCGAGGTCGAGGAGGTGGACTAGTCATGACGGAGAACGCTCCGCTCAAGATCCACGACCTCCGTCCGGCTCCTGGTGCCAACAAGGCCAAGATCCGCAAGGGTCGTGGCGAGGCGTCCAAGGGCAAGACGGCCGGCCGTGGTACCAAGGGCACCAAGTCCCGTACCAACGTCCCGCTCGGCTTCGAGGGTGGCCAGATTCCGCTCC
The DNA here is from genome assembly GCF_016862895.1 of Planotetraspora kaengkrachanensis. Lineage (GTDB taxonomy): Bacteria > Actinomycetota > Actinomycetes > Streptosporangiales > Streptosporangiaceae > Planotetraspora > Planotetraspora kaengkrachanensis. The sequence goes on along the minus strand of NZ_BONV01000030.1, from coordinate 95,465 downwards.
AGCGGCGGCTGCCCAAGCTGAAGGGCTTCTCCAACGCCCTGTTCAAGACGACCTACCAGGTCGTCAACCTGGACAAGCTCGGGGAGCTCTTCCCCGAGGGCGGGAACGTCACCGTCGACGACATGGTCGGCAAGGGTGCCGTTCGCAAGAACCAGCTCGTCAAGGTGCTGGGAACCGGTGACATCTCCGTGGCGTTGAACGTGCAGGCGCACGCCTTCTCCACCAGCGCCAAGGAGAAGATCGCCGCTGCCGGGGGCTCGGTTTCCGAGCTTTAGGCATGATGCTGTACGAGGCGCGGGGGTTCGTTATGAGCCTCCGCGCCCGTAGTGCGTTAGAGTTCGCTGGGCAATGGGCTTGATTCGCGTCCCGCCCGGCGCACTGGCAACAAGACATGTCGATGGACGTCCCCCGGCCATCGCCGACCGTTACCGCGTCTCTGGCGCGCAGGAGGGACCGTGCTAACCGCGATTACCCGGGCATTCCGGACGCCTGACCTGCGCAAGAAGTTGCTCTTCACTTTGGGCATCATCGCGCTTTTCCGGCTCGGCTCGGTGCTTCCCACGCCCGGCGTCAACGCGACCAACGTCCGGCTCTGCCTGGACCAGGCGCAGGCCGGCGACGCCAACAACATCTACGGCATGGTGCAGCTGTTCAGCGGCGGTGCGCTGCTGAAGCTGTCGGTGTTCGCGCTCGGCATCATGCCGTACATCACGGCGAGCATCATCCTTCAGCTGCTGACCGTGGTCATTCCGCGGCTCGAGGCCCTCAAGAAGGAGGGCCAGTCGGGCAACGCGAAGATCACGCAGTACACGCGTTACCTCACCATCGGCCTGGGCGTCCTGCAGTCGACGGCGTTCGTCGCCCTCGCCCGCAGCGGCCAGCTGTTCCCGAGCTGCCGCGAGGAGATCCTGCTCAACCAGGACGTCTTCACCATCGTCACGATGGTGATCACGATGACGGCGGGCACCGCCGTGATCATGTGGCTGGGCGAGCTCGTCACCGACCGCGGCGTGGGCAACGGCATGTCCATCCTGATCTTCACGCAGGTCATCGCCGTCTTCCCGGCCGAACTGCTGAACATCTACCGGCTCAGCCCGTTCAAATTCGTCGTCGTGATGATCGTCGGCGTCGTGATGATCGCGGTCGTGGTCTTCATCGAGCAGGCGCAGCGCCGCATCCCGGTGCAGTACGCCAAGCGGATGGTCGGACGCCGGATGTACGGCGGAACCTCGACCTACATCCCGCTGAAGGTCAACCAGGCCAGCATCATCCCGGTGATCTTCGCTTCCTCGCTGCTCTACCTGCCGCAGCTGCTGGTGACGATCTTCGGTAACAGCCAGCAGCCCAACGCGGTCATCGAATGGCTGGCGCAGAACCTGGTAAGGGGCGACCACCCGGTCTACATGGCCACGTTCTTCCTCCTCATCATCTTCTTCACCTACTTCTACGTGTCCATCATCTTCAACCCTGTTGAAGTCGCCGACAACATGAAGAAGTACGGTGGGTTCATCCCGGGCATCCGTCCGGGCCGGCCGACCGCCGAGTACCTCAGCTTCGTGCTCAACAGGCTCACGGCCGCGGGCGCTCCGTATCTGGGTGTCATCTCGCTCATCCCGATCATCGCGCTCGCGGTGGCCGGTGCCAGCCAGAACTTCCCGTTCGGAGGGACCAGTATTCTGATCATGGTGGGTGTTGGTCTGGACACGGTCAAGCAGATCGAGAGCCAGCTTCAGCAGCGCAACTACGAGGGCTTCCTGAGATAGTGCGCGTCGTCCTGGTAGGGCCCCCCGGAGCGGGCAAGGGGACGCAGGCCCAGTTCATCGCATCGCGTCTGTCGATCCCGAAAATCTCGACAGGCGACATCTTCCGTGCCAACGTCTCCGGAGGCACGGAACTCGGCAAGCTCGCCAAGGGGTACATGGACCGGGGTGACCTCGTCCCGGACGAGGTCACCGTCGCCATGGTCCGCGACAGGCTGTCCGAGGACGACGCGCAGGAAGGCTTCCTGCTCGACGGCTTCCCCCGGAACGTGCCGCAGGCGGAGATTCTCAAGAAGATGCTCGCCGAGTTCGGCACCGGCCTCGACCTCGTCCTGGAACTGGTCGTCGACGATGAGGAGGTCGTCCGCCGGCTGGCCGGGCGGCGTACCTGCCGGTCGTGCGGCAAGGTGTGGCACATCGACTTCGACCCGCCCGCCGTCCCCGGTGTGTGCGACGCGTGCGGGGGAGAGTTGTTCCAGCGTGACGACGATCGCGAGGAGACGATCAGGCACCGGCTCGAGGTCTACCAGGAGCAGACCTCGCCGCTGATCTCCTTCTACGCCGATGAGGGCATCCTCGTCGGAGTGGACGCGACCGGTCCGGTCGAAGAGGTGACCCAGCGCGCCATGTCAGCGCTCCGGCGGTTCGCCGACTGACCCGTTACCGTGGCAATGAACGCCATCCCTATCCTTGGGATGGCGTTCAGTCATTTATGGGACAATCCCGAAAGGGGGTGCACAAGTGTTCAAGAAGAGTAAGCACGGTATTCAGATCAAGTCGCCCGAACAGGTCGACAAGATGCGTGCGGCGGGTCTGGTCGTCGGCAGGACGCTTGAGCTGCTGCGATCGTCGGTCCAGCCGGGAGTCACCCCCCTCGAGCTCGACGCGGTCGCCGAGGAGGCCATCCGGGGGGAGGGCGCCATCCCGTCCTTCAAGGGCTACCAGGGGTTCCCCGCCACCATCTGCGCCTCGGTCAACGACGAGGTCGTTCACGGCATCCCCACCGACCGCCGCAAGCTGCGCGAGGGAGACATCATCTCCCTCGACTGCGGGGCGATCCTGGACGGCTGGCACGGGGACTCCGCGATCACCGTCCCTGTGGGCGAGGTCGCCCCGGCGCTCGCCGAGCTGATCCGGGTCACCGAAGAGGCCATGTGGCGCGGGATCTCGGCGCTGACGGTCGGCGGCCACCTGTCGGAGATCGGGTTCCGCGTCGAGCGGTACGTCCGCTCGCAGGGCCGTTACGGCATCCCTCCCGAGTACGGAGGCCACGGAATCGGCACGGAGATGCACATGGATCCGTGGGTGGCCAACCACGGCAGGCCCGGGCGCGGGCCGCGCTTCGAGGTCGGCATGTGCTTCGCGGTCGAGCCGATGGTGAACATCGGCACCGAGCGGACGAAGGTCCTCGACGACGAGTGGACGGTCGTCACGATGGACGGCAAGCCGTCCGCCCACTTCGAGCACAGCGTCGCCGTGACGGAGGACGGGCCCGTGGTGCTCACGGCACTCGACGGTGGCGTCTCCCGGCTCAAGGCGCTGCTCGCCGGCGCCAAGGATGAGGCCTGACGCGCAGGTAGTGCCGGTGGCTCATAATGGTCGGTATTGCGCGGCAAACAGGAGATGGTGATGGCGGCAACCCCGGAGATGCGGGCCTCTGACGGCGACCGGGATCGGGTCGCCGCCGCTCTGCGTGAACACGTGGCGGAGGGCAGGCTCACCGTCGACGAGTTCAACGAGCGCCTGGAGTCGGTCTACCAGAGCCGCACCTACGGGGAGTTGGCGAAGCTCACCTCCGACCTGCCGGAGATCGACCTGCACACGCTTCCCGCCGCGGTCAAACCGCAGGCCGAGCCGCCGGCCCAGTCCGGGCGTAAGCAGACGGCCACCCGGGCGGCCTGGTCGAGCTGGGTGGGCACGAACGCCGTCCTGTGGGTCATCTGGCTCATGTCGTGGGTGGGCTCCGGTCACCCCACCTATCCGTGGCCGCTGTGGGTGACGCTCATGTGGGGCATCCCTCTCGCGGTGGGCACCGCTTTCGGAACGGGCCCGGGGCGCGGCAGGGAACGCCGCCGCTGAGCCGGATTCCTCCGATTGGCGGGGGGCTCTTCGGTTGGACGCACTCTTTACCGATGCGTCACCATCGGCCGGTTTCCGCAGGGGTACGTGATCGATATCGAGCGACGCGGTACGGCTGGGCTGTGCCGCGTCGCTCGATGATCGAGTCGTGCCCACCCGGACCGGCATATCGGCGGTGCGGGGACGGGTGGGCGCGATCATTCGGACGACAGCGGGCGCGGTCGGAATCTGGGGTACTCTGAGCTGGTTGTGTCAAGACACCCTGCTTCCGTTTCGCTTTTAGCGGTGGGCTGTCGTACACTACTTTGTCGGTTCACTATGACCTTTTGCGCATGGGCGGTCTTGGCCGACCGCGCTCTCCGAATGGTGCGAAGGTCGCGGCTGCTTAGTGTTCCGAAACCTCAGACGACCGATCAGTGAAACGCGAGGGTCATGGCCAAGAAAGACGGCGCCATCGAGATTGAGGGCACTGTGGTGGAGTCGCTCCCGAACGCCATGTTCCGGGTTCAACTCGACAACGGCCATAAGGTCCTTGCCCATATCAGTGGGCGGATGCGGATGCACTACATCCGGATCCTCCCCGACGACCGTGTCGTCGTCGAACTGAGCCCCTACGACCTCAGTCGTGGGCGGATCGTCTATCGGTACAAGTAGGCCATCCTCCGGTGATGGAGGCCGGCCGTACGCGGAACGAATAAGGACTATGAAGGTCAAGCCGAGCGTCAAGAAGATCTGCGACAAGTGCAAGGTGATTCGCCGGCACGGTCGCGTCATGGTGATCTGCGACAACCTGCGCCACAAGCAGCGTCAGGGCTAGTCGCGGCCGGCCCCGCCTGAGTCCGCTCCCGTAGCGGACTCGCTTCATGCGAGGGCCACCGGTGCGGACGTCGTGAGACGGCCGGTGCCGGAACAGTAATCGCGTGCCACACCCGCGAAGGCGGCCTCCATGCGGAGGTCGTACCACGCGGGAGACCCCCGGTCGGAGGCCGGGGCCCTCACCCCGGGCATGGGGAGGGGAAGTGGAGCGCAGGACCTCCGCCACAAAAAAGGAGAATGCCCGACCATGGCTCGCCTGGTTGGCGTCGACCTCCCCCGCGAAAAGCGGCTGGAGATCGCTCTCACCTACATTTTCGGAATCGGCCGCACTCGCGCTCACGAGATCCTCGAGGCCACGGGCGTAAGCCCTGACCTGCGCGTCCACCAGCTCACCGATGCTGAGCTGGTCCCGATGCGTGACTTCATCGAGGCGAACTACAAGATCGAGGGTGACCTCCGCCGCGAGGTCCAGGCCGACATCCGGCGCAAGATCGAGATCGGTTGCTACCAGGGCATCCGGCACCGCAAGGGGCTGCCTGTCCACGGTCAGCGGACGCAGACGAACGCGCGCACCCGCAAGGGCAAGAAGAAGACCGTGGCCGGCAAGAAGAAGCCGGGCAAGAAGTAGTCCTAGCAGCCACATTTCAGGAGACAGCGCTTAAATGCCGCCGAAGAGCCGCCAGGGCGCGCCCAAGAAGGTGCGCCGTAAGGAAAAGAAGAACGTCGCTCACGGGCACGCCCACATCAAGAGCACGTTCAACAACACGATCGTTTCGATCACCGACCCGAACGGGAACGTGATCTCCTGGGCCAGCGCCGGCCATGTCGGGTTCAAGGGCTCCCGCAAGTCCACCCCGTTCGCCGCGCAGATGGCCGCCGAGAACGCCGCCCGCCGCGCCATGGAGCACGGCATGCGGAAGGTCGACGTGTTCGTCAAGGGTCCCGGTTCCGGTCGTGAGACCGCGATCCGCTCGCTCCAGGCGACCGGCCTGGAGGTCGGGTCCATCCAGGATGTGACCCCGGTCCCGCACAACGGCTGCCGTCCGCCCAAGCGCCGTCGCGTCTGAGTCCAGGAGATACAGGAAAATGGCTCGTTACACGGGTGCGGACTGCAAGCTGTGCCGGCGAGAGAAGACCAAGCTCTTCCTCAAGGGCAAGAAGTGCGAGTCCGCGAAGTGCCCCATCGAGATCCGTCCTTACCCGCCGGGTGAGCACGGCCGTGGCCGTCCCAAGGAGTCGGAGTACCAGCTCCAGCTCCGGGAGAAGCAGAAGACCCGCCGCATCTACGGCATCCTCGAGAAGCAGTTCCGCAACTACTACGAGGAAGCCAACCGCAAGGCGGGCAAGACCGGCGAGAACCTCCTCCAGATCCTGGAGAGCCGTCTCGACAACGTGGTCTACCGTGCCGGCTTCGCCGAGTCGCGTGACGCGGCCCGCCAGCAGGTGCGTCACGGACACGTCGTGGTGAACGGGAAGAAGGTCGACATCCCGTCGTACCGCGTCCGTGAGCACGACATCGTCGAGATCCGCGAGAAGTCGCGCAACCTGCTTCCTTACGAGGTGGCCCGCGCCACCGCCGGGGACAAGACGGTCCCGGCGTGGCTCGGTGTCGCTCCGGAGAGCATGCGCGTCCTCGTGCACCAGCTCCCGGTCCGCCAGCAGATCGACACGCTGGTTCAGGAGCAGCTCATCGTCGAGCTCTACTCCAAGTAGTAGCGGTCTCGATCAGACGATGACGCCGTACGGCTCGCTCATGGCGGGCCGTACGGCATCATGGTTGTTAGCGAGTGGCGTCAAATAGCGGGCGCCGCCGTAACCAGAGGGGCAGTAGACCCGGAGCGACGCGGGCCTGCCCCGGATTCAGGAGTAACACATGCTGATCGCCCAGCGCCCGAGCCTCCAGGAGGAGTCGCTCGAGGAGCACCGGTCCAGGTTCGTCATCGAGCCGCTGGAGCCGGGCTTCGGTTACACCATCGGCAATTCCGTGCGGCGCACGCTGCTGTCCTCCATCCCGGGGGCGGCGGTCACCAGCATCCGCATCGAGGGCGTGCTCCACGAGTTCACGACCGTTCCCGGGGTCAAGGAAGACGTCACCGACATCATCCTCAACCTCAAGGCGCTGGTCGTCTCCTCCGAGCACGACGAGCCCGTGGTGATGTACCTGCGCAAGCAGGGCCCGGGTGAGGTCACGGCCGCGGACATCGCGCCCCCCGCGGGCGTCGAGGTCCACAACCCCGACCTGCACATCGCCACGCTGAACGGCAAGGCGAAGCTCGAGATGGAGCTGACCGTCGAGCGTGGCCGCGGATACGTCTCCGCGGCGCAGAACAAGCAGCCGGGACAGGAGATCGGCCGGATTCCGATCGACTCGATCTACTCCCCGGTTCTCAAGGTCACCTACAAGGTCGAGGCCACCCGTGTCGAGCAGCGCACGGACTTCGACCGTCTGATCCTCGACGTCGAGACCAAGCCCTCCATGAAGCCCCGCGACGCGGTGGCCTCGGCGGGCAAGACCCTCGTCGAGCTCTTCGGCCTGGCCCGTGAGCTCAACGTCGAGGCCGAGGGCATCGACATCGGCCCGTCGCCGACGGACGCGGCTCTGGCCGCCGACCTGGCGCTGCCGATCGAGGAGCTCAACCTCACGGTCCGTTCCTACAACTGCCTCAAGCGCGAGGGCATCCACACCGTGGGTGAGCTCGTCGCCCGCAGTGAGCAGGACCTGCTCGACATCCGCAACTTCGGCGCCAAGTCGATCGAAGAGGTCAAGCAGAAGCTGCACGAGATGGGCCTCGCTCTGAAGGACTCGCCGCCCGGATTCGACCCCACCGCGGTCGCCGGCGGAGGGTACGACGACGAGGACGGCGGTTTCATCGAGACCGAGCAGTACTGATCGGTACTGCACGGCACTGACAGTGACGACCGGTCCGCCGGTCGGCCCGACCCCGGTACCTGATACGGCCGGGGCGGGTTATCCCATGAGGAGCATCAAATGCCCAAGCCCACCAAGGGCGCGCGCCTGGGCGGCAGCCCGGCGCACGAGCGGCTGATCCTGGCGAACCTCGCCACCCAGCTGTTCCAGCACGGCCGCATCCGCACCACCGAGGCCAAGGCCAAGCGCCTTCGGCCGCTGGCGGAGAAGCTGATCACCAAGGCGAAGAAGGGCGACATCCACAACCGTCGCCAGGTGCTGACCGTCGTCCGCGACAAGAGCGTCCTGCACCACCTCTTCACCGAGATCGCGCCGACCTTCGCCGAGCGTCCCGGTGGTTACACCCGGATCACGAAGATCGGGCCGCGCAAGGGGGACAACGCTCCCATGGCGGTCATCGAGCTGGTGACCGAGCAGCTCAGCCCGGTCACGGTCTCGCGGACCACGCCCGCCGCCGCGCCGGCGCCCGAGCCCAAGGCCGAGGAGGCCGAGGCTCCCGCGACCGACGCCACTCCGGAGAGCGCCGAGGCCACCTCGGAGCCGGAGACCGCCGAGGCGGACGGCGCCAAGAAGGACGAGGCCTGATTTCAGGCACCTGAGAGCGGGTCCGGTCTTCCTCACGGGGATGCCGGGCCCGCTTTCGCGTTGAGTACGGCAGGCTCGGGTCTGCCGGCAAGGAAATCGACGCGGCCGACCCGCCCAGGCCTGGCCGTACGGGAAGGGTGACGTGGAGCGGCACGTTCGGCTGCGGATGGACCTGTCCTACGACGGGACCGAGTTCTCCGGGTGGGCTCGCCAGCCTGGCAGGCGGACCGTCCAGGGGGAACTGGAAGAGGCGCTCGGCCGGGTTCTGCGGCTGGAGGCCGCTCCGGCGCTGACGGTGGCCGGCCGTACCGATGCCGGAGTCCACGCCCGCGGCCAGGTGGCCCATGTGGATCTCGCGATCTCGTCACTGGCCTCTCTGGACGCCTCGGCCCGGGGGAGAGGGCGCGCCGGTGGCCCGGAGGCCGGCCCTCAGGGGAAGACCGACGAGCGGGACGTAGATGTGGAGGGCTGGGCTGAGAAGGGCGCTCAGTGGCTCGCTGCGCTTGTTAGGCGGCTATCGGGCGTTCTGCCGTTGGATGTCAGGGTAAAGGCCGTCTGCGTGGCTCCTGAGGGCTTCGATGCACGTTTCTCCGCCCTGTACCGTCGATATGTCTATCGCCTGTCCGACGCCCCCGGTGGCGTGGATCCCCTGCGGCGGCGGGAGGTCGTCTGGCACAACCGGCCCCTCGACGTGGATCTGCTCAACGCCGCCTCCGCGGCGCTCCTCGGTGAGCATGATTTCGCGGCCTTCTGCAAGAGCAGGGAGGGAGCGACGACGATTCGCGAACTCCAGCGGCTCGACTGGGCGCGGGGCGAGGACAGGATCATTCGCGCCACGGTCGTCGCAGATGCCTTCTGCCACTCGATGGTGCGGGCTCTCGTCGGCTCACTCCTCGCGGTCGGCGAGGGGAGGCGCCCCGCCGAGTGGCCGGGCCACGTGCTGGCCGCCGCGATCAGGGACTCCGGCGTGCACGTCGCCCCCGCGCACGGCCTGACGCTGGAGGAGGTCGGCTACCCGGCCGCGGAGGAACTGGCCCGGCGCGCCGCCTCGACGCGCCGGGTTCGCACGCTCAACTCGTGAGGCGCTTTTCCAGCACTTGGGCGGTGTGGTCACGGAAGGCGCTGCTCACCGGGCCGAGGCTCTTGTCCTTGAGGTCGGGTGTGTGGCCGTCGGCGTAGGTCGCGTAGCTGAACACGATGTAGCGGCCCCAGACCATCCCCGCGGCGTATCCGCCGGAGATCGTCACCCGGTCGGTCGACGTCTCCGCGGTGCCGTCGAGGCCCCGGAACCACTGATTGCCGCCGAGATTCTTGCTCTGGTCGACGGTGAGCGCGGCCTGCTTGGTGGGCAGGACCGCTATCCCGGTCGTGACCGCGAACTGCTTCTTCGAGTCCACGTAGGTCGCCCGGAGCACCCGGCTGCACTTCTGCTTCTGCAGTGCCACCGCGAACGCGCCGCCGGCCGCCTGGCCGCACGTGTCGGTGCTGCCGACCTTGACCCGTCTGTAGGCGCGCCCGCCGACGGTCACCCGTGACACGGGGAAGGCCTCCGTCAGCGACATCTTCCTGGGATCGGTCTTCTGCGAGTCGAGGATCGTGGCCGCCGCCGGCTTCGGGGAGGGAGCCTCCGCCACGTCCGGTGTGCCGGCCGCCGAGGGCGCGGCCGCGGGTGCGGCGGTGGTCGTGCCGGTCGTCGGCTGGCCCGTATAGGCGTAGAACGCGGCCGCGCCGATGCCGGCGATGACCACGGCGCCGGCGGCGGCGAGCAGCAGCCTCTTGGACATCCCGGAGGCCGGCCTGCCCCGGTCGTCCTGGGAGACCGGGGGGAGATCCGGCGGCGGACCAGGGAGGACGGGAACCTTGGGCTGAGGGGTGGTGGCCGGGCCGTCGGCGTCGAACTCAGGAGTGGCTCCGAGCGAGTCGAATCCGGCGGGCAGGCTCTTCATGGCCGCCTTGGGCGGCGTGACCGGGGTGAAGGCGAAGGGGGTCGTCGGGGCGGAGGCGGGATTCTGCGGTGTTGGAGCGGGGGGCATGTGTCCAGGTGTCGTGTGGGGGGTCGGTGTCTGCGGGGGCCGCGCTCCTGAGGGCTCCTCGATGGGCAGAGCGTGGAGCCCGGTCTCCGGCGGGGGAAAACCCGACGTCGGCGTGATCGCCAGCGCGATCGCCTCATCGGGACCCTGACCGGATTCGGAAGGATCATTCTCGAGACGCGGCCACAGAGATCGTACGGTCCCGGTCGGCGTGCCCTCTCCGCCTCCGGACCCCCAGGGATCGAGGGCGCCGGAAGGGGCCTCGTGTCGGGCGGGCCCTGTGAGAGCCTCGTCGGACGCGGGGCCGGACGGGGCCCCGGCTGCGAGACCGGCGGGGAGCGTGGCCTCGGAAAGCGGCTCGTATCCGCCCGTCCGGAAGTCGGCCGGGTCCACAGGCGCGGGCTGTTCCGCTGCGGGAACGTCAGGGCGCACCGCGGACGAGCCCAGCGGCCACACCGTTCTGGCGTCGGCCACCTCGATGACGGCCGCATCGTGCTCGACGGGAGGCGCCTCGTGATGGAGGTGCCTGCCCTCGGCGAGGGCCTCGTCGCCGGTCAGCCGCGGAGGCCAGACGGGGACGTCTCCTGGCTCGGCGGGCCGGGCGGACGCGGACTCGGCTCCGTCGGCGTGCTCCCCGGCCTCGCCGCTCGGGTCTCCCCCCTGCGGTGCGCCGTCGAGGTCGAAGACGTCGCCGGATGTCCCGTGGTCGGGTGCGGTCAGGAAGGGCGCGTCGTAGACGGGCGCGCCGAGAACCGGGGCGCCAAAGGCGAGGTCATCCCGTCCGGACCTGCCGTGGGCGGCCACATCGTGTCGGGGTGCACCGGCGACCGGGGTGTCGAGGACGGGGATGTCCACGACGTCCTGACCTGGGAGGTCGTGGCGGGAAGTGTCGTAAACCGGGGCCCCGAAGACGGGAGCACCTGAGACGGGGATGTCCAGGCCAGAGGCGTCCGGGGCGGGGGCGTCGTTCGCGGGCGTGGCGGTGGTGGCGCCGTCGGCGTGGCGGCCGTGCCCGAGCGGGTCGCCCGGATCGACCAGGTCGTACGGCAGAGCGGTGCCGTACGTCTCGGAAGCGCCGTGGGCGGGGGTGTACGCCTCCGGAGCCGGAGTCGGCTGGGAGGTCCCGTACGTCTCAGGTGCGGGAGTCGGCCATGCCGCGTGCCGTGCGGGCCAGGACCCTTCGCGGTAAGGCGTGTCGTCCGACGCGCTCACGCCGGGGTCGGGACTCCACGGCCGGGAGTGATCCTCCAGGTTGGGAGGCGGGGTCCACGGTGGAGGCCAGTCGCCATGGCCGCCGGGCTCCGCCGGGAGGGCGTACGGATCGGCGGGCTGGACCGGATGCGCCCCCGCGTCGACCGCCTCTCCGGCTCTGAAGACATCCCGGGTGGCGCCGGGGTCCTGCGTGGTGGCGGGGTCCTGGGCGGTGGCGGGGCCCTGCGCTGTGCCGCCGCCGGACCAGCCGTCGTCCCGCCAGGTGTCGGCCGGCCACAGCTGCTCCGGCTGGTGGTGCGGGTCTTCGGGCTGAGGGGCGAAGGCTCCCTGCGCAGCCGATGGGCTCGGCGTGTGCCCTCCGGGTCCGGCGGCATACGGCGTGATCCCCGGTGCGGGGGCGGCTTCCGGTGCGGGTGTGATCCCCGGGCCGGGGGCCGTCTCCGGCACGGGCGCGATCCCGGGCGCCGACCTCAGCCTGGCCGTGGTCTCCGGTCCGGGCTCGGGCGTGAACGCCGTCCCCTCCGCGGCGTCGAGGCCGTCGTGGTGGGGGACCGGTGGAGTGCCGGAAGGCTGGAAAGGCGGGAACGAGTCGGACGGCTTGATGGCCCTGAACTGGTTGGTGTCCTCGAAACGGTCGGAGGTCTCAGCCTCGCGGGCCTCCGTCTGGGGCGGTGCGAACCAGCTGTAGGCGGGCTCATCTTCGGCAGTCCACGCCGCCTCCCCGGCGGGCGAACGGCCGAAGCTCGGCGGTGGTGTAGGGGCTGCCGCCGAGCTCTGGGCGTCCGCCTCACGGCGGGTCCATGCCATATCGTTTTCGTGCTCGGAACCGGAATCCTGGCCACGCATAGCCGGAAGCGTATCGGCGCAGACGAGATCGCCGTGTCGCTATGGGCGTTTCCGAGGGGACCTCGGGGGCCGTTCGTCCGAGAAGATCACCTTATGAACGCACTGGTGACCAGTCGTGTCAGGCGGGTCCCCCGGTGAGCGAACGGGTTTCGAGGGCAGGGAAAACGGTCGCATCGGTGATGTCCACCGCGGCCTGGTAGAGCTGCTTCAAGCCGGTCTTGCTCGGCTTGTGGCCGTCCTTGAACTGGAACCACAGCAGGACGGTGTAGTGGCCGTGCGTCCAGCCGCCGGCGTACGCCTCGCCGGCGCCGAGGTTCTTGGTGACCGAGTCCTTGCCCGGCAACGGCTTGAGGTAGTCGGTGCGCTCACCGCCGCCGCCCGCCGAGGCCACCTTCTTCGCGCCGCCCGCGGTCTTCAGGTTCGCCACGCCGACGGTGCCGATGATCGAGCCCTTGGCGTCCCGGAAGCTCGCGCGGATCATCTGCGTGCAGGAGCCCGACTTCAGCGCCTTCGTGATCTTCGTTCCGGAGATGCCGTCGGCGCACTTCTTCTCCGTGCGCCACACCGTCATCTGATAGGAGTGCTTGTTCTGGGTGATCTTCTTCTTGCCGAACAGTTCCTTGACGGTCAGCGCCGACTTGTCCGTGGCGCGGGACTCGGCGTAGCCGAACTTGCCGCCGGGACCCGACGGCACGACGATCGTCGGCGTCGGCACGGCCTGCTTGCGCACCGGCGGCTTGTCGTTCTTCGCGGCGACCCAGAGCCCGGCGAAGAGCGCGGCGATCAGGGCGACGAGCGCGATGCCGAAAACGATCGGACGACGCCACAACGGCACCGGGGCGTCGGGATCCCACTTCGGCTCGGGTGGCGGAGGCGGGCCGGGCGGAGGCGCCGAGGGGCCCGCGCCGAACGATTCGAGCGCGGTCGGCGGATTGCCGTAGCCCTGTCCCGAGTCGTTCTGCCAGCGATCGTTCGACGGCGCCCCGTAGGGCTGCGCGTCCTGCTGGTACCCGGGCCCGGCGCCGAAGGACGAGCCCTGCTGGAGTCCGGATCCGCCGAAGGACGGGTCCTGCGGGTACCCCGGGCCGCCGCCGAAGGGTGAGTCCTGCTGGTGCCCGGGGCCACCACCGAAGGGCGAGTCCTGACGGGGGCCGGGCCCGGCACCGTACGGCGGGGTGTCCTGCCGGTATCCGCCCGCCGCGCCGTACGGTGCGGCGATCTCACCGGTCTCGAAGGGCGAGGGCTCCCGAGTGCGCGGTCCGCCCCATGGCGAGGAGGTCTCCTCGGCCTGGTGCGGCTGGGCGTCCCGCCGGCTCGGCGGGTCGGGAGGTGTCAACGGCTGGCGATGTGGATGTTGGTCGCCGGGATAACCCATGCGCCCGAGATTAGCCGGGTATCAGAGCACATGAGGAAAGGTCACGAATACCCGAAGTCCTGGGTCCACCATGGACCCCCAGGTCCGAGGGCCACCGCCACTCCCGTCGCCACCAGTCGGCAGTTGAGGACGTTGCGGCTGTGCCCCGGGCTGTTCATCCAGCCGCGGACCGCCTCTTCGGCCGATCGGTAGCCGCGGGCGATGTTCTCCGCCCCGCCGTCCTTGTAGCCCGCCTCGGCCATCCGCGCCCAGGGCGTCTCGCCGTCGGGGGAGTTGTGGTCGAAGACGTTGCTCTTGGCCATCTCCGCCGAGTGGACCTGCGCCGACCTGACGAGACGCAGATCCAGGCGCAGCGGCCGGCATCCGGCCTTGGCTCGCTCGACGTTGACCAGTTGCACGACCTTCTTGCTGGTGAAGGTCCTGGCGCCGCCGTCACGTGACGGAGGACGGGTGAAACCGGGGTTGCGCTGCGGCCCCCGGTCTGACGGTCCCGCGCTCGGCGTGGTCGGCGTGGTCGCCGTGGCGGTCGGCCGGGTGATCGAGGTGGCCGCCCGGGACGCGGCGGCCTTCGGCCGTACGGCCTCCAGCGGCGGGCGGTCCCTGCGGCTCGCGGCGACCGCGCTGGGGGAAGGCTGGGAATTGCGCAGGTAGACCTCGTCGACGCCGCCGCCGTTGAGGGTCATCCTGCCGACGACGACCCCGAAGAGCAGGATCGCCAGCACGCACGCCAGCAGCCCCACGCGAGCTCCGCGTCGGGGAGTCCGCCGGGTATGCCGGGTGTGAGGGGTCTGCCACATAGCGCAGTCAAATATAGAGATCCGCGGCATGTGGAAGAAGGGGACAACGGGAAAGTATTTGCTGAACGTTCAAATGTTACCTCGGAGTCAGATGTCCGTCTGATCTTCTTGCTTCTGGGCGTCGTTTTGACCCCGTCGCAGGAGGTCGGTTAGTCTGCTAGTTCGTTGTGTGTGGATCGGTCTGCGATAAGACCGGCTCGCGGCGCGTCCGGCGTCTTCTCCCGTTCAGTGGAGACGGAGGTTGTCGTCGTGCCTGCGCAACCTACCGAGAGTTCACATCCCGACAGAAGGCACTGCCGTGCGCACGTTCTCACCGAAGCCCAACGACGTCGAACGTCAGTGGTACGTCATCGACGCCACCGACGTCGTGCTCGGCCGGCTGGCCAGCCACGTCGCCAATCTGCTTCGCGGCAAGCACAAGCCGATCTTCGCTCCGCATGTCGACACCGGTGACTTCGTCATCATCATCAACGCGGACAAGATCGCCCTGACCGGCAACAAGCTCGAGCAGAAGAAGGCCTACCGCCACTCGGGCTACCCCGGTGGTCTGCGTGCCGTGACCTACGGCGAGCTCATGGAGAAGCGGCCGGACCGGGCCGTGGAGAAGGCGGTCAAGGGCATGCTGCCCAAGAACGCCCTCGGCCGGAAGATGGCCAAGAAGCTCAAGGTCTACGCGGGAGCCGACCACCCGCACCAGGCCCAGAAGCCTGTGACCTTCGAGATCACCCAGATCGCCCAGTAATCGTCGAGCCAGGAAAGTAAGAGGAGAACCGTGGCTGAGCCCACCGGTACCGAGACGCTCGTCGAGGGCGAGCTGGAAGACTTCTCCGCGGAGGAGTTCCCGTCGGAGTACACCACTGAGTCCACGCCCCAGAGCGACGCCCCCGTGCGCAAGCCCGTCACCACGGGCAACTCGTACGGCACCGGCCGCCGCAAGGAGGCCATCGCCCGGGTCCGCATCGTTCCGGGCACCGGCAAGTGGACGATCAACGGCCGTTCGCTGGACACCTACTTCCCGAACAAGGTCCACCAGCAGATCGTGAACGAGCCGTTCGTCGTCCTCGGCGCCGAGGACGCGTTCGACATCATCGCCCGCATCGACGGCGGCGGCGTGACCGGCCAGGCCGGTGCGCTGCGCATGGGCCTGTCCCGCGCGCTCGCCATCCTGGACGCCGAGGTCAACCGCCCGCCGCTGAAGAAGGCCGGCTTCCTCACTCGTGACGCGCGTGCCACGGAGCGCAAGAAGTACGGCCTCAAGAAGGCCCGTAAGGCTCCGCAGTACAGCAAGCGTTAAGTTGGGACGCCTTTTCGGCACCGACGGGGTACGTGGGGTCGCGGGTCGCGACCTCACCGCGGAACTGGCCATGGACCTGTCCGTGGCCGCCGCTCATGTCCTCGGCGACGCCGGGGCGTTCCACGCCAGCGTCGGGCGGCGCGGCCGCCCGATCGCCGTCGTAGGCCGGGACCCGCGTGCCTCAGGGGAATTCCTTGAGGCATCCGTGGTCGCCGGCCTCGCGTCGTCAGGCGTGGATGTGCTTCGGCTCGGCGTGCTGCCCACCCCGGCGGTCGCGTATCTGACATCCGCGCTGGGAGCCGACCTCGGGGTCATGCTCTCCGCGTCCCACAATCCGGCTCCGGACAACGGGGTCAAGTTCTTCACGCGTGGCGGGTACAAGCTGCCCGACGCGGTGGAGAACGAGATCGAGCAGCGGCTCGGGGAGAAGTGGGACCGCCCGGTCGGCCCGTCCGTGGGCCGGGTCCGGGAGGCGTACGGCGAGGCTGATCGATATGTCTCGCACCTGTTGTCCACCCTTCCCCACCGTCTGGACGGGCTCCGCGTGGTCGTCGACTGCGCGCACGGCGCGGCGCACATGGTCGCTCCCGAGGCGTTGCTGCGCTCGGGCGCCGCCGTGGAGACCATCGGTGCCGCTCCGGACGGCCTAAACATCAACGAAGGCGTGGGATCGACGCATCTCGACGCCCTCAAGCAGGCCGTCGTCGAGCGCGGCGCCGACCTCGGGGTCGCCTACGACGGTGACGCCGATCGTTGCCTCGCGGTGACCGCCGACGGCGACGAGATCGACGGCGATCAGATCATGACGATCCTGGCGCTGGCCATGCACGAGGACGGCCGCCTGGCCGAGGACACCGTGGTCGCCACCGTGATGTCCAACCTCGGATTCAAGATCGCTATTCGGAACGCCGGGCTGAACATGGTGGAGACCGCCGTGGGCGACCGGTACGTCCTGGAGGCGATGAAGGAGCACGGGTTCAACTTCGGCGGGGAGCAGTCCGGTCACGTGATCATGCTGGATCACGCCACGACCGGCGACGGTCTCCTCACCTCGTTGCACCTGATGGCCGAGGTGGCGAGGTCGAAGCGGTCGCTGGCGGAACTGGCGTCCGTGATGACCAAGCTGCCCCAGGTGCTGGTGAACGTTCGCGACGTCGACAAGGCCAAGGCGTCCGCGCCCGAGCTGCTGTCTGCCGTCACGAAGGCGGAGGCCGACCTCGGCGACACCGGGCGGGTGCTCATCCGGCCGAGCGGCACCGAGCCGATGATCCGCGTCATGGTCGAGGCCGAGACGCACGACCGGGCGTCGTCCGTGGCACACCACCTGGCGGACGTCGTCCGTACGGTCTGCGCCTGAACACACGCTGAAAGGAAAAGGCACGGCCCGCGCCCCGAGGGTGCGGACCGTGCCTTTTCCTTTGCCGGTGGATGCGGCCGGAAGGTCACTCGTCGCCGGTGAGCGACAGCGACCGCAACCGCTGGCCCGCCCACACGAGCGCGCCCACCGTCACGATGATCATCGCGGGTACGGCGAAGCCGAGTGAGACGTCCGAGCTGAGGAAGGGCGAGGACGAGATCCGGTCGGCGATCGACTGGGCCCACTGCTGGATGGACAGGGACCGCGCGCCGGGCACGTACCCGCCGACCAGGCCCTCCCACACGAGCGCGTAGATGACGCCGACCGTCACCGCGTGCCGCGTGAGCACGCCCACGAGCATGAACACCGCCGCGTACGCCACGCCGCCGAACAGGGCGCCGAGTGAGAAGCCGTAGGCCACGCCCGACTCGTCGCGGATCAGCAGAAACGCCGCCACGAATGTGCTCACCGCCCCGAACACCGCCACCAGCGACGCAGCGACGGCGAACTTCGTCAGCGCGATCACCGGCCGGGAGATCGGCTTGGACAGCAAATGGATGATCGTGCCGTCCTCGATCTCCGGGGCGATCACGCCGGTGCCCGCGATGAGCCCGAGAAGGGGCAACATCGTCCCGATGGAGAACTTCTCCATGAGGATCACGGCTGTGTGCTCGTCCGGGCCGCCGATCAGTCTCAGCAGCGCCGCCATGCCGATCAGGGCCGCTGGAAGCAGCGCCAGCAGCCAGATGCGCTTGCGCCCCAGCATCGCCCGATAGGTGATATCCGCCACCACTGCGTTCATCGGTCTCGCTCCGCTCGACTGCTCGATTCCTTGGGCGTTCGCGGGTTCATGCGGAGCTCCGGGAGATCAGGTAGGAGAAGACGCTCTCCAGGTCCTCGTCCGTGGGAGAGACCTGCCACAGATGGATGCCGAGGTCTCTGGCGATCCTGGGCAGCAGCGAGGTGAACCGGGAGAAGTCCACGGCCTGGACCTCGACGCCCTGGTCGGTGAGCGACACCGCGCTTGAGGAGGCGTCCGCGATCAGCGCTGCGGCCAGTCGCCTGTCGTCGCTCGATCGCACCCGGAACATGTGTGGCCGGTCGGACATCCGCCTGCGGATCTCGCGGAAGTCGCCGGAGGCCGCGTGGCGGCCGGCGACGAGCACCTCGATCTGCTGGGCGACCCGCTCGACCTCCTCGAGGATGTGCGAGCTGAACAGGATGGTCCGGCCCGCCTCTCCGAGCTGCCGGACGAGGTCCATGAGATGGAGCCGCTGGCGCGGGTCCATGCCGTTGAACGGCTCGTCGAGCAGCAGCACCTGAGGGTCGTGGACCAGTGCGGCGGCGACCTTCACCCGCTGGCGCATGCCCTTGGAGTAGGTCTCGATGCGGCGGTCCTGCGCCGCCGTCATCTCCACGAGCTCGAGTGCCCTGGCCGCGGCGTCCGCCGGGGACGGCAGGCCGTGCAGCCGGGCGGAGGAGAGCACGAACTGCCATCCGGTGAGGAAGCCGTACACGCCCTCCTTCTCCGGGACCAGCCCGATGAGCCGGTAGACGTCGTGGTTGCGCCAGATGCGCCGGCCGTCAAGCGTGGCCGTGCCGCCGGAAGGCGCGAGGAACCCGGCCATCATGTGGAGCAGCGTGGACTTGCCGGCGCCGTTCGGGCCGAGCAGGCCGGTCACGCCCGGTCCGATCGTCATCGTGACGTCGTTGACGGCGACGACGTTGCCGTACCAGCGGGAGACCTGAGTGAGCTCCACGACGCTGTGGCGGGTGGGCGCCTGGGTGGTGGTCATGGTCATGACGACGCGGCCTTCCGGTAGCGGAGGACGAGGCCGACCGTCGCCACGGCGAGCACAATCAGCACGAACAGGCACGGCCACAGACCGGGCGGGTAACCCTCTCCGTTGGACGGAGCGGTGCCGAACAGCGCCACCTGCACGGAGTCGACCAGGAAGAACGGATTGATCAGCATCGCCCACTTGGCCGCGGCGTCCCTGCCCAACGACATGAACACGCCGAAGAACACCCCCGAGACGACCGAGGTGAACAGGTAGAACGCGATCACCGAGGCGACGCCGAGCCCGCGGCGCGGCGTGAACGACGCCAGGGCGAGACCGAGCGAGGCGAGCAGCACGGCCAGGATCACTCCGCCGCCCAGCGCGGAGAAGTACTCGGTCGTGTGCGTCGGCCCGGGCGGGTCGACCAGCAGTTCGCCGGCGAACAGGAGGGTGAGCGGGAGGGCCAGCACGAGGAACATCGCGACCGACATCGCGGCCAGTTTCGCGCCGAGGTAGTCGATCATGGCCAGCGGCCGGGACAGGTAGAGCGGAAGAACCCGGAAGCGCAGGTCGGGCGCGACGAGATAGGGCGCCTGAGCCGCCAGGAAGATGGCGAGCACGGGCTGCATGATGGACGCGTAGTTGTGATAGCCCATGCCCTGCTGCTTCACCAGCGCCATGATGGCGATCGACACCACGGCCGGCAGCAACATGATCGTGACCAGCAGCAGCGGCATGATCTTCGCACGTGCCGTGCGGCCGAGGCCGAAGGCTCCCCTGAGGCTGTGGACGGCGAGGGCGGCGAAGGCACTGCCCCGGCCCAGCCGTTCGCCCTCGTAATGGCGGTATCCGATGTCGTGGATGACACCGGTCGGCTCTGACATCATGCGGCCGGCTCCTTGAACACGTCCTCGATGTGGCCGCGGCGCTGCTCGAGCCGTACGAGGTTGAGGTTGAGATCGCAGACGGCGTCGCGCACCGCGTCGTAGGCCCGCCCCGGGTCGGCGTCCGCCGGCACCTGGACGGTCAGCGTCCGGCCCTGCACGGCGACCGCCTCGCCCACCCCGGCCAGGCGGTCGGCCAGCGACTGGAGGCCGTCCTCGACCTCCACGGCGATGGCCTGGGTGGCCTGGGTGAACTCGCCGATCGACGACGACCGCAGCAGGCGGCCCGCGTCGATGACGACGACGTGGTCGCAGACGCGCTCAAGTTCGCCCAGCAGGTGGGACGTGACGAGGACGCTGATGCCGAACTCGGCGCCGATGCGCCGGATGAGTGCGAGCATCTCGTCCCGGCCGCGCGGGTCGAGGCCGTTGGTGGGTTCGTCGAGGAAGACCAGACGGGGATCGTGGACGAGGGCCTGGGCGAGCTTGACCTTCTGGCGCATGCCGGTCGAGTAACCGCCGATCGGGCGGTAACGCTCTTCGTCCAGGCCGACGTGCCGCAGCGTGTCGGCCGCCCGCTCGCGGGCGGCGGTGCGCGGCAGCCCGGACATCTGGGCCATGTGGACCACGAACTCGGTGGCCGACACGTCGGGCGGCAGGCAGTCGTGCTCGGGCATGTATCCCACGATCCGGCGGATCTCCGCGCCCCGGGTGGCCGCGTCCATGCCGAGGACGCTGGCGCGTCCCGACGTCGCGGGCAGCAGGCCGAGGAGGATCTTGATGAGGGTGGACTTCCCCGCACCGTTGGCGCCTACCAGGCCGGTCACCCCGGCTCCCGCCGTGACCGTCAGGTCCTCGAGCGCGGTGACGCGAGGGAATCGTTTGGTCAGCCCCTCGGTCGCGATGCAGGTTGTGGCGCTCGCTGTCATGAATCGCACACTAGCGGCCCCGCAATGTGACGGGCCTCCTTCGGACGGACGAGTCGGCCGTCATCCTCCGGTGGGCGGAGGGTCCTCCTTCATACGCCTTCCCGGGGAACGGACCGAGGGGACGTGGTCAGGCGCGGGCCGTACCGCCGCCACAGGAGTCGCTGGACCAACAGGGTCGCGGTGCCGGCGACGACCATTCCAGCGATGTTGACGACGAGTTGGGCCAGCGACCCGCCCACCTCGGTCCACTGCCCGAGGGCGAGCGCCACCGCCATGTAGCCGGCCGCCGGCACGGTCGTGACCGAGATGAAGACGCCGACCAGGGCGGACGACTTGCCCGCCGTGATCGACAGGACTCCTGCGGCGCCCGCGAGCACAGCCACGATGAACGACCATTTGTCGGGCGTGACGATGAAGCGGACGTCGTCGTTGTGCCGCAACATCGCGGGATCGACCCACCCGAGGCCGCGTGAGACGAGTGCGCAGGCCAGCGTGACGGCGATGGCGGTCGCGAAGCCGACGGCCAGCGTGCGTGAGGCGGTGCCGATCAGGCTCCATCTGCGGCGGAGCAGTCCGAAGCAGACGGCGGCGACCGCGCCGAACTCGGGGCCGAGCACCATGGCTCCGACGATGAGGATCTGGGAGGGGATGAGCACGCCGATCGCCGCGATCTGGGTGGCGATCGCGAGGAAGGCGAGGTACGCCCAGGTGATCCGTGACTCGGCGGCGACGCGCTGGGCGAACTGGTCCCAGATGACGGCGTCGTCGCCTTCTCCGGGCGCTGTGGCCTCCGCTTCCTCCGCACCGTGCGAGATCGACACCTCGATGTCCTCGAGGGTGATCGAGCCGTCCTCGGCCAGGCCGAAATCCTTCAGCCGGGAGATCAGGCCGTTGGCGGCCTCGCGCGCTACGTCCGCGAGGATCACATCGCCCGCGGGCCGGCGGGCTGCGCCGTACAGGAGCACGATGTTCGTCACGCCCGCGGCCTGGTCGAGCACGTCCGCGACCTTGTCCGTGCGGTCCGGCGGAACGATCACTCGTAGATGCAGCACGGACCGATTATGTCCGCTTCAGGTACGGCGGAGGCGGACCCGCTCGACGGAGTGGTCGGAACCCTTGCTGAGGATCAGGCCCGCGCGGCCCCGGGTGGGCGCGATGTTCTCGACGAGATTGACCTCGTTGATGTCGCGCCACACGTTTCTGGCGAACTCGGTCGCCTCGGCGTCCGACAGGTCGGCGATGTGCGTGAAGTAGGACTTGGGGTCGGAGAAGGCCGTACGCCGCAACTGGTGGAACCGGTCCACGTACCAGCTCCTGATGTCCTCGACCCGGGCGTCCACGTAGATCGAGAAGTCGAAGTAGTCGCAGACGGCCAGCGCGTCGGGCGGCGCGGGCTGCAGGACGTTGAGGCCCTCGACGATCAGGATGTCCGGTCGCCGGACGGTCTGCGACGCGCCGGGCACGATGTCGTACTCCAGGTGGCTGTAGACGGGGGCGTCGACCGCGGCCCGGCCCGCCTTGACGTCGGCCACGAACCCGACGAGCGCCCGCCGGTCGTAACTCTCGGGGAAGCCCTTGCGGTGCATGATCCCGCGCTCTTCCAGCACCTTGTTGGGGTAGAGGAAGCTGTCGGTGGTCACCAGGTCCACCCTGGGATGCTCCGGCCAGCGCGCCAGGAGGGTGTGCAGCAGCCGGGCCGTGGTCGACTTGCCGACCGCGACGCTCCCGGCGATCCCGAGCACGTACGGCACGTGCACCCCGGGCTCGCCCAGGAACGCGCCGACCGCGGCTCCCCGCTGGCGCGACCCGGTGAAGTGCAGGTTCAGCAGGCGGGTGAGCGGCAGGTAGATGTCGGTCACCTCGGCGAGGTCGATGGGGTCGTCGACGCCCCGCAAGTCCTCCAGTTCGTCCTCGGTGAGCGTGAGCGGGGTGTTCTTGCGAAGATCCCGCCACTGCTCCCGGCTGAACTCGGCGTACCCGTCTCCATCTGCCACGACGGAAGCGTATTCGATCGCTTAGGCGTCGATCGATCC
Organism: Planotetraspora kaengkrachanensis; assembly: GCF_016862895.1. Classification (GTDB taxonomy): domain Bacteria; phylum Actinomycetota; class Actinomycetes; order Streptosporangiales; family Streptosporangiaceae; genus Planotetraspora; species Planotetraspora kaengkrachanensis. Next base: position 72,758 of record NZ_BONV01000030.1, on the reverse strand, counting down.
CGGGTCGTGCACAGCCTGTGGACAAAAATCGATGGATTACTTATGTGAGGAAGTGGGAACGACTGGCCGATACCGCCGGGATTCGGTGGCGTGGCGAGCGGCCTTCCTCCCTGCTCGTTCCGCGTACGCTGCTCAGGTGATCGTGGGCATCGGGGTCGACGTCGTCGACGTGGCGCGCTTCGAGGCGGCGCTGAACCGCACCCCCAAACTGAGGTCCCGCCTGTTCACCGACGCGGAACGGACGCTTCCGCCGGCCTCGCTCGCCGCCAGGTTCGCCGCCAAGGAGGCGGTGGCCAAGGCGCTCGGCGCGCCGCCGGGGATGAGCCATCTCGAGGCCGAGATCCTCAGAGAGGACGACGGACGGCCCACCCTGCGGATCACCGGCCGTGCCGCCGACGTGGCCCGCGAGCTCGGGGTCGCCCGCTGGCACGTGTCGCTCTCCCATGACGGCGGGATGGCCGTGGCCTACGTGATCGCCGAGTCCTGACACGCACGTCGCCGCGGGCCCGTGATCGAGCCGTTGGCCCCCGCGGGTTACCGTCGGACCCATGCGGACCGCGTACAACCCCGACCAGATCCGGACCGCCGAGGCGGCGCTGATGGCCGGCCTGCCGGCCGGGACGCTGATGCAGCGGGCGGCGGCGGGTCTGGCCGTCGTGTGCGCCCGCCTGCTGACGGGGGCGCACGGCCGGGTGTACGGCTCGCGCGTCACCGTGCTCACCGGCAGCGGCGACAACGGCGGCGACGCCCTCTACGCCGGGGCCCGGCTGGCCCGCAGGGGAGCCCGCGTCGTGGCGGTCCTCGCGGGCTCGCGGACCCATGAGGACGGCCTGGCCGCGCTCCTGGCGGCTGGGGGAAGGGCCGTCGCGTTCACCGAGGAGGCCCTAGACCTGGTCGGCGACGCCGATCTCGTCCTGGACGGGCTCGTCGGCATCGGAGGCGGCGGCGCGCTGCGGGAGCCGTACGGGACGCTGGCGAGCGCGACCGCCGACACGCCCGCGCTGGTGGTGGCGGTCGACGTGCCGAGCGGGGTCGACTCGGGCACGGGACTCGTGGCGGGTCCGGCGGTCAAGGCGCACCTCACCGTGACGTTCGGCGCCTACAAGACGGGCCTGTTCGTGGATCCGGGCGCCACGCACGCGGGCACGGTGGAGCTGGTGGACATCGGCCTGCGCCCCCACCTGCCGGAACCGGACGTCGTGGCGCCGGCGGACGGGGACGTGGCCGCCATGCTGCCCCGGCCGGCGGCGGAGTCCGACAAGTACCGCCGGGGCGTCGTTGGGATCGCGGCAGGCAGCGACACCTACACCGGGGCCGCCGTGCTGTCGGCGGGCGGCGCCGTGCGGGCGGGCGCGGGCATGGTGCGCTTCGCGAGCTCGGCGGAGCCGGTCCGGCTCGTGCGGGCCCGCTGGCCGGAGGTCGTCACGACCGTCCTGGACACCTCCTCCGGGGTCTCGCTGGACGCGATCGGGCGGGTGCAGGCGTGGGTGGTCGGTCCCGGGCTGGGCACGGGACCCGAGGCCCACACCGTTGCCCGTGCCGTCCTGTCGGCCGAGGTGCCCGTGCTCGTGGACGCCGACGGGCTCACGATCGTGGCCGCCGACCGCGCTCTGCTGCACCGGACGGCGCCCACGCTCATCACTCCGCACGCGGGCGAGCTGTCCCGGCTGCTGGGGGTGCCGCGGGAGCAGATCGAGGCCCGCCGCCTCGAGCACGTACGCCGGGCGGCGGAGGAACTGGGCGTCACCGTGCTGCTGAAGGGGTCGACGACGCTGATCGCCGAGACCGGCCTGCCGGTGCGGGCGATCACCACCGGCACGCCGTGGCTGGCCACGGGGGGCACCGGCGACGTGTTGTCAGGGATCGCCGGCGCCCTACTGGCCGGGGGCCTCGGCCCATACGACGCCGCCTCGTGCGCGGCGCATGTGCACGGTCTGGCCGCCAGGGTCGCGGCCAGGGGCGGTGCGGCGGGGGGCCGGGGCGAGGCGCCGATCGCCGCTCTCGACGTCGCCGAGGCGCTTCCCGCGGCCCTCCGGATGCTCTGAGAAAACGCCCGAGAGCCGAGGGAAAGCGCTCTAGCGCGGGGTGTCTCGTGGTCACGGGCGCGGTACCCAACTGACAGACTGGAGAAATGAGCTTCTCGACAGCGCACCAGGTCACCCCGGCCGAGGCGCGGGTGGATCTCGCCGCGATCCGGCACAACGTGGGGCTGCTGGCGGCCAACGCCCCCGGCGCGGCGATGATGGCGGCCGTCAAGGCCGACGCCTACGGTCACGGCCTGGTCCCCGTGGCGCGGGCGTGCCTCGAGGCGGGCGCCTCCAGGCTCGGCACCGCGTTCGTACGAGAGGCCCTCGCGCTGCGCGAGGCGGGAGTCGAGGCGCCGATCCTGTCGTGGATCATCACGCCGGGGGAGCCGCTGGACGAGGCGCTGCTCCAGGATGTCGAGCTGTCCGCGAGCGGGTCCTGGGTGATCGACGAGATCGCCGCCGCCGCGGGCCGTACGGGACGGACCGCCAGGGTCCATCTGAAGGTGGACACCGGCATCTCGCGTGGCGGGGCGCCGATGGCCGAGTGGCCCGCGCTCGTGGAGAAGGCGCTGGCCGTACAGGCCGGAGGCGGGATCGAGATCACGGGGATCTGGTCCCACTTCGCCTGCGCCGACATTCCCCGGCACCCCTCGATCGACAGTCAGATCTCGACCTTCGACGAGGCCCTCGCCGTCGCGGACAAGGCGGGCGTCTCGAGCACCGTCATCCGCCACATCTCGAACTCGGCCGCCACCCTCACCGTGCCGCGCGCCAGGTACGACATGGTCAGGACGGGCATCGCCCTCTACGGGCTGAGCCCCGTACCCGAACTCGGCGACTTCGGGCTGCGCCCCGCGATGACCCTCACGGCGAGGCTGGCCCAGGCTAAGCGGGTCCCGGCCGGCTCGGGCGTCTCCTACGGCCACCTGTACGTCACCGAGCGGGAGACCACGCTCGGTCTCGTCCCGCTGGGTTACGCGGACGGGATCATGCGTGACGCGACGAACCGGGCCGAGGTGCTGGCCGCGGGGAAGCGGCGGACGATCGCCGGCCGGGTGTGCATGGACCAGTTCATGCTCGATCTCGGCGACGATCCCGCGGCGGAGGGCGACGAAGTGATCATTTTCGGCCCCGGGGACCATGGTGAGCCGACATGTCAGGAATGGGCGGATTCCCTGGGGACGATCACTCATGAGATCGTGACCAGGATCGGGTCCCGCGTGCCGCGCGTCCACGTGGACGGACGCTGAGCCGCGGTTGCGAGGAGAAGCGGTGATGAGCACACGTCGCAGGGTCGGCATCGCCGGTGCGGTCGTCGGTGCGGCCTCGGCCGGCGTGGCCGCGGCCGCCCTGGCCAAGAGGTACGCGGTCGGCCGCATCCGGTTGCGTCCGGATCTCGAGGCAACGGAGCCCTTCGGTGAGCTCCGGGGGCGTCCCGTGACGCTCACGACGTCGGACGGGGTGCTGATCCACGCCGAGGTCGACGGACCGGAGGACGCGCCGCTCACGATCGTGATGTGCCACGGCTACTGCCTGACGCTGGACTCCTGGCACTACCAGTGGCGGGATCTGCGCGAGTCCCACCGTCTCGTGTTGTGGGACCAGCGATCCCACGGGCAGTCGGCGCGTTCGGAGGACTGCTCGATCGACCGCCTCGGTGAGGACCTCGCGCTCGTGCTGGAGGAACTGGTCCCCGGCCCCTGCGTGCTGGTGGGCCACTCCATGGGCGGCATGACGATCATGGCGCTGGCCGACCGGCGGCCGGAGCTGTTCGGCGACAAGGTCCGCGGCGTCTCGCTGATCTCAACGTCGGCGGGCAAGCTGGCCGAGCTCACGCTGGGCCTGCCCGCCCTGTTGTCGAAGGTCGTGCACAAGGCCGTGCCGTCCGCGGTGTCCGTCATGCGCAGGAGCGGAGCCCTGGTGGACCGCGGCCGTGAGGCAGGGACCGACCTGTCCTTCCTCGCCCTGCGCCATCTCGGGTTCGGCGACTCGAAGAGCGTCAGCCCCACCGTGGTGGACTTCGTGGATTCGATGATCAGGGCCACCCCGAGCGAGGTGATCGCCGACTTCTATCCCGCCCTGATGTCGCACGACAAGCTGACCGCGCTCGACGTGCTGAACAAGGTGCCCACGGCGATCATCGTCGGGGACCGCGACTGGCTGACCCCCCTCGACCACAGCAGGGCCATCGCGGCGGCCGTGCCCACCGCCGAGCTGACCACGGTGCCGGACACCTCGCATCTCGTGCAGCTCGAACGGCCGGGAGCGGTCAACGACGCCCTGCGCGCACTGCTGAAGCGGACGGAGAGGGAGGACGTGTGAGCGCCACATCACCCGGTTCGGGGGCCGGCGTCCAGGAGATCGGTGCGGCGACCGCCGAGGAGATGCGGGCGGTGGGGGTTCGGCTGGCCACGCTGCTCGGCCCCGGCGACCTGGTCGTGCTCGGCGGGCCTCTGGGAGCGGGCAAGACCACTCTGGTGCAGGGCATCGCCGAAGGTCTCAAGGTGCGCGGACCGATCACCTCGCCGACGTTCGTGATCGCGCGGGTGCATCCCTCGCTGTCCGGCGGTCCCGCCCTCGTCCACGCGGACGCCTACCGGCTGGGCGGCTCGCTGGAGGTGGACGACCTCGACCTGGACGCCTCGATCGAGGAGTCCGTCACGGTCGTCGAGTGGGGCGAGGGTCTCGTCGAGGGCCTCTCCGACGAGCGGCTCGAGATCCACATCGAGCGCGGGGACGAAGGCGAGCAGCGGCTGGTACGGGTCCGGGGCGTCGGCGCCCGATGGGCCGGCACCGTCCTCTGATTCTCCGGCTCCGCCACCTCTCGCTCATTCCAGCAGTGACGAACCACACGTCAGGCTGTACACACGGCATGTATACATCATGTGTATATTCCCTGGCATGTCGATTGGACACACTTTCCTCGGCCTCCTCGAGTCCGGGCCGCGTCATGGCTACGACCTGAAGAAGACGTTTGACGACCGGTTCGGCCATGCGCGCCCCCTGCACTACGGCCAGGTCTACGCCACGCTCTCGCGACTGCTGAAAGACGGCCTCGTCGAACTCGACGGCGTCGAGCCGGGTGAGGGCCCGGAGCGCAAGCGGTACGCCGTCACGTCCGCCGGAGTGAGCGACGTCGAGCTGTGGCTGGCGAGTGCCGAGAAGCCCGAGCCGTATCTGCAGAACACCCTCTACACCAAGGTGATCCTGGCGCTGCTCACGGGCCGGTCCGCCGCGGACCTGCTCGACGTGCAGCGGGCCGAGCACCTCCGGCTGATGAGGGAGCTCACCCGGCGCAAGGCCGGCGGCGACCTCGCGGACAACCTCATCTGCGACCACGCGCTCTTCCACCTCGATGCCGACCTTCGCTGGCTTGAGTTGACCGCGGCCCGGCTCGACGACCTCCGCAGGCAGGTGCGGGCATGACCGGGCAGCCGTTGCTGGAGGCCGACGGCCTGCACAAGGCCTTCGGCCCGACGAAGGCGCTCGACGGCGCCTCGATCGCCATCCGGGCGGGTGAGATCGTCGCCATCATGGGGCCGTCGGGATCGGGCAAGTCGACCCTGCTGCACTGCCTCGCCGGCATCGTCCGGCCCGACTCCGGTCACGTGCGGTATCAGGGCGCCGAGATCTCGGCGATGACCGACGGGGAACGCAGCGCGCTGCGCCGCACCCAGTTCGGCTTCGTCTTCCAGTTCGGCCAGCTGGTGCCGGAGCTGACCTGCCTGGAGAACATCGCGCTCCCGCTGCGCATGGAGGGGGTCCGCCGTCGTGAGGCCGAGGCCCGGGCCGCCGAGTGGCTGGATCGTCTCCACCTCGCCGACGTGGGGCGGAAACGGCCGGGAGAGGTCTCCGGAGGTCAGGGCCAGCGGGTCGCCGTGGCCCGTGCGCTCGTCACGCGGCCACAGGCGGTGTTCGCCGACGAACCGACCGGCGCCCTCGACTCACTCAACGGTGAACGGGTGATGCGGCTGCTGACCGAGGCGGCCCGCGAGACGGGCGCGGCAGTGGTGCTGGTGACCCACGAAGCACGGGTGGCCGGATACTCCGATCGTGAAATCGTCGTGCGCGACGGCCGCACCCGCGACATCGCGCGGGAAATGGAGGAGGCGCTGTGAGCGACCGCCGGGGCCGGGCGTCCGCCTCGCGCGACGTGCTGCTGGGTATGCGGTTCGCCTTCGCCGGCGGCCGCGACGGCTGGACCCGCACCGTTCTCACCGCGGTGGGCGTGGGGATCGGCGTCGCGCTGCTCCTGCTTGCCGCCGCGGTGCCGGGCGCGTTGCAGGCCCGCCAGGAACGCACCTCCGCTCGCAGCGACCTGCGGTTGGGGGAGCAGATCCCGGCGGCGGCCGACACCATGCTGGTGGGACAGGTCGACACCTCCTTCCGCCAGACGCCGGTGCACGGGCGTCTCCTGCACCCCGAAGGCCCGCGGGCGCCGATCCCGCCCGGACTCACGGCCGTTCCCCGGCCCGGCGAGGTCGTGGTTTCGCCCGCGCTGAAGGACCTGCTCGACTCGCCGGACGGACCCCTGTTCGCCCCACGCCTCGACGGCGCCCGTGTGACCGGGACGATCCGGCAGGAAGGCCTGTCCGGCCCGGGCGAGCTGGCCTTCTACCGCGGCGTCGACGCCCTGCCCGCCGACGAGGTCACCAGGCTGCGAACCTTCGGCGACAGCCCTTCCTCGGAAGGGCTGGGGACGGTGCTCACCATCCTCGTTGTGATCATCATCGTTGTGTTGTTGCTGCCCATCGCGGTCTTCCTGGCCGCGGCCGTACGGTTCGGAAGCGAGAGCCGTGACCGGCGGATGGCGGCCCTGCGGTTGATCGGCGCCGACCGCCGGATGACGCGCCTGATGGCGGCAGGCGAGACGACGGCCGGTGCCTGCCTGGGGCTCGTGGTCGGCGGTGTGCTGTTCCTGGTCGGCCGCCAGATCGCGCCGATGCTCTCGCTCTGGGACATCAGCGTTTACGCGTCGGACGTACGGCCGAGCATTCCCCTCGTCGCCGTCATCGCGGTGGCCGTACCGGCGCTGTCAGTGGCGGTGAGTGTGCTCGCACTGCGAGGAGTGGCGATCGAGCCGCTGGGAGTGACCCGGCGCGCGACTCCGCCGCGGCGCAGGCTCTGGTGGCGGCTGATCCTGCCCGGAACCGGCCTGGCCCTTCTCGTCCCGCTGGTCGGCGGTCTACCCGAGACCATGGGCGGCGTCGTTCAATACCAGGTCGCGGCGGGGGCCGTCCTGTTGCTGATCGGCGCGGTCACCGTGCTCCCCTGGGTGATCGAGCTGGTCGTGCGTCCCCTGCGCGGCGGTCCGGTCGGCTGGCAGCTCGCCGTCCGGCGGCTGCAGCTCGACAGCGCCATGTCGGCGCGTCTGGTCAACGGGATCGCGGTCGCGGTCGCCGGTGCCATCGCGCTGCAGATGCTCTTCGCGGCCGTGCAGAAGGAGTCGACCGTTCAGACCCGGCAGGACCCCTCCCGGGCGCAGGCGCAGATCCGCACCCACGACCCGGCCTCGGCGGGACCGATCGCGGTGAGGCTGCGCGCCACACCGGGGGTGACCCGCGTCACCGAGACGCTGGTCGGCGGCGTGTCCGCCGAGCCGCCCGCCGGAGCGGCCGGGCAGGATCCCGCCTTCGCCTTGCTGCAGGTGGGGGATTGCGCCGCGCTGGCGGAGTACGCGGACCTGGGATCGTGCGCCGGCGGCGACGTCTTCATCGCCCGGGCGACGCCCGTCGACCCGGGCGCGCAGGAGGCCATCCGCCCCGGCGCCACGGTCACGGTCACGGTCGGAGACGGCGGGCCACGGTGGACGGTGCCGGGCGACGCCCGGCAGGTCCCCGCGCGCAGGGACCCCTCCGGTGTCTACCAGGACGTCATCCTCGCCACGCCGGGTGCCATCGACGCGAGGGCCGTGCCGAGGTCGATCGCGAACACGTTCGTCAGCCTCGACCCAGGCGATCCCGACGCGATGGAGCGGGTCAGGAACGTGGTGGCGCAACTCGATCCCGTCGGGACGGTCGCGACTCTGGCGGCCAGTGAGACCGTCGGCAGGTTCGACGGCATCCGTCGCGGCCTTTACGTGGGCGTCGTGGTGACTCTCCTGCTGATCGGGGCCAGCATGCTGGTGGGAACCGTGGAACAGTTGCGGGACCGGCGCAGGATGCTCGCCATGCTCGTCGCGGTCGGCACGCGGCGTAGCGCGCTGAGCTGGTCGGTGTTCTGGCAGACGTTCATACCGGTCATGATCGGTCTCGCCCTCGCGGTCGTCTTCGGGCTGGGACTCGGCGTCGCTCTGCTGAGGATGGTGTCGGTCCCCGTGTCGATCGACTGGGCGACGGTCGCGATCTCGGCGGGCATCGGCGCGGCCGTCGTCCTGCTGGTGACCGCGTTGAGCCTGCCGACCCTGTGGCGGCTCACCCGGCCGGAGGGTCTGCGCGTGGAGTGATCCCGAGGACGCGAGTGGAGCGCGTCCGCTCCCGGTAACCCCCTTGTCACCTCGACACGTCTGCCGAACATGCCGAAAAGAAGATCTCTAGTCATGGATTGGCATAGATTTTCTGGGTAAATGACCGGGCGTGGGAGGGGTTGGCCGATGAGCAGGGTCACGCAGGTCGCCGTCGCGGGAGTCGTTCTGTTCGGCGCGCTCGGGTGCTCGGCCTCGGCCCAGACGGACTCACCCACCCCCGCGATCACGCTGACCCCCGGTCTTCCCTCGCCGACGGTCACGATCCCGCGCCAGGACATCGAGGTCGTGGTGGAGCCCTCCACGGTCACCGGCGGGGCGACGAGAAGCGTCCGGATCACGGCCCGCTGCCCGCTTCCCCAGGGCGGCACCGCCTACCGGGCCGTCGCCCGCTCGGACGCCTTCACCGGCCCGATCTCGCTGCTGCCCCCCGTGGCGACGCCCTCCGCCTCCCCGACGGCCGAACCCGCCGTGCCTGGGCTGACGGGCAGCGCCCCCGTCCGGGCGGACGCCAAGGCCGGCGGCTACCGGGTGCAGGTGCGCTGTGAGGCCACCAACGACATCGGCACCGCCTCGTTCAAGGTCGTCTCGCCGACGCCGACGCGCACGCGGATTCCCACCCGGGCGCCGCACGCGGGCGGCGGAGGCACCGCCGCCGGCGGCCCCACCGACGATTCCGGCCTGCCCGTGGGCGTGACCGCGGTGGCACTGCTCGCCGTCCTCGGCGTCGGCATCGGCGTGGCCCGCAGGCGCTCGAGGAGCTGATTTTGGCGGTATCGACCCGGTGGGTCGTGGTGGCCGGGGTCGTCACCGGGCTCGCATTGTTCGCGGTGAACGGACGGTCCCAGGAGCCCCGCACCGCCGCCCGTCCCGACCCGATCGTGCCCAGGCGCATCGACATCCCTTCGCTGAGCCTGAAGGCGCCGCTGATGAAGCTCGGGCTCGACTCGGCCGGCGACGTCGAGCTTCCGCCGTTCGACAAGCCGTCGACGGCGGGGTGGTACACCGGCAGCGCGGTTCCTGGTGATCCTGGAGCCTCGGTGATCATCGGGCACGTCGACACCAAGACCGCGCCCGCCGTGTTCTACAAACTGCGCGATCTCCACAAGGGCGCGCTGGTCAAGGTCGTGCGCAGCGACGGCAAGACAGCCGACTACCTCGTCGACTCGGTCGAACGGGTCCCCAAGGACGACTTCCCGGCCGAGCGCGTCTACGCCGAGGACGGGCTGCGCCTGATCACCTGCGGCGGCGCCTTCGACTGGTCGGAGCACCAGTACCGCGACAACATCATCGTCTACGCGTCCCTCGAGAAGGACGTCTGATCGCTCGACGAGGATCGATCGTCGCCTTCTCCGTGATCATCGGCACGGTACGGCATGGCCCGGGGCGGCGGCCCGCTCGGCGTTCGGTCCACCTGCGCCCCCACACCGACTACCCTTGACGTTCGTGCTTGTCTTGGCCTTCGACACCGCCACACCCGCCGTCACGGCCGCCCTGCACGACGGAGGACGCGTGCTGGCCGAGTCGACGACGATCGACGCGCGGCGGCACGGGGAGCTGCTCGCTCCCACGATCGAGCGCGTCCTGCGCGACGCGGACGTGACGCTGCGGGATGTCACCGCGATCGTCGCCGGAACCGGCCCGGGGCCGTACACGGGACTGAGGGTCGGCCTGATGACCGCCACGGCGCTCGCGGCGACCGCCGGCGTGCCGGCCTTCGGCGTGTGCACCCTCGACGCCCTGGCGTATGCCACGAAGACGCCCGGCCCGTTCCTGGTCGCGACCGACGCGCGGCGCAAGGAGGTCTTCTGGGCGAGGTATGGCGACCGCGAGACGCGCCTCGACGGCCCCAAGGTGGACAGGCCGCAGGACCTGCCCGCCGACCTGCCCGTGGTCGGGGCCGGAGGCCTGCTCTACGCGGACGTCGTGGGTCCCGGCCGCATCGAGGGCCCGGAGCACCCGTCGGCCGCGGCGCTGGCGGCGCTCGCCGCCGGACGCCTCGCCACTCTGACGGACGAGGAGGCCGCCGCGATCGCCCGGGTGCCCGAGGGGCGCGTCGACTCGGTGGAGAAGGCTCGCGAGCTCGGCGTGCTCGGGCCGCCCCGGCCGATCTACCTGCGCCGCCCCGACGCCCAGGTGCCCGGGGCGCCCAAGAAGGTGACGACGTGAGCGTCCCGGTCGAAGAAGTGAGCGGGACGGGCGCCGTGTTGCGGCAGATGACCGTTGACGACCTCCCGGCGGTCATGGAGATCGAGCGGACCACCTTCCCCGCCGACGCGTGGAGCGAGTCCATGATGCGCGGGGAGCTGAACGACCAGCCGCGTACGCGGCACTACGTCGTCGCGTGCGTCGGCGACGCGATCGTCGGCTACGCGGGGCTGGCGGCGGCCGCGGACCAGGCCGACATCCAGACGATCGCGGTCCTGGCCGGGCACCGCCGTTCCGGAGTCGGGGCCGCCATGATGAGCGCGCTGCTGGCCGAGGCGGCGCGGCGCGGGGCAGAGACGGTCTTCCTCGAGGTGCGGTCGGACAACGAGCCCGCCCAGGCCATGTACGAGCGGTTCGGGTTCGAACGGCTCGGCGTGCGGCGCCGCTACTACGAGGACGGGACCGACGCCATCACGATGCTGAAGAAACTCGAGCGCGAGGGGACAGGGCATGAGCGGAGCTGACGAGCCGATCGTCCTGGGGATCGAGACGTCCTGCGACGAGACCGGCGTCGGCATCGTCCGCGGTCACACGCTGCTCGCGGACACGATCGCCTCCAGCATGGAGGAGCACGCGAGGTTCGGCGGCGTCGTGCCCGAGGTGGCCTCACGCGCCCACCTGGAGGCCATGACGCCGACGGTGGAAAGCGCGCTCGCCAAGGCGGGCCTGCGCTTCTCGGACATCGACGCGGTCGCCGTCACGGCCGGCCCCGGGCTCGCGGGTGCGCTGCTGGTGGGCGTCGCCGCCGCCAAGGCCTACGCCATGGGGCTCGGCGTCCCGCTGTACGGGGTCAACCATCTGGCCGCGCACGTGGCCGTCGACCAGCTCGAACACGGACCGCTGCCGAAGCCCGCCATCGCACTGCTGGTCTCGGGCGGCCACTCCTCGCTGCTGCTCGTGCCCGACGTGGCGCGCGAGGTCGTCTCGCTCGGCTCCACCGTCGACGACGCGGCCGGGGAGGCGTTCGACAAGGTGGCCCGGGTGCTCGGCCTGCCGTTCCCCGGAGGCCCGTACATCGACCGCGCGGCCCGCGAAGGCTCCGGCACCGCCGTCGCCTTCCCCCGGGGCAAGTACGACGACGGCACGCTGGACTTCTCCTTCTCCGGGTTGAAGACGGCGGTCGCCCGCTGGGTGGAGGCCCGTACGGCGGCGGGCGAGTCCGTTCCGGTCCACGACGTCGCCGCCTCGTTCCAGGAGGCCGTCGTCGACGTGCTCACCCGCAAGGCCCTCCAGGCGTGTGCCCGGCACGGTGTCGAGGACCTGCTGATCGGTGGCGGGGTGGCGGCCAACTCCCGGCTCCGCGCACTGGCCCAGGAGCGGTGCGACGCCGCCGGCGTGCGGCTGAGGGTCCCGCGGCCGGGCCTGTGCACCGACAACGGCGCGATGGTGGCCGCACTGGGATCGGAGCTGGTCGCCGCCGGCGCCGCCGCCTCCACGCTGGAGATCCCCGCGGACTCGTCGCTCCCGATCACGACCGTTCACGTCTGACCGGTCTCCGCCGGTCAGGCAGGTGATCAGTCGCCGGGGGAGCGCACCGGGCGCAGCAGGGCCTCGGCGAGCGCCAGCATGGTCTCCTCGAGCGCGGCCAGCCGCCGGGCCACGTCGCCGTGGACGGGCTCCACGACCCGGCTGGTGGCCTCGGAGACGGTGTCCGCTAGCTCCTCGAGGCCGGGCCGGCTCCTGATCGCGTCGAGGAGGGGCGCGAGCGAGCTCGCGGTGGCGCCGACCTGCACGCCCATCTCGGCGACGGCGGCGCGCAACTCGGCGACCTCGAGCTCAGCGGGCAGCCCTCCCACGCGCTCGCTCGCCGCCTCCAGCCGCTCGTCCACGGCATCGAGCCGCCCGAGGACGGCGGCCTCCAGGCGCTCGACCCGCTGGACCACCTCGGTGACGGCCTTGTCGAGGCGGGTGAACCGGCCCGCCGCCGCCTCCATGCTCGCGTGGACCTGACCGAGGCGCTGGGTGACGGAGGACATCTGGTCCGCGACGTCCTGGGTGCGGCCCCTGACCTCGTCCACGTGCTCGCGCAGCGACTCCACGTGCTGCGCGAGAGCCTCGGCCCAGGCGGGCGGCCGGGTGGTCATGTCCTCGAGCCGTCCCGCGACGCTCTCCACGGCGCCGCTCAGGCCGCCGAGCTCACGCTCGCGGACCTCGCGCAGCAGCCACTCCATGCCCTCCAGGCGCTGCCGGATCTCGTCGAGCACGGCCCCCTGCGTCCGCTGCTCGTAGACGTGGTCCTGGGCCGCGCGGGCCAGGAGTTCGCGCATCCGGTCGGAGATGGCGGTCTGGCTGCCCGCCTGGAGGAGGGTGTGGCTGGAATGGTCCACCGAAAGCTCCTTCACTCGCTGAGGCGGTGGTATCGGCCCGGTCTCGCGGAAATGAACGAACAGGGGGAACAGACCGCGCGGCCAACTGTAGGCCCTGAGCGGCGCGGCTTTCGGGTGGACTGTAAAAGATCGCAATTCTCGATGAATTGCCGGGATTGCTGGGTTCAGTGCAGGTCGGCGGGGTCGCACAGCAGCACGTACGGCCGGTCGTCGATGCGCGTGAGAACGACGACCGCTGAATTTCCGCCGGAAAGCCGGAGGTCTTTCCTTAAACGCTCGATATCGACGGCGGAACCGCGCTTCTTGATGGTGACGTTTCCGACTTTCCGGTTTCTCAGCACGCTCCGGAGGTGCTTGAGCGAGAAGGGCATCATGTCGGCGACCTCGTAACAGGACGCCCATTGCGTGGGCACCCGGCTGTCGCCGGTGATGTAGGCGATCCGCGGGTCGAGCAGGCGCCCGCCGACCATCGCGGCCACCTCGGCGACCAGGTGCGCCCGGACCGCGGCGCCGTCGGGTTCGTAGAGGTAGCGGCCCACCGGCCCGGCCTCGGCCCCGGCGCCGGAGGACGTGAGCGTCTCACCGGACGGCAGCATGGTCGCGCGCCGGCCGCTCGCTCGCGTCCCGACCCAGATGGCCGCTTCCTTGACCTCTCTCCTGTGGGAGATCCACTCCGCCTCCGCGCCCTCGGGGACGAGTTCGTGCGGGATGCCGGGCGCGACCTTGAGGCAGGCCGTGCGCGTCCGGGAGACCAGGTCGAGCACCGCGGGCCAGGTGGGGGAGTAGGCCATCGGGTCGAAGATCCGTCCCCTGGCCCCCCGCCTGGCGGGGTCGGCGAACAGCAGGTCGTAATCAGAGGGGTCGGTCTCGACGGCGTCGGCGGTGCGGACGCCGACGAGGGAGGACAGTCCCAGCGCCGCGGCGTTGGCCCTGGCGACCTCCACGGTCAGCGGGTCGAGGTCGACGGCGTCGACGGCGAACCCCGCGCGGGCGAGCGCGATGACGTCTCCGCCGACGCCGCAGCACACGTCGAGGACCCGTGCGATCGGCCCCGTGGCGGGGTGCGCGGCGGGCCCCGCGGGTGGTTCCGGGCTCGGTGCCGGGCCTGACGTCGTGGCCGATGCCGGGTCCGATGTCGTGGCGGGCGCGATGAGCAGGCGGGCGCGACGGGCGCGATGGGCGGCTACCTCGGCCCGCGTGGCCTGTTCCAGTCCGTGTGGCGTGAAATACATCACGGCGGCGTCCGGGCCGAACTTGGCCTCGGCCCGTCGCCGCAGCGAGGCCTGGGTGAGCGCGGCCGCGGTGAGCTCGGGCGGGTGGCTCCTGCGTAGCGTGGTGGCCGCCACGATCGGATCGGCTCCCGCTTCCGCCAGCTCGACGGCCTGCGCCAGGGCCTTCTGCCCGGCCGGTTCGAGCAGGTCGCGAAACGCCTCGAGGTCCACGCCTCCCGACGTTATCGCTTCGCCGTACGGGCTCTGGACGCGTGGGCGGCCCGTCCGGCGGCCCCGGTGCCCGGTCCTGCGGCTCAGGCGCGGGTGCGGCGGACCAGGCCCGGGGTTCGGAGGCTCAGACGTGGGGTGCGGTGGCTCCGGCCCCGGGCGCGGCGGTCCGGGCGGCCCGCTAAGTGAGTCCGGCGTGTCCGGAAAGCGAGATGACCTGCGGCGTGAGTTCGTGTTGACTGTCACGGCCCCCTTGCATACTGTTTCGTGTTGGCACTCGCCTAGTGAGAGTGCCAACATGCGACGAGGCAGGTCTGACACCCGCGACGGCAGGCCGCTGGTCGCCTCTTCAGCTCATTCATCGCAATCTGAAGGGGAGGTCCGATCGTGACGACCGCCACTAAGGTTCCCGTTAAGCCGCTTGGTGACCGCATCGTGGTCCAGCCGCTCGAGGCTGAGCAGACCACCGCTTCCGGTCTGGTCATCCCGGACACCGCCAAGGAGAAGCCCCAGGAGGGCCGCGTCCTCGCTGTGGGCCCGGGCAACTGGGACGAGGACGGCGAGAAGCGGATTCCGCTCGACGTCAGCGAGGGCGACATCGTCCTCTACAGCAAGTACGGCGGCACCGAGGTCAAGTACGGCGGCGAGGAGTACCTGGTGCTCTCGGCCCGCGACGTGCTCGCCATCATCGAGAAGTAGGCTGCGCCAAGCATGAGGAGCCCCGGGACGTTCGCGCCCGGGGCTCCCGTGCGCTTATAAGGAGACTTGAATGCCCAAGATCCTGGAGTTCGAGGAGGACGCGCGGCGCGCTCTTGAGCGTGGCGTGAACGCCCTCGCGGACGCCGTGAAGGTTACCCTCGGCCCCCGTGGCCGCAACGTGGTCATCGACAAGAAGTTCGGCGCCCCGACCATCACGAACGACGGTGTGACCATCGCCCGTGAGGTCGAGCTCGACAAGCCGTACGAGAACCTCGGCGCCCAGCTCGCCAAGGAAGTCGCGACCAAGACCAACGACGTGGCCGGTGACGGCACCACCACGGCGACCGTCCTGGCGCAGGCGATGGTCCGTGAGGGCCTGCGCAACGTGGCCGCCGGCGCCCAGCCGCTGGCCCTGAAGCGCGGCATCGACCTGGCGGCCAAGGCCGTCAGCGACCGGCTGCTCGACAGCGCCCGCCACGTCGAGGACAAGCAGGAGATCGCGAACGTCGCGACCATCTCCGCGCAGGACGCCAAGATCGGCGAGCTGATCGCCGAGGCGTTCGACAAGGTGGGCAAGGACGGTGTCATCACCGTCGAAGAGTCCAACGCCATGGGCCTTGAGCTGGAGTTCACCGAGGGCCTCCAGTTCGACAAGGGTTACCTGTCGCACTACATGGTGACCGACCAGGACCGCATGGAGTCCGTTCTCGAGGACCCCTACATCCTGATCACCCAGGGCAAGATCGCCTCCATCGCGGACTTCCTGCCGCTGCTGGAGAAGATCGCGCAGACCAAGAAGCAGCTGCTGGTCATCGCCGAGGACGTCGAGGGCGAGGCTCTCGCCGTTCTGGTGACCAACAAGATCCGTGGCACGTTCACCTCCGTCGCCGTCAAGGCGCCCGGCTTCGGTGACCGCCGCAAGGCCATGCTGCAGGACATCGCCATCCTCACCGGCGGCCAGGTCGTCAGCGAGGAGATCGGCCTCAAGCTGGAGCACGTCGGCCTCGAGGTGCTCGGCACCGCGCGCCGCGTCGTCGTCGGAAAGGACGCCACGACGGTCGTCGACGGCGCCGGCGAGGCCTCCGCGATCGAGGACCGGATCCGCGAGATCAAGCTGGCCATCGAGCAGTCGGACTCCGACTGGGACCGTGAGAAGCTCCAGGAGCGGCTCGCGAAGCTCTCCGGCGGCGTCTCCGTGCTCAAGGTCGGCGCGGCCACCGAGGTGGAGCTCAAGGAGAAGAAGCACCGTCTCGAGGACGCGATCTCCGCGACCCGCGCCGCGATCGAGGAGGGCATCGTCTCCGGCGGTGGCTCCGCGCTCGTGCACGTCTCCAAGGAGCTCGACGACCTCGGCCTGACCGGCGACGAGGCCACGGGCGTCTCGATCGTGCGCAAGGCGCTGATCGAGCCGGCTCGGTGGATCGCCGAGAACGCCGGGCTCGAGGGCTACGTCGTCACCTACAAGATCGCCGAGCTGAAGGCCGGTGAGGGCCTCAACGCCGCGACCGGCGAGTACGGCGACCTGGTGGCCCAGGGCGTCATCGACCCGGTCAAGGTGACCCGTTCGGCCGTTCAGAACGCCGCGTCCATCGCGGGCATGCTGCTGACGACCGAGGCCCTCGTGGTCGACAAGCCCGAGGAGGAAGAGGCTCCGGCCGCGGGCGGCCACGGGCACGGTCACGGGCACGGTCACTGACCCACCCGAGTCTCCCCGCCTGAGGGGGACACCTGAGAATGCGGTACGGCTCCCGCCTCGACGAGGCGGGAGCCGTACTTCTTTATAGAAGTCGGGTCGGCTGACAATTCCTGACGATTTGGCCATTTGGTTGGAATGTTCCAACGGTATTGTGTTCAGTCGATTACACCTGGTTATCGCCGCGTCAATGTGACCAATCCGTAGCCGTCAACCATGACGACATGCACGATCGTGGCGGGCATCATGCCTAACGTGACCGAGGGACGCGTCGCCGACGCCGCAACTGGGGTAAGGCTTGCGACGAGATCGGATGAGTCCGACCTCAGGGAACTGACCAGCCTTGCCGTACAAGGAGATCGCCGCGCGATCGAATCGCTTCTGGGGCATCTGCGCCCCATGGTGGTGCGATATTGCCGAGCCCGGCTGGGCAGGGTATCCGGTCATTACCACATCGCCGACGATGTCGCACAGGAAGTGTGCATCGCCGTTCTTTCCGCGTTACCGCGTTATCGCGATATGGGCCGGCCGTTCGCCTCGTTCGTGTTCGGAATCGCCTCGCACAAGGTGGCCGACGCGCTGCGCAGTTCGGTCCGCTCCGCCGTGCCGACGCAGGACCTGCCGGACGGGCCGGACGAGGGGCCGGGCCCGGAGGAGACCGTGGTCCGCTACATCGAGGCGCAGCACGCCCGGGACCTGCTGGCACGCCTTCCGGACAACCAGCGTGAGCTCCTCATCCTCCGGGTGGTGTCGGGCCTTTCTGCCGAAGAGACCGGTAATGTACTCGGCATGTCACCAGGTGCCGTCCGGGTCGCCCAGCATCGCGCCCTCACCAGGTTGAGGCAAATGGCCGAGCTGGAGTCGATTGCGTGACCACGAAACGTCGTCGTCGTCCGGCACGCTTCCTCGGGTCGTACGGCGACGCCGACGTGGAGGCCGACGTACTGCGGACCGACGCGCTCCTCGACGGGCTGGCCCGCCGTGAGCCGGTGGCCTCCGGCGCCGACGCCGCGATCCGGCTGCTTGGCGCGCTCGTGGCCGACGTGGAGAGTCAGCGGCTCTCCTCGGTGTCGATCACCCCGTCCACGTAGCCCCGGGCGTACTCCCAGCTGACGTAGTCGGAGGGGTCGGGCTGGAAGGCCGGCTCGTGGACCTGGGGCCGGCCGTTGTCGATCATCTGACGAAGGTTGCCGCGGAGCAGGTCCCAGTCGAAGTAATGCTGCTCGCCGCACTCCGGGCAGTCGAGGACGAGCCCCAGCACCCCCTGGGGCTCGAGCAGGGAACGGAAGACCTCCACGTCGGCGAGGTCGGTCAGCGCCTCATCCCGCTCGGCGACGCTGAGCGGCTCCGGGTCGTCGGGCTCGCCCAGCTCGGCGGCGGGGTCGTTGGGGTCATCCGCGAACGGGTCGCGGGGGACGTCTTCCAGCACGCATCCCACCTTATGACCCGGACCCACCATGGTGAGTGAAAGTGGACCCCATCTACTGATTGGGCTGTCATAACGGACCCGGCGTGTCGGACGTCCCGCTCAGCAGTGGTCACAACCAGCCGCGACGCGCGGCCTCGACTCCCGCGTGGAAGCGGGACTGCGCCCCCAGCTCGGCCATCGCCTCCGCGAATCTGGTCCGGACGGTCCGGACGGACAGGCCCAGGTGGCGGGCGATCCCCTCGTCGCTGAGCCCCTGCGCGGCCAGCCTCAGCACCTGCGATATGCCGCTGTCGTACGACGAGATCGGGACGGCCCTGGCCCACAGTTCCTCGAAGAGCGAGCGGAGCGCCGCCACCACGATCGGCGCGCGGACCAGGTAGCAGTTGTAGCCGTGTTCAGGCAGCGAGTCGCCCCAGTCGGCGGGCAGGCCGGCGGTGTCGTCGCCCAGGGCGAAGAACCAGCTCGGCACCTTGTCGAGGGTCCGGATGCGCGCGCCCGCCTCGGTCAGCCGTTCGCACACCTTCCGGATGCCGGGCGCCTCCATCACCGAGATGGGAATGACAACCCGCGAGGACAGCAGCCCGTCCCTCATCGCCTGGGTCCAGGGGCCGGTGTACTTCTCGACCAGGTCGCTCATCGTCCGCCGGTCCGGGATCACGGAGACCAGGTCGGCCGGCGGCGCCTGCAGCGCGAGGCCGACGACGCTCTCGTAGAGCTCGTCCGCCCCGCCCACGAGATCGACGGCGAACTGGCCGTTCTGGTAGTCGCGGCCGGCGTCGTAGTGGTGGGTGAGGGGGGCGACCGAGGCCAGGGCGGCGTCGATCTGGCGGCTCTCCCTGGCGAGCCGGTCGAGCCTCTCCGCCACCAGTCTCCCGATGGCGGCGGCCGGATGGCGGGCGAGGTACTCCCCCTGCTGCTCGTCGACCGTGCCCAGCCGTACGAGCCGGGTGAGCCGGTCGAGCACGTCGTCGACGGGTTCGTCGACGGCCCGGGCGATCTCGGCGAGGGTGGCCCGGTGGAGCTTCAGGACGACGGTGTAGAGGTCCCTGTGCTCCTGGGTGAGGCCGAGGGATTCGAGGGGATCCGCGTTCCGCGTCGTGATCATCAGCCGCTCCGTTGGTCGTCCGCCTCGCGCCGGATCCGCGGGCCGCGCCGACGGCGGAACTCGCGGAAACTCCCGTCCCTCGCGTCGCGAGAATAGCCGCGCCCTCCCGCGCCTGCCGGGCGTTCGCATATTCGGAAGTGCCCCGGTTGAAGTTTTGTGCATATGCACGTTCCAAAGCTTTCTTCGCCCGCAGTTTCGAAAGCGCGACAAAATGCAACTTCGTGCAGTTGCATCTAACGCCATTGCGCTTGGACGCTTCGTGACGCATCCTTGACTCAGCGTTAGCGAACGGCACGTTTTTCGAGCGCGGAGGGGGGCTCGATGGCGTGGCCCGAGTGACGCACATGTGGGGGGACCGCACGCCGGTCCCCCCACCTTGTCTTCTCCGCCTTCTCCGGAGCCGCCTCGGGGGCCGACTCCGGAGTCGGCCCCTCCATGGGCGGGCTCCCGCCCAGGTCGAGGCCCGTACGCGCCACCGGGCCCGGAGGGAACCCCGGAACCGCGTCCGGAGGAGCCCACTAGACTGACCTCGGGGTCTGGCGAGGGGTGCGCCAGGCAGGAGGGTTGGAAGATGGCCAAGTTCACCGAACAGGGACTCACGTTCGACGACGTGCTCCTGGTTCCCGCGTACTCGGATCTGCAGCCGGGAGAGGCCGACACGACCACGCGCCTGTCGCGGGACGTCGTGCTGCGCATCCCGCTGGTGTCCGCCGCCATGGACACCGTCACCGAGGCGCGGATGGCCGTTGCGATGGCCCGTCAGGGCGGCATCGGCATCCTCCACAGGAACCTCTCGATCGAGGAGCAGGCCGGTCAGGTCGACCTCGTCAAGCGTTCCGAGGCGGGCATGGTGACCAATCCCGTGACCTGCGCTCCCGACGACACCCTCGCCGACGTCGAGCGGCTGTGCGCCACCTACCGGATCTCCGGCGTGCCCGTCACCGACGCCGACGGCGTCCTGGTCGGCATCGTGACCAACCGCGACATGCGATTCGAGACCGACCAGGCCAGGCCGGTCCGCGAGGTCATGACCCGCATGCCGCTCGTGACCGCCCCGGCGGGCGTCTCCCGCGACGAGGCCTTCCGGCTGCTCCGCCAGAACAAGGTGGAGAAGCTGCCGATCGTGGACGAGGCCGGCCGCCTGCAGGGCCTGATCACGGTCAAGGACTTCACCAAGAGCGAGCAGTATCCGCTGGCCACCAAGGACGCGAGCGGGCGCCTGATGGTCGGCGCCGCGATCGGCGTCGGCAACGACGCCGAGCTCCGCGCCAAGGCGCTGGTCGAGGCCGGGGTCGACGTGGTGGTCGTGGACGTGGCCCACGGCCATTCCAAGGGCCTGGCCGAGATGATCGCCACGATCAAGACCAACAGCAAGGTGCAGGTCATCGGCGGCAACATCGCCACCAGGGCCGGCGCGCAGATGCTGGTCGACGCGGGCGCCGACGCGGTCAAGGTGGGTGTCGGGCCGGGCTCGATCTGCACCACCAGGGTCGTGGCGGGTGTGGGCGCACCGCAGCTCACCGCGATCTACGAGGCCGCCCTGGCCTGCGCGCCCGCGAACATCCCGGTCATCGGGGACGGCGGCCTGCAGTACTCGGGGGACATCGCCAAGGCGCTCGCCGCCGGCGCGGACACGGTCATGCTCGGCTCGCTGCTCGCGGGATGCGAGGAGTCGCCCGGCGAGCTGATCTTCATCAACGGCAAGCAGTTCAAGTCCTACCGGGGCATGGGCTCGCTCGGCGCGGTGCGCAACCGCGAGCGGGGCGGCGCCTCCTTCAGCAAGGACCGCTACGCGCAGGCCGACGTCTCCAGCGAGGACAAGTACATCCCCGAGGGCATCGAGGGCCAGGTGCCCTACCGCGGGCCCGTCGCCGCCGTGGCCCACCAACTGGTCGGCGGCCTGCGCCAGGGCATGTGGTACACCGGCTCCCGCACGGTCGCCGAGATGCACGAGAAGGCCCAGCTCATGCCCATCACGGCGGCGGGCCTCAAGGAGAGCCACCCGCACGACATCCAGATGACGGTCGAGTCGCCGAACTACCACCGCCACTAGGGAGACCGCCTCCCCAGGGGAGGCGACCGGCACGGTACGGCTCGCGCGCCCGGCGGGAGCCGTACGCACATGAATGGGAAAGAGCAGGCGAGATGACTCAGGTGGAGATCGGGCGCGGCAAGAGCGGCCGTCGCGCGTACGCGCTGGACGAGATCGGCATCGTGCCCTCCCGGCGCACCCGTGACCCCGAGGAGGTCTCGATCTCCTGGCAGATCGACGCCTACCGGTTCGAACTGCCGCTCGTGGTGAGCCCGATGGACAGCGTCGTCTCGCCCGCGACCGCGATCGAGATCGGCCGGCTGGGCGGCCTCGCCGTCCTCGACCTCGAAGGACTGTGGACGCGGTACGACGACCCCACGTCGCTGCTGGAGGAGGTCGCCACCCTCGACCAGGAGGCCGCCACGCGGCGGCTCCAGGAGATCTACACGGCGCCGATCCAGGACGAGCTGATCGCGCGGCGCATCGCGGAGATCCGCGCGGCCGGTGTGACCACGGCGGTCCGGCTGTCGCCGCAGCGCACGGTGCAGCACCACAAGGCCGTGATCGACGCCGGCGTCGACATCTTCGTCATCCGCGGCACCACGGTCTCGGCCGAGCACGTGTCGGGGCGGGCCGAGCCGCTGAACCTCAAGCAGTTCATCTACGAGCTGGACGTGCCCGTCATCGTCGGCGGCTGCGCCACCTACACCGCCGCGCTGCACCTGATGCGGACCGGCGCGGCCGGCGTGCTGGTCGGGTTCGGCGGCGGCGCCTCGCACACCACCCGCAACGTGCTCGGCGTAGTCGTGCCGATGGCCACCGCGATCTCGGACGTGGCCGCCGCGCGCCGCGACTACATGGACGAGTCGGGCGGCCGCTACGTGCACGTCATCGCCGACGGAGGCATGGGCGGCTCAGGGGACATCGCCAAGGCGATCGCCTGCGGCGCCGACGCCGTCATGGTCGGCTCGCCTCTGGCGCGGGCCGCCGAGGCCCCCGGCCGCGGCTTCCACTGGGGGTCGGAGGCGCACCACCCGGACCTGCCGCGGGGCAGGCGGGTCGAGTTCGGCACGATCGGGACGCTGGAGCAGATCCTGCACGGACCGTCCACCGTGGCCGACGGCTCGATGAACCTCATGGGCGCGCTGCGCCGCACGATGGCGACCGCGGGCTACTCCGACCTCAAGGAGTTCCAGCGCGTCGAGGTCGTCGTCGCCCCTCCGCAGCCCTGATCACCGGGAGCGGATCCCGCGTGATCGGGTGATCACGCGGGTTCCCGCACCCAGACGCCGCGCCGCATGACGCCGTCGAGGCGCAGATCCTCGTCGAGGACGACGAGGTCGGCGTACTTGCCGAGGGAGATCGAGCCGATCTCGTCCTGGAGGCCGAGCACCCGGGCCGGGGTCAGCGAGGCCATCGCGGACGCGTCCACGAGAGAGGCCCCCATCTCGCGCACCGTGCGGCGGAACGCCACGTCCATGGTCAGCGTGCTTCCGGCGATCGTGCCGTTCTCGGACAGGCGGGCCACGCCGTCCTCGACGTCGACGGTCATCGGGCCGAGCGGGTAGCGGCCGTCGCCCATGCCGGCCGCCGCCATCGCGTCGGTGATCAGCGCCGTCCGGGCGGGTCCCGACTCGTGCGCGGCGAGACGCAACATCGCGGGGTGGACGTGGACTCCGTCGTTGATGAGCTCCACGGTGACCCGATCGTCCTGGAGGAGCGCCGCGATCGGGCCGGGGTCGCGGTGGCTCAGCGGCGGCATCGCGTTGTACAGGTGGGTGGCGACGCTGCCGCCCGCCTCGATTCCCGCGATCGTCTGCTCGTAGGTGGCGTCGCTGTGGCCGAGCGCGGCGATCACCCCCTCGGCGGCGGCGTCCCTGATGACGTCGAGCGCGTTGGGCAGTTCCGCCGCGATGGTCAGCATGCGGACGTGGCCGCGCCCGGCCCGCATCAGTTCGCGGAACTCCGCCCGGTCGGGCTCGCGCAGCAGCGCGGGGTCGTGCGCGCCGCAGCGGGCCTTCGAGATGTACGGGCCCTCGAAGTGGATGCCGGCGATGAGCCCCTGCTCGCAGAGGTCGGCCAGGGCGGACGCCGTCCGGGCCAGCGTGGCTGGCGCCGCGGTGACCAGGCTGGCGAGCGTGGTCGTGGTGCCGTGCCCGAGGTGGAAGGCGGCCACCTGGGCCGCCTTGTCCACATCGCCGTCCGGGTAGGAGCTCCCGGCGCCGCCGTGGGTGTGGATGTCCACGAAGCCGGGGACGACCGTCCGGCCGCCCAGCGACCGGCCGTTGCCCGGCGCCTGACCACGGCCGACGTGCGTGATCTTGCCGTCCTCGATGGTCAGCCAGCCGTCGTGGACCCCTTCCGGCGTCACGAGGCGAACATCAGAGACAGTGAGGCTCATGCGCCCATCTTTCCGCCCGGGGGCCGGGATCGCCGAATGGGGGAGGTCGAACGGCTCGTTTATAGCAAAAAAGCGGCATCTTTCCCGGGGTTCACGCCTGTTCTCCCCCCGTCAACCGCACTGATGAAGATCATTTGCCGGGCGGGGATGGAAGTAGGATTTGCTGGTCAGGACCTACGGGTAGGAAAACGTCCGCACAGGCGAAAGCCGTACAGAGGGAGCCTTATGACCGCGCGGATGGGCACCGCGGCGCTCGGCCCCGCAGAGCGTTCCGCCGCCCTTGACCGGATGGCATCGCAGGAACTCGACGTGGTCGTGATCGGCGGCGGCGTCGTCGGCGCCGGCGTCGCCCTCGACGCCGTGACGAGAGGCCTGTCCGTCGGCCTCGTCGAGGCGCGGGACTTCGCCTCCGGGACGTCCTCGCGCTCGTCCAAGCTGATCCATGGGGGGCTGCGCTACCTGGAGCAGTTCAACTTCGACCTGGTGCGGGAGGCGCTGCGGGAGCGGTCGCTGCTGCTCCAGCGGATCGCTCCGCACCTGGTCAGGCCGGTGCCCTTCCTCTTCCCCCTGACCCATCCCGGCTGGGAGCGGCCGTACGTGGGGGCCGGGCTCGTGCTCTACGACACGCTTGGCCTGTCCTTCGGCTACAGCCGGGGCATGCCGGGCCACCGGCACCTGTCGCGGCGGCGGGCGCTGCGCATCGCGCCCGCCCTCAAACGGTCGGCCTTCACCGGCGCCGTGCAGTACTGGGACGCCGGAGTCGACGACGCCCGATACGTGATGACCATGCTCAGGACGGCCGCGACGTACGGGGCCGATGTGGCGTCGCGTGCCCAGGCCGTCGGCTTCCTGCGCGAGGGCGAGCGGGTCACCGGTGTCCGCGTGCGCGACCTGGAGAGCGGGACCGAGTTCGACGTCCGGGCCCGCCAGGTCGTCAACGCCACGGGGGTCTGGACCGACGACATCCAGGAACTCGTGGGCGGGCGCGGCCAGATCCACGTCAAGGCGTCCAAGGGCATCCACCTCGTGGTGCCGCGCGACCGCATCCACTCCCTGACGGGGATCATCATGCGCACCGAGAAGTCGGTGCTGTTCGTGATCCCCTGGGGCAGGCACTGGATCATCGGCACCACCGACACGGAGTGGACGCTCGACAAGGTCCATCCCGCCGCCTCACGCATGGACATCGACTATCTGCTCGACCACGTCAACTCCGTCCTCGCGGTGCCGTTGACCAGGGACGACGTCGAGGGCGTCTACGCCGGGCTGCGGCCGCTGCTCGCGGGGGAGTCGGAGGAGACCTCCAAACTCTCCCGGGAGCACGTGGTGGCCCACCCCGTCCCCGGCCTCGTCATGGTGGCCGGCGGCAAGTTCACGACGTACCGGGTGATGGCCGCCGACGCGGTCGACGCCGTCGCACACGGCCTCGACCGGCGCGTGCCCCCGTCCTGCACCGACCAGGTCCCGCTGGCGGGGGCGGAGGGCTACCGGGCGTTGTGGAACTCCCGTCACCGGCTCGCCCGCTCGTCCGGACTGCACGTCGCGCGGATCGAGCACCTGCTCCAGCGGTACGGCTCCATGATCGACGAGGTGCTCGAGCTGATCGAAAGGGACCCCTCGCTGGGGCGCCCGCTCTCGGGCGCCGACGACTACCTGCGCGCGGAGATCGTCCACGCGGCCACCCACGAGGGCGCCCGCCATCTCAACGACGCGCTGACCCGGCGGACCCGTATCTCGATCGAGACCTTCCACCGCGGCTCCGCCGTCGCGCAGGAGGCGGCGGAGCTCATGGCCCGGCCGCTCGGCTGGGACACCGAGCAGGTCAAGCGCGAGGTGGAGTACTTCACCAAGAGGGTCGAGGCCGAGCGGGCCTCACAGGAGCAGGACACCGACCGGGAGGCCGACGCGATCCGTCTCGGTGCACCCGAGATCGTTCCGGTCGCCCTCCCGGAGGGTCACGGCGTCTGACGCCGGATCACACGAAGGGGATCCAGGCCCGGTCGGCGAGGCTCGTCGCGTCGCTGACCTTGAGGCCGCCGTCGGAGACCGTCCAGATGGCGTCCCCGATGACGACGCAGCGGCGGATGCCGTTGTCGACCGGGGCGAACGAGCCGTCGCCCTTGTTCTTGCTCGGATGGCTGATCATGCCGACCTTGTCGATCCCGCCGTCGCCGACCTTGAGAACGAGGGCGGAGCTGCCCTGGACGAAGTCGCCCGTCCAGCTCTGGAGGGGCAACATCGCCAGGCCCGACTGCGGCCAGTAGACGAAGGCGTGGGGGTCCCACTCGGCCTCGGAGCCCGACTTCTCCTGGAGGAACCGGGAGACGATCTTCGGGCTGGCCGGGTCGCTCACGTCGAACAGGGAGATCTGCGTGCCGAGCGTCTGGCCCGACTCGGTGGCCTCCTGGCCGACGCCGAGCAGGCGCCCCTCCCCGCCGGGGTGCAGGTAGGAGGAGTAGCCGGAGATCTTCAGCTCGCCGGTGACCTTGGGGTCGGCCGGGTTGCGCAGGTCCAGGGCGTAGAGCGGGTCGGTCTGCTTGAACGTGACCACGTAGCCGACGTCGCCGATGAAGCGGACGGAGTAGATGCGCTCGCCCTTGCCGAGCCCCGTCACCGAGCCCACCGGGGACAGGCTCGTCGCGTCGAGGACGTAGACGCCGCTCTCGCTCGACTCGCGGTTCCCGCCGAACGTCTCCGAGTTGGACGTCGTGGCCACCCGGAGGTTGCCCTTGCTCTCCGACAAGGAGTACTGGTTGAGCAGCCGTCCGGGCACCGAGCCCGAGTCGACGTAGCGGGGGGAGCCCGCTGCGGTGATGTCGAACCGGTGCACCTCGGTCCGCTCGGGAGGCGTCGTCGGCGTGGGAGACGGCTTGCGCGGCCTGTCCGTCGCCCGGGGAGTCGGCATCGGCATGTCATCGATGATCATCGGCCGCGTCCACCAGCGGGGGTTGCTGGTGACGTAGAGGCTGGTCGCCGTGCCGTACACGGTGTCGCCGTCGGCGGCCACGCTGATCGGCGAGTCGGGGGAGAAGGTCTGGTCGGCGGCCAGGTCGATCGTGTGGACGGTCAGCATCGAGGTCCCGGTGTACTCGGCCGGGTGGCTGATCTGCTCGCACTTCACCGCGTCGGTACGGGTGACCCCGTCGGACTCGATCTGGAAGGACGGCAGCCAGGCGTTGACCGGTGCGGCCAGCACGGCCTCGCGGTTGCGCTCGAGCATCCTGGACTCGGACATGTCGGGCTTGGGGGGCGGGAGCGTGATGTTCGGCTGGGACCGGACGACGAGCCGCACGGTCGATCCGACCTGCCGGGCGTCGACGTGCGCGCCGTCGGCGGTCATCGTGGCCACCACCTTCGGCGGGCCGGACAGGTCGACGAGCATGTACGTGGTCCCCGACGGCCCCGGCCGCACCTTGGCCACCGCGCCCAGCGGGATCATCCCGCCCATGCCCTCGAACAGGACCAGCGCGCGATTTCCGGAGATCAGCAGGTCGGCCTGCGCCCAGGACTGCTCCTTGGGGACGAGGCGCAGGGTGCCGGTCACCCGGCGGCTGTCGATGTCGACGACGCGGAGCACGCCCTGGCTGACCGTGAAGATCCGCTGCCCGTCGGTCTTGACCAGGTCGGGCTCGTCGACTCCCGCCTCGTGGACGTTGGTCGTCGAGTACGACTGGTCCGGGGCGGCCCCCTTGGCGGCCGCCGTCGCCGGGAGGGCGGCGTCCTCCGCCAGCCCGTAGAACCCGGGGCCGCCGACGCCCCAGGGGGTCACGTTCTCAGCGGTCTTGCGCCGGATGTCGCTCAGCATGTCGTCGCAGCTCGTGTACGAGACGAGGGAGACCTTGTCGGTCAGGTCGACCCGCGGCGGAGCCTGAGCCGCGCGCCCCTCCGTGCACGCCGTGGCGAGAAGCCCGGCCAGGGCGATGGCGCCCGCCGTGCGAATCGATGTCCTCATGCCCCTAGGACGTATCGCGGCGGGCTTCGGTTCGAGCGCTCCTTCGGGGGCGCCTGAAGGTCGCTTTACCAATCAGTAGCTTTAGGGAGGTCTCCGGAATATTCTTCCGCCATGGCCGCCACGATTCGGACGCTCGACAGCGCCATGGTCGATCGAGTCCTCGCGCACGTCACCTCTGAGGGCAAGACCCGGCAGATCGCCGTCCCGTTCACCGGTGAGCCGCTCGCCGACGTCCCGATCTCCTCAGCCGGCGACGTCAGGACCGCGTACGCCAAGGCCAGGGCCGCGCAGGAGGCCTGGGGCGCGCTGCCCGCCCGCGAGCGGATCAGGCCGTTCCTGCTGCTGCACGACGCGATGATCGACCGCAGGAACGAGATCCTCGACATCGTCCAGACGGAGACGGGCAAGGCCAGGCGGCACGCGTTCGAGGAGGTCCTCGACGTGGCCGGCTGCAGCCTCTACTTCGCCAGGCGCGCGCCCGGGCTGCTGGAGCCGCAGCGCCGCCGGGGCATCTTCCCGCTGGCCACCCGGGTGACCGAGCTCCGCCATCCCAAGGGCGTCGTCGCCGTGATCAGCCCGTGGAACTATCCCCTGTCGCTCGGGGTGACCGACGTGGTCCCCGCGCTGATCGCGGGCAACGCCGTCGTCCACAAGCCGGACACGCAGACCGCCCTGTCCACCCTCTGGACGATCGACCTGCTGGCCGAGCTGGGCATGCCGCGCGACATCTGGCAGGTCGTGCTCGGCGACCCCGAGGACGTGGGCGAGCCGCTGATCGACGGCGCCGACTATGTGGCGTTCACCGGGTCGACCAGGGGCGGCAGGAAGATCGCCGTGGAGGCCGCCGCCCGGCTCGTCGGCTGCTCGCTGGAGTTGGGCGGCAAGAACCCGATGATCGTGCTCGACGACGCCGACCTCGACCTGGCCGCGCAGGGCGCCATCCGGGCGTGCTTCACCAACGCGGGCCAGCTGTGCATCTCGATCGAGCGGCTCTACGTGCAGGATTCGGTCGCCGACGCGTTCCGGGACAAGTTCGTCCGCGCGGTGGAGAACATGAAGATCGCCGCGGGGTCCGACTGGGACACCCAGATGGGGTCGCTGACCCATCGGCGGCAGCTCGACGCGGTGACCGAGCACGTTGCGGACGCCGTCGCCAAGGGCGCGAAGGTCCTGACCGGCGGCCGCGCGCGGCCGGACCTCGGGCCGCTGTTCTACGAGCCGACCGTCCTCGAGGGCGTCACCGGGGACATGGCCCTGTGCCGCGACGAGACCTTCGGCCCCGTCGTGGCCCTTTACCGGTTCTCGGACGAGGACGAGGCCGTCGCTCTCGCGAACGACACGGCCTACGGGCTCAACGCCTCCGTCTGGACGCGCGACCTCGGACGGGCCGGGCGGCTCGCCGCCCGCGTCAAGGCCGGCACGGTCAACGTCAATGAGGGGTACGGCTCGGCCTACGCGTCCTACGACGCCCCGATGGGCGGCATGAAGGCCTCCGGGCTCGGCCGCCGCCACGGATCCGAGGGCCTGCTCAAGTACACCGAGGTACAGACCGTCGCCAGCCAGGCGTCGTGGCTCGGCTTCGAGCCGATGCTCGGCATGTCGTACGACAAGTACGCCGACACGCTCGCCGGCGTACTCAAGACGATGAAGCGGCTCCACCTCAAATAGGGACTGCCATGGACTACGACGTCGTCGTCATCGGGTCGGGTTTCGGCGGGAGCGTGACGGCCCTGCGCCTGACGGAGAAGGGCTACTCGGTCGGCGTGCTGGAGGCCGGCAGGCGGTTCGAGGACGGCACGCTCCCCAAGACGTCCTGGCGGGCCGGGGACTTCCTGTGGGCCCCGCGGCTCGGGCTGAAGGGCATCCAGCGGATCCACCTGCTGCGCGGCGGAAGCGGCGTCATGGTCCTCGCCGGCGCCGGGGTGGGCGGCGGGTCACTCGTGTACGCGAACACTCTCTACGAGCCGCTGGACCCCTTCTTCGACGACCCCCAGTGGAGCCACATCACGGACTGGAAGAGTGAGCTCGCTCCCTACTACGACCAGGCCAAACGGATGCTGGGGGTGACGCGGAACCCGACGGTGACGCCCGCCGACGAGGTCATGCGGAAGGTCGCCGAGCGGATGGGCGTCGGCGACACCTTCCACCTCGCTCCCGTCGGGGTTTTCTTCGGGGCCCCCGGCGTCGAGGTCGACGATCCGTACTTCGGCGGCGTGGGGCCGCGCAGGCGGGGATGCCTGGAGTGCGGCGAATGCATGACGGGCTGCCGGCACGGCGCGAAGAACACGCTGGTCAAGAACTACCTCCACCTGGCGGAGAGCGCGGGGGCGACGGTCCATCCCGAGACGACCGTCAGGAGCGTGCGCCCGATCGACGGCGGGTACGAGGTCACGGCCCGCAGGACCGGCTCCCCGCGCGGGACCCGCGTCTTCACCGCCAGGCAGGTCGTCTTCGCCGCCGGCACGTACGGCACGCAGCGGCTGCTCCACACCCTGAGGGCGACGACCCTGCCCGGACTCTCGCCGCGGCTCGGCGTCCTGACCAGGACGAACTCCGAGGCGCTGCTCGGCTTCGAGCGGCTCAAGGTCACGGGGGACAAGCTCAACCGCGGGGTGGCGATCACCTCGTCGATCCACCCCGACGCCGAGACGCACATCGAACCGGTCAGGTACGGAGACGGCTCCAACGCGATGGGCATGCTCCGCACGCTGCTCGTGGACGGCGGGGGCAGGGCGCCCCGCTGGCTGAAGTTCCTCGGCGCGGCCCTGCGCCGGCCGCACCTGGTGCCCCGGTTGTTCAACCACCGGAGATGGTCGGAACGGGCCGTCATCGCCCTCGTCATGCAGGCCAAGAACAACTCGGTCACGGTCTCGCTCCGTGGCCGGCGGCTGCGGGCCGACCCCGGCCACGGCGAGCCCAATCCCACCTGGATCCCCGCGGGGCACCGGGCCGCACGGCTGGCCGCGGAGGAGATCGGCGGCATGCCGGGCGGATCCTGGCTCGACCTGTTCGACATCCCGGCCACGGCGCACTTCCTCGGCGGCTGCGCGATCGGCGACTCCCCGGAGACCGGGGTGATCGACGCCTACCACCGGGTCTACGGGTACGAGGGCCTGCACATCGTCGACGGGTCGGCGATCTCCGCCAACCTGGGCGTCAATCCCTCGCTCACCATCACCGCGCAGGCGGAACGGGCCATGGCGCTGTGGCCGAACAAGGGCGAGGCCGATCCTCGCCCGGCGGCGGGATCGGCCTACGCGAGGGTCTCGCCGGTCGCGCCGCTCCATCCGGTGGTGCCGGCGTCGGCCCCGGGAGCGCTCCGGCTGCCGATCGTGGGGATCACCTAGGACCCCCTCAGGAGGCCCGGGCGACGACGATCGCGGGCGACGAAGTGTCATTTGGGGCGCGTAGGGGTCGGTTGCGGGCCCGGGACCGTGTGGAGGGTGGGCGGCGGAACCGCGCCGATAGACTGATGACACCGCTCGTTTCCTTTGGGGGTCCTTCCGGTGTCTGAGTTCGACACGGTCCTGGTGGTCGACTTCGGCGCGCAGTACGCGCAGCTGATCGCCCGCCGGGTACGTGAATGCCACGTCTACTCCGAGATCGTCCCGTCGACGATGCCGGTGGCGGAGATGCTGGCCAGGAAGCCCAAGGCGATCATCCTGTCGGGCGGCCCCTCGTCCGTGTACGCCGAGGGCGCCCCTCCGGTCCCCGAGGGACTGTTCACGACGGGCGTCCCGACCTTCGGCATCTGCTACGGCTTCCAGGCGATGGCGCAGGCGCTGGGCGGGACCGTCAACAGGACGGGGCTCGCGGAGTTCGGCGGCACCTCGCTGCAGGTGCTGGGCGACGGCGTGCTGTTCGCCGGTCTGCCGTCCACGCAGTCGGTCTGGATGTCCCATGGCGACTCCGTGGCGGGGGCGCCGGCCGGGTTCGCCGTCACCGCGTCCACCGAGGCCACGCCGGTCGCCGCGATCGAGGACCCCGAGCGGGGCCTGTACGGCGTGCAGTTCCACCCCGAGGTCCTCCACAGCGCCCACGGCCAGGCCGTCCTCAAGCACTTCCTCGAGGCGGCCGGGTGCCGTCCGTCGTGGACCATGCTCAACATCGTCGAGGACGCGGTCGCGGCGGTGCGTGAGCAGGTCGGCGACGGCAGGGCGATCTGCGCGCTGTCGGGCGGCGTGGACTCCGCCGTGGCGGCCGCCATCGTCCAGCGCGCCATCGGCGACCGTCTCACCTGCGTCTTCGTCGACCACGGCCTGCTCCGCAAGGGCGAGGCCGAGCAGGTCGAGCGTGACTTCGTGGCCGCGACCGGGGTGAAGCTCCGGGTGGTGGACGCCGCCGAGCGGTTCCTCAAGGCCCTGTCCGGGGTGGTCGACCCCGAGGAGAAGCGGAAGATCATCGGCCGGGAGTTCATCCGCGTCTTCGAGGACGAGCAGCGGGCCATCCTGGCGGACGGCCCCGCGGACTTCCTGGTCCAGGGCACGCTGTACCCCGACGTGGTCGAGTCCGGCGGCGGCACCGGCACCGCGAACATCAAGTCCCACCACAACGTGGGCGGCCTGCCCGACGACCTGCGGTTCCAGCTGGTCGAGCCGTTGCGGACGCTGTTCAAGGACGAGGTCCGGCGGGCCGGCGAGGAGCTCGGCCTGCCCTCGGCGATGGTCTGGCGGCAGCCGTTCCCCGGCCCCGGGCTCGGCATCCGGATCATCGGCGAGGTGACCGCCGAGCGGCTCGACATCCTCCGCGAGGCCGACGCCATCGCACGCGAGGAGTTGTCCCGTGCGGAGCTCGACCGCGACATCTGGCAGTGCCCGGTCGTCCTGCTGGCCGACGTCCGCTCGGTCGGCGTACAGGGCGACGGCCGCACCTACGGTCACCCCGTCGTCCTGCGGCCCGTCACCTCGGAGGACGCGATGACGGCCGACTGGGCCCGCGTGCCGTACGAAGTGTTGTCCCGCATCTCGACCCGGATCACCAACGAGGTTCGCGAGATCAACCGGGTGGTCGTCGACGTCACGAGCAAGCCCCCCGGCACGATCGAGTGGGAGTAACCCCCCGCTTTTCTAGCGTGATCATGCACGAGTTCGTGAACGTGCCGCCTGAGCTGCGCCTTCTCGTTTTGTGATCATGCACGGATTCGGGAATTCCATGGCCGGCCTGCCGCGATGCGATTCGTGATCATGCACATGTTCGGTGACGTCGGCGGGCCAGTGATCCATCGGCCTGTCGTCGGCACGTGACGACCGCTGTCACCAATTGCATGATCACGCGCATGGGGCGGGCGGCGGCGGTGTCCGGAATTGCATGATCATGGCAGGGGAGGGTGAAAAAGGCGTACATATGGGTGTGGGGCGGGCGCCAGCGGTAAGTTGAGGCTGGTGATTGCCCCACAGATCGCCGTCGCACCCGCACGCACCCAGGCCGCCCGCCTCGCCTGGCTGGACGCGTTACGCGGCATCGGGGCGATGGCCGTGGTGGCCGAGCACATGCTCCCGTGGCTCATGCCCGCGCTGCGACCGTACTGGTTCAACCTCGGCATGTACGGCGTTCTGGTGTTCTTCCTGGTCAGCGGGTACATCATCCCCGCATCTCTGGAGCACAGGGGAGACGTCAGGACCTTCTGGATCAGCCGGGTCTTCCGGCTCTACCCGCTCTATCTCGTGGTCATCGGGCTCGTGCTCGTGATGGCGATCTGGGTGCCGGTGCGCACGGAGGTCCCGCGGCACGCGTCGTCCGTGGCGGCGCATCTGTCGATGTTGCTCGACGTCGTCCACATGGGCGGAGTCGCCGATCCGATGTGGACGCTGTCATACGAGATGGTGTTCTACCTGATCGTCACCGCGCTCTTCGTGGGCGGGGCGCACCGGCGCAGCGGCCTGCTGGCCATCGCGTTCGGCGTCGTGGCGATCGGCTCCGGTCTGGTGTTGTCGGCGCCGCTGCTGCCGGGCGAATGGCCGGCCGTCGTGACCTGCGTGATCTTCATCGCCGGGCTGGCGTGCCTGATCTCGGGCCGTCACCGGACGGTGGCCGCGTACTCCCTCGGGCTGATGGCCCTGGTGCTGCTCGTGTTCTCCAGCTTCGTGCCCTGGTTCGGCGCGGCCATCCTCGCGGTGATGTTCACCGGTACGGCCATCCAGCGCTGGGAGGCGGGCACGGGGAGCCTGACACCGGTGGTGGTGTCGGCGGCCCTGGTGGCCGTCTCGCCCGTGTGGTCGATCCAGGCGGGCTGGTGGTGGGTCCAGCCGGACGTCTGGATCACGACGATGGCGCTCGCGGGTGGCACGTTCGCCCTCGGGATGGCGTTGCGCGGCCGCCCCATCCCCGGCGTGCTGACGTGGATCGGCCTGATCAGCTATTCGATCTACCTGCTCCACCATCCCCTGCTGCGGGGGTTGAACTCCCTGATGGGCGATCTGCGGAGCCTGCCCGCCGCGCTCCAGTACGCCGTCAGCCTGGGATATCTGGCCGTGCTCCTCACCTTGAGCTGGCTGACGTACCGCTTCGTCGAGGCCCCGGCGCAGCGGCTCGGCAAGCGGGTCAGCCGTTCGCTGAGGTCGCCCCGGACCGCGTCCTCGGAAGGATGACCGCCCGGACCATGAACCGCCGGCCGTAAACGTTCGGCCAAGGACCACGGCACGCGGCCGCGCGTTTCGCGATGCTGTCCCGGGTCGCCGCCCTGAGACCGGCGACCGGGGTCAGGGCGATTCGAGGAGGAGGCCGGGATTGTTCCGATCCACCCCCCGATCGCGGACCTGGGGAACGAGCGTCGGATTCGGCCACTGCCCGGAATCGCTCGGCCGGGTCGCCGACGGCTTCAAGGGCCCATGGCATGACCTGGACGCGGCGGGTGCGCCGCGAGAGCCGTTCGACTGCGTGGTCGTCGCCGTGCGGACGTCGCGGGATCTGCGCGTGCTCGTCCCGGTGCGCGGGCTGCTCCCGAGCGCGGCACGGATCCGCGTCGTGCTAGCGGAGACGTCTCCGTGGGCGCCGCCGCCGACGCCCGTACCCGGCCAGTCGGGCGCCTGGGCGCGGCTCGCCGACCTCCGGATCACCCGTACGTCCACCGGCTGGCACCTCGACGTGTCGTTCACCGAACCCGTCGCGGCGGGAGAGGTGGTCGCCGCGGTGGAGCGCGGCCTTTCCGGGACGGGCCGCCGGCCGGGCCAGCCGGTGATCGGCCTCGCGGGCGATCACGCCGGCGAGTGGCGGCCGGGCGACGCCGACGCGGCGCCCGCCGACCACGCGCTCCAGACGCCGGAACGCCGGGACGCCCCCGGCTGCGACCTGCTGCTCAGCCTCGACGGTGACCGCGCCGACGTGCGTGCGGGTGGTCCCCACATGAACCTGGGTCGTGATCGCGTCGATCCCGGCGCGCTGCCGCCGGTCGACGAGGCCGTGATCAACCCCATCGGCTTCCGGCGGCACCCCACGGGCCCCGTCGCGACGCTCGGCCCCGGCCCCGCCGTCACCTGCGGATCGGACGTGCCCGTACGGCTGGGGCCGCGCGGAGAGCTGACGGACGTCGAGGTGGCCCGCCTCAGGGACGTCAGGGGCGTGGTGATCCCACCCTCCGGCGGGGAAGGGCCGGCCACGGCCAGGACCGCCGCCAGAATCGTCGCCCAACTCGCCGCCGCCGGGATCCCGGTGATCGTCCGCCCCGACGCGGAACGCGACGCTGCCCTCGGGCCCGAACTGGCCCACGCGGTCGCGGCGGTGCGTGTGGAGGACCTGGCGACCGACCTGCGGCGGGAGGAGATCGCGATCCGGCTGCGCGGGATCGCCCTGCGCACGCACGGCGCCGTTCCCCGCTGGCGAGCCGTCGCCGCGTCCGCAGGCCTGCCCGTGCCTCCCGAGCCGCTCGTGTCGGTCCTGCTCTGCACGCGCAGGCCGGAGATGCTCCCCTTCGCGATCGAGCAGATGGAACGTCAGCGCGGCGTACGGCTTGAGCTCGTCGTCGGGCTCCACGGACTGCCTGCCGGCGTGACGCCCACCACGGACCTCCCGGTCACGGTGGTCGAGGCCCCCGGCGGGCTGCCCTTCGGTGCGGTTCTCAACCGGATGGCCGCCGTGGCCTCGGGGACGTTCCTCGCCAAGGTCGACGACGACGACTGGTACGGGCCCGGCCACCTCGCCGACCTCCTGCTGGCCCAGCGCTACTCCGGCGCCGACCTGGTCGGCTCCGCTCCGGAGTTCGTCTATCTGGAACCCCTCGACGTGACGATCAGGCGGCGCGTCGGCACGGAGCGGTTCGCGCCTTTCGTGGCCGGGGGAACCATGCTGATCACCCGGGCGATGTTCGATGCGGTCGGCGGGTTCCGGCCCATCCCGCGCACCGTCGACGGGCAGCTGCTCGACGCCGTGCTGGCCGCCGGCGGGCGGATCTACCGCTCCCACGGCTTCAACTACCTGCTGCGCCGCAGAAACGCGCGTGAACACACGTGGCAGCCGCCCGTGCAGTCGTTTCTCACGTCCTACGAGGAGCAGTGGCGCGGCCTGGTCTTCAACTCCCTGATGGAGCGCGCCCCCATGCGCGGCGGGCGGGGGTGACGCCGATGGCCCACGCCCGGATCCCGCTCAACGACTACGGCGTGCTCGGCGACCCGCCTGAGCCGGGCGCGTGGACGCCGGAGCTGCCGGTCAGCGTGGTCGTCTTCACCCGCGGTCACGAGCGGACGCTGCCTCTGGCTCTGGCGGGGCTGGCGGCCCAGAGCTATCCGCGTCACCTGATGGAGATCGTCGTCGTGGACGCCGGTGACGGACCGCCGATCTCGCTTCCCGGCACCCGCGTCATCCGGCCGGAGCCGGGAACTCCGTGGACGCCTGACACGCCGGCCGGACCGTCGGACGACGGGGTCGTCCATCTGCTCGGCGCCGATCTGCTCGTCCCTCCCGGCCACGTCGAGGCGCACATGCGCTGGCACCACCTCGCGGACCACCTCGTCGTCCTGAGCCGTCCGCGGCACGTGCCCGGCGCGTACGGCGGGGCCCTCGACGCCGAGGCGCTCGCCGCCGTCGAGGCCGGATCGCTCGAGAGGTTCGCGGACCGGCACGGAGCTTCGCGGGAAGAGGGCGGGCAGATGGACCTGCGGGAGGCGGGGATGAAGGCGTTCACCGCCATGGTGGGCGCACCCGCCTCGGTGCCGGCGGCTCTGCTGCGCGCGAGCGGCGGGCTGGAGCCGGCACGGGAGTACCTCGAGCTGGGATACCGGCTTGCCCAGGCCGGGGCGGTCTTCGTGCCCGAACGGCGTGCACGGAGTGTGCACATCGGCCGGGCCGCCGCCGGGCCCGACCGGGCGTACCTGGCCGAGCGCGTGCCGTCGATGCGCCGGCTCAGGAGGCGGCTCGGGCGGACCTGCCTCGTGCCGTACGTCGAGGCCGTCGTGGCCGCGGCGGGCGAGGCCGTTCAGGACGTGAAGGCCACGGTCGACGGTCTGCTCGCGAGCGACCTGCGCGACGTCGCCGTGATCGTGGCCGGCCTGCCGCGCGGCGGAGCACAAACGATCCGGGACGCCTACGCGGACGAGTCAAGGGTGTCCTTCGCCGGGCACGTCCCCGATCCGGAACTCGCCGTCCCCTTCCGCTTCCACTGCCCGCCGGGCTGGGTGCCTTCGCGGGGCACCCTCGAATCGATCCTCGCCTTGGCCGACAGAAAGGGCCTCGGCGTGTTGTCGCTGGCACTCGACGAGCAGGAGAGCGTCGTCAGCGCCAGGCTGGAGCGCACAGCCGCCGTGAACAGGGCCCGCCGCCTCGCCCGGCCGGGGGACGCCCTGGACGATCTGGTCCACGAGACGTTCGCGACGCTCTGGGAGGCCGGGGAGACCTGGGGAATCGTCCGGCGTGAGGCCGTCGTCCCGGACCGGCCGCGGGAGCCCGGCCGGTCCGGCCGGAGGAGAGAACCGGCCCCGCGGGTCCCCACCTCCCGGCGACGCGCGCTTATCCCGCGTCTGAAGCGCACGTGAAGAGCTGGCAAAGCAAAACGGCCGTCACTATGCGTGACGGTAACGTTTCAGTTCGCTGTCGCATGCGACGCCCGGGGGGGACAATGGCAAAGCCTGAAGTGAGCGTGATCCTGCCGACGCGGGACGCGGGCGGATGGCTGCGAGACGCTCTCGACTCCATCGACGCCCAGAGGTTCCGCCACCGTGTCGAGGTGATCCTCGTCGAGGAGGACTCCGGCGGAGACCCGGCGGACGAGGTCCGCGTGCTGGGCAAGCCGATGCGGCGGGCCGAGACCGTGACCGCCGCCGTGGCAGGCGCTCAGGGCCGCCATCTCGCCTTCCTCGAGGTAGGCGACGTGTACGTGCCCGGAGGGCTGGACGGCCTGATGGAACTGGCCACCCGGCACGACGCCGACGTGGTCGTCGGTGACATGGCCCATGCGGATCCCGGCTGCGCCTGGCGCAGGGAGCTCGCACTGGGGGAGCGGGTCATCGGGTCCGTCGCCGAGGCGCCGGACATCGTCTGCGGCGGGCCCGCGTCGAACAAGCTCTTCGCGCGTGAGCTGGTGGCGACCACGCGGGCCGATCTGTCCCGTGGCGTCCCCGCCCTGCTGGCGCTCATGCTCGACGCGCGCCGCCTGGTGCTGAGCGACCAGGTCTGCTGCGGGCCGGCCAACGACCTGGACCCGGCACGCGGAAAGAACCCGGCACACGGCCGGGACCCCTTCCGTGGGCAGGATCCCCGCCTCGACGAGGACGGGATCATGGCGCGCTTGGCGGACGCCGAGCAGGTCGCCGGGCACTGTGAGGGCCGGCCGCCCGAGGTGCGGCGGGCTCTCATGCGCTGGGTGGGCGCCACGCAGCTCCGGCACGCCGAGGCCGCCGCGGCCACACTCGACGACGCCGGTCTCGCCGACTTCGCCCACCGGACGTCGATCATGTTCAAGGAGATCTCCCCGCCGGTGATGACCGAGATCCTCACCGAGGCCCTGGCGCGGCGCGGCGGCCGTCTGGACGACGGGCTGCGCGCGGTCGGTACCTGCCTTGGGGAGCCGGAGACGATACGGCGCCCGGCCGCCAGGGGACGGCTCCGCGTGCTCGCGGGCCGCGTCTACCTGGACCTGCCCGATCTCGACACGTTCGGCGACCTGCTCAGGGTCCAGCCGCTGACCGCCGTGGTGTGCAGGGTTCGCACGGCCGGCCACTCCACCCTGCTCCGGGTGGTCGGCCAGGTCCTCGCGCCCGGGCTCCTCGCCACGCAGGGAGAGGTCCGCCCCGACCTGCTGCTCGAGGTGGGCGACGCCGTCTGCCGCCGGGAGGTCCACGTGACCCGGGCCAAGCCCGGGTTCTTCTCCTGGTCCTGCGACTTGCCAGAACGCGCCCTGCCGTACGGCGAGGCGGGGCTGCGGCTGGTCGCCCGCGACCGGTTCGGCGCCGAGACCGCGGTGCCGCTGAGCGTCATGCGGGACGACCGGGTCGTCGCCGACTTCGAGGGACGCCGCGTCAGGCTGCGCGGCACCCCGGAAGGAGCCGGGCTCGTCGTCAGCAGGACGGGACCGCTGCGCTGTGCCGTGACCAGGGCGCGCGTCCTCGGAGCGGCGATGCGGGGGAAC
This sequence comes from Planotetraspora kaengkrachanensis, assembly GCF_016862895.1. Classification (GTDB taxonomy): domain Bacteria; phylum Actinomycetota; class Actinomycetes; order Streptosporangiales; family Streptosporangiaceae; genus Planotetraspora; species Planotetraspora kaengkrachanensis. The sequence goes on along the minus strand of NZ_BONV01000030.1, from coordinate 33,429 downwards.
GTCCGGCGCTGATCGGCGCACCGGAAGACCGCCAGCCGACGGACGAGTTCGAAGGATTACACCTGTGCCTCGCATCAGCGTCATCGTCCCGATCTACGACGTGGAGCTCTACCTTCCCGCCTGCCTGGAGTCGGTGGCGGCACAGACCTGGGAGGACATCGACGTCGTCATGGTCGACGACGGGTCCCCCGACTCGAGCGCGGAGATCGCCGGGCGGTTCGCCGCGCGGGACGGGCGGTTCCGGCTGATCCGCCAGGCCAACCTCGGCCTGGGCGCGGCGCGCGACAGGGGGGTGCGCCACGCGACCGGCGACTTCCTCGCCTTCCTCGACAGCGACGACCTGCTCCCGCCGTACGCGCTCGAGCACATGCTGGCGAGCCTGCTGGAGTCCGGTTCCGACCTGGCCACGGGCAACGTCGGCAGGTACGACGGGCGGCGGGTGCGGCAGTCGGCGATGCACCGTGCCGTCTTCGCCGGCCCGGCGGTCACCACGCACGTGAGGCGGACCGCGGTCCTGATGAGGGACCGGCAGGTCACCAACAAGTTGTGGCGCCGGTCCTTCTGGGACGCGCACGGCTTCAGCTTTCCGCACGGCGTGCTGTACGAGGACATGCTCGTGGCGTTGCGCGGCCACGCACTCGCGGGCTCCGTCGACGTGTTGCCGACGCAGGTGTACCTGTGGCGCGAACGCGCCGCGGGCAGCCGTTCCATCACCCAGGAGAAGACCGGGGTGCGGCATCTGACCGACCGCTTCGCCGCCGTGTGGTCGGTGCGGGAGTTCCTCGAGGCCGAGGGGCTCGGCGATCACATCCCCGCGTGGGACCACGCCGTGCTCGACAGCGACCTGACGAACTTCGTCGGCGTCCTCGACCAGGCGTCGGAGGCCTACCGCGGCCGCTTCCTCGACCTCGCCGGAGAGTATCTGGCCCGTGTCCCGCCCGCCGTGCTGGACGGGCTGCCCGCCATCAAGCGGCTGGAATGGCACCTCGTCCGGCACAGGCGGACGGCCGACCTGCTGGAGGTCGTCACCTGGGACCGCCAGGCCGCGCCGGGGGAAAGGCTCGTGCGCCGGCTCGGCCGGTCCTACCTGGCCACCCCGTTGCTGGAACGGCTGCCCGCCGCGCTGTCGCGCACCGCGGACACCCTCCACCACCGGATCGACGAGATCGGCTGGCGGGACGGCAGGCTGGTCGTGGAGGGACGGGCGACGCCACGTCATCTGCGCCCGACCCGGCGGCTCCACCAGCAGGTCTTCGCGTCGCTCGTCCATGAGGAGTCCGGCCGGCGCGTCCGCGTCGGCGCGTCGGTCAGGCGCGCGAAGGTGTCCAGGGGCGGGCAGGACGGCCGCGAGGACTGGGGCGGGTTCCGCCTCACCATAGATCCGAGGCGGCTCGGCGCCGCCTCCGACGAGGGGCTGTGGCACGTCGAGATGCGGCTCCTCCATCGGGGCACAGTCGTGCGGGGGCCGCTCGCCGATCCGGGGGCGGCCCGCTCGGTTCAGGTGGGCGCCAGGCAGGCCGGGCGGGGCCGGTACGTGGTGCCGCTCTTCACGGAAGCCGGGGTCCTGGCCCTGCGCGTGAACGGCGAGCGGGCGCGGGTCGTCAGGCAGAACCTGTGGGGCGGCCGGTTGCGCCTGGAAGGGGAGATCGAGGGCTGCGGCCGGGAACCGGTGCTCCGCGTGACGCGCAGGCCCGGCGGCGTGCCGCTGCTCTATCCGATCAGGACCGACGGCCGCGTGTTCACGGCCGACATCGACCTGCGCGACATCCTGCCGACGCGCCGGACGTCAGTCACCGAGCAGGGGGTGCCGGACCGGCCCGCCGAATGGATGGTCGAGGTGCGGTCGGCCGACGGCGTGGTGACACCGGTCACCTTCGCCGAGGACCTTCCCGCCGGGCGTCACGGCCTCGCCGGGCGGGAGATCGTGGTGTTCCGCGACCACGGCGGCGGCCTCGTGCTGCGCGACCAGCCCGCGGCCGCGTTCGTGGACCTCGCGGAATGGCTCCCCGGCGGCGAACTGCTGATCGAGGGCGGCTTCGCCGAGCCGTACGAGCCGGACGCCCTCGTGGTGCGCGCGCGTGACGGCAGGCTTGAACGGACGGCGCCGGTCGAAGGGACGGGCGCCGGGTTCCGCGCGCGGCTCCTGCCGGAGGCGGTCGGCTCGCCGCTGGGCCGGCTTCCGCTGCCGCGCGGCCGGTACGGCCTGGCTCTGCGGGTCCGGGGTTCGGACAGGGACCTGCCGGTCGAGTTCGCACCCGGCTGCGCACTGGTCCACGAGACCGCCCGGCGCACCTTCACGCTCGACGGAGACCGGACCGGGCACGCGGTCCTCGCCGTGAGCGGAGATCTGTCGGGCGACGAGCGGGGCGCGCGGGCTCAGCGGACGCTGCGCAAGGAGTCCTATCCGGCGCTGCGGGAAAGGGCACTGTTGCCCGCGGTCCTGTTCGACTGCGACGACGGCACGGCGTTCTCCGACAGCCCTCGTGCCATCTATGAGGAGCTCAGGCGGCGGGGGACGGAGCTCACCGTCCTGTGGAACGTGCGCGACGGCCAGGTGGCGTTGCCCGGTGACGTGGAGGCTGTCCGGACGCACGGGCGGGAGTACTACGAGGCGCTCGCCCGCTGCCGTTACGTCGTCACCAACGACCATCTGCCGCCCTGGTTCGAGCGCCGCCCCGGTCAGACGGTCCTGCAGACCTGGCACGGGTCCCCGCTGAAGAAGATCGGCCACGACGCGGCCGTACGGCATGGGCGGCTGTCCAGGCAGGTCGCGCAGTGGAGCCACCTGCTGTCGGCCGGGCCGTGGTGGACGCCGCTGCTGCGCGAGGCCTTCGGGTTCCACGGGGAGATCGTGGAGACGGGGCTGCCGCGCAACGACGTCCTGCGGGCGCCGGGACACGAGGCGGCCGCCGCGCGCGTCAGGAGGACGCTCGGAATCCCGGACGGGTGGCGGCTCGTCCTGTACGCCCCGGAAGGGGAGGAGACGCTCGACCTCGAACGCCTCGTGGCCGCGCTCCGCGACGACCGCGTGCTGCTCGCCCGCCGTGCGGACCAGGGCGGGTCCGCGCCCCCCGGCGTGCTCGACGTGTCGGCGTTCCCCGACGACCACGAGCTCTACCTCGCCGCGGACGCGCTTGTGACGGACTGCTCGAGGGCGATGTTCGACTTCGCCGTCACGGGCCGTCCCATCCTGTTCCACGTCGACGTCCCGCCCGCCGGGCTCTACCTCGACTTCCGGGCGGAGGCGCCGGGCCCGTGGGTGAGAAGCGCCGACGAGGTCGCCGAGGCGATCCGCGACCTCGGCGAGGTCGCGGAGAAGTACGCGGGCCTGGGCGACGCGTTCGTCGCACGCCACTGCCCGCTGGACGACGGCCGGGCCGCCGCCCGGGTGGCCGACCGGCTGTTCGCCTGACGCGACGGGATCGAGACTGATGGACCACGCATCCGCCTGCCGGTCGACGCCTGCCCGCGTGCCTCCCGCGCTCTCGGTGGTCGTGCCCGTCCTGGGTGAGGAGGAGCATCTCGAGGACTGCCTCGACTCGCTCAGGGGCCAGGCCCTCGCGAGGATCGAGATCGTGCTCGCCGGTCAGGCGGCGGGAGCCGTACGAGACCGGTGGTCGTGCGTCGTCGTGCCGGAGGGCCGCGACGCCGCCGCGGCGAGGAACGCGGGAGCCGAGCGGGCCACGGGGACCTATCTCGCCTTCGCCGGCGCCGGTTCCGTGGTGCCCGTCGGCGCCTACCGGGCGCTGGTGGACAGCCTCGAGGCCACCGGGTCGGATCTGGCCTGTGGAAGGTCCGCTCCGCTGACCACGGGACGCACGCAGGACGAACGCGCCCGGCTTCCCGCCGGGGAGACCGGCGGTCCGGACGTCCTCCGCACGCACGTCACGAGGCTTCCCCGGCTGATCCATGACCGGTCGGTGGAGGACAAGGTCTTCCGCCGCACGTTCTGGGACGAACACCGGTTCCGGTTCCCCGGCGGCGTGCCCTCGGACTTCCCCGTCGCCGTTCCCGCGCACGTGCTCTCCCGGTCGACGGACGTGCTCGGCGACGTCGTACGGCTGTGCCGTCCCATTGCGGAGGAGCCAGGCGACCCCGAACGGCGGCTGGCGGCCATGCTGGAGGTCTCCGCCCTGCTGGAGCGGCACGACCCCCGGCTGAGGGCGCACTGGGACGGCGAGGTGGAGGAGGCGGTCGCCGAGGTCCTCGACTCCGCCGCCGTCCGGAGGGACCTCGGCGGGCTCTGGGCTCTCGCACCGGCCCTCGCGACACTGCACCCGACGGCGGCCGACGGGTCGACCGCGCTCAGGCGGCTCATGTTCTTCCTGCTCCTCCGGGGGATGGCGAAGGAGCTGTCGGAGGTCCAGCGCTTCGCCGCGGAGCAGGTGATGGACCGCGGCGTCGTCCGGCGCGGCCTGTTACGGCCCCGCTGGTTCCACGACTACCCCTTCCTGTACGACGACAGGATCCCCGACGAGGTCTTCTCCGCCGAGCACGACCTCGAACTCCGCGCGCGTGTCGACGACGTGCGAAGCGGCGGCGACGGCGTGGTGCGGATCGAGGGCCATGCGTACATCGCCCATCTCGGCAGCCGGCGCGGCCGCCTGGAGCTCTGGCTCCGGCGCGGCGACGAGCGGATCGAACTGCCCGTCACGCGGATTCCACGGCCGGATGTGACCGCGGACTCCCGGCAGTCCGCCGTGAGTCATGACATGTCAGGCTTCGCGACCGAGGTCGTGGCGCACGACCTGCCGTCCGGCCGCTGGACGCTCCACGTCCGCGTCTCGGCCCGGGGGGTGACCCGGTCCGGCCGCGCCGCGGGCGCCCGGAGCGCGGGCGAACGGACGTTCCGCGACGGCGGCGTTCGCGTCACTCTCACCCGCGAGGACGGGCTGGTCCTCAGGGCCGCCGGCCGTCCGGCCCCGGAGCCGTACCCGGGAGACCAGGTGACCGCCGCCGAATGGACCGGCGGCCACGAACTGGTGCTGTCCGGGACGGGGGACGGCGACGGGGACCGGATCACGGCGGCGTGCGGGGCGGAACGCCACGAATGGCCGCTGCGCCGTGACGGCGACCGCTGGTCGGCCGTGATCGGCAGGACGGCAGGGGGACTGCCCCTGCACAGCGGGACGTGGCGGGTGTCGGCAGGCGGCAGGCGGCTGCGGCTGAGCCCCGGCCTGGTGGCGGAGCTGCCCGGCCCGTACACGACCCCGATCCACGAGATCTCCTTCCGCACGAACCTGGCCGGGGAGCTCAGCCTGGCGGTCAGGCCAGCGCTGGGTCCGGACGAGCGCGGCCGTCGAGCGACGCTGCGGCGGCGGGGGCGCGGCCTGTTCCACGGCGGATTCGCGGGCGGCCTGCTCCGCGGCGGCGGACGGCTCGGGGACGCCGCGCTGTTCGACAGTTACGGAGGCGGCCAGTACTCCTGCAACCCGAGGGCGATCTCCGAGGAACTCGCGCGCAGGCGCCCGGGCACGGAGCTGATCTGGGTCACGCGGGACGGTCAGTTCGCGCCGCCGCCGGGCGTACGCACGGTCCTGTACGGCTCACGCGAACACGAGCACGCCCTGCGGACCAGCCGTTTCGTCGTCGCGAACCGGAGGACCCAGCCCAGCTGGTACCGCAAGCGGCCGGATCAGCTGTTCGTGCAGACCTGGCACGGCACCCCGCTCAAACGCCTGGGCCGCGACATCGGCGCCATGCCGTACGCGCAGCGGGACCTGGACGGCGACCTGGAGCGCTATGCCGCGATGTGGGACGTGCTGATCTCGCCCAACCCGTTCTCCACGCCCATCCTGCGCAGCGCCTTCGGCTTCCCCGGCGAGGTGCTGAACTCGGGCTATCCCCGCAACGACGTGCTGTTCCGTCAGGATCACGGCTCGCGGGTGCGCCGCCTCCTCGGCGTCCCCGAGGACAAGACGATCGTCCTCTACGCGCCCACGTGGCGGGACGGCGAGCCGGGCGCCCCGGGGGATCTCCGCCTGCGGCTCGACGCCGGCCGGGCCGTGGACGCCCTGGGCGACGACCACGTGCTGCTGGTGCGGGCGCACTACCTCGTGGCCGATCGCATGTCCGTCCCGCCCGGCGCCATCGATGTCTCGAGATTTCCGGATATGGCCGACCTGTTGGCCGCCGCTGACGTGCTCGTCTCGGACTACTCGTCGGCTCTGTTCGACTTCGCCTGCACGGGCCGGCCGATGGTGTTCTTCGCCTACGACCTCGAGCGGTACCGCGACGAGATGCGCGGTTTCTACTTCGACTTCGAGGCCGACGCCCCGGGGCCGATCGTCCGCACGTCCGACGAGGTCATAGCAGCCCTGAAATATGGCGACCCATCGTCCTACAAGGTCAGATATGACGACTTCCGATTCGCCTTCTGCCCGTGGGACGACGGCCGAGCGTCCGAACGCGTCGTGTCCAGGATGCTGACATGAGCTTCGCCGTCCCCCGCATGGCGCGTCTGTCCGTCCCCCGTCCGGCCGCCTGTGTCGCCGTGCCGGCCGCTTTCGCGCTCGTCGCCGGGTTGTGGGATCTGGGCGGCCCGCCGGTCTGGCGGGACGAGGCCGCGACGGTCAGCGCGGTGAGCAGGACGCCTTCCCAGCTCGCGCACCTGCTGAGCGGCGTCGACGCGGTGCACGGCGTCTACTACGCGTTCATGCACGTCGTCGTGGTGATGTTCGGGACCGGTGAGGTGGCGCTTCGCCTGCCGTCCGTCCTGGCCGGGGCGCTCGCCGCCGCGGGCGTCGGCGCGCTCGGGCGGGCACTCGGCGACCGGCGAGCCGGCCTGTACGGCGGAGTCCTGATGGCCATGACACCGGTCTTCTCCCGGTACGTCCAGGAGGCCAGGCCGTATCCGATGACGATGGCGGCGACGATCGGCGTGACGCTGCTGCTCCTGCGCGCCGTCCGGGAGCCGTCGCGACGGGCGTTCGGCCTGTACGGCACGGCCCTCGCGGCCCTGGCCTTCCTGAACCTGTTCGCGTTCCTGGTGGTGGCGGCGCACGGCGTCTACGTCGCCTGGTCGCGGCGACCCTTCGGGTGGTGGGCCGCCGCCGCGATCCCGGCGACCGCCGTGGTGGCACCGTTCGCCTGGTTCGCGTCCGGGCAGAGCGAGCAGATCGGCTGGATCACCGCGCCCGACGCAAAAGACGCCGGCATGCTCGCCGTCCAGCTCTTCGGGGACCTGGGCGCGCTGACTCCCGCGTGGGCGGGGGTCGCGCCACTGATGTGGGGTCTCGCGATCTTCGGGCTCGTCCGCGCGGTCCGGCCGGCGAGGCGGGCCAGGCACGGCCGGCCGGCCCGGGCGCCGCTCACCGAGCTGACCAGGCTGGCGCTGCCCTGGCTGCTGATTCCGCCGCTCGTGCTGCTCGCCGTCTCGTGGGCGGGGCACCACGTCTACGTCTTCCGGTACGTCGCGTCCAGCGTGCCGGCCTCCGCGCTCCTCGCCGGGGCAGGGCTGGCCGCGCTTCCCAGGAAGGCCGCAGTCGCCCTCCTGTGCGTGGCGTTCGGGTCGTCGATTCCCGGTCAGATCGCGACGCGCGGGGCCGACGGCAGGCAGGACGATCCCGGACCCGTCGCGGCGGTGCTCGCGTCCTCGGCGCGGCCGGGGGACGGCGTGGTGTTCGTCCCCGGCAAGGTCAGGAAGTACGAGCTCGTGTACCCGGGTGCCTTCGCGCACCTGTACGACGTGGCGCTGTCCAGGTCGCCCGCGCGTGACGGCAGCTTCGCCGGACGCCACGTCGGGCGCCGGGCGCTGGCCGGCCGCCTGGCCGGCGTCGCCACCGTGTGGGTGGTCGGCCACACCGGGAAGACCCGCAACTGGCAACTCGACGTCCTGGACGACTCCTACGTCCCGGCGGACCGGTGGACCTCACGGGGCCTTTTCGTCGTCCGCTACGAACGGCGGTCAGGCGCACCCGCCACGGCTCCCGTGCGGGCTCAGGGGAGCTCGAACGGCGTCGGCGTCGGGTAGTAGGCCTTGAGGAACCGGCCGAGCAGCGCGTCCTGCTCGGCCGTCGTCGGCGCGGTGTCGTTGAGACAGAAGGCGTCGTGCCAGCGCCTGGCCAGCATGCGGCGCAGCTTGGCCGGCGTCTTGCGCAGCGACAGGTCCACGTAGGTGTACTCCACGTTGCCCGGCACGGCCCTGCCGTTCAGATAGCTGTAGTAGTGCGCCAGCGACGACACTGCCGAGATGTCGGACGTGCGCCTGAACCTGCTGCGCGACGTGGCCTCGAACTCGTCATTGAACCGCTCCTCCAGTTCGTACAGGACGGAGCGGCGCAGGGCGTAGGGCGCGTGCTTCAGCTTCTGCGTGAGCGTTCGCCCTGAGAGGTCCTCCAGCATGCGCCGGTTGTTCATGCCGGCCGCGTGGACCGGCGACTCCTCGGACTCGGGAGCGCCGAACGGCACGTGCGCCAGGCTGGGGAAGAACCGGGTGATTCCGTTCGCCTCGAAGAACGTCCGCGGTGAGAGCGGCTTGCCCAGGAAGAAGTCGTCGTTCAGGTAGATGAAGTGCTCGGCCAGCCCGTCGATGTGATGCAGCTGGGTCTCGATCGCGTGCGAGTTGAAGACCGGCAGCACCGAGGGATCGTTGAAGATCTCCTTGTGATCCACCACGCGAACCATGGGGTGCGTCGTGTCGAGCCACGGTGGCGTCTGGCCGGCGGTCACGATCCACACGCGGTTGATCCACGGCGCGTACGTCAGCAATGAGCGCAGGGAGTACCGCAGCTCCTCTCTGCTGGTGAACCTGGCCTCGGTCGTGGCCATCTCGCTGAGCGCGCCCGCCGGCCCGCCCCCCTCAGCGAGGGCCTGGTCGCGACGGGCGCGCCATGCGGGATCGGCGCCGTCGACCCAGGTGTAGACCGCGTCGATCGGGAAGTCGATGTCGCCGACCAGGCGCCGGGTGAACTCCGGCCGCGTCCGGTAAGTGCGCACTCCCTGGCCCGCGGACACGAGCGTGTTGAACAGTTCCTCGCCCCCCTGGACCGCCTTGGCCTTGGCCGGCACGCTCGCGCACGCGGGATTGGGCCGTGGCGCGATGAGCATGCCTTTCTGCTTGGCCCAGAACTCCAGGTCACAGCCGTGTTCGGGGCCGATCGTCAAGGTTCGCGACGGGCTGGTGAAGTACAGCCCCACCCGCACGGCCCAGGCGTCGTGCAGCTGCGCGGCCACCCGCTTCAGCGGGCGCATCCGGCCGATCTCGTCGGGCGCCCGGCCCCTTGCCCGCTTGCCGTACGGCAGTCGCGCGGCGAGCAGCGGCTTGCCGATCGAGGCCAACGTGGTGAGCGCCCGCTCGCGGTCGCGCTGTGCGACGGCGACGACGGGCGGGTGGCCCGGCATGGGACGAACGCAGAAATAGGACACTTTGGCGGCGGACAGCCGCCTGCAGACGATGTCCAGGGTCTCCCGTTGCGCTTGAAGCGGGCTCGCGTCCTCACGGATCAGAGCCGACCGCGGCGTGGTCTCCCCGGATGGCAGCCGCCCCTGCAGCTGCCGGTACAAGGTGATAACCGGCATGATCTCCCCCCCGGACACGGACTGTAACGGATAGCCGACGGCGTTGGCCGAGGGTTTACCCAGGTAGGGATGACGGTCAAGAACTGGCAACGAGATGCCCTGCCTGTTGTCGAAGTGCGGGTGGTCCGCTACTCCGTGTAGTCATTCTTACCTGCATGGGGCGCTACACGCTGGACGACATACTCGCAACTCGCAAGTCGAGGGACGCTTGGTGGACCGTGTTCATGGTCGACCCGATCGCCTGCCGGCTCGCGCTGCTCGTCGCGAACCACACCTCCCTCACGCCTAACGCGCTCACGGGGTTTTCGATGCTCTTGGGCTTCGGCTCCGTGGCCGCGTTCGGCGTGGGGGAGCTGGCTCTCGGAGCGGCGCTGTTCTACCTGAGCTTCATGGTCGACTGCATGGACGGGAAGATCGCCCGTCTGAAGGGGACCGGGACGCCGTTCGGTCTCTGGCTCGACTTCGTCGGCGACCGGATCAGGTTCGCCTGCTGCGCCTTCGGGCTCGGCGTCGGCGAGTACGCGCGCACGGGGGACCACGGGTTCCTCATCGCGGGCGTGGGCGTCGTCCTCCTGGACTTCTTCCGCTACATCAACGGGCCGCAGCTCAAGAAGGTCAAGGAAGCCACCCGCTCGCTGGCCAAGGCGAGAGCTCAGACGCAGGTGGTCTTCGTCGAGGACGTGCTCAAGGCACGGCCGGAGACGGACGCGCTCACAGTGGCGCGAGAGGCCGAGGAGAACCGTGCGGACGGCAAGGCGGTGGTCGACCTGCAGAAGGAGTTCCACGCTCGGTTCCCCTGGTACGACCGTTTCCGACTCACTCTCATCAAGTACCGCGTACGCACACATTTCTTCAGCGGGATCGAGTTCGAGGCCGCGGTGTTCGTCGTCGCCCCACTGCTCGGCTCATGGGCGTTCGTGCCGACGTCGATCGGCGCGGGCGCGCTGCTGCTGGCGTTCGAGATCAGCCTCATCTACCGCGTGTGGCTGGCTTCGCGCCAGATTCCCAAGAGCGCGCCGAAGAAGGAACAGATCCTTGTCTGATCGGCGAATCTCCATACCGCGGGCCGGAACCCCACACCCGGCACGCGAGCGGCGGGCCGCCTCCACGGGGGCGGCGGCCGGCCATCACGCCTTTTAACTCACAACGGGGGATTGATCTCATGCAGTCCGACAGGCCGGTATTCGTGGTCGGTTGCCCGCGCTCGGGCACCACGATGCTGCAGCTCATGCTGCACTCCCACCAGCGCATAGCCGTTCCACCGGAGACGCGCTTCGTAGGAACCGCGTACTTCTCACGCAGGATGTACGGCGACATGCGGCTGGCCGACCACCGCCGCAAGCTCGCGAAGTGGATCGCCAACGGGCGCAACACCAAGTTCCGGGAGCTCGGCCTCGACACGGCCGACTTCGTCCAGGCCGCCATGCTCGGCCCCGGCAGCCTCGGCTCGGTCATCGGGATGGTCTTCAAGTCGTACGCCGAGCGGTTCGGCAAGCCACGCTGGGGCGACAAGCGGCCCAGCTACTACCGGCACGTCGAGATCCTCACGCGCCTGTTCCCCGACGCCCAGTTCGTGCACATCGTCAGGGACGGCCGCGACTGCGTCGCCTCCCTGAAGGAGATGCCCTGGTACAAGCCGGACAGCATCGGCGCGATGGCCAACTGGGCGGAGGCGATCGACTTCGGCCGCCGTCACGCACGCAAGCTGCCGGCCGACACCTTCTACCAGCTCCGCTACGAGGACCTGACGGCAGACCCCGAGGCCGAGCTCAAGAAGCTGTGCACGTTCATCGGGGAGGACTACGACCCGGCGATGTGCGAGCCCCACCACATGGCCGAGGTGGCCGTGCCCTCGCACAAGGTGTGGCACAGCAACACCCACCAGGAGGTGACCACCGCCCGCACGGGCAGTTGGGCGTCCCGGCTCGAGCCGTGGGAGATCGCTCTCGCCGAGGACGTCCTCGGCGAGCGGCTGGCTCACCACGGGTACGAGCTCAGCAGCGCGCCCAAGGCCGAGCGCCAGCACGTGGCCGCGTACAAGGACGCCGCGTCCAAGCGCAGGTCGGCGCGGCTGCGCAAGTACAACCGCGACCGCTTCAGCCGGCTCCGCGAGCCCGGCCCCATCGCGGCGCTGCTGACCGACGGCCAGCGCAGGCTGGCCGGGCTGCCCCAGCAGCGGACCCGCGAACTCGTCGCCCGCTGACGCATCCCGCGCGGGAGCCGATCCGGCCCACGACAACACACCGCGTTCCACAGCGGCGGGCCGGTCTCCCGGAAGCGATCCCTGGCTTCCCGGAGCCTCCCGCGCGGCGACGCCCGGATGCCGCCTCTCGAATGGGGCGGCATCGGGCACCCTCGCCTCACCTGCGAAGCAGGCGGCGCACCAGATAGGCCAGCACGGCGACGGCGGCCAACGCGCCCAGCGCGGGCGCGAGCCGCCGCACCAGCGGAGCGCCGGCGACCTCGAGGAGGTCGAGCGCCTCCTCCTCGGCGGACCGGTAGGCCCGCGAGACGCCCTCAGGCTGGGTGTCGATGCTGCCCGCGGCCTCAGGCCACGGCGGGACCACCCGAAGATCCGGATGTGATCCGCCGTTCGCGCCCTGTCCCGCCGGTGCCCGTGTTCCGCCGGCCGGCGCGGCGACTCCCGCCGAGGCTCCAGCTCTCGGACCGGCCGCCCCGGAGGTGACGGGCTCGGGGGACTCCACCCGGTCCTCTTCCTCCCCGGCCTCTTCGAGGAGCGCGGCGAGGTTGGCGGCGAAGCGGTCGATGAGCCGGGCGCCGACGTCGGCCATCACGCCCCGCCCGAACTGCGCGGGCCTCCCTGTGATGTTGAACGACGTGTCCACGTGCACCCGGGTGCGGTCGGCCTCGGGGACGAGCCGGGCGGTGACCTCGGCGCTCGCGGTGCCCGCCCCGCGGGCCTCCTTGCCCGACGCCTTCAGCGTGACCGTCCTCGCGTCCTTGTCGACGTCCTCGAAGGCCGCCTCTCCCCGGTAGGTGACGGTGATCGGCCCGACCTTCACCCGCATGCGACCTGTGAAGGCGCCGCCCTCGACGGTTTCCAGAGCCGCTCCCGGCAGGCACGGGGCGATCCGTTCGACGTCGACGAGCACCGCCCAGGCCTGCTCGACCGGCACCGGAACCGTGAACTCGTGCTCGAAGCGCATCGCCATGGCTCGACTCCGTTCTGAAATTGCCCGCGACCCGGCAGCCGACGTGAGGTCGCGCGCGAACCCCCATTTGTGACACTACGACTCGCGAAACCGGATCCGCCACCTCGCGGGAGCCGTACCCCGCGGTTCCGCCGTCCGCGACCTGAGATCACCAGGCCGCGGACGGCGGGCCGTCCTCCTACGGCTCGTTCTCCGCACGCCGCCCGATCACGTCGCCGGGGAGCGGTGGGCCGACGCGGACAGCAGCGCCCGATGCGTCAGCACCCGGGCGAGGTGCATCCGGTAGTCGGGCTGGGCGTGCAGGTCGGCCGGCGGGTCTGTGCCCTCCGCGGCCTGCTCGGCCGCCCGGCGGAGGCCGCCGTTCTGCCCGGCCTCGACGCCCCGGGCCGCCTCTTCGACGGCTGTGGCGCGCACCGGGGTGGACCCCATGTTGGTCAGGCCGACGCGCACCTCCTCGACGGTCCCGTTCGACTGCCTGACGGCCGCCGCGACGCCGACCGTGGCCCAGGCCTGCGCCGTACGGTGGAACTTCTCGTAGTGGAAGCCCCACCCCGGGCCGAGCTTCGGCACCCGGACCCCGGTGAGGATCTCCCCGGGTGCGAGGGCCGACTCGAGGTAGTCGAGGAAGAAGCCGGCCGCCGGGATCGCCCGCTCGCCGGCGGGCGACCGGACCTCCAGGACCATGTCCAGCGCCAGCGCGACGGCGGGCAGGTCTCCGGCCGGGTCGGCGTGCGCCAGCGAACCGCCGAACGTGCCGCGGTGCCGTACGGCCGGGTCGGCGACGGTCGCCGTCGCCAGGGCGACGAGGGGGCAGTGCTCCCTGACGATCGGGGAGCGGACGACCTCGTCGTGGGTGGTGGTGGCACCGATGAGGACGTGGTCGCCCCGATCGGAGACGCCCCGCAACCCGGCGACGCGGCCCACGTCGACGAGGGCGGTGGGATACGCCAGCCGCAGGCGCAGCAGGGGCAGCAGCGAGTGGCCTCCGGCCAGGACCTTGGCCTCCTCGCCCGCGCCCGCGAGCACGTCCACGGCCTCCTCGATGGTCGAGGGCCTGAAGTAGTCGAACGACGCGGGGATCATGCGGGCTCCCCTCCTTCTGTCCGCAGGGTTCGCCAAACCCGTTCCGGCGTGCACGGCATCCGCACGTCGTGGACGCCGTGCGGGCGCAGCGCGTCGACGATCGCGTTGACCACCGCCGGCGTCGACGCGATCGTGCCCGCCTCGCCGACGCCCTTGACGCCCAGCGGGTTCGAGGTCGCGGGGGTCTCCGTGCGGTCGGTGGTGAAGTTCGGCAGGTCCGCCGCCGACGGCAGCAGATAGTCGGCCATCGTCGTGGTGAGCAGGTTGCCGTCGGAGTCGTAGACCGCCTCCTCGAACAACGCCTGCGCGATGCCCTGGGCGATGCCGCCGTGGACCTGTCCCTCGACGATGAGGGGGTTGACCACGTTGCCGACGTCGTCGACTGCCACGTACGACCGGATCGCCGTCGCCCCCGTCTCGGTGTCGACCTCGACGGCGCACAGGTGCGTCCCGTGCGGGAAGGAGAAGTTCTCCGGGTCGAAGGTGGCGCTCGCGTCGAGCCTCGGCTCGAAGCCGTCCGGCAGGTTGTGCGCCGCGAACGTCGCGAGTGCGATCTCCTGGATGGTCTGCGACGTCCCGGTGCCGCGGACCCGGAACCGGCCCTCGGAGAACTCGACGTCGTCAGGCGACGCCTCCATCAGGTGCGCGGCGACCTGACGCGCCTTCTCCTTGACCTTGTCGCAGGCACGGACGACCGCGATCCCGCCCACGGCAAGCGAGCGTGAGCCGTAGGTGTCCATGCCCTTGTGCGACGTCGCCGTGTCGCCGTGCAGGACCGCCACGTCCTCGAACGGCACGCCCAGCGAGTCGGCGACGATCTGGCTCCACGCGGTCTCGTGGCCCTGCCCGTGCGGGCTGGTCCCCGTGACCACCTCGACCTTGCCGGTCGGGAGCACCCGGACGTCGGCGTGCTCCCAGCCGCCCGCGCCGTAGGAGAGGCTGCCCAGGACGCGGCTGGGCGCCAGGCCGCACATCTCGGTGTAGGTGGAGATCCCGATGCCGAGCTGGACGGGGTCCTGACGCTCCCGCCGGTCCGACTGCTCGGCCCGCAACTTGTCGTAGCCGAACAGGGCGAGCGCACGGTCGGTCGCCGCCTCGTAGTTGCCCGAGTCGTAGGTCAGGCCGCAGATCGTGGTGTACGGGAACTCGGAGTGCTGGATCCAGTTCCGCCGTCTGATCTCCATCGGGTCGACGCCGATCTCGGCCGCCAACTCGTCCATGACGCGCTCGATCGCGTACGTGGCCTCGGGCCTGCCCGCGCCCCGGTAGGCGTCGGTGGGCATCTTGTTGGTGAAGACGCCGGTGCACGTGAAGTCGTAGGCGTCCATCTTGTAGATGCCGTTGAACATGAACGCGCCGAGGAGCGGGACGCCCGGCGTGACCAGCATCAGGTAGGCGCCCATGTCGGCGAGCAGCTTCACCTGCACGCCCCTGATCCGGCCGTTCGCGTCGGCGGCGAGGCGGATCCGCTGGAGCTGGTCGCGTCCGTGGTGGACGGTCAGGTTCCCCTCGGACCGCGACTCCGTCCACTTGACCGGCTTGCCGAGGCGGCGGGTGATCAGGAGACTGAGCACCTCCTCCGCTGTGACCTGCAGCTTGGAACCGAAGCCGCCGCCCACGTCCGGCGCGATCACGCGTAACTTGTGCTCGGGGATCCCCGTTGTCAGCGCGAGCATGACCCGCAGGACGTGGGGGATCTGCGTCGAGGAGTGCAGGGTGTAGTGGTCGCCGTCGGTCTGGGCCACGACCGCGCGCGGCTCCATCGCCGACGGGATGAGGCGTTGCTGGACGTAGGTCCTCTCGATGACGACGGGCGCCTCGTGGAAGGCCGCATCGATGTCGCCCCCGGCGAAATTCCAGGTGAAGGACTCGTTGCCCGCCTCGTGGACCTTCGGGCTTCCTTCCGCCAGCGCCTCGGTCATGTCGAGGACCGGTTCCAGCGGTTCGTAGTCGATCTCGATGGCCTCGAGCGCGTCCGCCGCCGCGTACCGGTCGACGGCGACCACGCAGGCCACCGCCTCTCCGACGTACCGGACCGTGGTCACGGCCATCGGCGGGTGCTCGGGGATGACGGTGTCCGGCGTGACGGGCCACGCGCACGGCAGGCTGCCCTGCTCCCCGGCGAAGTCCTGGCCGCTGAAGACGGCGACGACCCCGCGGCGGGTGCGGGCCGCTGAGGTGTCCACCCGGGTGATCCTGGCGTGCGCCATCGGGCTGCGCAGGAACGCCACGTGGAGCATGCCGGGCAGCTGGATGTTGTCCGTCCACTGGGTGCGCCCCGTCACCAGGCGCGCGTCCTCCTTGCGCCTGCGCGCCCGGCCCACCTCGGAGCCGCCGGCGGGGGCGTCGAGGACGTCGTGCTCCTTGATCTGCTGGGCGACCACGCCCGTGTCGAGCTGCTCGGTCATGGCGTCGTCACCCGCATCTCCTGAGCGGCGCGCCGGACGGCGCGGACGATGTTGCAGTAGCCCGTGCACCGGCACAGGTTGCCCTCCAGCCCCTGACGCACGGCCTCCTCCGACGGGTCGGGATCGTCCTTCAGCAGGTCGATGGAGGCCAGGATCATGCCGGGAGTGCAGTAACCGCACTGGAGGGCGTGCTCTTCGTGGAAGGCCTTCTGCACGGGGTGCCACTCCCCGTCGCTGGAAACGCCCTCGATGGTGGTGACGTCGCAGCCGTCCGCCTGGACGGCGAGCACGGAGCAGCTCTTCACGCTCGTGCCGTCCAGGAGCACCGTGCAGGCGCCGCAGTTGGTGGTGTCGCAACCGATCGGGGTCCCCGTCTTCCCCAAGCGATCTCGCAGGTAGTGGACGAGGAGCAGTCGCGGCTCCACATCGTCCTCGTAGGCGATTCCGTCGACCTCGACGGAGATTCGGGCCATAACAGCCTCCCGAACAGAGCAGTGAGACCGGATACGTGTGAACGTACGCTCCCGTCCTGTTCGGTCAACCCCCCGTGTTCCCGGAACTACGAAATGTCGGGGGTCATCGCCGAATCGCCTTGGCGATGATCGCGACGAAGGCCGCGAAGCCCAGGCCTCCGACCACCACCGGAGCCATGATGACGGCGTCGGCCCCGGGCACGGCCATGTACGTGACGCCGATGCCGATGAAGAGCAGGCCGCACAGCAGGGCCATAAAGTCGGTCCTGTGGACCCGCCGGAGACGTGGCGGCTCCGCGGTGGGGGCCGGCTCCGCGTCAGGCCGCACGGCGCACCTCCACGTCCCCGATGCCCGCCTTGACGTGCAACTCGATCGTCGGCGCGTCGCCGGTGCCCGTGACCTCCGGCTCGAGGACGCGGTCGAACTGCACGTCGGCGCCGTCCTCGACCTTGTGGTCGATCTTCACCTCGCCCAGCCGGGTGTATCCGTACACCTGGACCCTTGCGGTCGAGGGGACGATCACGGTGATCTGCCCGACCGCCACCGACGCGTTGAACCTGACCCGTGCTCCCGGGGTGAGGGGGACATCGCTCAGATCGAGCCTGCCCTCACCCATCCCGAGCGTGTAGTCCTCACTCGCCTGGGTGACCGTCACCGGATGCCAGACGAAGCTGCCCACCTTCTTCGGAATTCCGTTCACCGTTGACCCCGCGACCAGGACGAGTGACACGAACATGCCGAGGACGACGAGCCCCGCGCCCCGGCCGAACCACGTCGCGACGAGCAGGCCCGCCCCGATCGTGACGAGAACCGCCCCGCCGACCATCGGCAGGCTGACCGAGCCGGTGCCCGACTGCTGTACGGCAGCCACGACCCCTCCAACAATGAGAGCCAGGCAGACGGTGAGCCCGCCGACGAAAGATCTGGGACGTTTCGGCTTGGCCGGCCGCGGTGGCGGCGGCGGCGCTGCCGGGGGCGGTCCCTCGGGCCGGTACGGCTCGCGCACCGTGTAGGGACCGTGAGGTGCGAAGGGCTCACCGGAGGCGTAGCCGTACGTGCCGGCGCGCGCCTCCCTGGCGAGATCGGACAGCCGCCGGTAGCCGCTCTCCGTGGGCGGAGCTGCGCCGAACGGCCGCGTGGCAGGGCCGGCGGGGTTCGCGGGCCATGCGGAGGCCGCGGCCTCCCCCTGGACGCCGGCATCCGCCGCGCCCTGCCCCGCCTCCTGCCCCGCGTCCTGCCCGGGCGTGGTGCTCTGCTCGGGTGCGGTGTCCTGCGGGGAAGCGGTGTCCTGACCGGTGGCCGCGCCTCCGGCGGGCCCGGCGGGTGCGCCGCCGAACGGCGTGTGGGGAGCCGAGGGGCGCCGGCCGGTGAACCCCGCCCCCGGGGAGGCGGAGCCGAACGGGTTCTCCGCGGGGTTGCGGGTCATGCCGCGCCGTCCGATCGCCCGGTCCGGCACGGACTTCGCCATCGTCAGCAGGTCGACGCCGCGGGCGTGGGCGGCGAGCAGCACGATCGCCAGCAACGTGCCCACCACGATCGTGCCCCGGTTGATCCCGCCGGACGCCACGTTGATGATCAGTCCGAACGCGAAGACGGCCGCCATGAGGGCCAGCACGGTCTCGGCGTCGAACAGGCGGTGGGTCCAGCGCTCCAGGTAACCGGGCCCCCCGTGGGCGTCCCGCATGAGCAGGAACGCGGCCACGTACAACATGGCCCCGATGCCGGAGGCGAGGAGGAGCACGGCGAAGCCCACCCGGAACAGGACCGGATCCATCCCCGTGTACCTGCCGAGCCCCGCGCACACGCCGGTGAACATGCGGCCGGACTCGCTCCGGCACAGCGGGCGATCAGGCTCGGGGCCCGCGGCGGGCTCTTCAGGGGTGGGTGGCGCCTCGGTCATATGTCCATCCTGGCTTCGCGCTGCGTCCGCGCACCATCGGGGGAACCCCTGACTCGTCCCCGAGCCGGGGACGCCGGGGGCGACCGGGATGCCGGTGACGGATGAGCCGTGGGAGCCCCGAAGGCTTGGCGGGAGCCGTACAGAGGGGTATCAAAGAGATCAGATAGGCGATCCAGGGGTGATGTCCGTCGAGTGGCGCACAAAGGATCGCCAGACAGGAGGACCGCGATCGTGATCCAGTGAGCCGCACGTGGGTGGGGCCGGCGTTGAGCGCGGCGGCCGGCCTCGGGTCGGCCATCCTGGCCTCGGGCCAGCCGACACCCGTCCCGATTCTCGTGACCGCGGTCGGCGTGGCCGCAGCATCGGTGATCCTTCTGGGGGTCATCGCCTGCGCCGCGACGTTCTCGCAGTCCCACGGCGACCGGGCGCTGAAGGTGCTCGCGTTGCTGGTCGGGCGGGACGACCCCGAGCCTCCGGACGGAGGTGAGGCCGGCTCCGGATCCTGACCGCCACAAGGGCCGCCGGGGTGCGCGGGGGTCCCGGTGGTCCCATGCGGTTCACGCGACATCGCTCGTTTCACGAACCTCGCCTCGGCTCGGCGGCGTGCCGGCTTCTCACGCGGACGCCCCGGCGGCTCATGCGGACGCGGGTCCGCGCGGGCTTCCCGGGCGCTCGCCGCCACACTGGCCGGCCGCCCCATAGGGTCGGAGGTGAGGAAACCGAAGGAGGGACCCCGAAGGACGGGACGCACTCTCGGGGACGAGCCAGGGCATGCCCTGATGCGCGCCGCGCGGCGGCGTGTGACGATGCTTGCCGAGATGTCCGACCGCCCACCGAATGTGCCGCGAAATGTCAGTCATTCCAGAAGTCGGGATCAGCGTGCGGGAAACCGAGGTGTCCAAGGCGCCTGAGGCGTACCCGCGGCTCGTCAGGCCCGTGAAGGGCCGCGTGGTCGCGGGCGTGGCCCAGGGCGCCGCCGCCCAGCTGCGGCTCGACCCTGTCGTGCTGAGGCTGGCCTTCGTGCTGCTCACCGTCGTCGACGGGCTCGGATTCGTGGCGTATGCCGCGTTGTGGATGTTCACCCCGAAGGAGCAGGTCAAGGGCCGCGATCCCGGGCGCGACTGGGGCCAGCTCGCCGCGTACGGCGTGCTCTGGCTGGCGCTCGCCGCCTTCGGCTGGATGACGGGCGCCTCGAGCGGTGGATTCGGGACCTGGCCGATCGCCGTCGGCGGCATCGGCGCGCTGATCCTGTGGCAGCAGGCCGACCCCGGCAGGCGGCAGCGGTGGATGACCGGCGCGGTCAAGCAGGTGAGCACGACCTGGGTCCGGACGATCATCGGGGCGCTCCTCGTGGCCGTGGGGGCCGTCGGATTCCTCGCCGCCAGCGGCGAACTCGCCAAGGCGCGGACGGGGCTGGTCTTCACCGCCGTCGTCGTCGGCGGCATCCTCATGATCGCCGCGCCGTACCTTGCCTCCCTGGTCAAGGAGCTCCAGCGGGAGCGCACCGAGCGCATCAGGCAGGAGGAGCGCGCGGAGGTCGCCGCGCACGTGCACGACTCCGTGCTGCACACCCTGACCCTGATCCAGCGCAACGCGAACGACCCGCGCGAGGTGACCCGCCTCGCCCGGTCGCAAGAACGTGAGCTGCGCAACTGGCTCTACCAGCCCAAACAGGACGCCGACGCGACCCTGGCCGCCGCGGTGCGCAGGGCCGCGGCCGAGGAGGAGGACGCGCACGGCGTGCCGATCGAGGTGGTCTGCGTGGGCGACTGCGAGCTGACCGACGGACTGGTCGCCCTGCTCCACGCGGCCAGACAGGCGATGGTGAACGCGGCGAAATACTCCGAGTCGCCGGTGATATCCGTCTACGCGGAGGTCGAGGCGGACGAGGTGACGGTATTCGTCCGCGATCGGGGGAAGGGCTTCGTCCTCGACGACGTCCCGGAGGACCGGATGGGCATCCGCCAGTCGATCATCGGCAGGATGGAACGCCACGGAGGCAGCGCCCGGGTCAGGACCGAACCCGGCGACGGTACCGAGGTCATGCTGACCATGAAGAGGAACACTTGATGAAGACCGTGCGTGTCCTGATCGTCGACGACCACCGGCTGTTCCGGTCGGGAGTCCGCGCCGAGCTCGGGCCGTCGATCCAGGTGATCGGCGAGGCCGACGACGTGGATTCCGCCGTGGCGGCCATCGCCGACCTGGAGCCCGACGTCGTCCTGCTGGACGTGCACATGCCCGGCGGCGGCGGTCAGGAGGTGCTCAAGCGGGTGCTCGGCCCGGGTTCGCAGGTGCGGTTCCTCGCCCTGTCGGTGTCCGACGCGGCCGAGGACGTGATCGGGGTGATCCGCGGCGGCGCCCGCGGTTACGTCACCAAGACCATCAGCGGCGCGGAGCTCACCGACGCGATCACCCGGGTGTCCGACGGCGACGCGGTGTTCTCGCCCCGGCTCGCGGGGTTCGTCCTGGACGCGTTCGCCTCCACCGAGGCCCCCCCGATCGACCCGGAGCTGGACTCGCTCACCCAGCGCGAGCGTGAGGTGCTGCGGCTCATCGCCAGGGGCTACGCCTACAAGGAGATCGCCAAGGAGCTGTTCATCTCGGTCAAGACGGTGGAGACGCACGTGTCGAGCGTGCTCAGGAAGCTCCAGCTGTCCAACCGGCACGAGCTCTCCCGCTGGGCGACCGCCCGCCGCCTCGTCTGAACGGCCTGGTCTGAACGGCCTGGTCCGGACGGCCTGATCTCGCACGGCCTGAACTGAACCGCGAAACGGTCGCGCTCGCGTCAAATGTGGGGAAGTACCTCATATGTGATCGGGGGCCTGGCACCGCTCGGAGGTTCAGATGGGCCGTGACGTTCCCGCCATCGCGTTCACCGGAGAAGACCGCCGCCGCTACCGCGACAAGGTCAGGCGGTCGCTCGACGTCCTCGCGCAGATGTTGCGCGAGTCCCGTTTCGAGGTCGAGCGGCCCCTGGCCGGCCTGGAGATCGAGCTGAACCTGGTCGACGCGCGCGGTGAGCCTGCCATGAAGAACGCGGAGGTCCTCGAGGTCATCGCGGAGCCCGACTGGGCGACCGAGCTCGGGCAGTTCAACGTCGAGATCAACATCGAGCCTCAGGAGCTGGGCGGCGACGGGCTGCTGCGCCTCGAGGAGTCCGTACGGCGCCGTCTCAACCATGCCGAGGAGCGCGCCCGGGAGGTCGGCGGACACCTCATGCTCGTCGGGATCCTGCCCACGCTGAAAGAGGCGGACGTCAGCGAGGCGACCCTGTCCGCCAACCCCCGATACAAGCTGCTCAACGAGCAGATCTTCGCCGCACGCGGAGAGGCCATGCATTTCGAGATCGAGGGAACCGAGCGCCTGGACACCTACGCCGACTGCATCACTCCCGAGGCGGCGTGCACGAGCGTCCAGTTGCATCTGCAGGTGAGTCCCTCCAGGTTCGCCGACCACTGGAACGCGGCGCAGGCCGTCGCGGGGCCGCAGATCGCGGTCGCGGCCAACTCGCCTTACCTGTTCGGCAGGGAGCTGTGGCGGGAGACCCGCATCAGCCTGTTCGAGCAGGCGACGGACACCCGGCCGGACGAGCTGAAGGCGCAGGGCGTGCGCCCGAGGGTCTGGTTCGGCGAGCGGTGGATCACCTCGGTCTTCGACCTGTTCGAGGAGAACGTCCGCTACTTCCCCGCGCTGCTCCCGATCTGCGACGACGAGGATCCGCGCGAGGTGCTCGAGCGGGGAGGCACGCCAGAACTGCACGAGCTCACCCTGCACAACGGGACCGTCTACCGCTGGAACCGGCCCGTGTACGCCGTCGTCGACGGCGTCCCGCATCTGCGGGTGGAGAACCGGGTGCTCCCGGCGGGTCCTTCGGTGGCCGACGTCGTCGCCAACGCCGCCTTCTACTACGGGCTCATGCGTGTGCTCCCGTTGGAGGAGCGGCCGGTGTGGACGCAGATGTCCTTCGCCGCGGCGGAGGACAACCTGCGCAACGCGGCCCGCCACGGCATCGACGCGCGCCTGTACTGGCCGGGTCTCGGGGAGGTGCCCGCCGCCGAACTCGTCCTGCGCCGCCTGCTGCCGCTCGCCCACCGGGGTCTCGACCTGTGGGGGGTCGACCCCGTCCAGCGCGACCGGCTACTCGGGATCATCGAGCAGCGCTGCCTGACGGGTCGCACGGGGGCGTCCTGGCAGGTGGACGCCGTCCGCGACCTCGGCGGCGGGTACGACGCGCTGCGCGGGATGACCCTGCGCTACCTGGAGCGCATGCACGAGAACAAGCCGGTCCACCTCTGGGATCTTTGACCGGAATGGGTGACTATGACGGAGTGATCCTTCGACGGCTCCTCCCGCTCGTCCTCGCGGGGACACTGGTGGTGTCACTGATCGCGGCCTGCGGCGGTGAACCGGGTGACCCGGCCGGCGCGCCCCCGCGCGGCTCGGTCGCGGGTCCGTGTGACGCGACGGGCCAGGACTTCGCCGGCGACATCGAGCTGGCGAGGTGTCTCACCGAGCGGTTCTGGGCGGAGCGGTTCCAGCAGAGCGGGAACACCTACGCTCCCATCAGCGATTTCGTCGCCTACAACGGCGAGGACGGCCCTGACTGCGGCAGGCAGCCCTCGGTGCCGAACAACGCGTTCTACTGCCCGAGCGGGCATTTCATCGCCTACGACGCCGCCTGGCTGCAGGGCATGTACGACCGGATGGGCGACGGGGCCGTCTACCTCGTGATCCCCCACGAGTTCGGGCATGCCGTACAGGCGCAGCTCGTCAACGACTTCCAGTTCAACGTGCAGCGCGAGTTACAGGCGGACTGCTACGCCGGGGCCACTCTCAGCGGGCTGGTCCAGGAACGGGCGCTCAAGGCCGACGCGGGGGACGGCGCCGAGCTCCTGGCCAACCTCGAGGCCGCCGGCGATCCCACAGACGCGTGGTGGGCGCCGGACGCGCACGGCACGGCGGCGCAGCGGCAGGCGTCCTTCGCCAAGGGGTACGGCCAGGGCGTCGGCGCCTGTTGACGCTCGCGCGGCCAAATCGGGTGGCACGATGGCGGCGTGGAGCACTCGCAGGCGGGGAGGGCATTCGTGAAACGCGTCGATCCGCTCGTGTGCTCGCTCGGCGTGCTCGCCGGGGCGAACGTACTGAACAACCGGGTCGCCAGGCGCTGGGCCCCGGTGACGTCGGCCGTGGCCACGGCGGCGCTTGTCGGCATCGCACGGCGCGAGGGACTGACGTGGCCGGCGCTGGGCTTCGAGCGCGCGGAGCGCGGGGCTCGGATCGGCGGACTCCTCGCGGCGGGGGTGGCCGTGGTCTACGCGGCCGGAGTCGCCCTTCCGCGG
Organism: Planotetraspora kaengkrachanensis; assembly: GCF_016862895.1. GTDB lineage: Bacteria > Actinomycetota > Actinomycetes > Streptosporangiales > Streptosporangiaceae > Planotetraspora > Planotetraspora kaengkrachanensis. The sequence continues at coordinate 9,530 of NZ_BONV01000030.1, read as the reverse complement.
ACGCGCCCGCTGCTGCGCGACGAGCGCGCGCTCGCGTTGTCCAGGGGCCGGCTGCTGGAGGAGGTCCTCGTCCAGGTGCCCGTCGGGACGGTGCTGCTGGAGGAGATCGGCTTCCGCGGGGTTCTGCCCGCGCTTTTGGCGCGCAGGGCCTCGGAGCATACGGCTCTCGCCGGGTCCGCGGCCCTGTTCGGGCTGTGGCACGTGCTGCCCTCGATGGACATGGCCCGCGCCAACCCGGCGTTGAGCGGCCTCGTGTCCGACCCGCCGGGTCCCGTGGCGCGGCGCCGCCTGGCCACCGCGCGCGTGGTGGCCGGGACAGTCGCGTCCACCGCCGCGGCGGGCGTGCTCTTCCACGAGTTGCGGCGGCGAGGCGGGCTGCTCGCGCCGTCGCTGTTCCATCTCGCCACGAACTCGTTCGGCTACGTGGCCGCCCGTGCCGCGCGGCGGGTGTCGTCGCGCTGAGCGGATCTTGCGTCTCACTCACTCCGAGAAGAGGCCCCGCGCCGCGAGTTCGATCGTGACCACGACGGCGACGGACTCCGCCGCGAGCAGTGCGACGAGGACGGCGACCTGGACGACTCCCGCGTGGACGGGGTCGGAACCGGCGATCATCATGCCGACGAACGCGCCGGGAAGCGTGACCAGGCCCACGGTCCGCGTCTGGTCCAGCGCGGGGATGAGCGCCTGGGCGGCGGACGGCCTGCAGATCTCCAGCGCCGCGTCCCTGGGGGTGAAGCCCAGCGACAGGGCGGCCTCCACCTCGCCGCGCCTGACTCTGAGCTCGTCCAGCGCCCGGCGCCCCGCCAGCGACGTGGCGGTCAGGCAGCCGCCCAGGAGGATCCCGGTGACGGGGATGAGGACCATCCCGGTGACCGGCATCACGCGGGCGCCCAGCATGAGGGTCAGCACCGGGACGACTCCGGCGGCGATGGGCAGGGCCGCCCACCACGAGGCACGCCCCCGGACGATCCGGCGGCCCGCGGTGAAGGCCGCCACGCCGTACATCAGCAGGAGGAACAGCGCCGCCGCCGGCAGGAAGCCGATCGCCCCTACGATGACCAGGGACACCAGGGCCAGTTGTGCGGCGGCCCGCACCGAGGCGGTGAGGATCGCCCGCGAGTGCCCCAGCCTGCCCACCGCGGCGACGCCCGCGCCCGCGAGCGCGAGCAGGACCATCACCGCGCCGAGCTGAGGGGTGACGGGAAGGAGCGTGTTCACCTGACCGATCCTGCCCGCGGGGGCGGACGGTCAGTCGGTTCCTGCCCGCGGGGGCGGACGGTCAGTCGGTTCCTGCCCGCGAGGGCGGACGGTGGGTCGGTTCCTGCCGGGGGCGGAAGGTCAGTCGGTGACGACGGCCTGGAACGCCTCGGCGAACGCGCCTTCGGGGAGGCCGGCCGTCGCGGCGTTCGCGGCGAGCCAGCCCCGGACGAAGCCGTCCAGATCCTGCATGTGGCCGGTCTGGCTCTCGTGGGCCCGCAGTGCCGCGATCTTGCGGTCCACCGTGGCGGTGACGTCGACGTAGCGGTTGGGGGTGGGCGTGCCCATCAGCCAGACCTCGCGGACGGTCCAGGCGTCAAGGCCCTCGTCCGCGAGCAGCTCGGGGAAGGCGTAGGGGTTGCGGGCGTCCGGGTAGACCGCGTCGAGCGTGGCGCCGCCGACGGCCCGGTGGTCCGGGTGGCTCGGCCCGAGGCGGGCGTAGTTGCGCTCAGGCGTGGAAGTGATCACGAGATCCGGCCGAACCTGCCTGATCACTCGCGTGATGTCGCAGCGGAGGCCGAGCGACTGCTCGACCATTCCGTCCGGGTACCCGAGGAAACGGATGTCCTCGACCCCGACGCGGTCGGCGGCGGCCGTCTGCTCGGCCCTGCGTGCGACCGCCATCCCGCCGTTGTCGACCTGCCTGTCGAAGCCGCCGGCGTCGCCATCGGTGACCAGGCAGTACACCACCTCGGCTCCCGCGTCGACGAGTTTCGCCACCGTTCCAGCGCCGCCGAAGTCGATGTCGTCGGGGTGAGCGGTCACCACGAGAACGTTCTTGATCTCAGCTTCGTCGAGCATGTTCCACGGCCTCCTCGTTTCCGGCAACTCACCTTAGAGGGGGCGGTATGCACGGCGGGGCACCGGATGTCGGTGGACGGCAATACCCTTAGGAGGTGTCCACCGGAACCGCCACCCACCCATTGCTCGACGGCCTGAACCCGCAGCAGCGGGAGGCCGTCGTCCACCAGGGCAGTCCCCTGCTGATCGTGGCGGGGGCAGGCTCCGGCAAGACACGGGTGCTCACCCACCGGATCGCCTACCTCCTGGCCGAGCGGAACGTCCAGCCGTCCGAGATCCTCGCGATCACCTTCACCAACAAGGCCGCGCGCGAGATGAAGGAGCGGGTCGACCGGCTCATCGGCCCCCGCTCCAAGGCGATGTGGGTGATGACGTTCCACAGCGCCTGTGTGCGCATCCTGCGCAGGGAGGCCAAGCGGCTGGGCTTCACCGGCAGCTTCTCGATCTACGACCAGGCCGACTCGCAGCGGCTCATGGCGCTGGTGTGCCGCGAGCTCGACCTCGATCCCAAGCGCTACCCGCCGCGGTCGTTCTCGGCCCAGGTGAGCAACTTCAAGAACGAACTGATCGACTACGAGACGGCCGCCGAGCGCGCCCAGACCCACCTGGAGCGCACGCTCGCCGAGGCGTACAAGACCTATCAGCAGCGGCTCACCGAGGCCGGCGCGATGGACTTCGACGACCTCATCATGCTCACAGTCACCCTGTTCCAGCTCTTCCCCGAGGTCGCCGAGCACTACCGGATGCGGTTCCGGCACGTGATGGTCGACGAGTACCAGGACACCAACCACGCGCAGTACGTGCTGATCCGCGAGCTGGTAGGCCGTCCCGAGGTCCGGACGGCGGACGGCGACGTGGTCAGGGGGGGCACCGAGCCCGCGGAGCTGGTCGTGGTCGGCGACGCCGACCAGTCGATCTACGCCTTCCGCGGGGCGTCGATCCGCAACATCCTGGAGTTCGAGCGCGACTATCCCGACGCGCGGACGATCCTGCTCGAGCAGAACTACCGCTCCACGCAGACGATCCTGAACGCGGCGAACGCCGTCATCTCCAGGAACGAGAGCCGCAAGCCCAAGAACCTCTGGTCCGAGCAGGGCGCCGGGCCGAAGATCGTCGCCTACGTGGCGGACAACGAGCACGACGAGGCCATGTTCGTCGCCCAGGAGGTCGACCGGCTCGCCGACGACGAGGGGGTCACCCCCGGCCAGGTCGCGGTCTTCTACCGGACCAACGCGGCCTCCCGCGTCTTCGAAGAGATCTTCATCCGCACCGGCCTGCCGTACAAGGTTGTGGGCGGGGTGCGGTTCTACGAGCGCAAGGAGGTCAAGGATCTCCTGGCGTACCTGCGGGTCCTGGCCAACCCGAGCGACACGGTCTCCCTGCGGCGCATCCTCAACGTGCCCAAGCGCGGCATCGGCGACCGGGCGGAGGCGATGATCGAGGCGTTCGCCGGCCGCGAGCGGATCGGCTTCTGGGAGGGGCTGCGCCGGGCGGACGAGGCCCCCGGCCTGGCCACCCGGTCGCTCAACGCGATCAGGGAGTTCACCGCGCTGCTCGACGACCTGCGTGCCAAGGAACTGCCGCTGTCCGACCTGGCGGAGGAGGTGCTGAACGGCACCGGCTACCGCACCGAGCTGGAGACCTCCGGCGATCCGCAGGACGAGAGCCGTCTGGAGAACCTCAACGAGCTGATCTCGGTGGCGGCCGAGTTCGAGGAGGCCAACCCGGAGGGCACACTGGTCGACTTCCTCGAGCAGGTCTCGCTCGTCGCCGACGCCGACCAGATCCCCGAGGGGGAGGACCACGGCGGGGTCGTCACGCTGATGACCCTGCACACGGCCAAGGGCCTGGAGTTCCCCGTGGTGTTCCTCACCGCGCTGGAGGACGGCGTCTTCCCGCACATGCGCTCACTCAGCGACCCGAAGGAGCTGGAGGAGGAGCGCCGCCTCGCCTACGTGGGCATCACGCGGGCCGAGCATCGGCTCTACCTCTCCCGGGCGGCCGTGCGGACCTCCTGGGGAGCCCCCTCGTTCAACCCCGCGTCCCGGTTCCTGTCCGAGGTGCCGGGCGACCTCGTCGACTGGCGCGGAGACCCGGGCAAGAACGCCTGGTCGGCCGCGACCTCCCGCACCCCCGCTCGTACGGCTCCCGCCGCGAGGAAGGCGGGCGGCAAGGAGATCCCGAATCTCTCGCCGGGGGACCGGGTCACCCACGACTCGTTCGGCCTCGGCACGGTGGTCGCCGTCGACGGCAGCGCGGAGAAGACCCGAGTGAAGATCGACTTCGGCGCCTCGGGGGAGAAGACCCTGCTGCTGGCCTACGCCAACGTCGAGAAACTCTGAGCGAAGCGGACCGCCGCGCGGCGATCCGGCGCCGGGGCTCCCGGCGGTGGCCGCCGGGTGATTACGCTTCGGGCAGCGGGCACGCTATCGAGGCGACGTAGCCTCGGGTACGGCCGGGCGCGCGATCCGCGCCCTTCAGCGCCGTAGCTTGGCGGGCATCACTCGGGAGGTCTGCATGGAAGCCAGGATCCGCGTCGTCGTCGCCAAGCCGGGGCTCGACGGGCACGACCGCGGGGTCAAGCTCGTGGCGAGGGCGCTTCGCGACGCCGGCATGGAGGTCGTCTACACCGGGCTCCACCAGACCCCGGAGCAGATCGTGCAGGCGGCGATCCAGGAGGACGCGGCGGCCATCGGCCTGTCGATCCTGTCCGGCGCGCACATGACGCTGTTCGCGCGGCTCATCGAGATCCTGCGGGAGAAGGGCGCGGAGGACATCGTGGTGTTCGGCGGCGGCATCATCCCCGAGGCCGACATTCCCGAGTTGCACAAGATGGGAGTGGCGAAGATCTTCACACCCGGGGCCACGACCCAGGAAATCGTCGACTGGGTCCGTACAGCGGTGCCTACATCGGTTTGAGATATTTTGCCCAAGACTGCCGTATTTCCATGTCCGGGGCAAGGTGCGACAAGGACCCGATGATGTGGCGCGGTCCCGGCTAAGGCTAGGCTTCATGGGCGGAATCGCCGGGCGGCAGCGACGGCGCCTGGCCTCGACATCAAAAGGGACGGACCCTCGTGGACCTGTTCGAACATCAGGCGAAGGAGCTCTTCGCGGAGTACGGCATCCCGGTGCCGCGCGGCGTCGTCGCGCACACCGCGGAGGAGGCGCGCGCGGCCGCCGAGCAGCTGACCGGCAAGGTCGTCGTGAAGGCCCAGGTCAAGACCGGCGGGCGCGGCAAGGCGGGCGGCGTCAAGGTCGCCGACGACGCGGAAGACGCGTACCAGAAGGCGACGCAGATCCTCGGAATGGACATCAAGGGCCACACGGTTCACAAGGTCCTGATCGAGGAGGCCAGCCAGATCGCGGAGGAGTACTACTTCTCCTTCCTGCTCGACCGGGCGAACCGGACGTTCCTGGCGATCTGCTCCGCGTCCGGCGGAATGGACATCGAGGAAGTCGCCCACACCGCGCCCGAGAAGGTCGCCAAGGTGCCGGTGAGCTCCCTCGAGGGCGTCGACCGCGCCACCGCCCGCCGGATCGCCGAGGCCGGCGGCCTGCCGCCGCAGTCGCTTGACGGCGCCGCCGAGCTCATCGAGAAGCTCTGGGCCGTGTTCGTCGACGAGGACGCCTCGCTCGTCGAGGTCAACCCGATGATCCTTTCGGCCGACGGCCAGGTGAAGGCCCTCGACGGCAAGGTCACCCTGGACGAGAACGCGAACTTCCGCCAGACCGAGCACGTGGCCTACGTCGACAAGGCCGCCGAGGACCCGCTCGAGGCGAAGGCCAAGGAGAAGCACCTCAACTACGTCAAGCTCGACGGCTCGGTCGGGATCATCGGCAACGGAGCCGGCCTGGTCATGTCCACGCTCGACGTCGTGGCGTACGCCGGCGAGGCCTACGCGGGGCAGCCCAAGCCCGCCAACTTCCTCGACATCGGCGGCGGCGCCTCGGCCGAGGTCATGGCCAACGGCCTGGAGATCATCCTGTCCGACCCCTCGGTCAGGTCGGTCTTCGTCAACGTCTTCGGCGGCATCACCGCCTGCGACGCCGTCGCCAACGGCATCGTCTCGGCCTTCCAGCTGCTCGAGGGCCGTGGCGAGTCCGTGACCCGCCCGCTGGTCGTGCGGCTGGACGGCAACAACGCCGCTCTCGGGCGGCAGATTCTGGCCGACGCGGGCCTGCCCGGCGTCGAGCTGGTGGACACGATGGACGATGCGGCCCAGCGTGCCGCCGAGCTCGCCGCGGTAGGTGCGTAATGGCTATCTGGCTGACTGCCGACAGCAAGATCATTGTTCAGGGCATGACCGGGGGCGAGGGCACCAAGCACACCCGCCGCATGCTCGCCTCGGGCGCCAAGGTCGTGGGCGGCGTCAACGCCCGCAAGGCCGGCACCGTCCACGAGGGCCTGCCCGTCTTCGGCACGGTCGCCGAGGCCATCTCCTCGACCGGCGCCGACGTGTCGGTCGTCTTCGTGCCGCCGGCCTTCACCAAGGACGCGGTCAAGGAGGCGATCGACGCCGAGATCCCGCTCTGCGTGGTGATCACCGAGGGCGTTCCCGTCCACGACACCACCGAGTTCTGGGCCTACGCCGTGGCCAAGGGCAACAAGACCCGCATCATCGGGCCGAACTGCCCCGGCATCGCGTCTCCCGGCGCCTCGAACGCGGGCATCATCCCCGCGGACATCACCACGCCCGGTCGTATCGGCCTGGTGTCCAAGTCGGGGACGCTGACCTACCAGCTCATGTACGAGCTGCGGGACATCGGCTTCTCGACGGCGGTGGGCATCGGCGGCGACCCGGTCATCGGGACGACGCACATCGACGCGTTGCAGGCCTTCCAGGACGATCCGGGTACCGACGCGATCGTGATGATCGGTGAGATCGGCGGCGACGCCGAGGAGCGGGCGGCGGCCTACATCGAGCAGCACGTGACCAAGCCGGTCGTGGCCTACGTGGCGGGGTTCACCGCTCCGGAGGGCAAGACCATGGGCCACGCGGGCGCGATCGTGTCCGGCTCGGCCGGTACGGCCCAGGCCAAGAAGGAAGCCCTGGAGAAGGTCGGCGTCCGCGTCGGCAAGACCCCCAGCGAGACCGCCCGCCTCATGCGCGAGGTCATGCAGTCCCGCTGACCCCCACCCTTTGGCCGTGATCATGCACAAGTTCGTGATCGGGCCATCTGACCAGCCCCAACCTCGCGCGTGATCATGCACAGATTCGGCGCCGTGCCATCTGACCGGCCCCCTCTCTGTGCGTGATCATGCGCGGGTTCGAGATCGCGCCGACTTACCTGCGCTGATCCGTTTCGTGATCATGCATGCAGTCGGCGGTAGGAGGTCTGGGCTGCGGTTCCGTCATTCGTGACCATGCATCTCCTATCGGGGTGCATGGTCACGAACGTATTCGGCCCAGCTCAAGGAGCTGCCCGCGAATCCGTGCATGATCACGAATCGTGAACGGGCAGGTCAGAGTGCGTTTCCGCGAACCTGTGCATGATCACGCGCAAGGGCTGGGCAGGTCGGAACGTGTTTCCGGGAACCTGTGCATGATCACGCGCGGGGGTTGAGCGGGTCATGAGGGATGATCCCGAGTCTGTGCATGATCACACCAAGGGGTCGCCGTGCCCGCGAATCCGTGCGGGATCACGCTCGCGGCCTCGGCGTGGCGGCGGGGAAATGTGGGGGCGGGCTGGGAGCATGGGATAGCGTGACGGCGTTTCTCGACCAACTTCGGACCGCCCCCCGTGCCGTCCTCGGCCGTGGGCCCCAAAGCGACGACGAGGAGACCCGGCGTCCCCTACCCGTCTCCGGCATGCTCGCCGCCGTCTGGACGCTCGGGGCCGGCCTTGCCGTCCTCACCACCCTCACGCTCGTCGGCTGGATCGCCGCGCCGCTCAGCGCGTTCGGTGACGGGCTACCCGGGGTCTTCCGTACGGCATGCCAACTCTGGCTCGCCGCCCACCACGCGGGCTTCGCCATCCCCGGAGGCAGGGTCGGCCTTCTGCCGCTGGGCCTGATGATCCTCCCGGGGATACTGCTCTACCGGGCGGGTCTGTGGATGGCCCGCGACGCCGACCTGCGGCTGCGCATGCCGGCCCGGCTGCCTAAGGGCACGCCGCGCGACGTCGAGAACGCCCGGCGCCGGGCGCAGCTCGTGCTGATCGCGCAGGCCGGGATCTCGCTCGCCGCGCCGTACTCGCTGCTCGCTGGCATGATCGCACTCGTCGCGCGCAACCAGGTGACGCAGCCGTTCCTGGGTGAGGCGCTGGTCAGCCATGTCGTGCTGGCCTTCGTCGCGGGGTCGTTGGCCACCGCCCGCACCATCGGGCCGTGGAAGTCCATGTTGCGCCTGCTTCCCGAGCGCCCTCGGTCGATCGTCGCAGCCACCGTCGTCGCGGTGTTGATCCTCCTCGCCGCGGGGGCCCTGCTCGTACTGGGCGCCATCGCGGTGAACTTCCAGCAGATCCACGAGCTGTCCGGGGTCCTCGCCCCGGGTTTCGTGGGCGGGCTGCTGCTCCTCCTCGTCGAGGGCCTCTACCTGTTCAACGCCGTCGTCTGGGGGATGGCGTACATCTCCGGGCCGGGGTTCGCCATCGGCACGGGGACCCTGGTCGCGCCGACGGGGGTCAAGCTCGGCGCCGTGCCCTCGCTGCCGCTGCTGGGCGCCCTTCCCGCGCCGGGCCCGTCACCGGCCTGGGTGATGGCGGTCATCGCGGTGCCGTTCGCCGCGGGGGCGGTCGCGGGGGTCGTGATGGCGCGCGTCGCGCCGACGCCGACGATCGAGGTGGCGCCACTGTGGGGGTTCGTCTGCGGGCTGAGCACCGGGGCCATGGCCGGGCTGCTCGCCGTTCTGTCCGGCGGTCCCCTCGGCGGCGCCCGGTTGTCCGCCGTCGGGCCGTCGCCATGGGAGGTGGCGCTGTCGGTCACGCTGGAGGTCGGCGTGGCGGCCGGCATCTCCGCCGGGATCGCCAACTGGTGGTTGATCTCCCGCAGGCCCGCCACCCCGCCCGAGCCCGTCCGCAAGGCGGGCGCGGTCATCGCCAAGGCGGCGAGCAAAGTACGGCTGGCCGACCGGAATCCGCGCGTCCTGCCCGGCCACTGGCTCGATGCCACCGAGGCCGACACCCAGCCGATTCCGGTGATCAAGGACGACTGGACCGACGAACACGCGGAGACGTTCGGCGGGATCGCGGCAGGGACGACCCGAACGGGGGGATCGGAGCCCCAGCCCCCCCGCCGCGACGAACCGCGCCCTCCGCGCAAGGACATCGTTGACGAGTCGGACGATCGTGGCGGGCACGTCATCTACGTCGACCCGTACGCCTGGGATCGCGACGAGTGACGGCGCCGGCCGTCCAACGGCACCCCGCGCCGGCGGCCGCGCCAGAAACACGCGCCAGGAACACGCGCCAGAAACACGCGCCAGGAACACGCGCCAGAAACACGCGCCAGGAACACGCGCCTGAAACAA
>NZ_BONV01000029.1 GCF_016862895.1 Planotetraspora kaengkrachanensis | reverse complement strand
GGCCGCGCCAGAAACACGCGCCAGGAACACGCGCCAGAAACACGCGCCAGGAACACGCGCCAGAAACACGCGCCAGGAACACGCGCCTGAAACAACCGGGTGACCGGCTACGCGGGGAACGGGATGTCGGCCGGCCAGGGGATGCCGGTCTTCTGCTCGATCGCCCGCTTGAACTGCTCAGAGCAGTCCTGCCGGGCCTCGACGGTGCCCGCGCCCTTGCTGCATTCGCCGTACGCCGTGATCTCCGCGGAGAGGTACACCTGACCGACCAGCGCGAACGTCCCCAGCACGAGGGAGACGGAGGAGATCACGACCGCGGTGGTCGCCATCCCGGTCCGCTGCTTCTTCCGATGCAGGGCACGCAGGTCGCGGACGGCGATGATGAGCCCGAACACGGCCAGCGCCAGCCCGCCTGCGGGGATGTACAGCGAGAAGATCAACGCCATGAGGGCGAGACCGAGCGCCCTCCGGCCGCCCATCTCCGGCATGGACATCTGGATGGGTGTTGTCACAGTCTCCTCGCTCACCTTGCGCCGCACCCGACCGTCGTGGGTCGTGGTGACCGCGGCCCGATACCCTTTGTGCTGCATCGAGGGTCATCACCCTCCGCGCTCGCATGCTTCTAAAGAATCATCTCTTCGCAGTCACCAGCAAAACGAAGCCCGCACATGAAGGAGTTCCATCCTGTCCTTCCGGCTCGTGGTCCTCGTCTCCGGTTCGGGGACCAACCTACAAGCGCTACTCGACGCCTCGGCGGACGAGGCGTTCGGCGCACGCGTGGTCGCCGTCGGCGCCGATCGTGACGGCATCGAGGGGCTCTCGCGTGCCGAGCGGTCGGGTGTGCCGACGTTCGTCCAGAAGGTGGGCGACCACGCCACCCGCGACCAGTGGGACGAGGCGCTCGCCGCGCGGATCGCCGACTTCAAGCCCGACCTGGTCGTCTCGGCGGGGTTCATGAAGATCCTCGGCTCACGCGTGCTGGGTTCGTTTCCCGTGGTGAACACGCATCCGGCGCTGCTGCCCGCCTTCCAGGGCGCCCACGCCGTGCGCGAGGCGCTGGCGTACGGCGTCCGCCTCACGGGCTGCACCGTGCACCTGGTGGACGCGGGCGTGGACACCGGCCCGGTCATCGCGCAGGAGGCCGTGGCCGTACAGGACGGGGACGACGAGGATTCGCTGCACGAGCGGATCAAGACCGTCGAGCGACGGCTGCTGGTCGAGATCGTCGGCCGCATGGCGAGGGACGGCTGGACGGTCTCTGGCCGTACGGTCCGTCTGGGCCGGCCGACCCGCCGCTCTTGAGGACAGGTAAGGCCGTAGGGGAGCCGGCTGAGATCAGCCATTCCCGGCAACGAGGGAGGACCAAGAAGTGACCCGCACCCCCATCCGCCGCGCGCTGATCGCGGTATACGACAAGACGGGGCTGGAGGAGCTGGCCCGAGGACTCGAGGCCGCGGGCGTGGAGATCGTCTCGACCGGCGGCACGGCCGCCGCGATCGCGTCGTTCGGCGTGCCGGTGACCAAGGTGGAGTCCCTGACCGGCTTCCCCGAGTGCCTGGACGGGCGGGTCAAGACCCTGCACCCCCGGGTCCACGCGGGCCTGCTCGCCGACGGCGACAATCCCTCGCACGTCAAGCAGCTCGAAGAGCTCGAGATCGAGCCGTTCCAGCTCGCGGTGGTCAATCTCTACCCGTTCGCGGAGACGGTCGCGTCCGGGGCCTCCGCCGCGGAGTGCGTCGAGCAGATCGACATCGGCGGTCCGGCCATGATCCGGGCGGCGGCCAAGAACCACAACACGGTGGCCGTGGTCGTCGACCCCTCGGCGTACGGCGACGTGCTCGCGGCGGTCGGCGAGGGGGGGTTCACGACGGAGGACCGGCGCCGGCTGGCGGCGACCGCCTACGCGCACACCGCGCAGTACGACGTGGCCGTGGCCTCGTGGTTCGCCAGCGGCTACGCGGCAGACGACGAGCGCTGGCCGGCGTTCATGGGCGCGACCTGGAAGCGCAAGACGGCCCTGCGGTACGGGGAGAACCCGCACCAGGCGGCCGCGCTCTACTCCGTGCAGGCCGGCGGCCTCGCCAACGCCGAGCAGTTGCACGGCAAGGAGATGTCGTACAACAACTACGTGGACGCCGACGCCGCGTGGCGGGCGGCCTGGGACTTCGCCCACCCCTGTGTGGCGATCATCAAGCACGCCAACCCCTGTGGCGTCGCGGTGGGCGCGGACGTGGCCGAGGCACACCGTAAGGCCCACGCGTGCGACCCCGTCTCGGCGTACGGCGGTGTGATCGCCGTCAACCGTGAGGTCACCGGAGAGCTGGCCGAGCAGATCGCGCCGATCTTCACGGAGGTCGTGGTGGCCCCGTCGTTCGCTCCGGAGGCCGTGGCCGTCCTGATGGAGAAGAAGAACATCAGGCTCCTCGTGTGCCCGGCCGGACCGGTGAACGCGACCGAGTTCCGCCGGATCGACGGCGGCCTGCTCGTCCAGACGGTCGACCGGGTGGACGCCGAGGGGGACGACCCCGCCACGTGGGAGCTCAAGTCGGGCTCTGCGGCCTCGCCGGAGGTGCTCGCCGACCTGGCGTTCGCCTGGCGGGCCTGCCGTTCTGTGAAGTCCAACGCCATCCTGCTGGCGTCCGGCGGGGCGACCGTGGGCGTCGGGATGGGCCAGGTCAACCGGGTCGACTCGGCGAGGCTGGCCGTCAGCCGGGCGGGTGAGCGCGCCCGCGGGTCCGTCGGGGCGTCGGACGCGTTCTTCCCGTTCGCGGACGGCCTGGAAGTCCTGGCGGAGGCCGGGGTGAAGGCGATCGTCGAGCCGGGCGGGTCCGTCCGCGACGAGGAGGTCGTCGCCGCGGCCGAGGCGGCGGGCATCACGCTCTACTTCACGGGGACGCGTCACTTCTTCCATTAATGCACTGAGCGACACGGGCGTCGCGAAGGCACCCAAACGGACACATGGAAGGATGACGAGTCATGAGTGCGCAGATTCTGGACGGCAAGGCCACGGCGGCCAAGATCAAGGGCGACCTGGCCGTACGGGTGAAGTCGCTGGCGGCGAAGGGCGTGACGCCGGGTCTTGGCACGATCCTGGTCGGTGACGACCCGGGCAGCCAGATCTACGTCGCGGGCAAGCACCGCGACTGTGCCGAGGTCGGCATCGCCTCGATCCGCAAGGATCTGCCCGCCACGGCGACGCAGGCCGAGGTCGAGGCCGCGATCGACGAGTTGAACGCCGATCCGGCCTGTACCGGGTACATCGTCCAGCTTCCGCTGCCTCGCCACCTGGACACGCAGGCGTTGATCGAGCGGATGGACCCGCAGAAGGACGCCGACGGCCTGCACCCGATCAACCTGGGCAGGCTCGTCCACATGGTCGATGCCCCCCTCCCGTGCACCCCGCGCGGCATCGTCGTGCTGCTCAGGGAGTACGGCGTGCCGATCAAGGGCGCCGAGGTCGTGGTGGTCGGGCGTGGCATCACAGTGGGCCGTCCGCTCGGCCTGCTGCTCACCCGCCGGTCGGAGAACGCCACGGTGACGCTCTGCCACACCGGCACGCGGGATCTGGCCGAGCACGTGCGCAATGCCGACATCGTCGTGGCGGCCGCGGGGGTGCCCGGTCTGGTGACCGCTGAGATGGTGAAGCCCGGCGCCGCAGTCCTCGACGTCGGCGTCTCGCGTCTGGACGGCAAGCTCGCCGGCGACGTGGCGCTGGACGTCAGGGAGGTCGCGGGGTTCGTCGCCCCCAACCCGGGTGGCGTCGGCCCGATGACGCGGGCGATGTTGCTGGTCAACGTGGTGGAAGCCGCCGAGCGGCTCTGATCGGCGTCCGACGCGCCCGCCGCGGCCTTCCGCGGCGGGCGCACGACGGATCTCAGGGCGCGCGTGTGGAACATGCCGACGCTCCAGCCCCCGCTCTGGTCGTCCCTGTCCGCGTGTCAGGGTTTCAGCATGTCGCGGGCCTGGCTGTTCAGCCGGTCGGCCTCCTCGCGAAGCAACTCCGCCGCGTTCCCGCAGCGTGTCTTCCAGGTCCTGATCTCGCCGCGGACGCGGTCGGTCAACGGGCCGGACCACTCCATCCTGCCGGCTTCGGTATGCACCACATTCGCGAGTTTCTCCACGTCATCGGCTAATTTGTGGATTTTGAGGGCCCTGCTCTTGAGCTCCTCCACCTCGGGCGGCGGCACATTACCTCCTCGTCAAAACACGCATTCAGCCGATAAGTTACATGTACACTCGCCGCTCGTGGGTGGAGATGACAAGCGCGCTTTCAAACCCGACCAACTGGAGCGCCTCGCAGGCCTGATGGCCGATCTCACCACCTCCACAGATGAGATGTTCAAACGCGCGTCTTCCCTGCAGGCGTCCCAATTCCTCAATTCGCTTCGGGAAATGCCCAGGTGGGGAACCGACACCTCGAAGGACCTGACCAAACGCGCGGCACTCGGACGGTTGTCGACCGGCGACCCCTTCTCCGGGCTCGCCTGGGCGGGATTCGATCCGGTCGAGATCGCGGCGAGCGGCGACAAGCTGGACCCGACCACGCTCGTCTTCATCAACACCGTGGCGGACTGGGCGAACAAGACCGGGAACATCACGTTCGAGCGCCAGTCCGGTGAGTCGCTCGACGACTACCTGAAGCGGCTGGAAGCCGGGGTCATCACCAAGGTCATCCCTGACCTCAAGCCGCACGAGGAGACCCTCGCGCAGGTGCTCGAGATCGCCGGCGACGTCCGAGGGGTGACGACGACGGGCCCGATCGTCATCGCCCAGGGCGCGTCGCTGAGCCGGCTTCTGCTGAACAACTACGCCTGGCGACCGCTCTCCAACCTGGCCACAGGCGGCCGGTGGACACTGCAGACGAGGTCCGCCGCATCGCCGGGCACCGGCGTGGCCTCCCTCACCCGCCAGTTGTTCATGAAGAGCGGCCTCTACCGCGACTACGTGTCCATGCTTCCCGAATATATGGAGATGGACCAGGTCGGCCGGGCGGCGGACGCGGGAAGGGCCCTGCTCGGGGCCCGGGTGAACAGCTTCCTGAACATGACGTTCGGCAACACCGAGCTCGCCAAGGCCCTCGCCGTGACCACTCACTCGGGCGTGCCGGTGAAGGCCGCGGGCCAGGCAAGCCTGCTCAAGGTCTGGGCCGGCACGGCCGACTCCACGAGACTGGCGAACGCGGCCAGGGCTCTCAATGTGGATGCCGCCGCCCTGAGCCGGCTGGGTTCGATGGGCAGGCTGGGGCTGGTCGCCAAGAGCGCGGGCGCCCTGCGGACGCTCGGAGTCGTGGGCGGCGTCGCCTCCACCCTCTACAGCGGCGCCAACGTGATCTCGCAGGGCAATCCGGTCGACGCCTTCAAACGCAACGGCGCGGGTTACGTGGCCGACGTCGCCGAGCTGGGCTTCAACGCCTCCCTCACCGCCGCCATGGTCTGCCCCAATCCCGTCACCATCGGCGCTACCGTCGTCTTCGGAGCCGTGTACGTCGGCGCGAAGGTCGTCGAGCACTGGGACGACATCAAGGACGGCGCCAAGAAGGTGGGCGACGCGATCGGCGACGGCGCCAAGAAGGTCGGCGACGGCGCCAAGAAACTGTTCAAGAGTCTCAATCCGTTCGGCTAGCGCAGGTAGGAAGATCAACCAATGCCGTCCTTCGACAGCGCACGTGACCGTTTCCGGCTCAGCCCGGCCCATCTGGGCGTGCTGGGCTGCCTGTACGAGGGGAAGCGCGTCACCTCCGACCTGGCGGACGCCCATGACGAACTGAGAGCCGCCGGTCTCATCAGCGACGACGACGCTGTCCTTCCCGAGCTGGCCGACCTCACGGGCGCCCTCGCGGAGCCGATCGTGCTCGTCGTGATCGAGATCACCGGAGCACATGGGCTGACCAACCACGGCGCGGTCATCGGCAACGACGCCGTCTACACGTACGAGACGTGGCCGGGCGAGATCGAGTCCGAGTACGTCCGCACCGACCTCAGCATGCTGGTGTGGTCGCTCGCCCGGATCGTCGGACTGCGCGACAAGGAGGCCAAGCCGCCCGCCGCGCCGGTCGTCACCACGAAGATCGGCGTGATGGACGCCGGCTTCACCGCCCTGACCGAGCTGGAAAGCGACGACGTGGTGGAGGCGGCCGAACGGCTGCGCGCGCTGTTCTCCGAGACCGGGCTCGCCGATCCCGAGCTGACCGTCTTCACGCATCTGCTGCTCCAGCTCAACGGCAACTGGCGGATGACCGTCGCCTGGAACAACCGGGAGGGCAGGGGCACCGACATCCGCGGCATCGCCGTCCTCGACTGCGGGCCACTCGGCTACTGGGTGCGCGAGCTCCCGGCCGAGCCGATCGGGCCGGGGACGGTCACCCCCGACAGCGACCTCCGGCTGGTCTACACCGACGTCCGGCAGGTGTGGGAACTGATCACCGACCTCCTGCCCGACGCCGGGGACCTGCCCGTCCCCGTCGAAAGGTGAGATGACATGTCCGGCTTCACCTTCGAGCTCGTACGGCGGACGCCCACCCGGCCCGCCGAGATGCGGGTCGCCCACCTCGTCCTGACCGGTACGGCGGGGCCGTACGGGGAGGTGACGGTCACGGTGGGCAGGGTTCCCCGGCAGGCGGACCTCGCGGCGGCGGGCCTGCCGGAGGCCTCCGTCTCCCATCCCGACACGCAGAGACAGGGGCTGATCTCGGTCGACGACCGCACCCGGCTCAGCGTCGGCGGAGTTTCCGCGGTCCTCAGCCAGAACCGGCGTTCCCTCGGCAAGAAGGGCCGCGGAATCGGGATCAGGCTGGAGGACCGCGACTACACCTACGTCAGCTCCGCCGTCGCCGAGGAGGAGTTGCGCGACCGGGACCGCGGCCCGCTGGTGCGCGTGAGCAGCCCCTTCGCGTCGTCGAAGGTCACTGTCGCCGTCATGGCGGCCGCCGACGCGCGCGATCTCGCGCTGGCTCTCGTCCTGCAGGGCGCGGACCGGACCGGGCTGACGCTCACCCAGTCGGCCGTCTCCGGCGTCCTGTCGTTCCTCAACAACGGCAAGGCCGATGTCTGACACGGATGTGGTGTACCGGGAGCGGCCCGGCAGGCCGGGACTGTGGTTCGGCGTTCCCTGGGGCGCCTGGGCCGTCCTCATGATCTGGAGCTTCTGGGATCACTGGGCGCGGACCGGAGAGGTCGACGTCGGCGCGCTGCTGATCCTCGGCCCGCTGTTCTTCGCCGTCTTCTCCATTCCCGGACTGGTGTCGTACAGCAAGCGCCGCTATCACACGATCACCCTGACGTCTGGGACGCTACGCGTCGGCCGGGACACGTTACCCGTGGAGGGCATCACGCTCGACCCGCCGGACTCCGGCAGGCCGGCTCGCCTGCTGGGCGGGGCCCCGGGCGTGCCGATGGGCATGCGTGAGGTCGTCCTCGGCGGGTCCGGCGGGGAACGTCACCTCGTGGCGACGGGTCACCCCGAGGCGTTCCTCGCCGCTCTCGGACGCGTGATCCCGCAGTCTTCGCAGGGCTGACGCACTTACGCTAGGAGGCCCGGCGGCCCACGGGAGCACGCTGCTGCTGCTCGGGCTCGGCCGGTCCCGTCGCCCGCTGCGGCGGAACCACGGGGGTGGGCCGGACCAGGCCCAGGGCCACGACCTCGTTGGCCAGACGCGTCCGCCGGTTGGTGCCCTCGGGGATGCGGAACTTCTGGTAGAGCCGGAGCAGGTGCTGCTTGACCGCCGCCTCCGTCACCACGAGGTCGTCGGCGATCTCCCGGGCCGTCGCGGGGGCCACGAAGGCCTCGTCGGACAGAGCGGGACGGCACAGGGAGGTCAGCACGTCGACCTCGCGGCGGGTCAGCTCGGGCGCCGCGGCCCTGCGCAGCTCGACCTCGGGTGTGAAGTCCTCCCGCGGGATGCCGCCGACCCGTGCGCGGGCCGCGCCGAACGACACGACGTCGCCGTCGTCGAGCACCCTCCTGGCGATCGGCCTGCCGTTCACACGGGTGCCGTTGCGGGAAAGGCCCAGGTCGACGACGTACAGGTAGGGCCCTCGGCGGACGAATTCGGCGTGCAGCCGGGACACGCTCGGATCCGTCAACCGGATGTCCACGCCGCGGCCTCGGCCGATCGTGGTTACCTCGGGACGGAGCGGGACGACCTCACCGCTGTCCTCGATCCGAATGAACGGCCCCTCCACGGCAGTTCCTCCCCAGGTAGCCCGCCGTTACTTTCGCTACAGCTCCGGCTTACCCAGACGTGGCGATGGGGAATCGCCTTTGCCATAAGGAGAATGATTCGTGAAATTGGTCTGGACCTCTGAGGAGCGGTTTACCTGCTCACGGGTAGACTTCGGGCCAAGATAAGCGGAGGAAACAGTTATGGCGGACAAGCCCACCAAAGGCCTCGCCGATGTCGTCGCCGCGTCCACAGCGCTGAGCGACATCGACGGCAAGGCCGGTCGCCTTTTCTATCGTGGCTACGACATCCACGATCTGGCCGGCCGCACGACCTTCGAAGAGACCGCCCATCTGCTGCAGCACGGCTCGCTGCCCACCCGCGCGCAACTGGCGGACTACGGCGCCGAGCTGGTCAGGGGCCGGAGTCTGGGAGCGCTCGTCGAGAGCAACATCCCCGAGATCGCCGCCAAGCAGGGACCGATGGAGGCGCTGCGCACCCTGGTCTCGCTGAGCGGCGCCGAGGATCCGGAGAAGGACTCCAACACGCCGGAGGCCAACCGCCGCAAGGCGGCGCGGCTGACCGCGCAGCAACCGATCCTGGTGGCCAGGTATCACGCCGCACGTACGGGCGGGCCCGTGCTCGAGCCCGATCCGGAGCTGAGCGTCGCCGCCAACTTCCTGCGGCAGATCACCGGGCGCGAGGCGTCCGCGCGCGAGGTCGCGATCTTCGACGAGTGCCTCGTGCTGCACGCGGACCACACGATGAACGCCTCCACCTTCGCCGCCCGCGTGTGCGCGGCCACCCTGTCGGACATGCACTCGGCGATCGTCGCGGCCATCGGGACGCTCAAGGGCCCCCTCCACGGCGGTGCCAACGAGCAGGTCATGCGTACCCTGGAAGGGCTGGACCCCCACGGGGTGGCCCAGGCCGTGCGGGACAAGCTGGCCGCGGGCGAGAAGATCATGGGATTCGGGCACCGCGTGTACAAGACCGAGGACCCGCGGGCGACGCATCTGCGGAAGATGTCGCAGGAGCTCGGCGAGGCGTCCGGGGACGACACGTTCTACCGGATGTCCAAGGAGATGGAGGAGGTCGTCTTCGCGGAGAAGGGCCTGTATCCCAACGTGGACTTCTACGCCGCGACCGTCTACCACTACCTTGGCATTCCGACCGATCTGTTCACGCCGGTGTTCTCGGTGAGCAGGATGTCGGGATGGACCGCCCACGTGATCGAACAACACGCCGACAACCGTCTGATCCGGCCGGACAGCGAGTACATCGGCGAGCGCGATCAGAAGTGGGTCCCGATCGACGAGCGATGAGTGCGACGAATTGAAGACAAGGGACAACGGCACGACCTGGGGGTCGTACCTGCTGGTGGTGGTGGGCGTGGCCGCCGGCCTCGGTGTGATCGCCTTCGGCGGGACACCCTGGGTCGGCGGCGTGATCGCCGGAGGTGCTCTGCTGCTGGGTTCGGCCATGAGGCTGATCCTGTCCGAGGGCCGGGCGGGCGCACTGGCGATCAGGACCAAGAAGACGGACGTGGTCGTGTTCGCCGTCCTCGGGCTCGCTCTCGTGGGCGGATCGCTCAGCCTGCTGCTCAAGCTGCACAACACCTAGTCACGGGCGCAACACGCCCGTCCGATAGCCTCACGGCCAGTGAGCCTCAAAAGGACTGTATGGCCGAGTTAGTTCAGAAGGGGAATTCCACGCATGCCCAAGATCAAGGTAGCGGGTCCGGTCGTCGAGCTCGACGGCGACGAGATGACCCGGATCATCTGGCAGTTCATCAAGGACCAGCTGATCCTGCCCTACCTGGACGTTGACCTGAAGTACTACGACCTCGGCATCGAGCACCGGGACGCCACCGACGACCAGGTCACGATCGACGCCGCTCACGCGATCAAGAAGTACGGCGTCGGCGTGAAGTGCGCCACGATCACGCCGGACGAGGCGCGGGTCGAGGAATTCGGCTTGAAGAAGATGTGGAAGTCCCCGAACGGGACCATCCGCAACATCCTCGGCGGTGTGATCTTCCGTGAGCCGATCATCATGTCGAACGTGCCGCGGCTCGTTCCCGGCTGGACGAAGCCGATCGTCGTCGGCCGTCACGCCTTCGGCGACCAGTACCGCGCCACCGACCTGAAGATCCCCGGCGAGGGCACGCTCACGCTCACCTTCACGCCGAAGGACGGCAGCGAGCCGATCGAGCTCAACGTCTTCGACTTCCCCGGCGGCGGCGTCGCGCTGGCCATGTACAACCTGGACGAGTCCATCCGCGACTTCGCCCGCGCCTCCATGCGGTACGGCCTGGCCCGCAACTACCCGGTCTACCTGTCGACGAAGAACACGATCCTGAAGGCCTACGACGGCCGCTTCAAGGACCTGTTCGCCGAGGTCTTCGAGACCGAGTTCAAGGCCGACTTCGAGGCCGCCGGCATCACCTACGAGCACCGCCTGATCGACGACATGGTCGCCGCGTCCCTGAAGTGGGAGGGCGGCTACGTCTGGGCGGCGAAGAACTACGACGGCGACGTCCAGTCCGACACCGTCGCGCAGGGCTTCGGCTCGCTCGGGCTGATGACCAGCGTTCTCATGACGCCGGACGGCCAGACCGTCGAGGCCGAGGCCGCCCACGGCACGGTGACCCGGCACTACCGCCAGCACCAGCAGGGCAAGCCGACCTCCACGAACCCGATCGCCTCGATCTTCGCGTGGACTCGCGGCCTGCAGCACCGCGGCAAGCTGGACAACCAGCCCGAGGTGATCGAATTCGCCGAGAAGCTCGAGCAGGTCTGCATCGAGACCGTCGAAGGCGGCCAGATGACCAAGGACCTCGCGCTCCTGGTCGGCGGCGACGCCGAGTGGCTGACCACGCAGGACTTCCTCGCCGCTCTGGACGAGAACTTGAAGAAGAAGATGGCCCTCTAGGCCGTCGTTTTCCCTCAGGGCCGCCTTCGGGCGGCCCTTTCGGGTTTTCGGACACCAATTCATCAGGGCGCGGAACAATGATTACGGCTCGCCATAACGGTTTCCGCCGCATAAAACACCACGAATCCGAAAGTTACGGCGCGGTCTCGGAAGGCTGAGTACGAGCCCGGTGGGACGTAAAGTTTTCTCGTCATCGTTTTGCCGAATCGTGGGGATCCTGGATGCCGGAGGTCGAACCGCTCGGTCGGGGTGATCCGACACACCTGGGCCCGTTCGTGTTGTCCGGGCGCATCGGCGAGGGCGGCCAGGGTGTGGTCTATCTCGGGCAGAACGAGGCGGGGGACCGCGCCGCGGTCAAGCTGCTGCACATCAAGTTCAGCGGAGACACGATCGCGAGGTCGCGCTTCGCCCGGGAGCTGAAGGCCGCCCAGCGGGTCGCCGGCTTCTGCACCGCGCGTGTCATCGCCGCGGACCTGGACGGCGACGCGCCGTACATCGCGAGCGAGTACATCGACGGGAGATCCCTGCGGGAGACCGTCGAATCGCATGGCCCGCTGAACGGCGCGGCCCTGGAGCGTCTCGCGGTCGGCACGGCGACCGCCTTGATCGCGATCCATCGAGCCGGGATCGTGCACAGGGACTTCAAACCGGACAACGTCCTCATCGCCGAGGACGGGCCGCGGGTGGTCGACTTCGGAATCGCGCGCATCATCGACTCCACAGGAACGGTCACCAGCCGTGCGGTCGGGACGCCCGCCTACATGGCCCCCGAGCAGATCTCCGGCGAACCTGTCGGGCCGGCCGCCGACATCTTCGCGTGGGGCTCGACCATGGCGTTCGCCGCTACGGGCACGGCGGTGTTCGGCGGATCGTCGATCGCGGCCGTGCTGAACCGCATCCTCAACCACGACATCGACGAAAGCCTGCTGCCTGAGCCGATCCGCGGTGTCGTGAGCTCCTGTCTCACCAAGTCGGCCGCGGACCGGCCCACCGCGGAGCAACTGCTGCTCCGCCTGCTCGGCCACGCCGAGTCGCAGGGGCCGGCCGCGGACGAGCCGGGCGCGTCGGGGAACGCCGGCCTGACGGCCGTCGCCGCCGGCACGGGCGTCGGCGTGAGCTCGGGCGCCGCGTCCGCTCAGGACAGGGCCCCGGCACCGGTGGAAGGCGTCGTCCAGGAGCCCGGGCACGGCCTCGCCGTCGACCGGGCCGCCGAATCCACCGCCGCCCCCGTCGCGGAATCCGCCCGCGAGCTCACCGCCGCGCCCGCAGCCGAGGAGGGGCCGGCCGAGACCACGAGCCCGGACTGGATCGCCATCTTCAGGGGCAGCCCGGACATCGCCGATCGGCCGGCCCCCCGTATCCCGGCCTCCACCGAGTTCCGCGCGGGCTCGCCGCCGGGGGGCCGCGGCGGCGGGTCCCGGCCGCGCCGGACCGGAGGCCGGGCACGATGGATCGCCGTCACCACGGCGGTGGTGGCCCTGGCCGCGACCGGCGCGATCGTGCTGTCCAACAAGCTCGCGTCCGACAAGGGCGGCGGCGCCGATCCCAGCGGGTCCGCCACGAGCGGTGCGACGAGCCCGGCCGCGATCGTCCCGGTGATCGACAAGGCGCGGAGCACGCACCGGCTGACCGTCGCGGTGAAGGGCGACCTGCCCGGGGTCGGCCTCGAGACCGGCGGGGCCTACACCGGCTTCGAGGTTGACGTCGCCACGTACATCGCGGGCAAGCTCGGGGTGCCGGCGAGCGGGATCACCTTCCGCCGGGTCGCCAGAAGCGAGAGGGGCGGGGTGCTGAAGAACGGCGAGGCCGACATGGTCCTGGCCACATACGCCTACGACGAGAGCCGCGGCGACGGCGTCACCTTCGCCGGGCCGTACTACACCGCCCATTCCGACGTGCTCGTGCGTGAGGACTCAGGGATCCGCGGGCTGAAGGACCTCGAGGGACAGGTCCTGTGCGCGCCGCAGGGGACGGACGCCTACCGGATCGTCCAGCAGGCGGTCGAGGAAGGCGACGTCGAGGGGTTGCCGGCGGCGAATTACGCGGTCTGCATGGACCTGCTCGCGCAGGGCCGGGTGGACGGCGTCCCCGGTGACGACCTGATCCTCGCCGGGTTCGCCGACCGGGCACAGGGCATGAATCTCGCCGTCCTCGGGCTCGGGCTGACCGACCAGCGTTACTCCGTCGGGCTGCCGGCCGGCGACGCCCGCACCTGCGAGGCCGTCCGGGACGCCATCGTGGAGATGTACGCGGACGGGACCTTCAGGACCCTCGCCAAGAAGCACTTCGCGCACGTCAGGTTCGACATGGAGCAGAAGGCGCCGCCGATGTTGCTCTGCCGCTAGGTCGGGTCCGGCGCTCCCTGACCCGCGCCCGCTCGCCGTTCGATGTCGGCGATCGAGTCGTCGGCCCACTCCACGAAGCAGCGCGCCTGACGGAGGCCGAGGTCGAGGGCGTACGCGCCGAACATGCCCCACCGGTGCGCGGGGTCCATCACAGCGTCCTTCCTGACGCGCAGCGCCTCGAGTTCGGACAGGTGCGCCTCGCCCCGATCCTTCAGCCGTCGCATCACCGTCAGCGCCTCGCCTGGCTCGAGCAGCGGCACGAGGAAGGACTGCAGGGCCGTCTCGCTGCGCACCGTCGTGGAGGGATCGTGCGCGAGGAGCCACCGCCGCAGCTCGGCGTCGCCGTCAGGAGTGACCCGGTAGATCTTCCGGCCCCGGGCTCCCTCGGCCTCCACGGCCACGAGCCCGTCGGCCGACATCTTCGCCAGCTCCGGATAGATCTGGCTGTGCCCGGCCTGCCACACGTGGGCGACCGACGTCTCGAACTTCTTGGCCAGGTCGTAGCCGCTCGAGGGCCCGGAGGCCGTGAGCAGCCCGAGCAGCGCGATCCGCAGGGACATGTCCTCACCTTATCTGAGAATTGACATGTCAATCCTTACATGTCATCTTCGACACATGCCACGCAAGAACGGAATCCTCCTCCTCGCCGTGCTCGGCGGGATGTTCCTCGCGATGCTCGACCAGACGATCGTGGGCACCGCGCTGCCCCGGATCACCGCCGAACTCGACGGCACGGACCTCTACACCTGGGTCGTGACCGCCTACCTGCTGACCTCCACCATCACCGTCCCCCTGTACGGCCGGCTGTCCGACGTCCACGGCCGCAAGCCGCTGCTGCTCATCGGTGTGGTGGTCTTCCTCGTGGGCTCGATCCTCTGCGGGGCCGCGCAGAGCATGGGCCAGCTCATCGCCTTCCGCGGGCTCCAGGGGCTCGGCGCCGGCGCGCTGCTCCCGCTGTCGCTGGCGCTGGTGGTCGACCTGTTCCCGCCGGAGCGCAGCGGGCGCGTCCAGGGCGCGCTCGGCGGCGTGATGGCGCTCAGCTACGTGGCGGGCCCCTTCCTCGGCGGCCTGTTCACCGATCACGCGAGCTGGAGGTGGGCGTTCTACGTCAACGTGCCGATCGGCGTCGCCCTGCTCGTGATCATCTGGCTGAGGTTGCCCCACCGGCCGGGGACCGGGCGCGGCGCGCGCCCCGACTACCTCGGCATCGCGATCTTCGCGGCCGCGATCAGCGCGTTGTTGCTCGGCCTCACAGAGAAGGGCCTCGACGACCACACGTGGGCGAGCGCACCGGTCCTGGGACCGATCGCGGCGGCCTTCGTGCTGCTCGCGGTCTTCGTCGGCGTCGAACGGCGCGCGGAGCAGCCCATCGTCCCGCTGGAGCTGTTCGCCAACCGGACCTACACGCTCGTCAACGTGGCCTCGTTCTCCACGGCGTTCAGCCTGTTCGCGGGGGTCGTGTTCCTGCCCCGCTACTTCCAGGAGGCGCACGGGCTCAGCGCCACCTCATCGGGCCTGCACATCTACCCGTTGATGCTCGCCATGGTCGTCGGGAGCGGGCTGACGGGTGCGCTCATCTCGAGGACCGGCCGTTACAAGCCCTGGCTCCTCGTCGCGCCGGTCTTCCTCATCGCCGGCACGCTGCTGTGCGCGAACCTGGCCGTCGACACGGCGACGCCGGCGCTCGTCGTGTGGATGGCCCTCATCGGCCTCGGGATGGGCCCGATGTTGTCCGGGCTCACGGTGGCGATCCAGGGGTCCGTCCCGCCCCGCCACACAGGGACGGCCAGCGCCAACCTGACCTTCTTCCGGCAGATCGGGGGCTCGGTCGCGCTGGCCCTCGCGGGCACGGCCTACAGCTCCGTGGTGGTCAGGGAGGCCCCGCTGCACGGCCTTCCGTCCGCGCACGCCGCGGCGACCGCGACCGTGATCCCGTGGCTCGGCGTCGCGGGGGCCGTCATCGCCCTGCTGGCGCTCGCGCTGATGCCGGAGGGCGGCCTGCGGCGCTCGTCGACCGCTCCCGACCTCGCAGCCGCACAGGTCCGTCCGGAACCGGTGTGACATCCCGGGAGAACGAAGGTCTCCCCAGCGTGTCGAACGGATGGGAGCGCGCCCGCACACGATTGAATTGATCTCGAGTGTTTCGGGGGAAACGGTATGGGTCGCAGGGTCGTCACGGGTTTGATGTGCGTTCTGGTCGCAGGAGCGCCGCAACCGGCGCTCGCTGGGGAGCAATGGGGAACCGCCGACCTCTCGGTCGGGATCGCCGCCTCGCCGAAGGTCGCACAGCCGGGCCAGCCGCTGACCTATCGCATCAAGGTGCACAATGACGGCCCCGGAGACGCGGTGCTGCCGGTTCTGCGGGTCCACACGCCCCGCGACTTTCAGATCATCAACGTCGACGTCGCCGAATGCACGCCGGGCCGGGGGATGAACGAGGTGATCTGCAGGGCGTCGCAGGACGTCCTGGCGGGCGGCTCGGGAAGCATGACGATCACCGGGCTCATCAAGCCGGGCGCGGAAGGACCGCTCCGCGCGGAGGCGACGTTGTCGTCGGAGATCGTGGACTCCGACAGGTCGGACAACACCGCGGAGACGGTGACCAAGGTCGACGGGGGCGCCGACCTCGCCGTGCGGTTCGGCCGGTCCACCAGGTTCACCAGGCCCGGCCACTGGTTCGCGGTGCGCGCCGAGGTGCGCAACCGCGGGCCCCGGGTCGTCCGCGACGCCTACGTCTTCCTGCAGCCGCGGGAGGCCAGGCTCGAGTCGGCGACCGGGGGCAGGTGCCGCCGCGGTCCCGCCTTCGTCGGGTGCTCCCTCCCGCCGATCAGGTCGGGGTCGACCGGCCTGCTGCAACTGGTGTTCCGGGTGCCGTCCCGGGCGTCGCACGCGGTGGCCACGATGGCCACCGTGTACTCCCGCCGTCTCGGCGACCGCCGGCCGGCCAACAACAAGGCGCGGATGCGGGTCGCGCTCCGCCGCGGCTAGACCCGTGCCGTCCGTGCCGAGACGGCCGGTTCCGGCACGGTCCGCGAGGTCAGCGTGTGAGCGCCGCCCAGGCGTCGGCGACGATGCCCTCCAGTGAGGTGTGGTCGGGCTTCCAGCCGAGCTCCCGCTGAATCTTGTCCGACGACGCCACCAGGAAGGCGGGGTCGCCGGGCCGCCTCGGCGCCGTCACCACGGGGATCTCGTGCCGGGTGACCTCCTTGCACACGTCGATGACGTCCCGCACGGAGAAGCCCGTGCCGTTGCCGAGGTTGAAGATCCGGTGGGTGCCGGCCGTACAGGCGTCGAGGGCGAGCAGGTGGGCGCGGGCGAGGTCGGAGACGTGCACGTAGTCGCGGATGCAGGTGCCGTCGGGGGTCGGGTAGTCGTCGCCGAACACGCTCACCGACTCCCGTTCGCCCAGGGCGACCTTGAGGACGTTGGGGATCAGGTGGGTCTCGACCGTGTGGCGCTCGCGGTACCGGCCGTAGGCGCCGGCCACGTTGAAGTAGCGCAGGCTCACCGCGGCCAGTCCGTACAGACCGGCGAACGCGGTCAGCGCGGTGTCGACGGCCAGCTTCGACGCGCCGTAGGGGTTGGTCGGCCGGGTGGGGTCGGTCTCCACGATCGGCCGGGCGGCGGTGCCGTCGGCGGACGGGTCCCCGTACGTCGCGGCGGTGGAGGAGAACACGATCCGGCCGACTCCCGCCTGGCGCATGGCGTCGAGCAGGGTCAGGGTGCCGCCCAGGTTGTGCGACCAGTACAGCCCCGGCTTCTCGACCGACTCGCCCACGAGCGACTTGGCCGCGAAGTGGAACACCGCGTCGAAGCCCTCGGTCAGCAGGCCGTGCGCCTCGGTGATCGAGCCCTCCACGAACCGGGCCTCGGCCGGTACGGCGTCCCTGTGCCCGGTCGACAGGTCGTCCAGCACCGTGACGTCGTGCCCCTCCTCGGCAAGCTGGGACGCCACGACGCTGCCGATGTACCCTGCTCCACCAGTAACCAGCAGCTTCACTGTGTACTCCTGTTGGGTTTTGTTTGATTATGTACGGCTGGCCCTAGCTTACGCGCTTCGCGGGGGAGAGGGTCGGGGCCCCAGGCAGTACCGTGATCTAAGACGCCGGCACGAGATCGCGAATGGCCAGCAGGCGCGATCCCAAGCATGTGAACGGACTGATGACGTGGACAACGTCGCGTTGACCATCACACTGGTCCTGATATTCATTCTGATCGGCGGCTTCTTCGCCGCCGCGGAGATGGCCCTGGTCTCACTGCGGGAGAGCCAGATCCGGCGGTTGAGCGGGGCCGGCCGCCGGGGTGCGCGGGTCCAGAAGCTCTCCCGCGACCCGAACAGGTTCCTGTCCGCCATCCAGGTCGGCGTGACCGTCGCCACGGTGTTGTCCGCCGCGCTCGGCGCCGACGCGCTGGCCGACAGGCTGCGGCCGGTGCTGACCGGCTGGGGCCTCAGGGAGGCCGTGGCCGCCCCGGTGGCGTTCGTGATCGTGACCCTCGCCATCTCCTATGTGTCGCTCGTGCTGGGCGAACTCGCGCCCAAGCGCCTCGGGCGCCAGCGCGCCGAGTCGTTCTCCCTCCTGGTCGCGCCGCTGCTCGATCGCATCGCGACGTTGTCGAGGCCGGTGATCTGGGTGTTGTCCAAGTCGACCAACGGGATCGTCCGGCTGCTCGGCGGCAACCCGCTGGCCGACCGCGCCGCGATGACCACGGAAGAGCTCAGGGACATCGTGGTGGGCCACAAGGAGCTCACCCAGGACGAGCGCGACGTGATCGCCGAGGTCTTCGCCGCGGGCAAGCGGCAGCTCAGGGAGGTGCTGCTACCCCGCACCGAGGTCGAGTTCATGGCCGCGGACACCCCGCTCGCCGAGGCCGCGATCCTCGCCGCCGGCCTCCCGCACTCCCGCTTCCCCGTCTACCGGGACTCCTACGACGACATCATCGGCTTCGTCCACGTCCGGGACCTTCTGGATCCGGTGCTGACCGGCAGGATCGAGCCGATCAGCGAGCTGATCCCGATCCGGCCGGTCAAACTCGTCCCCGCGAGCAAACGGGTGCTGGTGACCCTGGCCGAGATGCGCGACGAGGGTCACCACCTGGCGATCGTCGTCGACGAGTACGGCGGGACCGACGGCATCGTCACCCTGGAGGACCTGGTCGAGGAACTCATCGGCGACATCAGGGACGAGTACGACGACGACGGCCGGGCCGTCCGGGTGATCGCCGGCGAGATGGAGGTCGAGGGGCTGGTCAACCTCGACGAGTTCGCCGACCAGACCGGGGTCAGGCTCCCCGACGGGCCCTACGAGACGCTCGGCGGGTACATGATGGCCGCCCTCGGGCATCTGCCGCAGAACGGCGACTCAGCGGACGCGCCCGGCGTCAGGCTCACCGTGACCGAGATGGACGGCAGGCGGGTGTCCCGGGTCCGCGTCGCCCCGACGGCGACGGCTCCGCCCGTCGAGGGGCACACCGAGGGCGACGCGCCGCAGGCCGGGGAGTGACCCTGTCGCGGCTACCCGTCGAACCCTGCCAGAATGGGATGTCATGGCCCGACCTCGCGTTCTGTCCGGCATCCAGCCCACCGCCGACTCCTTTCACCTGGGCAACTTCCTCGGCGCGGTGCGGCAGTACGTCGCGCTCCAGGAGACGCATGAGGCGTTCTACTTCATCGCCGATCTCCACGCGCTGACCGTCACTCCCAAGCCGGACGAGCTGCGCCGGCGGACGAGGGTCGCCGCCGCCCAGCTGTTCGGGGCGGGGCTCGACCCGGAGCGGGCCGCCGTCTTCGCGCAGAGCCACGTCCGCGAGCACTCCGAGCTCGCGTGGTACCTCATCTGCCAGACCGGGATGGGCGAGGCCGGCCGGATGACCCAGTTCAAGGACAAGTCCGCCAGGTACGGAGAGAACGCCGCCAGCGTCGGCCTGTTCACCTACCCGATCCTCCAGGCCGCCGACATCCTGATCTACCAGGCCGACCAGGTGCCGGTGGGCGTCGACCAGAAACAGCACCTCGAGCTCAGCCGCGACCTCGCGCAGCGGTTCAACAGCCGGTACGGCCCGACCTTCAAGGTGCCGAACCCGTACATCCTGAAGGAGGTCGAGAAGATCGGCGACCTCCAGGAACCGACGGCCAAGATGTCGAAGTCGTCGTCGAGCCCGCAGGGCATCCTCGACGTCCTCGAGGACCCGGCGGCGCTGCGCAAGAAGGTCATGCGGGCCGTGACCGACACCGGCAGCGAGATCGTCGCCGACGAGGAGAACAAGCCGGGCGTCACCAACCTGCTCAGGATCCACTCGGCGATCTCGGGCGTCTCCATCCCCGACCTGGAGGCGCGGTTCACCGGCCAGGGCTACGGCACCCTCAAGAAGGAGATCGCCGAGCTCGTCGTGGAGGCCTTCGGGCCGATCCGCGAGCGTACGGAGAAACTGCTCGCCGACGAGCCCGCGCTCGACCGGCTGCTCGCCGCGGGCGCCGCCAAGGCTCGTGCGGTCGCCCAGGAGACCATGGAGAAGGTCCGCGACCGGCTGGGGCTGCTCCCCACGCCCTGACGGCTCATGAGCGGCGGGCACCCACACAGAGCCGCGCCCTTGCGTCGTGACCGCCTCGTGGGGTAGGCACCGGCCGTGGGAACAGGAATCGTCCAGCGGGTCACGCGGCGCGCCGACGCGCTGAGGGCGCGGGGCCGCGACGTCATCGAGACCCAGCGCATCCGTCACCGCTGGATCGACCATCTGATCCGGACGGTCCAGCGGTACCAGGTGCAGTCGGGCGACCGGCTGGCCGGGGCGTTCACCTACTTCGCGTTCCTGTCGTTCTTCCCGCTGATCGCGCTCGCCTTCGCGGTGATCCAGTTCTTCACGCCCGACGTGGTGGAGACGCTCATCAAGGCGATCAACGAGCAGCTCCCCGGGCTGGCGTCGAGGCTGCAGATCGACAAGCTGAAGGACGTCCAGACGAGCGCGGGCGTCTTCGGCCTGGTCGGCCTCTTCTACGCGGGCCTGGGCGCCATGGAGGCGCTGCGCTCCGCCCTGCGGGAAATCTGGATGGTGGCCGAGCCGCCGCTCAACTACTTCCTGGGCAAGCTCAGGGACCTGGTCGCGCTCGTGCTCGTCGGCGTCACCATGCTCGTCTCCGTGGCCGTGGGCGGATTCGCGACCAGCGCGACCAGCACGGTCACCGGCTGGCTCGGGCTGGGCGGCACGATCCTCTCGGGGCCGTCCGTGTGGATCACCGGACTTCTCGTGAGTCTCGCGGCCGACATCCTGCTGTTCCTCATCATGCTCGGCTGGCTGGCGAAGCCCGCGCAGCCCTTCTTGGTGATCCTCAAGGGCTCACTGCTGGGGGCCGTGATGTTCGGGCTGCTCAAGCAGCTCGCGGCGCTGATCCTCGCGGGCACGCTGCGCAATCCGGTCTACGGCGCCTTCGCCGTGATCGTGGGCCTGCTGCTGTGGATCAACCTGGCGGCCAGGGTGATCCTCTACTCCGCGGCCTGGACGGCGACGGCCACCTTGGGCCCGCCTCCCGAGCCGACGCCCGTGCCGTCCGCCCTCGGAGGTCAGGGCTGATCGGCGGCCCGCCTGCGGCGGCGCAGGCCGTACCCGAGGGCGAGCGCTCCGGCGAGCCCCACGCCGAGGACCGCGGCGGTCACCAGCGGGGCGTGGTCGGTCCACCCGCCGCCGGAGACCGGCGCCTGCGCCGCGGGCGAGTGCCGTACGGCCAGGGACGAGGGCTTGGGCGTTGGCGGGGCAGCGGGCTTGACCAGCTCGCCCACCGGGGTGACCTTGCCGTCGGCGGCGAAGCCCCAGTCGAGCAGCTTCGCGACCTCCTCCCAGAACCCGCCGGGGTGATGCATGATCACGACGATGATCGTGTGGCCGTTGCGGGTGGCCGCCCCCACGAAGCTGCCGAGCGCCTTCGTGGTGTAGCCGTTCTTGATGCCGATCATGCCCTTGTACTTGCCGAGCAGCTTGTTGTGGTTGGCGATCTCGTAGTAGGCGGGCGGGGTAGTCGTCGGGGTGGGTGACTCACGGTCGTCGTCGCCCTGCCTGTCGCGATCCTTCTTCTTGCCGTGGTCCTTCGGCGCGGGGAACTTGGCGGTCTTGGTGCTGACGTATTTGCGGAAGTCGGGCATGGCCAGCCCGGCCCTGGCGATCAGGGCGAGGTCGTAGGCCGAGCTGCGCTGCCCCGGCTTGTCGAGGCCGTTCGGCGTCTTGGCGACCGTGTCGTACGCCTGGAGCTTCTTGGCCTCCTTGTTCATGTCGGCCAGCGTCTTGGCCAGGCTGCCGTTGGCCTCGGCGAGGGCGTCGGCCGCGTCGTTGCCGGAGACGATCAGCATGGCGCGCATCAGGTCGTCGATCTGGTAGATCGGCTCGGGGACGATGCCGACGGCGCTGCCCTCCTCGTTGCAGGCCCACTGGCTCGGCTTCACCCAGCGGTCCTTGTCGAGCTTGGGGATGAGCGTCACCGCGGTGAGGGTCTTCAGCGTGCTCGCCGGCCGGTAGTGCCCGTGCGGGTCCTTCGCCGCGAGCACCTGGCCGGTGTCGGCGTCCGCGATGAGGAATGCCGACGCCTCGGTCTTGGGCGGCGGGGCGATCCCCGCGGGGACGATCAGGCCGCGGCGGCCCAGCAGTTGCCCGCCGATCGGGTTCGCCGCCGTCTGAGTGCCGTTCAGCCTCCCGGTGTCGGGACTGGCGGACGCGGAGCTCTCGGCGTCGAGGGTCGCCGTGTCGGGGGCGCCGGTCTCGAGGCCGGACCCGTCGGCCAGACTTCCGCGGACGATCGTCGCGCCGGCGGCGGGTGCGGCCGTCAGCCCGATCAGCGTCGTCGTCATGAGCGCGGCCACGAGGGCCCGGTGGTTCGTCCCCATAGGGGGATCAGCCTAGCTTCGCGTCTTTTCGCATGTGAGGACATGTCCCCCAAAGATCGAAGACACAGTCCCCGGAGGCCTCCGCCGATACTGTGAGGATGACGAGACGTGTATCGGGCTTTCTGTTGGCCCTCGCCGCTTTCATGATCTTTGAATGGATCAACCTGGGATTCAACCTGGCGGACGGGCATCCGACCGCCTTCTATGTCGTCCACGGCGTGCTGATCGCGGTCAACATCATCCTCGCCCTCGTGCTCGGGACCATCGGCGTGCGGGCGTGGAAGAGGGGTAGGCCATAGACGAGATCCCGAGTCACGGAGGCATGCGGTGGCGATCGAATTCAACCCTTCGCGCGGTACGACGCTCGGTGTGGAGTGGGAGCTTCAGCTCGTCGACAGGCACACCCGTCAGCTCCGGCAGGACGCCAAGGAGGTGCTCGCCGCCGTTCCCGAATTGAGCGAGGGCCGGCGTCCCAAGGCGATGCACGAGCTGATGCAGTCGCAGATCGAGATCGTCACCGACGTCTGCAACACGGCGGGCGAGGCCGTGGAGGACCTCAAGCGGAGCCTCCGGCGCCTCCAGGAGGTGGTGGAGCCGCGCGGAACGGGCCTGGCCTGCACCGGGACGCACGCCATCAGCGACTGGCGGGACGCGGTCTACGCGCCGGTGCAGCGGTACGCCGAGCTGGTCGAGGAGATGCAGTGGCTCGCGTGGCGGATCCAGACGTTCGGGGTGCACGTCCACGTGGGCGTCACGGATCGGGAGAAGGTCATCCCGATCGTCAACGCCCTGGCGGCGCACCTGCCGCACTTCCTCGCCCTGACGTCGTCCAGCCCCTACTGGGGAGGGCAGGACACGGGGCTGTCCTCGAGCCGCGCCATCGTCTTCGGCGCCCTGCCGACCGCGGGCCCGCCGCACCTGCTGGCCGACTGGGCCGAGTTCGAGGAGTACATGAGCACGTTGCTCCGCGCGGGGACGATCAGGAGCATCAAGGAGGTGTGGTGGGACATCCGGCCGCATCCCGACTTCGGCACGATCGAGGTGCGGATGTTCGACGGCATCCCCACACCGCGCGAGGTCGGCATGGTGGTCGCCCTGAGCCAGTGCCTCGTGCACCAGTTCGACCAGCAGATCGACCGGGGGTACAAGCTGCCGCATCCCGCGGCCTGGGTCGTGCGCGACAACAAGTGGCGCGCCACGCGCTACGGCCTCGACGCGGACGTCATCACCGACGACCATGGCAGCACCGCGCCCATGCGCGACGTATTGTATGAACTTCAGCGCGAACTGGAACCGGTGGCAGAAAGACTCGGCTGTGCCGAGGAGCTCGCCGTCATGACCGACGTGCTGGAACAAGGGAGTTCCTGTGAGCGCCAGCGGGCGATCCTCGCTGAAGGGGGAACTCTCGAGGACATCGTGGACGCGACGTTGATCGAACTCGCCGAGGACCGGTTCGTGACCTCGAACCCCAACCGAGGGTCCGGACATTCGAGTGCCTGATACGTATGTCTGATTTGTACGTCAAAGGAAACCGACTTCTGGCATCACGCAGTTGCCGGTGTAAATACTGGGCAATCCACCGCCTAGGACGGTCGATGCGTGGAAAGATTGTGAAGGAAGGGTCGGTGGTGGCGTGACGCCCGCACGACCCTTTCGAGCTTTCAGCGCGATCTCCTCGGCTCGATTGCTTTCGACGATCCCGCGATCCGTGGCTGGACGGCTCGCCGGAGAAGGGAAGACCTGTGACCACCTCATCGAAGCTCGCCCCGCCTGACATGGCTCCGCCCGGGGGAAACGACCTGGCTGGGCAGCTGGCGGGCTTCCTTCGCGAGCACAACGATGAGCTGATCGAGTTCCGGCGCGATGTCCATGCCCACCCGGAGATCGCCTTCAGCGAGCACCGCACCACCGAGAAGATCGCTGAGCGGCTGACGGACGCGGGCCTGACGCCCCGGCTGCTGTCCCGTGGCACGGGCCTGTGGGTCGACCTCGGCGAGGCCAGCGGGCCCACGGTGGCGCTGCGCGCCGACATCGACGCGCTGCCCATGGAGGACGAGAAGGACGTTCCGTACCGGTCGACGAACCCGGAGGCCTGCCACGCGTGCGGGCACGACGTGCACACCGCGGTCGTCCTCGGAGCCGGGCTGTTCCTCGCCTCGCAGGCGGACGCCGGCGCCCTGCCCGGCCGCGTGCGTCTGATCTTCCAGCCGGCCGAGGAGGTCGCGGGCGGCGCCCTCGAGGTCATGCGTGACGGCGGCCTCAACGAGGTCGACCGGATCTTCGCCCTCCACTGCGACCCCAGGATCGACGTCGGGCAGATCGGCCTGCGCACCGGTCCCATCACCGGGT
This sequence comes from Planotetraspora kaengkrachanensis, assembly GCF_016862895.1. Taxonomy (GTDB): domain Bacteria; phylum Actinomycetota; class Actinomycetes; order Streptosporangiales; family Streptosporangiaceae; genus Planotetraspora; species Planotetraspora kaengkrachanensis. The sequence goes on along the minus strand of NZ_BONV01000029.1, from coordinate 34,559 downwards.
CCTGCGACCACATCCAGATCAAGGTGTCCGGCCCCGGCGGGCACACCGCCCGCCCGCACCTGACCGTCGACCTCGTCTACGCGCTCAGCAAGATCATCACGGAGCTTCCCGCCGCCCTGTCCCGCCGGGTCGACCCGCGGTCGAGCCTCAGCCTGGTGTGGGGTCAGATCACCGCCGGCTATGCCTTCAACACCATCCCGGACGTCGGCACTGCGCAGGGGACCATCCGGTCCCTGGACGAGAACGCCTGGCACCAGGCGCCCGACCTCGTCAAGGCGCTGCTCGACTCGGTCGCCGGGGCGTACGGCGTGGACGCGGAGCTGAACTACAAGCGCGGCACGCCTCCCACGGTCAACGAGGCCACGAGCATCCAGATGCTGCACGACGCCATCGACCAGATCCTCGGAGAGGGAGCGGCCGTCCCCACGCCGCAGAGCCTCGGCGGCGAGGACTTCTCGTGGTACGTCGAGTCGGTGCCCGGCGCTCTGGCACGGCTCGGCACCAGGTCGCCGGGCGCGATCGACGAGGTCGACATCCACCGTCCGGAGTTCGACGTCGACGAGCGGGCGATCGGCTACGGGGTGAAGGTCATGGCCGCGACGACACTGACCGCGCTCTGGGGGGCCGACGCCCACTGACGCCGGTCGGCCGCCCCGGCGCGGGGCGGTCAAGAACTGACGCTGGCCGGCCGCCCCGGCGCGGGGCGGTCACGAGCGGTCCAGGCGTGGGAAGGCGATCTCGTTCAGCAGCAGCCGGATGGCGGCCGCGACGGGGATCGCGATCAGCGCGCCGACGATGCCGAGCAGGGCTCCGCCGATCAGGACGGCCAGAACCGTGACCACTCCGGGCACGTCGACGGCCTTCCCCATGATCTTGGGGACGATCAGGTAGTCCTCCACGAACCGGTAGGCGAGGTAGAAGCCCAGCGTGGCGAGCGCGACCGGGAACGAGACCAGGAGCGCCACGAGGCAGACGACCACTCCGCCGATCGTGGACCCCACCACCGGCACGAGGTCGACGAGGGCGACGAACAGGGCGAGCAGCGCCGGGTACGGCACTCCGAAGATGACCAGCCACAGGAAGGTGGCCACGCCGGCGATCACCGAGGTGATCAGGTTCCCCAGCACGTACGCGCCGACCTTCATCAGGACCTGGTCGGTGATGAGGACGGCCCTCGCCCGCCGGGAGCGGGGGATGCACCGGTAGACGGTGCCGGTGATGCGCGGCAGGTCCGCCAGGAAGTAGATCATCAGCACGCAGACGATGAGGAAGGACGCGGCCGTGCTCAGGACGATCCGGCCGGCGCCCAGCAGGCCGCCCGCCAGCGAGAGCCCGGTCCCGGACGTCGTCAGTTCGGTGATGCGCCTTTCGATCTGGAAGCGCTGGTTGAGGCTGCCGAGCACGGAGTGACGGTCCTGCAGGCTGTGGACGTAGCCGGGGAGTTGCTTGGCGAACTGGCCGCCCTGGTCGACCAGGGCGGGGATGGCCAGGGCGAGGAATCCGCCCGCCAGTCCCAGCGTCGCCAGCACGATGGCGGTCACCGCCGCCCATCGCGGCAGGCGTCTGCCCACCAGCCACTCGACCGCCGGGTTGAGGCCGATGGCCAGGAACATCGCGAGCCCGATCAGCACCAGGACGTCGCGCACGCTGATCACCAGTTGGATCAGGGCGTACGTCACCGCGATCCCGGCGGCGCCGGCCATCCCGATGAAGAAGGGCGACCGGTGGTTGAAGGGGCGGCCGAGCCTGCCGAGCGGCCGGTCGTCGCCGGCGCGGGCGTCCGCGGCGACCTGCGCAGGCTGTGCGGCGGCCGGGTCCGTGCGGCCGTGTCCCTGCGCGGTGGGCCGTGCCGGCGGTGAGCCGGTCTCGTCCGTCTGCCGTCCGGTGCCGCCCTCCTGCGCGGTGCCGCTGTCGGCCGGATTCACTCCCTTGCCGGTGGCGTGCTCGTCCGCCATGGCGGCACTTCCTCTCGTCGACGCCTCGCCATCCCGAGGCGGTCGCTCTACCTCGAGGACGGGCGGTCGGTCCGAACCGGAATTCGCGGCGGTGACCGATGAGAAACGCGTGAAATTGCCGATAACGGGCACATCACGGCCGGCTTCGCCGTACGGCGCGAGAAAAGGCGTTCTCAGGTGAAGAGTGGGACGCCGGTGGTGCCGCCAGGCCCGCGGTCACCCACAATTCGGAATAAAGTCCACAAATTTGGACAAATATTGTATTGGTCGCTAGTTATCTCTTACCCGACATAAGCCACATTAGTGGGTCAACGTCAGTGAAGGAGGTCTCTTGCGGTCGATCGCCGTGCTCATGGCCGGAACTCTGGTCGTAGCCGCCGCGTGCGGTGGCAAACCGCCTGAATTCTCCGGATCGGACGCCTCCTCGATGAAGGTGGGGCTGGCGTACGACATCGGCGGGCGCGGGGACCAGTCGTTCAACGACGCCGCCGCGGCCGGGCTCGACGACGCCAAGAGAAACCTCGGACTCCGGACCGTGAAGGAACTGGAGGCCACTCACGGGGAGACCGACGCGCAGAAGGCCGAGCGGCTGCGTGTTCTGGCCGAGGCGGGATACAGCCCGATCATCGCGGTGGGTTACGCCTATTCGGAACCGATGAAAAGGGTCGCCCCCGACTTCCCCGCCACCCGCTTCGCCATCGTGGACGACACGATGGCCAGGGGGCCCAACATCTCGAATCTGCTGTTCGCCGAGGAGCAGGGCTCGTTCCTCGTCGGCGCCGCCGCCGCGCTGAAGTCGCGCACGGGACACGTCGGCTTCGTGGGCGGCGTCGAGTCGCCTCTGGTGAAGAAGTTCGAGATCGGCTTCGTCCAGGGGGTCAAGCACATCAAACCTGAGGACACCGTCGACGTGAAGTACCTGGCCCAGCCGCCCGACCTCACCGGGTTCGACGACCCGGCCAAGGGCCGGCTGGCCGCCCAGGGCATGTACGACGCCGGGGCCGACGTGGTCTACCAGGCCGCCGGGGGATCGGGGGCCGGCGTGTTCGAGGCCGCGTACGAGCATCACGCGTGGGCCATCGGCGTCGACTCCGACCAGGCGAGGACGGCCGCGCCCGACGTCCGCGGCAACATCCTGACCTCGATGTTGAAGAAGGTCGACGTGGCCGTCTACGACTACATCGCGAACATCTTGGACGGCACGGTGAGGTCGGGCCCGACTGTCTACGATCTGAGGCTGGGCGGAGTGGACTACTCGACCACCGGAGGCCACATCCGGGACATCCAGCCACGGCTCGAGGAGCTCAAGCAGCAGATCATCGTCGGCAAGATCAAGGTGCGTGCCGCCTGACCTCCTGGTCACGGGGCGGCGTGAGCTGCATAACGGACCTATTGCGGACTTGTGTGCGGGTTTGGTCTATGCAGGTCAAACAACTATCTTCCGTGCAGGGTTGCCGTGCGTTCTGCGTGCGTGCACCGGAAGTTGGACGGCGCGGACACGGAAGGGGAGTACACCTTGCTCCGCAATCGAGTTAGCAAGATGGCCGCCGCCACTGCCGCGGGGGCCATGCTCATGGCCGCCGCCGCGTGTGGAGGTAGTGACAGCACGACATCGGAATCCACCACCGGTGCCTCGGCGCCTGCCGCCGCCGCGGTCAAGGTGGGTCTCGCATACGACATCGGCGGTCGCGGAGACGGGTCCTTCAACGACGCCGCCGCGGCCGGCCTGGACAAGGCCGTGACCGAACTCAAGGTCGAGAAGAAGGAACTGGAGGCGACCCAGGGCGAGACCGACGCCCAGAAGGAGGAGCGCCTCCGGCTGCTCGCCTCCGGCGGGTACAACCCGGTCATCGCGGTGGGCTTCGCCTACTCCGTGCCGCTCGGGAAGGTGGCGAAGGAGTTCCCCGACACGAAGTTCGCCATCGTCGACGACCCGGTCGCGGCCCCGAACATCTCCAACCTGCTGTTCGCCGAGGAGCAGGGCTCGTTCCTGGTCGGCGCGGCGGCCGCGCTCAAGTCGAAGTCGGGCAACATCGGCTTCGTCGGCGGCGTCGACGTCCCGCTGATCCACAAGTTCCAGGCGGGCTACGAGGCCGGCGCCAAGGCGGTCAAGCCGGACATCAAGATCCAGTCGAAGTACCTCACCCAGCCCCCGGACTTCGGTGGATTCGGTGACCCGGCCAAGGGCAAGACCGCGGCCGAGGGCATGTTCGACGCGGGCGCCGACATCGTCTACCAGGCCGCGGGCGGCTCGGGCGGCGGCGTCTTCGACGCGGCCAAGGCCGCGAAGGGCCTCGCGATCGGCGTCGACTCCGACCAGGGCGCGCTCCCGGCCTACAGCGGCGTCAAGGACGTCATCATGACCTCCATGATCAAGAAGGTCGACGTCGCGGTCTTCGACTTCCTCCAGCACTACGTGTCCAACACGGTCAAGGAAGGCCCCACCATCTACGACCTCAAGGCCGGCGGCGTCGACTACTCCGTGACCGGTGGCCAGCTCGACGACATCAAGTCGCAGCTCGACGACTACAAGCAGAAGATCATCAGCGGCGAGATCACGGTTCCTTCCTCCTGATCTGCACTGACGTGGGGCCCGCGGGCATAGCCCCGGGCCCCTTGGTCTACTGTCACAAAACAATGTCCGTCACCAGGCACTCCGCAAGGAGGAGGCCGCCATTTCCACCGCGACCGCCACAGAACCTGCTGTAGAGCTCGCCGGAATCACCAAGAGATTCCCCGGAGTCGTCGCGAACCGAGACATCGATCTGCAGGTCGCGAAGGGCCGGATCCACGCCATCGTCGGAGAGAACGGCGCCGGCAAGTCCACCCTCATGAAGATCCTCTACGGCATGCAGCGTCCGGACGAGGGCGAGATCAAGGTCGACGGTTCCCCCGTCGTCTTCCACACGCCCGGTGACGCCATCTCCCACGGCATCGGCATGGTCCACCAGCACTTCATGCTGGCCGACAACCTCACCGTGCTCGAGAACGTCGTCCTCGGCAGCGAGCCCCGCCGCGGCGGCGTCGCACTCGACTTCCGCGCCGCCCGCAAGAAGATCAAGGAGATCTCCGACGCGTACGGCCTCGCGATCGAGCCCGACGTCCCCGTCGAGGAGCTCGGGGTCGGTGCCCGCCAGCGAGTCGAGATCCTCAAGGTCCTCTACCGCGGCGCCCGCATCCTCATCCTCGACGAGCCGACCGCCGTCCTCGTTCCCCAGGAGGTCGACGAGCTCTTCGACAACCTGCGAGGACTGGTCCGCGAGGGCCTCACGATCCTGTTCATCTCCCACAAGCTCGACGAGGTGCTGCGGGTCGCGGACGCGATCACGGTCATCCGCCGCGGCACGACCGTCGCGACGCTCGATCCCAAGGGCGTGACCGCGCGCCGGCTCGCCGAGCTCATGGTCGGCAGCGAGCTGCCCAGCCCCGAGACCCGCGAGTCGACCGTCACCGACGTCGTGGCGCTCGCCGTACGGGACCTGACGGTACGCAGCGACACGGGCCGGGCGATCGTCGACGGCGTCACCCTGGAGATCCACAAGGGCGAGGTCCTGGGCATCGCGGGCGTCGAGGGCAACGGGCAGGCCGAACTCGTCGAAGCGATCATGGGGATGCGCGGCTCGACCGGCGACATCACCCTCGCCGGCGAGGACATCAGCCAGTGGTCCACGCTGAAACGGCGGGAGGCGGGCATCGGGTACATCCCGGAGGACCGGCACCGGCACGGGCTGCTGCTCGAGTCGCCGCTCTGGGAGAACCGGATCCTCGGCCACCAGACCCGGCGGCCCAACGTCAAGGGCCTGTGGGTCGACCGCGCGGGAGCGCGGGCGGACACCCGCAGGATCGTCCAGGACTACGACGTCCGCACCCCCGGCATCGAGGTGGACGCGGCCGCGCTGTCCGGCGGCAACCAGCAGAAACTGATCGTGGGCCGGGAGATGAGCGGCGACCCCGTCCTGCTCATCGCCAGCCACCCGACGCGCGGCGTCGACGTGGGCGCGCAGGCGGCGATCTGGGACCACCTCAGGACGGCACGAGCCGCCGGTCTCGCCGTGCTGCTGATCTCGGCGGACCTCGACGAGCTCATCGGCCTGTCCGACTCACTCAAGGTGATCCTTCGCGGAAGGATCGTCGCGGACATCGACCCGACCTCCGTGACTCCCGAGCGGCTCGGCTCGGCCATGACGGGCGCCGGGGAGGGCGCATGAGCACCTTTGTCGACCGGCTCCTCGGACGGGTGAAGCTGAGCGGCTGGCTGGCCCTGGTCGCCCCGCTGCTCGCCGTCCTGTTCGCCGTAGTGATCACCTCTGTCGTGCTCCTCGCCACGGGCAAGGCTCCGCTGGAGACCTTCCAGGCCCTCGCGCAGTACGGCTCCCAGCCGCGGACGATGGCCGTCATCGTCAACACGGGCACCGAGTACTACATCTCGGCCCTGGCCGTGGCCATCGGCTTCCGCATGAATCTGTTCAACATCGGCGTGGACGGCCAGTACCGGCTGGCCGCCGTGGTGGCGGCGGGCGTCGGCGGCGCGGCCCTGCTCCCCGGCGTGCTCAACATCATCCTGATCGTCGTGGTCGCGGTGGTCGTGGGCGCCCTGTGGGCCGCGATCGCGGGCCTGCTGAGAGTGACCCGCGGCGTGAGCGAGGTCATCTCGACGATCATGCTGAACTCCATCGCCACCGGCATCGGCTCGTGGCTGGTGACCAACCACTTCGGAGTCCTCAGGGGCAACGAGCTCGCCACCAAGGAGATCCCCGGGGACTCCCGAGTGCCGGGCATGGCGCTCATCCCCGGAACCCAGTTGCAGGTCACCGGCTTCATCGTGCTGGCGCTCGTCCTCGGCGTCGCCTACTACGTCCTGCTGAACCGGACCAGGTTCGGGTTCGAGCTGCGGGCCACGGGACAGTCGGAGACGGCAGCGGTGGCCAGCGGGATCAGCGTCAAGAAGATGATCGTCATCACGATGGTCGTCTCCGGCGTGGTCGCGGGACTGATCGGCATGCCCGAGCTGCTCGGCGCGTCGTACAAGTACAGCACCAACTTCCCCACGGGCCTCGGATTCACCGGCATCGCGATCGCCCTGCTCGGCCGCAACAACGCGGTGGGCATGGCGATCGGCGCGCTGCTGTGGAGCTTCCTGGACAACTCGTCCGACACGCTCCAGCTGCTCGACATCTCCAAGGAGATCGTGGCGATCATGCAGGGAGTCATCGTGCTCTCCGTGATCATCGCGTACGAGCTGGTCCATCGGTACCGCATCGTGGCGGAGCAACGGCGGGTCAGCCGCGAGCTGGCCACCCCCCAGCAGGCGGAAGGTGCCGCGGCATGAGCCAGCGACCCACACAAGACTGCCGGCGGCCGGTGAGCGCCGCCGGAACGCTCACCGAGGAGCAGTCATGAGCGCGACGGGCCTCACTGCGGACCGTCCCGTGGAGGCGCCGCCGAACCGGCGGTTCAGGCTGACCTTCCCGATGCTGCTGCTCGGCGTCGCGGGCCTCATCGTGCTGCTGTCCGTCGCGCGGATGGTCACGGGGGCGAACGACATCACCTCGGGCGGCACCGTCAGCGCGGCGCTGGGCCTGGCCGTGCCGATCGGGCTGGCGGCCCTCGGCGGCCTGTGGTCGGAGCGGGCCGGCGTGGTCAACATCGGCCTCGAAGGCATGATGATCCTCGGCACGTGGTTCGGCGCCTGGGGCGCGCTCCAGTTCGACAACCCCTGGGCCGGGGTCGTCGCGGGCGCGATCGGCGGTGCGCTGGGCGGCGCGATCCACGCCGTCGCGACCGTCACCTTCGGGGTGGACCACATCATCTCCGGTGTGGCGATCAACATCGTCGGCGTCGGCTTCACGCAGTACCTGTCCAAGCTCGTCTTCGACGGGATGCCGGGCGGCGGCGCCAAGCAGTCCCCGCCGCTCCCCTCGATGAGCACGCTGAGCGTCCCGTGGATCGGCGAACCGCTGCGGACGCTCGAGGCGAAGCACTGGTTCGTGCTCTCCGACTTCGCCGGAGTGCTGCGCGGGCTCACCCAGAACGTGTCCGCCTTCACGATCCTGGCGATCCTGCTCGTGCCGCTGACGTACTACGTGCTGTGGCGCACCGCGTTCGGCCTGCGGGTGCGGTCGGTCGGCGAGCGGCCCGTCGCCGCGGAGTCCCTCGGCGTCAACGTCTACCTGTACAAGTGGATCGCGGTGCTCTTCTCCGGCGGCCTCGCCGGGCTGGGCGGCGCGTTCCTGTCCCTTGTGGCGGCGGGTATCTACCGTGATGGGCAGACAGGCGGCCGCGGATACATCGGCCTCGCGGCCATGATCTTCGGCAACTGGCGGCCCGGAGGCCTCGCCGGTGGCGCGGCACTGTTCGGATACACCGACGCGCTGCAACTCCGGCAGGGCGGGACCTCGGTCCACGCGCTGCTGTTCGTCGTCGCGCTGCTGCTCGCCGCCGTGGCGGTCTACCAGCTCGTACGGCAGAGGCGCAACAAGGCGGCGCTGATCACGGGGATCGGCGCGGTCGTGGTCTTCGTGGTGTTCGCGGTGACGGACACGGTGCCCGAGCAGTTCACCTCGTTCACCCCCTACCTGACCACGCTGCTGGTGTTGTCGCTGGCCTCGCAACGGCTGCGTCCGCCGGCCGCCGACGGCATTCCGTACCGGAGGGGGCAGACGACATGACCATCGACTGGGAGACGCTTCACGCCGAGGCCAGGGAGGCCATGGCGAAGGCGTACGCTCCGTACTCCAAGTTCCCGGTGGGCGCGGCAGCGCTCGTCGACGACGGGCGCGTCGTCACCGGGTGCAACGTCGAGAACGCGTCGTACGGCCTCGGGCTGTGCGCGGAATGCGGGCTGGTCTCCGCGCTCCACGCGACCGGAGGCGGCCGTCTCGTGGCGTTCACCTGCGTGGACGGCCACGGTGAGCTGCTGATGCCGTGCGGCCGCTGCCGCCAGCTGCTCTTCGAGCACGGCGGGCCGGAGTTGCTGGTGGAGACGCCTGAGGGGCCGTGGCGGCTCGCGGACCTCGTGCCGTTCGCCTTCGGCCCCGACGACCTGTCGCGATAGGGGGAAGCATGGGTTTCGACGCGATCGACGTCATCATCACCAAGCGGGAGCGTGGCGCGCTGTCCACCGCCCAGATCGACTGGGTGATCGACGCGTACACGCGGGGCGCGGTGGCCGACGAGCAGATGTCGTCGTTGCTGATGGCGATCCTGCTCAACGGGATGGACCGCAGGGAGATCGCGGACTGGACCCAGGCCATGATCCGGTCGGGGGAGCGGATGGACTGGTCCGTCCTCGACCGGCCCACCGCGGACAAGCACTCCACCGGCGGAGTCGGCGACAAGATCACCTTGCCGCTGGCTCCGCTCGTCGCGGCGTGCGGCGCCTACATCCCGCAGCTGTCCGGCCGCGGGCTCGGCCACACCGGGGGCACGCTCGACAAGCTGGAGTCCATTCCGGGCTGGCGCGCGTCCCTGTCCAACGCCGAGATGCTGGACGTCATCCGCGCCGCAGGGGCGGTCGTCTGCGCGGCGGGCAGCGGCCTGGCCCCAGCGGACAAGAAGCTGTACGCCCTGCGGGACGTCACCGGCACCGTCGAGTCGATCCCGTTGATCGCGTCGTCGATCATGTCGAAGAAGATCGCCGAAGGCACCGGGTCCCTGGTGCTCGACGTGAAGGCGGGTTCCGGCGCGTTCATGAAGAACGTGGACGACGCCAGGGAACTGGCGCGGACGATGGTCGAGCTCGGCACGGACGCGGGCGTGCGGACCGTCGCCCTGCTCACCGCCATGGACCGCCCCCTGGGATACGCCGTGGGCAACGCACTGGAGGTCGAGGAGGCGGTCGAGGTCCTCGCCGGAGGCGGCCCCTCCGACGTGGTGGAGCTGACCGTACGGCTGGCACGGGAGATGCTGGAGGCCGCGGGCGTCCGGGGCGCCAAGGACCCCGAGGAGGCGCTGAAGGACGGCTCGGCGATGGACGCCTGGCGGCGCATGATCAGCGCACAGGGAGGCGACCCCGACGCGGCCCTGCCCAAGTCGGGCGAGTTCGTCGAGATCACCGCGCCCGCGTCGGGGGTGTTGACGAAGCTGGACGCGCTGGCCGTCGGCGTGGCCGCCTGGCGGCTGGGAGCGGGAAGGGCCCGCAAGGAGGACCCGGTGTCGGCGGGAGCCGGCGTCATGCTGCACGCCAAGCCGGGCGACGTCGTCACCGAGGGCAAGCCCCTCATGACGTTGCACGCGGACGAGACCGCGAGGTTCGAGCGGGCGCTGGAGGCGCTGGAAGGCGCCTACACGATCGGCGCGGACGGCGAAGCAGACCTGCTTCCCCTGGTCATCGGCCGGATCACCGCGTAGCCGTCACCGTCAGGCGGAGGGGACGGGCGCGGAGCCGCTGTGCTCCGCGTCCGGGGCGTTGTCCAGGCATCGCACGTTCGCGAGGTGGGGGAAGAGCTCCGAGCTGAGCACGGCCCGGTGTGTCGGGGCGGCCTCGGCCTGCCGCCGGAGGCCGTCCTCGGTGATCTGGACGAACACGCCCCGCCGGTCGTCGGCGCACATCGCCCGGGCGACCAGGCCCTCGCGCTCCAGGCGGGCGATCAGCCGCGACATCGCGCTCTGGCTGAGATGAACCTGGTCGGCCAGCTCCTGCACCCGGAACTTGAACTTGGCCGTGTCGTCGCCGCAGCTCCTGGCCTCGGCCATCCGGTCGAGCACCTCGAACTCGCTCACCCCGAGCCCGTGCTTGTCGCCGAGCTCGCGATCCAGCGCGCACGACACCTGGGCGTGCCGGGCGAGCAGCTCACGCCATGCCATAACCACGAAGCCGGTGTCATCCATGCGTCTTCACGACCGCCTTTCTGCGCGCGACCATACCATGATTGTGCAATATATGCAAAAGCATTAAATGTTTGTGCATTCAATGCATGTGCATGTACCTTCTACCCCATGACCCCTCCTGTTAAGGATGAGCGCTGGGGGGCGCGCCTGTGGGGTGCCCTCTCGGTTCTGTGTGTAGTCCTGTTCCTCGATGCCCTCGACGTCTCGATGGTGGGCGTCGCCCTGCCCGCCATCCAGTCCGACCTCGGTATGACCACCTCGTCGCTGCAGTGGGTGGTGAGCGGTTACGTGCTGGGGTACGGCGGCCTGTTGCTTCTCGGGGGCCGGACCGCCGACCTGCTCGGCCGGCGCAGGGTGTTCCTCACGGCCCTGGCCGTCTTCGCCGTCGCCTCGCTGCTCGGCGGGCTCATGACCGACGGAACCCTGCTGATCGCCGCCCGCTTCGTGAAGGGCGTCAGCGCGGCCTTCACCGCTCCGGCCGCCCTGTCCATCATCACGACGACCTTCGCCGAGGGGCCCGCCCGCAACCGGGCGCTGAGCATCTTCTCCGCCTGTGGCGCCAGCGGCTTCTCCCTCGGCCTGGTGCTGTCGGGCCTGCTGACCGAGATCGGCTGGCGCTGGACGTTCCTCATGCCGGTGCCGTTCGCCATCATCGCCCTCGTCGCGGGCCTGCGACTGCTCCGCCGCGATGGGGAACGCGGCGAGGGCGGGCACGACCTGCTGGGCGCGGCCGCGATCACGGCGGCCATGCTGCTCCTGGTCTTCACCGTCGTGGAGGCGCCGCAGGTCAGCGTGGTCCGCACCACCCTGTCCGCCGTCGGGGTCGTCGCGCTGATCGCCCTGTTCGTCGTGATCGAACGCCGGGTGAGGCATCCCCTGGTCCGCCTGGGCATCCTGCGTTCGGCGCCGCTCGTACGGGCGAACATCGGGCTCGTGATCCTGTTCGGCTCGTACGTGGGCTTCCAGTTCGTCGCCATGCAGTACTTCCAGAACCTGCTCGACTGGAGCGCCCTGCACACCGCCCTCGCGTTCCTGCCGGCCGGCCTTCTGGTGGCGATCACCTCGACGAAGATGGGCAAGCTGGCCGACCGGTTCGGTACGGCCAAGCTGATCGCCCTCGGCACGCTCTCCCTGATCGCCGGCTACGTCCAGTTCCTCAGGATCGACGAGCACCCCAGCCTGGCCACGATGGTGCTGCCCGGCATGGTCCTGCTCGGCATCGCGTTCGCGCTGACCTTCCCCTCGCTCAACATCCAGGCCACGAACGGCGTCCGCGACGAGGAGCAGGGCCTCGCCTCGGGGTTGCTCAACACGTCGGGCCAGGTCGGAGGAGCCGTCGTCCTGGCGGTCGTGACCGCGGTGCTGACGTCTGGCACGCAGTCCGACCCGATCGGGGGCTTCAAGGCGGCGATCACGGTGTCGGTCGCGTTCGCGCTCGTCGGGCTCGTCGTCGCCCTGACGGGCGTGCGGTTCCGGTCCCGCGTGCGGACCACCTCGGAGGAGAAGGTCTACGAGATGATCTGATCGCCGGATCGTGGGGGCGTCCCGGTGCCGGGGCGCCCCTTCGGCCTATTCGAGCGTCCCGGCGGCCCACACCTCGGTGGTGCCGTACTGGGCGGTGTCGCTGATCTCCCGTACGGATCCCGTGGTCACGTCGACGACGTAGGTGTAGTACTCGTCATCGTCGTCGGAAACGTCGACGAGGACCTCGCGATCGTTCACCCAGCCACGGATGTCGTCGATGTAGGTGTACATCGGAAGGGCCGCATCCAGCAGAGCGCGGACCTTTCCGGTGCGTGCGTCGAGCATGACCAGCCGGTTCTGCCCGTCGTCTCTCGGATGGGCCGACTCCACGGAGAGGGCGAGGACCCTGCCGTCGCCGGACAGCGCCTCACCGTTGTCGAACAACTCAGGCTCCACACGTACGCGGCTCAGCACGTGGCCGTCCGGCCGCATCCGGACGAGGGTGGTGGTGTGTACGCGGCCGGCCTCGTTCTTCACGTCGTCGGTCATCGTGGCGGTGACCGTGCCGTCGTCGGAGACGGCCAGGAGATCCATGTACAGCGGCAGGGGCCAGGTCCGGTGCGTGGAGAAGTCGTGCAGCCGGGGCGCGGGTGCGCCCCTGTCCTGTCCGAAGTCGACGGCAAGCCACCGCCCCTTGGGCGAGAACAGCAGATCGGTGCCGTAGTCCATCTGGCCGGGGTCCGGGACGAGGTCGGTCGTCTGCGGCCGGGTGTCGTCCACGTCCGCCATGACCAGGGAGGACAGCCGGGTGTCGTAGTAGGCCAGGCGGTGGCCGTTCGAGCTGATCGCGAACAACGCGCGGTCGGCGCGGGTCTCCGCATCGGGGATGCGCCATTCGACTGCCCCGCCCAGGACACGCCAGCTCGTGCAGTCGCCCGTCTCCTCGCCGAACATCGAGTCGTCGGGGTCGCAGTAAGGCCGGTAGGCGTACTGGAACGAGCCGGCGACCGTGCCGGGCAGATCGTCGAGCTTGGATCGGGCGCCGCCGTCCTCGCCGTGGTCGCCGCCGTCGTCGATGGCCTGAAGGCCGGGGTCCGCACGGCGGGCGCTGTCGCGGACCCCGTCGACCAGGGCGGACATCCCCGCGATGACGGCGGTGCCGACGAGCGCCGCCACCGTGATCCCGGCCGTCGCGCCCACCACGCGCCGCCGTATGCGCCGCCGCCGTGCCGTACGGAGGATCTCGCCGGTGACACCGGGGACGTCGACGGCGGGGGCCTGCGCGGCGAGCAGGTGGATGTGGCGGCGCAGCGCCTCGTGCGCAGGGTCCTCGGCCACCAGAGGCCCCGGGAGGGGGGCCGGGTGCGGCCTCGCGTGCGGTGGGGCGGCGACAGGTGGCCGCGTGGCGGCGACCGGAGGCGGGCCGGCCGGGACGCCGTGCGGGCCGGCGGGGACGCCGTGCGGGCCGCTGTGGGGCACCGGGGGCGCCGGCGGCGCCCAGGAGGCCGCAGGGGTGTTCCGTTGCTCGGGGGCGGCCCAGCGCGCGCTCTGGGGCGCGGGGGGCGCCCAGGGCGAACTCGAGGGCTCAGGGGCAGCCCAGGGGGTGCTCGCGGGCTCAGGGCCGGCGGCGCCTTCCCGGGTCGCCATGCTCGCCGCGGCCGGTGCTTCGGTGGCGCCGCTCTCGTCCGGCTCGGCAGGTAGCGGCTCGGCAGGTAGCGGCTCGGCGGGCGCGGCGGAGGCCGGGGCCGGACCGGGAGCGGCCGTGAGGACGGGCAGTCGGCCGATCAGCTCGGACAGGGCGGCGCCGATCTCTGCCCAGGCCGTGCGGACGTCCACGCGGCACAGGGCGGCCGCCAGTTCCACCGGCACGCCCACGTGGAAGCGCGCCACGATCAGCGCACGGCGGCGAGGGGTCAGCGCCCCCAGCGCCTCTGCCAGCGGAAGGAGGCCCTCGTCGTCCTGCCGTGCCCCCTGCCAGGTCCCCGGCTCGCCGCTCGGAGGCCGGGTCACGATCGGCACCGCCTTCGGGGGGCGGGTCAGGAAGGCCGCGAACAGCTCCCTCGTCGCCGCCCGGGCGGGTGAGGACCACCGCAGAGTGCTCCACCGGTTGGCGACCGAGGTGACCGCCGCGACGACCAGCAGGCGTGCGGCCCTGCCGTCCCCGGTGAGCAGGAAAGCCGTACGGGCGAGGGCGGGGGCCTGGTCCGCGGCGAAGGCGTCGAAGCCGGGGAGGTCCCTGGCGGCCGCTCCCGTCGGAGCGTTCGGGAAGGGCCGGGCACCAGGTGGGACGTTCACGGCTTTCCTCGCTTTCTAGCCGGAAAAGCATATAGCTGATCTTTGCTGCTCAGGCCATGTTTTCCGGCGAACTCGCGAACCGAGCGCTTGATCATCACGTCTAATGGGTCAGGATCAGGAGAAAGAGAGCCGTTCGCCATGAAGACCCGTCTCGCCCTTGCGGCGCTGCCCCTCGCCGGCCTGGTGGCCTGCGCAGGCACCTCGGCGGAGTCGTCGGCCTTGCCGTCCCAGGGAGGGACTCCGGCCGCGTCCGCCCCCACATCCCCGGACACGGGCGGAGAGGACACGCCCGAGCCCGTCGAGTCACCCGCCGAGGGCGTCCCGACCACGCCGACCGCGTCGGCGAAGCCCGTCACTCAGCCCAGGCCCGCCGCCCCTCCGCCGCCGTCCTCGACGGCGCCGATCAGTGTGGAACGTTCCCCCGTGCCCCCTCCCACGGTCACCGGAGTCAGGTACGCGCGCCACCCGGCCTTCGACCGTGTCGTCGTCGACTTCGCGGGGGCGAGGACCGGCTACGCGGTCAAGTTCGTGCCCAGGCTCGTCCAGGACGGCTCGGGAGCCGTCGTCAAGATCAAGGGGGGTGCCTACCTCCAGGTGACGCTGTTCCCCGCCTACGCGCACGACGACGCGGGCCGGCCGACCTGGAAGGGCCCGCGTGAGGTCGCCGCCAAGCTGCCGAACGTCACCCACGTCGTCAAGACCGGCGACTTCGAAGGCGTGGTCGGCGTCGGGCTCGTGCTCAAGCACAAGGCCGGCTTCCGCGTGTCCGAGCAGTCGTCGCCGACCCGGCTCGTGATCGACGTGGCGCACTGACACACTGGACGGCATGGTCAGGAAGATCGACGCGCCGGCACGCGTTCCCGTGCCCGGCGGCAAGCTGATAGATGAGTACTTCGGCCGCGTGAACAGCGGCGACGACCAGGTGTCCATCGCGCACATGGTGGCGCCCCCCGGATGGGAGGAGCCGGCGCAGACACCGGGGTTCGCCGAGTACACCGTGGTCCTCAAGGGATCGGTGATCGTCGAGCACGCCGGGGGCACCACGGTCGTGGAGGCCGGTCAGGCGTTCTCCAGCGACGCGGGGGAGAAGATCCGGTACAGCTCGGGGCCCTCCGGCGCCGAATACGTCGCCATCTGCCTTCCCGCCTTCTCGCCCGAGACGGCCAACCGGGACGAGTGATCTCCCGTCATATCCTGCGAGATCGCCCATGTCGGCGAAGGTAGGGTTGAGGGATGAGTGACGGGAGCGAGGAGGGCGCATGAGCCGGCTGCCGACTCTTGAGGAGATCCGCGCGGTCCCCAAGGTGCTGCTGCACGACCATCTGGACGGCGGTCTCCGTCCTGCGACGATCATCGATCTGGCCCGCGACTGCGGTCACACGCTGCCGACGACCGACGCCGGCGCGCTCGGGTCCTGGTTCCGTGAGGTCTCGGACTCGGGCTCGCTCGAGCGTTACCTGGAGACCTTCACGCACACCGTGGGTGTCATGCAGACACGCGAGGCGCTCGAGAGGGTCGCCGCGGAGTGTGCCCAGGACCTGGCCGACGACGGTGTCGTCTACGCGGAGGTCAGGTACGCCCCGGAGCTGCACACCTCCGGGGGCCTCAGCCTCGACGAGGTCGTACAGGCCGTGCTGGAGGGCTTCCGCGCGGGGTCGGCGGGCCCGGACGGCCGGCCCAGGATCCGGGTCGGCACGCTGCTCACCGCGATGCGGCACCAGGCGAGGTCGATGGAGATCGCCGAGCTCGCGGTGCGCTACCGCGACGTCGGCGTGGTCGGCTTCGACATCGCGGGCGCCGAGGCGGGCTACCCGCCCACGCGTCACCTCGACGCGTTCGAGTACCTGCAGCGGGAGAACGCGCACTTCACCATCCACGCGGGTGAGGCCTTCGGGCTGCCCTCGATCTGGCAGGCCATCCAGTGGTGCGGCGCCGACCGGCTCGGCCACGGCGTCCGCATCATCGACGACGTCGCGGTGTCGGGCGACGGCGAGGCCAAGCTCGGCAGGCTGGCCGCGTACGTGCGCGACAAGCGCATCCCCCTCGAGATGTGCCCCGCGTCCAACGTCCAGACGGGGGCCGCTCCGTCGATCGCCGAGCATCCGATCGGGCTGCTGCGGCGGCTGCACTTCCGCGTCACCGTCAACACCGACAACCGGCTGATGAGCGACACCAGCGTGTCGCGGGAGTTCGCCTCACTGGTCGACGCGTTCGGGTACGGCTGGGACGACCTGCAGTGGTTCACGGTCAACGCGATGAAGTCGGCCTTCATCCCGTTCGACGAACGGCTCGCCCTCATCAACGACGTGATCAAGCCGGGCTTCGCCCAGATGGCGCGGCGCGGGTGAAAAAGCAGATCTTCCGGTCGAAGGTGGCCTGGCTGTTCGGCTGGGTGTGGCTGGTGTTCGTCGCCTGGAACGTCTACGACCTCGTCGCCCACGGCACGATGCCCTCGGCGCTGATCGCGGGTGCGGTGCTCGGCGTTCTCACGGCGCTGGTGTTCCTGCTGGCGCTGCGCCCCGCGATCGTGGCCGAGGCGGGGGGCGTCCGCGTCCGCAATCCGCTCAGGGACGCCTACGTCCCCTGGAAGGACGTCGGCGAGGTGCTCGTCACCCACGCGATCATCATCGAGACGGGACACGCGGCCATCCGGTGCTGGACGCCGCAGACCACGGCCCGTGAGCGGGCCAAGGCGACCCGCCGGGCCGAGCGCGGCAAGAAGCCGGTCATGGAGGCGAACGTCTCCAAGGGCGAGCAGGCGGCCGCGGAACTGCTGGTCGGCCGCACGCACGCCGACTGGGTCGCGCTGCAGCTGACGGAGCTGAGCGTCTCCAAGGCCGCGGACTCGACGGGCGAGACGACGGTGACCTGGTCGCCCTACGCGATCGCCGCCGTGGCCGCGGCCGCCGTGCTCGTCGTGGTGACGATCGTCGCCTCGATCTGAGGCCCCGCTACAGCCCCAGTACGGCGGCCACGTCGCTCTTGAGGGCGTCGAGGTCCCGGACGGCTCGCGCCCGCGCGGCGGCCACGCCGCCTTCGGAGTCGTCCCCGACCGGGATCACGATCTCCAGATAACACTTGAGCTTGGGCTCGGTGCCGCTGGGCCGTACGACGACGCGGGCGTCGCCGGACAGGTGGTAGCGGAGCCCGTCGGTCGGCGGCAGGCCTGCCGTACCCGCCGCCAGGTCCTCGGCCGAGACCACGGCGCGGCCCGCCAGTTCGGCGGGCGGCACGGCCCGCAGGCGCGCCATCGCGTCGGTGATCAGCGAGAGGTCGCCGACGCGGACGGAGAGCTGGGCGGTCGCGTGCAGCCCGTGGCGGCGCGCCTGGTCGTCGAGCAGGTCGATGAGCGTCCTGCCGTCCCGCTTGGCCTGGGCCGCCAGGCCCGCCATCGCGAGCGCGGCACCGATGCCGTCCTTGTCGTGGACGGGCAGGCCCGTGTCCGAGCCGACGCTGTACCCGAGTGCCTCCTCGTATCCGAAGACGAGCCCGGCCCCCGCCTTCATGATCCACTTGAAGCCGGTGAGGGTCTCGGTGTACGCCACGCCATGTTCCGCGGCGATCTTCCCGAGCAGCGACGAGGAGACGATGGTCGTTGCCACGCGACGCCCGTCGCCCGACGTGTGCGTCAGCACGTGCTCGGCGAGCAGGCCGCCCACCTCGTCACCGGTGAGCATCCGGTGGCCGCCGCCGGGCAGGGGAGTGCCGACGGCGCACCGGTCGGCGTCCGGGTCGTTGGCCAGCACGAGGTCCGCGCCCGACTCACCGGCCAGTTCGAGCGCGAGGTCCATCGCGCCCGGCTCCTCCGGGTTGGGGAACGACACCGTGGGGAAGTCCGGGTCGGGCGCCGCCTGCCGCTCCGCCATCACCGGCGCCTTGAAACCGGCCCTGACCATGGCGTCGGAGAGGACCTGCCCGCCCACGCCGTGAAGCGGGGTGTAGGCGATCGTCAGCTCCCGGGCCTCCCCGATCGGCAGGGACGTGACCGCGTCGAGGTACGGCTCGACGATGTCCTGGTATCCCAGCGTCGTCCAGCCCTCGCCCCGGGGAAGCTCGTCCACGCGGCCGACCGCGTCGATGGCGCGGGAGATGTCGGCGTCGATCGGCGGCACGATCTGCGCCCCGTCACCCCAGTAGACCTTGTAGCCGTTGTCCCGCGGCGGATTGTGCGAGGCGGTGACCATGACGCCCGCGTCCGCGCCGAGGTGCCGCACGGCGAAGGCCAGCACCGGCGTGGGCCAGTGGCTCTTCATGACCGACGCCCGCAGGCCCGCTCCGGTCAGGACCGCGGCGGTGTCGGCGGCGAAGACGTCCGAGTTGTGCCGGGCGTCGTACCCGACGACCACGTGACTGCCCGGCCCGAGCACGCGGGCGAGCCCGGCCGCGGCCCGCATGACGGTGACCCGGTTCATCCGGTTGGGCCCGGCGCCCAGCTCACCGCGGAGCCCCGCGGTGCCGAACTCCAGCTTGGCCCCGAACCGCTCCGCCAGCTCGGCGTGGTCCTCCCGGCCGAGGATGTCCTCGAGTTCCGCCCGGGTCGCGGGGTCGGGGTCCTGGGCGAGCCATTCGAGAGCCGGCCGTACGAAGTCGGTGGAGGTCAACGTCGTTCTCCAGTGCGCGGAAACGGGGCTACAGCTTGTCGACGACCTGGGCGAGGAGCCCGCCCATGCGGGCCGCGGTGGCCCGGCCCACCTCGAGGACCTCCTCGTGGTTGAGCGGCTCGCCGACGAGGCCGGCGCCCGGGTTGGTGACCAGCGAGACGCCCAGCACGTCGGCGCCCGCCTCGCGGGCGGCGATCGCCTCGAGCACGGTCGACATGCCGATCAGGTCGCCGCCCAGCGTCCGCAACATGCGGATCTCGGCCGGGGTCTCGTAGGTCGGGCCGCGGAACGCCACGTAGACGCCTTCGGCCAGTGACGGGTCTACCTCCCTGGCGAGCTCGCGCAGGCGCGGCGTGTAGACGTCGGTGAGGTCGACGAAGGTCGCGCCGGTGATCGGGTTGCTGCCCGTCAGGTTGATGTGGTCGCTGATCAGCACCGGCTCCCCGACGCGCTGCGTCTCCGGGCGGAGCCCGCCCGCCGCGTTGGTCAGCACCACCGTGCGGACTCCGGCCGCGACGGCCGTACGGACTCCGTGGACCACCGGCTCGACGCCCCTGCCCTCATAGAGGTGCGTGCGGCCGAGGAAGATCAGCGCGTTGAGGCCGGCGGCGGTGCGTACGGCCCGCAGGGTGCCCGCGTGCCCCGCGACGGAGGGGGGCGTGAAACCGGGCAGCTTGGTCACGGGGAACTCGGCGACGGTCTCGCCGATGGCGTCCGCGGCGGGCACCCAGCCCGACCCCAGGACGATGGCGACGTCGAAGGATCCGATACCGGTCAGATTCCTCAGCGTGGTCGCGGCCTCTGCCGCCAAGCCGTAAGCGTCGTTGGTCACTTTAGTGAGCGTACAGAAGGTGCGAAGCATCCCGACCAGGACACCTGAACGATGCTCCCGGCCCGTGACGGCATCAGTCGCCGAGGGACTTGCAGGGGCGGGTCCGCAGCGCGCTCACGTAGTCGTCGGGGGCGCCCGCCTTCTCCGCCGCGTCGGCCAGGATGCCGAGATAGCGCGCCGAGGGCAGGCCGCCCTCATAGGAGTCGAGCACGTAGGACCAGGCCAGCACGTCGCCGTCCAGCGTGGCGACGCGGAGCCGTACCTTGCGGTAATAGCCCAGCTCGGTGCCCGTCCACTTGTCGAGGGACGTCTCGTCCCACTCGGGGACGTCATAGAGGACGACGAAGACCTGATCGTAGGCGTCCTCGACGATCGTGGCGAGCGCGCCCTCCCAGCTGACGTCCTCCCCGCCGAACGTCAGTCGCCAGCCCGACAGCCAGCCGGTGCCGCGCACCGGTGAGTGCGGAGCACGCTCCGCCATCTGCTTCGGGTCCATGTTGCTGCCATAGGCGGCGTAAACAGGCACGGCACACAAGATTAATCCAAGATCCCGAAAGTTGAACGAAGAGAGCGCCCGGACACCCGGTGTCGGAGGGAAATCGGTGTAGTCGGGTGGTTACGCGGCCCTGTTCGGGAGCAGCCCGGCGGGATACGGAAGAATGGACGGCGTGACGAAAATCGTGATCATCGGCGGCGGACCCGGAGGATATGAGGCGGCGCTCGTCGCCGCGCAACTGGGAGCACAGGTCACAGTGGTCGAGCGGGAGGGCCCCGGAGGGGCCTGTGTGCTGACCGACTGTGTGCCGTCGAAGACCCTGATCGCCACATCGGTCCGCAAACAGGCACTGCTCGACGCGCCGTCGCTCGGCGTGCATTTCAGCGGCGGCGAGGACGGCGACGTCGGCGGCGTCCTCGCGGACATGCCGCTGGTGAACAAGCGTGTCAAGGAGCTCGCCCAGGCGCAGTCCGGCGACGTCGCGGCCCGGCTGGCCGCCGAAGGCGTCGAGGTGATCAAGGCGGAGGGCCGGCTGGTCGACCCGCAGCGGGTCCGCGCGGGCGACCGGACCGTCCGCGCCGACGTCGTCATCGTGGCCACCGGAGCGCACCCTCGCGTGCTGCCCGGCGCCGAGCCCGACGGAGAGCGCATCCTGAGCTGGCGGCAGCTGTACGACCTGAAGGAGCTCCCCGAGCACCTCATCGTCGTCGGATCCGGCGTGACCGGCGCCGAGTTCGCCGGGGCCTACCGGTCCCTCGGCTCCGAGGTGACACTGGTGTCCTCCCGCGACCGGATGATGCCGAACGAGGACGCCGACGCGGCCGAGGTCCTCGAAGAGGTCTACCGCCGCCGAGGCATGAACGTCATGGGCCGCTCACGGGCCGCGTCGGTCAAACGGACCGAGGACGGCGTGGTCGTCACCCTCGAGGACGGCAGGACAGCCGAGGGCACCCACTGCCTGATGACCGTCGGCATGATCCCCAACACCGCCGGGCTGGGCCTCGAGGACAACGGCGTGCGGCTGGACAAGAACGGCTTCATCGAGGTCGACAAGGTCTCCAGGACCTCGGCGCCGGGCGTCTACGCGGCGGGCGACTGCACCGGCGTGCAGATGCTCGCCTCCGTGGCGGCCATGCAGGGCAGGATCGCCGTCTGGCACGCCCTCGGCGAGGCCGTACAGCCGATCAGGCTCGCCACGGTCGCCTCCAACATCTTCACCGACCCCGAGATCGCCGCCGTCGGCATCTCGCAGAAGCAGATCGAGTGCGGCGACATCGAGGCCAACGTCGTCAAACTGCCGCTCGCCACGAACGCCAGGGCCAAGATGCAGGGCTTCAACGACGGCTTCGTCAAGCTGTTCTGCCGGCCGAACACGGGCATCGTCCTCGGCGGCGTCGTGGTCGCGCCCAGGGCGTCCGAGCTGATCTTCGCCGTCTCCGTCGCCGTCCAGCACCGGCTGACCGTCGACCAGCTCGCTCACACCTTCGCCGTGTACCCCTCGCTGTCCGGCTCGATCCCCGAGGCTGCCCGGCGGCTCACGTCACCCCTGTCGGTGGACATCTGACAGCCGTCTCCTGACCGCCTCCAGCGCCTGCCGCCCGTGCCGTACGGCCGCGGCGGCGCCGTCGAGCTCTTGCAGCGTCTGCGCGATGAGCAGCGACCGCTTGGCGGCCTCGTAGGCGTCCAGGGCCGCCTGCCATTCGCCGTTGGGCCCGTTGAGCTGGTTGATCTTCATGTCGAAGTCCAGCGCGTCGATCTCCTCGCCGAACCGGGTGACGTCCTCCTCCGCCGCCCGGCGGGCGGCCGCGTAGGCAGCCGCGGAGCGCCGCCGGTGCCGATGGGCCGCCCCCCAGATCATGAGCGTCGCGCCCAGCCCGAGCGTGCTGAGGACGATCAGCACCACGGCCGTCGACGGGCCCTGGCCTGAGCCGCCGAGCACGCCGGTGATCGGGTTGCCTGCGCCGTCGGGCACGATCGCGTCGTCGGGGACGTCCTCGGCCGAGCCCCGTGCCCCGGTGAGATTGAGGTCGTCGGCCTGGGTGAAGCTCGCGTCCTCGACGTCGGCCCCCCGCAGGTCGGCCCCCTGGAGGTTGGCCTGGGTGAACGAGGACTTCGTCAGGTCGGCGTCCTTGAACACGGCGTACTGCAGCTCCGCCTGGTCGAAGGTGGCGTCCCGCAGACGGGCTCCCGTGAAGTCCGCCGTACGCGCCCTGACCTGGCCGAGCTCGGCGCCCCGGAGGTCGGCCGCCTTGAGCGTGGCGTCGGTGAGATCGGCCTGGGTCAGCACGGTCCTGGTGAGGACGGCCTCGGTGAGGTCCGCGTGCGGGAACTCGGCCTGGCCCGCCTCCGCGTCGATGAGGACGGCCCCGCGGAAATCGGCCTGCTTGGCCCGCAACTGGCCGAGGTCCGCTTCGCTGAGGTCGGCGCCGCGGAGATCGGCGTACTCCACGTGGACCTGCGTCAGATCCGCCTCCTTGAGGGAGGCGTCTCGCAGGACGGCCCCGGTGAGGTCCGTCCGCGTCAGGTCCACCTCGTCGAGCTTGGCCCTGGTGAGGTCCGCGCACCGCAGGTCGGAGGGGAGGGGAGTGCCGTCGGTGAAGTCCTTGCCGCGGAGATGGGGCCCGCTGCCCTTCTTGCACGGCGCCGCCGACGCTGCGGCGGCCTGCGAAGCCGCGAGTACGGCCGTCGCCGGGGCGATTGCGAGGAATGCGGCGAGAACAAGGGGGGTGACGCGACGCAAAGGGGCCTCCTGAACAAACCCCCCGAGTGTCTCACCCGATCCTACCGCTGGTGGTGATCATGCACAGGTTCGGGATCGAGCCGTCTGACCACCCCCACCCTTGGGCGTGATCATGCACACATTCGCGGTCGCGGCTCGTGACCTGCGCCTTCACCCGGCGTGATCATGCACAGGTTCGGGATCGCGCCGCTCGACCTGCGGATTCTCAGCTCGTGATCATGCACGGATTCGGCTGCGGGACAGCTGACCGGGGGTGTCTCATTTGGTGATCATGCAGCGCGGGCCAGGTTGGGAGCGCGGGTCAGGTTGAGATGCGCGGGTCAGGTTGATGCGCGGGCCAGGTCGGAACGCGATGCCATGGAACACGTGTGGCCTTGCACTCTCGAATGGAGTGCAAGGCCACACGGTTGGTGCGGTGGGTCAATGCCCGCCCGCTCGGGGCTTTTGCATGATCACGAACTGTGAATCCGCTGGTAGAAGCCCAAGATCTCGAATCTGTGCATGATCACGAACAAGATGACCGCAGGTCGACCGGCACGATCCCGAACCTGTGCATGATCACACCCAAGGGTGGGGCTGGGTCACCAGTCGCCGCCGCCGAAGTCTCCTCCGCCGAAGTCGCCGCCACCCCAGTCGCCGCCTCCGCCGCCCCAGTCGCCGCCGCCTCCGAAGTCGCCTCCGCCCGCGTCGACGCCGTCCTGGTAGCCGGCCTCGTATCCGCCGCCGTAGCCGTAACCGCCGCCCCAGCCGCCGAAGGCGCCGCCCAGCATGGTGCCGACCAGCATTCCGGTCATGAGGTCGCCGCCGAAACCGCCGTAGTAGCCGTAGGCGTAGGGCTGGTAGGCCGGGCCCGCGTCCCAGTACGGCCGCCGCTGACCGTTGACGACGACCTCGCGCATCTGCGGGTCGAAGCCGCGCTCGACCGCCTCGGCGTCCGCGGCACAGGCCGGGACCTCGCGGACGGCGCCGCCGGGCGGAGCCCAGCGCACGTTGCGGACGGACGGACCGTGCTGCGGGTTGAAGAAGCACGGCGGGAGCCGCTCGGGCAGCGGCTGGTTGTTCACGCGGGCCTTGACGCACGCGAGGGCGTAGCGGCCGTCCTCGAGGGAGGAGGTCACGGCCCGCAGGTC
Organism: Planotetraspora kaengkrachanensis; assembly: GCF_016862895.1. Classification (GTDB taxonomy): domain Bacteria; phylum Actinomycetota; class Actinomycetes; order Streptosporangiales; family Streptosporangiaceae; genus Planotetraspora; species Planotetraspora kaengkrachanensis. Next base: position 10,217 of record NZ_BONV01000029.1, on the reverse strand, counting down.
ATCCGGGCGCTTGACCGCGGCCAGCTCGGTCTTCGAGCGTTCGTAGGAGTCGAGGGCGCGCTGCCAGTCGCCCGAGGTCTCGGCCTGCGGCAGCATCTTGACGTCGACGTCGAGGGCGGTGATCTCCTCACCGAACTTGGTGACGTCCTCCTCGACGGTCTGCTTCACGGCGGCGAGTCCGGCGGCCTCCCGCTCCTCGCGCTTGCGCTTCATCCGGCGCGACACGACCCACAAACCGGCACCTCCGACGACGGCGATTCCGAGAATGCCCACCAGGATGCCGGTGCCGCCACCGCCGCCTGCCGCACTGCCACTCTCGCGGGCGCCGTTGACGTCGCCCTCAACGGCCTTGTTCACCCGGTTGACGAAGTCCTGGATGCCGGTGACCAGTTCCCCGGGGTTGTTACCCGTGGAGAGCCTGGCCAGCTGGCCCGCCGTGACGCCGCGCGGCAGGGCGCTCGAGCCGGCGAAGACGCTGGTGCCGTCAAGGACGATCACTGTCGCGCTCGACCGGCCGGCCTTGTCGAGCTCCGTGCCCAGGGTGGTGATGAACTGCCCGGCCTGAGCCGTGGTCACGGTGCCGTCGGGCATTGCGACCGCGTAGATCTTGGACTTGGATTCCTCCAGCGCCTTGCGGATGTCGCCCTGCTGGCCACCTGACAGAGGCGAACCGCTCTGGACGAAGAGCGGGTCTCCGCCTCGCCATCCCGCGAGCACGGTGGCGGGGTCGGGCGGGGCCGCGGCCAGGGCGGCCGGGGAGAACGCGAACAACGCCAAGAGACCGACGGCTAGCGCCGCTAGCGTGGCCCCCACGCGGCTCAGCGGATGATTGATCGTCACGGCTTCAAGCCTCCTTCGCCCTACTGGACGAACGACAGGGCGCGATAGTTCCTCGGGAAAACGCTATCGGCTCTCGTGGCGGAACCGCCTCGATGTTCCCGACGGCGATGAGCGCGCGTCGGCATCACGGGTCTCGCGGACAACGCGTTCAACCCTCAGGCGCCCCACGAGCACCGTTTAATGAAAATGTGCAGCAAAGCGCCATAACGGACATTTACCCTGCGATTGTCCGGCCCGGGTCATGCCGTACGGCCCGAGCGGCTCACACGTCCTTGATCTCGCAGATCACGGCGCCGGCGGAGACGGTCTGCCCGACCGAGGCGGCCAGGCCGGTGACGGTGCCGGGCTTGTGCGCCTGCAGGGGCTGCTCCATCTTCATCGCCTCGAGCACGACGATGGTGTCGCCGGCGGCCACGGTGTCCCCGTCGGACACGACGACCTTGACGATCGTGCCCTGCATCGGGCTCACCAGCGCGTCACCGCCCGCCGCTGCCTGGTTGCCGCCGCCGCGGGCGCTTCGCCGCGGCGACGCCTTCGCCTGCGTACGGCCGGCGCCGCCGAGGCCTGCGGGCAGCACGACCTCCAGGCGCTTTCCGCCGACCTCGACCGTGATCCGCTCGCGCGCCGCGGGTTCGGCCTCCAGTGCGGGTCCCTCGAAGGGCGGGATGTCGTTGGCGAACTCCGTCTCGATCCACCGGGTGTGGACCGAGAAGGGCTCAGAGGTGAAGGCCGGGTCCTCGACCACGGCGCGGTGGAACGGCAGGACGGTGGGCATGCCCTCGATCTCGAACTCGGCCAGCGCCCGCCGCGACCGCTCCAGGGCCTGGCGGCGGGAGGCGCCGGTGACGACGAGCTTGGCCACGAGGGAGTCGAACGACTGCGGAACCGTCATCCCGGTCTCGTAGCCGGAGTCGAGTCGCACGCCCGGGCCCGACGGGGTGCGCATCGCCGTCAGCGTGCCGGGAGCGGGCAGAAACCCGCGGCCCGCGTCCTCGGCGTTGATCCGGAACTCGATGGAGTGCCCGCGCAGCACGGGGTCGCCGTAGCCGAGAGGCTCGCCGTCGGCGATGCGGAACATCTCCCTGACCAGGTCGATCCCCGAGACCTCCTCGGTGACCGGGTGTTCGACCTGCAGGCGGGTGTTGACCTCGAGGAAGGAGATCGTGCCGTCCTGGCCGACGAGGAACTCACAGGTGCCGGCCCCGACGTACCCCGCCTCGCGGAGGATCGCCTTCGACGACGAATAGAGCAGTTCGAGCTGCTCGTCGCTGAGGAAGGGCGCGGGGGCCTCCTCGACGAGCTTCTGGTGGCGGCGCTGCAGCGAGCAGTCGCGCGTGCTCACCACGACGACGTCGCCGTGCTGGTCGGCGAGGCACTGCGTCTCGACATGCCGCGGGCGGTCGAGGTAGCGCTCGACGAAGCACTCTCCGCGGCCGAAGGCGGTCACGGCTTCCCGGACCGCCGATTCGTAGAGGTCGGGGATCTCCTCCATCGTCCGTGCGACCTTCAGCCCGCGGCCTCCGCCGCCGAACGCCGCCTTGATGGCGACGGGCAGGCCGTTCTGCTCGGCGAAGGCGACGACCTCCTCGACTCCGGAGACGGGGTCGGGCGTCCCGGCCACGAGCGGCGCGCCCACGCGCTGCGCGATGTGGCGGGCCTGGACCTTGTCGCCGAGCGCGGTGATCGCGGCGGGCGGCGGGCCGATCCAGATCAGGCCCGCGTCGAGGACGGCCTGGGCGAAGTCCGCGTTCTCGGCCAGGAAGCCGTAGCCGGGATGGACGGCGTCGGCGCCCGTCTGCTTCGCGACGGCGAGGAGCTTGCCGATGTTGAGGTAGGTCTCCGCGGGGGTCTGGCCGCCGAGCGCGTGCGCCTCGTCGGCGACCCGGGCGTGCAGGGCGTCCAGGTCCTGGTCGGCGTACACCGCGACGCTTGCCAGTCCCGCGTCCTTGCAGGCGCGGGCGATCCGTACGGCGATCTCGCCACGGTTGGCGATCAGGACCTTGTGCACCGGCGTCTTACCTTCCTTCTCGGCCTGGCGAGCCTCCATGGAGTGTAAGCGGCCACCCCTGGCGTGAGATCCGCGGCCCCGATATAGCGCGTCTGCTCAGATTTCCTGAAAAGCCTCCCAAGTCGATCTAACTCGTTATTGTGGGTCCGGATTGACCATGAGACAAATGGGACGAAGGGGGTAATTCCAATGAGCGACAAGGTCGGCGGAATCTTGCCGGACATGGACAAGATGGCCCAGGTTTTCCGCGCGCAGGGGGACGCCGTGATCTCGGTCCAGAAGGCGCTCGACGCCGAGGCCAAGAAGATCCCGGTCGCCTGGTCCGGCCCGAACGCCCAGAAGTTCCTCGACGCGTGGGAGAGCTACAAGAAGACCTTCGAGAACGTCCAGCAGACCCTGATCGAGGCGCAGGACGGCATCAAGAAGAACCGTGAGGCGATCGCCGCCGCGACCGGTTCGTGAATCTCGGGACGCAGGGGGCCCCGGCCGATCAGGCCGCGGCCCCTTTTTTCGTTTTCCGGCCCTGAGAGGCGTCTACTCTCACCCGATGGCCGCGTGAGGCCCTACCGAGAGGCCCCTCCCCAAGAGCTCACGTCGCCGACGGCGCGGCGACCTGGATCTGCTCCCAGGATCCGCCGATCACCATGAGTCCGCGTCCGGCCGGGCCGGCTCCACTGGCCAGGCTGCGCGGCAGCCGTACGCCGAGGAGGTCGCCCTGCCCGGTCGAACTGGGGCGCAGGAGCAGGCCGGTGCGGGACTTCTTCATCGCGACGATCGGCCCCCGATACATCGAGTCGAGGTCGTCGGCGCTGCCCGCGCCGATCACCAGCGAGCCCGTGTCGCGCAGCAGCCCGACGTGCTCGGTCACCCACTCGGCCAGTTCACTGTCGCTGCCCAGGAGTTCCAGGTCGTCGATCATCAGCACGTGCCTGCCTGATCCGAGCGCCTGCCTGACCTCGTCGACGGATGCCTCGGCCGTGAAGGAGCCCCGCACACCCGGACGGTCCGCGAAGTCACGCAGCGGACTGCGCCGCGGGGTGATGAGCACGGCCTCGTACGAATGGTCGAGCAGCCGGCACAACATGGTGCACAGCGCCGTGCTGCGGCCGGTCTTCGGCGGCCCGGCGACCACGATGCCGGGGCCGTGCTCCTCCGCGCGGAAGTAGCGCAGGCCGAGCGTGTCGCCTCCCACGCCGAACACGACGGCGTCCTGCGGCACCGGGCCCTCCGCGAGCTTGAGCGCCTCCGGCAGGTCGATGACGGCCGGCAGCGCGTCGACGCGGAACGGCCGCGCGGCGCGGGGCACGTCGCCCGCGCGTGCCCGTGCCGTACGGGCTATCTCGTGCAGGGCGGCGACCTGGGCGGTGCCGGCCGGGTCTTCGGCGAGCAACGCGATCTGTACCTCCCTGATGCCGGTCGCGGCCCGGAAACCGCGCCCAGGCGGAAGGTGTTCTGGCACGTCCTTGGCCTTGATGCCGACGTAGGAGTAGTCGATGGGATCGGTCAGCTTGAGCACCAGCCGGTCGTCGAACTGCGTGGAGATCCGGCCCACCAGAGTCGAGCGGTCGCCCGACATGATGACCTTGATGCCCGCGCCCGCGCCTTCCTGCAGGATCTGCAGCCACTTGTCGACCAGGGTGCCGTTGTCGTAGGACTCGAAGGCCGCCATGAAGCCCTCCCACCGGTCGAACAACACCAGCACGTACGGCAGCGGCACGTCGGAGGCGGCGCGCTGCTCGGACACGTCGGCGAACCCCTGTGTGGCGAGGAGTTGCTGCCGCTGCGAGATCTCGGCCAGCAGCCGGTCGGTGAGGCGGCTGAGCCGTTCGGGGGAGTCACGGCCGACCACCGCACCGGTGTGGGGCAGGCCGACGAGGGGCAGCAGGGCGTTGTTCCCGCAGTCGACCGCGTACAGGTGCACGTCACGCGGGTCGGTGTGGACGCCGACCGCGCCGGCGAGCGCCCGCAGAACCGTCGAGCGGCCGCTGCGGCTCGCGCCGCTGATGAGCAGGTGGCCCGAGGCCGCGAGGTCGTAACACTCCGGTGCGCGCTTCTGCTGCGAGGGGACGTCGGCGAGGCCGAACGGCAGCCGGCTCCAGTGCTCCAGAGGCAGCGAGCCGAGCGTGAGCGCGTCGGGCAGCGGCGGAAGCCAGGGGCTGCGCTGGACGGGCACGCCGGCCGCACGCGCGGCCTGGCCGATCGTGTCCACGAGGACGGCGAGGTCGGTCACCATCGACTCGTCGCCGTCGTCGTCCTTCCGCGCGGGGAGGGGGAGGCCGAGGCGGGTCCAGCCGAGCGGGAGCACGTCGATCGGCTCGGCCTTCGCCGGTCCGTTACCTGGGCGCCTCCCACCGATCCGGGCGGACTGCACGGCGTGCAGCGACGACGCCCCCGACCTCACGTAGCAGCGGCCCGGCGTCGACTTGGAGATGGCCGCCGCGTTGGGGGAGTTGATGACGTCGCTCGACTCGCCGCCGCTGGTCACCCGCAGCGCGATGCGCAGGTTCGTGTTGGCGGCGATGTCCGGGGTGACGACACCCGCGGGCCGCTGCGTGGCCAGGATGAGGTGCACGCCCAGCGAGCGTCCACGCCGGGCGATGTCGACCAGGCCCACCACGAAGTCGGGCAGCTCCTGAACCATCGCCGCGAACTCGTCGATGACGAGCAGCAGTCTCGGCATCGGCTCCAGTTCGGCCTGGCCGTACTGGGGGGAGGCCATGGCGCGGTCGCGCAGGTCGTTGTAGTCCTCGATGTCCTTGGCGTCGGCGTCGAGCAGGAGGTGCTCACGCCGTTTGAGCTCGGCCGCCAGCGATTCGAGCGCGCGGATCGTCAGGTGGCCGTCGAGGTCGCTGACCATGCCGACCGTGTGAGGCAGCTTGGCGCAGTCCTTGAACGCGCTGCCGCCCTTGTAGTCGATGAGGACGAACGTCATCTCGTCCGGCCGGTTGGCCACGGCGAGCGACGCGATGATCGACTGAAGGAGTTCGGACTTTCCGGCGCCGGTGGTGCCGGCGACCAGGCCGTGCGGGCCGTCCAGACGGAGGTCGACGAGGAACGGCCCGTCGGCGCCCAGGCCGATGGGCACCTTGGTCGTGCGCCCGTGCCGCCAGAAGGACTCGATCTGCTCGGGACGGGGATCGGGCATGCCGAGCAGGTCGAGAAGCCGGGCGGAGTTCGGGATGGCCGAGTCGGCGTCCTCCCGGCTGACGTCGCGCACGGCGGCCATCGCGCGGGCCGTGCGGTCGCACCAGCCGAGGGTCACCTGGTCGCCGAGGATCTCCTGCTGCAGGTCGAGCCCGGCGCCGCGCAGCCGTACGAGCCAGGGGCGCTCGACGTCGCAGGCCGCGACGACGGCGCACTCCTCCGGCAGCAACCGCTGGTCGTCGTCCACGCAGATCGCGTGTACGCCCGCGGTCGGGCCGAGCTGGAGCACCTGGGGCATGCCCGGGAGGCCGCGGAGCACGCGGGCGCCGTCGAGCACCACCAGGATGTTGTACGGCCGGGCGTTCGCGTATCCCTGGGGCGCGTCCGAGAACCCGGTGGCCGACGAGGCGGCCGCCCGGCGTTCGTTGATCTTGTTGACGAGCTCGGTGACCCGGCGCGCCGCCGACTCCTGGTCGGTTCCGACCAGAGCGACGCAGTCCTCTCCCTCGTGCGGAGCGCAGTGCGGCAGCCACCGGACCCAGCTCCAGCTGCGCTCCGCCTCAGGGTCGGCGGACAACACGACGATGGCGAGGTCGCGGGGGCTGTGCAGCGCCGCCGCCTGGGCGACGAGCCAGCGTGCCAGTGCCCTGGAGGCCGGCCGCGCACCGGTGACGCCCATCACGCCGAGCCGGGCCAGGGGCACGGTGACCGGCACGGCGTGCGAGAGGGGAACCTCGGGCAGGTCCTTGTCGTCGCCGAAGCCCCGCTCGGGGACGAGCTCGATGTTGGCGGGCTGGTCGGCCAGGCCGACGCGCAGGCTCAGCGTGTCCACGTCGTGGATCCGCCGCTCCCACAGTCTTCTGCGCGGGCCGGTCGCCGTGAGCAGCACCTCGGCGGGGTCGGGGCACTCAGCCCTGCGTTCCGCCTGGTCGACGTCGGTGAGGCGGTCGAGTTCGGCGGCGAAGCTGGCCCTCTTCTCGCGGTACTCCTTGAGCGCCTGCCGGTGCCGCTTCCTGCCGTAGCGGCGGTCGCTCCACCATTGCCCCACCATGCCCAGTGGGGTCAGCAGGGCCATGAGCAGGAACAGCGCTTGGTGGAACACGGTCGCCATGACGATGCCGCCGACGGCGAAGATCATGGTGGACAGCAGTTGCAGCCGGTGGCCTTCTGGACGTCTGGGCTCCACCGGCACCTCGATGCTCCGCGTCCGCGCAGGGCCGACCAGCCGGGGCGGCCGGTTGTAGGCTCGCCCTCCGTCGGGGAGCGGCGTCAGATGGGCGTCGGGGTTCTCGGGGGTCCGGAGCGTGAACGTCGACGCGCCGGCGCGCAGCACCCCGCCGTCCGGCCAGGGGGCGGCCTCCGTCAGCGGCCGTGCGTCCAGGGTGAGCACGGCTCCCGCCACGGGCTCGACCACGGCCTGACCGGCGGACACGTGCACGTGGGCGACCGTCTGCGGGATCAGCGGGTCGTCGACCGCGATCGCGCCGGCGCCGCCCAGGGCGGCCGTGCCGAAGCCGAGCCGGTGGACCCTCCCCGCGGACGGCCCGCCGGAGATCCTGATCTCGACGACGCCCCGCGGCTCGTCCAGCCGGGTCGCCGCGGCCGCGCCGGAGTCGAGCGTGACCAGGTCGCCGTCGCGCAGCGCCTGGCCCGCGATGGCCTGCGGGTCGAGCCGCAGCCCGTTGGCCCACAGGTCCACGCGGGCGGGGATGCGCTCGTCGCCGCCCCAGCGGGGATGCCGGACCACCTCGGCCAGGCGCTCCCCGCGCACGTCCAGCGTCCGCGCGAGCGCCTCGGCGAGCCCGCTCACCGTGGCCTGGTCGTCGGCGCTGGCCAGGACGTCCCGCGGGCCGTCGGGGGTGAGCGCCGTAAGAGAGATACGCAACGTTCGATTTCCTGAAGTCTCTGGTGGTCGGGGGGTCGCTCGCGGTTCGGGGGCTGCTAGGGCTCGCCGGGCTTCCGCTCGCCTTCGTCCGTCAGGTACGCGGCGATCCCCGCGACATCGGCGTCCGGGAGACCGTCGGGCATCAGCGGGACGAGTTCTCCGGTGTCCTCGCGATCATCGCAACCAGTTCGTCATCGAGGCGGTCGACAGCGCTGTTGTACTTATTGCGCTGGTCAGAAAGTCGGCCGCCCCACTGTTGAGCTGTGGGACTCGTCCACACCCCGCCCCCGGCCATGTTCTTAGTGGGATTATCCAGCTTCGTCCGGAGTTCATCCTGTACTTTGTGGACTCGGGTTAGAAGTTGCGTCAAATGGCTATACAGGGGATTCGTTACTTCCGCCACAGCCGCAGCATAGCCACCTCCGCTTGGTCGAGAGGGTGAGTTGGGCTGTTTGTCCGGTTTGTCAATTTAAGTGCTTCCGAGGGCGGGATTGTGGGGGCAAGTACTTTCATGCGTCATGTGGAAATATCGTCTGACGGGGCCAGAGATACGTACACGCTCTTGTCTCGCTATTGTCTGTTTTCGGCACCAGCGTCCCCGGCTGTGGAGTCCTGCTGATGAGGGTCACGGAACAAGCGCCGTCGCGCAGTCCTGAGGCACAACGTCTGGCCGACCAGACGCCGTCGAAGCCCTCAAGGTCCGGACGTGGGCTCCCCACGGCGCCCCGGGACCGAAAGCCCGGCCTCGCCGCTCTGGCCGTCCTGCTGATCGTGGGGGGCGCGCTGCTGACCGTGACGCTGGTCCTGCGCAGCGGGGACCGGGTGGCCGCGATCGAGATCAGCCAGCGGGTGGGTGCGGGGCAGCCGATCCCGATCAGCGCCATGAAAGAGGTGCAGATCGCACAGGACGGCCCGGCCTTCGTCTACTGGTCGGCCGCGGAGGAGATGACCCGGTACTACGCCGCGGTCGACCTCATGCCGGGCACCCTGCTGAACCAGAACATGATCAGTGAGGATTCGGCGGAGCTGGTCCCCGGCAAGGCGGTCGTGGGTCTCTCGCTCAAGCCGAACCAGATGCCGCCCAACCTCCAGGCGGGGCAGCGGGTCCAGGTCGTCTACGTGCCAGGCGACAACGGTGACGGCTCGTCCAGGCTCCTCGCGCGCAGCGCGCTGGTGAACTCGGTGCGCGGCGGGGACAGTGCGACCGGCTCGGCCAACGTCACGGTCTCCGTCGTGGTGAACGACAGCATCTCTCCGCAGGTCGTGGGGTACGCCGCGAGCGGGCGGATCGCTCTCGCCTACCTGCCCGGGGCCAAGCCCTCGGCGCAATCCGATCCGGCGACGGCTCCCACTCCCCGGACGACGCCGTCCAGCAGGGCCACCGGCACGGGGTCCACGACCGGGCAGGGTAATCAGCAGGGCACTCAGTCGAACACCCAGAACGGCCAGAACGGTCAGAACACCCAGAACGGCCAGCAGTCTCAGACTCCGCGCAACTCCCCTCCCGCGAACGGACAGGGCTGACCATGGCGCTGATCGCATTGGCCGCGGACAAGGGCGCCCCCGGCGTGACGACCGCTGCCACGGCTCTCGGCGCCGTGTGGCCGCGTCCCGTCCTCGTGGCGGAGTGCGACGCGGCGGGAGGCGACCTCGTGTACCGGTTGCCCGCAGAGGACGGGACGGCGCTCGACCCGTCCCGTGGTCTGCTCAGCCTGGGTGCGACCGCCCGTCGTGGCCTTCACCCGCAGCAGATCCAGGAGCACACGCAACACCTGGTCGGCGGCCTCGAGGTACTGGTCGGGGTTCAGACGAGCGAGCAGGCCGGCGGTCTCGCCTGGTTGTGGGAACCCCTCGGCCAGGCTCTGAGCACGATGCCAGCGGACGTCCTCGCCGACTGCGGCCGCGTCGGATCCAATCCCGAGACCCTGGGCCTGGTCGCGCAGGCGGACATGGTGCTCCTGTTCGCACGACCGACTCTGGAGCAGGTCGCGCACCTGCGCGAACGCGTCATCGCGCTCCAGCGCACGCTTCGCCAGCGCAGTCAGAAACCGTCGCAGATCGGTGTCGTCGTCATCGCCGAGCAACGGGAGTACGGCAAGTCGCTCGCCGAGGTGCGCCGGGTCATGCAGGCGGCCGGCCTGCCCGACGTGGTCCTGGGCGGCCTGGCCTTCGACGTCAAGGGCGCCGACCTGCTGCGCGGGGAGTGGGGCGGCCGGCTCGACCGCACGCTTCTCATCCGCTCGGCGCGCGAGGTGGCCGCGACCATCGTCTCGCGCCTGTCCGCCACTGCTCGCGGGTCTGAGGCGATCGCGTACACGGGGGAGTGAGCGATGAACGTTG
>NZ_BONV01000028.1 GCF_016862895.1 Planotetraspora kaengkrachanensis | reverse complement strand
TTCGCCGGTGCGGTGCACGCGTTCCACCCGCGCGGTGATGGCGGAGATCAGCCGGTCTCGCGCGAACGCCAATTCCTGGGCTTGGGCCAGGCAAGCGTCGGGTGAAGCCGGTACCGCGGCCACTGCGAGCGCCGCAGCTGTTTCCACCAGGGTCGCCACCAGTTCATCCAGATCGACAGGCTCAGCTGCGTCTGGGGGTTCGGCCGGGGCGTCTGCCTGCTGCGTCTGACCGGTGCATGCCTGGTCGGGTGAGCCAGACTGCGGCGGGTCGTGTGGCGTTGAGTGATGCGGTGCGGAGTCTGACTGTGGCGGGTCGGGCGGTGCGGAATCGGGCGGTGCGGAATCGGGCGGTGCGGAATCGGGCGGTGCGGAATCGGGTGGTGCGGAATCGGGCTGTGCTGAGTCTGGTGGCACGGAGTCCGGGGGGAAGCCCGGCCATGGATCGGTCAGGGGTGGCGAGCTCAACGCGGAGCTGCCGTCGGTCGACCATGACCGGGCCCGTTTTGTCAGCTGAGCCCACCACTGCGGGCCGCAGGGCAGTTCTTTGGCCGGCTCGTGGGCCGATGAGGGTGCTGAGAAGGAGTGACGGCTCCCGCGCGGCTCGGCCACGGTGGCACTCCTTCCGCCCATCTGTATCGAACACCTGTCTGAATAATCTCACACTGAGTAGCCGTCCCGCTACAGATATCGAACGTGAATTCTAAGCTCGGAGTGAACGCGGTGTCCGCAATGGCCGCGCAGAGCGGCTGCGGTTAATGCTTCTGCGGTTAATGCGCCTGTGTGGAGTGCTCCTGTGCGGCTGGTGCTTCTGTGTGAGGAGAGTCCGTCCCCGTGACCGGATCTCGCATCAGCGCGCGCATCGGACACCGCGCCTGGCGGCTGCGCGACGCCGCCCGCGCCCGTCTCCTCATCGAATGCACCTCTATGTGGCTGGTCGCAAGGTTTGTCAACAAACCAGGTGGATAGGCTGGAAGAGAACTGAAATGGCGCCGGTTGGCTGAAATCCGCCGCATGCGCGCGGAGGACATCCGTCAGGCGTTCCTGGCGGGCTGTGACCGTTCCGCCCCGCGGTGCTCACGCCGTGGTTTGTTGCGGTTCACCCGTGAAAGCGTCGTATTCACGTCGCGAAGTTCACGCCGTGAAGGCGCCGCGCTCGCGCCTCGAAGGCGTTCTGTCCGTGGCCGGACCGCGGAAGGCCGAGAGGCGTGCCAGGGGCCCCGGACCGGCTGACGCCGCAGGACGCTCGGGCCGTGCCGTCCTGCCCGATCTCGGAGAGGGCACCCATGGAGACTGCCCCGAAGGCCATCGCAGGGGTCGCCACGTTCCTCGACGACCGTGTGGGTGCGGGCAGCTTCCTCAAGCGGAACCTGAGGAAGATCTTCCCGGACCACTGGTCGTTCCTGCTGGGCGAGATCGCGCTCTACTCGTTCATCATCCTGCTGCTGACCGGCACGTTCCTGACGTTCTGGTTCAGGCCGAGCATGGGCGAGGTCGTCTACTCCGGCTCGTACCAGCCGCTGGTGGGCGTGAAGATGTCCGAGGCGTACGCCTCGGCGCTGAACATCAGCTTCGACGTCCGCGGCGGCCTGCTGATCCGGCAGATCCACCACTGGGCGGCACTGCTGTTCGTGGCCGGCATGACGGTTCACATGCTGCGGGTGTTCTTCACCGGCGCCTACCGCAAGCCGCGTGAGCTGAACTGGCTCATCGGCCTCGGACTGCTCACGCTCGCACTGCTGGAGGGCCTGACCGGCTACTCCCTCCCCGACGACCTGCTGTCCGGCGCCGGTCTGCGGATCACTCAGGGCGTCATCCTGGGCATCCCCGTTGTGGGGACGTATCTGGCATTCCTGTTGTTCGGCGGAGAGTATCCAGGCCAAGACATCATTTCGCGGTTCTTCACGATCCACATCCTGCTGATTCCGGGCATCCTGCTGGCGCTGATCTCGGCCCACCTGGTTCTCATGTGGGTGCAGAAACACACGCAGATGCCGGGCACGGGGCGGACCGAGAAGAACGTGGTGGGTGCCCCGTTCTTCCCGTCCTTCATGGCCAAGTCGGGTGCGTTCTTCCTGTTCACCTTCGCCGTCGTCGCGCTCCTGGCGACCTTCGCCCAGATCAACCCGATCTGGCTGTTCGGTCCCTACACGCCGGCGGACATCGGGGCGGGCAGCCAGCCCGACTTCTACATGGGATTCCTTGAGGGCTCGCTGCGGTTGATGCCCGCCTGGGAGATCAACTTCCTGGGTTACACACTCTCGTTGAGCGTGCTGATCCCGGCCCTGTTGCCCATGGGGATCATCCTGACCATTCTGGCCCTGTATCCGTTCGTCGAGCAGTGGGTGACCGGCGACCGCCGCGAGCACCACACCGCCGATCGGCCGCGCAACAACCCGGTCCGCACCGGGATCGGGTGCGCGGGCATCACGTTCTATGGTCTCCTCTGGCTGCTCGGGGCCAATGACGAGATCTCGGCCAACTTCCACATCAGCCTGTACGAGACGACGATCTTCGGTCGCTTCGCCATCTTCCTTGGTCCGGCGATCGCGTTCTTCGTCGCGTACCGGATCTGCATCGGCCTGCAGCGCAGGGACGCGGCTCTGCTGTCGCACGGCGTCGAGACGGGTGTCATCAAGCGCCTGCCGCACGGCGAGTACATCGAGGTCCACACCCCGTCCGCGCAGGACATCGCCGACCACATCCGGGGCAAGAAGGAGATCCCGATCATCGAGAGCGGCGTCGACGGAGAGGGCGTCCCGCCGAAGGAGACCCGCACCGTCATCGGCAGGCTCCGGGCCAGGATGAGCCGCGCCTACGGTACGGACCACGTCCCGTTCATCGAAGAGCACGCCGCCATCACCGCAGGCGAGCGCCCCCATGGCGGCGACCGCTCCCCTGATGGCGACCAGTCCCAGGGCGGAGACCACGCGCATGCTGGCGACGGGCAGGCCGGGGAGCGCGCGTCGCTCACCGGGCGGCGGCGCTTCGGCGGGTCCGGCGGCGGGCGCCCCTCCCGGTAGGTCCCGCAGGCCCGGTAGGTCCCGCAGGCCCGATAGCCCACAGGCCCGATAGCCCACAGGCCCGATAGCCCACAGGCCCGATAGGCCCACAGGCCCAATGGCCCACAGGCCCGATAGGCCCACAGGCCGACGTCCGGCGCGCCGGGCTGGTTAAGCCTGTTCCGTTCCCACTGCCGCGTTCACGCGTGAGCGCGGCCGCCCAATCACGCTCACTGAAGCCTGACGCCCGCCCCTGGCGCCGGGCCGATTCCACGCCGGTGCAAGCCGCTGTAAAGCAGGGACGAGCGCATACAAGCTTGGACGAGTACGTACAAGCTTGGACAAGCAGCGACAAGCCGATGTAAGCCGTCCGCAAGCAGGGCGGCCGGGCGTCGCAATCACGCTGCAAGGAGCGCGATCTATCTCTTGTCGTGCGGCACCCGAGATCACCTCGGAATGCCGGCCCTCTCACTACAGGAGAACCACTATGCGCCCCTTGATCCGCACGTTGACCGGAACCGGGTCCGGAACCCGCCGCGTCGCTTCGCTGGCCGTCACCGGCGCCGTCCTCGGCACCGCCCTCATGGGTTGCGGTGCCATCGGCGCGATCTCGAACGTAGTCGATTCCGCCAACACGCTGTCCACGTTCGCCGACCGGCTGGGGAAGTCGGCCGACCTCACCTTCACCGCCACGTACAAGACCTCCGACGGAGGCAAGGTGACGCTGGTCCAGGAGCCGCCGAACTCGGCGTTCATCGGCCCCGACGGCAGGTACGTCTTCACGCCCGACCACATGTTGTTCTGCGAGAAGAAGACCTGCACCAGCGCGCCGTCGGCCGCGACAGGTGACGCCGGGGCGCTGACGGCCGCGACCGGCCCGGGCTTCGTCACACCGGAACTGGCGCTCGGTTTCGTCACGGCGGCCGCGGTCGTTCCGGGTGCGCACATCGAGAGCGAGGAGAAGGAGATCGCCGGCCAGAACTCGCTCTGCGCCACCGCCAGCGGACTTGAAGCCGTCGCGTCGCCGGACGACAGTGAGGCGCCGAGCGACTTCACGGTGTGCGTCACGGAGACGGGCGTCCTCGCCTCCTTCACCGGCACGTTGACCAGTGGCGAGAAGGCGTCGATCGAGTTGGTGGGCTTCACGGACGAGGCCGACGCCAAGGCGTTCGAGGCGCCAGACGGCGCCGAGGTCACCGAGGCCACGGGCCTGCCGACCACCTGACACAGCGCCGCAGCACCGGACCGGAGCGCCGCAGCACTGGAGCGCCGCAGCACCGGACCGCCGGACCGCCGGCCCGCCAGAACGCCAGAACGCCGAAAGGCCAGCCGCCGAAACGCCGGCTCGCCGGAACGCAGAACGCCGAGCGCCGCTACCGGCCCACCGCGTAGCCCTGCGCGCCGCGCGGGTTGGCCGCCGCGTGGAGGAAACCGCCCGGGGCCGTGTCCCGGGCGACCGCGCTCAGCCGGCCGAGCGACCACGGGTCCCGGACCTCCACCTGGTGGCCGCGCCGCCGCAACTCGGACACGAGTGCCGGGTCCGCCCGCTCCTCGATGTGCAGGACGCCCGGCAGCGAGCCGCGCGGGAAGAACGAGCTGGGGAAGTGCTCGGAGTGGAACATGGGCGCGTCGACGGCCTCCTGGAGGCCGAGCCCGCCGTGGACCACGGAGAGGAAGAAGTTCAGGCTCCACTGGTCCTGCTGGTCCCCGCCGGGAGTGCCGAACGCCAGCCAGGGCCTGCCGTCCCGCAGGGCGAACGAGGGGGACAGGGTGGTGCGCGGCCGAGCACCGGGGCGCAGCGACGCGGGCAGCCCGTCCTGAAGCCAGAACATCTGGCCTCTCGTGCCCAGGCAGAACCCGAGCGCGGGGATCGTGGGGGAGCTCTGCAGCCAGCCGCCGCTGGGCGTGGCGGAGACCATGTTGCCGTGCCGGTCCACGACGTCGACGTGGCAGGTGTCGCCCCTGACCCGGCCGTCGCGGCCCACTGTCGGCTCGCCCACGGTCGGCTCGCCCACGGTCGGCTCGCCCACGGTCGGCTCGCCCACGCCGGCGGTCCGGCGCGTGCGCGACACCCCCGGCGCGTGGCTGACCGTGCCCGGCCCCGGCAGGTCGGGCAGCCGCGGGGCGCGCCCGTCCGGTGCGCCCGGCCGAAGCTCGTAGGACGCGTCCGCGCCGACCAGCGCGCGCCGTTCCGCGTTGTACGCCTCGCTCAGCAGGCCGGCCATCGGCACGTCGGCGAAGGCCGGATCCCCGTACCACGCCTCCCGGTCGGCGAAGGCCAGCTTGGCGCACTCGATGACGGTGTGCACGTAGTCCGGGCTGAGCCGGCCCATCCCGCCCAGGTCGAACCCGGACAGCAGCGCGAGCTGCTGCAGGAAGACCGGACCCTGCCCCCACGGGCCCGTCTTGCACACGGTGTGCCCGTGGTAGTCGAAGGTGAGCGGCTCCTCCACGGAGGCCGTCCAGTCCGCGAGGTCGTCGCCGGTGAGCAGCCCGGAGTGCGGCTCTCCCGAACTGTCGAGCCAGGCCTTGCCGACGCTGAACTGGGCGATCTCCTCGGCGACGAAACCGCGGTACCACGCGTCCCTGGCGGCGGCGATCTGCCCCTCGCGCGTGGCGGAGGCGCGCGTCGCCTCGGCCACCAGCCGCCGGTAGGTCGCGGCCAGCACCGGGTTGGTCAGCCGTGAACCCGGCTCCGGCACCCGTCCGTGTGGCAGCCAGGTGGCGGCCGAGGTCAGCCAGTCCTCGGCGAACAGCCGCTCCACCGTGCCGATCGTCGCCGAGATGCGCTCCAGCACCGGGACGCCGTGTTCGGCGTAGGAGATGGCGGGTTCCAGCACGTCGGCCAGCGACCACGTGCCCCAGCGCTCCAGCATGAGCATCCACCCGCCGAAGGCGCCGGGGACGGTCGCGGGCAGCAGCCCGGTGCCCGGGACGACGTCGAGGCCGAGGTCGGCGAACCGCTCGATGGTCGCCGCCGCGGGCGCCACACCCTGGCCGCAGACGACGAAGGGCCGCTGCTCGGCCTCGCTCCACAGCAGGATCGGCACCTCGCCGCCCGGCCCGTTGAGGTGCGGTTCGGCCACCTGGAGGACGAACCCCGCCGTGACGGCCGCGTCGAAGGCGTTGCCGCCGCGCTCCAGCACGCTCATCCCGGCCGCCGAGGCCAGCCAGTGCGTGCTCGCCACCATTCCGAAGTCGCCCGTCAGCTCGGGTCGTGTGGTGAACACCCGGTTCCCTTCGTCAGTATTCGATCAGTATCCGATCGTCCGCCCGGGGACGGCCGCGTCGGGCCGGTGCTCGGCCGTCACCAGGTGACAGGCGGCGGGGTGGGCGCCGCTCCGGGGGTCGGCCAGTTCAGGCTCGACCGTACGGCAGGCGTCGAAGGCCAGCGGGCAGCGGGTGTGGAAACGGCAGCCCGCCGGAGGGTCGAGAGGGCTCGGGACGTCGCCGCCGAGGACGATCCTGCGGCGCTCGCGCGCCTTCACGGGGTCGGGCACGGGAGCCGCGGACAGCAGCGCCTGGGTGTACGGATGCCGGGGCCCGGCGAACAGCTCCGCGGTCGGCCCGGTCTCCACGATCCTCCCCAGGTACATGACGGCGATCCGGTCGGCCAGGAACTCCACCACGGACAGGTCGTGGGTGATGAACAGGCAGGAGAAGCCCATGTCGCGCTGCAGGTCGGTGATCAGGTTGAGCACCGACGCCTGGACCGAGACGTCGAGGGCCGACACCGGCTCGTCGGCCACCACGAGTTTCGGCTCCAGGATCAGCGCCCTGGCCAGGCCCACCCGCTGCCGCTGCCCTCCGGACAGCTCGTGGGGGAGACGCGTCATCATCTCCGTGCGCAGCCCGACCTTCTCCAGCATCGCGGCGACGCGTTCGGCCGCCTCGCGCCCGCGCGCCAGCTTGTGCCGCAACAGCGGCTCGCTGACGATCTGCTCGATGGAGAAGCGCGGGTTGAGCGAGGAGTAGGGGTCCTGGAACACCATGTGGACGTCCCTGCGGAGCGGCCGCATGGCCCGCCGCGACAGGTGGGTGACGTCCCGGCCGCCAAGGGCGATCGTGCCGGAGGTCGGCTCGGTCAGGCGCAGCACGCACTTGCCGACGGTGGACTTTCCGCTGCCCGACTCTCCGACCAGGCCGAGAACCTCGCCCTGACCGATCGTCAGCGACAGCCCGTCCACGGCCCTGACCTGGCCGTAGTGCTTGACCAAGGAGTCGATCTGCAGGACGGGTTCTGTCACGGCTGTTCTCCGGGGTGCCCAGGGTGGAAGCAGGCGGCGAGGTGCGCCGGGCCGTGCCGTACGAGCGGGGGCCGGGCCGCGAGGCAGTCGTCCTGCCGTCGCGGGCAGCGGGCGTGGAAGGCACACCCGTCGGGGTCGGTGAGCGGTGAGGGGACCATTCCGGGGATCTCCGCCAGCCTGCGCCGCCCGGCCGGGCCGGCGACCGCGGCGGCGGGCAGGGCCCTCATGAGCCCCAGCGTGTACGGGTGGCGGGGACGGGCGAACAGCTCCTCGACGGGGGCCTGCTCGGCCGCCCGGCCCGCGTACATGACCACGGCCCGGTCGGCGATGTCGGCGACCACGCCGAGGTCGTGGGTGATCAGGATGATCGCGGTGCCCAGCCGGTCGCGCAGGTCGCGGAAGACGTCGAGCACGCCCGCCTGGATCGTCACGTCGAGGGCCGTGGTCGGCTCGTCCGCGATCAGCACGCGCGGTGAGCACGCCACCGCGATGGCGATCATCACGCGCTGGCGCATCCCGCCGGAGAGCTGGTGCGGGTACTCCTTGATCCGCTGGGCAGGGGCCGGGATGCCGACGAGTTCGAGCAACTCGACCGCCCGGCCGCGGGCGGCGGCGCGCGACAGGTTCTCGTGCCTGCGCAGCACCTCGGCGATCTGGAATCCGACGGTGAACGACGGGTTGAGGGAGGTCATCGGCTCCTGGAAGACGACGGAGACCTCCGAGCCGCGCACCTGGCGCATGAGCGGCTCGGGCAGGGTGGTGAGCTCGCGGCCGCCGAGCCGGATCGAGCCGGACAGGCGCGTGGTGTGGGGCGGCAGCAGCCTCGGCACCGCCATCGCGGTGACCGTCTTGCCGCAGCCGGACTCCCCGCACAGCGCCAGGATCTCTCCCTCCTCCAGGCTGAACGAGATCTCCTTGACCGCGTGGACGTGGCCGTCCTCGGTGTCGAAGCCGACGGTGAGGTCGGTGACGTCGAGAAGACTCACAGGCCGCTCCTGGGATCGAGGACGTCGCGCAGCCCGTCGCCGAGCAGGTTGAATCCGAGGGTGGCCAGCGCGATCAGCACGCCCGGCCAGATCGCCAGCCACGGGGCGACGTCGAGGTACTGCTGCGCGACGGTGAGCATGACGCCCCACGACGGCGTGGGCGGCTGCACGCCGAGGCCGAGGAAGGACAGCGTGGCCTCACCGATGATCGCCGTCGGGATCGCCACGGTGGCCTGGACGATCAGCGGGCCGGCGCAGTTCGGCAGGACGTAGCGGAGCAGGATGTGGCCGTCGGTCGCGCCGTCCGCGATCGCGGCCGAGACGTAGTCCATCTCCTTGATCGCCAGGACCTCGCCGCGGGTGATCCGGATGACGGCGGGGAGCTGGGCGAAGCCGAGAGCCAGCACGACGCCGGTGAGCGACGGGCCGATGATCGCGGCCAGGCCCACGGCGAACACCAGGAACGGGAACGCCAGCGTCACGTCGACCAGCCGCCCGACCAGCGGGTCGAGCCAGCGCCGGTAGAAGCCCGCCAGCAGCCCGATCGGGATGCCCGCCGCCATGGCGACCAGTGTGGACAGCACGCCCGCCTGGAGCGAGATCCGCGCGCCCGAGGCGATCCTCGCCAGCGCGTCCCTGCCGAGGTCGTCGGTTCCCATCGGATGGGCTGCCGACGGCGGCGCGAGTGTCGCCGCGTAGTCCTGGGTGACGGGGTCGCCGGTCACCAGCGGCCCCACCAGGGCGAGCAGGAGGAACGCGGCGACGAGCACGAGCCCGGTCATCGGCATCGGGCGGCGGCGGAAGCGCCGCCACAACCGTCGTCGCCGCTCGGCCGGACCCGCCGCGGGGACCGCGCCGACGGGGACCGTCATCTGGTCAGCCATGGGACGCCCCCGACAGCCGGATGCGCGGATTGAGGAAGGCGTACGCGATGTCGACCAGCAGGTTGATCACCACGTACGCGGTCACGGTCACCAGCACCACGGCCTGGATGACCGGGTAGTTCCTGGTCAGCACGGCGTCCACGGTGAGCTTGCCGAATCCGGGGATCACGAAGATCTGCTCGGTGACGACGGCGCCGCTGATCAGCGCGCCGAGCTGCAGGCCGAGCACCGTCACGACGGTGGTGAGGCTGTTGCGCAGCGCGTGCACGCCCACAACGGCGCGTTCCGGCAGGCCCTTGGAGCGGGCCGTTCTGATGTAGTCGGCGGACAGCGCGCTCAGCATCGCCGAGCGGGTCTGCCGCATCAGCACGGCCGCGAAGCCCATGCCGAGGACCAGCGTGGGCAGCACCATGCGCTGCAGGTTGCCGACCGGGTCCTCGGTGAAGGGGACGTAGCCGGAGGCGGGCAGCCAGCGCAGCGTCACCGAGAACAGCAGGATGGCGAGCAGCCCGAGCCAGAAGGGCGGGACCGACAACCCGGCGAGGCCGAAGCCGGTGGCCACGTAGTCGGCGAGGCGGCCGCGCCGTACGGCGGCGACGATGCCCGCGAGCACGCCGACCGTGATCGCCACCAGCATGGCGAGCGCGGTCAGCTCCAGCGTCACCGGCAACCGCTCGGCCAGGATCGTCGTGACGGGCAGCTGGTCCTGGGTGGACCGGCCGAGGTTGCCGGACAGGGTCTGCCGCAGATACTCGACGTACTGGACGGGAAGCGGCTGGTCGAGGCCGTACTCCTCCCGGATGGCCGCGACCAGGGCCGGTGAGGCGTCCTCACCGGCCATGACCACCGCCGGGTCTCCCGGCAGCGCCCTGACCCCGAGGAAGATCAGGACGCTGCCCAGGAGCAGCACCATCACCGCCGCGCCGCAGCGCCGCAGAATGAACCAGGTCATTTGGTGGTGAACCCGGCCGTGGTGAAGCGAGGCAGGCCGTCCTTGTAGTACTGGACGCCGGCGACGTTCTTGTGCATGCCCAGGTAGTACTTGTTGTGGTACAGGTAGATGAATCCGCGCAGGTCAGCGGCCTTTTGGATGGCCTTCGCGTACAGCTCGGCCCGCTCGGCCGTGTCGGTGGCCGCCGCGGCCTGCTTGATCGGCTCGTCGATGTCGGGGTCCGACATGCCGGGGTAGTTGTTGCTGCCCCCGGTGGTGATGATGTTGGTCAGGTTGCCGTCCGGGTCGACGCGGCCCGACCAGCCGGTGAGCAGCGTGTCGTACTTGCCCGCCCCGCCCTGCTCCAGGGTGGCGACGAACTCGGCGGTCTCCACCTTGACGTCGAAGCCGACCTCCTTGGTCATCTGCTGGATCACCTGGGCGAGCCGCTGGTTGGTGGCGTCGTTCGGCGTGGTCAGGGTCACCGGGATCGGCGCCGGCACGCCGGAGGCCTGCACGAGCTGCTTGGCCTTGGCCACGTCGTGCGGTGCGCACTGGAGGCTCGCCGCGCGGTACGGGCTGTCGGCCGGCAGCGGGAAGCAGTCGGACTCGTACAGGCCGTTGTAGACGGTCTTGTTGATCGCGTCACGGTCGAGTGCGAGCTCGAACGCCTCGCGGAGCTCCGGGCTCTTGCCGAGCGCGGTGTCCACCGAGCCGTACTTCTCCGTCGAGCCGGCGACGTTGCCGATGTTGACGTTGATCCCGAAGTAGCCGAGACCGCCGCCCGACACCACCTTGAGGTCGGGGTCGGACTGCACCCCGGCGACCGTGGTGGTGGCGAGCTGGTCGCCGACCTGCACGTCTCCCGACCTGAGGTTGGCGGCGCGGACGTTGGGGTCGACGATGATCTTGTAGACGAGCTTGTCGAGCTTGACCTTGGCGGCGTCGTAGTAGTCGGGCGCGCGCTCGAGCACGATCTCGCTGCCGGAGGTGCGGCCGGAGAACTTGAACGGCCCCACGCACACCGGGTTCGCGCCGAAGGCGTCGCCCTCGCTGTCCAGCGCCTTGGGCGACATGATCATGCCGGCCCGGTCGGCGAGCTGGGCGGTGAGCGGGGTGGCCGGCCGCGACAGGGTGAGCTTGACCGTGTCCTCGCCCACCGTGGTCACGTCGGTGACGGCGGCGAGATCCGCCTGCCGGGCGGACTTCTCCCAGGAGCGGTGCCGGTCCAGCGACTTCTTGACGGCCGCCGCGTCCAGCACGGTTCCGTCGTTGAACTTGAGGCCCGTCCGCAGCTTGATCGTCACCTCTTTGCCGTCGCCGGAGAGCTGGGGCATGGCGGCGGCGAGCTGGGGGAGCAGCGTGGAGGTCGCGTCGATGTCGTAGAGCTTCTCGCACATGTTGACGAAGACCTCGCGGCCGACGAGCGTCGTGGCCGTGCTCGGGTCGAGCGCGTCGGGGTCGGCGTTCAGGGCGACGGTGAGCGTCCCGCCGTTCTGGACGGTGCGGTTGTCGGCGGTGGCGTCGGCCACGGAGGGGGCGCTGGTGGGGGCGCCGCCTCCGCCGCAGGCCGCGGCGGCGAGGGATAGGGCCACGAGCGGCACGGTCAATTTCAGGTGGCGCGCGGACTGCATCCGTTCCTCCTGGAAGATTCTTGTGCAAGAACGTATACAGGGTCCTGTATTTCGTATTCGTTACATTTCCGTGGAGTTTTCTGACGTATGTAGTTATGTCAGGTTGTGCGGCATCGCCCGGAGCGGCGCCCTGTTTACTCCCCGGTGTTACCGTGTGACCGATTTGGTGTTGTCAATTGGTGGAGTCGCACGGGACGCGAGGAGAGGTGACGACCGTGGTGGATGTCGGGAGGCTTGACCGGGACCGGGTCGAGGAGTTCCAGGGGCGGGTGGCCGTCGACAGCGCCGCCGCGTTCGCGGGGCTGTCCACCTCGATCGGCGCCAGGCTCGGTCTGTACCAGGCGCTGGCCGGGGCCGGATGGCTGACGTCGGACGGGCTGGCCGAGCGCTCCGGGGTCGACGAGCGGTACGTGCGGGAGTGGCTGGCCGTCCAGGTGGCCGGCGAATACGTGCTCTACGACGCCGGGACGGGCACCTACCTGCTGCCGGACGAGCACGCCGCCGTCCTGGCGGACCCGGACTCGCCGGCGTACATGATCGGCGCATTCACGATGCTCAAGCCGCTGTACGCCACCGAGGACGCACTGGTGGACGCCTACCGCACGGGTGAAGGCGTGGGCTGGGAGGAGCACGGGCCCGAACTGTACGAAGGAGTCGCCGCGTTCTTCCTCCCCGGCTACGCGGCGATGTTGGTGCAGGAGTGGCTGCCCGCGCTGGACGGCGTCGTGGAGAAGCTGGAACGGGGCGCGACGGTCGCCGACGTCGGGTGCGGCTTCGGCCATTCCACCCTGCTCATGGCACAGGCGTTCCCGAACTCCCGCTTCCGCGGCTTCGACTTCCACACCCCCTCGCTCGAGGCGGCGCGCCGGGAGGCGCACGAGCGCGGCCTGAGCGACCGGGTGACGTTCGACCTGGCCGCGGCGCGGGACTTCCCGGGTGAGGGCTACGACCTGATCACCTATTTCGACTGCCTCCACGACCTCGGCGATCCCGGAGCGGCCTTCCGGCACGCCGAGCGGACGCTGGCGGGGGACGGCGCCTGCATGGTCGTCGAGCCGAACGCCCCCGCCGATCCCGCGGCGCTGATCAACCCGATCGGCCGGTCCTTCGCCTCCGCCTCCGCCGTGCTCTGCCTGCCCGGCGCGGTGGCCCAGAAGGGACCGCAGGCCCTGGGCAACCACGCGGGGGAGGAGGCCTTGCGTGCTCTCGCAGCGGAGGCCGGGTTGCGCACGTGGAAGGCGGCCGCGGAAACCCTCACCAACCGCGTCTACGAGGTCAGGCGATAGCCGGGTCCCCCGGTCTTGAGAATCGCGGGGACGGCGTTTAACAATGTGACATTGCATTGAGAACGTGCCGCATGCGTATTCGAGGAGAGCTCGGATGACCACCCCCACCCGGCCCTGGCGTGGCGTTCACGTCGCGGCGGCCCTGCCCTTCAACGACGACCTGTCCGTCGACTACGCCGGATTCGCCGAACACGTACGGTTCCTCGCCGCGGGAGGCTGCGACGGGGTGGTGCCCAACGGTTCGCTGGGCGAGTACCAGACGCTGACCCCCGAGGAGCGGGCCCGCGTCGTCGAGACGGCCGTCCAGGCCGCTCCCGCGGGATTCGGCGTGATGCCCGGCGTCGCCGCGTACGGCGCGCTCGAGGCCCGCCGCTGGGCGGAGCAGGCCGCCGCCGCCGGAGCCACGTCCGTCCTTCTGCTCCCGCCGAACGCATACCGCGCCGGCAGGGAGGCCGTCGTCGGGCACTACCGCGAGGTGGCCAAGGCCGGCCTGCCGATCGTCGCGTACAACAACCCCATCGACACCAAGGTCGACCTGACTCCCGGACTGCTCGCCGAGCTGTTCCACGAGGGCCTCATCGTCGCCGTCAAGGAGTTCAGCGGCGACGTCCGCAGGGCGTACGAGATCGCCGAGCAGGCGCCCGGCCTCGACCTGCTGGTCGGTGCCGACGACGTGCTGCTCGAACTGGGCGTCGCCGGGGCCGTCGGCTGGATCGCCGGCTACCCGAACGCCTTCCCCGAGTCGACGTCCGCGCTCTACCGGCTGGTGACCTCCGGTGACGCCGCCGACATCGCCGAGGCGCTGCCGATGTACCGCGACCTGCACCCTCTGCTGCGCTGGGACTCCAGGACCGAGTTCGTCCAGTCGATCAAGTTGTCCATGGACGTCGCCGGCCGCAAGGGCGGTGCCTGCCGTCCGCCGCGCCTGCCGCTCCCGTCCGAGCAGGCCGACCGGATCGCCGCCGACACCGAGGCCGTCCTCGCGAAGGGGTACAAGTGAGGTCCCGCCGCACCTTCCACGCCGTCGACTCGCACACCGAGGGCATGCCCACGCGTGTCATCGTGGGCGGCGTCGGGACGATACCCGGCGCGACCATGGCCGAGCGCAGGCTGTGGTTCATGGACAACAGCGACGACGTCCGCACGCTGCTCATGTACGAGCCGCGCGGCCACGCCGCGATGAGCGGAGCGATCCTGCAGCCGCCCACCCGGCCGGACGCCGACTACGGGGTGCTGTTCATCGAGGTCTCCGGCCTGCTGCCGATGTGCGGCCACGGCACGATCGGCGTCGCCACGGTCCTCGTCGAGACCGGCATGGTGCCCGTCGTCGAGCCGGTGACCACGATCAGGCTCGACACCCCCGCCGGGCTCGTCGTCGCGTCCGTCGCGGTCGAGGACGGCGCGGCGACGTCGGTCACCATCCAGAACGTGCCGTCGTTCTCGTACGCGCTCGACCAGAAGGTCGAGGTCCCCGGCTTCGGCGAGATCGCCTACGACATGGCGTTCGGCGGGAACTTCTACGCGGTCGTCGAACTCGACGACCTCGGCCTGCCGTTCGACCGCTCCCGCGCCGGTGACCTGCTTACCGCCGGCCTGCGGATCATGGACGCGGTGAACGAGCACGACCGGCCCGTGCACCCGGAGCGCGCGGACATCAACGGGTGCCATCACGTCTATCTGAAGGCGCCGGGCTCGACCGCGAAGTTGTCGCGGCACGCCATGGCGATCCACCCCGGCTGGTTCGACCGCTCCCCCTGCGGCACGGGCACGAGCGCCCGGATGGCCCAGCTCCACGCGCGCGGAGAGCTGGGCGTCGGTGCGGACTTCGTGAACGAGTCGTTCATCGGCACGCGCTTCACGGGCCGGCTGCTCGGCGAGACCACGGTCGGCTCGCTTCCCGCGGTGCTGCCGTCGATCACCGGCCGGGCGTGGGTCACCGGCACCTCGCAGTTCCACCTCGACCCCACCGACCCGTTCCCCGCCGGTTTCCTCCTGTGAGTCCGGCCCCCGTTCCCGGTCTGCAGGGCATCGGCCGGCGGGAGAACCTCCGCGACCGGGTCAGGGACGCCCTGCGCGCCGCGATCATCTCCGGGAGGCTTGAGCCCGGCGTCGTCTACTCGGCCCCCGTGCTGGGGGCCCAGTTCGGCGTCTCGCCCACCCCCGTGCGGGAGGCCATGCTCGACCTGGTCAAGGAGGGCCTGGTCGTCGCGCACCCGAACAAGGGCTTCCGGATCACCGAGGTCTCCGACGAGGACCTCGACAACCTGGCCGCCGTACGGCTGCTCATCGAACCGCCGACCGTGCGGGACGCCGTGCACGTGATCGCGGAACAGGACCTTCCCGGGCTGCGGGCGCTCGCGCAGGCCATCGTCGACGCCGCCGAACGCGGTGACCTCGTCGGATACGTCGAGGCCGACCACGTCTTCCACCTGACCCTGCTCGGCTACAGCGGCAACCCGTTCCTGCTGGAGGTCGTCTCCGGCCTGCGCGCCAGGACACGGCTGTTCGGCCTGGAGTCGCTGTCGCGCGGCGGCAGGCTCGGGGCCTCGGCGGCCGAGCACCACGAACTGCTGGACCTCGTCGAGGCCCGCGACGCCGCCGGGGCCGAGGCCCTGATGCGCCGTCACATCGGCCACGTGCGCGGGCTCTGGGCGGGCGCCCCCGAGGACGGGCCGTGACCGCGGATCTCGTCGTCGTCGGGGCGGGCGTGGTCGGCGCGGCCTGCGCGTACTTCGCGTCGCTGGCCGGGCTGCGCGTGGTGGTCGTCGAGCGCGGCGCGCTCGCCGGAGGCACGTCCAGCGCAGGGGAGGGCAACCTGCTGGTCTCCGACAAGGAGGAGGGTCCCGAACTCGACCTCGCGCTGTACTCCCAGCGGATCTGGCGTGAGGACCTCGGGCCGCACGCCGGCCTGTGGGAGTTCGAGTCCAAGGGCGGGCTGGTCGTCGCCGCGTCGGACGAGGGTCTCGCCTCGCTGCGCGAGCTCAGCGTCCACCAGCGCCGATGCGGGGTGGAGGTGCGCGACGTCGCGCGGGACGAGTTGCGCGATCACGAGCCGCACCTTTCCCCGGGGCTCGCCGGGGGAGCCTTCTACCCCCAGGACGCCCAGGTCCAGCCGATGCTGGTGGTCGCGCACCTGCTCCGCCTTGCCCGCGAGGCGGGCGCGCGGGTGCGCACCCGCACCGAGGTGACCGGGTTCCTGCGCGACGGCGACAGGGTGACGGGCGTGCGGACCACCGGCGGCGACATCCCGGCGGGCGCGGTGCTCAACGCGGCCGGCACGTGGGCCGGCGGCGTCGCCGATCTCGCCCGCGTGCACGTCCCCGTGCTGCCCCGCCGCGGCTTCATCCTGGTCACCGAGCCCCTGCCGGCCCGGACGATCCGTCACAAGGTGTACGCCGCCGAGTACGTCGGGGACGTGGCCAGCTCCGACGCCG
Organism: Planotetraspora kaengkrachanensis; assembly: GCF_016862895.1. Classification (GTDB taxonomy): domain Bacteria; phylum Actinomycetota; class Actinomycetes; order Streptosporangiales; family Streptosporangiaceae; genus Planotetraspora; species Planotetraspora kaengkrachanensis. Next base: position 158,510 of record NZ_BONV01000028.1, on the reverse strand, counting down.
CCCTGCAGACCTCGCCCGTCGTCGAGGGGACCGGCGCCGGCACGATCCTCATCGGCTCCTCGCGCGAACGCGTCGGCTTCGACCGGACGGTGTCCGCCAAGGCGGTCGGCACGCTCGCGGCCAAGGCGATCGCGCTGTTCCCGATGTTGCGGGAGGTCCGCGCGATGCGCACCTATCTCGGCTTCCGCCCCTACTGCCCGGACCACCTGCCCGTCATCGGGCCGGACCCGCGCGCCCCCGGCCTGTGGCACGCCTGCGGCCACGAGGGCGCCGGCATCGGCCTGTCCGCGGGGACGGGCAGGCTGATCGCCCAGGCTCTCGCGGGGGACGAGCCCGATCTGGATCTCACCCCGTTCGCCCCCGACCGGTTCCCCGTGGCGGAGGAGGCGCTCCGGTGACCTACCAGATGACCTTCCGCGGCGCCGCCGTCCCCGCCGAGCCCGGCCAGAGCGTCGGGGCCGCCCTCGTGGCCGCGGGGATCCTCGACTGGCGCACCACCCGCGTGGGCGGCAGGCCACGCGGCATGTTCTGCGGCATCGGCGTCTGCTTCGACTGCCTGATCACGGTCGACGGCGTGCCCAACCGGCGCGCCTGCCTCGTCCCTGCCCGGGACGGCATGACGCTCGGCGACGACGCGGGGGACACCGTTGGCAGGGAGGACGGCGATGCCGGACACGTATGACGTCGCCGTGGTGGGCGCCGGTCCGGCGGGGCTGGCGGCCGCCGTGGAGAGCGCCGCGGCCGGGCTCGGCGTCGTCCTCATCGACGCCGCCGGACAGCCGGGCGGCCAGTACTGGCGGCACTACGACGAGAACCACGCCCGCCCCGACGACCGTCGCGGCCACCACGGCCTGCGGACCTTCACCCGCCTGCGCGAACGCCTGGACGTCCTGATCGGCGCCGGCCGGATCCGGTATCTCCCCGGCCACCAGGTATGGCTCATCACCCGTGGTGAGGGCGGGGAGTTCACGCTCCGGCTGACCCCGACCACGTCACCGGCGACGGACGGCACCGACGGGCTGAGCCGGGCTGAGACGGCGCGGGCACTGATCCTCTGCCCGGGGGGATACGACCGGCAGTTGCCCGTCCCCGGATGGGACCTGCCCGGCGTCATGGCCGCCGGGGGAGCGCAGGCGCTGCTCAAGGGCCACCGAACGCTCGCGGGCAGGCGCGCCGTCGTCGCCGGCACCGGGCCGTTCCTGCTGCCGGTGGCCACGGGCCTCGCGCGGGCGGGCGCGGGCGTGGCGGCCGTCGTCGAGGCCAACGGCACACTCGGATGGCTGCGTGACCCGGTGGGGACGATGTCCGTCCCGGGCAAGGGAGTCGAGGCGCTGCAGTACGCGGCGCTGATGGCCCGCCACCGCGTTCCGTACCGCCGCGGGACCGTGATCCGCGAGATCCTCGGCGAGGGCAGGGTCGAGGCGGTCCGAATCGCCCGGGTCGACCGGGCGGACGGCCGGCTCGCCGGGCCTGAGGAGGAGATCGCAGCCGACCTCGTGGCGCTCGGCTGGGGCTTCACCCCCTCGCTCGAACTGCCGCTCATGCTCGGCGCGCAGACCAGGAGGGACGTCGACGGCTCCCTCGTCGTGGTCGTCGACGACCTCCAGCGCAGCACCGTCGGCGGCGTGTACGTCGCGGGGGAGGCGACCGGCGTGGGCGGCGCCGCACTGGCCGTCGCCGAAGGCCGCCTGAGCGCCGTCGCCCTCGCCGTCGCACTCCGCCGTGCGCCCGAGTCGTCCCGCGAGGCGGTCACGGCGGTGATCCGGCGGTTGAGAGGGGAGATCCGGCGGGGGCGGAGGTTCGCCGCGGCCATGCACCGCGCGTACCCCGTGCCGGTCGCGTGGACGCGGTGGCTGACCGGCTCGACCCTGGTGTGCCGCTGTGAGGAGGTCTCCTACGGCGATCTCGTCCGCGCCTGCCGCGACCTCGGGGCGCAGGACGCCCGCACGCTGAAGATGCTCGCCAGGCCGGGGATGGGCTGGTGCCAGGGCCGGGTGTGCGGCTTCGCGACCGCGGAGATAGCGGCCTGCCTGAACCGCCGCGAGACCACCGCGGAGGACCTGCGTCCGCTGTCGACCCGCAGTCTCGCGGTGCCGGTGACCCTGGGCGAGCTCGCCGCCCTCGCGGACGACGCGCCGGGCGGTTGAGATCGGGCGACCCGTCCGGCGGTTGAGCTCGGGGCCGACCCGGCGTGCCGAAGAACACCAGATCATTTGCCGAAATTTGTTGGCATATGCGCGCTGACCTTGGCATATGCTGAATTCTCATATCTTTGCGTAATCAAATCATCACTGTGGTGATCTACCAATCCCGCGGCACTCCACGCATTCGGTGAGCCTTCGTCTGGGAAATCAGGACCGTCATCACTCCGAGGGGACATCGATGAACGCCTGGTCCGTTCCCGGATACCGGGAAGATCGCGAGCTCGGGTCCGGCGAGACCGGGCGGGTCGTGCTCGCGACGTACGTGGAGAACGGCGGCCGGGCGGCGATCAAGTACCTGAGCGACGAGCTCAGCTCCGACGCCAGCTTCCGCGTCGCGTTCCGCGACGAGGCCCGCCGGCTGGCCGAGATCGCCGATCCGAACATCGCGCGTGTCTACGGGTACGTCGAGAGCCACCTCGACTCCGCCGTCGTCATGGAGTTCGTGGAGGGCGCGTCACTGCGCGAGATCCTCCGCGAGCGTGGCGCCCTCAGCCCCGAGGCCGCGCTGGTCGTGCTGAAGGGCTCGCTCCTCGGACTGGCGGCCGCCCACGACGCCGGCATCGTCCATCGCGACTACAAACCGGGGAACGTCCTCGTCCGGGCCGACGGGTCGGTCAAGCTCACCGACTTCGGCGTCGCCGTCGCCGCCGACCCGAGCCTGCCCGGGGGCACCCCGCTTTATCTGGCGCCCGAGCAGTGGAACGGCGCCTCCGCCGCTCCCGCGACGGACCTGTACGCCGCGACCTGCGTCTTCTTCGAGTGCCTCACCGGGCATGCGCCGTACGACGCGGACCACGTGGCGACCCTGCGGCAGCTGCACCAGGGGGCGAGGATCCCGGTGGACGGTGTGCCGAACCCCCTCCGGCACCTGGTGATCCGTGGACTGGCCAAGAACCCGGCGGACCGTCCCGCGAGCGCGAGGGAGTTCGTCGGCGAGTTGGAGATGGCGGCCTTCGACGCGTTCGGGCCGGAATGGGAGCGTCGCGGCCGCCGGCAGCCCGCCGCCGACGCCGACCTGGGCCTTTCAGCCGCCGACCTGGGCTTTCCGCCCGTGGACCCGGGCCTGTCCCAGGTGCGGTCTGGTCCTTCTTCAAACGATCGGGACCCGCGGACGAGTACCGGATCGAGGCGGGCCGTGCGCCGGCCGAGGCGTTACGGCTTGCCGATCCTGATCACGTCCGGAGTGCTCGCGGTGGGCGTCGTGGCGGCCGTGGTCGCCGTCAACCGCGACACCGGGCACACGTCGCAGATCTCCGCGGAGCAGGCGAGGACGGGCGGTGCGACGGCCGCTCCGGCCGAGAGCGCGACGCCTGACACGAGCCCGTCGCACACCCGGGCCACCTCCCCGGCCGAAGCCGGCGGCTCGAGCCCCGTCCCGGCCGGCACCGCGTCGGCGAGCACCGCCCCGGCGAGCACCGCCCCGACGAGCGCCGCGCCCGTGACGCCCAACGACCTGAAGGTCGCCGGGTTCGACGGGCGTACGGCCACGGTCCGGGTGAAGACGCCGACATCGCAGAGCATCACGCTGACCGCACGCTTCGCGGAGGGCCCGTCTCCGTCGAAGCTCACCGTCAGCGGCAGGAAGACGGTCGAGCTCGACGGCTCCACGTCGTACCACCGCTCGATCAAGGGCGGGTTCACCGCGCCGGACTGTGGCCGGACCGTATACCGCCAGGTGACGATATCGGCGGGCACGCCGGTCACCCGGGCGCGGAGCAAGGTCGTCGCGGTGAAGGGCGACGCGTGCCCGGCTCCGTCGGTCGAGAAGGCCGCCGTCGACTGGGACGGACGCACCGCCAGGATCACCGTGACGACCGACGGTCCCGGCGAGGTCCACCTGGCGGCGGAGTTCACCCGCCGGGAGAAGAACGGCCCGGCGAAGGTCGTGGCCAACGCGAGCCGCACCCTGTCCGGCGACACGACGTACAACCTCTCGCTGCCGGGTCATCTCGGCACGGTCGACTGCGGCGAGACCGCCTACTTCGGGGTGAAGGTGACCACCGACCCCGCAGCGGCTGACGGGCCGCAGACCAGGGAGGTGCAGATGTCCGGGCCGAAGTGCGGGCCGCCCACCGTGTCGATCGCCTCCTGGGACGGCAGCACACTCTCGGTCAAGGTCACGAACGCCTCACCGGACCCCGTCACGCTGACGGCCGCCTTCCGCCAGACGGTCACCGCGGGCAGGCGGACCGTGAAGCGCGACTCCCGCCACGAGACCGAGCTGTCGGGCGACTCGGCGTACAACCAGATGTTCACCGTGCGCTTCGCGACTCCTCAGTGCGGATACGAGGACGTCAGAAGGGCCGAGGTGAACGTCAGCTCAGCTCTCGGCACGGCGAGCGACGCGGCCACCAGCGTGCACAGGGGCGACGCCTGCGCCGGATCGATGCGGCAGCCGACCGGGAAAGGCCGGGCCGGCTGAAACCCGGAGGCGAGCGGGTCGACGCTCGGGTCATGCCCGGGCGGAAGTCCGTCGCCTCAGACAGCGCACGGACAGAGCGATCACCCAGAGCCAGAACAGGGCGTAGGGGAAGAACCACAGGGGAGTCGTCCACACGGCCCGGGCCGCCACGAGGCCCGTACCGGCGATGACGGCCCACCAGCCCAGCCAGTGTGGAAGCACCCGCGACGACAGGATCACCCAGCCGGTGGCGAGGGCGAAGCTGCCGAGTGCCATCCACGAGGTCGCGAACCACAGGTTCCCCATGTCGAACGCGAACCGCGCCAACTGCGGGTCGAGTCCGTCCTCCACGCGGATGGCGGCAAGCTCCCAGCCGCTGGTGATCACGGTGGAGACGAAGACCACGCCGGAGACCAACGCGATGGCCGACCGCCATGCCTGCGGTTCCTCGCTGTGCCTCAGCAGCGCGTGCACGCCGCCCAGGAACCACAGGAACGCGACAAGACCGAGGAGCGACACGTAGGCGCCCGCTGAGAAGAGTTCAGGACCGCGGGTGTCGAAGAACGTCTGAATCTCCGCCGCGTCGGCGTCGAACGCCGGTTCGGCCCCGCCTGCCTGCAGGAAGCCCTGGGCGCCGAACAACAACAGGGTGGCGGCCATTCCCGCCGCGCCGATGGTCGACAGGAGGGCGCGGTGCGCGGGTGGGCTCTGCGGGATCATCGCCCGTCCCTTCCGCGGACTCGGCGGATGTAGCGCGCGTACCTGCGCCGACCGGCCAGCCGCCAGATCAGCCGGACAGGAACCGGGAGCGTGCCGAAGAACATGGCGGCCTCCCTCGGGTCGGCGACTTCCAGCATCTGACCCAGGGCGATGAGCTTCGCGCTGTCCGGGAACTTGTCGAAGGCCCGCTTACCGAATTCCCGCCACTCCGCGCCGGTGATGTGTGTGCGGATCAGCGGCAGGATCTCGGCCTCCTCCTCGTCGAGATGCCGGCCGAGGGCCTCGCCGAGCCGGTGCAGCGTGTCGGCCAGTTCCGCACCCGACGCGGCGTCGGGGGCGGCCTTCCATTTCGGGAGCAGCAGACGCGCCTGCTCGATGTGCTCGGCGACGACGTGGTGTTGCGCCTCCATGCGGCCTATCAGGTCGGCGCCGGGCGCGACGCGCTCCAGCAGGCGCGGCCAGATGTTCTCGTCCTCGGTGGCGTGGTGGTTGTGGAGACCGTCGAGGACGAACTCGGCGTGCTCGCCGATCGGTGCGGCTCGGCGGACGTCGCCGGGTGCGGTGCGCCGGATCAGGTCGGCGAGTTGCGGGAACCCCCGCCGGAAGATGCGGTGGATGACCACCATCTCCTGCGTGTTCGCCACGTCCGGGGCCTGTGGTGTGTGCGTGGTGCTCATCGGTCTGCTCCGTTCTCCGGTTCCGCCGCGGCCCGCGGCGGCGGGTTCGTCATGCCAGGGATGTAGTCGTCTTCTGTTTCGGTGCCGGCGGCTCATTCCCGTGAGTTGCCGGCAGGGCCGCCAATGAGAAAGGGCGTCGTGACGCCCTCGTACATGAGATGGGCGAGGAGCCCTTCACCCGCGTGGGGCAGGTTGTGGCAGTGATCGACCCAGATTCCCGGGTTGTCGGCGACGAACGCGATGTCGTAGGACTCGCCGTCGCCGACGTTCAGGGAGTCGACCCACCATGGGCTGCCCGTGGCGGCCTTTCCGTCGCGGGCGAGAACGATCGCGTGGTGGCCGTGCAGGTGCATCGGGTGAACCTCGCCGCTGCCGTTGACGACGGTCATGCGGACGACGTCGCCCTCGGCGACCACGTACATCGGCACATCCGGGAAGAGATGGCCGTTGACGGTCCAGTAGAGGCCGGGGCGTCCGTCGAGGAAGCCCGGTCGGCGTCCGATCTCGTACCGGAAGGTGCGGTCCGGGCGGGCCGCGTCGAAGCCGACGGCGGCGGGAGTGCCGTAGGTCAGCAGGTCCAGGGTCGTCGCCGGCCGGGCGCTCACGGGAGCGGCGGCCGAGCCGCCGAGCACCACCGACAGTGGGCCGCCGATCTGTACGCGGACGGGTGTGCCGTCGGGAGGCATGGTCACCTCGACGTCGGCCCGGCCGCCGGCCGTCACGAGGATCGCGGCATGGTCGATGGCGGTCGGGCCGTGCAGGTCGGTGCCGTCGACGGCGACCAGGCGCGGGGCGGTGCCCGAGACCCATGTCGAGGTGGGTCCGTTGTCGGTGTTGATCACGCGTACCCGCACCCTGGTGCCGGGCGGCGCCGGGACGGTGACGTCGGATTCAGAGCCGTTGAGGGTTCGGATCCCGTGGTAGAGGTGCGTCAGGGCGACGACGTCGACGTCGGCCTCGGGTCTCCCGGCGGGCTGGATGATCAGAGCGCCGAGCAGGCCTCCGGCGACCTGTGCGTGGGATACCTGGTGGGAGTGATACCAGAACGTGCCGGCCTGACGGGCGACGAACCGGTAGGTGAAGTCGCGGCCGATTCCGACCGCGTCCTGGGTGACTCCGGCGACCCCGTCCTGGGAGGCCGGGACGTCGACGCCGTGCCAGTGCAGGGTGACCCCGTCGGGCACCGATTCGTTGACCAGCCGCACCTGCACGAGCTGACCCGCCGTGGCCTGGATCGGCGGGCCGGGTGACCGGCCGTTGAGCGTGTACCCGTCGACCTCGCGGCCCGACGCCAGCCGGAAGCGCTGCTTGCGCGCGGTCAGCGTCACGTCGACGTCAGGTTCGCGTCGCGGGTCGGCGACCAGGTCGACGACGCTGCGGGTGCCGTCGCCGTGGCGCATGTGCGCGTGCTGCCCATGTGGTGCCGCGCTCGCCCGCAGGCCCTCGTCGGCGTACCCCATGTCCATGACGGAGTACGCCGGCGGCAGCAGGCTGGCCTGCCAGAGCCAGGCCGCCGGCGCGACGATCAGCAGCGTCGCGGCGCATGCCCCGGCGATGCGCAGACGACGGATGCGGGTCATCGCCTTCCGCCCTCAGACCGACGTCGCGGTCGGCGTGCCGGCAGGTGTGCCGGCGGTCGCGGGCCGCGCCCGGCGCGCGGTGTGCAGGGCGGCGGTGAACAGGAGCAGCGCGTTGAGTCCGTGTAGCGCGCCCAGGGCGGGCAGTTCGTGCCCGGCATACCCCAGGGTGATCTGGACGGCGACGAGCAGGAGCACCACCGCGGCGAACTTCACCCCGCCGGAGACCTGGGCGAAGAACGAAACGATCAGGAGGAGAAGCGCGAGGGCGGGAATCACCATGCCCCCGTTGACGCCGTGCAGGATGATGCCGATGACCTCTGGAAACGGGAACTCGTCGCTCTCCATGACGGCCTTGTCGAGCACGCCGCCGCCCGCGACCCATTTGTCGAGGCCGGCGTTGGCCAGAACCACGAACGACGCCTGGACGGCCACCTCGGCCGCGATGATGTACGCCAGCACCTTGTAGACAGTTCTCATGTTGTCCATCCCTTCGACATGCGTGATCGGATCGATCCGGCGAGCAGGGCGGCGCCGAGGGGCCCGGCGCCGAGGAGATAGGGGGCGCCGGGATCGGCGATGAACGTGCTGAGCAGCGCGGCGATCGCGATGATCACGCCGGCCGCCTGCGGCAGTAGTTCCGCCCGGCCGGCCGCGTACGCCAGTTGCGCGTTGCCGATGGCCGCGCCGCCGACCATGGCGAACAGCGGGACAGGGTGCGCCGCGATCCACGGCTGGCCGGCGACCCTCAACGTCGCCTCGACCGTCCATGCCGAAGCGACGAAGCCCAGCAGGGCGAGAGCGAGGGCGGTCGGCACGCGGCGGGCGTGGCGGGCGATGTCGCGGTACGCGATCGCGCTCACCACGACGGCGAGCCATGCGCCGGCGCTCCACAGGACCTCGGCGGCCGCCGGTTCCGCGAGGGACCCGATGACGCAGATCGCCGCCGAGGCCATCAGGCCCAGCCCGGTGACCGCCTTCGTCTTCATGACCGTCAGGGTCCGGGGTGCCGCGTCCCGGCGTCACGGGACGGCGTCCCGGCCGGTTCGGGAGATCGCGCCGGGCGGAAGCCGTTACCGGGATTCCGGCGGCCCGCCGAGACCCGCCTCGCGGGCCCGGAGGATCGCCGCGGACCGGTCGGCCACGTGCAGCTTCGTCAGGACGTTGGAGACATGGTTGCGTACGGTCTTGCCGCTCACGCCGAGACGCCGTGCGATCGCCGTGTTGTCCATGCCCCGGGCGACGAGTCCGAGTACCTCGTGTTCCCGTTCGGTGAGCTGCGGGAACGGGGACGCCGCCGCGGCGCGCGCGAAGTGGGCGAGCAGTTGTGCGGCCACGCCGGCGCCGAAGACCGCCTCGCCGCGGGCGACCGCGCGCACCGCGGCGACGATCTCCTCGCCGCCGGCGCCCTTGAGCGCGTACCCGTGGGCTCCCGCCCGCAGGGCGGCCAGGACGTTCTCGTCATCGTCGTACATCGTCAGGATCAGCGAACGGGTGGGCAGACCGGCGGCGCGCATGCGTGCGGTGACCGTGAGCCCGTCACCGTCGGGCATGTTGATGTCGAGCACGGCGATGTCGGGCCGGTGCTCGACGGCCGAGCGCAGCGCGTCCGCGCCGGTGTCGGCGACGGCGAGCACCTTCATGTCGGGCTCGGCGTCGAGCAGGGCTCGCAGGCCCGACACGTACATGGGATGGTCGTCGGCGAGGATCAGCCGGATCATCGTGCCCCTCCGAGACTCGTCGGCAGAAAGGCGCGCACGAGCGTGCCGCCCTCGGCCAGGGAGCGAATCGACCAGACCCCGCCCACCTCGGCCGCCCGCTCCCGCATGGAGCGTAACCCCACCCCGGCCGTCCGATCGGGGTCGAGCCCGCGGCCGTCATCGCGCACCGTCACCTCGACGCCGCCGTCCACCAGCGCGATCATCGCGGTGCAGCGCGTCGCTCCGCTGTGGCGGACCGCGTTCGTGATCGCCTCGACGGCGATCCGGTACGCCGCCGTCTCGACCGCGGCCGGCAACGCCGGCGTGCCCTCCGCGCCGATCACCTCGATGGACATGGCGCCCGCCAGGCCCGCCGCGCGGGACCGGACCGCGCCGACGATGCCGAGCTCGTCCAGCGCGGGCGGGCGCAGCGCCTCGACGAGACGCCGTACGTCGGCCAGCGACGCGGTCACTTCCGCGGAGATCTCGTCGAGCAGGGCACGAGCCTCCGCGTCCCCCGGCACGGTGCGGGCCGCGAGACCGGCCTTGAGCCCGATCGCGGCCAGGGTCGGTCCGAGTCCGTCGTGCAGGTCGCGGCGCAGCCGGCGGCGTTCATCCTCCCGCGAGGCCACCACCTCGGCACGGGACCTGACCAGATCGTCGTGCAGCCGCACCGCCTGCACCGCGGTTCCGACCTGTTGCGCCAGCGAACCGATCAGGCGGAGGTCGACCGGATCGAGCGGGTCGTCGTTGCCGCGCGCCGAGACCCGTAGGCGCCCGATGAGCGTCCCGTGGTGAAGGAGCGGCTCGACGTGCACCGCGCCGACCGCGACGCCGTGCTGGGTGGCCTGGTGGCACCCGCCCGCGCCGTCCACCAGATCGATCGCCGCGTACGGCACGCGCAGCGACCGCGCCACCGTCTCGACGATCGCCGGCAGCACATCGGCGGGCAGCAGGACCGCCTGGAGCCGGCTGCCGAGGCGGGTCAACGCACCCGCCGGATCGTGGCGATCCCCGTACATCACCCGGTTGACCGTGCTTTGCGCCGCGTTGCGCAGCGGCGCCAGCACGAGCGCGGCCCCCGCCGCGGCGAGCGCGGCGGCCACCGTCTCTGACAGCCTCAGCCCGCTGACCAGCAGCGCGACGACGGTCGCGTATCCCGCGACCAGGGCCGCGACCACAGTCGCGTACACCAGGGACCGGTTCGCCAGCCGCTCGATGTCGAACAGACGATGGCGGCGCAGCGCGACCCCGATGCCGGCCACGAACGGCAGGCCCGACAGGCCGAGTGCTCCCCACGGCAGCGAATGCCCGCCGGTGACCAGTTCCGGGAGATGCCAGCCCGCGACGCCGACCACCGCCGCGAGCGCACCACCCCCCAGCAGCCAGCGCATCCTGCTCCGCAGCAGCGGATCACGATTGGCGCGGTAGCTGACGGCGCCACACACCGTGGCGATGAGCAGGGCCAACGCCGTGACCGCCGTCTGACCACTGTTCACCAGGCCGAGCCAGCGGATGGTGTCGGGCACCGCCACAGCGGCGACCGCACTCCATGCGGCCATCACGGCCGGCGGTGCGGCGTACGCGACGGCGATCGCCTTCCGCTCCCGGCTCGACTGGGGTCTGCGGGCGGTGAACGCGATCGAGAAGGCCAGCAGCGCGCCCCAGGCGATCGAGTACGAGACGATCGCGTTGAGGTGGAACAGCCACAGCTGAGGACCGCCGGTGGCCAGGGCGAGTGCGGGAAGTCCGGCGGCGACGGTGAGCGTGCTGCCCAGCAGGCCCGCCCCGAGCACCAGAAGCGGGCCCGTCGCGGGTTCCTCGGGCCGCCGCAGATACAGTGCGGCCGCCAGCGCGGCGAGCGCGAAGACGAAGACGAGATTGCCCCAGCCCTGCGCGAGCAGCGGGTACGGATCGGGGCGCTCGATCGGCACCGCCACGACGCCCGCACTCTGGCGCCGCACGTCATACCAGACGGTCGCCCCCGGCCGCGGGCGAGGAACAGCGCCGAGCCCGTCGGCCAGACGACTCCCGGAGACGCCGGTCACCAGGTCGCCGGTCCGCAGCCCCGACTCTTCGCGCGCGACCGGGACATCCACCACCACGCCGTCGAGGTGCCAGGTCGACCAGCCCAGCCGCACGATGCTGCCGTCCGACGGCGCATCCAGCCGGACGGCGGTCGCCACGACACCCAGCACCACCAAGACGATCGCGACGGCCGCGGGAGCCCTGCGCGACCACCGCGACCGCGACAGTCGCGCGGACATGAGCCCATTCAAACCGACAGCCGAGCAGGAAACCATTCCCTGGATCGCCTTGCCTGCTCACCTTCAGGTCGGGCGAACCGTTTCGGCGCCGGACCCGCGGCAAGCTCCGTTCGCGGCGACACGGTCGTGGCCAGGGAGAAGACAATTCTTAAGAATTTCCTGACATGTTGCTGCTTGGCAGGAGGAATTGTTTGGAGTCATGATCTGGTCATTTATGTCCCCTTTATGAGGAGGCTTCTACGTGTTCACCTCCCGCCGGCGTGGCCTGACCGGCCGTGTCCTGGCCGTGACGGGCGCGGTGCTGGCCACCGCACTGGCCACCGTGCTGGCCACCGTCCCGGCCCAGGCCGCGGACATCCTGGCTCCCGACGAGATCGCGATGAGCGGCAACGTCACCCACGTCGCGAACGTGCCCAAGCCGGCCGCCCTCGCCGCCACCATCAACACCGACATCGCCTTCCAGGGCGACTACGCCTACGTCGGCAACTACGGTGGCTTCAGCATCGTCGACATCAAGCATCCGAAGAAGCCGAAAGTCGTCAGCTCGGTCGTGTGCCCGGGCTCCCAGATGGACATGTCCGTCTACGGCAACCTGCTCTTCGGCTCCGTCGACTCCTCCCGTAGCGACGACTCCTGCAACAGCGTCGCCCAGAGCGCCGCGAACAAGGACTCCTGGGAGGGAATCCGCATCTTCGACGTCAGCGACAAGTCCAATCCCACGTACATCAAGTCGGTCGAGACCAACTGCGGTTCGCACACCCACACCCTCGTGCCGGACAAGCACGGCAAGGCGGTGTACATCTACATCTCCTCCTACAGCCCCTCCGCGGCATTCCCCGACTGCCAGCCGCCGCACGACCTGATCTCGATCGTCAAGGTCCCGCTCGACAACCCCACGGCCGCGTCCGTGGTCGCGACGCCGAACCTTTTCCCGGACGGCGGCAACCCCGGGGAGAGCCTGCCCTACCCCGACCGCACGTCGGCGACCACCGGCTGCCACGACATCACGGCTTACCCCGAGAAGGGCCTTGCCGCGGGGGCCTGCATGGGTGACGGCATCCTGATGGACATCAAGGACCCTGAGCACCCGAAGGTCCTCGACGTCGTCCGCGATGACGAGAACTTCGCGTTCTGGCACTCGGCGACCTTCAACAACGAAGGCACCAAGGTCATCTTCACCGACGAGCTGGGCGGTGGAACGGCGGCCACCTGCAACGAGGCCATCGGCCAGAACCGCGGAGCCGACGCGATCTACGACATCGACCACAACCAGTTCACGTTCAAGAGCTACTACAAGATCTCGCGTCACCAGGCGGACACGGAGAACTGCGTGGCTCACAACGGCTCGCTGATCCCCGTCAAGGGCCGCGACATCATGGTGCAGGCGTGGTACCAGGGTGGCGTCTCGATCTGGGACTTCACCGACTCCGCCAACCCGCGCGAGATCGGCTACTTCGAGCGTGGTCCGTGGGAGCAGCCGCTGAACGGCGGTTACTGGTCCGCGTACTACTACAACGGCTACATCTACGGCAGCGACTTCAACGAGGGCTTCGACGTCTTCAAGATCAACGATCACCGTACCAACCAGGCCAACAGCGTCAAGATCGACCGGCTCAACGTACAGACGCAGGGTTCGTACCGCGAGCACGGCAAGGGTGTGCCCGGCGGCCACTGACGGGTCGCATGACGAGTAACACGTAACGAGAAGGGGGGCGGGCGCCAAGCCGGTGCGACCTGTCCGCAGGCGCCGGCCGTGCCCGCCCCCGCGCCGGCGTGGCCGCCGACGGCGGGCCGGAAAGGCTCACACGTCCGCACTTTCCGGTTTCACCCAGCCCACGTCGGCCAGCGCCGCCAGTTGGCTCTCCGCCTGGCAGAACCAGGCCGCCTGGGCGGCATACGCATTCGACTGGTCGACCGACCTGTGCTCGACCAGTCCCGACCAGCCACTCGGGTACGACTTCAGAACACCGTGCCGACGTCACGACTTCGGCTACCGCAACTACAAGGCGGTGAACCAGTTCCCGTCGAACAAGTCGCATGTCGACGACGCGTTCTACTTCGACATGAAGCAGGTCTGCGCGAGATATTCCGGCGTCAGCAAATCCACCTGTGACGGCCTCGCCTGGACCTACTACCAGGCGGTCAGGCAATTCGGTTCCCTCAACGTCACCCAGGCCCAGATCGACCGGGTTCGCGTGAACACCGAACGAGCGGCCCAGAACGCTGAGGCGTGACGGGTCGTTTCCGATTCAGAGGTGCCGGGCAGTCGCACGACGTCTGCCCGGCACTCGCGCCGACGCCGGAGCGCTACGCGAGGTCCATCACCATGATGGAGCCCCAGCCGCCGCGGCGCTCCTCGCTGAACCCCACGGCCTGGTAGAAGGCGAAGGCTCCGGGGTTTCCGCTTCCCACACCCAGGTGGAGGCCGGGCACCCGCCGCGCCCGGAGCGCGTCGACGAGCATGCCCATGAGCCGCCGCCCGAGGCCCGCGCCCTGCCCGCGCGGCAGGATGTCGATGTGCAGGTGCGCCGGATACCGGTCGAACAACTCGTCCCGCTGGGGCCGCGCGTCGTGAATGTGCGCGACGCGCTGCCAGTCCTGGGTTCCGTCGCCGGGATCGGCGGCCCGCTCCCGCGGGTACCGCTCGCGCAGCGCCGGCCACCAGTTCTCCTCCAGCCAGGTCTCGAACCGGTAGGTGTCGGCGGTGGCCACGATGTAGCCGAGCACGCCGTCGGCGTCGGCGGCGACGAACGTCAGGCCAGGATCCGCGACCGGGTACGGCGCGGCGTAGACATGAGCGAGCAGGTCCGGATCGTGATACAGCCCGGTGGCGTCCCTGCCGGAGTCGCCGGTCCGCAGGCACACCCGGTACATGCCGGGAAGATCGAGCGGCTGGAAGGGCCGGATGACCGCCATGGCCGTCCCCCTACCCGAGCGCCGAGACGGCGAGCAGGAACCAGGCGCTGTGGGGGATCCACTGTTCGGCCCACCGCCACGAGTTCCCGCTGGCGCGATGCTCGTCCGGCATGAACGCGATGTCGTGCTCGTCGTCGAATCCGCTGGTCACGCCGTTGAGGATGCCTCCCGGCACGTTCTGGAACGCCGTCGAGTACTCCACGTTGCCCCGCCCCCTGCCCTGGATCATCGAGGCGTCGAAGGGGTTGAGCCCCATGATCCAGTGCACCTGGTCGTCGGCGAGCCTGAGCAGTCGCTCCCGCAGGGCGGGGTCGCATTCGGGCAGTTCGGCCGCGAGCACCGCCGCGTAGGCGATCGAGGAGATGGTGGCGTTCTCCCCCTGCCACCAGTAGCCGGTCTCGTTGTCGTGCGGATAGAAGAACGTGGTCCTCGGGGGGAGACCGGTCGGCTGCGTGAACTGCCTGGCGTAGCCGAAGGGGTTGGGCACCTCGTCGGCCAGATGGGCCGCGTCCCGAAGCAGCGTGAGCGCCATCTCCCTGGCCCGTCCGGCGAGCGCCGAGTCGTGCCGTACCTCCGCGAACCGCATCAGCGCCACGGCGGGCAGACCGGCCTCCGCCGCGTGGAAGAACGGCCGGCCCTCGACGTCCCCGAGCAGGTAGCCGAAGCCCATGTCCGTGGTGGTGTAGCGGTTCATCAGCGATTCCGCGCGCCGATCCGCGGCCTTCACGAACTCGGCCGGGTCGGGGCCGCCGGGCGGCACGGCGGCGGCGCCGGCCAGTTCGGTGGCGGCCATGAGCGCGCAGTAGTCGTCGATGACCGACTCAGCCCCGTCGTAGAGGTAGTCGAGGTTGTGCTCCTCCAGGTGGGCGAATCCGCGATGGGCGGCCGCCAGATACTCCTCCGACGTGAAGTCGCCGTGATCGCCGAGCGTCGCCGCGCGCGCGAGCGCGGCGACGGCCATGCCCCCTCCCTGGCGGTAGGCGGCCTGCCAGCGGGTGGTCCTGACGCTGTCCTGCAGGGGGGCGTTGATCACGCGCTCGTCGAGGTCCTTGGTGAGGGCGTCGAAGATCGCCGTGTAGAAGTAGCCCTCCTCCGACTGGAAGCGCACCAGGAAGTCCGCGCCGTGCAGGCCCTCGTCGCGCATGCGCGCGCCCAGGCTTCGGCACAACTCCGGATGGTTCGCCGCGAGCCGGTCGCGGGCGGCCATGAACGCCCACGCGCACAGCGGCGTCTGCTGGGGGTTCATCATCCGGCTGTAGTTGAGGTGGCTGAGGAACTTGCTGTGGTCGCCGGACGCGTCCAGCCAGCCGCCGTGCGCGTCCACCGTTCGGCCCGAGTCGTCCTGGTAGAAGCGTGCGTGCCGGTCCTTGCGGTCGATCTCGCCGCTCGACCGGACGGCTTTGAAGTAGTAGAGCGTGTCCGACAACGTCATGTGGTGGACGCGCCGCGTGCCGATCGTGAACGGCTCGCTCGCGTGCACGCCGTCCGGCGTGACGACCTCGACCCGGTACCGGCCCTCGGCGCGGACGTGGCCGAAGTCGATGCGCAGGAACGAGCCGACGGACCAGCCGTCGACGCGTTCCTCAGGGCCGAGGGCGAGCTCGGTCCGCGTGCCGTCCCCCTCGTCGACGAGGGCGGCGCCCTCGATCGTGGCGGGGCCGCGGAGCAGCGCGACGGCCTTCTTCGTGCCGGCGGTGTTGTAGCCGAGGTGGCTGGTGAGAACGGTGATCACAGTCGTCCCGTCTCCGCCGCGGCCTTCTTCTCGGCCGCCACGCGCTCGGCGTAGTAGCGCGCCGAGCGCTTCGGTGTGCGCTCGAGCGTGTCGTAGTCGACGCGGACGATGCCGAACCTGCGGTCGTAGCCGAAGGACCACTCGAAGTTGTCGAGCAGCGACCAGGCGAAGTAGCCGCGCACGTTCACGCCGAGGTCGCGGGCCTCGAGTGTGGCGTCGATGTGCTCACGCAGGTATTCGGCGCGCTCGGCGTCGTCAACGTAGCCGGTCTCGTCCGCCGTGTCCGCGTACGCCGCGCCGTTCTCCGTGATGTACCAGGCCGGGCCCGGATACTCCCGGTCCAGCCGCGTCAGCAGGTCGGTCAGCGCGCCGGGCGTGACCTCCCAGTCCATCGCGGTGCGCGGCACGTCGCGGCGGAGGGTGGCCGGGGCGGGCCAGCCGTTCTGCCCCGTGGGCGCCGCCGCGACCATCTGGGAGGAGTAGTAGTTGACGCCGACCACGTCCACCGGCTGTGCGATCGTCTCGAGGTCGCCGTCCTGGACCGGGAGCGGGCACCCCAGCTCGCCGAGCCTGTCGGCGACGTCGGCCGGATACTCGCCGCGCAGCAGGGGGTCGAGGTACAGCCGGTTGGCGAAGCCGTCCTCCCAGTGGGCGGCGGCGAGGTCGGCGGGGGAGTCGCTCGCCGGGAGCTTGGGGGCGAGGTTGAGCGTGATGCCCACCTCCAGCGCGTCGGAGCGGCCGTTCGCGGCGGCGAGGTCCCGGATCGTCCGCACCGCCAGACCGTGCCCCAGCAGCAGGTGGTGGACGGCGGCCGTCGCCGCGCGGGCGTCCTGGCGGCCGGGGGCGTGCCGTCCGGTCATGTAGCCGAGGACGGCCGAGCACCAGGGCTCGTTCAGCGTCGTCCACTGGCTCACGCGGTCGCCGAGCGCCTCATAGGCGATGGCCGCGTAGTCGGCGAACCGGTACGCGACGTCCCGGCTCGGCCAGCCTCCGGCGTCCTCCAGTGCCTGGGGCAGGTCCCAGTGATACAGCGTCACCCACGGCCGGATGCCCTTGGCCAGCAACTCGTCGACGAGGCGGTCGTAGAAGGCGATCCCCGCGGGGTTGCCCGCACCGGTCCCGTCAGGTTGCACG
Organism: Planotetraspora kaengkrachanensis; assembly: GCF_016862895.1. Lineage (GTDB taxonomy): Bacteria > Actinomycetota > Actinomycetes > Streptosporangiales > Streptosporangiaceae > Planotetraspora > Planotetraspora kaengkrachanensis. The sequence goes on along the minus strand of NZ_BONV01000028.1, from coordinate 141,182 downwards.
CGCGGCCAGGCGAGGGAGAAGCGGTACACGTCCAGACCGAGCTCGGCCATGATCGCGACGTCCTCGGGCATCCGGTGGTAGTGGTCGCAGGCGACGGCGCCGGTGTCGCCGTCCGTCACGGTGCCGGGGGTCGCGCAGAAGGTGTCCCAGATGGAGGGGGTGCGCCCGTCCTCGTTCACCGCACCCTCGATCTGGTACGACGAGGTCGCCGCGCCCCACAGGAAGTTCGCATGCTGCGTCATCGGTCAAAAGTTCCAATCAACAGGAAATCAGGATCTTTCGGAGACTACGGTTCGCGGGAGACGGACTCCACCCACTTCTTGGTCTCCTCGATCCGCCCGGGCCCGGAGCGCCGCCAGACGCCCGTCCCGCCGGTCTGCCACGGGTGCGGCCCGGCCGGCGGGCGGTAGCCGACGCCCATCGCGTCGAGCCGTCCGAGGTGGACGGTCAGGCGCCGTCCGAAGTCCGCGGGATCGGCGACCCGCCCCCTCCACAGCACCTCGGCGAGCGCGCAGGCACGCGGGAAGGCCAGGTAGTCGAGGCGGTCCTCGGTGGCAACCCACTCGCTCCAGATCTGGAACTGGCCGCCGAGTACCCGCCCCCGCAGGGCGTCCGGCCACTCCTCGGGCGCCGGAGAGAAGGCCGCGACGTCGTCGATCGTGATGGGGCCGCCCTCCGAACGGGGCTCCTCTGCCAGGTCCGACTGGTCGAAGTTGAAGTACGTCGGGAACAGGGGGGCCCGCACCACGTCGTGCGAGGCGGCGGCACGGCCCGCGACCTCGTGCCCGCGCCACGCCATGACGATGGTGTCGGGGAGCACGCCCCCCGTGACGAACCCCTCGTCCCACACCACCATGCGCACGCCGCGTGAGGACAGGAACCGGCCGAGGGACCGGAGGAAGTGCCCGTGCATCTGCTTCACGTCGGTGTACCCGTGCTCGGCCATCTCGGCCGCGATGACCGGATCGTCGGCCCACCAGCCCATGTCGCACTCGTCGCCGCCGAGATGCACGTACGGCGTGTCGACCGCCTCGAGGATCTCCGCAAGGACGTCCTCGAGGAACGCGACGACCGGGCGGGTGGGGCTGAGGGAGGATCCGCCCGCCCAGACGGTGTCGAGCACGGCCTGCTCCTGACCGGGCCGGCCGAGTTCGGGATAGGCGGCGCGCAGCGCCGAGGTGTGTCCCGGCACGTCGATCTCGGGGACCAGGGTGATCCCCCGGGACCGCGCGTAGGCCGAGATCTCGGCCAGGTCGTCCAGCGTGTAGTAGCCGCCGTGCGGGGTGCCGTCGGGGACGCCGTCGGGGCCGAGCCTGGTCGAGGGCCGCCAGCTGCCGACCTCGTGCAGCCGCGGATGGCGCCGGCTCTCCACACGCCAACCCTGGTCGTCCGCGAGATGCAGGTGCAGCCGGTTGAAGCGGTGGGCGGCGAGCAGGTCGACGTAGCGCAGGATCGTGCGCTTGGGGAAGAAGTGGCGGGCCACGTCGAGCATCGCGCCGCGCCAGCCGTACTCCGGCCGGTCCGCCACCGTGCCGCACGGTACGGCCCAGCCGCCGCCGTGGTTCCATTCGCGCCGCCAGGCGTGTGCCGGCATGAGCTGCCGCAGCGTCGTGAGGGCGTTGACCGCGCCCTCGAAGCCGCCGGCGCTGATCTCGACGCCCGACTCGGTGACCTCGACGCGGAAGGCGCCGGGTGCGTGATCCGACGCGGCGGCGAAGCTCAGCGTGGTCTGAGTGGTATTAGCTGGATCATTCGAGGGGCCGTCGGCGGGAAGCGGCAGCCCGGCGAGAAACCGCCGGAACAGCTCCTGGATTTCCGCGGACCCTGCCACCGCGACGGCCGTGCGCGCATTCAGCAGGCACGTTCCCGGTTGAGAAAAGGCCAGTTCAGGCTGGGGGAGAAGAGTGGAATAGGGGTCCAAGGCATATCCCGTCGGAGTCGATCCGGCCCGCTTTTCTCAGGCGCCGGCGCACCATCATGTGACCGCGAAGGTACTTGTTGTCTTACTTTGGTGCAAGTGGTATCTTCCCGGTACTTCGCTGGTATCTGCCCACGTCGGCACAGGCACACCGGCGGTTTCACGCACTCGGTGAGAGGTGTGCATGGCGCTGAAGCAGGCATTGCCCCGGGTTACCGCAGAGGGCTCGGAAAGTCAGATAACTCCGCAAAAGATGCCATTTCTCGCGCGGTTATGGCGGGACGCGCCGCTGCTCGTCATGGTGGCCCCGGCCGCCATCGTGCTTCTGCTGTTCACGTACATCCCGCTCCTGGGGAGCGTGGTCGCGTGGATGGACTACGTCCCGTTCCTCGGGTTCACCGGGTCCGACTGGGTGGGCTGGGACAACTTCACCGCGCTCGTGTCCGACCCGGCGTTCTGGAGCGCCGTGTGGAACACGCTGCAGATCACCTTCCTGCAGCTGGTGCTGTTCTTCCCCGTCCCCATCCTGCTGGCGGTGCTCCTCAACACCGTCGCGGTGCCGATGGCGAAGAACTTCGTGCAGTCGGTCATCTACCTGCCGCACTTCCTGTCCTGGGTCATCATCATCGCGCTGTTCCAGCAGGTACTCGGCGGCGCGGGGGTCGTCAACCGGTTCCTGATCACCCACGGCCTCACGCCGTTCGAGGTCATGTCCAACCCGGACACGTTCAAGCTGCTGCTCACCACCCAGGCGATCTGGAAGGACGCCGGTTGGGGCACGATCATCTTCCTCGCCGCCATCGCGGCCATCGACCCCGGTCTCTACGAGTCCGCGACGATGGACGGCGCCGGCGCCTGGCGCAGGTTCTGGCACATCACGCTGCCGGGGATGCGGCCCATCATCGTGCTGCTGCTCATCCTCCGCCTGGGTGACTCCCTGACCGTCGGGTTCGAGCAGATCCTGCTGCAGCGCGACGCGGTCGGCCCGGGTTCGGCGGAGGTGCTCGACACCTTCGTCTACTACAACGGCGTCGTCGACGGGAGTTGGGGGACCGCGACCGCCGCCGGCCTCATCAAGGGCGTCGTCAGCCTCTTTCTCGTCCTGGCGGCGAACAAGATCGCCCACCGGTTCGGTGAGGAAGGTGTGTACAAGCGATGAGCAATCCAGGCCGGCCCGTCTGGCTCGGCAAGCCGAAGCCGGTGGCGGTCGCGCTCAAGGCGCTCGCCCTCGCGCTGATCAGCGCCGTCGTGATCTTCCCGTTCCTCGTCGTCGTCTCCACGAGCCTGGCGACCAAGAAGCAGATCGACGCGAACGGCGGCTACGTCCTGTGGCCCACGGAGATCTCGTTCGAGGCCTACCACCAGATCTTCAACGGCACACAGGTGGCCAGGTCGATCGTCATCAGCGTCGGCGTGACCGTCGTGGGCACGGCCTTCAGCCTGTTCTGCACGGTGCTGGCGGCCTACGGCCTCAGCCGGAGAGGGTCCCTCTTCCAGCGCGGGCTGCTGTCGTTCGTGCTGCTCACCCTGTTGTTCGGGCCGGGGATGATCCCCGTCTATCTCATGGTGAAGCAGCTCGGCATGCTCGACAGCTACTGGTCGCTGATCATCCCGGGCGCGGTGAGCGCGTTCAACATCGTCATCGTCCGCGGCTTCATCCAGGGCATACCGAAGGAACTGTTCGACGCCGCCCGCATCGACGGCGCGGGGGAATGGCGAATCCTCCGGACGATCGTGCTGCCGCTGTCCAAAGCCGTCATCGCGGTCGTCGGCCTTTTCCTCGCCGTCGGCTACTGGAACAACTATTTCAGCCCGCTGCTGTATCTGAACGACACGCAAAAGTGGCCGCTCCAGCTCGTCATGCGCACATTCGTTCTGCAGAACAACATCACCTCGACCGCGCACACCATTCCCGGATATGTGGCGCCACCCGCGCAGTCCGTGCAGATGGCTCTCGTGGCGATCGCCACGCTGCCGATCCTGTGCGTCTATCCCTTCCTGACGAAGCACATGTCGAAGGGGATGCTCACCGGGGCCATCAAGGGTTAGTCGATAACCGTAAAGGAACAGATCATGGAGATCAGAAATCGGTCCGGATTCTCGGCCTCGGACGATGGCATCAGCCGCAGGAACCTCCTGAGGGGCGCCGGTCTGGCGGCGGCGCTCATCCCGCTGAGCGGGGTGCTCGCCGCGTGCGGCTCCGACTCCGGGGGCGGCGGCGCCGCCGCGCCCGCCGCGGCCAAGGGGGTGCCGCTGCCGACCTATGTTCCGCCGGTCAAGCCCAAGGCCCTGCTGGAGGGCAGCGCCGAGGGCGTCATGGACGTCTACGCGTCCTTCCCGATGGACGGGCCGCGCACGGTCAACGGGACGATCGGCGACGGCAGCGACTTCAACGTGCTCATCATGACGTACGGCCAGCCGTCCCCGCCGGTCGACCAGAGCCCCTACTGGCAGTTGCTGAACAAGGAGCTCAACCTCAACGTCATTCCCCACCAGGTGCCCTACGCCGACTTCCAGACGAAGTTCCCCGCGCTGGTGGCCGGCGACGACCTGCCCGAGTTCGTCTCCGTCCCCCTCTACGAGAACGTCGCCCGTCTGCCGCAACTCGCCGAGGCGCAGTTCACCGACCTGAGCGAGTTCCTCTCCGGCGACGCGGTGAAGAAGTACCCCAACCTCGCCGGCATCCAGAAGGCGGGCTGGCTCAACGGCTACCTCAACGGCCGGATCTACGGCGTGCCCAAGTCCGACCCGGTGTTCAGCACGCAGATCTACACCAAGACGGACGTCATCCAGGCCGCGGGCGCCAACCCCCAGCCGGCGAACCTCCAGGAGTTCAAGGACCTCGCCAAGGCCGTCACCAACGCGCAGGCGGGCGTCTACGCGTTCGGCGGCAACATCGCCGACTTCATGATGATGATGTTCGGCGTGCCCAACAAGTGGACGCGGAAGGCCGACGGCTCCTTCGTGTCGGCCTGGGAGCACGAGGCGTTCATCCCGGCCATGTCCGAGCTCGCCGAGCTCTACAAGAGCGGCTGCTTCCACCCCGACACCCCGACCCTGATGAACAACAAGGTCCAGCGTGACGCGCTCTTCCGGTCCGGCAAGCTGGCCATGCTCTACGACGGCAACCGCTCGGTCGGCATCGTGGCCGACGACAAGGACGTCGTCTTCGACATCATGGTCCCCTTCGGCAAGGACGGCGGCAACGCCGTGCACTGGACCGGCGGCGGCGCCTACGCCATGACGATGATCAAGAAGACGACGGACAAGAAGAGGATCGACATGTTCCTCCGGGTCCTCGACTACATCGCGGCGCCCTTCGGCTCCCGCGAGTCGTTCATCATGAGCTACGGCGTCGAGGGTGTGGACTACGAGGTCAAGGACGGCGTCGCCGTACTGACCACGCGCGGCCAGCGCGAGCAGGACCTCGGCCTCGCCTACATCGCGGGCGGCCCCCAGGTCCTGTGCGACCCGCAGGGCGCCCCCGGCGTCGACAAGCTCAACCACGACTGGCAGCAGAAGGTCGTCCCGATGCTCCTCGACAACCCGGCCGCGCACCTGTACTCCGAGACCTTCAACTCCAAGGGGTCGGCCCTGCAGCAGCAGATGCAGGACGCGGTCACCGCGGTGTTCCTCGGACGGGAGCCCGCCTCCGGCCTCACGGCGGCGGTCCAGAAGTGGAAGACGGGCGGCGGCGACAAGATGGCCAAGGAGTACGCCGAGGCCGCCACGCACGCCGGCTAGGGGAGTGTCGGACACGACCTGAGACGCCCGCATGGGCGGCCGGCGCCGCGCCCGCGTCGCCGGCCGCCCCTGACGGCTCCCGCACTACCAGAGGAAACACGATGAAGTTGAGACGCTCGCCGTCCGCGATGGTGATCGTCGACGGCACGGACATCCACCACGACCTGATCGGAGCGGCGCTCGCGCTGCAGGAGATCGTCACCGAGGCCGGGCTCCCCACCGCGAGAGCCATGGGGATGGCCCGTTTCGCCGATCTCGCGCCGGCCACGGCCGAGGCCGATGTGTACGTCGTCTACCGCTCGTCCGTCACCTTCGACCAGAGGGAGCAGCAGGCCCTGTCCGACCTGGTCGCCGAGGGCAAGGGGCTGGTCGTCCTGCACGCGGGCAACCTGTTCGGATTCGGCGAGGGCGGCCTCGAGGCCGATCGGGTCGCCTTCGAACTGGTCGGCTCCCGCTACCTGTCGCACGGGGACTCCGGCTCCGAGGGCCGGTTCGACGTGCGGCTGCGCGGTTCCCACCCGGTGACGCGGCACATGGAGGACTTCGGCATCGACGACGAGTTCTACGTCCTCGAGTACGCGCCCGACGTGCGCGTGCTCGCCGAGCGCGCGACCGCCGACGGAGCCGAGCCGGTCGTCTACGTGCGCGACCACGGCCGCGGCCGGGTCTGCTACACCGCGCTCGGGCACGACGCGCGGGCCTGGGGGAACCCGGGCTTCCGCCAGCTGGTCCGCCAGGCGACGCTCTGGGCCGCGGGCGTCGAGGACGACGAGATCCTCTCGTGGTCGACGCGCTGGCCGCTCGGCAACGGGCGGACGATCGCAGGTGCGGTGTGAACCGGCCGGCGACGCCCGCGCCGATCGCGGCGCAGCTGTGGTCCCTGCACGAGGAGGCGTCCCGCGACCTGCTCGGCGTGCTCGAGCGGGTGGCGGCGCTCGGATACGTCGCCGTCGAGCCCATCAGCCTGTACGGCCACAAGCCGTCCGTCGTGCGGAGGGTGGCCGACGGCCTCGGCCTGGAGTTCTGCAGCGTGCACGCGCCGTTCCCGGCGGGCGAGGCCGCCGAGGCGATCCTCGACGAGAACGAGGAACTCGGCGTCGAGACGCTCGTCTGGAGCATGGAGCCGGAGGAGTTCACCACGCTGGACGGCGTGCTGCGGGGGGCCGGGCGCGTCAACGAGGCGGCGGCCAACGCCGCGGGGCGGGGCATGCGGATCGCCTACCACAACCACTTCGCCGAGTTCGAGAACGTCATGAACGGGGAGCGGGCCTACGAAATCCTGCTCCGTGAGCTGGACCCCGCGGTCGTCGTCGAACTGGACGCCTACTGGGTCCGTACGGCGGGGGTCGAGCCGGCGCCCGTCGCGGCCTCGCTCGGCGACCGTCTGGAGTTCGTCCATCTGAAGGACGGCCCGGCGCGGGGGATGGACGACCACATGCTGCCCTTCGGGGAGGGCGTGGTCGACGTGGAAGGCGTGGCCCGTGCCAATCCGGCGGTGAAGTGGCACATCGTCGAGGCGGACCGTACCCGCGGGGACATGTACGAGCTGCTGCGCGCCTGTTACGACTACCTCGTCGGCCGAGGTCTCGCCACGGGCAGGCGGCCGGCGGAGGCGGGGAAGCGATGACTTCACAACGGGTTCTCTTCATCGGCGGAACCGGCGTCCTCAGCGCCGCCTGCGCGCGCGAGGCCGTGGCGGCCGGTGTGGATCTGACCGTGGTCACCCGGGGCCGCACGACTCTGCGCCCCGTGCCGGAGGGCGTCCGCGTCGTCCACGCGGACGCGCACGACGACGCCGCGATGCGGGCGGCCCTCGGCGACGAGACGTTCGACGCCGTGGTGAACTTCATCGGGTACACCCCCGAGGACGTCAGGGCGGATGCGGACAGGTACGCCGGCCGCACCGGGCAGTACGTCTTCATCTCGACCGGGTCGCTGTACGCGCGGCCGGCTCCGCGGCTGCCGATCGTGGAGTCCTCCGCACGGCGGAACAACGGGTTCGACTACCCCATGCAGAAGCTCCGCTGCGAGGAGGAGCTGGAACGGGCCTACCGCTACGACGCGTTCCCGGTGACGATCGTGCGGGCGGCGCACGTCTACGACGAGACGGTGCTGCCCATCCTGGCGGGCTGGACGGCGATCGAGCGCTGGCGCCAGCGGAAGGCGGTGGTCGTCCACGGCGACGGCACCTCGCTGTGGAACCTGCTGCACGCCCGTGACTTCGCGCGCGGCCTGACCGGCCTGCTCGGCAACCGGCACGCCGTGGGGCAGAGCGTGCACATCACCTCGGACGAACTGCTCACCTGGGACGAGATCCACTTCTGCCTCGCCGAGGCAGCGGGCGTGGAGCCCAGGATCGTGCACCGGTCGAGCGAGGACATCGGCCGGGAAATCGCATGGATGGGCCCGGTCCTGCAAGAGGATTTCCGGCATTCGGTTATTTACGACAACTCTATGATTAAGAGCCTTGTGCCGGGTTTCTTGTCACAAGTTCCATTTGCGCGAGGTGCGCGAGAGATTGTGTCCTGGTTTGATCAGGAGTCTTCGCGACGCCGGACGGACCCGGAGTTGGACGCGGCATTCGACCGCCTGGTCGGAGATCGCCGTGAGTGATGCTCGGCCGCACGGATCCGGTGTGAGAATGACATTATGTTCGCCCGCGGCAGGCGGGCGAGAGCAGGGAGGGACGTGAACCCGGTGAATAGGGTGTCTCAGGCGACTCTGATCGCTTCGGACAGCCCTGAGCCTCTGTGGGTGCAGGCGGCCGAGCTGATCGAGCGCCAGGTGCGCGAGGGGGTGCTTCCCGCCGGGCGGCGCCTGCCCGCCGAGCGCGAGCTGTGCACGCAGATGGGCATCAGCCGGGTGACGCTCCGGCGGGCGCTCCAGCACCTGGTCGAGCAGGGTGTGCTGAGGTCCTCACATGGTCGCGGGTGGTATGTCGCGAGCAGGCCCGACCGCGACTGGCCCAACTCGCTGGAGTCCTTCACCGAGACGGCGCGGCGCAAGGCCCTGGTCGCGACCTCCCGGGTGATCCGCGCGGAGGTCACGGAGGCGTCCCTCGACGAGGCGGACCAGTTCGGCGTGGCCGCGGGCACCAAGCTCTTCGTGCTCGAACGCGTCCGCATGCTGGACGGTCTCGCGATAGGAGTGGACGCCTCCCGCGTGGTCCTGAATCTCGCGCCCGAACTTCCGGGCACCGACTTCGCCGTGGCCTCCCTGCTCGAGGAACTCGCCGCCGCGGGGGCCGAGCCGGTCGTCGCCCAGTCGGTCATCGAGGCCATGGGATGCCCGGAGGAGATCGCCGGGCACCTCGACCTCGACCCCGGAGACCCGGTTCTGGTGATGCACCAGTCGATGGTCGACACGGTCGGCCGGGTCGTGCTGGTGTCGACCATCACCTACCGCGGCGACCGATACCGCCTGCGCACGTCCTTCACCCGTGGTGGAGGAACCACCGCCTGACCGCCATTCCACCGTGGGACGCACGTCGATCGTGAGTCCCACGGCTTCGTGCTGCCCGGGCTCCGGAACGTCCGCCAGATCCTGATCGGCACCCCCGATGTCGCATACCAAAATCCCCTACGGCATCATGTGGTATGTAGAGGTATCTGTTTTGAATCTTCTGGTCAGTTCGTGGTGGCAGTCGGTACTTCACATGTCTCTCGAAGGGAAATGACGGAAATGCCGGGAGAACGAATCCCTTATCTCGACGGCCGGGCGGGCCAGCCGGCCGCCCTGGAACGGGTCGCGACCCGGGTCGCGGAGGAGCTCGCCGAGGTCGCGGCGGGGAGCGACATGTTCGCACGCAGCACGCGTCCCGTCTTCGTCGGGATGGGTGCCAGCCACGCCGCACTGGCCCTGCCGTTGCGCCTGCTCTCCGACGGCGGGCTGCCGGCCCGTCAGGAACTGGCCAGCGAGATCGGCTCCGCGATCAGGTTCGCCGACGCGGACCTCGTGATCGGCGTCTCGCAGTCGGGCCGCAGCCCGGAGACGGTGGACGCGCTCGCCCTCGTGCCGGAGGAGCTCCGCGCGGCGGTGGTCAACGTCGCGCCCTCCCGGCTCGCCGACTCGGTGGCGCACTGCGTCGACCTCGGCAACGAACCCGACAGCTACGCCTCGACCATCGGCTACACGGGCACCCTCGTAGCCCTGACCATGATCGCCCGAACCATGCTCGGCCGCACTCCGGCGGAGGTCGCCGGCGAATGGGACGGCATCGCCGGCGTCCTGGCGCGGCACGAGGCCGTCCTGGCACCCGTGGTCGACGAAGTGGCAGAGCGGGGCGTACGGGTCGTCGCCGCCGACGTCGTCGCGTCGGGCGCGGCCCGCTCCGCGTCGGAGTCCGGAGCGCTGCTGCTGCGCGAGGTGTGCCGGGTGCCCGCCTCCGCGCTGGTCACGCGCAACTACCTGCACGGGGAGATGGAGTCCGCGGGGGAGACCCTGCACGTGGTGATCGGCGACGGCCGGGAGCTCGAGCTCGTGCGCAGTCTGGCCGGCGCCCGCCACCTCACGCTCTGCGTCACCTCGGCCGCCGTCGAGCCCAACGAGCACCTGCACGTCGTCCGCGTCCCCGAGGGTGTCTCCATGCCGGTGCGCACGGTCCTCGAGACCGCCGTCGTGCAGCGGCTCGCGGGATCGCTCGCGCTGGCCAGAGGTGTGGAGATCGAGGACTTCGTCTTCAACAACACCGACACGAAGATCGAGGAGCCGATCGGATGACCGTGGCGGTGGCCGGTGTGGACGTCGGGGGCACCAAGACGCGGATGCGCCTGGTGGACGTGCGGACCGGCGAGGTCCTCGCCGACCGGACGGTGCCCAGCTCCGGCTGGCAGACCGCCTCGCTTCCGCAGGCGGCGGCATGGCTGGCGGCACGCCTCCAGCCGCTGCTCGGCGCGGGCCACGCCGTACGGCACGTCGCCGTGGGGGCGCACGGCTGCGAGACGCCCGGCCACTGCGACCACCTGGCCCGCGAGCTCGGACAGGCGATCGGGGTGGCCGCGACCGTCGTCAACGACGCCGAACTGCTCGTCCCCGCGGCCGGCCTGGCCGGCGGCGTCGGCGTCGTCGCGGGCACCGGAGCCATCGCCGTGGGCAGGCACCGCGACACGGGGGCGTACCTGTCCGCCGGCGGGTGGGGATGGGTGCTGGGCGACGAGGGATCGGGCTCCGCGCTCGTCCGGGACGCGGCCAGGGCGGTGCTCTCCCAGGCGGACGAGGGGACTCCCGGCGACGGGCTCGGGGACGCGCTGCTGCGCGCCTTCGGCGTTCCCGGCCTGCCCGAGCTCGCCGCGGTGATGAGCTGGAACGGGGGCGTCGAAAGCTGGGGCGCCCACGTTCCGGCCGTCTTCGCGGCGGCGGAGGCCGGGTCGGCGACGGCCGGCGACGTCATCAGAGCGGGCGGCCGGTCGCTCGCCCGGCTCGTGGGCCATCTGGCCGGGCGAGGGGCGGACGTCGGCGCCGTGGTCGTCGCGGGAGGCGTCATCACCGGCCAGCCGCGCCTCATGGCGGCGTTCGAGGACGAGCTGGCGTCCCTGCTCCCGGGGGTCACCGCCACGCTGCTCCAGGCGCCGCCCGTCGAGGGGGCCGTCGAGCTGGCCCGCCGTACCCAGAACTGAGTCGGACCGCAGTCGAAGAGGAGATCATGCGGATTTCACAGGTCGTCGCACCCGGCAGGTCGCAGGTCGTCGAGGCTCCGGACACGCCACCGGGGCCGGGGGAGGTCAGGGTGCGCGTCCTCGCCTCGGGAATCTGTGTCTCGGAGCTGCCCGCGTGGGCAGAGCACGACGGCGCCGAGCCGCGCAGGCTCGGTCACGAGCTGAGCGGCGAGATCGTGGAGCTCGGCCACGGCGTCCACGGGTGGTCCCGGGGCGATCGCGTCACCGGCTTCGCGTTCCCCGCGTTCGCCGACGCCGTGAACGTCCCCGCCAGGGAACTGCTTCCCGTGCCGTCGAACGTGCCGAGCCGGGCGGCGCTCGGAGAGCCGCTGGCCTGCGTCGTCGAGGCCCTGTCGCGATGCGGCCTGAAGGCCGGGCAGCGGGTCGCCGTCGTCGGGCTCGGCTTCATGGGCCTGACCGCCCTGCAGGTCGCCGCCGACCGTGCTCCCGCGCGTCTCGCCGGCGTCGACCCCGTCCCGCACGCGCGCGACCTCGCGTCCGGACTCGGGGCCGGCGAGGTGCACACTCCCGAGGAGGCCGCCGCGAGTCTCGCCGGGGCGTTCGACGTGGTCGTGGAGTTCTCCGGCCGGGCGGCCGGGCTCAAGCTCGCGGGCGACCTCGTGACGACGCACGGCACGCTGTGCGTCGCCGGCTACCACCACGACGGCCCCCGCGACCTGGACGTCGAGCTCTGGTATCGCGGAGTGACCATCGTCAACGGCTTCACGGGCCAGCGATGGCGCCTGATGGCGGCCCTGGCGGACGGGCTGCGGATGATGGCGGACCGGCGCCTCACGCTCGAGCCTCTCGTCACCCACAGCGTCTCTCTGGACGACCTGGACACCGGCTTCGGCTACTTCGGCGACCGCCCGCCAGGCTTCGTCAAGTGCGTCGTCGAGCCGTGACGGGTCCGCGGTGTTGAGCGCGGTCCGTACGGCCGCTGGAGCCGTCCACGCCCTCCGCTGAGGACGGTCGGCTGAGGGCGATCGTGAAGCTGTTCGACAGCACCGCGGCTGGGCTGGATCTTCGCTGCCTCTGACGGCCGGTGACGTCGAGAACAGCCGAGAACAGCCGAGAACAGCCGAGAACAGCCGAGAACCATCGAAATGGCCGTGTCTCCGGCCGTCGGATGACGGCCGGAGACACGGGGATCACCGGTCGGGACCGAGCCTCATGGACGGCCCACCGGCGGCTTGGTGTAGTCGCACACGCCTGACGGGAAGATCTGCTTCAACCTGGCCCGCTCGGACGCGTCCGGCCGCCACTGGCCGTAGACGCCCCTGGCCACCGCCTTGTCGACCGGCTGGAGCCCGCACTTGTACAGGTCCTCGTCGAAGGGCCCGCCGGCGACGATGCGCGACGTGGAGTGGATCGGGAACTGCTCGGTGCAGGCCCCGTCCGCCCTGTGGTCGAGGATTCCGTCCCAGACGTGCGATCCGGAGGCGATGAGCCGCCCGTCGGTTGCGAAGCACCGGTCGGTCGCCTCCGAGGGCTTGTTCTGGCCCACGGTGCGCTCCGGGTGCTTGCGGATGTTCGCCATCCACGTGTCGATGGCCTTGAACGCCTCGGGGAGCTGGGTCGACTGGGCGCCGCCCGGCCGCGCGTCCGTGAACCAGATGGCCTGGTTGTCCGCGTTCCCCTGCGCCTCGATGATGCGTTCCCTGCTGGCGAACGACTGACGGCTGTTGTGCATGTTCAGCTCGTCCTCGAGGTAGTGCCGCCAGTCGATGATCGGGATGTCGATTTTGCCGCGGAACACCATGCCGGACCGGTAGGCCGCCTCGATCGCGCCGACGTCGCCCTCGGTGCGCGGCGCCGGAGTCGCGCCGCCGTCCGGGCTCAGGGTCATGTTGCGCGAGCTCCACGGGTCGAACGTGCCGCCGGGCACGAACGGCGCGCCCTCCTGCACCATGTCCTCCGGGTCCTTCCACCCGCCGACGGTGGCGTTGAGGTGGAGGAACTCGTCGGGCGTGAGCGTGCCGTCGCGGAGAGCCTCGAGGCCGTACTGGACGCCGACGTTGTCGAAGGTCCTGCGCGCGAAGCCGTCCGGCTTCACCCCGTAGATGTTGCGCAGATCATCGAAATGGGTCCATTTCACCGTGTCCATGACGCCCTTCGGCTCCATCAGACCCTGGTTGGAGCCGGCCGACCCGTAGTGCGGGTTGAGCGTTAGGGGACTGAGCCCGCGCCAGCCGTTGACGCACTCGCTGGAGCCGGGCTTGCCCGTGTACGGGTTGCGGACCGTGCTGCTCGAGTTCATCCCTTCGAGCAGCTTGCGGTTGTCCCAGTTCTGCCACTTGGGGTTGCCCGCGTCGGTGACGTCCATGAAGTACTCGAGCAGCTCGCAGTCGCCGACGTGGATGCCCTGCGTGACCATGTCCGGATAGGCGTACACGGGGATGGCCGCGTCGATGAGGCCGGGATGGTTCTGCCCGTACACGTACTGCTGGAGGCCGCCGCCCGAGGCGCCGACGCCGACGGTGTACAGCGGCTCGCCGTGCTCCTCGATGAACCGTTCCTTCACCATGAGGGCGGCCTCGCCGCCGACCTGAAGGTTGTAGTGGTTCCCGGTGTCGTTTCCGGTGGAGTAGGCGACCGCGTAACCGGCGGCCAGCCCCTCTTCGGCCTCGAACATGTCGTCGATCGTGGTGCCGAGCTCGCCCTGGTTGTGCCCGATCCCGACGCCGCCCGAGCTGAAGCTGTAGATCAGGCGCCTGTTCCAGGCCGAGTCGGCCGCGTGGTTCGCGTCCACCTTCAGGGGGCTCAGCATCGCGATGCTGTAGATGAACCTGTCGATGGTGCCGCGTTCCCAGCGGACGACGAAGTCGACGACGCGACCGTCCGCCGTCGTGGTGGTGGCGAGGTCGGCGGGCCGGCCGCCGTCGGCAGGCAGCGGCTTCCACCCGCCACTCGTGGTCCGGTACACGAAGTCGACACGCGGCTTGACGCTGCAGTCGCGGCTCCACCCGACGACCTGGTCGGTCTTCTGCCCGTCCGCGTCGAGCGCGAAGACCGGCAGGCCCACGTGGTCGTGATTGTCGACGAGCGGCTGGCCGAGGCCCGACTGTTCGGTCTTGCAGACGAACGGCTGCTGCTGGGGGCCGGAGAAGATCGGCCCGGTGACGCTGTGATTGTTCAGCGTGAGCCGCGCGTCACGGCGGTGGTCGCCGGTCGTCTCGGCCGTGAGGACGTTGGCACCGGCGCGCATCCCGTCGACGAGACCGACGAGCGTCCGCCGCTGCTCGCCGGCGGAGAAGTCGCGCGTGACCTCCGCGCCGTTCAGGCGGATCCTGACGCGTTGGGGGGAGACGTCGTCCGGCACCTGTACCTGGACGAGGGCGTCTCCGCCCGACACCTGGTCGGGGCGACTGGACAGCACCGTGATCTGCAGGTCGTGCTTTCCGCCGTTCCCGTTGTCGTTCTTGTCGCCGTTCCTGTTGTCGTGCGGCCGGTCGTGGGACGGCCCGCCGGGGGCGGACGCGACCGCGGGGCCGGCCGCGGTGAAGAGGGCGGCCATGGACAGTGACGCGATGATGGCGAGGCGCATGCGCCGCCCGCCGGAAGGGGACCGCAAGTGCTCTCCTAGGGGGTCGTCGCGGGGATCGTGGGCACGGGGCCGATCACTGGGCGGATCACGGGCCGGTCCAGTGGTCGAGGTAGCAGGGGTGGTCTCCGCAGGTGTCGACGACGACGCCGTCGAGGAGGAAGGTCGCCAGTTGCTCCTGCCCGGCCGCGGTCTCCGTGGCGTCCGGACCGTGCGGGTCCACGCCCTCGCTGTTGGGCACGTTCGCGATGGGCGGCGGGGGCGTCCCCTCGACCTGGCCGTCGACGGTGCGCAGCGGACCGATGTCCCAGAGCGTGATGGTCGCCGGCCCGCGGTACGGCGAGCGCTCCATCCGGGGCACGCCCCAGAACGGCGTCTTCTCCTGTGAGCGGCCCGGGTCGAGGAGAGGCGTGCGGATGCGGGCGCCGATGGTGCGCGCCTCGACCGCGGCGGACCAGGTGGAGACCTGGTGATCGCCGTAGGACGCGAGCAGGAGCACCTGGTGGGCGGGCGTGTTCGGGTAGGTGTCGGTCGTCATGTGGTGCGCGTAGCCGCCGGCCTCCGACCGATCCCACAACATCTGCAGCAGCCCGAAGATGATCTGCTGGTCGAGCTTGTCGGGATAGTTCTGGTCGAAGATCGCCTGGAAGGGCGCGAAGTCGACGCTGCGGTTGAGCAGCAGGCTGTAGTTCATGCCGGGAACGCCGAGCACGCCGCGGGTGAAGTCGGGCGCCACAGCCGTGAGGGAGCCGCCCATGATGCCGCCCTGGCTGCCGCCCAGGTAGAGCAGCTCCCGGGTGTCGATGACCGATTCCGTCCTGCCGTGCACGGTGAACTGGAAGGCCGGGTTCGCCGCGAAGCCGTCCGGGTGGATCATCGCCCGGCCCAGGTAGAGGAAGTCGAGCATGCCCTGCTGCCCGCGGTCGGCGGCGGTCGGGAACTTCGAGATGTCGCTGTAGGCCGCGGCGGCGGTCGCACGGTCGTCGCGCGCGAGGCCGATCCAGTCGGTCGCGCAGAACATGATGCCGTGGTCGTCGCCGATCGTGTACAGCTTGCCCGAGTCGACCTCGTCTGCGCTGCCGAGCAGGCCGTGGCCGTACAGCGACGGGTGCGCCTTGCGGATCCGCCCGCCGGACACGGCCGAGCGGGGGATGTTGCAGATGAAGTTCGCGGCCCGCTCGTTGCCGGGGATCTGCGACGGCACCGAGGCGCCGTTCGCGTAGTGGAACGTCGCCCCGGAGGGGCAACCGCTCTCGTCGAGGTAACACGGCACGAAGACACGTCCCGCGACGCGGCGTGCGACCTGGTCGTTCTCACCCGTCTGGCAACCGTCGGAGCCGCACGCGGCGAAGTCCTGCACCGAGTCGACGGCGAACCTGGGGGAGCGCCCCTTGACGCGCTTGTCGTCCAGGTCGGTGTCGCCGAGCTGCCGGAAGGCGTCATCGCGGATGTGCAGCATGCGTTCGGACAGGCCTTGCTCGCTGGCGACCGTGAAGTCCCAGGCGAGGTAGAGGCTGTGCCGTTTCACCCCGGCCTTCTCGAGCGTCGCGAAGATCTTGTTCATCTGCGCCTGACGCCGCGAGTCGACCTTCCCCGCGCCGTGCGGGGAGTCGGCGTACGCGGCGAAGGCGGGGCCGGGCGGGATGAGGCGGCCGGCGCTGTCACGCATCGAGCGGAGCGCGACGATGTACCGCGTCCCCTCCGCGAGGTTCGCGGCCGGGTGGATGATCAAAGCCTGGCGGGCGGGATCGGTCGCGTTGGCGTCGAGTTCCGCCCAGTACGCCGTGCGCTTGCCGGTGCGGGCGTTGAGCAGCACGATGGGCGCGTCTTCGTCGAGTGAGGCGCCGATGTCGGTGATCGGGGCCGCCTTGGTCCTCGTCAAATCGACGCCGGGCACCCTGGTGAGAATCGGGGTGCCGGGGCTGAAACCGTCGTTGCGATTCCATTCGGTCGGATCGATCGGCGTGCCGGCGACGTTCTGCGGCATCATCTCCGGCGAAAAGGCGATTCGCCGGCCGGTTTCCGTGGACCGGTCGGCAACGGTGAAATAGTCGTTGGGAAACGGCAGCAGACAGGCGGTCGGGTCGATCGGATCGCAACCGGGTCGCGGGCCGCCGTGGTCGTGACCCGGTCCGGCTGCAGGTCCGGCTGCAGGTCCGGCGGCATGTCCGGTGCCGGGATCTCGGGGCGGGGCCGGCGTTCCCGCGGCCGCGGCGACGGGAGTGGTCACCATTAGCGCGGTGGTCACGGCCAGTGCGCTGAATAAAGCGAACGAGCGATTCATGAAACGTCCTCGGCTAAAGCCAGAATCGGCGTCGTGGGATGTTAACTCGATCACACGTCCGCCAACTATCGGCGTTCACCCGAGAGTTCAGGACCGTTCGTTGTGATTTCTCCCAAGCGTCTGCAGGGCCAGCGCCGCACCCAGCACGAGGACGCCGCGCCCCGACCCGACGGAGTACCCCGTGAGTTCGCATATCCGGGTCAGCCGGTAGTCGAGGGTGTTGGGGTGGATGTGCAGCGAGGCCGCCGTGGGCACCCGGTGGAAGTCGTTGGCGAACCACGCGGCGAGGGTCTGCACGAGTTCGGGCCCGGATTCCAGCGGCTGGAGGACGTCGGCCAGTCGCCGGCCCACGTCTCCCGCGCTCGACAGCACGTATTCGAGGAGGACGTCGTCGAGCGTGTACGTTCCAGGCTCGGCGTTCAGCCGTACGGCGAGCCCGAGCACACGGTCGGCCTCCGCCGCCGCCGACGGTACGCCGCCCGGGTCCGCCCCCGTGGCGAGCCCGGCGAACACCGGCGCGTCGGCGGCCTTCGCCATGCGCGCCACCACGTCGGCGGCACGGGCGTCCCGGTCGTCCGGGTCCGTGCACGGGAGCAGGACCATGCCGCCGCCGGGCGTGAGCACGCTGAGCGGCTGCGGCTCGTGACCGGCGTCGTCGGCCAGGCTCTGCTCCATCCGCCGCAACTTGCGGCGGGCCGCCACGGCGCGTTCCACCTCCTCGTCGCGCTCGTCGACTGAGGACTCGACCCGGACGGCCAGCACGTGGTAGCCGTCGGCCAGCCGATGGTCGGCGCGCTCGGCCAGCCGGCGTGCGGGGGTCCCCGCGAGGAGCGCCTCGGCCAGCCGCCGGCGCTCTTCCCGGTCCTCGTCGTGGATCGCCTGCCGCTCCTCGAGGTACGCCGCGGCGACCGCGCCGGTGACGACGTTGTTGAACGTGATCACCAGATGCGCGGCCTCGAACAGGTCGGCGCGCTCGTCGGGACGAGCGTCGTCGCAGAGCTGCTGCCATCCGATCCTGGTTCCCACGCGGTAGGCGGCGAGCACCGTCTCCAGGGGCACCCGCTCCTCCGCCCGCAGTGCCGCGCTGCGGCGGACGATCAGAATCTCTCGCTCATCCGGCAGCTCGTCATGGCTGAAGAGCCGGAAGAAGAGCCGGAGGTTGTGCCGGCAGATCTCGAGGACCTCACCCTCCAGCTGCTCCCTGGGCAGATGGGCGTAGAGGGGGATCTCCGCCACGAAGGCGTCGACCATCCGGACGGCGAGCTGGTCGAGGCGCGTCGCGACACGCTCGGCGAGCGCGTTCAGGCGACGCATGCCGGTCCGGCTGCCATTCTCACAGGCCCTTCGACGATCAGGTGAGGCTCATCGTATTCCCGGCCGGCCCGGCCTGACGATCGTGCCGCTCACCACTCGGCAGCTAACAACTCATAATTTACGAATTATTATTGACACGCTGCCGTAACGGGAGACAAGATCCCGGAAACGAACACCTCAGGAGTGCGGACATGACTGGGTCTGGCAGCCGGTCGGGGAGTCTCCCTCAGCGTCGCGGGGCCGCTGCGCGCGAGCGAGGTGCGGGCGGAGACGCGAGCAGGTCCAGAACATCGAGCGAGTAGCCCATCGCGGCGTCCGCCATTCCCCCGGCAGCAAAGGAACCCGATGTGAAACGACATGTGCTCACCGCTGTGACCGCCCTCGTGGCAGGCCTGCTGGTCGCCCCCGCGACCGCCCAGGCCGACGCGGGGACCGGTGCGCGGGTGGCGGCGAAGCAGGTGGTCAGCCCCACGCCGTACCAGGGCTGGAACACCTACTTCGGCCTCGGCGGCGCCTTCTCGGAGGAGTCCGTGAAGGAGGTCGCCGACGCGCTCGTCTCCCGCGGCCTGGCCAAGGCCGGCTACGACATCGTCTGGCTGGACGGCGGCTGGCAGGACCCGGAGCCGCGGACGGCCGCCGGTGACCTGCAGGCCGACAGGACCCGTTTCCCCAACGGCCTGAAGCCGCTGGTGGACTACATCCACAGCAAGGGCCTGAAGGCCGGCATCTACACCGACGCAGGGCCGTACATCCCCGGCAGATGCGGGCTCGGCAGCCACGGCTACTACCAGCGCGACGCGGACCAGTTCGCGGCCTGGAAGTTCGACGCGGTGAAGGTGGACTTCCTCTGCGGGATCGCCGCGAACCTGGACCCGAAGACCGTCTACACCGAGTTCGCCCAGGCGCTGCGCAACAACGCCGGCCACCGGCCGATGATCTTCAACCTGTGCAACCCGGTGACCTCGCCGGACTGGGGAAACTATCCCGAGGAGCAGCAGTCCACCTTCTCCTGGAGCTACGCCCCGGCGATCGCGCAGTCCTGGCGGACCTACACCGACGTCGGCTTCGTCGGCGACATCAAGTTCAAGGACGTGCTGCGCAACTATGACGCCAACGCGCGGCACCCCGAGGTCGCCGGGCCCGGTCACTTCAACGACCCGGACTACCTCGGCCCCGAGATGGGCATGACGGACGAGGAATTCCGCACCCAGATGACGCTCTGGTCCGTGGCGGCCGCGCCGCTGGTGATCGGCAGCGACGTCCGCAAGCTCAGCCAGACGTCCGTGGACATCCTCACCGACCCCGACGTGGTCGCGATCGACCAGGACGCAGCCGGTGTGCAGGCCGTCCGCGTCGGCCCCGCCGGCACGACGGAGACCTGGGTGAAGCGGCTGGCCGACGGCGACCGGGCCGTGGTGCTGCTCAACCGGGGCGACAGCTCGAAGACCCTCACCACGAAGGCGTCCTCCGTAGGCCTGTCCGGAGGCCGGTTCACCCTCAAGAACGCGTGGACGAACCAGGTCACCGAGAGCGCCGGCACCATCAGCGCGGCCGTCCCCGCCCACGGCGCGGCGCTGTTCCGGGTCGGCCGGGCCCACGGCTTGCCGGGAGTCCCGCACGTGGTCGCCGGGCTGCCGCAGGTGACGCAGGTCGGTGGAGACCCGGTGGCGGACGGGTCGGCGCCCGTGGTCGCCGGTGGCGACGAGGCGCGGGTCGAGGTGGCCGTGCGCAACGACGGCACGCTGCCGGTCCTCTCGCCGAAGGTCAGGCTGGCGGCGCCCACCGGCTGGACGGTCCGCGAGCTGAGCAAGGCGCCGAAGCTGCTGGCCCCCGGCCACGCCGCCACCTTCGCCTTCGCCGCGACCCTCCCGGCCACCGCCGCCGCCGGTGACGCCACCCTGACCGCCACCACGTCGTACGACACGATCGTGCACGGCCGCCTGCAGCAGGCGACGGTTTCCGCGGTGGTGGTCGCGCCGGTGCCCCCGGACGGCGACGTCGTCCTGTCCCACCACACCTGGATCAGCGCCACCAGCGGATGGATGAGCCCGACGGTCGACCTGAGCGTCGGCGGCTGGTCGCCGATCAGCATGCTCGGCCAGGTGTACCCGACCGGCCTCGGGGTCGCCTCACCGTCGACGGTCCGCTACTACGTCGGCGACCAGTGCCGCCGGCTGACCGCGACCATCGGCCTGGACGACGCGGTGCGCAACGTCGGGCCCGAGGGCGCCACGTCGACGTTCCAGGTCGTCGGCGACGGAAAGGTGCTGTTCGACAGCGGGGTGCTGACCCGCGACGACGTCCGCCAGGTCGACGTCGACCTGAGCGGCGTCCGGGTGCTCGACCTGGTCGTCGGCGACGCGGGTGACGGCGGCTACAACGACCGTGCGAACTGGGCGGGCCTGAACGCCAGTTGCTGAACCGGCCGGCGGCCGCACCCAGGTGATGATTCATCTGGGTGCGGCCGTCGTCATCTGGGTGGGGCCGTCGTCATCGTCCTGCGTACCCTGCTGCCAGGGGCCGGTCCGGAGTCCGGGTGCGTGAGAGCCTCAGCCTGAAGATCGATGCGGACGAGCGAGAAGGGTGTGAAGAGCGTTGGCGCAGTATGCCCGCCGCGGCGTCCACGGTCAGACCGTCGAGGTCATCGCACGCCGCATCCTCGCCGGAGAGATCGCCGCAGGTGAGACGCTGAACATGACCGCGCTCCAGGAGGAGCTCGATGTCAGCCTCACCGCGCTGCGGGAGGCGCTCAAGGTTCTGTCCGCCAAGGGCCTGGTCGACGCCAGGCAGAAGCGCGGCACGTTCGTCCGGCCCCGCGCGGACTGGAACCTGCTCGACGGCGACGTGATCCGCTGGCAGTTCGCCGAGGGCGCCGACCCGCGGCTGCTCGACAAGTTGCACGAGGTCCGCGGCATCATCGAGCCGGCCGCCGCCCGGCTGGCCGCGAGCCGGGCGACCGAAGACGACCTGGCCGCGCTGGCCGGAGCCCTGGACGAGATGGCCGCCGCGAACGGCGACCCGCCCGCCGCCGTCGCCGCCGACCTGAGCTTCCATCGCGCGCTGCTGAACGCCACGCACAACGAGTTGCTCGAACGCATGGAGGTCGTCATGGAGACCGGCCTTGCCCAGCGCGACCGCCTGGTGCACGGCGGCGTCGAAACGCATGACGACCCGGTGCCGAGCCACCGGGCGGTGGTGGAGGCGATCCGGGCGCGAGACGCGAACGCGGCCGAGACCGCCATGCGGAGCCTGCTGGACAAGGCCGTCCAGGACGTGGAGAAGATCCGCGGCTAGAACGCCGGCGTTTGAGACGATGTGAAGATCGACGAAGGGGGGTGGTGATCATCCGTGCGGCTTACGTCGACCAGCGCGGCCCCGCGTCCTCGATCCGCTTCGGTGAGCTCCCCGACCCGGTGGCCGCCCCCGGCGAGGTCCTTGTCCGGGTGGCCGCGACGGCCGTCAACCGGGTGGACACGTTCGTGCGCTCCGGCGCCTATCACACACCGATTCCCCTGCCGCTGGTGCTCGGCCGTGACCTTGTCGGCGAGGTGGCCGACCCCGGCGCCTCCGGGCTCGCGCCCGGCACCCGCGTCTGGACCAACAGCCTCGGGTACGGCGGGCGGCAGGGCGCGTCAGCGGAACTCGCGTGCGTCCCGGCCGACCGGCTCTACCGGCTGCCCGACGGGGTGGATCCGCTCGACGCCGTCGCCGTGCTGCATCCGGCCGCCACCGCCTACACGGGCCTGGTCCACCACGCCCGCATGCGCTCCGGGGAGACGCTGTTCGTGGCCGGTGGCAACGGGGCCGTCGGGACATGCCTCATCCGCATCGCCAAGGACCTCGGCGTCCGTGTGATCGCCGCCGCCCGCGGTTCCCGCAACACCGAGTACTGCGCCGAGCTGGGCGCCGACGCGGTGATCGACTCCACCGCGGCCGATCCGGTCGCGGCCCTGCGCGGCGCGGCCCCCCGAGGTGTCGACGTCTACTGCGACACGACCGGGCGTGACTCCCTGAGGTCCGCGGTCGACGCGCTCGCCGACCGGGGACGCGTCCTGGTGATGGCGGGGCTGGCGAACGCGCAGGGCGACGACTCCTTCGACGTCGGCCGCCTCTACACGCACGACCGGTCCGTGGTCGGCTTCGCGATCAGCCTGGCCACCACTGCGGAGCTGGCCGAGGCCGCCGCCTGGATCAACCGGCGGCTGCCCCGCGACGGCCTCCGCCTGGACACCACGGTCCTCCCGCTGGCCCAGGCACGCGCCGCACACGAGGACGTAGAGGCCGCCGCCCGCGGAGAGTCCCGCCGATACCGCGGCCGCATCGTGCTGCGCGTCGGCCCCGGTTTGTGACTTGTGACGACGCGGGGCGCCGTGAAGATCGCTGGAGGCAAGCTGTTGAGCCGCCTGGCATGACGTCTACGGGGTTCGCTCAATTACGGGGTTCGCTCAATGAGGAGCCGAAGGCATCGCGGTGATGGTTCGATTGTGAGGAAATGACCACGTATGGCGCCGCTGGTGCGTCGTCGCGGTGACTCCTCACAGGAAGCCGGTTTGATGCCCCTTGCGCATGTTCGGCGCTCGTCGGGACGAGACCTTGCCCTTTCGACCGTCGAGCTCTCTGCTACGTACGACGGGTTGTTGGAGGGCTACCCATGCGCCAGGGTGAACGACAGAGCCATTTCGAGCCTCAGCAGTTGGGCACGAACGAGCTACCCGTCGATGCCGTTCCATCTCATCGACCCGCCGCGGACCTACCCGGATGAGAAGCCCGGCCGCTTGGGGCCGGTTGAGGTGTTGCCCGCCGTGCGGTGCGTGGGTGTTTTCAGCGGGTCACCGTTACGCAAGGACGACGACTCCGTGTGGTGCGAATCCGTGCTCGTCGTGGCATGGTTTCAGGCCGACGTCTCGCTGCCCGTCGGGGAGGACGTTCTGCCGGCGTTCCGGGAGTTGGCGTGGGAAGACCTGGCCGAAGACCGGGAACTCTGACGTCCTGGCCGCACGACGGAGCCGAAGGACGCGGGCAGGGTCGCAATATTGGATCGACCGTACGTCGAACGCCACTGAGGTCACGCTTGACGGCCCTTTCTCTGTTTGTGCGGCCCCTTGATCTCCATGGCCGTACTCAATATCTCAGCTCGGATGAAATGGCTCATTAAATGGATGTTCTCTACTGGTGGCCGGCTGTTTCTGTTTTCCTGCTACTAGCAGGATTAGTGCTCATCGTGTTAAGTGGCGTGAAATTGCTGCGGGCTTTGCTGCCCGTGGTGGGCATAACCCTGCTTGTATTGTCGGGTATTGTCTACCTGCAACTGGACCAGCAATCCAGGACCCATGGCGAGACGATTTCCACGTATGGACTGATAAAGAGTTTTGGTTCGACGCCCAGGAGCGTGCGGTCGAATCGAGTAGATATCGCGTTCGCCACGGTTGCGGGAGAGGAGTTTTCAACGCAGTTGGATACGATTCAAAATCCTCGCCCTGCGCCGAAGCCTGGGGATCGCGTGCTGATCCGCTATGAAGTCGACAAACCTGCACTGATAGACATCATCGATCCTAAGTGGGGATCCGCTGCTGCGGATACTTATGCTTTCGCCCTGGCAGGCGGCTTCTACGTAGTCGCCGCGCTTGTCATCTTCGGCCGCAAGCGTGAGGTACTCCATGCGCGCGGCCCGGCCCCCGATTCGCCCCCGTCCTAAGTGCCCGGAACAGTCCCCCGTGTCAAGGGTCCGCGAAGCGATCCGGCCGCGACGCTGAAGGGTTCGGGCGTTGAGCGAGGTTCTGTAGCGGCGGAGGGCCGCGACGTGATCTTCGGGCCGGGTGTAGTGTCGGAGCACTGGAAGTAGAAACGTGTGTTCACTGCTGGGCATCGACGCCGGTTGATGGAGTAGGGGCCACGCGCGCATACGCGGTACCGGACGGTCCGCCACTTCTTCACATCGAAGGAGTGCGCAGTGAATGTCCGTCGTACTGGAGCTGTCGAGAACGTCGGCGCTCCCACCGAAGTCTCTCCCTCACCGCGCTCCCTCCGTGAAGCGGGCGTAGCGCTCGCAGGGCTGTCAGCGGTGTTTCTGTTCGAGGTGCTCGACAACTCGATCCTCAACGTCGCACTGCCGACCATCGGCCTTGAACTGTCGGCGTCGACGACTGTGCTGCAGTGGGTCACGGGCGTGTATGCCGTCGTGTTCGGCGGGCTGATGCTGGCCCTCGGCGCGCTGGCTGACCGGGTGGGCCGCCGCAAGGTCATGCTGGTCGGGCTGGTGCTGCTGGGTGCGGCAAGTCTGGCAACCGCGTTCGTCACCACGGCGGAGCAGCTCATCGCGATTCGCGCGGCAATGGGCGTCGCGGCCGCGATGACGACGCCAGGCTCCCTCGCCTTGGCGTTCCGCCTGTTCGACGAGGACGGGCTCCGCGTCCGTGCGACGACGCTGATCTCGACCGTGGGCCTGGTCGGACTCGCGATCGGGCCCACGGCAGGCGGCTTCGTGCTCGCGTTCGCTCCGTGGCAGGTGCTGCTGCTGGTGAACGTGCCGATCGCCGCACTCGCGTTCATCGGCATTCGACGCGGCATCCCCGCTGACAGGGTGGACGAGCTGCACCGCGACCCGATCGATGGCGCGGGTGCCCTGCTCGGCACGGCCACGATCATGCTCGCACTGGTCGCACCGACGCTGTTCGTCGACGCGGGCACCGCATCACCTCTCCCGTTGCTGACCACGGCAGCGGCCATCGTGATGGCAGTGCTGTTCGTCGTCCGGGAGCGTTCTGCCCGCTATCCGCTGCTCGACCTCAAACTCGTCGCTCGCCCACTCGTGTCGAGCGGCCTGGCGTTCAAGGCCGGCGCAGGCCTTGCGACCGCCGGCCTCGGTTACCTCGTGACCCTGCAGCTCCAGCTCGATTGGGGCTGGACACCTGCTCAAGCGGCTATGGGAATGTTCCCGCAGGTCGTCGTGCTCATCGCTGGCGGTGCTCTCATCGGTCCGCTGGTCACGCGCGTCGGTCTCGACAAGGCCGCCTGGCTCAGCGCCGGAGCTGTCGTGTGCGGGCTCGCCGTCTACGGGCTGCTGGGCCGCTTCGGGTACGTGTGGGTCGCCCTCGCGCTCGTGCTCGTCGCCGCCGGTATGCGCGTCGTAGGTGTCGTCGCCGGGACCAACGTGATGCGTGGCCTCCCGACCAACCGCACCACCATCGGAGCGGCGCTAGTGGACACGGCCAGCGAAGTCACCACCGGAATCGGCATCGCTGCCAGCGGGACCATCCTCGCAGCGCTCTTCACCGGCGATATCGCCACGTCGAGCTGGAGCACTCACCAGACCACGGAGTTCCGTGAAGCGGTCACCTGGGCTGGCCTCGCGCTCACCGTCTTGGCTGCGGCGCTGGTGGGATTGGGCATCATCCGTGCCGGTCGCGTCGCGGACGGCACGACGCCATCGCCCGCGGCCGATACAGACGGCGAGTAGGCGCCAGGAACGAGCTTCGGGCGCCGCACAGGCGCAAGCCCGCCTGATTAGTCGTGTACGGGGACGCGGGCGGTCATGGGTTTGGTGGCTACGTCGGGACGATCGTTCACGCCATCAGTGTCCACGGTTGCGCACCGGCGCGTACGCCCGCCCTGCTGATCATCCCGTATGCCGTCGACCCGCCCGAAGGGGAAGCAGCACAATCGTGCTGACGATGGACACCTACGCTCACGTGCTGCCAGAGCACCAGGCCACCGCCCTGGACAAGCTGGAAAGGCGCTCGGTGGACTCTCCTAGGGCAGTTCGCGGCGCACTAGCGCTCTGGAGAACGGTTCTCCGGTGCTGCGGGCGTACGCCATGCGTGCTCGTACCTCGCTGAGCGTGCGCGGTCGATAGCCGGGGCCGCCACAACAACTCTTGTGAAAGCGGACACCTGCGTTCAGCAGAACCGAGAGCGTTCGCCAACCGGCCTTGTCGCTACGACGCGGCGCCGCGAAGGCAGAACCGACATGTATAAGCGGCTCGGCGCAGCGCGGGCAGAGCCGGTCGTCGACGCCCCGGCCGGGATAGGGCTGCTTGTACGAAGCGCGGCAGGGCAAGCAGACGAAGGAGGTCTTCCCATGAGCCATGCGGTCAGAGTAGGCCCGCCGCCGACCAAGGTCGACAGGGTATTCGAGCTGCCCCGCAGGGCTGTAAGGGCCTGTCCAGGGCACATATCTTCAGATCGACGATCGCGCCGTCCGCATCATGAGCGGTCAGCTCGCCGTCAATGAGCTGAGCATCGTCTCCGAACATCATGACAAGTTGCTCAGTTTCCACGAGGGAGCCTTCTGCGGCTTCGACGATCTCCTGATAGCGGTGGCTGATTACCTCGTCCATCACCAGCCGCCACCGGTAGCCCTCGATCATCGGACCCAGAGCTGTGAGAAGGTCCGCGAGGGTGACAAGATCCCGTCGCGCCAGCACTGGAAAGTCAGACCGCTCTCTGCCATTGAATGGCCGCCTCTCGGGTCGGCACCCCTGGTGCAGCTGTAGTTGTCTGTCCATTCGCCTGGTGCCGTCCTGCTGCTTTGATGAGAAGGGACTCCGGAGAGAGGCGCGGATATCCTGTCACCGTGTGTACCTATACGTCGGTTGTCTACAAGGTCCACTACGTGTGCGTTCCATGTCGCCAGAGTCATAAATTCCTGTGGGACGACGCGGAGCATCTCTGCACGCGCTGTCGGAGGCCGATGGTCTTCGCTGGCCACGACTTCGCGGCACCGCGCAAGTCCGACGACAGCCAGTGGGCAGCGGTCGCGGCCGTTCTGGGGGCGGGTCTGCGCTACGAGGGATTCGTGATCTGCGGTTGCTCCAGGGATCCGAAATACCGCCCACAAACGAGTGCGCAGGTTCGGGCACGGCGCAGGGTGGCAGCGCGCGAAGGACTGACCGACGCCGAAGCGCTCGCGCTACGCGACATCGCCGACGCGTAGCGCGCAGTGAGGCATTCGAGCGGCGACGACGACCGTCCAGCGCCCGGCCCCCAGGTCGCATGCCCGGCGCCGAGCGGGCGTAGCGCCGCTATGAGATCGATTCGGCAAGTCTGCTGCCTGGGCTGAAGCGCGATTACCTTGCTGACGAATCCTGCGCGAATCTGCATCGTGATCGGAGGATCGCTTACGCGACTTCCTGGTCTTCTATCTGCTTAGCCCGGCCTGCTCCCGTGTTTATCACTCCGCCGGCAGTCGCGTCCTCCAAAATAAGTCGAATGATGTTGAGTGTGCTTTGCCTAATCCCCTCCGGGGATGCCGTTATCAGAAGTCGATGAGGCGTCCGGACGTCCCTCGGGCCATCGAAGCGGTAGGAACCTTTTCTCGTGCCCGTCAGTACTACCTGGTGAGTCATTTCACTGGGCAGGAAGGCGAAGTGTGGACGATCAGGAGGTACTCGACAGCGGCAACGGGGGACGCGGCGCGCGCTGGGTGGTTGTGGCAGCAGGCGTGTTCGTAGTGCTGCTGGCAGCCGTGACGGCCTGGCCCAGGACGGCCGGGATGCGGTCCGCGGACAGTCCGACGTCGTCGGCGGCCACGCCCACGCCATCCGTGCCGGCATCGGCGGTGGTAACCGCGAGGGCTGTGACTCCGGGTATCTGGATAGGCGTTGAGAGGGCCGACGAAGACCGGCTACCCCGGCTGGAGACGCTCCTTCCTGACAAACTCTCGCTGAACGGCGCCACTCCGCTGTCCACCGCGCCGATGGCGCAGGCGCTGGCGTTGTTCCAACGAGGCGGCAAGGGCGACCCCGGCCCGGTGCTCGCCCTGGGGGACGACGGCGGATTACGCGAACTGGACAACATCGAGTTGGCCAGTGTGACCGACGGGCACAACGAGCAATCTGCCTTGGACGACACCGCGCTGAGCCCGGACGGACGTATGGCGGCCTTTCCACAGCGGGATGAGGTCGTGGTCGTCGACCTGACTGACGCGACCTCCCGCCGATGGCCGGTGCCCGGCTTCAACGAGATCGTCTCCTGGCGTCCGGACGGCGTCACGCTCGTGGTCGAGCAGCAGGAGGCTGTGTACCTGGTGGACAGTGAGACCGGGAGGGTCAGTCGTGCGCCGTACCCCGGGTTCGGGACGGTGGCGGGCGGCGAGCCGGGGACGGACCTCTACCGACTGCACACCCCCTCATCGCAGGTGGCTGAACTGACACGCTGGGACACCTCTGGGACCCTGCTGAGCCGCATGCGCCCTCGACTCGCCGTGGGCACGGGCGAGTGGTGGGGGACGGGCTGGCTGCGCGGCGGGCGTATCGCCGGGGATGTCTTCGGCGCCGGAGGCCCGCGGCCCTATGCCGACGTCATCGAGGCCGAAGTGATCGTGGTGCTGGACGCCGAGACAGGGCAGCTCGCCGCGGGACTTGTGTTGCCGGGGATTGATCGGTGGAAGGGGTGCTGTCAGGTGATGGGCTGGTACGACGAGGACACGGTGCTCTTCGCCAGTCGCGGCCGGCCCTCCCGGCTGCTGGCCTGGCGGGTGTCCCGCGGCGAGCTGTTGCGGGTCGCCGACCTGCCTGACAACGCCATGGTCGCGCTGGGAGACCTCAGGCGAGGCTGAGAAGCCGCTCGCTTGGGGTGCGGCGGGATCAGATGCGGTACGGGCGGAGCCTCGGCGGCGATAGATGGACCACTCACCTGGGTCCCAGCTACGAGGGAAGTCCTCGCTGGCGGAGGGTCTCGGATCACTCTGGGGCCCCTTTGGCGTTCTCTGCGTCGGGCGTCATCCCGCATGGGCACCGGAAACCGCGTGGCGACTTGCGGAAACGCGACCAACGTCACCCCGCGTATATCCCGCGAAGAGCTCTAGATCACAGGCTGCTCCAGCAGTAGAGCATCTGGTCACTCGCCTTTGCGCGGCGGGCCAATCCGGCGAGGCCTCTCACGAGGGACAGCATGTACTCCCCATCCACGGAGCTGAAGTGCGAAAACTCCTCGATCTTCGACCACCGCTCCGCCACCAGCGGGAGACGTGCGTCGTCCGCGCCAGCAAGGACGTCACGGACGTTCACCGTCAATTCCTCGATACCCGGCCCCTCCAGATAAGGAGAGTCCTCCGGCAACGCGTCCCACTCCTTGTCGCTTTTCGGAGCCCCCTCCGGGGGAGGGTACAAGGTCACCGTGCCGACCAGATCCAGGGAGAAGTCAACATCACCGATGAACGTCACCAGTCGCCCCAGGACTACTTTCGGGTCGACCCACTTGGTCTCCACGGCATCGAACGCAGGAACCTCGCGAGAAGGATTGGCGACCACGCGGGAACGGTCAGGCCGGACAACTGCCGCCTCGCGATCCGAAGCGCGGTAGTACTCATAGAAAACCCCCATACGAGCGCTCCTCCGCTTTCGTCGCGCATGTCCTGCCGCGGTCAGAACGTCGGCACGCGCGCTTCAGGAATAGTCACTCTCGTCGTACTTCCCCAGGTCGAGCAGGTGGCGGATCTTGTTTCCCGCGTCCGCCCCGTCGTGCCGCGCGGCTTTCAGCACCTGCTGAATCAGCGCGTCCTGGGTCTGCGCCTTCGCGGCCTCGAGCCAGTACGGCTGGGCCTTGAGCGATTCGGCCTGCAACTCCTTGATGGGCGCACGCACAGCAGCAGGCCACTTCGTGTCCGCAAGCCCGCGGATCTGGGTCTTGTTCGCTGCGGCGACCTTGGCCGCCGACGTTCGCAGGGTCGCGATCGGCCGGCCGCTGTTGACCGCCTGTTCCAGGCTCTCGAGCGCGACGTTGTAGGGCTTGACGATGGCCAGATAGCGAACGGCCGCCTGCTTCGCGGTCAGCGGCGCCGGGCTCGAGGTGGCCCGCTCCGTCGGGCTGGCCACCGCAGTCTGGTTCACCGCCGAGTCTCCGGCGGGCCCGCTCGAACACCCGCCCACCGCGACGAGGCCGGTGACGGCGAGGGCCGTCAGAAAGGTACGAATGGTGACCAGTCGCACGATGCCGTCCATCGTCACATCACGTCCAGCGGCCGATTATCGACGCCAATGATCCAGGCCGCTTCTGCGCCGTCGACTCGCCAGGCGGCAGTGGCTGGGCTGGGTGGCAGACACCCGACCGATGATTACGGAACGCTGGTCCTGGAGCAAATCGGCCTGTTCAGGGGTTGGTCCCATCCCGCGCGACCCGCAGGAACCACGTGGTGACGCGACCAACATCATCCCGCGTATATTCCGCGGCTGGCGACAAACGGCGGCTCTCGGTGGCATTCGGCTGCGCATGCGGCGGGAGCCGTACAACGCAAAAGACCAGCTCAGAGCACATCTGGGCTGGTCTGAGGAGCGCGCCCTGAGGGATTCGAACCCCCGACCGTCGGATTAGAAGTCCGATGCTCTATCCGGCTGAGCTAAGGGCGCTCGTGCCTAATTGTGCATGATCCCACGAGTGCCGCGACAACTGGTATTCGGCCGGCGCCTCAGATCGTGCCGCGGGGGGACAGGCCGGCCTTCCGGTAGATCTCGTCGATGACGGCCATGTTGGCGATCGAGTCGGACGGCGGCGTGAGGTTGCCCTCCCCGGTTTCCACGGCCGACAGGAACGCCCTGAGCTGGTAGGTGTACGTCGCCTCGCCGGGCACCTTCACCCGCGTGGTGACCCCGTCGACGGTGTACGAGAGCCGGTGGAGCGCCTGGGGCGCGATGAAGTTGAACACCCGCATCTGGCCGCGGGAGCCGGTGACCCTGGCGGCGATCCTCAGCAGTTGCGACGACCACAACGACGTGTTGATCCGGCCGAGGGCGCCCGAGGGGAACTCGAGTGAGGCCGACATCGCCCGGTCCACCCCGGGTGACCGGAGCAGGGCCCGGGCCGCGAGCACCTTCGGCTCCCCGCCACCAAGAAGCCTGGCCAGGTGGACGGCGTAGCAGCCGGCGTCCATGAGCGCCCCGCCGGCCAGCGGCAGCGAGTATCGGATGTCCGAGAACCGGGGGAGCGGGAAGCACATCCACGTCTCGATCTGCCGGATCTCGCCGAGCTCCCCGACGATCGACACCATCCGATCAGCCAGCGGGTGGTACCGGTAATGGAAGGCCTCCATCACGACAAGTCCGGACTTGTCGGCCGCCTCGGCCACCGACACGGCCTCGGGTTCGTTCGACGCGAGCGGCTTCTCGCACAGCACGTGCTTGCCCGCCTCCAGCGCCCTGAGGGTCCATTCGGCGTGCAGGGCGTTGGGCAGCGGGTTGTACACCGCGTCGATGGACGAGTCGGCGATCAACGCCTCGTAGGACTCGTGGACGACGGGGATCCCGTGTTTGGCCGCGAATGCGCCCGCGCGCACCCGGTCTCTGGCGGCCACCGCGGCGACCTCGACACCCGGTACCAGCTTCGCCGGCTTGATCAGAGCGGAAGGGGTGATCCTGGCGGCGCCGAGCGTTCCGATTCGCACGCGGATCATCTTAGGTGTCCATTCCTACCGGCTTGTGACCGCTGATCGACATTTCCGTCTTTGGTCATCAGTACATGCCGAAAAGGTGTGACCGAATTGGATGCGAGGCCAGGTCGCCGCCGCTAGGGTGAATCGCCATGGTCGTGCGTTCGGCTCCCTCGGCGGTCCTCCTCGGCGGTGACGTCACCGAAGGAGTCCTGCGGGTGGGCGCCAGTGTCCGGCGCCCGATGCGAGCATGCTCGCCCTCGGTCCACGCGCTGCTCCGGCACCTCGAATCGGCCGGTTTCGCCGGGGCGCCCCGCGTGATCGGCGTCGAAGGGGAGACCGAGATCCTCTCCTACGTGGCGGGTGAGGTCCCGGCGCGCCCCCTGCCCGGTTATGCGGTGAGTGACGAAACCCTCGTCGCGCTCGCCCGCCTTCTGCGGAGGTTCCACGACGCCGCGGAGTCGTTCGAGCCTCCTGCCGGGGCGGTCTGGGAGGACGGCTCCGCTCTCGACCACGAGCCCGAACTCGTCGGGCACTGTGACGTCACCCCCGCGAACGTCGTCTTCCGCGAGGAGCCCTCACCTGATGGGCCGGCGCGGCTCGTGCCGTACGCTCTGATCGACTTCGACCTGGCGCGGCCGACGACCCGGCTGTTCGACGTGGTCACGACGTTGCGGCACTGGGCGCCGCTCGCCGATCCCGTCGACCGCGATCCGGTCCAGCGTGGTCTCGACGCGGGCGCGCGGTTGCGGCTGTTCTGCGACGCGTACGGCCTGGCCCGGCGCGACAGGCTGCGACTGGTGGAGACGGCCAGGACCCGCTTCGACCGGTCATACGTCGCCATGCGGGAGAAGGCGGAGACACGTGGCGGAGGCTGGGCCCGCATGTGGGAAGAGGGCGCGGGCCAGAGGATCAGGAGGGCCGCCCGCTGGCTCGACGCCAACGACGACGCCCTCCACGAGCACCTCATCTGACGCCCCCCACGTTTTGGTGGTGATCATGCACAGATTCGTGAAGAGCCCTCGCGACCTGCCCCCTCCTCTCCCCGTGATCATGCACACTTTCGGAAATCTGCACCGCCACCTGCGGCTTCGCCGTCCGTGATCATGCGCGGGTTCGACGCTCCCCGCGGCCTGGGCGAACCCTCGTCGTGATCATGCATGAGCCCCTCCCCGCATGCCGTGCACGCCCAGGAATACGCCAGAATGCCCAGGTGATCAGGGGAAGCGGCACGACGGCGGGGATCCTTCTGGGCGCGGCGGTCGACGCGGTCGTGGGGGACCCGCGGCGAGGACATCCGGTGGCGGTGTTCGGCAGTCGCGTCTCCGCCCTGGAAAAGCGCATATATAGGGACTCGCGGCTTGCCGGAACCGCGTTCACCTTGCTCTGCGTCGGTGCCACCGGAGGTCTCGGGCTGCTCGCCGACCGGCTGACCCGCTCGCGTCCGCTCGCCCGTACGGCCGTGACGGCCGCCGCGACCTGGGCCGTCCTCGGGGGCACGACCCTCGCGAAGGAGGGCGCCCACATGGCCGGCTCCCTGGAGTCGGGTGATCTCCGCGCCGCGCGTGAGCGGTTGCCGCACCTGTGCGGCCGCGACCCCGCGGGTCTCGACGCGGAGGAACTGGCCAGGGCGACCGTCGAGTCGATCGCCGAGAACACCTCCGACGCCGTCGTCGCGCCGCTCTTCTGGGGAGCGGTCGCGGGGGTGCCCGGCCTGGTCGCCTACCGCGCGATCAACACCCTGGACGCCATGGTCGGCCACCGGTCGCAGCGCTACAACCGGTTCGGCTGGGCCTCCGCTCGGCTGGACGATGTCGCCAACCTCGTGCCCGCGCGGTTGACCGGCCTGCTCACGACGGCCCTCGCGCCGGTCGCCGGCGGGTCCCCGCGCCGCGCGCTCGCCGTGCTCCGCCGCGACGGCCATCGCCACCCCAGCCCCAACGCCGGGCGGTGCGAGGCCGCCTTCGCCGGGGCCCTCGGCGTACGGCTCGGCGGCGCCAACAACTACGGCGGACGCGTGGAGCGCCGGCCCGAACTCGGCGACGGCCCTCGCCCCGCGGTCGCGGACGTCCGCAGGTCCGTACGGCTGGCCCGGGCGGTGTCGCTCTCGGCGGTGGCCGTGGCGGCGGGGGCGAGACTGCTCCGCCGTACGCGTCGCCGTGCATGATCACGGACGGCGAAGCCGCAGGTCGCGGTGCAAGTCCACGAATGTGTGCATGATCACGAACCGGAGGAGCCCAGGTCGGGACGCACATTCCCGAAAGCGTGCATGATCACGGGGAGGGGAGGGGCCAGGTCGCGGGGGCTCTTCACGAACGTGTGCATGATCACCACCGAACAATGCCGGATGTCAGAAGAGAACGGGGGCGGAAGTGTCCTATCTCCGGCATACCGCGGGGCGGGGCCGCCGCAGGAACATGGCGAGCATGACAGCAGTGGTGGAGACCGAAGGACTGACCAAGTTCTACGGCAGGCGCAAGGGTCTGGAGGACCTCACCCTCCAGATCCAGCCGGGGGAGGTCTTCGGATATCTCGGGCCCAACGGCGCTGGGAAGACGACGACGATCCGGCTGCTCCTCGACGTGATCCGGCCGACCTCCGGCCGCGCGACCGTCCTCGGGGCCGACACCCGCGACAGCGCGGTGCGCGGGCGGATCGGATACCTGCCCGGCGAGCTCGCGCTCGAAGGGCGGGAGCGGGCCCATGACTTCCTGAACTTCATGGCCGACGTCCGGGGCGGGGTGAGCCGGGGGCGGATCGACGAGCTCGCCGAGCGGCTGGACGCCGACCTGTCGATCAGGATGGGCCAGCTCTCCAAGGGCAACAAGCAGAAGGTCGGCCTCATCCAGGCGTTCATGCACGAGCCGGAGCTGCTCATCCTCGACGAGCCGACGAGCGGACTCGACCCGTTGGTCCAGCAGGAGTTCCTGGCCATGGTCCGGGAGGTCCGCACGTCAGGGCGCACCGTGCTGATGTCGTCCCACGTGCTGGCCGAGGTCCAGAACGTGGCCGATCGCGTGGGCATCGTCCGATCCGGCCGGCTGGTGGCGGTCGAGGACGTCGCGGCCCTGCGGGAGCGGGCCGTCCGGCACGTCGAGTTCCACTTCGACGCACCCGTGCCCAGGGAGGCGTTCGAGGGGCTGCCCGGAGTGCGGGACGTCACGGTGGAGGGCGCGAACCTGCGCTGCACGATAGACGGCCGGCCCGACGCCCTCATCAAGGCCGCGGCGAAGTTCACCGTGGTCCACATGGTCAGCTCGGAGCCCGACCTCGAAGAGATCTTCCTCACCTACTACAGCGAGGAGGCCCCCCGTGCCCACGCTGGTGCGTAAGACCCTCGGTGAATACCGCCGGAGCGTCATCGGGTGGCTGATCGGCATCTCCGCCTTCCTGTCGCTCTATCTGTCGATCTATCCGAGCATCCGGAGCAATCCGGACTTCTACCAGCAGGCCGCGCTGTCGAAGTACCCCGGCCCGCTGAAGGACCTCATGGGCGGGCTCGCCGACATCGCGTCGGGCACCGGCTACCTCCAGACGGTCGTCTACCAGCTCCTTGTCCCGCTGCTCCTGATCATGTTCGCGATGACCCTCGGGACCCGGGCGATCGCCGTCCCCGAGGAGGAGGGGACGCTGGAGCTCACGATGACGCTGCCGATCGACCGCAGGCGGCTCGTCCTGGAGCGCTGGGCGGCCTTCTCGCTCGGCCTGCTGGCCGTCGCGCTGGTGACGCTGATCCTGGTTCTGGCTCTGGCGGCGGTGGGCGACCTCAAGGTGCCGGCGGGCAACATCGTCGCCGCGCACACCGGGCTGTTCCTGATCGCCTTCTTCTTCGGCACACTGGCGCTGGCCCTCGGCGCGGCAACGGGCAAGAGGGCCCTCGCGCTCGCGGTGGGCGGAGGCTACGCCGTCGGGGGCTACGTGATCGAGACGCTCGGCAAGAGCGTCGACGCGATCTCATGGTTGCGCTGGGTCTCGCCGTTCCACTACTACCTGGACGGACGGCCGGTCTTCCAGGGCTGGCCGGTGGGGGACTACCTTGTGATCCTCGCGGCGACCGCCGTGCTGGCGATGACGGCCGTGCTGGCCTTCGAGCGGCGTGATGTAGGCGTCTGATGAATGACGTTCTCGCTCGGGTGAGCGAGGCCACCGGGGTGCCCGCCGATCTTCTCGGCGGGTACCTTTCGGTGCTCGCCGCCACGGTCGCGACGGGCCGGTTACCCAGCCGGGCCGAAGTGGACGACATGCGTGCCTGCGGAGCGCTCGCCGCCGAGCGCGGCATCCCCCTGCGCCTGCTCGCCGACGCCTGCCTGCACGCCGCCGAGCTCACGGAGGGGGGAGCGTTCTCCGCCGTACGGCGGAGCATGGCGGCCTTCGCGGAGGGTTATGAGGAGGCCCAGCTCACGGCCATCAGGAAGGAGGAGGACGGCCGCCGCGAGTTCGTCGCCGACCTGCTCCAGGGCCGGGCCGACGCCCGGCGGGCCGAGCACTTCGGGTTGCGCCTCGCGGAGGCCTACATGGCGACCGTCGTCAAGGCCGGCGAACCCCTGACAGGAGGAGACCCGCTGATCCGCAGGATCGAGCAGGCTCTGGTCGCCAGGTTCGGCTCGCACAACATTTTGGTGGCGGTGCGGGACGGCCTGCTCGTGTGCGTCTCGCCGGCCTCGCTCGGCGCGGCAGGGGGCGAGTTCGTCCATCATGTCCGTGCGGCGCTGACGACCTGGCGGGCCGGCGTCGGCAGGCCGCACTCGGGCCCCGGGGGCATCGTCACCTCCTACCAGGAGGCCGCCGGCGCCATCGAGCTCGGCGAGCGGCTCGGCCTGCGCCCGCAGGTGCTGAAGGCGGCCGATCTGCTCGTCTTCCCCGTCCTGCTCCGGGACAGGGGCGCGATCGTCGACCTCGTCACCACCGTGCTCGCACCTCTCACCAAGGCCCGCGGCGGGCCCGAGGCCCTGCTGGAGACCCTGGAGGCGGTCTTCGCCGTCCAGGGGAACCACACCGCGGCGGCCCGCAGGCTCGGCATCAGCACGAGGACCATCACCTACCGCCTGGAGCGGATCCGCAGGCTCACCGGATTCTCGCCGACCGACCCCACCCAGCGGTTCACGCTGGAGACGGCGGTGCTCGGAGCCCGCCTCCTGGAGTGGCCGGAGGAGCCGTTGCCGTAGACCGCGTCGCGGACCGATGTCCTCGCAACCCCTGGCGGCGGGCCGGTTCCGATCTATATTCGAACCATGATCACCCCCCTTCGGCTCGTACGGCGGTCCATCGGGCTGTTCGTCGGGCTCTGCGCGCTGAGCTGCGCGATCACCCTGCTCTACCTCGGCGCCAGCGCGGTCATGACACTCGGCGGCAGTTGCGGGGCGGGCGGGCCGTACGTCGTCGAGACGTCCTGCCCGGAGGGCATCGCCTGGATCATGCCCGTCTCGGTCCTCGGCGGGCTGGTCTCGACCGGCCTCTACGCCCTCAGTGTCCTGCCGGTGGGCCCGAAGATCGTCGTGCTGGCGTGGCCGGCGTTGTTCATCAGCCTCGGCTGGGCCTTCCTGGACGCGGCCGTCAATCCCGAGTACCCCGTCGACTGGGGCTTCATGGTCTGCGCCGTGCTGTTCATCCTCATGGGCGGCCTCCCGCTGCTGTTCCTGGCGAACCGGGACGCGCTGCGGCGGGTCTTCTGGGGCGTCGCCCCGCCGGAGCCCACGCCGCAAGGGTTCGTCAGGCGGCCCGGTGAGGTGCGCTGGACCACCACCGTGGAGCTCCCTGGTGATCGGGATCGGCGCGGCCGCCGGCCGTCCGCCCCGGTCCCACCCGAGCCCGCCCCTGGCTCCGGCTCCCGACCCGGCTCCGTCTCGGCGCCGGGCCTCGTCGACGAGCTCGAACGGCTGGCCGCCCTGCACCAGGCAGGGGGGCTCGACGACGCCGAGTACACCGCCGCCAAGAATCGCCTGCTGAACGGATGACGCCCATGAGCCCCACCGCGGTCCGCGTGTTGTCGATCGTCCTTCATGTGGTCGCCGTCGCCGGCGGCGTCTACCTCGGCGTGCTGATCTTCCACGCCGCGACGTGACACCGCCGGCCTCGGGACAAGGCCAGGCCGACGCCGGCTAGGGGATCAGCAGCACCTTGCCGGTCGTACGGCGGGCCTCGAGGTCGTCGTGCGCCTGCCGCACGTCCTCCAGCGCGTACCGCTGGAAGACGTGCACCTTGAGCGCGCCCGAGGCGACCCAGCCCAGCAGGTCGTCGGCCCGCGCGAGCAACTCCTCGCGGGTCGAGGTGTACCAGCCCAGGGACGGCCGGGTGACGAACAGCGCGCCCGCCTGGTTCAGCCGCTGGAGGTCGAACGGCGGGACCGGCCCGCTGGCCGCGCCGTACAGGGCGAGCAGGCCGCGCGGCCGCAGCGACGCGAGCGAGCCGTCGAAGGTGGCCGCGCCGACGCCGTCGTATACGACGTGGACGCCGGAGCCGGTGAGCGCCTTGACGCGCTCGGCGAAGCCGTCGTAGCCGAACACCTCGTCGGCCCCGGCCTCCCGCGCGAGCTTCTCCTTCTCCGCATTGGACACCGTGCCGATCACCCGGGCGCCCCGCAGCTTGGCCATCTGCGTCAGCAGCAGGCCCATCCCGCCGGCGGCCGCGTGGACGAGTACGTCGTCGCCCTGCCGGATCTCATGCGTCGCGTGCGTGAGGTAGTGGGCGGTGAGCCCCTGGAGGAGCACGGCCGCCGCCGTCTCCGGCGACAACCCATCGGGCAGCACGATCGCCCTCGCCGCAGGGATCACGGCCTTCTCGGCGTAGGAGCCGAGGATGTTGACCCATCCCACCCGGTCGCCGACCACGATGTCGGTCACGCCCTCGCCGACGGCCGACACCGTGCCCGCGCCCTCGGAGCCGACCACACGCGGGGGCGGCAGGGGATAGCGGCCCTCGCGGTGGTAGACGTCGATGAAGTTGACCCCGCTCGCGGCCACGTCGACGAGGACCTCTCCGGGCCCGGGCACCGGATCGGGGACCTCCGTCACGCGCAGGGCCGACGAATCGCCGTGGGAGGGAACGACGACGGCACGCATGTGCGACTCCTGTCTTCAGGCTTCACCTATGATCATGCCCAACCAGTGTCATGTCACCGGTTGTTCCCGCGTTCCCGCCCCCGGGATCCGTCAGTCGCGGCGCGACACGAGCAGCCGCAGCAGCGGCAGATCCACACTCTCCAGCGTGGACACCCTGGCCACCCCGGCGGGTACGGCGTCCGCGCCGCCCGCCAGGATGACCGCACAACCGGCGGCGCGGGCGGAGGCGACGCCCGTGGGGCTGTCCTCGATCGCCACGCAGTCCTCCGGATCGACCCCGAGCTTCCTCATGGCCGTCAGGTAGGGGTCGGGCGCCGGCTTGTTCCTGGCGCTCTCCTCGGCCGCGATCGACAACTGGAACCGGTGCGCGCCGATCGTCTCGAGCACGATGTCGACGATCCGCCGGGGCGACGCGCTGACCAGGGCCGCCGGAATCCCCGCCGCATCCAGTGCGTCGAGCAACGGGAGCGCTCCCGGCAGCGTTGTCACGCCCGCCTCGACCCGGACGGTGAAGGCCTTTGTGATCATGGTCTCCACCTCCCGCCGCGACGGCGCGCCGTCGGCCATCCGGATGAGGTGCTCCGCGGCGTCCTCGATCGACAGGCCGAGCAGGATGTGCTGGTCCGAAGCCGCCAGGGCGGATCCGAGGTGGAGGGCGACCTCGAAGCAGGCCGCCCACCACAGTCCCTCGGTGTCCACGACTGTGCCGTCCATGTCGAACAGGACGGCGCCCAGCTTCCCGGACGACTTCGGTGGTTCAGACGACATCGTGCTCCGGGACCGGAGCCGTCGCCGGGGTCGTGGCGCCCGAGGACGCCGAGACCAGTACGGGCCGTTCCACGAGCTTGACCCGCACCCGGGTGCCGGGAGCGAGCCGCACGCTGTCGTGCCCGGGCACGTCGGCGAGCACCTCGATGTCGCCGAGCTGCACGCGCAGCTGCGCGGTCGACCCGCGGAACGAGGAGACCAGGACCATGCCGTCCGCCTCCGAGTCCGGCGTGAGGAGCACGGCCTCCGGCCGGATCAGCACGTCCACGTCCGGCGTTCCGGGGAGGTCGCCGTCCACGGGCAGCGTCTGCCCGAGCACCGCCACCTGGTCCCCCTCGATCCGGCCGGGGACGCGGTTCATCGTGCCGACGAACTCCGCCACGAACGGCGTCGCGGGGCGGTCGTACAGCGTGGCCGGGTCGGCGACCTGCTCCAGGCGGCCCGCGCGCAGCACGGCGACCCGGTCGGCCATCGACAGGGCCTCCTCCTGGTCGTGCGTCACGAAGATCGTCGTGATGCCGAGCGAGAGCTGAAGCCGCCGGATCTCCTCACGGAGCGAGACCCGGACCTTGGCGTCGAGCGCGGACAGCGGCTCGTCGAGCAGCAGCACCCGGGGCTCCAGAGCGAGCGCGCGGGCCAGCGCGACACGCTGCTGCTGCCCACCCGACAGCTGGTGCGGGAACCGCCCGCCGATGTGCGGCAGGCCGATCAGCTCCAGCAGTTCCTGCGCACGGGCGTGCCGCTTGGTGGCGGGCACCTTGCGCACCCGGAGGCCGAAGGCCACGTTGTCCCTGACGTTCAGGTTGGGGAACAGGCTGTAGGACTGGAACACCATGCCCGCGTCCCGCTTGTTCGCGGGCACCCGGGTGATGTCCTTGCCGTCGACCAGCACGGCGCCCTCGTCCGGCTGCTCGAAGCCCGCGACACACCGCAGGGCCGTGGTCTTGCCGCACCCCGAGGGCCCGAGGAGGGCGATCAGTTCGCCCGACTCGATGGTGAGGTCCAGCCCGTCCAGCGCGGCGGTGCCGGAGAAGTTCCGACGA
This sequence comes from Planotetraspora kaengkrachanensis, assembly GCF_016862895.1. Taxonomy (GTDB): domain Bacteria; phylum Actinomycetota; class Actinomycetes; order Streptosporangiales; family Streptosporangiaceae; genus Planotetraspora; species Planotetraspora kaengkrachanensis. Next base: position 100,496 of record NZ_BONV01000028.1, on the reverse strand, counting down.
AGCCCGCGCAGCTCCACCTTGGCCCCGTTCATGAGCCGCTCCTTTGCCTAGCGCCGGCAGACGACAGGACGAGCAGCAGCAGCCAGGTGATCAGGAGGCTGAACACCGAGACGGCCACCGAGACCTGAGCCTGCGAGCCGGAGATCGTGTAGATCCAGACGGGGAAGGTCTGGAAGTTGAGCAGACTCGCGATCGTGAACTCTCCGAGCACGAGGGCCAGCGTGAGGAAGGACGCACTGGCCAGGGACGACCGCAGGTTCGGCACGATCACCCGGAAGATCAGGTGCGGCCACGACGCGCCGAGGTTCCTGGCCGCCTCCACGAGCGTGCGCACGTCGATGGCGCCCAGACCCGCGTCCAGAGACCGGTAGACGAACGGCAGCGCCAGGATGACGTAGGCCAGCACCAGCACGATGGGGAAGTTCTCGTCCTGGATCGCGAAGATCGTCTGGTAGAACGGCGTGCTCGCCAGGTAGTCGGGGCCGAGGCGCAGCACCGTGGTGATGCCGGCGACGAAGGTGATCGGGGGCACGACCAGGGGGAGCGTGCACAGGATCTCCAGCACCGGCTTCAGCTTCGGGATGCTGAGCCGTACGGCCAGCATCGCGGGCAGGGTCAGGAGCAGGACCACCGCGATGGTGGCGACGCCGAGCCCGACCGACAGCAGCAGCGACCGGCCGAAGCCCTCGGCGGAGAAGATCTGGCCGTAGGCGTCCAGGGAGAAGTCCTGCTCGGGCGCCTTGACCGTGAACGTGAACGAGGCGATCAGCGGGACCAGGAAGTAGATCGCGGCGATCGCGAGGATCGCGCCGCGCCACACCCGGATCCGGCGCGGCCTGCCGGCCCCGCCCACGGGTCCGGAGGCCACGGCCGGGGGAGTCAGCGGAGCCACCGGGCCCTCGGGAGTCAGCGCAGCCATCGGGCGCTCCTTCGCTGCAGCGGGAGGTAGACCGCCATGACGAGCCCCGCGATGATGATCATGTCGAGGCTGAGCGCCAGCGCGACGTTCTCGTGTCCGATGAGGACGTTGCCGGACAGGGCGTTGGCGATCTGCAGGGTGACCAGGGGGACGGTGCCGCCGACCATCGCCGCCGCCGTCGCGTACGCCGCGAAGGCGCCGCCGAACAGCAGGACGACCCCGCCCAGCAGCGTCGGCGTCAGCACCGGGATCCCGACGTGCCGCCAGAACTGCCAGGTGTTCGCGCCGTTGTTCTGGGCCGCCTCACGCCACTGCGGGCGCAGGCCGTCCAGCGCCGGCACGACCACGACGACCATCAGCGGGATGGAGAAGTACAGGTAGACCAGGGCGAGGCCCCAGAAGTTGTACAGGCTCCACCCGGCGGAGTCGAGGCCGAGGGCCTTGGTGATCACGCCGGAGTTCCCCAGGGTGGCGATCCAGGCGAAGGCCAGGGGAATGCCGCCGAAGTTGGACAGCACGCCGGACGCCGTCAGCACCGCCTCACGCAGCAGGCGGAACCGGGAGGTGACCACGGCTTGGGCGAGGAACGTCCCCAGCAGCGCGCCCACGACCGCGACGAGCGCCGAGAGCTTCACGCTTCCGAGCAGTGCGGTGAGGTAGGCCCCCTGCAGCGACTCGGTGATGTTCGCGGCGCTGAACGCGCCCTCCCGCTTGAACGTGCCACCGAGAATGATCACGAGTGGCACGCCGAAGATCAGGATGACGAAGGCCAGCAGGGGTACGGTCGCCAGCCAGCTCTTGGACTTCGTACGGCCGCCGCCGGAGGCGGAAGCCGTACGAACCGCGGAGGGTGCGGTCATCAGCCCGCGACCGCCGCGCCCCAGCCGCTGGCCAGCGTCGCCTTGGCCTTGTCGACCTGCTCCGGCGTCGGGAACGTCGGGGTGCCGTCAACCGTGGGAAGCTGCGCCACCAGGGTGGCGTCGGCGCTGCCGTCGGCCTGCATCGCGGGCAGCAGCACCGGGCGGGCGTAGCCCTTCAGCCACAGGTTCTGGCCCTCGGCGCTGTAGAGGAACTCCTCCCAGAGGCGGGCGGCCGCCGGGTGGGGAGCCGACTTGTTGATCGCCTGGGCGTAGTAGCTGGCGTACTTGCCGTCGGTCGGGATGGCGATCTTCCAGTCGACGCCCTTGTCCGCGAACTCCTTGGAGTAGCTCGCGTTGAGGTAGTCCCAGTCGATGCTGATCGGGGTCTCACCCTTCTCGACCGTGGCCGGGGTGGACTCGACGGGGTTGTAGTTGCCGGACTCCTTGAGCTTCTTGAAGAAGTCGAGGCCGGGCTGGATGTCGTCGAAGGAGCCCTGGTTGGCCAGCGCGGCGGCGTAGACGCCGGCGAACGCCGAGCCGGACTTGGTCGGGTCGCCGTTCATGGCGACCTTGCCCTTGTACTCGGGCTTCAGCAGGTCGGCGAAGGTCGCCGGGCAGTTGGGGACCTTCTTGGCGTCGCAGCCGATCGAGACGTAGCCGCCGTAGTCGTAGAACCAGGCGCCGTTCGCGTCCTTCTGGCCGTCGGGGATCTTGTCCCAGCTCGCGACCTTGTAGTTCGCGAACAGGCCTTCCTTGGCGCCGCTGAGGGCGAAGGCGGAACCGAGGTCGAGGACGTCGGGGGCGCGGTCCTGGCCCTTGAGGGTCTTGACGGCGTTGATCTCGTCCTGGCTCGAGCCGTCAGGGTTGTCGCTGTTGACCTTGATACCGTACTTGGTCGAGAAAGCCTGGATGATCTCGCCGTAGTTCGCCCAGTCCGGCGGGAGCGTGATGACGTTGAGCTGGCCCTCCTTCTTGGCGGCCTCGACGAGCTTGTCCATGCCGCCGAAGTCCGCGGCGGAGGTCGCCGCGGCGGAGTTCGTGCCACCGGAAGCGGTCGTCGTGTCCGACTTCGGGGCGGAGCCGCATGCGGCGGCTGTCAGGGTGGCTACGGTTAGCGCGGCCATGACGCCGGCGATACGAGTGGACAACGGGTGCCTCCCACTGAGATATGTGGATCGAACCTAGAGCAACTTGTACAAACAAGCGAGACCAGTAAGTCGGACTTTTGTGTCACGGATATGAACGGAGAAGGACCGGGACGATGGCGCGTTATGAACACATCGCGGGAGAACTGCGGGACGCGATCGTCCGGGGCGACTATCGGATCGGCGCCCAACTGCCCACGGAGGCCGAGCTGGCCTCGCGTTTCAACGCGGCACGGGGCACGGTCCGTCAGGCCGTGGCGGTCCTGGTGGCGGAAGGGCTCGTCGGCACCCGGCAGGGGGCGCGGCGGATCGTGCTCGGAAGTGAGCGCAGCCAGAGCTTCGCCGAGTTGCACAGCTTCGCCCAGTGGGCGCGCTCGGTGGGCCACCGCGCCGGAGGTCTGGTGCTCGACTCGCACCGCCGTCCGTCGACCCCGTCGGAGGCGGTGCGGCTGGCGATCACCCCGGGCGAGGAGGTCCTCTCCGTGCTCAGGCTGCGCCGCCTCGACGGCGAGCCCGTCCTGGTGGAGCGGACCGTCTACGCGGGCTGGATCGCCCCGGCCGTCGAGAAGCTCGACCCGGCCTGCGAGTCCGTCACCCAGGAGCTGTACGAGGCGGTCGGCCTCGTCTTCGCCTACGGTGAGCACCTGATCGACGCCGTCGCCGCGGGGGCGGAGGACGCGCGGCTGCTCGGCGTCCGCCGCGGCAGCCCCCTGCTGCGCCAGCGGCGCACGACCACGAGCCAGGAGGGGCGTCCGGCCGAGTGCTCGGACGACCGTTATCGCGCGGGCAGCGTCACCTTCAGCATCCGCAACTCCACGACGGCGAACTCTCTGGTTCGCAGGGCAGGCGATTGACCCGGGATGACACACGCCGCCGCTGTGGCGACTTGCGTTCGATCTCCTGGGAACGTATGTTCGAAGTAGCGGGCATTCTGCCCGATTGATCCGCCCGTCTTCCCCCGGGTGGCCGTGATGCCACAGGGAGAAGACGTCTTGAGCAGACTCTACGGTGATCCGATCGAGGTGTGGGTCCGGGACGGTCAGCCTGCTCAGTTCGTCTGGCGGGACCGGCTCTACGCCGTACGGCAGGTGCAGGACCACTGGGTGGTCGCCCGTGAGTGGTGGAAGACCAATGACGCGGACCCGGGGGAGCGCCGGTTCTGGCGGCTCGAGGCCGCTGCGGGCAGGGACGTCGGCACCTACGAGCTGCGCTTCGACACCGCGAGCGGCGGCTGGCTCCTCCTGAGGGCCTGGGACTGATGGGAACGACACGGGGATTTCCGAACAGGGAGGCTCCGATGACCTCCTTCACACACCTGCATGTGGCCTCGGCGTACTCGCTCCGGTACGGCACGGCGTTCCCCGACGCCCTCGTCCGGAGGGCGGCCGAGCACGGCATGGACGCGCTCGCGCTGACCGACCGCGACGGTCTCTACGGTGCGGTCAAGCACATTCAGGCGTGCCACGCGGCGGGGATCGATCCGATCGTCGGCGTCGACCTCGCGACAGAGACGCAGGCGGCCCGGCCGGGAGACGAGCCGGCGCGGATCGTCGTGCTCGCCCGCTCCGGCGGCTGGGCCGCCCTGTGCCGCCTGGTCACCGCGGCCCATCACGCGGGGGAGCGCGGCGAGCCGTACGTGACGCCGGGGATGGTGGCCGAGCACGCGACGGGCCCCGACGGCGACCCGCGGCTGGTGGTGATGCTCGGCCCGCGGTCCGGCGTCGGCCGCGCGGTGGCGGAGCGACGGGACGAGCAGGCCAGGACCCTGCTGGCCGCCTGGCGTTCCGTGGTGCCCGGCCTGGTCGTCGAACTGTCCGACCTCTTCGGCTACCACGAGGCGAACATCGCCGCCCGCATGCTCGCGCTGGCCGGCTCGATGGGCGTGCCCGCCGTGCTCACCAACGCGGTGCGCTATCTCGACGCCGCCGGCCACCAGGTCGGCAACGTGCTCGACGCGGCGCGCAAGCTCGTGCCCCTGCACACGCGGCACGTCGAGAACCCCACCGCGCACGCCTACCTGAAGGACGGCCAGGAGATGACCCGCGTCGCCTTCAAGATCTGCGGGGGAGACGCCGAGCGCGCCGGCCGGCTGCTGGAGTGGACGCGCCGCGTCGCGGAGCAGTGCCGGCTGGACCCCGTCGAGATCGTGCCGCTCCTGGACGAGGACGATCCCCGGCTGCACCTGCCGGAGATCGGCGAGGACCCGGTCCCGCTGCTGCGGCACCGGTGCGAGGACGGGCTGATCGACCGCGGCATGGCCCGTTCGCGCGACGCCAGGGAGCGTCTCGCCGACGAGCTGGATATCATCGAGAAGAAGCGCCTGTCCGGATATTTCATCGCGGTCGCCGGTATCACGGACATGATCCGTTCGATGGGCATCCGCTGCGCGATCCGGGGCTCCGGCGCGGGCAGCCTGGTCAACCACCTCATCGGCATCGGCGAGGTGAACCCCCTCGAGCACGGCCTGCTGATGGAGCGCTTCCTCTCCGAGGGGCGCCGCGGCCTGCCCGACATCGACGTCGACGTGGAGTCCGCCCGCCGCCTCGACTGCTACCGGGCCATCCTCGGCAGGTACGGCGAGGCGCGCGTGGCCTGCGTCTCCATGATGGAGACCTACCGGGCACGCAGCGCGCTGCGCGACGTGGGAGCGGCGATGGGCCTGCCGCCGCACGAGATCGACGTCATCGCCAAGGCGTTTCCGCACGTCAGGGCCAAGCAGATCGGCGCAGCCCTGGCCGACCTGCCTGAGTTGCGCGACAGCGGGCTGAACGACCGGGGGCTGCAGAACATGTTCCGGCTGGCGGAGCGGCTCGACGGGCTGCCCCGGCACATCGCGCTCCACCCGTGCGGGGTGCTGATCGGCAACTCCGCCCTCCGCGACCGGACGCCGGTGGAGCGCAGCCTGCTCGGCTTCCCGATGTCGCAGTTCGACAAGGACGACGTCGAGGAGGCCGGGCTGCTCAAGCTCGACGTGCTCGGGGTGCGCATGCAGTCGGCGATGGCCTACTCGCTCAAGGAGATCGAGCGGGTGGACGGCCGGAGGGTCGACCTGGACGCCGTCCCCCATGACGACCGGCCCACCTACGACATGATCCGCACCGGCCGCACGCTCGGCTGCTTCCAGATCGAGTCGCCCGGTCAGCGGGAGCTGGTGGCCAAGCTCGAGCCCCGGACCATGCACGACCTGATCGTGGACATCTCGCTGTTCCGGCCGGGACCGGTCAACTCCGACATGGTCACCCCCTACCTGGAGGCCAGGCACGGCTACCGCGAGCCGTACTACCCGCACAAGGACCTGAAGGAAGCACTCCGGGAGACCAACGGGGTGGTCGTCTTCCACGAGCAGGTCCTGAAGATCATCCATGTGATGACGGGGAAGAGCCTGTCGTTCGCGGAGAAGATGCGCCGCACCCTCGGGACCCCGGCGGGCCGGGAGATCGTCCGGTCGTGGTTCGTGCCGCTCGCCACGGAGAACGGCTTCGACGACGCCGCGGTCGAGAAGGCGTGGAAGGTGCTCGACGCGTTCGGCGGCTTCGGGTTCTGCAAGGCGCACGCGGCGGCGTTCGCGCTGCCCACCTACCAGTCGGCCTGGCTCAAACGGCACCACGCGGCCGCCTTCTTCGCCGGCGTGCTCACCCACGAGCCCGGCATGTACCCCAACCGCGTGATCCTCGACGAGGCCCGCCAGTGCGGGGTCGACATCCTTCCGCTGGACGTCAACCGCTCCGGCAGGGAATGGCTCGTGGAACGGACGGGCTCCGTCGCGCCCGGCGGCCCCGGCGGGGCCGGGATCGGCGACATCGGGCGCGGGTACGGCCTGCGGGTGCCGTTCTCCGCGGTCAAGGGGGCGAGCGAGGCGGAGGTCGACCGGATGGTCGCGGGCCGGCCGTACACCTCGATGGCCGACTTCTGGGAGCGGGCCCGCCCCTCGCGCCCGACGGCCGAGCGGATCATCGAGGTCGGCGGCTTCGACGCGCTGTACGGTCTGCGGCCGGGAGAGCCCCGGTGGCGGCCGGGAGAGCTGACCCGGCGCGACCTGGTCGCCCAGGTGGGCACGCTCGACCGGGCCTCTTCGACCGGCGTGACCACCGGGTCGGCGGTACAGCTGCCCATGGCGTTCACCGAGCAGGTCATACCGGGGGAGTTGCCGGAGATGACCGAGGTCGAGGCGGTCGAGGCCGAGCTGTCGATCCTCGGCATGGACGTCAGTCGCCACGTGATCGCCTTCCACGACGAGCTCCTCGACGCCATCGGCGTGACCAGGTCGAAAGACCTGCTGAGCCGGCGCAACGGCGCGGAGATCCTGGTCGCGGGAGTGAAGGTGGCCACCCAGACCCCGGCCGTGCGCTCGGGTCAGCGGGTGATCTTCACGACGCTCGACGACTCGACCGGCCCGATCGACCTGACGTTCTTCGAGTCGGTGCAGGCGCACACCGCGGCCACCGTGTTCGGGTCGTGGCTCCTGCTGGCCCGGGGGGTGGTCAGGCGCACCGGCGGGAGGGCCGTCTCGCTGCGGGCCGTCCACTGCTGGAACCTGCTCGACCTCGAACGGCTGTGGCGGGCCGAGGGCATCGGCGCCGTCCGCGCGGTGCTGAGCGAGCAGCCCGCCTCCGGCGCGGGTGTGGGCGGGCGGCCCATCGAGTACGGCAACGGTTTCAGGCTCTCGCCCTACTCCGATATCGGGCCGACTCCGGGGGTGCGGGAGGGACGGATCCGCGGCCATCCGGCGGAGCCCCAGCGACGGCTCTGGCATGCCAGCTCGGGCAGCTCAGGGCCGCCGCCCGGGCGGTGACGATCCCGGCCCGCGTGCTCCGCGGAGACCGGGCCGGACGACGAAGAGAAGACGTAGCTCGAGTGATGCGCCGGCGGCCTGGCCTTGAGCCGCCGTTCCCGTAGCTCGGAGAACTCCCGGTGCTCGAACGCCCGCGGCGAGTGCCTCATCTCCCCGAGGACGGTGATCTCCCGGACGGTCGCGGCGCACAGGACGGCGGCGATGATCGTGGCGCCAAGCTGGAGCAGCCCCGCGCCGGTCAGGCCGGCGTGCCCGTGCCGTACGAAAACCAGGAACACCGCCACCAGCAGGCTCGCCCACCAGCAGGCGCCCAGGAGCAGCCACCGCCCGCGGCCCTGTTCGCCGGGCCCGCCGGACCGGCGACCGGCCTCCGTCCAGATGACTCCGTTGCCGGCGTCGCGCCAGGCGCGGTCGGCCAGTACGAGCGGCGCCACCAGGTTGACCCCGGGCACGAGCCAGGACGCGAGGAGCCTCAGCCTGGAGGTTCCGGGCAGGGCGCGCCGCAGCCAGGTCAGGTAGGCCGCTCCGGTGGCGAGGGTCGCGATGGTCAGCGCCATCATCAGGATCGCGAACACCGTAACGGCGCCCGCCACCTGGCGGGCCTCCGGCGCTTGCGGGTCGCCGCCGAACGCCGCGATCTGCTGCGCCAGCCGGTGCCCGCGGGCCTCTTCGAAGACCACCAGCGCGGCCATCGCGAGGACCTGCAGCGTGAGCCAGACGTACACGCCGGCGGCCGCACGGCTCACGGGTGACGAGGTCGACCGCATGTGATTCTCCCCCCGGCGTGCGTGGAACCTGTCTCAGTCCTATCCCGTCAGTGATCCTCTTAATCAGGTGAAGTCGTCCGGCCCGCTGGGAACGCCCACCCGGCGACGCTCTGTGCGGGCCGTCTCCGGCGCCCACGCCCCGATCTCTCCACGTATCGCCCGAAGCGGCCACTATGCTGCCGCCTAGCCACAAGAGCGGACGTATCCATTCAACGGGCCGACTGGGCAACGTACCGACAACGTCGCTGTAGATAGGTGATCGCACTGAGCAGCCGGGATGCCTCGCCGAGTCGTGACTCCGAAGCGAACGGGCACCCGGTGGCCGCTCCACAAGGGCGTCTGATGCTGGAGGAGTCCCCGGCGACCGCCACGTCCGCCGGGCAGGCGGCGCCCGCCGCCGGGCGCGCGTCCTCGAGCCGGTTCCGCGGTGACATCGAAGGGCTCCGCGCGGTCGCCGTCGGGCTGGTCCTGCTGTACCACGCGGGACTGCCCTTCCTCCCCGGCGGATTCGTCGGCGTCGACGTCTTCTTCGTCATCTCGGGATTCCTGATCACGACGCAGCTCGTGTCGGAGATGGGCAGGACAGGGACGATCTCGCTCGTCCGGTTCTACGCCCGGCGGGCCAAGCGCCTGCTGCCGGCCGCGGGCATCGTCCTGCTGGTGAGCGCGGTCCTGACGCGCCTGTTCATCCCGGCGACGCGGTGGAGCGAGATCGGCGGGGACATCGCCGGCGCGGCTCTCTACATCGTGAACTGGCGGTTCGCCGACCGGTCCGTCGACTACCTGGCCGAGGACTCCCAGCCTTCTCCGGTGCAGCACTTCTGGTCGCTGGCGGTGGAGGAGCAGTTCTACCTGGTGTGGCCGCTGCTGATCCTCGCCGCCATCGTGGTGGCCCGGATGCTCCGGGGGCGGACGAGGCCGACGCTCTGGGTGGGCCTGGCCCTGGTGGTCGTCCCGTCGTTCGCCTGGTCGCTGAGCGAGACGGCGAACGTCCCCGCCCGCGCGTTCTTCGAGACGACGACCCGCATGTGGGAGCTGGGGATCGGCGCCGCGGTGGCGCTCGCCGCCGGCGCGTTCACCCGGCTGCCGCGCGTCCCGGCCATCGTCCTCGGCTGGGCGGGCCTGGCCGCGATCGCCGCGGCCGGGCTGCTCATCACCGGTGAGACGGCGTGGCCCGGGTACGCCGCCGCGCTGCCCACGCTCGGAGCCGCGGCGGTCATCGCGGCCGGGTTCGCGGTGACCAGGGGAGGGCCGGCGTCGCTACTCGGTGTGAAACCGATGCGATGGATCGGCGGCCTGTCGTACTCGCTCTACCTGTGGCACTGGCCGCTGCTCGTGGCGGCGACCGCGTACTTCGGTGACCTGTCGGCCAAGCAGGGCCTGGTCGTGGCGGCCGTCTCGGTCGTCCCGGCCTGGCTGACCGCTCGCGTCGTGGAGAATCCCCTCCGGCATTCCGCGGCCATCGCACGCTCGTCGCGGCTCGCGCTCAGCATGGGCGCCAACTTCACCCTGCTGGGCGTGGCCGCCGGTCTGGTCCTGCTGCTGTCCGTGGGCGGCACGCAGGTGCCCGCGGGTGCGGTGGCACAGGGCGCCGCGGCCCTCGGCGACAAGCCGCGTGACAGCCCGGCCGGAGCCGTGGTGGAACACGTCGACTGGATGACGCCGACTCCCACCGAGGCGGCGGCCGACGTGCCGGACGCGTACGCCAAGGGATGTCAGCAGGTCACGACCAAGTCCGAGGTGGTCACCTGCCAGTACGGCGATCGGAGCGGCCCGACCACCGTGGCGGTGGTCGGCGACTCAAAGATGGCCCAGTGGATGCCGGCGCTGCAGTCGCTGGCCGACCAGAACAGCTGGAACCTGGTCACCTACTTCAAGTCCGCGTGCGGCTACTCACTGGCGTCGACCGAGTACGACGGCAAGCCGTACCAGTCGTGCCGGGAATGGACCGACGAGGTGCGCCGGCGGCTGACGGCGGACCCGCCGAGCTTCGTGATCACCTCACAGGGGGAGGCCAAGGGGCTGGACGCCGGCGGGAAGCCGACCCAGGCGGCCATGGTGCAGGGTCTGCGCGGTGCCTGGTCCGAGCTGACGTCGCTGCACACGAGGGTCGTGGTGGTGGCGGACAACCCGCCCCCCGGCATGAACGTCTACGAGTGCGTCGCGAAGAACCCCGACAAGTTGTCGGCCTGCGCCTTCGACCGCAAGCGCTACGCCGCGAGCGCGGCGCCCACGCAGAGCCTGGCGGCGAAGGGCAGGCCTGGCGTGGCGTTCGTCGACCTGTTCGACGCCATCTGTCCCGCCGACCGGTGCGCGCCCGTGATCGGCAACGTGCTCGTCTACCGCCAGGGCTCGCACATCACGGCGACGTACATCGATTCGCTGACCCCGCGGCTCGCGGCGGCCCTGAGCAAGGCGAAGCTGCCGACCGCGTATCAGTCGGGTACGAGCTGACGGCTCGACGGGGCGCTGACCACCTCAGGCGCCCGCCGACCATTCGATGAGGGGCGGCCGCACGGCGGCGCAGAGCGGCTCCCCCTTGCCGTCGGTGAGCCCGAGACGCGCGACGAGCCGTCCCGTCCGGACCGCGGCCTCGGCGGTGGCGGGATCGACGGCGTCGAGCATGAGCTTCGCCCGCCGGAACATCGTGAAGACGCCCGCGCCGTCGACCGAGCCCCAGGCCAGGTAGATGAACCGTCCTCCCGGGCGGCCCTGGATCTGGGCACCCCTGAAGTCCGTGCCGTCCGCCGTGGCGACGGCCGTGCACTCCAGTGTCCACGCGGCCGAGGCCGCGTCACCGGGGTGGAGGCCGAGCAACTCGTCACGGCGGACCCGCCCCTGGACGCCGACGTGGATGCCGTCGTAGCCGGGAAAGCCTGCTCCGGGAGGGCACGAACGGCCGGGCAGGTTCGTCGCCTCGATGTGGATCCGCACCCCGCCATCATCCGCCTCCGGGCGGGCCGCGCGCCTCATCCCAGGACGAGGTCCCGGATGTCCTTCAGCGTGGCTTCGTCGCGCGGGCCCATGACCAGCAGGTTCGTCACCGGGCTCTTGCGCCACAGTTCGAGCCGTTCGTGGATGCGGCCGATGGGCCCGACCAGCGAGATGCCGTCGGCGAGTTCGTCCGGGATGGCGGCGAACGCCTCGTCCCTGCGCCCGGCCAGATAGAGCGCCTGGATCCGCTCGGCGGCCTCGGCGTACCCCATCCTGCCCACGATGTCGGCGTGGAAGTTGCGCGTCTTGGCGCCCATGCCGCCGATGTACAGGGTGAGCATCATCTTCACCCCGTCGATGGCGGCGCGGACGTCGTCGGTCACGATGACGTTCACCATGGCCGCGACGTCGAAGCCGGGAGCCGCGCCGGCGAGCGCCTCGCCGTACATGGCCTCGATCTTCTCGGGGAAGACGAACAGCGGCAGCCAGCCCTGGGCGACCTCGGCGGCGAGCGCGACGTTCTTCGGGCCCTCCGCGCCGAGGTAGAGGGGGATGTCGTCCCGGAGGGGATGGGTGATCAGCTTGAGCGGCTTGCCCAGGCCGCCGGGGAGCGGCAGGGGATAGTGCGGTCCCGGGCCCGTGACGGGCTCCTCCCGGCGCCAGACCCTGCGCATGATCTCGACGTACTCGCGGGTCCGCGCGAGAGGCCGGGAGAACGGCTGGCCGTACCAGCCCTCGACCACCTGGGGCCCCGACGCGCCCACACCGAGGAGCAGGCGCCCGCCGGTGAGGTGGTCGAGCGTCATCGCCGTCATCGCGGTGGTGACGGGAGGCCGCGCGGACAACTGGGCGACGCTCGTCCCGAGCTTGATCCTGCTGGTGCGCGCGCCGTACCAGGCGAGGGGCGTGAAGGCGTCGCTCCCGTAGGCCTCGGCCGTCCACACCGACTCGTAACCGAGCCGTTCGGCCGTCTGGACCAGTTCGGTCGCGTCGTCGGCGTTCCGCTGCCAGTACCCGAGATTCAGTCCCAGTCTGAGATCGTCAGCCACGCCCTAAGTAGAACACGTTCTAGCTCGCTGGGCCAGCCGTGGACGGATATGCGCGCTCCAGATGTACGGCTATCGCCTCCACCGCGGTCGCGGCGTCGCCGTCCCTGATCGCGTCGCGGATCCGGCGATGGTCGGCCTGCAGGCCCCCGGTGTCGCCCAGCCGTACGACGGCGTCGATGGCGAAGCGCTGGACGGCCCCGCGCAGCGCCTGCATGATCGCCGAGGTGAGCCGGTTGCCCGAGGCCTCGGCGATGGCGGCGTGGAAGGCGATGTCGTGCTCGACGAACTCCTCCGGGCCGCGCGCCGCGTCCATGGCCGCGATGGCCCGCTCCATGGTCTCCAGGCCCGCCCGGGAACGGGCCGCGTGCCCCGCGGACCACTGCTCGATCATCAGCCGCGTGTCGACCACTTCGCGCAGCGACAGCGTGGCCAGCCCGAGGTGCAGGCGCAGCAGACCGGTGAGCGCGCTGCCGGGACGCGAGGTCAGGACGGCTCCCGCGTCCGGGCCCCGCCCGACCTGCGACGACACCACGCCCAGGCTCTCCAGCACGCGCAGGGCCTCGCGGACCGACGACCGGCTCACCTGGAGCTGCTCGGCGAGCTGGCGTTCACCGGGCAACCGGTCGCCCACGGTGAGGCCGTCGGCCGCGATCCGCTCCTCGATCCGCGCGAGGACTCCCTCGAAGGCGCGCACGCGGGCGGGGTTGCGCGCCTGCCCGGCGAGCTCGGTCACGGGGCCTCCTCCGGTCACGCGTGGTACGCGAGGGATGATGGATGTATGGTCTGACCATATTTGGTCTGACCATACATCGCGGGAGGGCATGTGCGGGTCGCCCTGTTCATCACCTGTGTCAACGACACGCTGTTCCCTGACACCGGGAAGGCGGTCGTGACCCTGCTCCGGAGGCTCGGCGTCGACGTCGACTTCCCGGAGGCGCAGACCTGCTGCGGGCAGATGCACCTCAACACCGGCTACCGGGCCGAGGGCGTACGGCTGGCGGACCGTTTCGTGACGGTGTTCCGCGGCTACGACGCCGTCGTCGTCCCCTCGGGGTCGTGCGGCGCGATGGTGCGGGAGCAGTACCCCAGGCTGGCGGACGGCGGCGCCTTCCCCGGGGCGGTGGCCGAGGCGGTGGCCGACACGGTCCCGCATGTGTACGACCTGTCGGAGTTCCTGGTCGACGTGCTCGGCGTCACCGACGTGGGCGCCTACTTCCCCCATCGGGTCACCTACCATCCGACCTGCCACTCGCTCAGGGGGCTCCGCCTGGGCGACCGGCCGAGGAGGCTGCTCGAGCAGGTCAGGGGTCTGGAACTCGTCCCGCTGGCGGGTGCCGAGGAGTGTTGCGGCTTCGGCGGCACCTTCGCCGTGAAAAATCCGGATATCTCGGCGGCCATGTGCGGGGACAAGGTCAGGAACGTGCTGGACACGGGCGCCGAGGTGCTCTGCGCGGCCGACAACTCCTGCCTGATGCACATCGGCGGCACGCTCACCCGCCAGAAGGCGGGCGTGCGGGTCATGCACCTCGCCGAGATCCTGGCGTCCACGGAACCCGGCGACGCCCGCGAACGGGAGGAATCGCGATGAGCCGCACCTTCCTCGGCATGCCGGGAACCGTCTCGATGATGGGCTACTCCGGCAAGGAGACCTTCCCGGAGAACGCCGCGAAGGCCGTGAGGAACTCCCAGCTCAGGTTCAACCTGCGCAAGGCGACCGGGACGATCCGCGGCAGGCGGGCGAGCGTCGTGGGGGAGCTGCCCGACTGGCCCGACCTGCGTCAGGCCGGCAAGGCGATCAAGGACCACACGCTCCGCAACCTGGACACCTACCTGGTGCGGCTCGAGGAGGCCGTCACGAAGGCCGGCGGCCACGTGCACTGGGCCCGCGACGCCGCCGAGGCCAACCGGATCGTCACCGACCTCGTCAAGGCCACCGGCGAGACGCAGGTGGTCAAGGTCAAGTCGATGGCCACCCAGGAGATCGGGCTCAATGAGGCCCTGCACGCCGAGGGGATCACCGCCTACGAGACGGACCTGGCCGAGCTGATCGTCCAGCTCGGGGACGACTGGCCGTCCCACATCCTGGTCCCCGCCATCCACCGGAACAGGTCGGAGATCCGCGAGATCTTCGTCCGGCACATGTCCGAGTGGGGCCGACCGGCGCCGGAGCGGCTCACCGACGAACCCGCGGCCCTGGCCGAGGCCGCCCGCCTGCATCTGCGGGAGCGCTTCCTGGCCACCAAGGTCGCCATCTCCGGGGCCAACTTCATGGTCGCGGAGACCGGGACGCTGGTCGTGCTCGAGTCGGAGGGCAACGGCCGGATGTGCCTGACCCTCCCCGAGACGCTGATCAGCGTGGTGGGGATCGAGAAGCTGGTGCCGACCTGGCGCGACCTCGAGGTGTTCCTCCAGTTGCTGCCCCGGAGCTCGACCGGCGAGCGGATGAACCCGTACACCTCCATGTGGACCGGGGCCACCGAGGGCCAGGAGTTCCACCTCGTCCTGCTCGACAACGGCCGCACCGGCGTGCTCGCCGACGACCTCGGCCGCCAGGCGCTGCGCTGCATCCGCTGCTCGGCCTGCCTCAACGTCTGCCCCGTGTACGAACGCTCCGGCGGCCACGCGTACGGGTCGGTCTATCCGGGGCCGATCGGGGCGATCCTCACCCCGCAGCTGCGCGGGATGGGATCCGAGCTCGACCGGTCGCTGCCATACGCCAGCTCGCTCTGCGGCGCGTGCTACGAGGTGTGCCCGGTCGCCATCGACATCCCGTCGGTCCTCATCGAACTGCGCGGCCGCAGCCGTCACCCGGTGGCCGAGCGCGCGGGCATGGCCGCCGCCGGCTGGGTCTTCAAACGGCAGGGACGGCTGGCCCGGGCCCAGCGGATGGGCGGCAGGATGCGCCGCCTCGTACCGAAGCGGCTGCCCGGCCCGCTCGGCGGATGGACGGACACCCGCGACCTGCCCGCCATTCCGAAGGAGTCGTTCCGCGACTGGTGGAACCGTACGGACGGAGGCGCACGATGAGCGCTCGCGACGTGATCCTCGCTCGGGTCCGCGCCGCGGTCGAGGGCGTACCCGACGTCGAGATCCCCCGGTCCTACCGGGGTCCGGAGCCCGCCACGGACGGACTGGTCGACCTGCTGGCGGACCGCGTGCGCGACTACAAGGCCGTCGTCCACGTCGTCGAGGAGGCGGGCGTCGCGGCGCTGGTCGCCGACTCGCTCGCCGCGCGCGGCGTCCGGCGGCTCGTCGTGCCCGAGGGGTTCCCGGAGACCTGGCTGCCGTCCGGAGGGTTCGAGCGGATCGGCGACGAGCCGCGGCTGAGCGCGGCCGACCTCGACACGGCCGACGGGATCCTGACGACGTGCGCCGTCGCCGTCGCGGAGACGGGGACGATCGTGCTGGACGCCGGGGAGGGGCAGGGCCGGCGGGCGCTCACGCTCCTGCCGGACTACCACCTGTGCGTCGTGCGGCAGGACCAGATCGAGTCGGGCGTCCCCGGCGCCGTCGCCCGGCTCGACCCGGCACGTCCGCTGACCTGGATCAGCGGTCCGTCCGCGACCAGCGACATCGAGCTCAACCGGGTCGAGGGCGTCCATGGACCGCGGACGCTCGAAGTGGTGGTCGTGACCTCCGGCTGAGCTCTCACCGGTGGCGCCACTCTCACTGATGGTGCCGTTCCACCCCCAGGCCGAGGGCCTCGGCGACCTGCCCGACGTTCTGGTACCTGAGGTCGGGCAGGTCGCGCAGGGCCTGCAGCACGGCGTCGGGGGCGTTCTTGGCGCCGGCATGGGTGAGGAGGTCATGTCCGTCCGCGGGGAAGCGGGCGTCGCTGAGCCATTTCGCCAGGTTGCCGCGGCGTTCCACGTCGGCGGGCGTGATGCCGATGCCGCCGCCGGGCCCGTGCTCCCGGTCGCGGCCGAGACGGGGAGCGTGTTCGGCGCCGCCACGTTGGATACTCATGACCTCACCTCCGAATAGGGTCATGAGATGCCTCGTACCCGGCCCGGCCGCCCCAAACATCGGCGAGGGCCCGTCCGTAACGTGCGAAGGCCCAGGTGGGCGAGGAAGCAGATGGCAAATCGGCATCTCCCTGGAGTGGCGCTGTGTTCGACGAGCAGCTGACGATCAACACCGAGCGGCTGGTGCTGCGGCCGTTCGGACCCCGGGACGCCGTCATGGTGCGGACGGTCATCAGCGAGGGGGCGCACTCCACCGCGCTGCCGCCGGGCGCTCCCGGGCATCCGGCGGGGATACCGCAGTGGCTGTCGCAGGGCGTCCACGAGCTGTGGCGCTCAGGGCAGGGGATCCATCTCGCCATGGAGGCCTCCGGCGCCGTCGTCGGCGCGATCAGCCTGTTCAAGACGCAGTGGGGCGCCGCCACGTCGGAGGTGGGGTACGGCGTTCACCCGGCGCACCGGGGCCGCGGCTACGCCACCGAGGCCGTCAGGGGTGTCACCGGCCGCCTGCTCCGGACGGGGGCCCTGCGCAGGATCGAGTTGCGGGCCAACGCCGACAACGCGGCGTCCATCCGGGTCGCGGAGAAGGCCGGCTTCACCCGTGAGGGGCTGCTGCGTGGTGCGGGGTACGAGGACGACGGCCCGCACGACCTGGTCGTCTTCGGCATGCTCCGCGGCGACACCCGCGTGGAGCGCCGGCTGGAGAGCGACCGGCTGACCCTGCGGCCCTTCGTCAAACGCGACGCCTTCGACCTGCTCGCCGCGGTGCGGGACGACGCCGAGATCGGCCGCTGGATGCCGTGGGCCGAGGACTTCACCCTCGAGCGCGCGCTCGACTGGTGCACCCGCGTCGCCCACGCCGGAGGCACGGCCGTCGGCGGCAACTTCGCCATCGAGCCGCGGGAGGGCGGGCGCCTCGCGGGCGCCATCGGCGTGCAGCGCGAGGATCACGAGCGGGGAGACGTCGAGATCGGCTACTGGATCTCGCCCTGGTCCCGGCGGCAGGGATTCGCGGCCGAGGCGACCAGGACCGTCACCTCGTACCTGCTGGACGCGGGGTTCCACCGCGTCCACCTGCTGGTCGCGACCGGCAACCGCGCCAGCCAGGCGGTCGCGAGGCGGGCCGGTTTCATCGAGGAGGGCATCCTGCGCCAGGCGCTTCCCGTGCCCGGTGGACGGGCCGACGCCCTGCTGTTCAGCGTGCTTCAAGGGGAAATTAAGTGAGAAAAGGTAAAAAATTTCCTCGCCACCTGGGCCTATCGGTCAAGAGGCGCCCATGATTGGGCCCGGAGGGTTATCCTCACGAGCCGGATCACGTCTCCGCAGGTCAAGGCATGGGAGATCAGTACATGAAACCGCCGCTGTTGCTCATCGGACACGGAACCCACGATGAGACCGGCGTGGCCGAATTCGGCAGATTCGTACACCGCCTCCGCTGCCGCCTCGACGCACTGCCCGCGGAGGTGAGCGGCGGCTTCATCACCAACGCCCGCCCTCCGCTGAGCGACTCCGTCTCCTCCCTCGTGGCACGCGGGCACCACCACGTGATCGCGGTGCCCCTGAGCCTCACCGGCGACCGGCACGCCCTCGGCGACATCCCGGGAACGCTGGCGCTCGAGCAGGAGCGGCACCCGACGTTCGAGTACGACCTCGGCAGGCCGCTCGGCGCGGACCCCCGCGTGCTCGACATCCTCGCGGAGCGGCTCGCGGACGCCCGCGCGGAGATGCCACGCCTGGTGACCGACGAGCCGCCGGAGTTCATCGGGCCCGCCGAGACGGCCGTCGTGCTGGTCGGCCACGGATCCGCGGACCCCGAGGTGAACGCCGAGGTCCACCGGGTCTCCAGGCTCTTCTGGGAGACCCACGCGTCCGACCTGCTCACGGTCGAGACGGCCTACGTCTCGCACACCCGTCCCGGGGTCCCCGGCGGTCTGGAGCGCTGCCGCAGACTCGGCGCCAAGCGGGTGATCGTCCTGCCGTACATCCTGTTCGCCGGGGCGGTGCTCGAGCGCATCTGGGCGCAGGCCCTGGCCTACGGCGCCAACCACGAGGGGCTCGACATCCGCTGCGCAGAGGTCATCGGCGACTGCGAAGGGCTCGCGGACGTCGTCGTCGACCGTTACGAGGAGGCCCTCGCGGGCGCGGATGATTGGCGCGCGGCGCGCCGCTACCATGACATGCTCACGATCGAATCGCCTGCGCGCGCCAAGCTCGCCGCGTCCCCCGACGCCGAAGCAGGCGCCGAGCGCGAGCCAGTCGCCGACGACGAGCTCGACGCGGAGATCGGCGCCGAACTCGAGGCGGAGTTCGACGCGGAGATCGAGCCTGGGCTCGACGCCGGGACGGGGATCCCCAGCGCCGTCTGAAGGAGTGAGCATGACCCTGCTCGACGCGACCGTCTCGGCCATCTGGCCGGTGGACCCGGTCGCGATGGCCGAGGCACGGACCCGTCAGGACCGTCTCACGAAGCCGCGCGGCTCCCTCGGCGTCCTCGAGGACGTCGCGGTGCGGCTCGCCGGTGTCGCCGCGGCCTGCCCCCCGCCGATGCCCGTGCCCGTCGCACTGGCCATCTTCGCCGCCGACCACGGTGTCCACGCCCAGGGGGTCAGCCCCTGGCCGCAGGAGGTCACCGCACAGATGGTGGCCAACTTCGCCGCGGGAGGAGCCGTCGCCAACGCGTTCGCCGCGCAGGCCGGCGCCTCGGTGACGGTGGTCGACGTCGGCGTGGCCGCGGATCTCACCCCGCTGCCCGACGTCCTGTCCCGCAAGGTCGCGTACGGCACGGCGGACCTGTCCCAGGGCCCCGCGATGACGCGCGACCAGGCGATCGAGGCCCTGTCCGCCGGCATCAGGACCGCCGGGGACCTCGTCGCGGCAGGCAACCGCTGCCTGATCACCGGTGACATGGGGATCGCCAACACCACGGCCTCGGCCGCGCTGATCAGCCTGTTCACCGGCCGGGAACCGGCGTCCGCCACGGGGCGCGGCACCGGCGTCGACGACGCCATGTACCAGCACAAGATCGACGTGGTCCGCCGCGCGCTGGCGGTCAACGGCTACGGGGAGGCGGGAGCCGTCCCCCAGGGACAGGACGAGGTCCTCCAGGCGCTCGCGACCGTCGGAGGGTTCGAGCACGCGGCCATCGCCGGGTTCATCCTCGGCGCCGCGGCGGCCCGGGTGCCCGTCATCCTCGACGGCGTGATCGCGGGAGCCGCCGCCCTCGTCGCGGCTGCGCTCGCCCCCGACGCGGCGGGCTACTGCGTCGCCGGGCACCGCTCGGCCGAGCCGGGCCACGCGGTGGCGCTCGCCCACCTCGGGCTCCGGCCCCTGGTCGACCTCGAGCTCCGCCTCGGGGAGGGCACGGGCGGGCTGCTCGCGCATCCGCTGGTCAGCGCCGCGGTGCGGGTCATGCACGACGTGGCGACGTTCGACTCCGCCGGGGTGGCGGACAAGGAGCGTTGACTCCCGGAATCGACCCAAGACCCGGTGGACTGCCGATAAGTCTCATCTGGTGAGTGCCGTCACAGGTCAACGGGTAGGTTTGCCTCTTAACAGACCACGCTTGACGCATTAGGGAGACTGGGGTCATGGCGCCCTACCTGCTCGGCCTCCGCCTCGACGGGCGGCGGGTTCTCGTCGTAGGCGGCGGACACGTCGCCCAGCGGCGCGTTCCCACGCTGCTCGACGCCGGAGCGTCGGTCACCCTGGTCTCGCCGAGCGTCACGCCGGCGCTCGACGACCTCATCGCCGACGGCCGCGTGACGTGGGAGCGACGGCCGTACCAGGTGGGCGACTGCGACGGAGCCTGGCTGGTGCACGCATGCACCGACCATCGTGAGGTCAACACGGCGATCGCCGCCGAGGCCGACGCCAAGCGCATCTGGTGCGTGCGGGCCGACGACAAGGACGCCTCCGCCGCCTGGACGCCGGCCAGCGGCCGGGTCGACGAGGTGAGCGTCGCCATCACCGCCGGAGGCGACCCGCGGCGGGCCGCGGGCATCCGCGACGCCGTCGTCGGCGCCCTGCGGGACGGCACCGTCGACGCCCGGCGGCACCGCACCAAGCCCGTCGGCGTCGCGCTCGTCGGCGGCGGCCCCGGGGATCCCGGACTGATCACCGTCAGGGGACGGCAGCTGCTCGCGCAGGCCGACGTCGTCGTCGCCGACCGCCTGGCGCCACGTGCCCTGCTCGACGAACTGCCCCCTGACGTCGAGCTCATCGACGCCGCGAAGATCCCCTATGGCCGCGCGCTCGCCCAGGAGAAGATCAACGAACTGCTCATCGAGCACGCCCGCAAGGGCAAGTTCGTGGTCCGGCTGAAGGGCGGAGACTCCTTCGTCTTCGGCCGCGGCGGCGAGGAGATGATCGCGTGCGCGAGGGCCGGCATCCCGGTGATGGTGGTCCCCGGCATCACGAGCGCCGTCGCCGTCCCCGCCTCCGCCGGCGTCCCCGTCACGCACCGAGGGGTCAGCCAGGAGTTCCACGTGATCTCCGTCCACGTGGCCCCCGACGATCCCCGCTCCACCGTCGACTGGCCCGGGCTGGCGAGATCACAGGGGACTCTGGTGCTGCTGATGGGAGTTGAGCGCATCGGAGAACTCGCCCGAACGCTGATTCGAGACGGACGTTCGCCGGAAACTCCCGTAATGGTGGTACAGGACGGTACTCTTCCCACCCAGCGAGCTGTCTCCGCCACGCTCTCCACTGTGGCGGAACGAGTGACCGCGGCGGGGATACGTCCGCCTGCGATCGCGATCGTCGGCGAGGTCGTCAGAGTCGGCCAGGAGATCGAGATGGTGCGAGCGGAGCGGGTCCCGTGAAATCGGCTGCCAAGAACACGCCCGACCCCGAGGCCGTCGAGCAGTCCGGCGAGACACAGGAGCCGGGCGTCGAGGGCCGGCCAGAGACGCCCGGGGAGCAGACCTTCACGTTCCGCTCGATCCGTGACGAGGACCCCGACGTGGATTCCGGCAAGGATTCCGACGGGGTTTCCGGCAGGGTCTCCGGCAGGGTTTCCGACGGGGACGACGCCGGGTCCGGGCGCGCGGAGGCCGAGGATTCCGCGCCGGACGCCGGTTCGGGTGAGTCCGGCCCCGAGGAGTCCGGCCTAGGGCAGCCCGGCCCCGAGCAGCCCGGCTCCGAGTCCACTGCCGCGGAGGGCCCGGACGGGGCCCCCGGCGCCGAGGACGACGCCTCCTCCGACGCCGGCGCGGGCGCGGGGTCACCGGACGAGGGCGAGGCTCCGCCGGACGGGCCCGACGCCCGGGCCGAGGCGCCGGGAGGCACGGACCCTCCCGCCGGGCCCGCGGACGAGGATGCTTCCGGGAAACCGCTGGAGGAGCCCGGGGAGTCGCAGGAAGACGTGGAGAAGCCGCGGGCGGAGTCCGGTGAGGATCCGGACGGTGAGGATCCGGACGGTGAGCCCGCCGACACGGGCGCCGCGGACCGGTCCCCGTCTCCGATCGGCCTGCCCGTGCGCGAGATGCCGTTGCCTGAACCGGTGTCGGCGGCGCTGACCGCCGCGCTCGCCCAGCTCCGCGTGGCCGTCAAGGGCCTGCACTTCGGCCTCGACGTGCCCGGCGCCGAGGATGCGCGCAAGGCCCAGGACGCCGTGCTGGCCCAGATCGACGACTACGTCATCCCGCGCGTCCACATGAGCACGGCCCCCGCACTGATCGTCGTGGCCGGCTCCACCGGAGCGGGCAAGTCGACCCTGGTCAACACGCTCGCCGCACAGAACGTGACGGCGACGGGCGTGCGCCGCCCCACCACCGGGACCCCGGTGCTCGCCTGTCACCCCGACGACTACGAGTGGTTCGCCAAGGGCGACCTGCTCGGCGGTCTGACCAGGGTCGACAAGGCCGACGCCGGCACGGGGCCCGACTCCGTCGTGCTGGTCGCGACGCCGCGGCTGCCGCAGGGCGTGGCGCTGCTCGACACGCCGGACATCGACTCCGTCGTCGAGGAACACCAGGACATCGCGCATCGCATGCTGGACGCGGCGGACCTGTGGGTGTTCGTCACCACCGCCGCCCGGTACGCGGACGCGCCGTCGTGGGGGCTGCTGCGCCGCGCGAAGGAACGCGGGGCGCGTCTGGTCATCGTCCTGTCCCGGGTCCCGATGAGATCCCGCGACGTCATCGTCAAGCACTTCGGCCGCATGCTCGACGAGTACGGCCTGGCCGACGTGGAGCGCTTCGTCATCAACGAGACGGCCGTCCGCGAGGGCAGGCTGGCCGACGAGGAGGTCACCGACCTCCGTCTGTGGCTCGCGGAGATGTCCGTCGACGAGGAACTTCGAGCCGAGGCAGTGCAGGCGACGCTGAACGGCGTCTTCGACAGCTTCAGAACCCGGCTGCCCGCCCTGGCCAGGCATCTGGAGACGCAGGTGGTGTTGCGCGCCGACCTGCGCTCCGACGTCGACTCGGCCTACATGGCGGCCCTGGCGGAGATCGACGAGGCGACCAGGAACGGCTCGCTGCTCAGGGGCGAGGTGCTCGCCCGCTGGCAGGACTTCGCCGGCTCCGGCGATCTCATGCGCACCCTCCAGTTGCGGCGTGGCGGCAAGGCGCAGCACAAGGGGCCCGAGCGGCTCCGTGCCCTGAAGTCGGCCCTGCGCACCGGGCTCGAGTCGGTGATCACCTCGGCGATCCAGCGGGCGGCCGAGGAGGTCGTCGTCCGGTGGCGTCAGCGCGCGGGAGCCGGTGACCGGCTCGCCGCCACCCCCGGGCTCGGCCGTCCCTCGGAAGAGGTCGTACGGCGGACCGTGCGGACCATCACCGCGTGGCAGGACCACGTGACCGAGCTGATCAGGACCGAGGGCGTCACCAAGCGGTCCGTGGCGCGGCTGGTCTCCTTCGACGTCGAGTCCCTGTCCCTGATCTTCACCGTCGGACTGCTCGGTTACGGCACCACCGACGTCTCGGTGGGCCAGGGCAACAGCGCCCTGCCCCAGCGGCTGCTGCGCGGGCTGCTCGGCGCGGAGTCCCTGCGCAACATCAGCGCCAAGGCGCGGAGCGACCTGCGGGCGCGGATCAGCCTGCTCTTCGACGAGGAGACCCTGCGGTACGTCGACGAACTCGACAGCGCGGGAATCCCGGACGAGGCCGCCGCCACCCGGCTCTACCAGGCCACGTACAACCTCGAGGTCGCACGATGACTCCGGCGACGCTTCCCGGCACCACGGTGGGAGATCGATGAGCACTGTCAGCACCGCCGAGACGCGGCACGGACTGGGCACTCGGCTCGCCGCACTCTCCAAGATCGTCGAGCTCGGCCAGGGCAGGATCGATCCCGCGCTCATCACCGAGGCCGCCCAGTTGCTCCTGCGGGCCGGCGACCGGCTCAAGCTGTCGCCCGACCACACCGTGGTGGCGCTCGCCGGGGGAACGGGCAGCGGCAAGTCGTCCCTGTTCAACTCGATCTCCGGGTTGGAGCTTTCGCCCATCGGGGTGCGCAGGCCGACCACCGCCCGCACCCACGCCTGCGTGTGGGGCCTGGAGGGCGCGGGGCCCCTGCTCGACTGGCTGCAGATCCAGTGGCGGCACCGGTTCGCCCGGGCGAGCGCGCTCGACAAGGGCGAGAGCCAGCTCCACGGGCTCATCCTGCTCGACCTGCCCGACCACGACTCCATCCGGGCGCTCACCGACCCGGAGGCCAACCGGCTGATCCAGGTCGCCGACCTCGTCGTGTGGGTGCTCGACCCGCAGAAGTACGCCGACGCGTCCGTGCACCGCCGGTATGTGACCGACCTCGCGGGGAACGACGCCGTGACGGTCTTCGTGCTCAATCAGGCCGACCGGTTGAGCCACGAGGAGCAGGCCGAGTGCGTCGCCGATCTGGAGGACCTGCTCAGGCGGGAAGGGGTGACCGATCCCCAGGTCGTCGCCACGTCCGCGCTGACGGGCAAGGGCATCGACGGGCTCAAGGCCGTGCTCGCCGAGTCGGTGTCCACCCGGCGGGCGGCCTACCAGCGGCTCGAGGCCGACCTCGACCGGCTCATGGCGCGCCTGGCCAAGAACGTGCCCGACCTGCTCCACGTCGACCCCACGGTGGACGGCGCCCGCAAGGCCGGTCTGACCGACGCCTTGTGCGACGCCGTCGGTGTCGCGGCCCTCGGCGAGGCCATGGAGAACGTCTACGGCGTGCGCTCGGTCGACTGGGTCGGCTGGCCGTACGCGCGGTGGGCAGGCAAGCTCCGGCGCGACCCGCTGAGCAGTCTCAAGCTCGGAGCCGTGAAGGACGACATCCGCAGCCTCGTGGGCAGCGCCGTCAGCGCCCAGCCGGCCGAGGTGGACAACGCCGTCCAGGCCCTCGCGGACGGCCTCACGGCCGGGATGCCGGACGTGTGGCAGAACGGAGTTCGCCAGGCGGCACGCGGTCGGTCCGTCCAACTGCCCAAGGCGCTGTCCGCCGAGCTGTCCGAGGTGGCGCCGCCACTCGACCGGGTGCCCGGCTGGTGGTGGCTGCTGAAGATCTGGCAGTACCTCCTGGTCTTCCTCTTCGTGGTGGGGCTCGCGTGGGTCGGCTCGATCCTGGCGTACGGCGTCTTCAACGCCGGCAGGCCGCCGGTGAGCGTGCTGGGCGACGTCGGAGCCCTGCCCTGGGTGGGGCTGATGCTGGTCAGCGTCCTCGGCCTGGGCATCCTGTCGGCCGTGGCGAGCCGGAACTTCGTGATTCTGGGCGCGAGCAACGAGCGGGATCGCCTCGAGCGCGACATGCGCCGCCGGGTCACCACGGTCGCGGAGGAGACGGTCATCCAACCGGTCGAGCGTGAACTCCAGCGCTACAACGAGTACTTCGCCGCGATCACCCAAGCCAAACGCTGACCCGCCCCTCCCCGCCGTGATCATGCACACGCCCCCGCCGTGATCATGCACGGGTTCGGCGACGCGGGCGCTGACCAGCGCGAACGCAGTTCGTGATCATGCACAGGTTCGGCGATATGTCCCGCGACCTGCGCAAACGTCTTTCTTGATCATGCATGGAGTCGGTCGGGCGCGACGCCGGAAGGCCCGCATCCGCCCCTGTCGGGATGCGGGCCCTCTGCCTCAGTGCCCGTCCGGGCCTATTTGCCGGTCTTCTTCGGCGGGATGCCGCCCAGGCTGGTGAAGAGCTTGTCCGCCGCCGGTTGCCTCAACTCGATCCGGTTGGGGTCAAGCCGGTAGGGACGCCATGGAACGGTGAGGAAACGGAAGTCCCGTGATGTGACCCCGGCCAGGCTCTGGGCTACGCCCACCATCCCCTGCACGTCGAGCGCGGGGGTCGTCTTGATCGTCTTGCTGGACTCGCGAAGGAAGGCGAGGAGGCGGACCGGATCGGTCAGCACCGACCTGGCCTTCTTGAACATCGAGGCCAGGAACTGCTGCTGCCGCTCGATCCGGCTCACATCTGATCCGTTACCCAGTGAGTGGCGGGTGCGCACATAGGCCAGCGCTTCATCGCCCTTCACGAGATGCCTGCCGGCGGGCATGTCGAGACCTGCGTCCTTGTCCTTCACGGCCTTCGGCAGCGTGATCTCGACTCCGCCGAGGGCGTTCACGATGTTCTTCAACCCGTCGAACTGCACCTCCACCACATGATCGATCCGGATGCCCGTGATGGACTCGACGGTCTTCTCCGCACAGGAGGCGCCGCCATCGGTGAACGCCGAGTTCACCATGCCGCGATGGGTGGGGACGCTCGTTCCACTGGCGTCCTTGCAGGCGGGGATCTGGATGATGGTGTCCCGCGGAATGGAGACAACCGTGATCTTCTTCCGGTCGGCGGGCATGTGCACGAGCATCATCGTGTCGCTTCTGGCGCCTAGTTTGTCGGGGCCCCCCACGACTGACACAGGTATGCGCCTGTCCACGCCCAGGACCAGCAGGTTGAGCTCCTCGACCGGCCGGGCGGCGGGGTCGGTCACGGGCGTCTTCGCCGATCGGGGGTGGACGATCATCGTCGGCACGACGATGGCGGCGGCAGTGACCACGGCGGCGAGCCCGATCAACCCCCAGCCGCGCATCAGGCGGGGGACGCCGCGCCGCGGGCGGGCGCCTTCGAGCAGTCGCTGCCGTTGGCGTACGAGCGACGGCGGGGGTTCGTGCTCCAGGGTGCGCCCGAGGTCGCGGAGCATTGTCAGATCGTCCATGTCAGTTCTCCTCGCGCATCGGGTTGCTGTCACCGAGCACCGAGCGGACCTTCCGCCTGGCCCGGTTGAGCCGGGACCGCACAGTGCCGATCGGCACGCCCAGCGCCTGGGCGACCTCCTCGTACGACAGGTCGCTCCAGGCGACCAGTAAAAGGACGTTGCGATCCTTGGGGGCGAGACCGGCGAGGGCGCGGGCGAGCAGCGGGCGGGCCGCCCGTGCGGTCACCCCGGCGGCGATCCGGTCGTCGTCGCTGTGGGCGACGTCCTCGATCGGGCTGCGCTGCAGGGCCCGGTAGTGCGCGGCCTCCGTCCGGCGATGCCGGGAGATGAGGTTGGTGACGATGCCGAACAGCCATGGGCGGGCGTCGGCGTACGACAGGTCGTAACCCGACCTGCCGGCGAAGGCCGCGAGGAACGTCTCCCCGACGAGGTCCTCGGCGATCTCCGGGCCCACGCGCCGGGACACGTAGCGGTAGAGCATGCCGGCGTAGCGGTCGAACAGGACCGCGAAGGCCTCGGGCTCGGTCCGCGAGTCGGCGATCAGGTCGGAGTCCCGTGGTAGGGCTGCGGTTTGAGCAGTCATCGCTGGCACCGTTGCATGAAACGCGGCCTTTCGTGGGCTATGGGGGACAACGATGTCTTGCCACTCCTGCTCTTTCGGGTTCACGGCCGTCCACAGCCTGCTCGAAATCCCCAGAACGACGTTCGGAAACGTGGAGATCACGACCGGCGGGCCACTGTGTCATCGGAGTCCGGCGAGTGCCCGGGCCCGGGGAAGGCGCGTCATGAGCGACATCTACGTCACGCTGAGCGGGAACGTCACCGACGATCCACGGCAGTACCAGTTCAAGGACGGCAGCCGCGTCACCTCGATGCGGATGGCCGTCAACAGGCGGGTCCTCGACCAGCAGACCAACACCTGGCAGACCAGGGACACCACCTATTACACGGTTCGCTGCTACCGGGGACTGGCCGACAACGTCCATCAGTCGGTCACCAAGGGGCAGCCGGTCGTCGTGTACGGCAGGCTGCGGATCAAGCAGTTCGAGCGGGAGGGGGAGAGCCGGTTCTGGGCCGAGGTGGAGGCCGTCTCGGTCGGTCACGACCTGAAATGGGGCATCGCCACGTTCGAGAAGCCCGCGCGCTCCTACGTCGGCGTCGCCGGCGACGACCGGCAGGCCATGGAGGACGCCACCAGGGAGTGGGAGCTGACCGCGCCCGGGGCGACCGTGCCCGAGGCCGCCCCGGCGGGGGCCGCTGTGGCCGGAGCGACCGCACTGGGGGAGACCACGTCAGGGACGCAGGGGGAGGGCTTCTCGGAGGGGCTGCGGGCTCTGGAGGGCGGAGGGGCCGGGGTCGAAGGAGGCAGAGGGGCCGGCTCCGGACGCTCTGAGACCGGCGAGGTCGAGGAGAGCCTTGAGCAGGAAGGGGACGACGGGCGAGCTGATTCCTGGCTCACGGGCACCCGGGCGGCGTAGCCGGGTGTCCGGACTTCCGACACTGTGGAGGGGCATCGGCCGTGCGCGGCCGGTGCCCGCCGCGGGGGAGCTTCCGGGGATCGGCCGATGGCGACTTTCCGTGTCGCTGCAAGAGCACCAACTCAGGTCCAGGTCACACCCCGCACCATGGCTGCTCCTTTCCCAACCGCCCGCTCCGGATGGAGCGGATTCCACCAGACGAGTCTCCAGGCAAATCGCCGCAGACCCACCCCTAGGCCATCAGATGCAGATAGCCACCGTGCCAAGGTAGCGGTTCCCGTCGCGCGCCGCACACTCCGCAACTATTGTGTTACACATCGTGAGACGCCGTTTTGGTTGCGTTGGGGGGGCGGGATGACGGGGCCCAGTCATACCTCGGCCAAGCCGCGAGAAGCGATCCTCTCGCGGGGCCGGTGGCCCCTGCTCGCCCTGCCGCGCCCGCTCAAGACCTATCTCTGCGGGATCATCGCCCTCGACCTGGTCGCCATCTGCGTCATCGCGGCGCGGACCGACCTGCACGTCCATGATCTCCTGACGTTCGCGGCGCTGACGTTCTGCGGCGTGGTCTGCATCGAGGCGACGAGGCGGCTGGGCATGCCGGCCGGGGTCTCCCGCGACCTGCTGTCGGCCTGGTGGCTTCCGGCGGCCCTCCTGCTGCCCCCGCTTTACGCCCTGCTCGCTCCGATTCCCCTGCAGTTCCTGCTGCAGGCCCGGGTACGGGCGACGGTCCTGTACCGGCGGGTGTTCAGCGCAGCGGCCATCGGCCTCGCCGCGTGCGCGGCGTCGGCGGCCTTCCACGGCTGGATAGGCGATCCGGTCCTGCTGAGCAGCGGCGGCGTCGGGCCGATCGCGGTCGCCGTCGCCTGCGCGATCCTGTTCACCGTGCTCAACACGGCGCTGATCGCGGTCGCCGCGCACACCGCCGACCCCAAGGGCCGCTGGAGCTCGGTCCTGTGGGATCGGGAGCGGCTCATGCTCGACGCTGTGGAGTTGTGCCTCGGAGTGCTGGTCGCCGTCGTCTGCGGGCTCAACCTGTGGCTGTTGCTCCTGGTGCTCCCGCCCGTCGTGCTTCTCCAGCGCAGCCTGTTGCACGCGCAACTCCAGGCGGCCGCCCGTACGGACCCGAAGACCGGATTGCTCAACGCGGCGGCGTGGCAGCTGGAAGCGGACACGGAGATCGTCCGGGCGCAGCGGACCGGCGAGACGCTCGCCGTGATCATCATCGACATCGACCACTTCAAGCGGGTGAACGACACTCACGGGCACCTGGTCGGCGACCAGGTGCTGATCGAGGTCGCCGCCACCCTGCGGAGCCAGCTGCGCGAGTACGACGTCGTCGGCAGGTTCGGCGGCGAGGAGTTCGTGGTCCTGCTGCCGCGCGCCGACCTCACCGAGGCCCGCAGGATCGCCGAACGTCTCCGGACCCGGGTGGGCCGGATGGCCGTGGCCGCCGACCATGTCATGGTGTCGGTCACCGTCTCCGCCGGCGTCGCCATCATGAACACCCACGGCGAGGATCTGATCGAGCTGCTCGCTGCCGCCGACCTCGCGCTCTACCGGGCCAAGGCGCTGGGCCGCGACCGGATCTGCCTTCCTGCGACCCCGGCACCCCCGCGTCAGCGCAGAGCGGACGGCACCACCGGCGCGATCCCCTAGTCTTAGGGGCATGCCGGAGTACATCTACACGTTGCAGCGCGTGCGCAAGGCGCACGGCGACAAGGTGGTTCTTGACGACGTCACGTTGTCGTTCCTGCCGGGAGCCAAGATCGGCGTTCTGGGCCCGAACGGCACGGGCAAGTCCACGCTCCTGAAGATGATGGCGGGCCTGGAGCAGCCGTCCAACGGTGACGCCCGGCTGATGCCCGGTTTCACGGTGGGCATGTTGCAGCAGGAGCCGCCGCTCAACGAGGCGAAGACGGTCCTGGGCAATGTCGAGGAAGGCGTCGCCGAGACGAAGGCGATGCTCGACAGGTTCAATGAGATCGCCGAGCAGATGGCCACCGACTACAGCGACGAGCTCCTCGACGAGATGGGCAAGCTGCAGGACGCGCTGGACCACCGGAACGCGTGGGATCTGGAGAGCCAGCTCGAGCAGGCGATGGACGCGCTGCGCTGCCCGCCGCCCGACGCCGACGTGACCCAGCTTTCCGGTGGCGAGCGCCGCCGGGTGGCCCTGTGCAAGTTACTGCTTGAGCAGCCCGACCTGCTGCTGCTCGACGAGCCCACCAACCATCTCGACGCCGAGAGCGTCCAGTGGCTCGAGCAGCACCTGGAGAAGTATCCCGGGACCGTCCTGGCCGTCACCCACGACCGGTACTTCCTGGACAACGTCGCGAACTGGATCCTGGAGCTCGACCGCGGCCGGTGCTTCCCCTATGAGGGCAACTACTCCACCTACCTCGAGGCCAAGGCCGCCCGTCTGAGGATCGAGGGCCAAAAGGACGCCAAGCGCAAGAAGCGCCTGGAAGAGGAGCTGGAGTGGGTCCGCTCCAACGCCCGGGCCCGCCAGACCAAGAGCCGGGCCCGTCTCCAGCGCTACGAGGAGATGGCGGCCGAGGCGGACAAGTACCGCAAGCTCGACTTCGAAGAGATCCAGATCCCGCCGGGCCCGCGTCTGGGCACGACGGTCATCCGGGCGGAGAAGCTCACCAAGGGCTTCGAGGACCGGGTGCTCATGGACAGCCTCTCCTTCGACCTGCCCCGCAACGGCATCGTCGGCGTCATCGGACCGAACGGCGTCGGCAAGACCACGCTGTTCCGCATGATCATGGGTGTGGAGACACCGGACGCCGGAGGGATCACGGTCGGCGAGACCGTGAAGATCTCCTACGCCGACCAGAGCCGCGAGGGCATGGACCCGAAGAAGAACGTCTGGGAGGTCGTCTCCGACGGGCTCGACCACATCAAGGTCGGCAACGTGGAGATGCCGTCGCGGGCGTACGTCGCCGCATTCGGCTTCAAGGGCCCCGACCAGCAGAAGCCCTCGGGTGTCCTGTCGGGCGGCGAGCGCAACCGGCTCAACCTCGCGCTGACGCTCAAGCAGGGCGGCAACGTCCTCCTGCTCGACGAGCCCACCAACGACCTCGACACCGAGACGTTGTCGAGTCTGGAGAACGCGCTGCTCGACTTCCCGGGCTGCGCGGTGATCACCTCGCACGACCGGTGGTTCCTCGACCGCATCGCCACGCACATCCTGGCGTGGGAGGAGGGCTCGAACTGGTTCTGGTTCGAGGGGAACTTCGCGGACTACGAGAAGAACAAGATCGAGCGACTGGGCGCCGACGCCGCACGGCCGCACCGGGTCACCTACCGCAAGCTGACCCGCGACTAGGGCGGCACGCCGCACGTGGATTCAACGGCCGGGACGTCGATCGTCCCGGCCGTTTGCCTTCCGCGGCCGTCGAAGCCTCCGTCACCGACGAGCGGCGTCGGCTTCGCGCCGCGACCTCCACATCAGTGGTTCATTCGGCGGTGAGAAGCCAGGCCGCCGTGTCCGGCGGGAGATCCCGCCCGTCCAGGGGGCCGCTGGAGATCAGGACCTGCTCGTACGGCGGGAGCCGTACCGGCTCGGTTCCGCAGTTGATCGCGCTGACGAGCCGGCCGCGGCCGAGGAACAGGGTGTCGCCCGGTGCCTCCAGCCAGGTCGTCGTGTCCGGCAGGGTGCCCCGCAGGGCGCGCCGGGCGGCCAGGGCCCTCCGGTAGAACGCCAGCGTCGAGGACGGGTCGGCGGACTGCCGCTCGGCGGTGAGGTCGGCCCAGTCCGCCGGCTGCGGCAGCCAGGATCCCCCCGTCCCGAATCCGAACGGCGCGGACCTACCCGACCAGGGGAGGGGTACGCGGCAGCCGTCCCGGCCGAGAACCTCGCCCTTGGAGCGGAAGAAGATGGGGTCCTGGCGGGCTTCGGGGGGAAGATTCTTCACCTCAGGTAATCCCAGTTCCTCCCCCTGGTAGAGATACGCCGATCCCGGGAGGGCGAGCATCGCCAGCAGAGCGGCGCGGCCGCGGGCGAGGCCCAAGGACGGATCGGGAGCCCCCTCGCCGTATCGGGTGGTGTGCCGGACGACGTCATGGTTGGACAACACCCAGGTGGGCGCGGGGACGGCGCGCAAGGTCGCGTCGATGACCTCGCGGAACGCCGTCGCGGACCACGGCGCCTCCAGCCAGGCGAAGTTGAAGCTCTGGTGGAGTTCGTCGGGCCGTACGTAGAGGGCGAGGTCCTCGGCCGAGTCGGTCCAGACCTCGCCGACGGCCGCCCGCACGCCGGGATAGGAGTCGAGCACCCGCCGCCAGTCGCGGTAGATGTCGTGGACCTCCGGCCGGCTCCAGATCGGGGACCTGGCGCCGAATCCGGGGTCGGTGTCGGGCAGTCCGGGGGCCTTCATCAGGCCCATCGCCACGTCGATCCGGAATCCGTCGATCCCGCGATCCAGCCAGAAGCGCAGGACGTCGAGGAACTCCTCGCGGACCTCGGGATTGTTCCAGTTGAAGTCGGGCTGCTGCGGCGCGAACAGGTGGAGGTACCACTGCCCGTCGGGCACCTGCGTCCAGGCGGGGCCGCCGAACACCGATAGCCAGTTGTTGGGCTCCGGGCGGGCACCGTCGCCGGTCGGGGACGCGCCGTCGCGGAACATGTAGCGGTCGCGTTCCTCGGACCCTCTGGGAGCCGCCAGGGCCTTCTGGAACCACGGGTGCGCGGAGGAGGAGTGGTTGGGGACGATGTCCACCATCAGCCGCAGGCCGTGGGCGTGGGCGTCCGCCACGAGGTCGTCGAAGTCGGCGAGGGACCCGAACAGCGGGTCGACGTCGCGGTAGTCGGCGACGTCGTAGCCGCCGTCCGCCATGGGGGAGGGGTAAAAGGGCGTCAGCCAGATCGCGTCGACGCCCAGAGCCGCCAGGTACGGCAGGCGGCTCCGGATGCCGGCGAGATCACCCACGCCGTCTCCGGAGGCGTCGGCGAAACTGCGGACATAGATCTCGTAGACGACGGCGTCACGCCACCAGGGGGAAGCTTCCATGGATGAATCGCTGCCCGTCGTTTCCCGGACTTATGCGTTGATCATGCTGTGGGCGGCGTAGACGAGGTAGTCCCACAGCTGCTTTTCGAGCTCCGGCGGCAGGTCGAGCGACTGTACGGCGTCGCCCATGTGCTTGAGCCACGCGTCCCGCTCGGGCTCGCCGATCACGAACGGGGCGTGCCGCATGCGCAGCCGGGGGTGGCCGCGCTGCTGGCTGTAGTCGTTCGGCCCACCCCAGTACTGGATGAGGAACATGCGCAGGCGCTCCTCTGCTCCGTCGAGGTCGTCCTCGGGGTAGAGGGGGCGCAGCAGGGGGTCTTCGACCACGCCTTCGTAGAACCGGTGGACCAGTCGCCGGAAGATCTCCTCGCCACCGACGGCCTCGAAGAATGAGGCGGTCTGCTCGCTTGTCACCGTTCAAGCCTAGGTCAGGCGGAGGCCAGGTCGGTTCACACGGTGGGGGCGGCGAACGTCAGGCCCTGCCGGTCGAACGCGCGCTTGATCCGCAGGCGCAGTTCGCGGGCGACCCCCAGTTGGCTGGACGGCACGGTCTTGACGCTGACCCGGAAGATGACCGCGGTGTCGGAGATCTGCTCCAGCCCGAACACCTGAGGTTCCTCGACGATGACGGCGTCGTGGTAGTCGGGGTCGGCGTACATCTCGGCGGCGACCTCCCTGAGCAGGTCGTGGATCGCCGAGGCGTCCGCGTCATAGGGGACGGGGACGTCGACGAGGGCCCGGGACCAGCCCTGCGACTCGTTGCCCACACGGGTGATCGTGCCGTTGCGCACGTACCACACGGTGCCGTCGGCGTCGCGGATGCGGGTGATGCGCAGCGTGACCGCCTCGACGGTGCCCGTCGCCACTCCGGTGTTGATCACGTCGCCCACGCCGTACTGGTCTTCGAGCAGCATGAACATGCCCGCGATGAAGTCCTTGACCAGCTCCTGAGCGCCGAAGCCGACGGCGACACCGATGATTCCGACGCTGGTCAGGAGGGGCGCCAGTTCGACCCCGAGCTTGGCCATGATCATCAGGGTGGCGGTGCCGAGGATGACGACCGAGGCGAGGCTGCGCAGCACCGACCCCATGGTCTCGGCGCGCTGCCTGCGCCGCTCGGTGAGGATCGCAGACGTGGTCTCCGATCCGAGAAGGTTCTTGCCGCGCAGGCGCTCGGGGAGCACGCCCTCGCTCGCGTGGAGCGTGACCCGGGTGATCAGCCGGTGCGCCACGCTCCGCACGATGAGCGCGATGAGCAGGATCAGCCCGAGGGCGAGGATGACGTCCGTGACGCCGGCCACGAGGGGCACCCACTTGGGAAAGCCGTCGGCCGGGACCATCACGTTGAGGATCGAGCAGAGGATGCCGTCACCGCTCTCGCAGGCCTTCGCCATGTTCTGCGCAGTCGCGGTGATGTCGAACGGGCCAGGCGACCCCGGGGGCGTTGTCGCGAACGGCAACGGGGGCGACACAGTCGACAGCGGGAACAATGGGTGGATCCCCCTCGGATCGGTTCGGCGACAGCAGCAGGCAGGGAAAACCTAACCCATGCTGCCGACCGAACCGGCCACCGTCACATCGCCGGGGAAGACGGAAGCGTCCGTCGATCCGGGGCCGCGGAGGGCGGACCGGGAACGCTCCAGTGACGTGCGGCAGGGCTGGGACACGCACCCGGAAGCATGTCCCTGACCGTTCTCCGAGAGGGGGATCCCCCCGATAGCCCTCCAGTTCGGCCTCGTCGGCCGTGCCGGACGGCAGTCTGGTGCGTACGGCTCCTCATGGGTGCCGCCCTTCGGGTCGGGGCGGAGTGTGCCGTACTTGAGCTTGAGTGGTCGACGCGGAACCGGCGGGGTGCCACAGCGTTCCTGCGGAACGCTCCGCACCGGGCACCCCACCGGCCCCACGGGGCCGCGGTGGGGGCGGGGGGCCGGCGTGGCTGAGCGTCATCCGGCCCATCGCCTCTCCTACTCGCTCACCGCGGCGAGCACGCGGGCGACCTTGGTGGCCGCGCCGACGGGATCGTCGGCCCGATGCATCCGCTCTCCCCAGGACCACCAGTAGTCGGCGGCCTGGCAGACCACGTTCTCTGTGAGGCTCGTCGCGTTCGGATTGATGACACGCACGTAGGCGCGCCCCGACGGTGCGCGCACGACACGCGCGCTCAGCCCCCGGGCATCGAGCTCGCCGACCAGTCGCTCCAGTCGCCGCACATCGTCCTCGCCCACCTCGCGTCCTCCTCCTTCATTTCGGCTTCGACCTGAATTGCACGGTTTGCAATCCTGCATCTTCGGCCTGGTGCGCCCACCATGACTCACCGAACTGAATGGGTCAACGAGTGCAAGAGGGCCCTGTGGTGGAGGAAACCCCAAGTGGGTTGAAAGAAAACCCCTACCGGAGGACGATCCTTAGTCAGCACGTGTAGTCCTTGGTCGTTGCCGGGTAACGCTTGGGTCATCATTATTAGGTAGGCGGAGCGCGACTTTCGTGTCACACTCCGTTAGCAGATGAGGACCGGTCGGGACACGTGAGCGGCGCGCGCGGCCGGTCACGAGAGAGGGGCCGGAATGTCCGGCAGGCAGCACAGGGAGACGGAGATCGCCCGTCAGGTGCGGGCTCGCGGCCTCGCGGCCGGGCGCAGCCTGGCCATGATCGCCGACGAGATCCACGAGGTGTGCGGACCGCAGTTCGGCACCACGAAGATCAAGTCGCATCGTCTCTCGAACGGCATCGCCCTCGCAGATGTGATCGAACAGGTACGAGCCCTGTTCGAGAGGGACGGGAAACCCGTGCCCGGCATCGGCGAGACTCTTCTGTCCGCGTACGAGTCGGGCATGAAGAGGCCTGGTCCCGAGTATCTTCACTACCTGTGTTCGGTCTACCGGGTCGAGCCGGTCGCCCTGGGATTCGATGGTCCCTGCATCTGCGGCCATCCCCACCTGGCGCCCGGTGGTCCCGGTAGTGGGGAGCCGAAAGAAGAACGACCCGACATTTCCCCCGGGCTGCGTCAGCTGCTCGTCCCCCAGGACGGCGGCTTTCCTCCCACCGACGGGGGCGAGGAGGACGAGAACGTGCTACGCAGGACGCTGTTGAAGCTTCTCGCGGGCGGTGCCGGTGTCACCGCCGGCGTCGGCATGGACAGCCAGTTGCTCGGCGCGGTCGATAACGTGCGGCGGAAGATGGACGACACCATGGTGTCGGCGACCGTCTCCCCGGCGATGCTCGACCAATGGGAGCAATCGACCAGCGGCTTCGGCCGGCAATATATGAACACCCCGCCCCTGCGGCTGCTCTGCGACGTTCTGCTGGAGTTCTCCACGGTCCGCAAGGCCATGGAACGCCGTCAGCCCGTCGACGTGCAGGAGCGGCTGTGCCGGATGGCGGCCCAGCTCTCCGGGCTGTGCGGGATGATCATGATCGACCTCGGCGACCATCGCCTGGCCCGGTCGTTCTTCCGCACCGGGCGCACCGCGGCCGACGAGACCGGCGACCGCGCGCTGCGCGCCTGGGTCACCGCGCGTGAGGCGCTGGTGCCGCTCTACTACGGCGACCCGCGCGAGGCGCTGTCGCTGGCGAAGAAGAGCCGCGACATGGCCGGGCACACTCCCTGCGCGGCCAGGACCATGGCGCCCGTCGTCGAGGCCAGGGCCCTGGCGATGCTCGCGGGCGCCAACGGGTCACGTCAGGACGTGGTCGAGCAGGCGAAACGGGCGCTGCACCGGGCCCGCCAGGCCTTCGCCCAGATGAGCTCGAACGACCAGGAGGACGCGGCCTTCGGGTACACCGAGCGTCAGCTCTACTTCTACCAGGGCGACGTCCTGGTGAAGCTGGGCCAGACGCTGGAGGCCGACGTGGTGCTGGAGCAGGCGCTCGGCAAGTACACGGACGAGGACATGCTCGACCAGACGCTGATCCG
Source organism: Planotetraspora kaengkrachanensis (assembly GCF_016862895.1). GTDB lineage: Bacteria > Actinomycetota > Actinomycetes > Streptosporangiales > Streptosporangiaceae > Planotetraspora > Planotetraspora kaengkrachanensis. The sequence continues at coordinate 63,530 of NZ_BONV01000028.1, read as the reverse complement.
GTTCGACCGCGCCATGTGCCGCTTCATCGAGGGAGACATCGACGAGGCGCTGCAGATGGCCACCGCGGCCGTCGACGCCTGCGGCCCCGACGTCGACGACTTCCCCCGGCTCGCCATGCGGCCCGCCGGTGACCTGATCAAGGCAATCCAGGCGAAGTACGGCGACCTGCCGCAGTTGCGGGCCTTCCGTGACCGTCTCGCGCCCGGAGATTCCAACTCGTCGGCATCCGCTTCCGGGGCCGCGGAACGTGAAGTGTGAAGGGCGCGACATGGTGGCGGTCCTGAAGATCAGGCAGTACCGCTGGTCCGATCTCGACGCGGTCTGGACGCTGCATCAGATCGGCCTGGCCCAGGTGGGACTCCTGCCGGGGGACGGCGTCTACTACGACGACGACTTCCCGAGAATCAGCGAGGTCTACCTGGCCGACCGCGGCGATTTCCTCATCGGCGAGGTGGTCGGCTCCGGGATCGTCGCGATGGGCGGGCTGCGCCGGGTCGACGAGCAGACGGCGGAGATGTGCAGGCTCCGGGTGCATCCGGCGCATCAGCGCCGGGGCTACGGCGGTCAGATCATGGCGGCGCTGGAGCAGCGGGCCGGGCAACTCGGCTACTCGTTGCTACGAGGTGACACGACTCTCCAGCAGGTCGCCGCCGTGGAGCTCTACCGCAAGTCGGGCTGGCGCGAGCTCCGTCGCGAGGTCCGTGGGAACGCTGTGGTGCTATATGGCGAGAAACGCCTGAATGCGGAGGTTCCGCGACTTTTCAACCGATAGTTAATGCCTCTGGGCCCTTGGCGGATCGCTGATTTGTACTAATACTTGTGCCTTATCCGTTAAACGGGGAAAGAGGCATAATGAAGAAGATCATTGTCCGCAAGCCCGGCACGATGAAGCTCACGGGAACTTCGAGCGTCATCCACAAGGGGTGAGGGAGAACCTCCGCCACATCTGGGTTCGGGGGAACCTCTCCCGCGATCGCGTGCTGGCGCTCCGCTCCCTGGAGTCACCTGCCCCCCTGACGCCTGTGATCAACGGGCATCGACGGCTGCGCGGTCCGTACTCGATCGGCAGCGTCATCCTGCGCGAACTCGTGCCGATCGCATTGGAGCGTTCCCCTGACCTGGTGGCGCGACACGACATCGAGATCCGTGCCGCCGCTCCCGACCTGCGGCGCCTGGTCCCGCCACGACGGGAGCCCATCGAGGCTCGCCTGTCAGAGAACGAACGGATCCTCGTGCCGGCGCCGCGCCGGACGTTGCGGATAGCCAACGGGCTCGCCGAGTTCATCCGCGACTGCCTGCCCGGACCGCGCTCCCTGATCGTGGACAACCTGCACCAGGCGGATCCCACCGACCGTGAACTGCTGACCGTGCTGGCCCGCCGCGTGGGACGGCTCACGCTCGCGCTGGGGTCCCCGGAGCCGCCGCTCGACGAGGCAGGTGAGCCGGTCGTGGTCGACGCCGCCCCCCAGGAGGGAGTTTCCGTCGGCTCGCCCGAGGACTATGTGGCCTCGGACGGCACCTCCGACGACTCCCCGGCCTATCAGGCCTATCTCGCCCTGCCTCCCGATGAGCGGGCTCGCCTACACGATCGCCGCGCCGCCGAGCTGACCGGCGAGTTCGCGCTGGGCGCTTTGCCGTACCACCTGGAGCACGGCAGCGACCCGGGCGCCGCGGCCCAGGCGTTGTGGGAGGCGGTGGACCACTGTGTCACCGAGGGCTTCCTGCACGCCGTCGCCGAGCTTGGCCCGCGTGGCCTGCGCCTCGCGGAGAGCGGTTCCGACCTGTGGTGGCGGTTCACGCAGCGTACGGCGACCGCGTTGGGCGGGCTCGGCCGCCGCGACCGGGCACTGGAGCTCTACGAACGGGCCCGGCGCGAGAGCATGGACCCCGTCGTCCACGCAGCCTCCGCGTACGGCACGGCGATGCTGGACGCACGCCATCCCGACCCGGACAAGCGGGACCTGGGCCGGGCCACCGGCTGGATCAACGAGGCCGTGGCGATCTCGACGCTGCTGCCCGACCGGCGGGAGCGGGCCTTCAAGCTCGGGTTCGACCAGAACGGCCGGGCGCTGATCGAGGTCCGGCAGGGCCGGCTCGCGTCGGCGCTCCAGCTCGTGGAGTCGGCGATCGATCTCGCGGACCGCGACCTGCCCGAGGACGCGCACCCCGTGCACCGCATGGTCCTTTTCGCCAACCGCGCCCAGTTGCTCGCGCGGACCGGCCGGGCCAAGGAGGCGCTGCGCGATCTCGACCGCGCCATCGCCATCGATCCCTGCTTCCCCGACCACTACCTCGACCGGGGCAATCTGCTGCTGCAGCTGGGCCGTCCGGACGACGCGCTGGCCGACTACGAGACCGCCATGCTGGTGAGCCCGCCGCTGCCCGAGGCGTACTACAACCGGGCCGAGCTGCGTCTGGCGGCCGGTGACCTGGAGTCGGCGAGGGCCGACCTCGATCATGTCCTGGAGCTGGACCCGGACTACCTCAACGCGTACGTGAACCGCGCGGGGGTCCTGGAGATGCTGGGCGAGCACGACGCGGCCCGCGAAGACGTGGCGGCGGGCCTGGCCCTCGATCCCGGCAACGCCCACCTGCACGGCGTCCTGGGCCAACTGGAGACGGCGGCCGGCCGGTTCGAGGACGCGGGGAAGGCGTTCGACGCCGCGTTGCGGGCCGATCCCGGCCTGGCGTCCGCCTTGGCCAACCGGGCGATCATGCGGTATGAGTCGGGCGACCCGGCCGGAGCCGTCGACGATCTCACCCGGGCGCTCGAGCTGGGGGACGACCCGGCGCTCTACTTCAACCGGGCCACCGCCCTCGACGCCCTGGGACGCGTGGACGAGGCCCTGCTCGACCTGCGGCGGGCTCGTGATCTCGCGCCCGGAGACCCCGACATCCGGGAGGCGCTCGAACGCCACACGGCCGGATGACCAAGGTCACTCCCGGCCTGCGCGAGCCGTACCCCTAGGCTGGGTCGCGTCGTAACGCACCCCTCGCCGAGGACTGACGCATGAGTGCTGAGTATGTGCTGACCCTGTCCTGCCCGGACCGCCCCGGAGTGGTCGCCGCCGTCTCCGGGATCCTGGCGGGGCATGACTGCAATATCACCGAGAGCCAGCAGTTCGGTGATCCGATCGCGCGGCGATTCTTCATGCGCGTGCAGTTCGTCAGCGGGCTGGGGCTGGACGAGCTCCGTGAGGCGTTCGCCCCGCTCGCCCCGGAGTTCGGCATGGAAATCCAGCTGTTCGACCGGGCCGTGAAGACGAGGGCGCTGGTGCTGGTCAGCAAGTTCGACCACTGCCTCAACGATCTTCTGTATCGGGTGCGCTCAGGTCTGCTGGCCGTCGACATCGTCGGGGTGGCCTCCAACCACCCGGACCTGCGGCCGCTGACCCAGTCGTACGGCGTCGACTACCACCATCTGCCGGTCACGCCCGACACCCGGGCGAAGCAGGAGGCGGAGATCCTCACCCTGGTCGACCACTACCAGGCCGACGTCGTCGTGCTCGCCCGCTACATGCAGGTGCTGTCCGACGACGTGTGCGCGAAGCTCGCCGGGCGGATGATCAACATCCACCACTCGTTCCTGCCGTCGTTCAAGGGCGCCAAGCCGTACCACCAGGCGCACGCGCGAGGCGTCAAGCTGATCGGTGCGACCGCCCACTACGTGACCTCGGACCTCGACGAGGGGCCGATCATCGAGCAGGAGGTCGCCCGGGTGAACCACACGCACTCCCCGGACGACCTCGTGGCGATGGGCCGCGACGTCGAGAGCCGGGCCCTGGCCAAGGCCGTCGGCTGGCACGCGGAGCACCGCGTGCTGCTCGACGGCCACAAGACGGTCATCTTCCCGCGCTGACCTCCAGGCCCGTGTGGAGGGCCAGGAAGGAAAGCTGGTCGGCCGCGAGCTCGACGGACTTGCTCACCGCGCGGGCGCCGTGGCCGACCTCGGTCTCGTTGCGCAGGAGAATCGGGCGGTCGCCTGCCTGAGCGTGCTGGAGAGCCGCCGCCATCTTCCAGGCGTGCAGCGGATGCACCCGGGTGTCCGAGGCGAAGACCGTGAACAACGTGGCCGGGTAGGACACGCCCTCGCGGACCCGGTGGTAGGGGGAGTACCCCCACAACCAGCCGAACTCCTCGGGCACGTCGGCCGAGCCGTATTCGACGTTCCAGGTCGCGCCGAGGCCGAACTTCTCGTAGCGGATCATGTCGAGCAGCGGGGCCGAGCACACTACGGCCGCGTACAGGTCGGGCCGCTGGGTCAGGGCCGCGCCGACGAGAAGGCCGCCGTTGGAGCCGCCGGAGATCGCGAGCCGGTCGGCGCTGGTCACGCCCGTCGCGATCAGATGCTCGGCCGCCGCGTGAAGGTCGTCGAAGACGTTCTGCTTGTTGCCCAGCATGCCGGCCCGATGCCAGCGCTCACCTTCCTCGCCGCCGCCGCGAAGCTGCGCGATGGCGTACACGCCGCCGGCCTCGACCCAGGCGAGCGTGGAGGCGGAGAATCCCGGAGTCAGCGAGATCCCGAAGCCGCCGTAGCCGTACAGGATGGTGGGCCGGGGCCCCGAGCCCTCGCGGGAGACGACGAGCATGTGGACCTCGGTGCCGTCCTTGGAGCGGTAGACCACCTGCTCCGTGCGCACCTGCGGCACCTCGACCGCGCCGGGGGGAGCCTCCCAGAGGGTCGTCTCGCCGGTCAGCACGTCGAACCGGTAGACGGCGGTGGGGGTGACGTTGTCCGTGTAGCTGAACCAGGCCTCGTGGCCACCCTCGGGACGCTCGACGATGCCGCCGATGGAGCCCAGTCCGGGCACCGGGACCTGCCCGATCCGCTCGCCGCTCTCCAACGCGTGGATGGAGATCTCGGAGATCGCGTGCCTGGTCCAGCCGACGAGCATGACGGGCTCGTCGGTCTCGTCGAGGACGGCGAAGTCAGAAAGCACGGCCTCGGCGTCCTCGGGGATCAGATCCCGCCAGTGCTCGCGCGTGGGCGTCTCGGGGGACGTCACGCAGACCCTGCCGCGCGGGGCGTCGAGGTCGGTGAAGACGTAGAGCCTGCCGTCCCGGCCGAACAGCAGCCCGGTCTGGGCGTCCACGTCCTGCTGGACGGTGACCAGTTCCGGAGCCTCGGCCGGCGACGCCGCGAGGTCGGCGACCCACAGGTCGTTGCGCGGGGCCGTGCCGCGTGACGCGGAGACCGACAACCACCGGCCGTCACGCGACACCGAGACGCCGTAGTAGTTGGTCTTCTCCAGGCCGTCACCGAAGATCATCACGTCGTCGTCGGGGGACTGCCCGACCTGGTGGAGGTAGACGCGGCGGTGGAACTGCTCCTCGCCCTCGGGTACGGCGGAGGGCGCCAGCTTGCGGACGTAGTAGAACGCCTCGCCACCGGGCAGCCACGCGATGGGGGAGTAGCGGCACCGGTCGATCGGGCCCTCGATCACCGTTCCGTCGGCGACGTCGATCACGTAGAGCATCGACTCCTCGTCGCCGCCCACCGAGATCTGGTACGCCAGCCGGCGGCCCTCCTTGTCGGGCTGGTAGGCGTCCAGCGTGGTGAGGCCGTTCGGGTCGAGGACGGTGGGATCGAGCAGCACCCGCTCGCCCTGGGCGTCGCCGACGTAGAGGACCGGATGCTCCTGATCGGGAGTCCGGCGGGTGAAGAAGCGCCGCTCGCCGCGCCACACGGGCGTCCCGATCGAACCGGACTTCAGCAGCGCGGCGACGCGGTCGCGCAGGTGGTCGCGACCGGGCAGGCCGGTGCTCTTGAACAGCGCGTCCTGCGCGTCCAGCCACTCCTTGGCCGCGGGGTCGTCCGGGTCCTCCAGCCACCGGTACGGATCCGGGACCGGAGTCCCGTGCAGGTCGTCGACGATGTCGTCACGGTGCGCGAACGGGTAGGGCTGTCGGGTCATGCTCGCACTTTAAAGCAGTGGGCGGCCTGGAGCGTACACCCGTCCTCACCCGGCCAAGACGGGAGTAAAGGGACGCCAGTCTGGGCATAACAGACATCAGGCGTCCCAGTCGTCAGCTCCCTGCCAGGTTATGGGGTGGCGGAATGGCCGCTCCAAAGGCCACACTTTGGTAAGGGCGGTGCCGTGGTGACCATCCGCTGGACCGTCCGGCGGAGGTCCTTGTGACGGATGCATCCGGGTCCCAACAGGTGGGCCCACAACCAGGGCGCGCAGCCGTGCCGGTGACTCGAGTCCCCGGCTATCCGGTGCCGACGTGGGAGACGGTCACGCCAGGCTGTTCCACGCCGACTTCTGAGATAGCTGTGGAGGCCGGCTGATGCGCCAAGTCCTACTTCTCAATGCCACCTACGAGCCGCTCACCACGCTCGCTCTGCACCGGGCCGTCATCCTGGTGCTGAGGGAGAAGGCGGAGGTCGTGCATCGTGACGGGCGGGGCGCGGTGCTCCGCTCGGCCACCCGCACGCTCGACGTCCCGTCGGTGATCCGGCTTCGCCGATACGTTCGAATCCCCTACCGGTCCCGGATCCCGCTCACGCGCGCTGCACTGATGCGCCGTGACGATTTCCGCTGCGCCTACTGCGGGCAGCGGGCCGAGACCATCGACCACGTCATTCCGCGTTCCAAGGGAGGCCCGCACACCTGGGAGAACTGCGTCGCATCCTGCATGCCGTGCAATCACAGCAAGGCCGACAGACTGCTGGAGGACCTGGGGTGGACTCTTCGCGTCGCCCCGGTGGTGCCACACGGCGTCCACTGGCGGCTCATCGGCGCGCAGCTCGACGGAGACCCCCAGTGGGCGCCCTACCTGACGGAATCCGCGGCATGACGGCCGGATGAACTGGATCTTCACCGCCGACGCCGAAGAGTTCGCGGCGGCGGCCGAGTCCTGGCTGCTTCGCGACCCCGTCCGCAACACGGTCCCGCTGACCGTGCTGCGGGGGTTGCGGAGCGGCCAGTTCGCGGAGGATCCGCTGCTGGGCCGGCTCACCGACGACGACTCCGTCGCCGGAGCGATGATCCACACCCCGCCCTACCCCCTGCTCCTCGGCGTCGTCCCGCTCGAGAGCCTGCCGTCTCTGGCCGCGGGTCTCATCGAGCTCGACCGATCGATCGCGGCGGCCGGCGGGCCGCTCGCCCAGGTGGAGGCGTTCGCACGGGAATGGTGGCGGCCCGAGACCGGCCGCCGCTCCGAGCGCCTCTACCGGCTCGGTTCCCTCGCGCCCTGCGCCGTCCCCGGCAAGCCCCGTACGGCTGTCGCCGCCGATCTCCCTGAGGCCGTGCGGTGGTTCGTGGCCTTCCAGGAGGAGGCCGACGTGGACGTCGAGGCCGACCCCACGCCGGTGGTCTCGGCCCGGATCAACCGCGAGGAGCTGATCTGGTGGGAGGACGGCGACCGCCTGGTCGCGCTGGCCGGCGTGTCCTCGCCCATCGCCGGGATGTCCCGGATCGGGCCCGTCTACACGCCGCCGGAGCTGCGGCGGCGCGGGTACGGCTCGGCCGTGACGCACGCGGTCACCGCCAAGGCGCTCGAGGACGGCGCCGAAGAGGTCCTGCTGTTCACCGACCTGGACAACGCCACGTCCAACTCGATCTATCAGAACCTCGGCTACCGGCCGGTCGAGGACTACGCCTCGATCCGTTTCGACTAGGAGCGGGCGAGCCGTACCCTGAGTGCATGCCGCGCTACGACTACCGCTGCCGCGCCTGCGGATCGACGTTCGAGCTCAACCGGCCGATGGCCGAGGCCAACGCCCCGGCGGCCTGCCCGTCGGGACACGACGACACCGTGAAACTGCTGTCCACGGTCGCGGTCACCGGTACGGCCGCCGCCGCTCCTCGCGCCGCGTCGGGCGGCGGTTGTTGCGGCGGCGGCTGCTGCGGCTGACCTGACCTGACCTGACCTGGCCTTGCCTGGCCTGATGCCGCGGCCGGGCCGTGGCGGTTCGGCCTTCGCCGGCCCTCAGGCCGCGGCGCGGCGCTGGAAGGGCAGATAGCGCTCGGCCAGATGCGGCCGGGCCGGCACGTCCGTCGGCTCGACCGAGACGATCCGGTCGAAGCGGAAGGCGCGGATCCCCCGGCGCATCCGGCACCAGCCCACCAGGTACCAGTGATCACGGTGGACCAGGCAGGTCACCGGCTCGACGTCGCGGACGGTGAGCCGGCCGCCGGCGTCGAGGTACTGCAGGCGGATCACCAGCCGTGCGGTGATCGCGTTCGCCACGGCCCTGGCGCGCCGGGCGACGTCGGGCGGCAGCGGCGTGGTGAGGGTCGACAGGGTGGTCGCGATGACGTCGTCGTCCAGGTCGAGGTGTTCGAACGCGTGACGGAGCCCGCGACGGGCGGTCACGGACTGCGGCCCGGCCCCCAGATGTGCGAGGGACAGGGCCAGGGCGGCGAGTTCAGCGGTCGTCAGCGGTGCCGGGTGCCTTGTGACGTTGGCCATACCTTGACGATAACGTCCGGCACCGACATTTTTCCGAACGAACTATCGCAATCTGCAGGGGTTTCGCACCCCGGAAGAGCATCAGACAGGCCCGACGGCGAACTGTCTCTCCCGTCCACGGAGCCGTCTCGCCGGCCGGTGTGCGGCCGGCGAGACGATCCTTCGTCAGCGGGACAGCTGCGAGAGGTCTCGGGAGGCTCCGGTGGAGGCCGAGGTCGTCATGGCCGCGTACGCCTGCAGCGCCACCGAGACCGGACGGTTCCTGTCGCGCGGGCGGTAGCCGCCGAGGTCGGCCAGCAGCTTCTCCCTGCGTCCGTCGAGCACGTCGTCGGCCACCTTCAGCTCCATGGAGCGGGCCGGAATGTCGATCTCGATGGTGTCGCCGTCCTCCACCAGGGCGATCAGGCCGCCCTCGGCCGCCTCGGGGGAGGCGTGGCCGATGGACAGGCCGGACGTCCCGCCGGAGAACCGGCCGTCCGTGACCAGGGCGCACGCCTTGCCGAGGCCCTTGCCCTTGAGGAAGCTCGTCGGGTAGAGCATCTCCTGCATGCCGGGGCCGCCCTTGGGCCCCTCGTAGCGGATGACGACCACGTCGCCGGCCTTGACCCTGCCGCCCAGGATGCCGTCGACGGCATCCTCCTGGGACTCGAACACGACGGCGGGGCCGGAGAACCGCCAGATCGACTCGTCGACGCCGGCCGTCTTCACGATGGCGCCATCAGGGGCGATATTGCCGTACAGCACGGCCAGGCCGCCGTCACGGGTGTAGGCGTGCTCCGCGTCGCGGATGCAGCCGTCGGCCCGGTCGAGGTCGAGGGAGTCCCAGCGGGCGTCCTGCGAGTATGCCTTCACCGTGCGGACGTTGCCGGGCGCCGCGTGCCACAACTCCATCGCCTCGTCGGTGACCTCGGGCGACTTGGGGTCCCACTGGGACAGGTGGTCGCCGAGGGTGGCGGAGTGGATGCTGTGCACGCCGCGCTGCAGGAGCCCGGCCCGGTCGAGCTCGCCGAGGATCCCGGGGATGCCGCCCGCCCGGTGCACGTCCTCGACGTGGTACTTCGCGGTGGCCGGCGCGACCTTGCACAGGCACGGCACGCGCAGCGAGACCTCGTTGATCTCCTTGAGGCCGAAGTCGACCCCCGCCTCCCTGGCGGCCGCCAGCAGGTGGAGGATCGTGTTGGTCGAGCCGCCCATCGCCACGTCGAGGGCCATGGCGTTCTCGAACGCGTCGTGGGTGGCGATGTTCCTCGGCAGGACCGACTCGTCGTCCTGCTCGTAGTAGCGCTTGGTGATCTCGACCACCGTGCGCCCGGCCTTCTCGAACAGCGCCTTGCGGGCGGTGTGGGTGGCCAGCGTGGTCCCGTTGCCGGGCAGGGCCAGCCCGATCGCCTCGGTGAGGCAGTTCATCGAGTTGGCGGTGAACATCCCGCTGCAGGACCCGCAGGTCGGGCAGGCGTTCTCCTCCATCTCCAGCAGCTCGGCGTCGGACACGCTGTCGTCGGCAGCGGCGATCATCGGGTCGATCAGGTCGAGCTTGCGGCCGGGGGTCTTGCCGGCCTCCATGGGCCCGCCGGAGACGAAGACCGTCGGGATGTTCAGCCGGAAGGCGGCGAGCAACATGCCCGGCGTGATCTTGTCGCAGTTCGAGATGCAGATCAGGGCGTCCGCACAGTGCGCGTTGACCATGTACTCGACCGCGTCCGCGATCAGCTCGCGGGACGGCAGCGAGTAGAGCATGCCGCCGTGGCCCATCGCGATGCCGTCGTCGACCGCGATCGTGTTGAACTCGCGCGGGATGGCGCCGGCCTCGCGGACCGCCGCGGCCACCACGTCGCCCACCTCGCGCAGGTGCACATGGCCGGGGACGAACTGGGTGAAGCTGTTGGCCACCGCGATGATCGGTTTGCCGAAGTCGCCGCCCGCTACGCCCGTCGCCCGGAGCAGCGCCCGGGCACCGGCCATGTTCCTGCCGTGTGTGACCGTACGAGACCTGAGGGCGGGCATGGCCTGACTCCCATCAGAAGACTATGAGTCTTCAAATGGTACGGCTCCCGCCCGACTGCTGAGACCCCTGGTCCACTACTCGGGATAGCGCGGCGGGAGGACCCGGTCGGCGGCCCGGTAGATCGACTCGACCTCCGCCGTGGTGAGCGACCGCTCCCGCTTGGTGATCCACTTGCGGACCAAGCTGCCGGAGAAGACGTCGACCTCGCGGATGTTGAGGATCCGCCACGGGATCGCCGGGCCGTAGATCGCGAGCGACGGGACGACCGTGACCTCCCGGCCGAGCGCCTTGCTGATCAGGTCGCTGGCCTGGGTGGCCTCCCACCGGGCCTCGTCGAGCCTCGGCTTGCGATTGAACGGCCCGTGGAAGAGCTTGCGATGCGACTGCACCCGGACCGGGAGCCTCCGGTCCCATTTCTCGGAGTCCACCGCGTACACGCCCGTGGGGCCGACGACCAGATGGTCGATCTGGGCCTCGCTGCCCGGGATGGCGCGTGCGTGCAGGGTCCGGTAGCCGCTCCGCTCCAGCTTCTTGAGCTGGCCCTCCGTGCGCCGCTCCGCCGCGGAGGCACGCCTCCACGCGGGGATCGAGGAGACCGTTCTGGCCCGGTAGACGGTGTCGGCCACGGCCGCGAGGATCGCGACGGTTACGCCGATCCGCCAGCTCGCCAGCAGAACGCCCGTGACGAGGCCGGCACCCGCCGCGATCAGCACACGCAGACGCAGGTGGCGGTAACGGGGATGCTGAAGCAGGCTCTTGACGGACGCGCGCTCGACGGGCGCGTAGGTAGACGCTGGAGCGTCAGGTGCTGTCGGGGCACGCTCCGACGTGTGGTCACTGACCCAGATGGGTGACGTATCGTGACCGTCTTCTGGCGCTAGACCGGTATCCACATCACTCACCGTAGTTGAGGCGTCGGCGGGTGCCTAGTGTTGGATGGTTCATACTTTTGTGGCCTGCTTGCGCTGATTCGCGGCCGTCCAAGCCGGGTATCTTCTCTAGATATCTTGGCCTCTTCGGCCTACCGTTCAGTAGCGTGGCGCACATTCATGATCTTACCGCCCTCGAGCAGGCGGCAGCCGTACGAACGCGGGAACTGTCCCCCGTAGAGATCACCGAACACTATCTGGAGCGCGCCGGACGGCTCGACCGCGCCGTGGGCGCGTTCGTCACCCTGACCGCCGACCGGGCGCTCGACCAGGCACGCGAGCAGGAGGCGCGGATCGCGGCCGGGGACGCCGCCGACCTGCCGCCCCTGCTCGGGGTCCCGGTGCCCATCAAGGACCTCAACTTCGTGAAGGACGTGCCGCTCCACTTCGGCTCGGCGACGTACGACGGGTTCGTCGCGCCGGTCGACGACAGCGTGGTCGAGCGGCTCAGGGACGCGGGCACGATCATGCTGGGCAAGACCAGCACGCCGGAGTTCGGGCTGCCCTGCTACACGGAGACCTACGTGGGCGAGCCCGCGCGCACGCCGTGGGACCTGTCGAGATCCGCGGGCGGATCGAGCGGGGGAGCGGCGGCGGCCGTCGCGGCCGGCCTCGCCCCCGCCGCCCAGGGCAGCGACGGCGCGGGCTCCATCCGGATCCCCGCGTCACTGTGCGGCCTGTACGGCATCAAGCCGACGCGGGGCCGGATCTCGTACGCGCCGATCGTCCCCGACCTCGCGGGGTTGTCCACCAACGGGCCGATCACCAGGAACGTGGCCGACGCCGCGGCCCTGCTCGACGCGATGACCCACAACAACCCCGGCGACCTCTACTGGGCGCCGCCGCCGGCGCTGGGGTCGTTCTCCGCCTACGTGGGCAGGGACCCCGGCCGCCTGCGGATCGCCCGCTACGCCACTCCCGCGGTTCCCGGCGCGCAGGTGGAACCCGAGGTGCTCGCGGCCTACGAGAGCGCCTCGGCCGTGCTCGAGGCGCTCGGTCACGAGGTCGTGGAGATCGCCCCGCCGTTCGGCGAGGAGATGGTGCCGGAGTTCGAGAAGCTGTGGTTCAGCTTCGCCTGCATGCATCCGGTCTCCACGGAGTTGGAACCGAAGCTGCGCCCGCTCACCGCGTGGCTGCGGGAGCGCGGCAACGCCGTCCCCGCGCCGGTCTTCCTCCAGGCGCAGTCGGCGCTGCAACTGGCCACCAGGTTCGCGTCGCTGATCACCGACCAGTACGACGCCGTGCTGACACCGACGGTCACCCGGCTGCCCGTGCCGGTGGGCTGGTTCGAGGACGTCGACTCCCCGGAGGAGACCTTCGAGCGGATGAAGGGTTTCGCCCCCTTCGCCGCGATGTACAACGTCAGCGGTCAGCCGGCCGTCAACCTCCCGCTCTACTGGACGCCGGACGGCCTGCCCGTCGGAGTCATGCTCGGAGGGCGCTTCGGCGACGAAGGCACGCTCATCTCGCTGTCCGCCCAGGTCGAGGCGTCCGTCGGCGGCTTCTGGGGCGACCGGCGGCCTCCGGTCTGGTGACGGTTCGGTGACCGGGCGGCCGTACGCCCGGTCATCGCCGCAGCAGGCTCACGAGGTGGTCCGACACGTCGGCCAGCAGGCTCCCCGGGACCACTGGGGAGCCGGCGACGGCCGAGATGAGGCTGGGCAGCCCGGGCAGCGGGAATCCGTCGTCCGTCATGGCCCGGTGCCCGACGGGATCCTTGTCCAGAGCCGTACGGCTGCGCCCCCACGCGTCCAGGACCTCCTCGGCGGAGGGGACGCCGAACCCGTGGCCGACGGGCGCGGCGTGGCGGAACCGCACGAGCGGGCTCTGGGCGAAGGCGAGCGCCACCCGGCACCGGAGCGTCAGATCCTCGAGGTCGGGCACCCAGGACAGGGCGGAGCAGGGGTTCCTGCACCGGGCCGCGCAGGTCGCGAGGGCGCCGGCCACCTGGCTGTGCTGCCGGTCGAGATACGCACGCCAGCCGGTCCCCGGCTCGACCGCCACGCGGAGTGTCCGCTCCGCGGCCGACTGCTCGGCCTTGGTGTGCCGGCACGCCCGGTCGCCGATCACCCCGAACCGGCTTTCCGGGCCGTTCAGGGCCTCCGGCCACCGGGCGGGGTCGCCTCCGTGGCCGAGGGCGGGCTCGAACGCCAGCAGCGGCAGATACTCACCCGCGATGTGTACGGCCGCGATCATGGCGCTGAGCTCGCGACGGGCCCAGCGGACCTCGATCACCTCGAGGAGCAGCGCGTACGCGGGGCGCATGGATTCCAGCGCCCCGCGCGGCTGCTCCTTCGGCGTCTGAGGCATGTGACAGTCGCTCGCGCGCCGGCGCAGGTCGGCCGGCACGGCCCGCGGGTCGACGTCGGCGGTGAAGTCCTCGGCGTCCAGGGTCAGCAGCAGACGGCCGAACTCGCAGACCGAGGTCACCAGGGCCGCCGTCTCCGGGTCCTTCAGCACGGCCGGGGCGAGGGCCCCGACGTCGCCGAAGGAGTACCGCTGTGCCAAAGCGACCAGCAGGTCACGCGCCGAGTTCACCGGCGGCTCCTCAGGACGGGCCGAGCCGGGTGACCGCGGCCCGAGCCAGGGCGATCATCGGGTCCGGCGGCGGCGGCCCGTCGGGCGTCGACACGGCGATGGTGAAGGTGCCCTTGTCGGTCGTGGCCGACACGACGCCGGGGTAGAGCATCGCCTGCCTCCCCACTCCGGGGACGGGCTTGCCCTCGGCCCGGGTCAGCATGTGCCCGAGGACCATCAGGTAGCGGGAGCGCTTGCCTGCCGCGGCGTGGACGTCGACCGTCCAGCCCGAGCCCGTGTAGCGGCACGAGTTGACGTGGAACCAGGCGGGGGCGAGAGGGGTGTCGTCGTACGGTCCGGCCGGCCCGACGTCGATGCTCAACACGCTCTTGAGGTCGGCCGGCGTCACCAGGTCGGCCGGCCGGACGTCGCCCTCGCGGACCTCGGGAGCGGCGGACGCGCCGGACCGCGCGGACCGCTCGAAGATCTTGACCTGGCCGAGGTGCTCGGGTGCGTTGACCAGGTGCTCGCCGGTGTCGTTGTAGGCGGTGCCGCGGGCACGGGCGGGTTCGAGGACCTCGATCTTCCTGATCCAGCCCATCCTCCTGCCGGCGACGGCTCTGACGAGGTCCCCCTCGTTGAGAGGCCCGTACAGCTCGGAGGCGAGGCCGTAGGCGAGCACCTCCCGGGAACGGCCCTCGTCGATGGCGCAGTAGTACGAGGGGTTCGAAGGGCTGTCGCCGCTCGACTCCCCGAACTTCCGCAGCCGGACGATCTGCCCCTGGATGACGGTGTTCCCCGAGTAGTCGATGATCGTGTAGATGATCGGCAGTGCGGCGATGGCCCCGCCGACCAGTATCGGCGTTGGCGTGAGGAGCGACTCCGGCCAGTAGTCGAAACTCGTGGCGACGAGCAGGAGGATGAACACCCAGACCCCGATCATCATCCCCGCGAGCAGGCCGTGGCCGATCATCGTCAGCGGTTTGCGGCCCCAGAACCGGCGTGAGCGGTAGTGCACCTGGACGGGGTGCCACATGCCGCCGTAGTCGGACCAGGCCCTGCTGTCGTCGGCGGGCGTGGTGATCGGCAGGCTCGTCACGGCGCGGGGCGCGAGGCCGAGAGCCGCGGCGTAGGCGAGGTGCCGGCCCCAGATCGTGACGGACGCGGCGGGCTGCTCGCCGAAGCGGCCGGTGGCGGCCAGATGCTCCCGCACGCCGAGCCATCGGCCCGCGAGCTCGGCGCCGCGCTTGGTGCCGCGCTCGCCGTTGAGCTTGCTCATCAGGCCGGCGAGCACGAGGAAGCAGAAGAACCCCACCGCGAAACCGGGACTGCTCTCCTCGTCGCGGACGTCGCCCCCGATGCCTGAGATCTCCGTCACGATCCCGACCAGCACGGCGACCGCGACCGCCGTCGTGGTGAGGATCGCGGCCTGCGCCCTGTTCCAGCGGGGGCGGGACAGACCCTGTGCGCGGGCCTCGACGATCACCTTCTTGCGGAAGCTCTTCCACCAGCGGGAGATGTCGCGCGAGCCCTCGGCGAGGGCGCCGGTCGCGACGACGCCGTCGACGGCGAGCGAGCGGACGTGTTCGTAGACGAGCCTCTCGTAGGCGTTGAGGTCGCCGGGGTCGCGGCGGAGCCGTACGAGCGAGAGCTCCGGGCCGATCTCCTCGATGGCGAGCGCGCCCTTCGCGGCGAGGTCGAGCACCGTGGCGGAGGCGGCCTCGCTGGTCAGCCGCCAGTCTCCGGTGAGCAGGTCGACGATGGCGGGGGACTCCTCGCCCAGGGCCCCGGTGGCCGGCGCGGCCTTGGCCTCCGGGGTGCGCGTCGCCGTGGCGAACGCGAGCAGAAGCAGCAGCCACAGGCCGACGGCCGCGGCTGCGGCGATCCACAGGATCATGACTGGAACCGCACCTGGACCTAGAACCGCACCTGGACCGAGCCGAGTTCCTCGCCGGGGACCTGGAAGTACACCCGCTCGGAGAATCCGGTCATGCCCGCGACGATGTTGGCGGGGACGGTCTGGATGGCGTTGTTGTAGCTCAGGACCGCGTCGTTGTAGTACTGCCGCGAGTAGGCGATCCGGTTCTCCGTGGTCGCCAGCTCCTCCTGGAGTTCGGCGAAGTTGTGGCTGGCCTTGAGGTCGGGATAGGCCTCCGCGACCGCGAACAGGCTCTTCAGCGCGCCCGAGAGCGCGTTCTCCGCCGCGGCCCGGTCGGCCGGGCCCTGGGCGTTGATGGCCATCGTCCGCGCGGCGGTCACGGCCTCGATGGTCTGCCGCTCATGGGCCGCGTAGCCCTTCACGGTCTCGACAAGGTTGGGGATCAGGTCATAGCGGCGCTTGAGCTGCACGTCGATCTGCGCCCAGGCGTTGTCCACGGCGTTGCGGCTGCGGACCAAGCGGTTGTAATGAGAAACGATCATCACGGCCAGTACGGCCACGATGGCGACGACGACGATCAAGGTGATCATGGGAGGCCTCCTGAAGGGACGGTAGACCGGGAACTTCTGTGCTGTAAACGATCGCTATGTCATCGTGTGGAGCTTGCATCCGGCTTGCGCGGGGCTTTCACGCCGAAGGCCACGGTGCGAAACCGTGGCCTTCGACGTCGTTCGGGAGTGAATCGGGTGTGTCACCCGGCGGCGGCGTCCCGCTCCCTGGCCCTCAGGGCCCGGCCGACGCCGTCCGCACCTTCCAGCAACAGCCGGCGCAGCGCGTTCGGAGACTGCGCGGCGGCGATGTGGTCGTGGGTCTTGGTCACCGTGCCCGGGCTGATCAGCAGAGCCGGGTAGCAGCCGACGACGAAGTTCTGCGCCGAGTCGAAGGTCCACTCCGACCAGATGCGCTCGACCTCGTCCATGAACCCGGCACCGTACGGCTCGAGCAGTTCGACGTGGTTGGGGTCCATGAACCCGAGGATCGTCGAGCGGAGCACGGCGCCGCTCAGCCGGCCGCCGGTGATGGCGGCCCACGTCTCGGCCTTGGCCTCGGGGGTGGGGATCGAGGCCCGGCTGAGCGCGGCGGAGCGCTCGCCGGTGGCCGTGGCGTCCCGGGCGAGCTCGGCGTCGATGTCGGCCGCGCCGAGCACCGCGCCGGAGACCAGGGCGTGGGTCAGCGTCCAGCGCAGGTCGGTGTCGACGGCCAGCCCCTCGGGCACCTCGGTGCCGTCGAGGATGCCGCGCACGAAGGCCAGGTCGTCGGCCGACGTCGCGACCGCGACGAAGGCGTTGACGTAGGCGAGCTGGTGGTCCGAGCCCGGCTCAGCGGCGCCGATAAGGTTCCGCAGCGCGCCGGCCAGCTGGGCGAGGCCGGTGGCCCGCCACGCGGGGTCGGCGTACTGCTGGACCGCGAGACGCGCCTGGCGGAGCACGGCCTGCACGACCGTGATGTCCCGCACGGAGTCGATGCCGGAGATCACCAGCGCGACGTAGTCACGCGTGGCCATCTCCGCGTCGCGGGTCATGTCCCAGGCGGCCGACCAGCACAGCGCGCGGGGGAGCGACTCCTGGAACGCGGCGATGCCGCCGTTCACCAGCGTGGCCAGCGACCGGGGGTCGAGCCGGACCTTCGCGTAGGTGAGGTCGTCGTCGTTGACGAGCACGAGGTCGGGCTGGACCTCGCCGACGAGCTCGGCGACCGGCGTGCGGGCGCCGACGACGTCGAGCTCGACCCGCCGCGTGCGGGTCAGGACGCCGCCGTCCAGCGAGTAGAGGCCGACCGCCACCCGGTGCGAGCGCAGCGTCGGGTGCTCCTGCGGCGCCTCCTGGAGCACGTCGAAGGTCAGGAAGCGGCCCTCGTCGTCGGTGGTGAACGACGGGCGCAGCGTGTTGACCCAGGAGGTCTCCAGCCACTCCTTCGACCAGGACGACAGGTCGCGGCCCGACGTCCGCTCCAGAGCGGACAGCAGGTCCTGCAGGGTGGTGTTGCCCCACGCATGCTCGTTGAAGTAGTCGCGGACGCCGGCGAGGAAGTTCTCCAGCCCCACGTAGGCCACGAGCTGCTTGAGGACGGAGGCGCCCTTGGCGTAGGTGATGCCGTCGAAGTTGACCTCGACGGCGTGCATGTCGGGGATGTCCGCCGCGATCGGGTGCGTGGAGGGCAGCTGGTCCTGCCGGTACGCCCACGCCTTCTCGACGTTCGCGAACGTCGTCCACGCGCCCTGGCCCCAGCGGGTGGCCTCGGCCTGGCACAACACCGACATGTAGGTGGCGAACGACTCGTTCAGCCACAGGTCGTCCCACCAGCGCATGGTGACCAGGTCGCCGAACCACATGTGGGCCATCTCGTGCAAGATCGTCTCCGCGCGGCGCTCGACGACGGCGTCGGTCACCCGCGAGCGGAAGACGTAGTCCTCGAGGAACGTCACGGCGCCCGCGTTCTCCATGGCGCCCGCGTTGAACTCCGGCACGAAGAGCTGGTCGTACTTCCCGAACGGGTAGCGCAGCCCGAAGACCCGGTGGAAGAAGTCGAAGCCCTGCTTGGTGACCTCGAAGATGTTGTCCGCGTCGAGGTGCTCGGCGAGCGAGCGCCGCACGTAGACGCCGAGCGGGATGCCGTCGTGCTCGTCGCGGACCACGGCGTACGGCCCCGCGATCAGCGCCGTGATGTAGGTCGACATGACCGGCGTCGGCGGGAAGTGCCAGCGGCGGGCGGCCTGCAGGGTGCCGTGCCTGCCGTGGTGCTCCTCGAGCAGGTCGACCGAGTCGGGGGCGGCGTTGGACACGACCTCCCAGTCGCCCGGGGCGAGCACGGTCAGCTCGAAGGTGGCCTTGAGGTCGGGCTGGTCGAAGCACGCGTACATCCGGTGCGCGTCCGCCGTCTCGAACTGGCTGTGCAGGTAGACCTGCTGGTCGACCGGGTCCACGAAACGGTGGAGCCCCTCGCCGGTGCGCATGTAGGACGCGTCGGCGTCGATGCGCAACTCGTTGTGCTCGGCGAGGCCGGGCAGCGGGATCCGCCCCTTCTCCTCGTCGTAGGTCGCGGGGTCGAGCGCCACGCCGTTCAGCACGACCTTGCGAAGATGCGCCCCGTGCAGGTCGATGAAGGTGTCGGCCCCCGGCCGGCTGGAGGTGAAGTGGACGGTCGTGATGCTCTCGAACCGCTCCTCCCCCTCTGTGAGGTCGAGCGCGACCTCGTACGACTGGACCGCCAGCAGCCGGGCTCGCTCCCGGGCCTCTTCACGCGTCAGATTGCCTGCCACACCTGCTCCTTGTGAACCACATCGCCCCGATCCCCTACGCCCCGTCGCGAGAGGGTTGCCTGAATCCTGCCATGCCACGCTGACAACCCGGGATTCAAGATGTCCCCTACCTGGAATATCAGGAGGCCGAAGCCGGGTTGACCCAGTCAGTGGAACGACATTCTGGTTGATGAGAGGGTGGCACAGTGTCCGAGCGAACGCGCGCCGATTTCTGGTTCGACCCCTCGTGCCCCTGGGCGTGGATCACCTCACGGTGGATCCTCGAGGTGGAGAAGGTCCGCCCCGTCGAGGTGCACTGGCACATCATGAGCCTGGCCGTGCTCAACGAGGACGTGGACAAGGCCGTCGACCCGGAGTACCGCGAGCGCTCCAAGAAGACCCTCGGCCCGGTCCGCGTGCTCGCGGCGGCCGCGCACAAGCACGGCGACCAGGTACTCGGCGATCTCTACACCGCACTCGGCACCCGTTTCCACGACGAGGGCAGGTCGCGCGACCGCGAGACGATCGAGGAGGCGCTCGCCGCCGCCGGGCTCGACCGCGGCCTCGCCGACGCCCTCGACTCCGACGAGCACGACGAGGCGATCCGCGCCTCGCACGCGGAGGGCATCGGGCTGGTCGGCGAGGACGTCGGGACTCCCGTCATCGCGGTGCAGGGCGCGGCGTTCTTCGGGCCGGTGGTCTCGCCCATCCCGCGCGGCGAGGCGGCGGGCCGGCTGTGGGACGGCGTCCTGCTCGTCTCGGGAACCGACGGCTTCTTCGAACTGAAGCGGTCCCGGACAAGAAACCCCGTGTTCACCTGACTGGCGGAAGTGGACCTTGTGGAGTAACACTTGGCACAAGGGTCCGCGCCTGTGGTGAAACACAGCCTGCATGCGCGTCCCGACCCCTCGCGATATGACGGCCGCCGCGCAAGGATGAGGTTCATGCGTCACCTTTATGTGAATGGAGCCTGGGTTCCATCGGCTTCGGGCGAGGGCATCGACGTCGTCAATCCGGCGACGGAAGAGGTCATCGACACGGTCCCCGCCGGGTGGCCGGGTGACGTCGACGCGGCGGTGAGCGCGGCCCGCGCGGCCTTCCCCGCCTGGTCCGGCACGGCTCCCGCCGAGCGCGCGAAGTTCCTGTCCGCCGCCGCGGGGCTGCTGGAGGAGCGCGCCAAGGACGTCGCCGCGACGATCGCGGCGGACATGGGCTCGCCGTTCGGCTTCGCGCTCAAGGTGCAGACGCTGATGCCCGCCGGTGTGCTGGCCTCCTACGCCGACCTCGCCGAGCGCTACGCCTTCGACGCCGGGCAGGTGGGCAACTCGCGGGTCGTCAGGGAGCCCGTCGGCGTCGTCGGCGCGATCACCCCGTGGAACTACCCGCTCCACCAGGTGATCTGCAAGATCGCCCCCGCGCTCGCGGCCGGCTGCACGGTGGTGCTCAAGCCGAGCGAGGTGGCGCCCCTCGCCGCCTACGCCCTGACCGAGATCTTCCACGAGGTCGGCCTGCCGCCGGGCGTCTTCAACCTGGTGAGCGGCAACGGGCAGATCGTCGGCGAGGCCATCGCCTCCCACCCCGGCGTCGACATGGTCTCGTTCACCGGCTCGACCCGGGCGGGCAGGCGCGTGGCCGCGCTCGCCGCCACGACGGTCAAGCGGGTCGCCCTCGAACTGGGCGGGAAGTCGGCGAACGTGATCCTGCCCGACGCCGACATGGAGACCGCCGTCAAGGCGGGCGTCGCCAACGCCTTCATCAACGCCGGGCAGACGTGCTCCGCGTGGAGCCGCATGCTCGTCCACTGGGACCAGTACGACGACGCCGTCCGGCTCGCCGTCGACATCGCCCGCGGGTACGCGCCGGGTGACCCCCTCGCCGAGGGCACGCGGATGGGGCCGCTCGTGTCCGCCGCACAGCGTGAGCGGGTGATCCGCTACATCAACCTGGGCCAGGAGGAAGGCGCCCGGCTCGTGCTCGGCGGCACGGACAACCCTCACGACCAGGGTTATTACGTCGAGCCGACGATCTTCGCCGGTGTCTCGCCCGGCATGTCGATCGAGCAGGAGGAGATCTTCGGGCCGGTCCTCGCCGTCGTGCCCTTCGCCACGGAGGACGAGGCCGTCTCGATCGCCAACGGCACGCCGTACGGACTGGCGGGCGCGGTGTGGGCGGGCAACGAGGACAAGGCGGTGGCCGTGGCGCGGCGCCTGCGTACCGGTCAGGTGCACGTCAACGGCGGCCGGTTCAACCCGCTGGCGCCCTTCGGCGGTTACAAGCAGTCAGGCGTCGGCAGGGAGCTCGGCGAGTTCGGCCTGGAGGAGTACCTGGAGGTCAAGGCCCTCCACCTGTGACGACGGTTCGCTAGGGGGCCTGCAGGAGGATCTTCCTGCGCTCGTCCTTGGCCAGTCTGTCGACGTACAGGGTGCCGTCGAGGTGGTCGAACTCGTGCTGGAAACAGCGCGCCAGCATCCCGCGGGCCTTCACCTGCACGGGGCGGCCGAGCCTGTCGAGCCCGCGGATCGTCGCACCGGCGGCCCGGGCGGTCGGCGCGTAGAGCGGCTTGCCGGACTGCTTGCCGGGGATCGACAGGCAGCCCTCTTCCTCGACGACCTCTTCTGCGTCGTCGATGGTCAGCTCGGGGTTGATCACGTGGCCCTTGCGGTTGCTGATGTCGTAGACGAACAGCCGCTTCGGAACGCCGATCTGGGGGCCGGCCAGCCCCACGCCGTCGGCCGCGTACATCACGGAGAACATCTCGTCGATGAGGCGGCGCAACTCCCGGTCGAAGTCCTTCACCGGCTCCGCGGGGGTGCGCAGGACCGGATCGCCCACGTAACGGATCTCGTGCATGAGGCTCCTGCCTGCTCCGCCGCCCCCCTGCGTTCGCGCGTGGGGGTTTATGTAAGGACCCAGATAGGGTCACGTCTCTTACTGTAATGCAGCCCCCGGTCGTGTCGCCCGGGCGAACCTGCGAAACTTGGCCTGTGCGTGTCTACATCGGCTCCGACCATGCCGGCTTCGAACTCAAGAATCACCTGGTCGCCTGGCTCAAGGACCAGGGCCACGAGGTGGAGGACTGCGGGCCCTTCGTCTTCGACCCCGAGGACGACTACCCGCCCTTCATCCTGCGCGCCGCGCGCGGGGTCGCGGACGAGCCCGGCAGCCTGGGCATCGTGATCGGCGGCTCGGGCAACGGCGAGCAGATCGCCGCCAACAAGGTGCCCGGCATCCGGGCGGCCCTGGCGTGGAACGACGACACCGCGCGGCTCGGCCGGGAGCACAACGACGCCAACGTGATCAGCGTGGGCGCGCGGATGCATCCCCTCGCGGACGCCGTGCGCTTCGTCGAGATCTTCCTGGCGACGCCGTTCTCGGGCCAGGAGAGGCACGCCCGGCGCATCGACGAGCTCGCCAGGTTCGAGGCGACAGGCGTGCTGCCGCCGCTGCCGTAGGGCCCAGGTTCCGCCCCGCCGGTTCAGGTCGCGCCGCGGCCCGGACCGGCGGTGCCGTTCGGCTCCCTGTTCCGGCGGGTGTCCCGCCGGGGGGTCTCGTCACGCAGGGGCTGCCGGTCGGCGGCCTCCTGCTGTTCCTCGGTCGGGCGTGAGACGTCCCGTGCCCGCATCGCCGTCATCGCCGTGATCTGCAAGCTCTGCAGTGCCATGACACCGAGCCTAGAAGACGAGACCCGCCCACGGCTTCGGGTCCCAGGACATCGCGGTGGACAACTCGCGCAGCGCCCCCTCGCGGTGCTCCCGCACGATCCCGGCCTCCGCGAGGGCCGTGAGCGGCCTGCCGCCGAGGTAGGCCGCGCCGAGAACGGTGACGGGCAGGGTGAGGTCGGCGGGGTCGTCTGTCCGCTCGCAGGAGCCCTTGGCCGTGGTCAGCCGCCATCGGCCGGCGTTCCAGGGGCAGATGTCGTCCTCGACCTCGATGACCAGGTCGGCGGGCGCCGCGTAGGAGCGTGAGGCCAGCGCACGGTCGACGTCGACGAGGCGGACCCACAACTCGTCGAGCCAGCCCGCGTTGAGATTGCGGGGCTCGGCGAGCAGATGGATGATCGGGTCGTCCACGGGCCGGCTCCAGGCGAAGACCCGCGAGCACAGATCCCGGTCCAGCACGCTGCGCCAGAGCATGGCGTACGCCGCGGGGTCGGAGGCGAACAGCTCCCTCAGCCTGAGCTCGCCGTCCGCGACGTCGTGGTCGGTGTAGCCGGTCTTCACCCGGAAGAGCGCGTAGCCGCGGGGCCCCTCGTCGTCCTCCGCGATCATGCAGCGGAGCGGGCCCGTGCCGGCGCGGTCGTGCTCCTCGTCGGACAGGACCTCGATGCGCCACCGGGCGTCCGACCTGGCGTAGAGCCCGGGACGGAGGGTCCGCACGGAATCGAAGACCTTCCTGAGCCGGGGAAGCTCCTCCGCCGGCTTGGCCACGCGAAGCCGCAGCGCCGGGTCGGTGGGGGCGTTCCTGACGAACTCCGACCCGCGCTTCGGAATGCGGAAGAAGAGGGCGTCGGCCGCCCTGCCGTACCCGAACCGGCCGTAGATCCCCGCCTCCGACGCGTACAGCGCGGCGACGGCCTCGCCGTTCTCGTGCAGGTCGTGGAGCTGACGGGTCATCAGGGCCGAGAGCACGCCGCGGCGGCGATGGGAGGGCAGCACGCCGACGGCGGTGACGCCCGCCACCGGGATCGGCCCTCCGGGAACCGTCATCGTGAAGGTGATCGCGGCGGTGCAGCCGACCATCAGCTCGCCGTCGAAGGCGGCCAGCGACCGGTCGATCTCGGCCAGTTCCCGCCAGCGATCGGTCGCCGCCTGCGGAAAGGAGGAGTTGAACGCTTCGTAGTCGACGGCGGCGAAGGCCGGCCATTCGGACTCGGTGATGGGGCGAACCTCGACAGTCACCCGTTCACCCTAGGAGCGTCCCATGATCGACGGCCACCCAATATACGTGCCCGATGATCAAGGTCTTGGTCAAGTGGGTGCCTTCATGCGGGTTGGGCGGATACAGTCAGGCTCATCATGAGTTCCCGACCGGCGCCGCTGATTCCCCCACGGCTGCGCGCGTTCCTGGGACGCGTACCGCTGTTGGTGCCGACTGTCCGTTTTGTGCGGAAACTCTCGTCCAACGACCGTAACCTGCTCATCGCGCTGGTCGTCGTCACCCTGCTCATCGGAGTCCTCGACGCCGAGGTCTCCGCCTACTGGTTCTCGCCCTCGCTGCTCATCCTGGTCACCCTCATGGGCGGCCTCCAGTTGCGGCTGCGCAGCCTGGCGATCCTGCTCTGCGCCGTCGCGCTGTCCCTGTCGTACGTGGGGGCGATCAGAGGGGTCGAGACCGTCGGGCCGGGCCTGCTGATCACAATGGGCTTCACGGCGGTCCTCGCGTGGCTGATGGCCCGCACCAGGGGCAAGCTCGGCGTGCAGGGCCTGCGCGGCGACGCGATGCTCCTGGAGTTGCGCGACCGGCTCAAGCGGCAGAGCGAGCTGCCCCCGCTGCCCAAGGAGTGGGGCAGCAAGGTCGTCCTCAAGCAGGCGGGCGGATCGTCGTTCGGCGGCGATTTCGTGGTGTCCATGCGTGAGGGCGACCACGTCGAGATCGCGGTCGTGGACGTCTCCGGCAAGGGCGTGGACGCGGGAACGCGGGCGCTCATGTTGTCCGGGACGTTCGGCGGCCTGCTCGGGTCGGTCCGCGACTTCCTGGCCGCCTGCAACGCCTATCTCCACAGGCAGCTCGGCGACGAGGGATTCGTCACCGCGGTCCACTTGACCCTCGACCTGTCGACGGGGGAGTACAAGATCACCTCCGCCGGTCATCCGCCCGTGGTGAAGTTCGACGCGGGAACGGGCACGTGGCGGGTCAGCACGGCTAAGGGCGTCGTCCTCGGAGTGGTCCCCGACCTGCACTGCGAGGCCGACAGCGGGGTGCTGCGCAAGGGCGACGCGCTCATGCTCTTCACCGACGGGCTCATCGAGCAGCCGGGGCGCGACATCGACGCCGGGCTCGACCGGCTGCTCGGGGAGGCCGAGCGGCTCCTGCCTTCGGGGTTCCGCGACCGGGCACGGCAGCTCGTCCAGTCGATGACGTCCGGGCACAACGACGACTGCGCCCTCGTCCTCATCTGGCGGCCCTGACCGCCTGCCGGAGAGGACCGCGACCGGACGGCCATCATCACTCCATGTAACTCCTCATGCGCGTATCGTGTGCCACATCATCGGCTGCGCGCGCGGCCCGAGTCTCGGTGCGGCCGGCGCCGGACGGCCGGAAATGGGGCGGATCGTGGAGAAGCGTTACGAGCTTTACTGTCTCGCCGATCCGACCTTCTACGACTCGCCCGTCGCCGGTCCCGACGATCCCGGCTTCGACCTCGCCCACCGCACGGTGCCCGGGGGATGGGCGCGGACGCGGCAACCCGGCACGGTGGCCTACCGGCCGGTGGCGTCGGCGCCGCCAGGTGAGGGCTGGAAGATCCACGTCTCGGCGCGCGTCGACGAGGCGCCGCAGGTCCTCGAGAAGGTGGGGCAGTACTGCCTGGACCGGGAGCTCGCCTTCACCTTCGTACGGACCCGGCCGATCCTGCATCTGAACAACGCCGAACACGCCGCCCCGGGGTCGAGCGGGACGTTCATCGTCGTCTATCCGGCCGATGAGGAGGAGCTGGACAGGGCCCTGGCGGAGCTCGGCGACCTGCTCGCCGGTCACCGCGGCCCCGCGGTCCCCGGCGGGCTGAGGTGTGGCGGGGGACCGCTGTACGTGCGCCACGACCCGGCCGCTGAGGACGGCCGGGTCCGCTTCTCACGGCAGGACGGAGCGGGCTCAGCGGACCTGCCTGAAGAGGCCTTCGCGCCGCCGTCCCATGTGACGCCGCCCGCCTGCCTTCTGCCGTTCATGACCGCCCGCGACCGCCCGCCCGCCGCGGACGTGCCGTACCGGCTGGAGAAGGTGCTGCGCCGGGCCAACGGCGTGGTGGTCCATCTGGCGAGCGACTCCCGTACGGGCGAGCCGGTGCTGCTCAAGGAGGCGCACCCCCATGCAGGACTTGACGGGAACGGCACCGACGCGGTCGCCCGGCTGTCCCACGAGCGGCAGGTGCTCGAACGGCTCGCAGGCCTCGGCGTGGCCCCCGAGCTCAGGGCCTACTTCACACTGGGTGATCGCCACTTCCTGGCGACGGACTTCGTGCCGGGGGAGCCGCTGAGCGAGGTGTTCGCCGCACGCCACCCTCTCGGCGGCGCGCGCGAGGCCGAACTCGACGGCTACGTGGAGTGGGCGACGGAGATCTGCGCCGCGGTCGAGGACGCGGTCATGAAGATTCACATGAACGGGCTCGTGCTCGGCGACCTCGGCATGTCGGCCTTCATGGTCCGCCCGGACGGAGGCGTCACCCTGGTCGGCGTCGGCGGGGCCCGGCCGGTGCTGGAGGCGGTGGGGACCGGTCTCGCGGGCTCAGGCTTCGGGGCGCCGGCGGGAGCCGTCGGCTTCGACGTCGACCGGTTCGCCCTGGCCTGTCTGCGGTTCGCGCTCTTCCTCCCGCTCACCGAGCTCTTCCTCATCGACAGGGGCAAGGCCCCCGAGCTGGCCGAGGCGATCTGCCGGACCTTCCCCCTCAAGGAGGGCTTCCTGCGGCCCGCGGTCCGCATCGTGGGCGGCGGCGAGACCAGGGACGCACCGCCGCTGGACGACTGGCGCCAGATGCGCTCGTCGATGGCGCGGGCGATCCTGGCGTCCGCCACCCCGGAACGCGCCGACCGGCTCTTTCCCGGCGACATCGCCCAGTTCGAGTCCGGCGGCCTCGGGTTCGCCCACGGAGCGGCGGGTGTGCTGTACGCCCTGCACGTGACGGGCGCCGGCCGCTACCCCGACCATGAGGAGTGGCTGCTCAGCCGGGCGCTGAACGGCGCGCGCGGCGCCAGGCCCGGCTTCTACGACGGCGCGCACGGCATCGCGCACACCCTCGCGAACCTCGGCCACCACCAGGCCGCCCTGGAGCTCGTCGACGCCGCCGGTCGCGGCCGCCCGGCCGCGCCGGGGACCGACCTGTACGGCGGGCTCGCCGGCATCGGCCTCAACCAGATCTACCTCGGTGAGCTGGACAGGGCACTCGGGTCGGCGGGCATGGCGGCCGACCGCCTCGCCGGCGGCCCCCCCGGCGGTACCGGACTGATGCACGGGGCCTCAGGGCCTGCTCTGCTGTTTCTGCGGTTGTACGAGAAGACGGGCGACGTGCAGTGGCTCGACCAGGCCGACAGGTCGCTCCGGCTCGATCTGGGCCGCTGCGCCGTTCAGGCCGACGGGTCGCTGCGGGTGACCGAGGGCGGGCGGGTCCTGGCCGGCCTCGACCGGGGCAGCGTGGGCATCTCGTGGGTGCTGGGCGAGTTCCTGCGCTATCGGGCCGATCCGGAGCTTTCGGCCGCGCGCCAGCGGCTCGACCGGGCGGCGCGGTCGCTCTTCCACCGCCAACCGGGGCTGTTCACCGGGCGCGCCGGGGCCCTCGCCTATCTCTGCAGGGACCGCGCGGGCGGCTGGGGTCTCGAGGACCCCGAGGCGGGCCGCCAGCTCGCGGCGCTGTCGTGGCATTCCATGACCTACCAGGGGCACCTGGCCTTTCCTGGCGAACACCTGCTGCGCCTGTCCATGGACCTCGCCACCGGGACGGCGGGCGTGTTGCTGGCGGTCGGCGCCGCACTCCACGGCGAGCCCGTCGGGCTGCCGTTCCTGAGCGGGGCGATCACCGCGACTCGTCCGGACGCTGCCATGGAGACGTCGCGGGCCGAACACGGGTGAAACACTGGCCCGGGTCTGCGACCGGCCCGCGCCGGCGGCGATCCGGACGCGGGTGGAACCCGGGCTCGGGCCTACAACCAGCCGGCGCCGGCGGCGATCCGGACGGCGTCGACGCGGTTGCGGGCCCCGGTCTTGCAGATGACCCGTGACAGGTGGTTGCGGACCGTGCCCTCCGACAGCCCGAGTTGGTCGGCCATCTCCTTCGACCTGGCCCCGCCCGCGGCCAGGCGCAGGACGTCGAGCTCGCGAGGGGTCAGGGGGTTGTCCGCCGCCTCGATCGCGGCGACCGCCAGATCGGGATCGACCACCCGGTGCCCTGAGCTGATCCTGCGGATCCCGTGGGCGAGCTGTTCGGGCGCCACCTGGATGCTCATGTAACCGAGCACGCCCGCGGCGAAGGCCCTCTTCACGTGGCCGGGATTGGGCCGGCCGGAAAGGATCATGACCCGGCAGAGGGGGACCTTCTCGCCCAGCCGCGCGGCGGCGCTGAGCCCGTCGATCCCGGGCAGATCGACATCGATGACCGCGGCGTCGGGCTGGAGGTCGAGGGCCGCGGGGACGATGTCCTCCGCGGATCCGACGTCCGCGACGACCTCGAGATCACTTTCGCCGTCGAGCGATGCCACCAGGCCTCGCCGTACCAATGGAAGGTGTTCGGCAACCAGGATCCGGATCAAGACGCTCCCCTCTGCGGTCTCTCACAGGGTGATCGAATGGATGCACACTGTCAACGAAGTGTCCCGTTCCGGTCAGCCTCCCGCAACCGGAACCGCGGCCGGTTCGGCTCGGGCGCCGATGTCGTGGGCTACCCTCGAATGGTGCGACGTGTGGCATGGCACCATCTCCGACTCGAGGGGACGCGCTGATGATCTTGCTCTCCTTGGCCGGGTTCGTGATCGTCTTCGTTGGTCTGCTGCTCTCGATCGGACTGCATGAGATCGGCCACCTCGTGCCGGCCAAGCTGTTCAAGGTCCGGGTCACGCAGTACATGGTCGGCTTCGGGCCGACGATGTGGTCGCGCAGGCGGGGAGAGACCGAATACGGCGTGAAGTGGCTCCCCATCGGGGGCTACATCCGGATGGTCGGCATGCTGCCGCCCCGCCCGAGCGACGACCCGACCAAGCTGCGCAGCATCTCGACCGGCCCGTGGCAGGGCCTCATCGAGAACGCGCGGGCCGTGGCGTCGGAGGAGATCCGCCCCGGCGACGAGGACCGGGTCTTCTACCGCAAGCCGTGGTGGCAGAAGACGATCATCATGTTCGGCGGCCCGGCGATGAACTTCGTCCTCGCGTTCCTGCTGTTCGCGGTCGTGTTCATCGGGTTCGGCGTGCAGATGCCCCAGCCCGTCGTGGCGACGGTGTCGAGGTGCGTGATGCCGACGACGGAGGTGGACAAGCGGGACTGCCGGCCGGGCGACCCGGCCACTCCCGCGGCCCAGGCCGGCCTGCGTCCCGGCGACCGCATCGTGTCGGTCGGCGGAATCGCGGTGAAGTCCTGGGACGAGACCACGCAGCGGATCCGCGACCTCGGCGCGGGGGCGACCACGCTCGGCATCGAGCGGGCAGGCAAGACCCTGGCGGTCGGCGTGAACCTCATCGCGCAGGACATGCCGATGCCGGACGACCCCTCCAAGATCCAGAAGAATGTGGGCTTCCTCGGCGTGGCGCCCGTCAGCGTGCTGGAAAGGCCCGGTCCCGGCTACGTGGTCGGACGGATGTGGGACCTCACCGAGACCACCGCGGCGGCGATGGTCAACATCCCCAAGAAGATGGTCGGGGTCTGGCAGGCGGCCTTCTCGGGTGAGAAGCGCGACCCCAACGGGCCCATCGGCATCGTCGGGGCGGGCCGCATCGGCGGCGAGATCGCCACGTCGGACCTGTCCGCGGAAAACAAGATCATCATCTTCATCAACCTGCTCGCGGGCCTCAACCTCGCCGTCGGGATGTTCAACCTCATCCCGCTGCTGCCGCTCGACGGAGGGCACATCCTCGGCGGGCTCTGGGAGGGTCTCAAGCGGGGCATCGCACGGGTACGGCGACGGCCCAGCCCGGGGTACGTCGACGTGGCCAAGGCCCTGCCGCTGACCTACGCGATGGCGGCGGTGCTGCTCGTCATGGGCGGCCTGCTCATCTACGCCGACCTGGTCAACCCGATTCGCATCTCGGGCTGACCCGCGCCGGACCGGTCTGTCACCTCACGGCAGGGGTCACTCTCCGGTGACGCCGTCGATCTGCTCGCGGAGGATGTCCGCGTGGCCGTTGTGCCGCGCGTACTCCTCGATCATGTGGACGAGGATCCACCGGTGGGAGACCGTGACACCGCGCGCCTCGCGCTTGGCGAGCGTGTCGAGGTCGGGGTAGGCCGCGGTGACCTTTCGCGCGGCCTGCACCTCGGCCCGCCAGGCGGCGAGCGCCTCGTCGGCGGAGGCCGTGTCCACGTTGTCGAAGTCCCCGTCGGGATCATCGAGGCTGAAGAAGAGGGGCTCGATGTCCTCGCCGTCCAGCCTCCTGCGGAACCAGGTCCGCTCGACGTCGGCCATGTGGCGGACCAGTCCGAGCAGTGACAACGTCGACGGGGCCACCGCGCGCAGGCGCAACTGGTCCTCGGTCAGTCCATCGCACTTGACCGCGAGAGTCTCACGGTGCCAGTCGAGCCAGGAGGTCAGCATCTCGCGTTCGTTCGCGACCGCGGGGGGATCGATTCGTCTATCCGTCATGCCTGGATCCTGCCCGAGTGACCAGGCGGGTGTCATGTGGATTCTCCGCCCGGCCGCTCAGACCATGCCGGTGAGCTGGGACGTCTTCAGCACCACGAGGGCTATCAGCAGGGCGAGCACGGCGGCGTTCGCCGGGAGATGCCACTTTCGCGGCAGGTAGGCCAGGCACAACGCGACCACGCCGCCCGCCAGCAGACCGCCCAGGTGCCCCTGCCAGGAGGCGAACCCCGCGGAGACGACCATCCAGACGAGGTAGATCACGAGGAGCCGGTTGGCCCCACCCGGGCGGCGGAGCCTCCTGGACACGACGTAGTACGCCGCGACCAGCCCGAAGATCGCGCCTGAGGCTCCCACGGCGCCCTGGCCGGGCGCCAGCAGGTACGCGACCACCGATCCGCCCAGGGCGGACAGGAGGTAGAGGGCGGTGAACCGCACCTTGCCGAGGACCGACTCGAGCACCCGGCCCAGCGTCCAGAGCCCGTACATGTTGAACCCGATGTGCAGGATCGAGAAGGGCCCCATGTCCAGCGGCAGGTGCAGGAACGCCGCGGTGATGAGGCGCTCCCACTCGCCGAAGGCGACGCCGGCGGGCTGGAGGCCGGTCCCGTCCCCGTACGGCAGGCCCGCCTGGTAGACGTAGTACTGGCCGTCTGGGCCCCGGAGGCCGATGCCCAGGCTGTCGAACCTGTCGACGACGCCGGGGAAGGCCGTCTCCGCGAGGTAGGCCAGCACGTTGAGGCCGATGAGCACGTAGGTCACGACGGTGACGGAGGAGACCTGGCCCCCGAACACGGTGCGCGGCCGCCGTAGGGCCTTGTTGTCCCTGCGCACACATTCGACGCACTGGTGGCCGACCGCCGCGTCCAGCATGCAGTCGGGACAGATGTATTGGTCGCACCTGGTGCACCGGACGTAGGTCTCGTTCTTGGGATGCCGGTAGCAGGTGGGGACGGCCGCCTGCGCGGGCGCCGATGCCTGGTCGTCCATGGGGGGTTTCTCACCTCGTGTGGCCTGTGGGGGGACTTGGCCAGGAGAGCGAGGTTATCGAATGAGACCCCTGCGGAAGAGCCCGAGAAGATCACAAGAAGGCTGCGGGGGGTGATCACGCGGGCGTGCGGGCCGCGGGGGCTGGGCTCGCACACCCGCGTGATCGTGGGGGTGGGACAGATGGTCTGTGGGTCGTTCAGCGCATCGAGATGTGAACATGGTCGTAGTGGTTGGCCGTGATCCCGCCGCGGTCGGCCATGCTCCGCCAGCCGGGGCTGCCGAGGTTGTAGATGCGCTGCCGCCAGATCACGTACATGACGCCCAGCTTTGCGCCGTTCTTGATGGCCCACGCGGCGAGGCTGTCGCCGAGGGCCTTCATGTCGGCGGTCGGCATCGAGCCGCCCGAGCTCATCATGAAGTCGCAGGCGCGGCCGAGCGGATGCTCGCCGCTGCTCTCGTTCCGGTAGCAGCCGACCGTGTAGCGCAGGTCGAAGTGCTTTTCGACCTCGCTCTTCATCAACCGCATACGGGGAGTGATGTTGTCGGCGCCACTCGGCAGTTCCGGGGCCCAGGAGCCGTTGGCGAGCCTGCCGGGGGCGATGGGGACCAGCGCGTCGAGCTTGTCCTTGATCTGGCCGATGAGTTTCTCCGCGTCCTTGCGCTGCTCGCTCACCTTGGCGGACTGCGCCGTGAGTTGCGCCGTGAGCGCCTTCGCGGCGTCGGCGGCCTGCCGGCGGTCGGCCTCGGTCTGCGAGAACCGGTTGATCACGGCGACCTGCTCAGCCTGCAGCTGAGCCAGTACCGCGGAGCCCGACGGGTCGGGAACCATGATCGCGCCGCTGGTCTGGTAACGGACCCCGGCGAGCTGGCCGACCTCTCTGCTCGCGGACTCGAAGTCGCCCTGAGTGGCCGCGAGCCGGTCGCGTGCGCTCTTCTCGGCCTTCTTGGCCTCGGCTAGCTCGACCCGGGTGGCGTTGTAGTCGCCGATCAGGTCGTTGACCTGCTTCTCCAGCGAGGACAGCTGCTTCTTCAGCTGAGCCTCACTGGGCCTGGGTGCGGCCTGGCTCGCGGTCGACGTGGCGATCACGAGCACGCCGGATACAAGGACCCCCGTGACCAGGGGAAATACGCGGGGCAGCGCCCACTCCTCTCCATCTGCCGACCGGGTTAGCTGACGGGTTCGGGCTGGAGCTGCCCGGGCACGCTGGTGCCTTCACCCCATGTGCGAGATGGGTCCCCGGTTCCCGGGCGAGGCGCCCGGGATTAGGCGCACCGGCTGATTCAGCCGGTGCGATGGATAGTAGTGGTAAAGAAAGCGTCTTAGCTAGCTAAAGTTGGAATAATTCGGAGATCAACTCGTTATCTGGGCATCTCGCAGCATCCGGGCTGCTTCCTCCGGAAGGATGTCGTTGACGAAGCCGCCCATCGCCGACTCCGAGCCCGCGAGGTACTTGAGCTTGTTCGGGGCCCGCCGGATGCTGAACAGCTGGAGATGCAGGTACGCCAGGTCGCGCCCGAAGGAGACGGGCGCCTGGTGCCAGGCCGAGATGTACGGCATGGCCACGCCGAACAGGCCGTCCAGGCGGCGCAGCACGCTGGTGTACAGCGGTGCGAACGCGGCACGCTCCTCGGCGGTCAGGGCGGGGATGTCCGGCACCTGCCGGTGCGGGTAGAGGTGGACCTCGAAGGGGTAGCGCGCGGCGGCCGGGACGAAGGCCGTCCAGTGCTCGTTGGCCGCGACCACCCGGGGACCGCCGCGTTCGGCGCTCAGCACGTCGGCGAACAGGTTGCCGCCCTCGTACCGGGCGGCGGCGCCGAGCATCTGCTTCGTCCGGGGTGTGACGTACGGGTAGGCGTAGATCTGCCCGTGGGGATGCGGGAGCGTGATGCCGATCTCGGGGCCCCGGTTCTCGAAGCAGAAGACCTGCTCGACGCCCGGGAGCGAGGACAGCTCGGCCGTACGGTCCGCCCAGGCCTCCATGACCAGCCCGACCTGCTCGTCGCTGAGGGAGCCGAAGGACGCGTTGTGGTCGGAGGTGAAGCAGACCACCTCACAGCGGCCGACCCCGGGCCGCACCTGGCTGAGCCCGCCCACCTGCTCGTATTCGCCGAGGTCGAAGCTGAACGAGGGAAAGCGGTTCTCGAACACCGCCACGTCGTACTGGGAGGGGATCTCCGACCACGGCTTGGCGGGGCACAGCGGGCACTCGTCGGCGGAGGGCAGGTGGGTCCGGGTCTGCCGGTGCCGCGCGATCGCCACCCACTCGTCCATCAGCGGGTCGTACCGCAGCTCGGACGCCAGGGGCCGCGCAGGAAGATCGCGCGGGTCGATCGCGCTGTGGTCGGCGTCGTCGCGGCGATCGAAGTAGATCAGCTCCCGGCCGTCCGCGAGGTGGGTGATGGTGCGCTTCACAGAACTGCTCCCATATCGTCGTCGGCCGCCGGGTCCACCATGATCAGCTCGCCGGCGTGCTCCGACAGCTGTTCCCTGGCGTCCTCGGGCAGGCCGTTGTCACTGATCACCACATGGGCGCGGGAGAGCTCGGCGATCGTGCTGATGCCGACCGTGCCCCACTTGGTGTGGTCGGCCAGCACGATGAGCTGATGCGCGGCGTCGACCAGCGCCCGGTCGGTCTCCGCCTCGAGCAGGTTGGGGGTGGTGAACCCCGCCCTGGCGCCCATCCCGTGGACGCCGAGCATGAGGGTGTCGACGTTCAGCGACCGGACGGCCGCGACGGCCACCGGCCCGACCAGGGCGTCGGACGGCGTGCGCACGCCGCCGGTCAGCACGATGGTCTGGTCGCCCCGGGCAGCCCGGTGGAAGACGTCGGCGATCCGTACTGAATTGGTGATGACGGTCAGATCCGGCACGTCCACCAGGTGGTGGGCGAGCGTCCAGGTCGTCGTGCCCGCCGAGAGGGCGACCGCGCTTCCTGGCCGGACGAACTGCGCGGCCCGCCGGGCGATGGCCTCCTTCTCGGAGCGTTGCCGTACCGACTTGGCCGCGAAGCCGGGCTCCTCGGTCGACCCCGCGCCGGTCGCCGTGGCTCCGCCGTGGACCTTCTCGATGAGCCCGCGATCCGCGAGCACCTCGAGGTCGCGCCGGATCGTCATGTCGGAGACGCCGAGATCCAGCACCAGCTCCGCGACGCGCGCGCCGCCCGTCCTGCGGATCCGCTCCAGGATGGCCTGTTGCCGCTGCTGGGCCAGCATCACCTCTCCAATCAACAGATTCCAACAAATTATGGCATATATGCACGGCTTGCATGTTGAGTCATGGTGGGACGAGGAGAATCGCACGCTTGTCCGGCGCGCCCGCACGGAGGATGGTGGAAGGCGGAACCGTCCCGGCAAGGAAGGCGACGCGTCATGGGAAAGCGGCAGCGCAAGTCCAAGGCACGCAAGAAGAAGAAGGCCAACCACGGGAAGCGCCCCACGGGGCGTTGAGCACCAGGTCGTGCCGGTTCAGCCTGATCTGCCCCACGCGGCCAGCAGCCGGGTCTGCGGGTCCGCGTCCTCCGGCACGTCCCGGTGGTCCCCGATGACTCCCGTCTGGCGGTAACCCTCCTTCGCCCGGGCGAACCACTCGGAGCAGGCGGCGACGAGCTCGGGATCGAGCCGTTCCCGCGCGCCGATCGCGCGGGCCAGGTCCCAGGTGTGGATCAACGCGTCCGCGAACAGCTCGGTGATGTACTCCTCACCCGGCACGTCGCCGAACGACAGGCGGGTCACCGCGGTCAGGGCGCCCTCGGTGTACACCGCCTGGACGGCGCCCTGCGCCGACACCTCGAACGCCTTGATCGCGTCGTCGCCGAGGACCTCGCGTTCGTAGGTGTCGCTCACTTCGGCGATCGTACGGCCGGCGAGAAGGTCGGGCGCCCAGAGGTTCTCGTTCACCATGTGGTTGACCAACGCCCGGACATCCCAGTCCACACACGGGGTGGAGAGCTCCCACTGGTCGTCTTGGACAAGATGGAGCCGGTTCCCGAAGCCGTCCAACGCCCGGCGGTACGCGTCCCGGATGTCGATCATGATGTCCCCTCCTCGCCCAGGAGCTCTCCTACGACCGTAACTCTTCCGGACGATCAGGTCATACACGGTCTTCTAAGGACGAACCTCCGGGTCAGTGGATGCGCTGCTCCACCCAGACGATCTTTCCGTACATCGTGGGACGCGTGCCCCAGCGCCAGGCGAACCGCTTGACGAGCTGCAACCCGCGGCCGGTGTCGTCGTCGGGCGTGGACGAGCGCGGGGCGGGGTTGGTCGGCGATCCGTCGGCGACCTCGCACACCAGCGTCCTGCCGCGCAGCAGACGCAGCTCGATCGGGGGCCAGCCGTGTTTCAGCGCGTTGGTGACCAGCTCGCTGACGATGAGCTCACTGCTGTCGATCAGGGTGGTCAGTCCCCAGGAGGACAACGTGGCCCGGACGAACCGGCGGGCGTGCGCGACGAACCGGGGGTCGGCGGGCAACGGGCAGGTCGCCACCTCGTCGGGGTCGAGCGCGCGCACCCGGGCGAGCAGCAGGGCGATGTCGTCCCGCTCGTGGCCCGGGCGCTGGCTGTTGATCGTCACGTCGCACATGTCCTCGAGATCCTCTGCGGGTCCCGCCAGGAGGCGGCGCAGGGCCATGATCCCCGCGTCGATGTCGCGGTCCCTGCTCTCCACCAGGCCGTCGGTGTAGAGGGCGAGGACGCTGCCGGCGGGCAGGACGAGCTCGCGCATCTCCAGCGGGTCGCTCCCGATGCCGAGAGGGAGCCCCGAAGGCAGTTCGATGATCTCGGTAGACCGGTCGGGGTGGATGAGCACCGGCGGGACGTGGCCGGCCCGCGAGAAGGCGCACGTGCGCGTGACCGGGTCGTAGACGGCGTACACGCAGGTGGCGATCTGCGTGGGGTCGAGGTCCTGACTCATCAGGTTGAGCCGGAAGAGCACCTCGTCGGGCGGCAGGTCGAGGCTCGCCAGCGTACGGGCGGCCGTGCGCAGCTGGCCCATGGTGGCCGCCGCCCTCGTGCCGTGCCCCATGACGTCGCCGACGACCAGCGCGGAACGGCAGCCGGGCAACGGGATCACGTCGTACCAGTCGCCGCCCACCCCCATCAGGTCGCTGGCCGGCAGATAGCGCGAGGCGACGTCCATGCCGAGCGGCTGGGGGAGGTCCGCAGGGAGCAGGCTGCTCTGCAGGGTCAGTGCCGTACGACGCTCACGGGTGTAGAGCCGCGCGTTGTCGACGCACACGGCCGTCCTTGCGGCTAGCTCCTCCGCCACCGAGACGTCCTGCTCCTCGAACGGACGGCTGCCCGGCCTTCGGCTGAACACCACGCATCCGAGCACCCGCCCACGGGCCTTCAGCGGCACGGCGAGGAACGAGGACTCGGTGAGAAGGCCGGCGACCGACTCCTCCCGCTCGATGCTGGATCCGATCAGCCGGGCGCTGTACCCGTCGAGGACGGGATACATCAGGGGCCGGCCGGTCGTCATGCACTGGGCGTGGGGCAGCGCCGGGGGATATGACGTGATCTCGTCGATCGGGAAGGCGCGCAGCCACGCCTCCGGGTCGTCACTGGCCACCCCGAGCGCGACCCGGCGAAAGAGCGTGGTGGCGTCGATCGGCCGGGAGGGCAGCTCGCCGTCGATCATCAGCCGTTCCTGCACCATGAGGGCCGCCGTGTCGGCGAAGCGCGGTACGGCCACGTCCACGAGTTCGCGGCTGGTCTCCGCGAGGTCGAGCGTGCTGCCGATCCTGCGGCTTGCCTCGTTGAGGAAGGCCAGCCGCTCGTGCGCGGACGCGGCGCTGCTGCGGCGCCACTCGACCCGGTCTTCCGGGGCGGGCGCCTTGATGACGCAGTTCCGGTTCAATCGTTACTCCGGCGGGAAACAGTCGGTATCCCGAATCGTATGGAGGTGATACGTCACATTTCAGCAATCTCCGAAGTCGGACGGAGATTTCCAGGCATGTGCGGCGATTTCCTGCATTCGCCATCAATAGGCAATATGCCCGATCGGGCGGTTCGGGATTCGTCGCCATCCGCCTGCCGAGGCCTCAGACGGTGCCGCCGCTGCGCCAGTAGACGTTGTTCTCGCGGCTGAGGAAGCCCTCGTCGACGAGGTACCGCCGCAACGCGGCGTAGTCGTCGTGGAACGCGCGGAGGGAGACGTCGACCTCTTTCTCGGAATAGCGCACGCCCGGCTCGAAGACGCGCGCGACGTAGTCGAGCACGATCAGCTTCTTCGAGCGTTTGACCGGGAGCGAGGTCAGCCGCCCGTCGACCAGGAAGGTGTCGAGCAGGCTCACCGGCTCCTTGGGCGTCGCTCGGAGGAGATCGCGGAACACCTCAGGGTCGGCTCGCCAGCCGTCCCCGTCCTGTACGGCGAGGCCGCCGCGGGCCAGCCGGGTCAGCGCCCGCTCGGTCGCCTCGGGGGCGAGCCCGGTGACCTTGTCGGGCGGATCCCCGGGTCTTAGCACGAGACCGGCGAAGACCCGCAACGTGTCGTCCTGCCCGA
Source organism: Planotetraspora kaengkrachanensis (assembly GCF_016862895.1). Lineage (GTDB taxonomy): Bacteria > Actinomycetota > Actinomycetes > Streptosporangiales > Streptosporangiaceae > Planotetraspora > Planotetraspora kaengkrachanensis. Next base: position 25,500 of record NZ_BONV01000028.1, on the reverse strand, counting down.
GGAGACCGAGCACGCGCGATACGTCTTTTTCGATCATGGGTCCACCGTACTTTCTTCCGCGCGGCCGCGCCGCCCGGATTCTCCGGGATTGCGCGGCCCTTTGTACAGTCGGATGAAAGGCCAGTTCGGACCAGTGGAGGTCCCCGTGCCAGCACAACTCGACCACACGATCGTGCACAGCAGAGACCGTTTCGCCTCCGCGCGGTTCCTGACGGAACTGATCGGCGCGGCGGAACCGAAGGAGTTCGGGCCGTTCGCCGCGGTCCCGCTCGCCAACGGGGTGACGGTCGACTACGCGGACTCGATCGTCCCCGGAGACCGGATCATCATGCAGCACCTCGCCCTCCTCGTCTCCGAGGACGAGTTCGACGAGATCTTCGGCCGGATCGTCGAACGGGGCATGCCCCACTGGGCGGAGCCCGCGCACCGCGGCCCGGGCCAGATCAACCATCGGGACCAGGGCCGAGGCGTCTACGTCGACGACCCCGACGGGCACGCCATCGAGTTCCTCACCCGCACCCACGTCCTGGACGGCTGACGCCCCGTCAGGGGCGGGCGGCATCAAGCCCACGTTAAGTAGGGCGCGGTGTTTCCCGCGTTCTCCATGCGCCGGGACCGGCTGCGATGCAGGATCGACGAGGGCCGTCCTGACACGATCGCTTCCCAATTGGGTGGTTTGTCATCGGGGCGATCGCTCGGCATCGTCGGACCGTACGCGCAACCTGGATCATTCCGACAGGCGCACAGAGAAGCAGGAGTGCAGCGATGGCTGAAGTAGTGCTCTTCCACCACGTCCACGGGCTGACCCCCGGCGTCGTCGCGTTCGCCGACGCGCTGCGCGACGCCGGGCACACCGTCCACACGCCCGACATTTACGAGGGCCGGACCTTCGCCACCCTCGACGAGGGAGTCGCGCACGCGCGGGAGATCGGCTTCGGCGAGGTGATCGAGCGTGGTGTCCGGGCCGTCGAGGGACTGCCTGACGGCCTGGTCTACGGCGGCTTCTCCCTCGGCGTGCTTCCGGCCCAGAAGCTCGCGCAGACCAGGGCCGGTGCGCGCGGCGCGCTGCTGTTCCACGGCTGCGTCCCGGTGTCGGAGTTCAGCCCCGCCTGGCCGGCCGGCGTGCCGGTCCAGGTGCACGCGATGGACGCCGACCCGTCCTTCGTCGACGAGGGGGACATCGACGCCGCCCGCGCGCTCGTCGACGAGGCCGACGACGGCGAGCTGTACCTCTACAGCGGTGACAGACACCTCTTCAGTGACAACTCGCTGGCGGCGTACGACGCGGAGGCCACGACACTGCTGATCAAGCGGGTGCTCGCGTTCCTCGCGAACGCGTAGGCCCTTCCTGATCGTGAGGAGCGGCCTTCCACGTGGCCGGGGAGCCGGGGCCGACGCGGTCGCCGAAGCATGGGCGGCGCCGTGAATCGCCGAGCCAGAACCCCGGTCACCCGGAAGGCCAGCCCGGTCCAGGAAAATTGCCGGGCACTCGCGGTGGAGCATGCCGAAGGCGTCGGGCACGGCGTATCCGGATGATCGGGGGCGCGCGAAAGCGCAAGAAATTTCATGGGTGTATCGCACCCATCATTCCCGTTGCGGGTCTTTGTAACTTGTCCGTATGGATGGCGGGAATCTACTTGGCGAATTCCTCCGCGCCAGGCGTTCGATCACGACCCCCGACCAGGTCGGACTGCCGCATGTCGGCCGCCGCCGGACGTCCGGGTTGCGCCGCACCGAGGTGGCGATGCTGGCCGGAGTGAGCGTCGACTACTACACCCGGCTGGAACAGGGCAGAGAACGCCATCCTTCCGATCAGGTGCTCCTGGCCGTGGCCCAGGCCCTCACACTCGACGCGGAGGCCACCGAGCACCTCTGCGAACTCGCGCGCGGCCGGCCCCGCGTACGGAGCTCCGTCGACCAGTCCGACGTGGTCAACCCGGGCGTGCTGCGGTTCGTGCAGGGCTGCGAACACGTGTCCGCGCTCGTGATGAACGGCCGGTTCGACGTGCTGGCCAGGAATTCGCTGGCCGAGGCCATCTACAAGGGGATGGAGCACGCCGACAACCTGCTCCGGCTGTCTTTCCTCAACCCCTCGGCGCCCGACTTCTACCCGGATTGGGAAGAGCATTCGCTGGTCAAGGTGGCTCATCTCCGGGCGGCTGCCGGATCGGACCTCCAGGATCCGGCGCTCGTCGGGCTGATCGAGGAACTCTCGCTCGCGAGCGAGGAATTCCGAAGGATGTGGGCTCGTCACGACGTACGGCCCGTGACCAGCGCGACCATCCGCTTCCGCCACCGCGTTGTCGGTGATCTCCTGCTCGGCTACCACATCTTCACCATCGCGAGCTCGCCCAGTCAGCAGATCCTCATGTTCGAGGCCGAGCCGGGCACTCGGTATGAGCGTGCTCTGTCCGAGTTGCGCGGCACCCACCTCAGGGGCCGATGACTCGAATGGGGAGCGCCGCCTATTCGCCGGTCCGGCCGGCCGCCTCCTGCGTCGACAGCCACTGCTCGACCGATTCGGTCAGCTTCCCGCCCGCCTCGAGCACCGCCGCCAGGCCGGCGGTCGGGTTCGTGCCTGCCGCCTGGCCGAGGATCACTCCGAGCACCAGGTGGCCCCCCACGCGGGAGGCCCACATCAGGTTGCCGCCCGCGGCGGTGCCGGAACCGGTCTTGATCCCGATGACGCCGTGCCGGTTCAGCAGCGTGTTGGTGTTGGGCAGCCGTCTCTCATCGCCTGGAACGGCGGTTTCCGCCTGGGAGACCACCTCGGCGAAGACCGGGTCGCGGATCGCCTCCTTGGCCAGCTTGAGCTGATCGGCCGCCGTGCTGACGGTGCTGTCCTCGTTGCCGCTCGCGCCCGTATACGTGGTGTGGGTCATGCCGAGGCGATGGGCGGCGGCGTTCATCCGCGTGACGAAGCGCTCCTGGGAACCGGCGTCCCACCGGGACAGCAGGCGGGCCACGTTGTTCCCCGAGGGCACGAGCATCAACTCCAGCAGGCGGCGCAGGCGGATCCGCTGCCCCTCCCGGAGCGGAACGGTGGACTCCTGCGGCAGGTAGGACTCGTCGGAGGCGGTGTGGTCCACCTTGATCAGGGGGCCGTCGTCGCCGGGTTCGAGCGGGTGGCGGCTCAGGATGACGTAGGCGGTCATGACCTTGGTCACGCTGGCGATGGGCACCGGAGTCTGCTCCCCGGTGACGCCCAGGCTGCCCACGCCCTCCACCTCGACCGCCGCCTGCCCCTCAGCCGGCCACGACAGAGGTACTTCGGGCACGGCGGCCCCGGTGACCTGCGGCACGGTGGCGCAGCCGGACAGAGCGCTCGCCAGCAGGAGAAACATCAGGGAACGTCGCATACGAGACACGTTGCGCGATCCACATGTTCGTACGGCCGTGACCGTGTCTCCGCGCGGGCTTGACCGTGTATCAAGCGTGTATCAGCCCGCGACAGGCGGAGAGCGCCTCAGCCCGGGGGTAGAGGAGAAGGATCTGGGGCTCCATGTCGACCGGATCTACGGCCGAGATCCGGAGCCGCTCAGCCGGCCACCCGGAGAAACAGGCAAGGCCGCTTCCGATCTCCGGAGGTGTCCTTCGACATGCTGCGATGTGGTCGGGGCGACAGGATTTGAACCTGCGACTGCTTGCTCCCGAAGCACTGGTCATGACGCACCGTGAGTCCCCGTGAGTCCCCGTGATTGCCAGCTGGTTACCGACCGTACGGGCACGCAACTCCCGGAAGTAAGCGTGCTGGCTCTGCGCTGGTAGCGTCCCCTAGCCCATCTCGGCTGTATCGGGAGAATTCGCTATGGCTGTTACATCCTCGGCATCGAAGCTGATCGAAGCGAATGATTGGGCCTCGCTCCAGCATGCCTACGGGCCGGCAGAGGACACTCCCGCCGCGCTGGTCGACCTTCTCAACGGCGCCGCAGACGCCCGAGCCATGGCTCTCGGACACCTCAACCACGCGGTGCACCATCAGAACTCTCTCTACACCGCAACCGCTCCGTCGGCTCTATATGTAGCCGCCATCCTCAGCGATCCGCGCACCGACAGCTTGATTCGAGGTGGAGAGGGCCAGTGGTATCCGCTGCGCCAGGCACTGCTGGACTGGCTGGGATCCGTGGCCGGCGAGGCCGGTAACGAGGTCGAAGCGACACTGCTGCGCCTGGGTTTCCTGCCTGAGGAGTATCCGGCATTGAGCGAAGTTCGAGCCATCCGCCCCACGCTCTTCGAAGCCGCGTCTACATTTCTCCATGATTCCGACCCCACGATCCGGGAAGCAGCCCTCGCCGCCGTCGTTCCACTGTTGGACGCCCCCGAACTCACCCACCATCGAGCAGTTCTCGCTCCGATGGTTCGCGGCATTCTGGCTGCCAGTTCCAACCGCGCCTACCGTGCCATTGCGATCCATGGCCTCGATGCGTGGGGCGAGGACGTCTCTTCCCTGATCCCCCCGGCAGAGGCAACGGCCTACGGTCATGGCCCGTGGCCTGCAGCCAATTTCAGCAGTGAACCGCCTTTTTGATCTGCCCAGCTCAGGCGGGGTAAGGGCGGACGAGTCGGCCTGTAAGCCGGGTTCTGACCCCAATAGTTCTCTGGCCCGCGGGCCATCTCCGAAAGCTTGTCTGAGCTGGGATTTCATGTTCGACAGTTGCCAACAGCCCGGGAGTTTCTCGCGTTCTGGCGGAACGGAGACGGCCTATGGCTCCGCGGAGAACGTTCCCGGACTGCTCGATCAGCTCGTACCGGATTCCCGCGCAGCGGTATGGGACGAGTTGTGGTCGTGTATCTGCCACCAGATGACGGTCTACCCGGCGAGCTTCGCCGCGCTTCCACGTCTGACCGAGATCGCCCGGAGCTGGGCCCCTGCCGACCGCATGATGATCCTCTCCCTGTGCGGCTCGATCGTGGCCGGGGCGAGACAGCCACACGGAGCAGGCGACGTGCGCACGATCCATGCGGCGGAGATCGAGGAGCTGCTGCGCCTGACCAACGAGACCATGCGTGCCGCGATCGACGAGGACTCGTTCACCTACATGCTGCAGGCGGTGCATGCCTTCGAGGACGTGCCGGTGTGGGACGAAATGCTGGAGAAGTTGGTGCATGGGGAGTATGAGCTGGAGAACTGTCCTGGCTGCGGGGTCCATCTCTTCGTCGCGATCGGTGCGGACGGCTACTTCGCCACCTCGGGCGACTACGCGATCGAGGACGACCCTCCCAAGGGCGAGCTGGCTCCCGCAGTTCTCTCCGACCTCGACCAGGTGGCTCGCCGAATGTACGACACGGCCCAAATTCTCGGCCAGGAGAACCTCGCGACGAGACTGCTCTACCTCTTCGGAGACGCGACCTGCCCTGACTGCCGGACAACGTTCCAAGTGGCCGACCAAGTGATCAAGCAGTACAGCTAGGACCCGGGTTGGGAATCTTCCGTTGACCTGGGCCCCTTGCTCGTGGGTCGGGCCGTGAGCTCTCGCGACAATCCCAGGCGCGGCAGAAACTCAAGCCGCCCGGCGACGCATGATGATGTCCGCGGTGATGCGAACCGGCAGGCACAACGTTTGGCCATGCGTCCTGAACAGGAGATCGCGGGAGCTGAAATAACCCAAATCAGCCAGCACATAGCCGGACAGATCGCACGATGAGCAGGTGAGCCCGTCCCAGTCCACGGCGGTGCGGGCTACCGCGTCGAAGAGCGTCTCACCGCCGGCGTTGACGAACCCGCCGCCCTTCTGCAACGTGTCCAGGTCGCCGTACAGTTCTGAGACGCTCACCCAGCGGTTGTCGAGCAGCCGGAACTCAGGCCAGGCGAGCATCACCTGGTGCGGGATCAACGCTCGGAGCCGGGGAAATCGCGTGTACCAGAAACGTCCGTCTACCAGCAGTCCTCTGACCTTGCTGGCGATCCCACAGCCCCGCGCCACGGCTTCCAAGAGCGCCAGTCGCTGGCTGCACGAACCACGCTCCAGCAGGAGCGTCCTGGAAGCAGGCTGCTTCTCGTTCATCGCGTACACAGGCCGCACCCGTGTGGTGATGAGCCGATGGGCCGTGACCAGACGATCCCTGTCCGTCTCGGAGCTGCCGTGGACTTCGGCAGCCAGTTCCAGTACCCGTAGATGCTTCCAATCGAGAATGGGCGTGGCCGCCAGTTCGCCCTCGACGTGTTCCATGCTCCCGGTGACCTTCCTCGCGCGCTGTGTTGGATTCTCAGTCCACCCTGGACTAATCAAGCCGAGCCGCGCCTGCGGCAAATCCTGAACCAGGGTGATGACCTGCAAGGGCTGTCTCGGTGGTTCTCACTCTGCCGTGGTCGCTCGCTCCCTCGCGCTGGCCGACGCAGTGTGAAAATCGGCCTTCAAGTCCGTGGACCTGGACCGTGATCATGATCGCCCGGGGGGCCGCAGCAGTACAGCCGTTGCGGAAGCAGATCCGGCCATTGCTGCAAGGGGGAGTGGAGGCCATGAACCGGATCTTCAGTGATCCGGAACCGCTCGGTGGATCCAGGCCGAGATAGAGACAGCTGGGGAAGGGGCCTTCCCCCGGCCTTCAGCTTGTGTTCGCCTCGATATCCGTTGAGTCGCGAGCGTGAACGCGATCACGGCTTTTTGAGGTGTGCGGCGAGCGCTGCTGCGGCTTCGGAGAGCCCGGACCAGCCTTGGCTGCACAGCAGCAGATTGCGCTTCGCCCAGGAATTCGTCAGGTCCACGGCCCGCAGTTCGTAGGCACGCTGCCAACGGGCGGCCGCAACCGCGGGAACCACGGCGATGCCGACCCCAGCCGCCACCGCACTGCAGATCGCCTCCGTGGTCGGCAGATGCGCTCGGTAGCGAGGCCGGAGCCCGAGCGGTTGGGTCTGCCCGCTCAGATGCTCCTGCAACGGGTTCCCCTGGGTGAAGCCGACGAATGGGTGGCCGAGGCACTCGCTGAACGCGACATCGGCACGCCCGGCCAGAGCATGGCCTGGCCGCACGATGACGACCAGCGGGTCGGGACGCAGTACCGCGCGTTCCAGCCGGCCCGAGTCCACGGTGTCGGCGATGATCCCCAGTTCCACCCGGCCGTCGGTGACGGCGGCGACGATCTCATGGCTTGGCCGTTCCTCCAGTTCCAGGTCGATGTCGGGGTTGTCGGCCATGAAGTCGACCATCATCGACGGCACGAGCGTTTCGGTTGCCGAAGTGTTCGCCAAGATCACTAAAGTGGACCGCAGGCCGTCGGAATACCGGGCCAAGTCTGAACGCATTCGGGCGATCTGCCCGACGACTTCACGGGCATGGGCCACCAGCAGCCACCCTGCCGGTGAAGGCACAACGCCACGGCGATGCCGGATCAACAGCGGCGCCCCCAGAGCCTTCTCCATCGCCTTGATCCTCGCGCTGGCCGAGGCCAGCGACAGGTGTGACCGATCCGCCCCCTGGGTGATGCTGCCCTGGTCGACCACCTGCAGGAACAGCTGAAGATCGGTCAGGTCGTACGTCATGGGTCGAGACGCTACCCCACCGGCGCTATCCGAGAAGCCTTCGGCTCAGCCGAAGGCTTACTCACAAAAGGACTCATTGTGAACTCGATGTCAGACGTCCAAGCTTGATACAGGACACCAGACACCGTCGGTCGAGTACGACGGGTATCCCGCCAATCCTTCTCGGAGGCACCAATGACATCTCGGGCCGAGCCAGCCGAAGTTGCCGAGAAACGCATCGCCACGGACTGGGGCCTGGACGAGTGGGCGGACCGGCTTGTCGAGCAGGCCGGAGTCGGAGTCACCATCCTGGACCGTCACGGAACGGTGATGTATTACAACAAGTGGGCATCTGAGCATCTCGACCGGATGCCCGAATACATCGACAACGACGTCCGGAAGCGGCATCGCCGAGCGGTGACCAATCCCCGTTTCGACGCCATGCTCAAGCTGTTCGAAGACGGCCGCGTCGAGCCGGTGAGCTACGTCGCCAGGCCCTATGGGAAGACGACAATCCTGGTCACGGTCTCACCGATCCGGGTCGAAGGCGAATTTGTCGGCTTGTCCCAGATCGTACTTCTCAAGGACGAGGTACAGGAACTTTGCGCGCGGTTCGACACGTCGGGACGCGATTCCTTTGAGAGAGAAATGCTGCCTGATGGCCCGCCGGCAACCTGAAATCACGAAATTCGTTCAATGGAGTGATCTCACTGAATTTCCGGTAGGTGGCCGTGTTCGAAATGGGTGAGGACGAGGGCGGAGCGGGAGATGCCGCCGATCTTTCTGGGGCCGGCGGTCGTGTGCTGGAGGACGCGCCAGCGCACTTTGAGCAGGGCGAATCCTCCAGGCTGCTTGATTCGCCAGCCCACCACCGCCACACAGAAGGCCACTCCCGATCTTGGAAGTGGCCTTCTTGCTGGTTGGAGAGTCGGGGCGACAGGATTTGAACCTGCGACTTCTTGCTCCCAAAGCACTGGTCATGATCCTGGGACCTGGCGTTTGTCCTGGTGAAGCCGCATGTTGCGTGCATGGATGTGCATCGAAGAGCGGGGCTAGACACCCCGGAAGTCACCCAGTTTGACACTCACTCGGCGGCGCGCAGTGTCAGTGTTCACCACCGCTCTCCTCGCCCCATGCATGCTGCGATATGTCCTGACTGAAAGTCTCCAGTCATTCCGCACGGTGCCAGTGAACTCCTAGAATTCGTTCGTGGCTACCTCGCCGTTCGTTGTCGAGCAGTTCGGAAGCCGGCTGGCGGAGCTCCACTGGGCCAGCGATCTGCTTGTCGCTGGGTCGTTGGCGACAGGTGATTACACGTCCGGTGTCAGCGACCTCGACTTGGTCGCGCTCGTTGACGGGCCAATCAACACGGATCGGCAGGTCACGCTCACGGCTCTGCATCGTCGCTTCGATGAAGGAATCGGCTCGGGCCTCAGCCTTGGATGTGTCTACGTCGATACCGCGAAGATCCACGACGTACAGATGCAGCATCCGACTTGGACCCACGGGTCGCTCGTCCAGCGCATCCTCTCCGGAATCACCAGAGCCGAGCTTGTGCGTCATGGCTACGCCGTTTTTGGACGTTTACCGCGCGACGTGTTGCCGGCTATGAGCGACCACGACGTGCGAGAGGCTGCCCGTGCTGAGCTTGCTGGGTACTGGACTTGGGCAGCGCGGCGTCCGTGGCTATGGCTCGACCCCGTGATCGCCGACCTGGGACTCACCTCGATGGCCCGCGGTCGTCACACGCTGGCCAACGGTGAACTGCTCAGCAAGACGCAGGCAGTCGAGCAGGCCGATGCCCCAGCTTGGCTGATCGACCAGTTACGTGCCAGGCGGCGAGGCGAAGACATCACCTCACCTCGTGTGAGGACAGCCCTGATCGCGTGGCGGGACGCTCGCCGGACCGTTGCGCGCGCACGGCTAGGCCTGGCCTGATCGGTCTCGCCCGATACGCGTGGCCAGTTTGGAAGGTTTCGGTACGCGATCGTCTAGCCTGCTGCGACGCTGTTACGTTCCTAATCGTCTCGCTCATGGCTTTCCGTGACTTGCCGTGAGTCACCGCACTGACGGGCACGCGACGGGCACGGGCGTCATGTGCCTGGGTGCGCCCTCCGGGCGACGGCCTCGCCTTCCCCGCGCCGCGACGGAGCCGCCATATTGCGTGGGAGGGCGGCAGCAGGGGACGATCAGCGGCCTTTGACGCCAGGCGGAGCAGCTTGGAGCTTTTGGCGCCGCTTATCCCAGCAGATGAACGTGACGAACCACGCGGCGTAGACAAGCGCAGCGGAACTCCACCAGACACCGCCGAAGAACACCCACCCGAAAACGATCACGCTCTTCTGTTGAATTGCGCGGTATTGCTCCAGCAATGGACATCCGACGAGGTCGTCTGGCGACTGCGATAGTCTCCCGCATGCCCTCCGCTTCCGTCGACTGGCCATCGGTCGCAGCCGTGGGTTTCCCCTTCCCCAGGGATGTGGCGGTCCGCCGCCTCGCGGACGAACTCTCGGCCATGCTCGTGTCACCGGATCCCACGGTCCGTGACGACCATGCTTACACCGCGCTCGCCCGCTGGACCGGCGAAGGGCACCTGGACGAGTTGCTCGTGGACATCGGAGACACGTCGGCCAGGCGTTTCACCCACCCGGACATCCAGGCCCGCTCCTTCGCCGCGCTGGTCCTCGCCCGCGTCCTGGACCGCGTCAGGGCCGTGCCGCGGGCCGTGCCCGAGGAGACCGCCGACCGCTGGTACGGCACGTTCGCCGCATGGTTTCCGGCCGAGGTCGACACTCGGGGATGGGACAACACCCTCGGCTGGCTCCATGCCGTCGCCCATGGCGCCGACGCCGCTGCCGCATTCGCCACTGTCCTGCCCTGTCGCGGTAGCGCCCTGCTGGACCTATGCGCCCGCCGAATGATCGCCGAGGCGACCCGCCATTGCTACGTCCAACTGGAGGACGCGCGGCTTGCCCGCGCCATCACCGCCATCCTCTTCGCCCCCTGTCTGTCCGTGGACGAGGCCACCGGTTGGCTGGACACCGTGACCCGCGCCTTCGCCGGCGCCGAGCCCGGACCCGTGCCGCCGTGGGCGTTCAACACCTTCGCCACACTGCAGTCCCTCCACTTGCACCTGGCCCGGGGTCTCACCGGACGCGGCACGCCACCTCACGCCAAGGCCGTCACCGCTCACGTCGAGGCCATCCTCCGCGGTCCCTTCCCCTGGTTGTTGTAGCCCTTGACGGTGATCTGCGGCATCAGTTCGACCCCCTGCTGGGCTCGCCTGGGCCGATGACGGGCGGGGTGGCCACCCCACCTCGACCACCCCACTACCCGTACATACGTTCGGATGCCATCCCGTCGTCGGCGTACTCGTTCTGCCACCACGAGAGCATCTCTTCCCAGTACAGCTGCGCCGCCTCGATCACGGCATAGGTGCGGCCCCAGGCGGTTAAGCGCACAGGCTTGCCGCTCGCGTCGAACTCGACCTCTGCCGGCTGGTGGTAGCGACGCACCGGCCCATCTTCGAACATGTGTGCGCCTGATCGCTATCTGTTCGGTCCGGGTCGGTGCGGTCGCTTTGACTGGCCCTTAGTCGGTCGGTTTCAGGATGTAGCTGTCTCGGCCAGCACCCACTGGATATAGGCGGGGTTCCCATCCACCACCGGTAGCGCGATCACGTACGGCACGTCGTAGGGGTGCTCTGCGTCTGCGCGTTCAACGATCCTAGGCACCAGCGATCGGCATGAGTACTGACGACGTCTGCGAGGTTGTGGTGACGTCAGACAGTGCCGAATGGTTGGTGGGATTCACCCGAAGACTGGTCGATGACCGGCTGGCAGCGGGTGGACACAACGTCACTGCCATCCGCTCGATCTACCGTTGGGCGGGCAGCGTGCATGACGTCCAGGAGGCGCGCGTTGCGTATACCGGAAGCAGATCCGGCCGGTCCTGCAAGGGGGAGCGGTGGCCATGACCGGATCTTCAGTGATCCGGAGCCGTGGTGGCTCGGTCAGTCACGCAGAAGGCCACTCCCGATCTTGGAAGTGGCCTTCTTGCTGGTTGGAGAGTCGGGGCGACAGGATTTGAACCTGCGACTTCTTGCTCCCAAAGCAAGCGCGCTACCAAGCTGCGCCACGCCCCGTCTCGTCGGTTACGCGTGCGCTCGGATACTCCGGTACGCTTACGCCCTGACGACCGGATGAAGTCTAAACCAGATGAAGACCGGCGCGCGCGGACGTAGCTCAATGGTAGAGCCCCAGTCTTCCAAACTGGCTACGCGGGTTCGATTCCCGTCGTCCGCTCTCACAACGAAAGGCCAGGTCATCCCCTATGGGAAGCCTGGCCTTTGTGATCTTCTGTGGGCGTTTCAAATCTTTTCGTGCCACACGCGTGCCACACTACATTTCTTCGATCTTGAGCTTGGTTGCGTCCTCGAAGGCCTGCCCCAGCGCCTCGGCGATGGCCTGATCGCGGTCCTGGGAGGCGGGCGAGTAGATCAGCGCCGCCTGAGGTGACGAGTGACCCATTCGCCCGTCAGCTCTTTGAGGCTCGCGTCGTGGGCCGCCGCCAATGTGTTCCTCATGTGGCGTAGATCGTGGAAGTGAGCGTCAGGGAGTCCGATAGCCGTACGAGCCTTGTTCCAGATCCGGTGGAAACGCGCAGAGGCAGCATGCAGCGCTGATACACGATGGGACACATGACGACGTTCGACGAGGTTTCGGTTCTCTGGGCAGAGCACCTGGGTGCGTTCGAACCTGATGATCTCCGGGAGGCGGAGGACTTCGGGCGGCCATTCATGCTGTTGGATGCCCATTTGGCAGGATGTGTGACCAGCTATGTAGGCAGTCGCCGAGGTGTCCTCGGGGCCGATCAACTCCAGATGGTCAGCGATTGCGCCCGCGATCTGCGGACCCTCCTCCCGCAACTTCGCGGACGAGAAGGCTGGAGCTACGTTGCCAGGCTCACCCGCATAGCTGATCTGATCTTGAGTGATCACCCGGGTACCCGGCCGCTGCTGGAGCATTAGGCCAGGCGGCTCGTGATCACATACTGAGCTGCCATGTCCCCCGCGAGCTTGATCTGTGCGGAGAGTATGTCATCGGCAGATCCGAACACCGCGAAGGACAACTCGCAACCGCCCACCGCCTGTGCCAGCCTCAGTTCGAGTGTGACCTTGGCGCCCACCAGGGGGTAGCTGTACCAGCGTCCCTCGTCCTCATCGTCCGTATCCGGCAGGGCGGTACCGACAGCCATCCAGTCACGATCATCGAATGGATAGCCGACCAGCCACGCGAGAACTTCACAGAGGACTCTCGTGTTTCCTCCCAGATCCAGCCCGTATGGATCAGATCTGACCGATGCAACATCAACACCCCCTGCAGCACGACGCTGGTGGTCGCTACTGGGCACTGGTGGAAGACCATGGATGATCAGAGCAGGTCAGCAACGTATCTGGGCGGCTCAGGGATCCTCCCTGGCTACGCGGTTTCGATTCCCGTCGTCCGCTCTCACGACGAAAGGCCAGGTCATCCCGCACGGGAGGCCTGGCCTTCGGGCCTCAGCTGAGGATCTGCGTGAGTTCGTTGCGGTGTTCGGTGTACACGACCTCGCCGCGAGCGCCGTTGACCAGCGGCATGTACGGCGGGACATGGCCGCACTCGACATCGGCGATGATCGGTACACCAAGGCCGCCGAGAGCGTCGAGCACCGCCTCATGCTGAGTGAGTGAGTCGATGCCGGTTGCCCGGGTGCGACCGACGAGCACCGCGTTCGCGTCGGCGAAGAATCCGGCGAGCCGCATCCCGTGCAGGTTCCTGCAGATGGTCGCCGCGTCGTCGTCGGACGCCTCGACGTACACCAGCAGCCCCTCGGGCGCCATGGCCCGTGCGAAGGACGCGGTGTCGCCGTACGGCGTCCCGGTGAGGTTGCACACGGTCTCGATGCACCCTCCGATCAGCCGGCCCTCGACCTGCACGTCGCCGTCGCCGTCCAGCCGCGTCCACCGCCCCGGGGTGTCGAGCGTGAACTCGCGCACTTCCGGAGTGGTTCTGTAGCTGTCCCATCCCTCCGCCCGGTAGCGGTTCGGCGGGATCTGCGTGAACGCGGTCCCCGGGTCCATCGCCGCTATGTCGAGCCAGGTGAGCAGGCCCTCCGGCGCGCGGTACGGCGTGTCCATCAGGTTGTTGCCGTGGATCGTCGCGATCCCGGTCATGAGGGTGAGCGGCGTGATGATCGTCGACATGTCGGAGAACCCGACGACCCATGTCGGGTCCGCCTCACGTAGAGCGTCCCAGTCGAGCAGAGGCAACAGGTCGATGGCGGTCACCCCGCCCCATGGCGGCACGACGGCCTTGATCTGCGGGTCGACGAGCATCTCCATCAGTTCGCGTGCCCGTTCCGGTGCGGGGGCGCTGACATGCCCGGCACCGTCCATGCACTCCCCGACGACCACCTCATAGCCGTGTGCCTCCACGGTCCGGATGGCCACCTGGAGGCGCTCTCGCAGGTGCTCGTCCACTCCGCTGGAGGGGGAGGTGACACCGATACGGTCACCCGGACGCAAGGGGGCTGGATATCGCACGTTCATGCCCATGATCTTGGCGCAGTCGCCGGCCGGACGGCCACCGGGGTGGTCCGGCGGGATCACCGAAGCACAACAGGTCAGGCCCGCGCGAGCCGTACGGCCTCACCGTGCGTGGATCGCCCGCAGCCGCGCGAGGGCCTGCTCGGACGGGCTGCCCGGCTCGGCCTGGAGGACGACGAGTCTCTGGCTGGGCGCGCCTTCGACGATGAACGTCTGGTATCGCACGGTGAGGTCACCGGTCTCCGCGTGGTGCAGGTGCATGACGCAGTCCGTGTCCGTCCACACGTCATATTTAGCCCACATTTGACGGAAGTCTTCGCTTGCATGCAGGAGTTCGTTGACGAGTTCGACGAGGGCCGGGCCGGAGCCCGTCCCCGATGAGGCGCGCAGATGGGCCACCCTGGATCTGGCCTGCTCGTCCCAGTTCACCCACAACTCACGGATCCTGGGTTCCAGAAAGGTCATTCGCAGGATGTTGTCGGTGTGCTTCAGCCCTTCGTGAAAGGCGTCGATCAACGAGTTCTGCGCCAGGACGTCCATGAGCTGATTGATCACGAACGCCGGCTTGTCGTCCCAGCCGTCCAGGAGTCGCAGGACGTCCGGATGAACCCGGTCCATATGAGCCCGGTCCGTACGCTCGGAACGCCCGCGATCACAGGTCGAACGTGCGAGATCGTGAAGGTGGCGGGCGGCCTCGGGCCCCAGGTGGAGAACTCGTGCCAGGGCGTCCAGCACCTGGTCCGACGGGTTGACCTCCCGGCCCTGCTCGAGCCGCGTGTGGTAGTCGCAACTGACGCCGGCCAGCATCGCCACCTCCTCGCGGCGCAGGCCTGGCGTCTTCCGGCGATCGCCCGTGTACACGAGCCCTACCTGATCGATGGTCGTGAGTTGGCGTCGAGCCCGAAGAAACTGACCTAGACGACTTCTCATGCCCGCATAGTAAGAATCAGCCATTCAAGAGCACGCAAAAGGATCAGCGGGCGTGCATTCAGGAAGGCCGGGACGGCGGAGACGAGGTCAGTGGGACGGTTGCGGCGCCAACTCTTCCCGGTCCGACGGCGGTACCTGGTCGACGGCGACCAAGCCCATGCCCAGCTGGGTGTACATCTCCAACTGGTCGAAGTACTCCCGGTGCGTGGTGATCTTGCCGTTCTCGACGAAAGAGGCGCACGTTCCGCGGACGGCGATGCGGCGACCGGTTCCTTCCAACACGTTTCCGTCAGGCAGGAGGAAGGGGCCCGTATGGGTGCCGGTGGACGTCCATTCCGCGACCATGGGAATGTCGGTGCCGGTGACCTCGAACCATGTCGTCAGCGTGAAGTCCGAGAACCCCGTGAACAGCTGCTCGTACATCCAGGCGATCTGCTCGCGCCCCTCCGCCACGCCGTACGGCGAGACGACGACGGCGTCGGGGCTGAAGCACTCGAGCACCCGGTCCAGGTCGTGGGAGTTGATCGCATCGGTCAGCCGGCGTTTGACGTCCCAAAAAGTAGACATGACCATGGCCCTTCGATGGTCGGAACATCGACCTCACTTCTGTTTACCCGGTGAGGCATCAGCCGCTGATCATGACGGCGCCGTGTGCGCCCCATGGAACATGCCGCGATCTCCCGGACGCCCCATGCCGGCGCCAACGAGGTAAAGGCCGACCACATTGCGGGCAGGGCGCCCGCACCCTGCGTGACCGGCGCTTGCGAGGTCCCGGCGGTCGAGGAAGGACGGCCCGGCGTCGTCTCGGGCCGGCGAGCCGGTGGCCGTCAGGGGAGCGGTTCGAGGAACTCCAGGCGATTGCCGTGAGGGTCCTCGCTGTAGAAGCGGCGCATCCCTGGAAAGTCGTCGTCGAAGCGGACGGGGTACCCGGCCTCGCGCAGCCGCTCGGCCCAGCTGTCGATGTCGCTGACCAGGAGACCGGGGTGCGCTTTGCGCGCGGGACGGAAGTCTGCTTCGACGCCCAGATGGAGCTCGATGCCGTGGCCGCGGAACCAGCAACCGCCGCGCGCGGCGAGCACGGGAGGCTTGGGAATCTCGGCCAGGCCGAGGACGCCCTCGTAGAAGGCTCTGAGGGCCGGTTCACTCCCGGCGGGACAAGCCAGCTGAACGTGGTGCAGCACGCGGACACCCCTCTTGTATCTTGATGTGAAGATACTTCATCCCGCACGCGGAGTCGTCACACGCGGGGGAGGGGAGGATCAGTCGGTGGCGCGGAAGAGGGCCCAGACGGCCTTGCCCCCGTGGTCGAGCGCATCCCAGCCCCAGGCCTGGCTGTAGGTCTCGACGATGTAGAGCCCGCGGCCGTTCTCCGAGATGAAGTCGGGCTCCTTGGGACAGGGGACCTCGTCGCTCGGGTCCGATACGGCGAGGAGTACGTGGGGGGAGATGTGCACCAGCATCAGGGTTATCGGGTGCTCGTCCGGCCTGCTCGCCGGATACAGAGAGTAACGAACCGCGTTGGTCACGAGCTCGGAGACGACGAGGGCCGCGTCGTCGCTCAACTCCCCGAAGCCCCATTCTGCGAGCGTCGACCTCGTGACGTCCCTGGCGGTCTTCACCGAGTCGGCCTGGGGCCGGAGTAGGCAGGTGGTGGTTTCGGAGTCCGCCGCGGACTTGATGAATCGGCCGAAGCCCACTTCGCGGGTCAACTGTCCGGCGGATTCGGGCGTTTCCGGCATGCTGCCCGTACCTCCCGCTGGTCAGTTCCGAGGATGGTGCATGTTTGGCCCAATATGCACCAAGTCATCATGGATCACTGACGAGGGTCGCTGCAAGACCCAAATGCACGTGCAGCTGACGTGTGCACATGCATGCGGGAGGTACTGGCGAGTAAATGGGACACGGAGATCAGACCTTGTCATCGTGGCCAGAAGTGGTGACACTGTGTGGGCTGGGGGTGTCGTGCGGGACTTCCCTTTGGACGCAGAGGGCCGAGTCGAGAGGGAGGCGCCGTGATGCAGATCCAGCCTGGATCGGGCCCGACGGCGCTCCGCATCCTCCTGGGTTCGCAGCTTCGCAGGCTCCGCGAGAACAAGGGCATCACGCGAGAAGAGGCGGGTCAGACGATCCGCGGTTCCGAATCCAAGATCAGCCGGATGGAGCTCGGCCGGGTCGGGTTCAAGGAACGCGACGTGGCCGACCTGCTCAGCCTCTACGGAGTGGAGGACGAGGAGACGCGGACGGTCGTCATGGACCTCGTGGAGAAGGCCAACGAGCCCGGCTGGTGGCACCGGTTCAGTGATCTGTTGCCCTCCTGGTTCCAGGCCTACGTCGGCCTGGAGGAAGCGGCGCAGCGCATCCGCACCTATGAGGTCCAGTTCGTCCCGGGCCTGCTGCAGACCAAGGAGTACGCCCGGGCGGTCATCACGGCGGGCGCCGTGGGCGCGGCGCCCGAGGAGATCTCCCGGCGGGTCGACCTGCGGCTGGAGCGCCAGAGCGTCCTCGACGGTGACAACAGCCCGAGGTTCTGGGCGGTGATCGACGAGGCGGCCCTGCGGCGGCCGATCGGCGGCGTCGAGGTCATGCGCGGACAGATCCAGCACCTCGTCGACCTGATGAACCAGCCCAACATCACGATCCAGGTCATGCCGTTCAGCTACGGAGGACACGCCGCGGAGGGCGGCGCCTTCAGCATCCTGAGGTTCGGCGACCCGGAACTGCCCGACATCGTCTATGTGGAGCAGCTCGCGAGCGCCCTCTATCTCGACAAACGCGATGAGGTTGACCGCTACAGCGAGGTCATGGAACGGCTGTGCGCGGTCAGCACGACTCCTGTGGAGACAGTGGACCTGCTCCAGCAGATCATGACGGATCTCTGATCAGTCGCTGACGGGCACATGTCTGTTCTAGACTGCCCTTGGCGCTGGACAGCCGCCACAATGCAGCATGCCCAGGGTGTGCGCGATGGCGACGGAGCTTTCCTGTGCCGCTCACGTGGGCGCGGCGCGCGTTAAGTGCCGCGGTTGCCGTGCACGACGCGCCCGCGATCACCAGATGCTGGATCAAGGAGACCACCCCGTGAAGACCGCTGTCGAGGAGCTCAGCCCTACTCGGGTCAAGCTCACCGTAGAGGTGCCGTTCAAGGAGCTCGAGCCGAGCCTGCAGGCCGCCTACAAGAAGGTCGCGCAGCAGGTCCGCGTGCCCGGCTTCCGCCCCGGCAAGGTGCCGGCCCGGATCATCGAGCAGCGCTTCGGCCGCGCGGTGGTTCTCGAGGAGACCCTGAACG
Source organism: Planotetraspora kaengkrachanensis (assembly GCF_016862895.1). GTDB lineage: Bacteria > Actinomycetota > Actinomycetes > Streptosporangiales > Streptosporangiaceae > Planotetraspora > Planotetraspora kaengkrachanensis. The sequence continues at coordinate 7,239 of NZ_BONV01000028.1, read as the reverse complement.
ACGCCCTGCCCAAGCTGTACGGCCAGGCCGTCGACGAGAGCGACGTCTTCCCGGTGGCGCAGCCCGAGATCGAAGTCACGAAGATCGAGGACGGCGAGCAGGTCGAGTTCACCGCCGAGGTCGACGTGCGCCCGAACTTCGACGTCCCGAACTACGAGGGGCTCGAGATCGTCGTCGACGCCGTCGCGGTGACCGACGAGGACATCGACACCCAGCTCGACGCGCTCCGCCAGCGCTTCGCCACGCTGACCGGCGTCGAGCGGGCCGCGGGCAGCGGCGACTACGTCGTGATGGACCTGCGCGCCGAGATCGACGGCAGGAACCTCGACGAGCAGCAGGCCGCGGACGTCTCCTACGAGGTGGGCGCGGGCTCGGTGCTCCAGGGCCTCGACGACGCCCTCGAGGGCATGGCCGCCGGCGACGAGAAGACCTTCCGCACCACCCTGGTCGGCGGTGAGAACGCCGGCGAGGAGGCCGACGTGATCATCAACGTCAAGTCGGTCAAGGAGAAGGTCCTGCCCGAGCTGGACGACGAGTTCGCCCAGCTTGCCAGCGAGTTCGACACGCTGGACGAGCTGAAGGACAGCATCCGCGAGCAGGCCCGCCGCAACAAGCTCATCGAGCAGGTCATGCAGGCCCGCGACAAGGCCCTCGAGGGGCTGCTCGACCAGATCGACATCCCGCTGCCCGACAGCGCGCTCAAGGCGGAGATCGACGCCCGCAAGCACAACCTCGAGCACCAGATCGCCGACAGCGGTCTCAGCCGCGAGGCGTACTTCCGGCTCTACCAGACGACCGAGGACGACCAGTTCGCGGAGTTCGAGGAGACGTCGGCCAAGGCGCTGAAGACCGGGTTCGTCCTCGACAAGATCGTCAAGGCCGAGGACATCAACGTCAACGAGCAGGAGCTCACCGACTTCGTCGTCCGCCGCGCCATGCAGCTGGGCGTCGCCCCGAACACGCTGGCTCAGCACCTGGCCGACAACGACCAGCTCACGCTGGCCATGATGGAGATCGTCAGGGACAAGGCCAAGACCGTGGTCGGGGACGCCGCCAAGGTAACCGACGCCGAGGGCAACGCGGTCGACCTCAAGGCCATCTACGCCGAGCTCGACGCGGACCAGGCCAAGGCCCAGGCCGCGGAGGACGAGGAGCAGGCGGAGGCCTGATCACCGGCCTCCGCGGGGCGTCAGCCCCACGAACGGGTCACGACCCCCGGCGCACCTCGGTGCCCCGGGGGTTTTCCCTTGCCGGGTCAAAATCCCCGCAAATTCCTCGGGGTACGGGGCAGCCACGGCTTTGCCGTACGAACCGCGGAACGGGTGTCCCCGATGTCCCGGTTCCGCCCGATCCCCGGGCCGTCGCGGGCTGGGCGGACGGCGGGTGATCCACGCGGTGAGCATGCGCCGTCAGCGAACAGCCCGTCGAGGAGGCATGACCTGTCTGCGGCGCGCGTTAAGGTCACAAGCAAAGCCAATCGATTACGACGCATCGGAAGGTGACGCTGTGACCAGCCCGCCGACCTTCTTCCCGCACGCCACCTCCGGCTTCGAGGCGCGTGGCCGCGAGGACGGCTCGTTCCGCCTTGAGGACCAGCTCTACCAGCGGCTGCTGCGAGAGCGCATCGTGGTCCTCGGCACCCAGGTCTCCGATGAGGTGGCCAACCGCCTGTGTGCTGAGTTGCTTCTTCTGGCCGCTGATGACCCCAACAGGGACATCTGGCTCTACATCAACTCCCCGGGCGGCTCGGTGACGTCCGGCATGGCGATTTACGACATGATGGAGTACGTACCGAACGACGTGTGCACGGTCGCTATGGGCCTGGCCGCGTCGATGGGGCAGTTCCTGCTCTGCGCCGGTGCCCCCGGCAAGCGGTACGCGCTGCCGAACGCACGGATCATGATGCACCAGCCGTCGGGTGGTATCGGTGGTACCGCGGCCGACATCGCGATCCAGGCCGAGCAGATGCTGTACGTGAAGAAGACCCTGGCGGAGCGCATCGCGTTCCACACGGGCCAGCCGCTCGACCAGATCGAGCGCGACTCCGACCGCGACCGCTGGTTCACGGCCGAGGAGGCCAAGGACTACGGCTTCATCGATCACGTCGTGCGCAGCGCCCGGCAGGTGCCCTCCGAGGGCGCCGTCTCATGAGTGGAGCTTCCCAAGTGAGTGAGCTGATCAGGCCGGGAGACATCAACGGCCGCTATGTTCTGCCTTCCTTCGTCGAGCGCACCTCGTACGGCGTGAAGGAGATGAACCCCTACAACAAGCTGTTCGAGGACCGCATCATCTTCCTCGGCGTGCAGATCGACGACGCGTCGGCGAACGACGTCATGGCTCAGTTGCTGACGCTGGAGTCGCTCGACCCCGACCGCGACATCAACATCTACATCAACTCGCCCGGCGGGTCGTTCACCGCCATGACGGCGATCTACGACACGATGCAGTTCGTCCGTCCGGAGATCCAGACGGTCTGCCTGGGCCAGGCGGCCTCCGCCGCCGCGGTCCTGCTGGCCGGCGGAACCCCGGGCAAGCGCTTCGCGCTGCCGAACGCTCGCGTCCTGATCCACCAGCCCTCCACCGAGGGCGGCGGCCAGGGAAGCGACATCGAGATCCAGGCCCGTGAGATCCTGCGCATGCGGTCCCTCCTCGAGGAGATCGTGGCCAAGCACTCGGGTAAGGCGCCCGACGAGGTCCGCAAGGACATCGAGCGGGACAAGATTCTCAGCGCCGCTGAGGCGAAGGCGTACGGGCTGGTGGACGACATCATCCCGTCGCGGAAGAAGCGCGCTGCGGCGATCGCTTCCTGAGAAGGTTGACGCACCGGATGGTGCCCAATTCGGCACCTTCCGGTGCGACTCACCGCTAGGGGGCTCACTGAGGGCTCAGAAGACGGTAACGTCGAAACCTGAGCGGGAAGACGTTTTCGCGCCGGAGCACGAGTCGAGGCGCGGACGGTAGCGACCGCGGCGGCAGGGCGGTCCCACGCAAAGGAGTATCTGGGGTGGCACGCATCGGCGACGGGGGAGACCTGCTGAAGTGCTCGTTCTGTGGCAAGAGCCAGAAGCAGGTCAAGAAGCTCATCGCCGGACCAGGCGTCTACATCTGCGATGAGTGCATCGATCTCTGCAACGAGATCATCGAGGAGGAGCTCTCCGAGTCCTCCGAGCTCAAGTGGGACAACCTCCCCAAGCCCCGGGAGATCTACGAGTTCCTCGACGCCTACGTCATCGGTCAGGACCAGGCGAAGAAGGCGCTCTCGGTGGCGGTGTACAACCACTACAAGCGCGTGCAGTCCGGGGAGCGCGGCCGCGACGACGGTCTGGAGTTGGCCAAGTCCAACATCCTCCTGCTCGGCCCCACCGGCTCCGGCAAGACCCTCCTGGCGCAGACCTTGGCGAAGATGCTGAACGTTCCGTTCGCGATCGCCGACGCCACGGCCCTCACCGAGGCGGGATACGTCGGCGAGGACGTCGAGAACATCCTGCTCAAGCTGATCCAGGCCGCCGACTACGACGTCAAGAAGGCCGAGACCGGGATCATCTACATCGACGAGGTCGACAAGATCGCTCGCAAGAGCGAGAACCCGTCGATCACCCGGGACGTGTCCGGCGAGGGCGTCCAGCAGGCACTGCTGAAGATCCTCGAGGGGACGACGGCGAGTGTGCCGCCGCAGGGCGGCCGCAAGCACCCGCACCAGGAGTTCATCCAGATCGACACCACCAACGTGCTGTTCATCTGTGGTGGTGCGTTCGCGGGCCTCGAGAAGATCATCGAGTCGAGGATCGGCAAGAAGGGGATCGGCTTCAACGCCATCATCCACTCCAAGGAAGAGCTCGACACCTCGGACATCTTCTCCGACGTCATGCCCGAGGACCTGCTGAAGTTCGGCATGATTCCGGAGTTCGTCGGCCGGCTTCCCGTGATCACGTCGGTGCACAACCTCGACAGGGAAGCGCTGATCCAGATCCTGACCGAGCCGCGCAACGCGCTCGTGAAGCAGTACCGGCGGCTGTTCGAGCTGGACAACGTCGAGCTCGAGTTCACCGACGACGCCCTGGAGGCGATCGCCGACCAGGCCATCCTTCGCGGCACCGGCGCCCGGGGTCTGCGCGCCATCCTGGAGGAGGTCCTCCTCTCGGTGATGTACGAGGTGCCCTCGCGGCAGGACGTGGCCCGAGTAGTGATCACCCGGGAGGCCGTGCTCGAGCACGTCAATCCGACCCTGGTGCCGCGCGACCAACTCCAGGTCAAGCAGCAGCGCACCCCGCGCGAGAAGTCGGCCTGACACCAGGCGGCCTCTGGCGCTTCACCCAATCGGTCGGCACGTGAGGCGTGCCGACGTCCCTAGAATTGGCCATCATGACGACGCCTGAGCTGCCTACCCAGTACGCGCCCGCCGATGTCGAGACCCGCAATTACGAGCGCTGGGTATCGGAGGGCTACTTCACCCCTGACCCGGGCAGCGGGCGTGAGCCGTACAGCATCGTGCTGCCCCCGCCGAACGTGACGGGTTCTCTGCACGTCGGACACGCGCTCGACCACTCCATCCAGGACGCGCTCACTCGCCGGGCCCGCATGCGCGGCCAGGAGACGCTGTGGCTCCCCGGCATGGACCACGCGGGCATCGCCACGCAGAACGTCGTGGAGCGGGAGATCGCCAAGGAGGGCCTGTCCCGCCACGACTTCGGGCGCGAGGCCTTCGTCGAGCGCGTCTGGCAGTGGAAAGAGGAGTCGGGCGGCCGGATCCTCGGCCAGATGAAGAAGCTCGGCGACGGCGTGGACTGGTCGCGCGAGCGTTTCACGATGGACGAGGGGCTTTCCCGGGCCGTTCAGACGATCTTCAAGCGTCTCTTCGACGACGGCCTGATCTATCGGGCCGAGCGGATCATCAACTGGTGCCCGCGATGCCTGACGGCGCTGTCCGACATCGAGGTCGAGCACAGCGACGACGACGGCGAGCTCGTCTCGATCCGGTACGGCGAGGGCGACGTCGAGATCGTCGTGGCCACCACCCGGGCAGAGACCATGCTCGGCGACACGGCCGTGGCGGTCCACCCCTCCGACGAGCGGTACGCCCACATGATCGGCCAGTTGGTGGAGGTCCCGCTCACCGGCCGGCGGATCCCGATCGTGGCCGACGAGCACGTCGACCCCTCCTTCGGCACCGGCGCGGTGAAGGTGACGCCCGCCCACGACCCGAACGACTTCGAGATCGGGCGCCGGCATTCGCTGGAGTCGCTCGTGATCATGGATGAGCGCGGGATCATCACGGCCCACGGCCCGTTCCTCGGGCTCGACCGGTTCGAGGCGCGTCCGGCCGTCGTGGCGGCGCTGCGGCAGCAGGGCCGGATCGTCGCCGAGAAGCGCCCCTACGTCCACTCGGTCGGTCACTGCTCCCGGTGCAAGACCGTGGTCGAACCGCGGCTGTCCCTGCAGTGGTTCGTCAACGTCTCGCCGCTCGCCAAGGCGGCCGGTGACGCGGTGCGGGACGGCCGCACGCGGATCCACCCGCCGGAGCTGGCCAAGCGCTACTTCGACTGGGTCGACGACATGCACGACTGGTGCATCTCGCGGCAGCTGTGGTGGGGCCACCGCATCCCGGTCTGGTACGGCCCGGACGGCGAGATCGTGTGCGTCGGACCCGACGAGGAGCCGCCCGCCGGCTGGGAGCAGGACCCGGACGTCCTGGACACCTGGTTCTCCTCGGGCCTGTGGCCCTTCTCGACACTCGGCTGGCCGGAGGCGACGCCCGATCTGGCGCGGTTCTACCCGACGAGCGTTCTGGTCACGGGATACGACATCCTCTTCTTCTGGGTCGCCCGGATGATGATGTTCGGCCTGTACGCCATGGACGGGGAACCGCCGTTCCGCACGGTGGCGCTGCACGGCATGGTGCGTGACCAGTTCGGCAAGAAGATGTCGAAGTCGTTCGGCAACGTCGTCGACCCGCTGGACTGGATCGAGCGCTACGGTGCGGACGCCACACGGTTCACCCTGCTCCGGGGTGCCAACCCCGGCTCGGACGTGGCCATCAGCGAGGACTGGGCGGCCGGGTCGCGCAACTTCTGCAACAAGATCTGGAACGCCACTCGCTTCGCGCTGATGAACGGCGCCGTCTCGGAAGGTGTGCCGTCGGACCTGACGGCGGCCGACCGGTGGATCCTCTCCCGGCTCCAGGCGGTCGTCGCGTCCGTCGACGCGGCCTACGAGGACTTCGAGTTCGCGAAGATCTCCGACTCGCTCTACCACTTCGCCTGGGACGAGGTCTGCGACTGGTACGTCGAGCTGGCCAAGGTCCAGATCGCCCAGGGCGGGCAGGTCGCCGAGAACACCAGGCGGGTTCTCGGGCACGTCTTCGATTCGGTGCTGCGCCTGCTGCATCCGTTCGTTCCGTTCGTGACGGAGGAGCTGTGGCGTGCACTGACGGGAGGAGACTCCCTCGCGGTGGCCCCATGGCCGGCCGTGGCACAGGAGCTGATCGACCCGGATGCTGAGCGGGAGCTGGCCTCCCTCCAGGAGTTGGTGACCGAGGTCCGGCGGTTCCGATCCGACCAGGGGCTGAAGCCGGGTCAGCGGGTCGCCGCACGGCTGTCCCTGACCGGTACGGCTCTCGCCGCGCACGAAGGGGCGATCCGGACGCTGTTGAGACTGGACGCCGCCTCGGACGCCTTCGCCCCGACGGCGCGACTCACTGTGGGCTCCGTCGCCGTGGAGATCGACACCGCGGGTGCCATCGACGTCGCGGCCGAGCGTAAGCGGCTCGAGAAGGACCTGGCCGTGGCTCGCAAGGAGCACGCGCAGGTCACCGGGAAGCTCAACAACGAGCAGTTCATGGCCAAGGCGCCCGATGACGTGGTCGCCAAGGTCAGGGGCAGGGCAGCACAGGCGGAGGAGGACATCGCGCGACTGGAGGCTCACCTGGCCGCGTTGCCGGCCTAGGTGTTCCCCGCCCGAACGCCCGAGGTTTGGGTGACGCAGGGCGGGGAAGGATCCACAAGTTGCGGAAGTTGTCATCAGCACCCCTTCGGGGGTGCTAATCTTCATGTACGCGGAAAACACGGCGCGCCTCCCCTCTTCGCAGAGAATCGCGCGCTACGTTTCTCGCTAACCCCACTCATTCAGCCCGGTTTCGGGATGCTGCCGAGCGTTCGGTGGTAATTCGGATGTCAGGTAGTATGAGCGGGTTGCCCCGGAGACGGGGTGGTCGGAATCTTTAGCGGATTCCAGGGTTCGGGC
>NZ_BONV01000027.1 GCF_016862895.1 Planotetraspora kaengkrachanensis | reverse complement strand
CCCCACCCCCTCATTCGCCGACGGCCTGCGCGTCCAGCAGGTCCTCGCCGCCGTCGAGAAAAGTGCGGCCGACGGCAGCCGTTTCGTCACCGTGGAGGACTCATGACACGACCGATAACGCTGTTCACCGGCCAGTGGGCCGACCTGCCCTTCGAGGAGGTCTGCCGCCTGGCCTCGGAGTGGGGCTACGACGGGCTGGAGATCGCCTGCTGGGGCGACCACTTCGAGGTCGACCGCGCGCTGGCCGAGCCCGACTACGTCCCCCGCAAGCTGGAGATGCTGGAGAAGCACAACCTGAAGGTGTGGGCCGTCTCCAACCACCTGGTCGGGCAGGCGGTCTGCGACAGCCCCATCGACGAGCGGCACAAGGGCATCCTGCCCGCCCGCATCTGGGGCTCCGGCGACCCCGAGGAGGTGCGCGCCAACGCCGCGGAGGAGATCAAGGACACCGCCCGCGCGGCGGCCCTGCTCGGTGTGAACACCGTGATCGGGTTCACCGGGTCGTCGATCTGGCACACCGTCGCCATGTTCCCGCCGGTGCCTCCGGGGATGATCGACCGGGGCTACCAGGACTTCGCCGATCGGTGGAACCCGATCCTGGACGTCTTCGACGAGGTGGGCGTGCGCTTCGCCCACGAGGTCCACCCCAGCGAGATCGCCTACGACTACCACACCACCGTCCGCACGCTGGAGGCCATCGGCCACCGCCCCGCGTTCGGGCTGAACTGGGACCCCTCCCACATGGTGTGGCAGCAGATCGACCCGGTGAACTTCATCCTCGACTTCGCCGACCGGATCTACCACGTCGACTGCAAGGACGCCAAGGTCCGCATCGGCGACGGCCGCCGTGGCCGGCTGTCGTCGCACCTGGCCTGGGCCGACCTGCGCCGGGGCTGGGACTTCGTCTCCACCGGACGCGGAGACGTGCCGTGGGAGGACTGCTTCCGCGCGCTCAACTCGATCGGCTACGACGGTCCCATCTCGATCGAGTGGGAGGACGCGGGCATGGACCGCCTCGCCGGCGCTCCCGAGGCCCTCGCCTACATCCGCACCCTCAACGCCATCACCCCGCCCGAGGCGGCCTTCGACGCCGCCTTCTCCAGCGAGTGACGGTCCGCGGGAGGGGCCGCGCCGCATCGGCCGGCCCCGCCCGCCCACCGGCCATGGAGGACATAGGGTCGACCCGGTGACATGCCGGTCATCGGATTGAGGGAAGAATGGCCTCGTGCCATCCCATCCCTTTCCCGTCGTGACTCCCGGCTGGATGCGCGACAACGAGCAGCCCCAGCTCAGGGCGGGCGATCTGCTCCTGCGCTCCTGGCTCCCCCACGACGCCCCCGCCGTGCTCGCGGCGTTCTCCGACCCGGCCATCCAGCGTTGGCACCGCCGCTCGATGACCTCCCTCGACCAGGCGACCGACTGGATCGCCCAGTGGCCGGTCCGCTGGCAGGCCGAGACGGACGCCTGCTGGGCCGTCACCGACCCGACCGGCGACGAGGTCCTCGGCCGTGTCTCCCTGCGTGACATCCATTTGGCGGAGGGACTGGCTCAGGTCACCTACTGGATCCTCCCCGACGCACGCGGTCGCGAGGCCGCCGTCCGCGCCGCGGTGGAGGCGACGAGGTGGGCGTTCGAGGATCTCGGGCTGCACCGGGTGGAGCTGCACCACTCCACGTACAACACCGCGTCCTGCCTCGTGGCGGACAAGGCGGGCTTCGCCTACGAGGGCACGCTGCGCAGCGCCCTCCTCCACGCCGACGGGTGGCACGACATGGAGGTGCACGCCCGCATCAACGAGCCGGCCAGGGCCCGCCGTCCCTGACCGGGAAGCGCCGGGAGGCCCGGCGTGTTGCGACAGGCATGGACGATCGTTTCGCGGATCTGCGTGTCATCCGGCACCTGCTCAACGAGTCGAAGACATGGGCCTTCGTCGGTCTGGGCGACAACCCGGACCGCACGGCCTACCAGCAGGCGAACCTGCTTCAGAAGAGGGGCAAGCGGATCATCCCGGTCCACCCCGCCGCCAAGTCCGTGCTGGGTGAGCAGGGCTACGCGAAGCTCGCCGACGTCCCGGTCCCGGTCGACGTCGTGGGGGTGTACCGGCGGGCTGAGTTCGCGGGCGACGTCGTCGACGAGGCGATCGCGGCGGGCGCCGGCGCCGTCTGGCTGCCTCTCGACGTGATCGACGAGGCGGCCGCGCAGCGCGCCCTCGACGCCGGGCTCGACGTGGTCATGGACCGTTGTCCCGGAGTCGAGTGGGTGCTGCGCCGCGAGGCCTGATCATCTTCTCGCCGTCCGTCCGGGATCGCGCGGCCCGTCGCGGATTAAGCTGCCTGCGTGGCGATTCGGATAGTCATAGCGGAGGACTCCTTCCTCGTGCGCGAGGGCGTGCGGCGGGTGCTCGATCTGCAGGACGACCTCGAGGTCGTGGACACCGCGGCCGACCTGCCCCAGTTGCTGGCGTCCGTGGCGGAGCACTCCCCGGACGTGGTGGTGACCGACATCCGGATGCCGCCGACCTCGACCGACGAGGGCATCCAGGCGGCCACCGGGTTCCAGGCGAGCCGTCCCGGCATGGGCGTCGTCGTGTTGTCGCAGTACGCCGAGCCCGCGTACGCCACCCCGCTGCTCGCCACGGGGAGCACCGGGCGGGCCTACCTGCTCAAGGAGCGGGTCGGCGATCCGCAGGCGCTGATCCACGCGGTCCGCACGGTGGCGGCGGGAGGCTCGGTCATCGATCCGGCGGTGGTGGAGGCGCTGGTGACGGACTCGATCCGGGCGAAGACCTCCCCGCTCGCCGGGCTGACCGCCCGGGAGCGCGACGTGCTGGCCCAGATCGCGCAGGGCAAGAGCAACGCGGCCGTCGGGGCGGCGCTCTTCCTGACCGAGCGCGCGGTGGAGAAGCACATCAACGCGTTGTTCGCGAAGCTGGGCCTCGGCGCAGAACCCGACGTCAACCGCAGGGTCATGGCGGTTCTGCTGTACCTGTCGGCACAAAAAGGTGGTGCTAGCACCCAGCAAACGTGAGGTCCGCAACCTTGGTGTGTTCTGCCCTTTCGGGCAGGCTGAAGCCATGACCGCTCAGGAGGCGTCGCACGTGGACGTGCTCATCGTCGACGACCAGGCGCCCTTCCGTTCCGTCGCGCGCGCCCTCGTACGCCTTCTGCCGGGATGGCGCGTGATCGGTGAGGCGGAGAGCGGCGAGGACGCCTACGACCAGGCGGCGCTGGCCCACCCGACGATGATCCTCATGGACATCAACCTGCCCGGCATCAACGGGATCGAGGCGACGCGCCGGATCCTCGCGAGGTCTCCGGAAACCAAGATCGTCCTGCTGTCCACCTACGCGGCCGACGATCTGCCCCCCGACGCCGCGACCTGCGGAGCGCTCACCTACATCCGCAAGGACGACCTCACACCCGCGCTGCTGCGCGCTCTTCCCGTCTGAGGGCCAGCCGCGCCGCCTGCAGTCCCCCCATCCCGTGCACGGACGGCCCGGGCGGAGTGCTGGCCGAACAGATGTAGAGGCCGTCGACCGGCGTCGCCCACGGATGCGCCCGGTAGACGGGCCTGCCGACGAACTGGCCGGCCTGGGCCGAGCCGCCTCCGATGTCGCCGCCGACGAGGTTGGGGTTGCGCCGTTCGAGCGCCGCCGGGCCCATCGCGTGACGCGCCAGCACGACGTCGCGGAAGCCCGGTGCGAACCGCTCGATCTGGGCCTCGATCGCCTCGCTCATGTCGACGTCCGAGCCGTTGGGGACGTGGCAGTACGCCCACAGGACGTGGGCGCCCGCAGGTGCCCGGCTCGGATCCGCCACGCTCGGCTGGACGGCCAGCACGAACGGCCGTTCCGGATGCCTCCCCCGGGCGACGTCGGCCTCGCTCCGGGCGATCTCCTCCATGGTGCCGCCCAGGTGGACCGTCCCCGCTGAGGCGACCGAGGGGTCCCGCCACGGGACGGGGCCGGACAGCGCCCAGTCCATCTTGAAGACGCCGGGACCGTACCGGAAGCGTGTCAGACGGCGCCGGTAGGCGGCCGGAAGCCGATCTCCCGCCACGGCGACGACCTGGCGCGGGGTGAGGTCGAGCAGGATCGACCGGGCGGGCGGCAACTCGTTCAGGCTCCGCACCGTGTGGCCCGTCACGATCTCGCCGCCGTGCTCGACGAGCCGGCTCACCATCGCGTCCGCCAGCGCCTGGGAGCCCCCTCGCGCGACCGGCCAGCCCACCTGATGGGCGAGGACCGCGAGCATCATGCCGTACCCGGAGGTGAGGGGGGCGCGCAGGTCGAGCATCGAGTGCGCGGCCATCCCCGCGAGCACGGCACGCGCCTCGGGTGTGCGGAAGGCCGACCGGGCGAGCCAGGTCAGCGGCAGGAGTGCGGGAGCGCCGAAACGGGCCGCGCTGAAGGGTGCCTTCGGTGGTGAGAGCGGGGCCAGCAGCGTGTCGACGAGGGGGAACCCGGCCCGTACGGCGGCGCCCACGGTGGCCCGCCACGCCGCCGAGTCGCGGCCGAGCGACTCCGCCGTCCGCTCGGGATCGCGGTGCACCAGAGCGGCGGGCC
>NZ_BONV01000026.1 GCF_016862895.1 Planotetraspora kaengkrachanensis | reverse complement strand
GGCGGGCCGCCGGTCCAGTGGATGCGCGGCGGGCACCGGCGGGTGCGCCCACTCGACGTCGAGGCCGAGCCCGCGGAACGCGGGGGACGCGAGCGCCATCGCCAGGATGGTCGCGCAGACGTCGTGGCGGAAGCCGGGGAGCGTCAGCTCCTCGGTGCGCAGCCCGCCACCGCACACCCCGGCCGCCTCGACCAGCAGCACCCGCCGGCCGGCCTCGGCCATCGTCACGGCGGCCATCAGCCCGTTGGGGCCGGAGCCGACCACGACCGCGTCGAACTCGGAATCAAACCCGCTCATACTGAAATTTCCCCGCTTATCGTGGTTCCCGTTCCGGGTGTGGAGTCGACACGCAACCGCCCGCCGATCGCTCCCAGGCGGTCCGCCATGTTGACGAACCCATGGCCATACCCTTCGGCGTACCCTTCGCCGTGCCCGTCGGCGCCGTCGAACCCCGCCCCGTCGTCGCTCACCGAGAATCTCAGCAGCGGCCCGTCCATGTGGATGCGCACCTGGATCGAGGCGTCCGGCCCCGCGTATTTTCCCGCGTTCTGGATCGCCTCGAGGCAGCAGAAGTACACGGCCGCCTCGACCTGCTCGGAGAAGCGGCGCGACAGGTCCACGTCCACCTCGTACGGCAGGGCCACCCGGCGGGTGATCGACCGCAGGGCCTCCCCCAGGCCGTGGTCGCGCAGCAGCGGCGGGTAGATGCCGTGCGCCAGCTCGCGGAAGGCCGCGTTGGTACTCTGCACGTCGGCCCGCAACTCCTCCAGCATCTCGGCGACGAGGGCCGGATCCTCCTTGATGAGCTCGCCGGCCAGCCCCAGCTTCACCGACAGCGCGACGAGATGTTGCTGGGCACCGTCGTGCAGGTCACGCTCGATGGCGCGGCGGGACGCGTCGGCGGCGGTGACGATCCGCAACCGCGACGCCTGGAGTTCCTCGTTGCGCTGGCGCAACTCCTCCAGGGAGGCCTGCAGAGCCGAGTCGAGGCGCATGTTGTGCAGCGCGAGGCCGACCTGCCGGGCGAGCTCGATCAGCACCCGGTCGTCCTCGTCGGAGTACTCGACGCCGTCGGACGGCCGCCGCACCACGAGCAGGCCGAGGAGATCCCCGAGGTGCGCCGCGGGGGCGACCCTGATCGGGGCGTCCCTGTCCTCGATCAGGGACGGCAGCCAGACCGACATCCAGGCCGGGCCGCCGATGCGCGTGCGGCCGACGACCAGACGCTCCTTCTCGTCTAGCGTCAGCACGGCGTCCTCCCGCTCGGGGACGCTGACCGTCCGGTGCAGCACGCCCTCCGTGCCCACCCAGACCTCGGCTCCGGCGGGGCCGAGCGTCGCGCGCAGCGACTCCACCAGTTGCAGCAGCAGCTCGTCGAACGGCACGGCGCGGCTCATCCGGGCTCCGAACGAGGCCAGCGCCTCCTCCGGCGTCTGCCCGCGCCGCCCGAGCAGCCCCTCACCGAACGACACCAGCCGGAAGCGGAGCGGCAGTCCCAGCCCGACGGCGGTGAGTGACGCGATCACGCTGGCGAGCAGCACGTCGCGCTCCGGCTCCTCCGGCGACCTCGCGAGCCCGATGATCACCACCAGGTAGACCGCCACCACCAGTACGGCAAGCCCGGCGATGACGATGGCCTCGACCAGCCCCCGCTCGGAGAAGCGGGCCGTGAAGGACATCTGGCCGAGGAGCACGCCGAGCGGCAGGACGACCGTCGAGGCGAGCACCGAGGTGAGCAGGTCGGCCGGAGTGCCGAGCAGAAGGTGGGTAGCGACCAGCACGGCGTCGGCGGCCACCGTCACCACGGCGGCGGCTGCGACCCACTGGAGCGTGCGGCGTCGTCCGGCCGGAGCGCGGGGGCACCGCAGCAGCACGGCCCCGAGCGCGACGGACGACATCACCGCCACCACGCCGACCACGGCTCCCACGTGCGGCGTCGTCCCGGAAGCGGCCGTCATCACGCTCCAGACCACGGCGGCGGCGAAGGCGAAGGCCGCGAACGCCCTGCGCGCCCACGACCCCAGCTCGCCGTCGGGCAGGCCGAGGCCGCACGCGAACCAGGCGGCCACCGCGAGGGGGACGCAGGCCGGCCAGACCGTCGCCACCCCCTGCGCGCCCGCGACCAGCAGGGCCGCGCGCACCAGCGCCCTGCGATCGGCGGCCAGCGCGCCGGCGGCGACGACCAGCCAGGCCGCCACGAGGACGGCGGAGGCTACGACCATGACTTCACCCCTGACCTCACCTCAGGATCCACGCCAGGATTCACGCCAGGATTCACGCCGCCTACTCCGTCCGGAGAACGTGGCCGATGCGGAGCCGGGCGGCGACGCGGCCCGGCCACGCGGCGAGCAGGTTGGCCAGCACGAGCGCGACCGGTGCGACCAGCACCAGCGCCCAGAAGGCCAAGGGCGGGGCGTAGTCGAGCGGGGTGAAGTCCGCGACCAGCCGCCACAGCGTACGGCCCACCGCCACACCCAGCGGAACGCCGACCGCGAGCCCGATCAGCGCCAGCAGGGTGGCCTGGACCACCACCACCCATCGCGCCTGCCTCCTGGTCATACCGAGCGCCCGCAACACGGCCACCTCGTGGCGCCGCCGCCGTACGGCCGTGGCCAGGGCATGCCCCACCGCGCCCAGTGCGAGCAGCACGAGGAAGCCCGCCAGCACGATGGGCAGCTCCTGGACGTCCTTGATCTGCCACACCTGCACAGGAAGCGGCGACGCTCCGAACAGGGCGACTCCCGTCGCGTCGGCGAGGCGTGCGGCGACGGCCTTCGGATCCGCGCCGGTCCGCAGTGCCACATGGAGGAGGTGGAACTTGAACGGATAGTGCGCGGCGGCGAAGACGCGGTCGTATCCCGCCGGAGTCACCCATGCACCGGCGCTGTAGTCGTTGTGCGAGCCCGACGGCAGGAAGCCGATCCCCGTGACCTTCATGGTCACCGGCTCGCCGCCGCTCGCCAGGCGCACCCGCCCGCCCGTCTCGACGTCCAGCCTCCGGGCGCTTACGGGAGCCAGCACCATCTCATCGGCGGCCGCCGGCAGCCGTCCGTCGACCATGACCACGGGGAAGCGTCCACCGGCGGGGTCGTAGGTGTACGCGGTGACCGACGTGTCGCCGGATTGCGCGACGGCGACCCTGGAATCGTTGACGGCCAGGACGTCGGGATCCTCGGTGACCACGGGAAGCATGTCCTCGACCGGCGCCAGGTCCTGGCCGTTGATGCCGGTGAAGGCCTCGACCTGGAACGTCTGGCCGAACCGCTCCGGATGGCCTGCCGCGTCGCTCACGCCGGCCGAGAACGTGAACGCGGCCAGCACACCGAGCACCCCGGCGACGGCACCGAGCAGCGCAGGCCGCACCGCCACGGCGCTCCGCCCGCGTCCAGGCTCCAGGGCGAACCTGGCACCGACCACCATGGGAACCGGCAATCCCAGCCGTGCCGCCGCGAGCGCGACGGCCGAGCGGCGCGCGGACCCCGCGCCGCGCCGCACGACCAGCGCGACCGCCGCCGAGCCTGCCGCTCCGGCCAGCACGAGGACGGGAGCCAGCACCCAGCCGACCCCCAGGATCAGCCAGTCCACGTCGAACCCGGGAGCGGACTCGTGCAGGGCCGCCGCACCGATCGGCATCCACACCGAGGCGACCGCCGCGCCCACGACCCCCAGCGTCGCCCCCGCCAGCGCGGCGAGGAACGGCCCCGCTGAAGCCACCACCACGCCCTGTCGGGGGGTGAGCCCCACGGCCCGCAGCACCTGCAGGTCGGCCACGGTGGCGGTGGCATACCGTGCCACCGACTGGCCCACCAGCACGATCGCGGCAGCGAGCGCGGCCAGCCCGAAGGCCGACAGCGACGCCGCCTCGAAGGCGTCCACCCTCCGGCGGGGCTCCTGGAACTTGGCCTCCAGATCCCACACGTCGATGTCGTTGCGCTGCGAAGCCCGTGCGAGACCTTCCTGGAAGGCGTGCAGCGTGGTGAGGCCGCCCTTCAAACGCACGAGGGCGTTGATGGTCCCGTTCGGGCCGACGAAGTTGTCCCGGTACCGGGCGAAGAGAGCGGGCGTCGGGAGCAGGCCTGGCGTCTGCCCGACGTCCTCCGTGTACCACGGCGAAAGGATCACCCCGACGATCCTCACCTTGACCGCGGGGCCGGCGAGCGGTTCGGCGCCGGCCGGGTCGAAGTCGTCGCGGCTCACCTGCTCGACCGACATCAGCCGCAGGGTCATGGCGTCTCCGACTCCACGGTGGTAGACGACCGGGAAGCGTGGGCTGACCACGACCTCGTCGATCCGAGCCGGGTCGGGCAGCCGCCCTTCGAGGACGACGGGCCGTTCGATGGTCCGCAGGACCTCGTCGTCGGCGGGAGGGAATGTGGAGGGGTTCTCACTCATGGGGATGCCGTCGACCCCGAAGCCCGACACCGGAAACGTCGTCAGCGTCTCGACCTCGGGCAGTGCCCGGATCTCCTCCCAGTCGAAGTCCGGCTGATTGGGCAGGACGGCGATGGTGGCGGGCAGGGTCCCCACCTGAAGCCGGTCGACCGCGGTGACGGCGCGGCGGGCGCCCGCGAAGGCGGCCAGCACGGTCGTGGTGGCGAAGGCCACGAGGAGGGCGAGCACCAGCAGCGGCCGCCAGCGACGACGCAGTTCCAGCCGGAGCCACATAGTGATCATGGTTACTCCGTCCGGAGGACGTGGCCGATGCGGAGCCGGGCGGCGATGCGGCCAGGCCACGCGGCGAGCAGGTTGGCGAGCAGCAACGCGACCGGCGCGACCAGCAGCAACGCCCAGAACGCGACGGGCACGAGATAGTCGAGCGGCATGAAGTCCGCGACCAGCCGCCAGACCGTGCGGCCCAGCGCCACGCCCAGCGGAACGCCGACGGCGAGTCCCACCAGCGCGAGCAGGGTGGCCTGGGTGACCACCGCCCAGCGCGCCTGCGGACGGGTCATGCCCAGCGCGCGCAACACGGCCACCTCGTGCCGGCGCCGCCGTACGGCGGTGGCCAGGGCGTGCCCGACCGCGCCCACGGCGAGCACCGCCAGGAACCCGGCCAGCACGATGGGCAGCGCCTGCACGTCACGGATCTTCCGCAGTTCCGGGAGAGGATCGGGCGGGGCGAACCCGGCCCCCAAAGACGAGAGCCGGGTGGCGACGGTGCCGGGGTCGGCGCCCGGGCGCAGCGCCACGTGGGCCAGGTGGAACTTGAAGGGGGTGCTCGCGTCCTTGAACAGGTGGTCGTACCCGGCGGGAGTGGCCCACGCGCCGTCGCTGTAGTTGTTGTGGGAGCCCGCCGGCACGAAGCCGATCCCCGTCACCGTCATCGTCACCGGCGCGCCTCCACTCGCCAGCCGCACCTGTCCGCCGACCTTCGCCTCCATCATGTCCGCGCTCGCCGGCGCGAGCACGATCTCTCCGGCGCCGGCGGGCAGCCGTCCTTCGAGCATGACCACCGGGAACTGGCCTCCTATCGGCGCATAGGTGTAGGTGGTCACCGAGGTGGGATTCGTGGTCCCGACGGATTCCGCGACCGCGATCCGGGAGTCGTTGACGGATGCGACCTGCGAATCCTTGGCGATCTCGGGAAGCAGCTCCTTGACCGGTGCGGTCATGTCCTGGCCGTTGAAGCCCAGATAAGCCTGCAACTGGTGGGTCTGGCCGAACCGCTCCGGATTGGCGGCCGCGTCGTGCACCCCGGCCGAGAACGTGAACGCGGCCAGCACCCCGAGCACTCCAGTCACGGCGCCGACCAGCGCGGGCCGCACCGGTACGGCGCTGCGCCCGCGACCGGGTTCCAGGGCCAGCCGGGCGCCGACCACCATCGGCACCGGCAGGCCCAGTCGCGCCGCGGTGAGCGCGACCACCGATCGGCGGGGGGAGACCGCACCGTGCCGTACGAGCAGGGCGAACGCGGCCGCGCTCCCGGCCCCCACCACCACGAGGAGGGGGACGAGCACCCAGCCGGCCACCAGGACCGGCCAGTCCATGTCGAAGCCGGGAGCAGGCTCTTGCAGCGACGCCGCTCCGATGGGCGTCCACAACGAGGCGACCGCCGCCCCCGCGACACCGAGTGTGGCGCCGGCCAGGGAGGCCAGGAAGGGGGCCGCGGACGCCAGCACGACGCCCTGGCGGGTCGCCAGCCCGACGGCGCGCAGCACATGCAGGTCGGCCGCGGTGGCCGCCGCGTACCGCGCCACCGACTGACCGACCAGCACGATCGCCGCGGCGAGAGCCGCCAGCCCGAATGCCGTCAGAGAGATCGCTTCGAAGTGGTTCAACTGCCGGCGGGGTTCCTGGAACTTGGCGTCGATGTCCCAGACGTCGATGTCGTTGCGGCCGGACGCCGCCGCCAGACCCGCGCGGAAGCTCTCGACGTCGTCGGTGCCACCCTTCAGCCGCACCAGGGCGTTGACGAAGCTGATCTGCCCGATGAGGTTGTCGTGGTATTTGGCGACGAGCGCGGACGACGGGAGCACGCCTCCCGGGCTTCCCACGTCCTCCGCGAACCACGGGGACCTGATCACGCCGACGATCCTGGCCTTGACCGTGGGACCGGCGAACGCTTCACCCGTGGCCGGGTCGAAGTCCTCGCGGTTGATCTGTTCCGGCGACGGGAGCCGCAGCGCCACTTGGTCGCCGACCTTCCGGTGGTAGGTGGCGAGGAAGCCCGGGGCGACGACGACCTCGTCGACACGCGACTGGTCGGGGAGCCGTCCTGCCATGACTACGGGTCGTTCCAGGGTCCGCAGCAACGCGTCGTCCATGGGAGGGAACGCATCCACGTGGTCGGACCAGGGGATGTCGTCGACCCCGAAGCTCGAGACGGGGAACAGCGCGAGCGCCTCGACCTCCGGCAGCGCCCGGATCTCGTCCCAGTCGAAGTCCGGCTGGTTCGCCAGGACGGCGACGGTGGCGGGCAGGGTCTCCTCGAGGAGCCGGTCGACCGCGGTGTTCCCGCGGCGGGCGCCCGCGAAGGCGGTCAGCACCGTCGCGGTGGCGAAGGCGATGAGCAGCGCGAGCACCACCAGCGGCCGCCACCGCCGGCGTAGTTCGATGCGCAGCCAGGTCAGGGTCGTGGTCACGGCGCGTCGACCCTGCCGTCGCGCAGCCGTACGGCCCGGCCCGCGCCCGCCGCCACGTCCGGCGAGTGCGTGACCATGATGATCGTCTGACCGTCGTCGTGCAGCCTGCGGAACAGCTCGAGGACCTCCATGCCGCCCTCGCTGTCGAGTGCCCCTGTCGGCTCGTCGGCGAGCAGGAGCGTCGGCTCGTTCACCAGGGCGCGGGCGATGGCCAAACGCTGGCGCTGCCCGCCCGACAACACGGCGGGCACCTGGTGGGTGCGGTCGCCCAGCCCGAGCAGGTCGAGCAGGTCGCGTGCCCGGGACTCGGCGGCCCTGCGCTTCATGCCGCCGAGGACGCCCGGCATGACGAGGTTGTCCAGCGCCGAGACGCCATCGAGCAGGTTGAAGAACTGGAAGACGAAGCCGATGTGGTGCCGCCGGAAGCGGGCCAACCAGTCCTCATCGCGGCCGTCGACCCGTTCGCCGGCGACCTCGACCGTGCCCTCGTCCACCGTGTCCAGCCCGGCGATGACGTTGAGGAGGGTGGACTTGCCGCAGCCCGAGGGGCCCATGACGGCGACGAACTCGCCCTCGTTCACGGACAGGTCGATGCCCCGGAGGGCGCGGACGGGAGCGAGTTCCGCGGCGAAGGTCCGCCTGGCCCCCTTTATCTCTACAGCGGTGGGCATGTTCAGTTCACCACCAGGTGATAGGCGTTGACGGGAGTGCTGCGCCCCTTGATCGGGCGGGCGCCCAGTGACTTCCACGGCCAGGCGCCGCCGCCCGCGCGGACGGTGGCCTCCGCGGCGACCGTCCCCGCGGGGCGGGCCAGGTCCTGCATCCGCTGGGCGAGGTTCACGGTGTCGCCCACGAGCGTGTACTCGACCCGCTCGTCGCTGCCGAGCAGGGCCGCCGCCACCTCACCGGTGGACAGGCCGATGCCGAGCCAGAACGGGGCGAGCTCCTGGGCCGCCCATTCCGCGTCCAGTGCGGCCTGCCGTACGTGCATGTTGCAGGCGGCCCTGATGGCGCTGCCCGCGTGGTCGGGCGACGGGTCGGGCGCGCCGAAGACGGCCATCACGGCGTCCCCGACGTACTGCATCACGGTTCCGCCGGCGTTGAGGATCGCGGCGTTCATCGCCCTGCGGTGGGCGTTGAGCTGCCCGGCGAGGACGGCGGGGTCGGTGTTCTCGGCGATGCCCGAGTAGCCGCGCACGTCGGACATGAGGACGGTGACGTTCAGGCGCTCGGTCCGCTCGACGGCCGCGCGGTCCCTGAGGAGCTTGTCGGCCAGGCCGCTCGGCAACAGCCGGGACAACGTCTCGCCCTGCTCCTCGCGGCGCAGGATCGCGGTGTGCAACATGCGCAGCCGGCGCAGCGCGCTCTGCCGTCCCCGGCTCGCGCCCTCGGCGAGGTCGAGGAACAGTTGCTCGATCGCGGCGTTCACCGCCTCCGGCGTGTCTCCGCTCGCCAGGGCGATCGCCTTGACCGGTCGTCCCTCGGCGACCTGGCGGAGCAGGCTCTCCTTCGCCTCGGACAACTCGCCCTCGTCGCGCGCGGGGTCCATGAGCTCCCGCACGATCATGGGGTCGATCAGCGATCCCCCGGTGGCGACGGCGCGGATCGCCCGGCCGAGCAGCCCCGCGTCCGACACGCGGTCCTTGAGGAGATACGCGTAGCCCGCCGCGCCGTCCCCCAGCAGCCGGACGGCGTACTCGGGGTCGTCGTACTGGCTGAGCACGACCGTCCCGGTTCCCGGCAGCCGCCTGCGCACCTCGCGCGCGGCCTCGATGCCCTCGTCCTGGAAGGTGGGCGGCATCCGGATGTCGGTGACGATGACCTGCGGGCGCAGCCGCACGGCGGCCGAGACCAGTTCGTCGTAGTCGGCCGCGAGCCCCACGACCTCGAGGGCGGGGTCGCGGGCGAGCAGAGCGCGCACTCCTTCGCGGACGATGAGGTTGTCGTCCGCGAGTACCAGCGTGATCCGATCCACGAGCCGATTAGATATCGGGCGGGCCCCACCAGAAAGGGTGCTGGGACGACGGATAGGGGATGCTGGCACCCCCGCGTGCTGGCAGGGTGACGCCCTCGTGTAAGGCGGCCGCGGTTCCTACCGTCGGGACCATGCGTGTCACATCACATCTCACGTCCGTTTCCTGGATCCCGTCGGAGGCCGTCAAGGGCTACACCAAGCCGGCCTTCACGATGGGCATCACCCACTACGACGAGCCGCCTCCCGACACGATCGAAGGCCTGGAGGCCCTGCGCGCCGCCGACGCCTTCCGCTTCGCCCATCGGCTGGAGGCCTGGGCCGAGTTCGACGGCGGCTCCCCGGTGGACCACGGCGTCGGCGGCGGCCTGATCATGGGGTCGACCACCGTGCGGCTCGGCCCCCTCGGCGTGACCTTCGCCGCCTTCTCCCTGCCGGAACTGCGCCCCGAGCCCGAGATCGGGGACGGATGGATCCGGTTCTCCCAGACCGTCGGCGGTCGCACCGCGATGCCGCTGCCGCGACGCAGCTCCCGCCCGCCCTACCTGCGGCTGCAGTCGCCGTTCGTGTGGACCACGCTCTCCCTGACGCTGCACGCCGACGGCAGGGCCGAGGGGCAACTGACCGGCGCGAGCCCCTTCCCCCGGCACTGGGTCTACGGCGCCGACGACGCGCTGACCATGAAGGCCGGGCTCACCGACTACAAGACGTGGGCCGGCCAGGAGGGGGCCGAGAGCACGCCATGGGGCGACGAGGACTCGCCGGTGCTGGTCACCGCGGCGGAGACCGCGCTGGAGCGCGAGATGTCCGCGCTCATCATGCGCGGGGGCCGCAAGCCCGTGATCCGCTCGCTGGAGGCCGGGGCCGTGCTGGTCCGCCAGGGCGAGCCTGGCTCGTCGCTGTTCCTGCTCCTCGACGGGGTCCTCACCGTCGACGTGGACGGCAGAGCGCTGCCCGAGCTGGGACCCGGCGCCATCCTGGGCGAGCGCGCGGTACTCGAGGGGGGCCTCCGTACGGCGACGCTGACCGCGAGCACGCCCGTCCGGGTCGCCGAGGCCTCCCCCGACATCATCGACGCCGCCGCCCTGGCCCGCCTCGCGCAAGGCCACCGCCGAGAGGACTCGCTCGCGTGAGACTCGCTCTGCTCGGCGTGCGGGGCTCGACGCCCGCACCCGGTCCTGAGTTCGTCCGGTACGGAGGGCACACCAGTTGCGTCGCCGTCCTGCCCGACGACTCGGACGTCCCCCGGCTGGTGCTCGACGCGGGCACCGGCCTGCGGGGACTCGGCCGCCTGCTCGGCGGGGAGCCGTTCCGCGGCTCGATCGTGCTCACCCATCTCCACTGGGACCATCTGCAGGGCCTGCCCTTCTGCCCGCCGGTGGACCGGCCCGACTCCCGCGTGGACCTCCATCTGCCCGGTGACGGGGATCCGCGCGGCCTTCTGGCCCGGATGATGTCGCCGCCGCACTTCCCGATCGACCCCGGGGGGCTGCGCGGCGACTGGCGGTTCCGCACGTCCGCCGACGGGGTCGTCGAGGGCTACACGGTGCGGGTGGCGGAGATCGCCCACAAGGGCGGCGTCACCCATGGGATCAGGGTCGAGGGCGACGGTGTCTGCGTGGCCTACCTGCCCGACCACTGTCCCCAGATCGAGTCGGCGGCCGCGGAGAAGCTCGCGTCGGGAGCCGACCTCCTCCTCCACGACGGCCAGTTCCTGTCCGCCGAGCAGGAGACCGCCGACGCGTACGGCCACGCCACCATCGGCGACGCGGTCGCCTTCGCACGGCGCTGCGGAGCGCGGCGGCTGGTCCTGACCCACCACGCGCCCGGCCGTACGGATGACGCCCTGGACGTCGTCGCCGCGACCGGGGCCGAGCTCGCCCGGCAGGGCGACGTCCTCTCCGTCGGAGCGCCGTGACACGGGGGCCCCTGGGTTCGGAGAACGAATCGTGGTCGAATGGAACGATGAAGGTTCGGATCGGGATATCGGCGACCACCCGCGCCGACCGCTTCGCTGAGACCGTCGACCTGGCGGAGTCGCTCGGAGTCGACTCCCTGTGGCTGTCCGAGCTCGTCCTCGGCTCGTCGGTCGAGCCGGTGGTCGGCATGGGCTACGCCCTGGCCAGGACGACACGGCTGAAGGTCGGCACGGGTGTCGCGATCCTGCCCGGCCGGCATCCGGTGCTGGTCGCCAAACAGCTCGTCTCGCTGGCCGCCCTCGCTCCCCGGCGCGTCCTGCCCGCGTTCGGCCTGCTGCCCGCCCGTCCTCAGGAGCGCGCCTTCTTCCCCGTACCCGGCGAGTCGCGCGGCGCCGTCTTCGACGAGTCGATGGAGGTGCTGCGGCTGCTGCTGCGGCAGGAGCGAGTGACGTTCAAGGGCGAGTTCCACACCATCGAGGACGTGGGCGTCGGCCCGCTTCCTGCGCGGCCGCTCGACATCTGGCTCGGCGGAAGCGGACCCCGGGCGCTGCGCCGGGTGGGCCGCTTCGGCGACGGCTGGCTGGCGAGCTTCGTCACGCCGGAGGAGGCGGGCGCGGCGCGGGCGTCCATCCAGGCGCACGCCGCCGAGGCCGGGCGCGAGATCGAGGAGGACCATTTCGGCGTCAGCCTGGCCGTCGCGACGGCAGGCGTGTCCGACGATCTCGCCGCCGCCGTCCGGCGCCGCCGCCCCGACGCCGACTTCGCGGATTTCGTCCCCGAGGGCTGGCAGGCCGCCCGTGACCTCATCGAGCGTTACGTGGCGCGGGGCATCACCAAGTTCGTCGTACGGCCGGCCGGGCCCGTACCCGCGATGGAGCGGTTCCTGCACGACTTCGCCCGCGAACTGAAGCCCCTGGAGACCTGAGCCTGCGGAAATTCGGATGCCGGGCGGTGAGTCCTCCGTGCCAGGTCATCGGGTCCCAGGGCGTGGCGAACCGGGAGAACGGCATCCAGACCACGGTCGTCCAGGGAAAGCGCCGCGTCGACCAGCGCCTGCGCCTGCTGCGGGGCGACTTCACCAGCCCGGTCCCCGTGGAGATCCACAGTCTGGACGGCTGCCGCGACCAGTTCGGTGTCTGAAGGGCGACCTGTCCGGAGGGCCACCCGGGCCTCACGGGCATGGATGTTTCGCTCCACAACGTCGGGTAGGTGGCTGTTCGACGAAGGGAGAACCATGACACCGGATCTTTGGTCGTATCCGAACGGCGTATACGACACCGGACAGGCGGCGGACGTCGTGGGTTACGACGTCGAGGCCACCGACGGCAAGATCGGGTCGGTCGACGACGCGACCTATGAGGTCGGTCAGAGCTACCTCATCGTCGACACCGGCCCGTGGATCTTCGGCAAGAAGGTCATGCTCCCCGCGAGCGTGGTCACGCAGATCGACCCCGTCGAGCGGAAGATCTTCGTGGGCAGGACCAAGCAGGAGATCAAGACCGCTCCCGAGTTCGACGAGTCGGCGTTCAAGGAGTCGGCTTACCGGGACACCCTCGGCGAGTACTACGGGCGTTTCCCCTACTGGGGCGCTCCGTAAGCTCGATCGATCTCCATGAGAAGGGGGCCGCGCCAACCGGCGCGGCCCCCTTCGCCCTTCTGTCCGGCCACTTCTGTCCGGCCACTTCTGTCTCGCTGCTGCCGGCGGTTCGCCTCACGGCCAGGTGACGTCCTGCGACGGCGAGGTCGGGGCGATGACGCGGAGCCGCTCGAGCAGGGTCAGGAACGTCGACGCGTACGGCGACGGCGCCACGACCGACGCCACCCGGTCCCAGTCGACCTGTTCCCGCATGGCGCGGACCACGGGCAGCAGACCGCCGTAGTCGCAACTGTGCTCGGAGAGCGGGAGGATCCACGAGATCACCAGGTCGGTGGCCTCCAGGACCGGCAGGCTGAGCGCCGCCGTATTGATCATCTCCGCACGGGCGATCATGGCCTCGGTCACCGGTCTGTCGGCGATCGAGAAGATCATGTCGACCAGCACGCCGTCCTCGTCGAACGCCTTGACCAGCCAGTCCTCCGGAGGCCGCGCCGTACGGAAGCCGAGGTTCTCCAAGGTCTTGAACGCGAGGGGGACGTCCTCCTCGATCAGCGCGAAGTCGACGTCGTGAAGAGACGGCGCGGCGCCGCGGGCGTATCCGGCGCAGCCTCCCGCCAGGGCGAACCGCACACCCGCCTCCTTGAGGCCGGAGCCGGCGCGCTTGAGTGTTTCGAGGATCGCGTCGGTGACAGCGTGACCACTACTCACTCACGTCGCTTGCCCCGGTATGTTCGCCGCAAACAATCCAGGGTAGACGCGTCCCATGACCGACACCCTCCGAGAAATCCAGCACGAATACGAGGGCGGGGAACATCGTCCCCTGCCCGCGTACGGCAGGGTCCTCGCCGTGTACGGCGGAGCCGTCGCAGCCCTGATGGCGGCGGCGAAACTGACCGGCAGACGGGTGCCGACCCGGGTCGGCCTCATGGACCTGGCCCTGATGGGGATCTTCACGCACCGCCTCTCCCGTACCCTCGCCAAGGACCCGGTGACCAGCCCGATCCGTGCCCCCTTCACCAGATACGTCGGGGTCTCCGGCCCCGCGGAGCTCGAGGAGGAGGTCAGGGGAAGCGGCCTCAGGCACGCACTGGGTGAGCTCGTGAGCTGCCCGTTCTGCCTGGCCCAGTGGGTGGCGACGGGATACTCCGCCGGTCTGGTCTTCGCCCCCCGGGTGACCCGCCTGGCGGGCGCGACAATGACGGCCGTGGCGATCTCCGACTGGCTCCAGCTCGCCTACGGCCGGATGATGAAGGCCGACAATGAATGACTCGGCGACTCCCTTATCCAATCCCGAGGAGAACCCGAAGGAGCGGCTGGACCGCGAGCTCATGGAGCTCCTCCAAGGTCTGCGAGTCGCGGCGACCGGCGTCCAGGTGCTGTTCGCCTTCCTCCTGACGCTGCCCTTCTCCGCCGGCTTCGGCAAGATCGGCCGGGAGGGTCACTGGCTGTTCCTCATCGCCGTCATCACCGCGGCGCTGGCCTCCATCTGCCTCATCGCACCGGCGACCCAGCATCGGATCCTGTACCGGTCGGGACTGAAGGCCCAGCTGCTGCGCCGCGCCAATCGACTGGGCGTGGTGGGCGGGATCGCGCTGGCGATCTCCATGGTGTGCTCGACGAGCCTGGTCGTCGACGTCCTGACCAGCCTGTGGCTCGCGGTGGTCATCGCCGCGGCGATCGCCGCGCTGAGCGCCTGGTTGTGGTTCGTCCAGCCCCTCGTCTCACTGCTCCGCGCCCGCCGCCACGACGACGACCAGTAGCGGGCACGGCACCAGGCGGCGCGTCTGGCCTGCCGTACGAGCTCCTTGGGATCGTGTTCCTCGCTCGAGAGGAAATACCCGAATGAGGTCATAGAGCCCACGTGCCCGGCATTCTTAAACCGGCATTCTTAAAGCAAACGTCGCCCGACAGGCGCCCAACGGCAAAAACACCCAACCCAGCGACCTGCTGATGTTATGAGGTCATTTGTCAGGGCAGTGGAGGGCCATGGCTACACTGCTCTGGCTCATCGCCGTCGTACTCGTGATCGCCGGGATCTACGTGATCCTGGCCCGTCGGGACATCCTCTGGGGGATCGTCCTCATCGTCCTCGGGTTCCTCGTCGGCCCCGGAGGCGTCAGCATCTTCAATCCATAATCGTCACCCCCTGAAGCGGACAAAACGGCGGCCGGCGTCAGCCGGCCGCCGTCCAACTCGTTTCACAGGCGATGAAAGACGATGGAAGACGATGAAAGACGATGAAATAAAGGCCGCCCGGTCGAGATCCGGACGGCCTTTATTTCCACCTCTGTTTCCAGCATGTCCTCGCAGTGCACGTCTCAGTACACGTCTCAGTGCACGCCCTCGCCGTCGAGGCAGTAGACGGCGTACGCGTGTTCGATGACGGGCAGCGCGACGTTCCGCACGCGGATCCCGCCCGGGGTCATGCCCTTCTCCGTGCCCAGGTGCGCGTGACCGTGGACGATGAGATCGGCCCCCTCGGCGTCGGCCGCCTCGGCCAGCAGGTAGCTGCCGAGGAACGGATAGATCTCCGGCGGCTCACCCGCGAGCGTGTCCTTCACCGGCGAATAGTGGCTGAGCACCACCCTGTGGTCGGCGTCCAGATCCTTGAGCGCGTGGCGCCACCGCTCCGCGATCTCCTTGGTGTGCCGGACGAACGCCTTGGTCTCCGGCTCGCCGAACTCGCTCGCGCACTTTCCGGCGAACCCGCCCCCGAATCCCTTCCCGCCCGCGACGCCGAGCCGTACCCCGTCGAGGGAGACCACCGCGGCGTCGTCGTCGAGCACGATGATCCCGGCGTCGCGCAGCATCGCGGTGATCTCTTCCTCGGCGTCGGAATGGTAATCGTGGTTCCCGAGGACGGCGATCACGGGAATGGGCAGGTCGCAGAGCTCGTCGGCGACCACCCGGCCCTCCTCCCGCGTGCCGTGCCTCGTCAGGTCGCCCCCGACGAGGAGGACCTCGGCCCGGTGCTCGATGCCCTCGAGCTTCTTGCGATAGTGGCCCCGGATGTCCTCGCCGAGGTGGATGTCCGCCACCGCGGCGACTCGTAGTGCTTTCACAGGTGCTCCTCCTCCCCCGGCGCGCGTACTTCCAGGAGCCGAATCTCGTTGTGGACCGTCAGCCCGGGAGCCGCCTCCCGGGCGACGTCCTCGATGCCGTGCCTGCGCTCCTCACAGGACACCTGACCGCGCAGGAACACCTGGTCCCCGCGTACGTCCACACGGATGCCCAGTTCGTTGGTGCGTTCGTCCTCCGCGAGAGCCCGCTGGATCCGGGCCGCCACGTACTGCGGCGTCTCCATGACTTCCCCCTCATCCTGTACGGCTATCGCTGCCCGGGGCCTCCCACGCAAAACGCAGGGGTTTGAGATGCAATTACCTGGAAAGGGTCAATGCAGACTTCGGTGCCTAAGACGCAGGTACCTCCGTGGCACGAACATGCCTGCCGGAGGAGCGTTCTCGGGAACGGGTCACCCTCTCGCGTTCGGTGCGGCTCCACTCCCGATCCGGCGACTTCACGACCGTTCGGCCACGCCACCCGCTGCCCCCATCAGCCGGGCACCTTCACCTGGGCTCCGTGATCCCCGAGCCAGGTGGTCGACGCCGCCCCTCACGGAGGAACCCAGTGAAGATCGCCATGATCTCGGAACACGCCAGCCCGCTCGCCGTCCCCGGCGCGGTGGACGCCGGCGGCCAGAACGTACACGTGGGCGCCCTCGCCCAGGAGATCGCCGGCCTCGGGCACGAGGTCACCGTCTACACGCGCAGGGAACAGGCCGAGGCCCCCCAGACCGTCGAGCTCGGACCGGGGCTGACCGTGGTGCACGTGCCCGCGGGGCCTGCCGTCCCGATCTCCAAGGACGAGATCCTGCCCTGGATCCCGGACTTCGCCGCGTGGCTGCGCGACCGGTGGGTCGCCGACCGGCCGGACGTGGTGCACAGCCACTTCTGGATGAGCGGCGTCGCGGCCCTTGAGGCGGCCGGGCGGGCGCGCATCCCGGTCGTCCACACCTACCACGCCCTCGGCGTCGTCAAGCGGCGCCACCAGGGCCCGGCGGACGCGAGCCCGCGCGACCGGATCCGGTCCGAGGGCTCGATCGGCCGGCAGGCGGACGCCATCATCGCGACCTGCCACGACGAGGTCGACGAGCTGATCCGGATGCGGGTGCCGCGCAGGTCCGCCCGGGTGGTGCCCTGCGGCGTCGACACGGCCGTCTTCAACCATCACGTCGAACCGGGCGAACGGCCCAGCCGGGTGCGGCTGTTGTCGGTGGGCAGGCTCGTCCGGCGCAAGGGGGTGGAGACGACCATCGAGGCCCTGCGCCACCTGCCCGACGTGGAGCTGGTCGTCGCGGGTGGTCCCGCGGCCACCGAACTCCACCGTGACGCCGAGGTCACCCGTCTGCGGTGGATCGCGGCCCGCGCCGGGGTGAGCGACCGGGTGCGCTTCGTCGGCCGGGTCGGCAGGGCCGAACTGCCCGCGCTCATGCGCTCGGCGGCGGCGCTCGTCTCCGTCCCCTGGTACGAGCCGTTCGGGATGGTCGCCCTGGAGGGGATGGCGTGCGGGGTCCCCGTGGTCGCCTCCGCCGTCGGCGGCCAGAAGGAGACCGTGGTCAACGGCGTGACCGGCGTCCTCGTCCCACCGCGCCACCCGCTGGCGCTCGCGAAGGCCCTGCGGAGCCTCCTCGGCGACGGCGTCCGCCGCACGGCGTACGGCATCGCCGGTGCGGACCGGGCCAGGGTCAGGTACGGCTGGGGCCGTATCGCCTCGGAGACTCTCGCCGTCTACGACGAGGTGCTGTCCGCCCGGAGACTCGAGTGCAGTCCCTCCTGAAGCATCGACTGCGCCGGCGAGACGGGACTGCGACACGGGACTGCGGCGGCCGGAGCCGCCGCGGTCACCGCAGCAGGTCCTGTGCCTGTTCGAGCACGTCGTCCACCGTCACGTCGGCGACCCACGACGCCGACCCGTGCCCACAGCCCAGCGAGCCTGCGCCCCCGCAGGCGGGGCAGTGGATCGTCCAGGAGATCAGGGGCCGGTGCATGCCTCTGCTCAGCGGCCCCCGGCTGATCAGGTCACCACACCAGAAGATCCCCACCGTCGGCGTTCCGGTGGCCGCGGCGAGATGACGGGGCCCGCTGTCGTTGGAGACGACGAGGTCGCAGGCCGCATAGAGGGCCGCCAGCCCGCCCACGGAAAGATCGTCGATCAGGACGAGTCCCGGCCGCTTCATCGCGGCCGTCATCCGTTCGACGACTTCCCTGTCCGATTCCGTGCCGGTCACGACCACGGGCCGTCCCAGGCGGTCGGCCACCTCGGCGAAGCATTCCGGCGGCCAGCGGCGCCGGGAATCGGGCGCGCCGGGATGGATCGCCACGAGTCCCTTCGGCAGCCTGCCCAGGTGCCGGTTGAGCTCCGCCCAGTCCTCCCTGATGACGGGCAGGCGCGGCTCGACGTCGGCGGTTCCGGCGCCGAGCAGCCCGGCGACCTCCAGGGATCGGAGGATCTCGTGCTGGTGGTCGATGTAGGGGATCCACCTGTCCAGCGGCTCGGCGCCGGGCGCGCACAGTCCGGCGGTCAGCCGCGCGCCCAGCCGCCGTACGAACGGATTGCAGTCGCGTCCGCCGCCCTGCATCTGCACCACGACGTCGAAGCGGCGTGAGCGCAGGTCGTCGTAGACCGCGTCCGGGACCGCGTCGGGAACGGCACCACCTGCGGCGGCGGACGAGATGCCGGAGATCGGGGGCAGGGGGACCACCTCGTCCACGGGTCCCGGACGGTTCATCAGGAAACGCCCGTGCCATTCGCGTCCCAGAAGAGTGATCGCGGCCGCGGGATAGGCCCTCTTCAGGGCCTCGAAGGCGGGCAGGGCGATCAGGAGGTCGGCCATCACCCCGGCCCGCAGCACCGCGATCCGTTCGACACCATCGACAAGCAGCCCCGTCATGGCGCGAGACCTCCTCCCGTCCCCGGTCCCGTCCGGTCATCCATCGTGCTTACCCGCCCTTCCCCTCGCGCCGCACTCGTCCCTCTGACCGCCTGCTCGCCCTTCTCGTCCCGGCCCGGCATGCATTCCGGCTACCCCTTCGCCTCATGGGCAAACGCCCGGCCGTGACTCTCGGCTGTCACCCCGTGACGCGGCGGCGCGATGCGTTACTCGTCCGCCCCCGGGTAGTGGGCGCCCATGACTGAGGAACAGCGCTCGCCCAGCGGCAAGCCGATGGTGCCTGCCACGCCGAAGGACGTGATCCACATCCGGATCGGCTCCCTGGCCCTGGTCCTGTGCGCCGGGATCGGCCTGCTGGCCGGCCTGACACGTCTGTGGTGGCTGATCGCGATCGTCGCGGTCGTCGCGCTCGCCCTCGTCGCGGACATGGTGCTGGCCGTCCGCAGACAGCGCACGCTCGGCGGCGGCCCCGAATCGAGAGGATGACACAGTGAGCCTCAGCGACAAGGTCGTCGTGGTCACGGGAGCCAGCGGCGGCGTGGGCCGCGCGATCGTGCGTCAACTGGGCGACCAGGGCGCGATCGTCGCGCTGATCGCCCGCGGCGAGGCCGGCCTGGCCGGCGCGGCCGTGGACGTCGGCGTGGGAGGCGGCATGGCGAAGGTCTACGTCGCCGACGTCGCCGATCACGAGCAGGTACGGCAGGCCGCGCAGCGGATCGAGGCCGAGGTCGGACCGATCGACGTGTGGATCAACGTCGCCTTCACCACGGTGTTCGCCCCGTTCATGGAGATCAGCCCGGAGGAGTTCGAACGCACCACCCAGGTGTCCTACCTGGGCTACGTCTGGGGCACGCGCGCGGCCCTCGAGGTGATGCAGCCGCGGGACAGAGGTGTCATCGTGCAGGCCGGCTCGGCGCTGGCCTACCGCGCCATTCCGCTCCAGTCGGCGTACTGCGGCGCCAAGCACGCGATCAGGGGTTTCACCGAGTCGGTGCGGACCGAGCTGCTCGCCGGCGGGTCCGGCGTGAAGATCACGATGGTCCAGTTGCCGGCGCTGAACACCCCGCAGTTCAGCTGGGGGTTGACCCGGTTGCGCCGCCATCCCCAGCCGGTGCCGCCGATCTACCAGCCGGAGGTCGCCGCCGAGGCGGTGCTGTTCGCCGCCGAGCACCCGGAGCGCAAGGAGTTCTGGGTCGGCGCGACCACTGCGGCCACGATCCTGGCCCAGCGGGTGGCCCCCGGTCTGCTCGACCGTTACCTCGGCCGGACCGGCGTGAAGGCCCAGCAGGTGGAGGGCAAGCCGCCCAGCGGGGTGTCGAACCTGTGGGAGCCGGCCGACGACGAGGAGGACCACGGCGCGCACGGCGCCTTCGACGAGCGCTCGCACCCCCGCAGCGTCCAGGTGTGGTTGTCGCAACATCGCGGCGTGGCGACCGCCGCGGCCGCCGGCGCCGCCGGGGCGGCGGCCGCGGTCCTCCGGCTGCGCCGCCGCTGAGAACTCCGGGGATGCTCCAGCCGTCCGGCAGCCGGGCGCGGAAACGGGAGCGGCCGCACGCGACGTCGCGTGCGGCCGCTCCCGTTCCGAAGCCTCAGAGGTCTTCGGCTGTTTCCGAAAACCTCAGAAGGCGTCGGTGTCCCGTCGCTCCTCGTAGACGCGGTGGTGGCGGACGACTTCATCGGTGGGCTCGACGGTCCTGACGGTGGCCGCCCGGCGCACCGTGCTCAACCGCCAGATGCCGAAGAGCAGGCCGGCGAGGCCGCCGAGCATGAGGATCACTCCGATCACCTGGATGTCGATGCCGGCGACGGCGAAGTCGACGGCCCAGGTGAAAATGGCCCCCAGCATGATGAGGATGATGCTTCCGGCGATGGTCATGTGGCACTCCCTCCTTCGCCTGTTGCACTATCCCCTCCACGGAAGTCAAACGTCGCCACAGCATCGCGTAACCGGGCAGCATTGCCTTTATGACGGTCATGCCAGTAGTCGTGATGGGTCTCATGGGTGCGGGAAAGAGCACGGTCGCCAACCTGCTCTCCCGGACGCTGCGCCGTCCGATGAGGGACAGCGACGCCGACCTCGAGAGCCGGTACGGCGCGACCGCGGCGGCGATGGCCACCGAGGTCGGCCCCGACGAACTGCACGCGCGTGAGGCGCTGGTGCTGAAGGAGGCGCTGGAGGCCGAGCCGCCCCCGGTGATCGCCGCGGCGGCGAGCACGGTCGACGATCCGGGCTCGCGGAGCCTGCTGGCCTCCGCGTTCGTGGTGTTCCTCGACGGGCCGCCGCAGGTGCTCGCCGAGCGCATGCGGTCGAGCGCGCACCGCCCGCACTTCAAGCCCGACCTCGTCGAGATGCTCACCGAGCAGCGGGCCCGGCGCCTGCCGTACTTCCAGGAGGTGGCCGACGTGACGGTGGACAGCACGGTCCACACTCCCGAGGAGATCGCCGGGATCGTTCTGGCGCGCCTCGGCGCCCACCCTCGAGCGGCGCGGGAGCCAGAACGGGAAGCAGAACGGGAAGCGGAACGGGAATCAGGGCGTGACGGTCAGCTGTGACCGGGCGGCGGCGCTCTCGCGTCGCGCGACCAGGACGGCGATCGTGACGACCACGGCGAGGACGACTCCGGTGGCGGGCACGGGGACGGGGGTGAAGGTTCCCGCGAGCACGAGGACGGCGGCTCCGGGGACCAGCACCTTGTGACTGAGGCTGACCTGGTGCGGGCGGTGCTGCAACCACCACACGGCGAGCAGGAAGACCGCCACGGGGACGGTGACGACCGCTCCCCGCGCGATCGCGCCGCCGTGGAAGTGCCCGGTGGCGTCGTCGACCGCCGCGGACAGCCCGGCGCCGACGGCGGCGGCAGATCCGAAGACCAGATAGTGGCCGTAGCCCCAGAGGAAGGCGGCCCGGTTGGAGGTGAGGAACCGGTGGGCCGGCTTGGCGAAGTACAGCCACCACATCGAGAACACGATGAGCAGCCCTCCGGCGGCCACGCCGTACAGGCCGGCGCCGGCCTGTTCCGCGTCGAGGGCCCCCTGGACGGCGAGGGTCGCCGCGAGGATCGACTCGCCGAGGACGATGAGCGTGAACAGCCCATAGCGTTCGGCGATGTGGCGGGGATGCCATGCCGTGCGGTGCCTGCGTTCGGCCCACACGGGGACGGACAGGTCGGCGCACGCGAGGAACAACCAGGCCCACAGCCGGATGCCGGACGGGATCGTCAGCATGACGACCCATGCCGCCTCGACCAGGGTGACGCCGACCGCGTAACGCAGCGCGGTGCCGCGGCCCTCGGGGTCGGACGCCGCGGCGCGCAGCCAGTTGGCCACCAGGGCGGTGCGCATCACGACGTATCCGAGGACCGCGATCGAGAAGTCGCGCTGTTCGAAGGCCCGCGGGATGCCGGCCGCGAGGATGAGCGCGCCGGTGATCTGGACCATCGCCGCGATCCGGTACGGCACGTCGTCGGTGTCGTAGGCGGAGGCGAACCACGAGAAGTTCATCCACGCCCACCAGATCGCGAAGAACGTCATCGCGTAACTCAGCAGGCCGTCTCCGACGTGCCCGGACGCGAGCGCGTGGTGCAGTCCGGCGGCCGACTGCGCGATCGCGACGACGAAGCACAGGTCGAACAGCAGCTCAAGCGGGGTGGCCGTGCGGAAGGACTCGGCGACGTCTCTGGGAGTCATCCTGCGTCTCGCGGCGGGGGCTGTCGCGATCGTCTCCTGGCCCATCGGTGGCCGGCCTCCTGTCGACGGTGCGGCGGGGGTTCTACGTCGAGGTCGCACGGCCGGCGGCGGGACGGCGACGAGCCCGGCCGGCGAAGGCGCACGCGTGAAGCACACCAATCATAAGGAAGCGGAGGTCCCGTCCCGGCCCGCCAGAACCGCTGGGGACGCGGCTCAGCCCAGCGTCCTGCGGGGGTGGCGGCCGTCGACGTATCCGATGAACGGCGGGCAGATGTTGTAGCCGAGCAGTTCCTGCATCCGCTCCGGGAGGTCCCGCACGATGTCCTGCGGCACGGCGAGCAGGTGGTTCTCCTGCGGGCGCAGCCAGGAGGCCGCGTAGTGCAGGACCACGCCGAGCCGCGGCCGGTCGGTGCGGTTGGCGCCGCCGCCGTGCCAGAGGGTGCCGAGGTAGATGAGCGCGGAACCGGCGGCCATCTCCGCGGCGACGGTCGGGGTCTCGTGCCCCGGCCGTTCCTCGCCCCAGCGGTGGCTGCCCGGCACGATGCGGGTGGCGCCGTTCGCCTCGGTGAAGTCGTCGAGCGGCAACATCACGTTGATCACCATCTCGCGGTGGGGCCGCGGGACGGGATAGATGCCGTCGTCCGGGTGGAGCGGCTGAGCCGTCTCCCCCGGGCCGATCTCGATTCCGGTCGGCGCGCTCAGCTGGTAGTACCCGAGGAAGTGGTCGAGCACCGCCAGCACGAGCGGATGGGTCGCCGGTCCGTCGAACAGCCGCGTCTTGGCGAACAGCGCGTAGACCCGCCGGGTGTGGTCGCCCTCGAAGTCGTTGCGCCCGAAGGGCGTGCGCTCCAGGATCGTCCCGAGCTCCGTCCGGGCGGCCGCGACCTTCTCCTGGCTCAGCAGGTCAGGGATGATCACGTAGCCGTGGCGGTCGAGTTCGTCCACCACCGTCGCCGCTTGAGGCAGAGTCACAGTTCGAGACTAATCACGCCGAACAAAGTTCGGTAGCCATGCGGCCGGATCGGTTCGGCCCCCCGCCTCCTCCGGTCAGGAGGAGATCATCTGGCCTCCGATCCGCTCCTGCGCGGTGAGCAGGTCGCGCAGTTCCTCCGCGTCCTCTCCCGACGCGGTCATGATCAGGCCCCGGTCCATCTCGTTCCTGGACAGCGATCGCCTCATCCGGGTCGCGTACCAGCGGCCGGCGTCGCTTCGCCAGATCGACCAGTGTCCGCCGTACTCGTTGCGCAACTGGCTCCACGCGAGGTCATCGGCTGAGATCGGCACTGCGCCCACCTCCAGGCTAGGTGCCAGGAAGCAGCGAGATGCTCGGCCGGGCACGAATGGTAGTGAGAAGCGACCTCCCCCGTCCCGAGCCGGCGCCACCGTGGGCGAGACGAAGATCTTCCGTTGGTTGCGGTGACTTCACCCGATCTTGGCATGCCGGAAATGACACGGGTATTCGGAGAAGGTTAGGGATCAGGTCATTTGGGGTTACCTGTCCGGGTAATCGGCTGGGTCACCATCGCGGCAAGCGTCCTGCGACTCCCGGGATGGAACATGAGGATCGTACGGCTTGCCAACTTCATCGCCCCCCGGTCGGGCGGTCTTCGCACCGCTCTCAACGAGTTGGGCGCGGGCTACGTGGCCGCCGGGCACGAAGCGGTCCTGGTGATCCCCGGACCCGAGGCCGGTAGGCACGACACCCCCTCGGGACAGGTCATCACGGTGCCGGGTCCCGTCGTCCCCTGGTCGGGCGGCTACCGGGTCATCACCGCTCGCCGCTCGCTGAAGCGCCTGCTCGACGAGCTCGGCCCCGATCGGCTCGAGGTCTCCGACCGCACCACGCTCCGGTGGACCGGCCGATGGGCCCGGTCGCGGGGCGTGCGGTCGCTCATGGTCTCCCACGAGAGCCTCGACGGCCTGCTGCGCCTGTTCGCCCCCCGGTTCATCCCCTCGGCCTCCGGTTCGGGAGACGGCCGGGCGGACCGGATCGTCACCGGGCTCGCGGACCGGCTCAACCGGCGGACGGCGGCCGACTTCGACATGGTGGTGTGCACGACGGAGTGGGCGGCGGCCGAGTTCCGGCGGCTGGACGTGCCCAACCTGACGCGTGTGCCCCTCGGCGTCGACCTGGCCCGGTTCTCCCCCGAACGCCACGACCCGGAACTCCGCCGCCGGTTCGCCGCCCCCGGTGAGCCGCTGCTCGTCCACTGCAGCAGGCTCTCGCCGGAGAAGCGGCCCGACCGCCCCATCGAGGCGCTGCGCGAACTGCGCAGCCGCGGCGTGCCCGCCGTACTCGTCGTGGCCGGGGACGGGCCGCGCCGGGCGGCGCTGGAAGCGCTCGCGAGCGGGCTGCCGGTCCACTTCCTGGGCCACGTCTCCGACCGGGACCTCCTCGCCCGGCTGCTCGCGACCGCGGACGTCGCCGTCGCTCCGGGTCCCGTCGAGACCTTCGGGCTGGCCGCGCTGGAGGCGCTGGCGAGCGGGACGCCCGTCGTCGTGTCGCGGCAGAGCGCGCTGCCCGAGGTCATCGGCGAGTCCGGGGTCGCGGTCGGCGACGATCCGGGCGAGTACGCCGACGCGGTGGGAGCGCTCCTGGACGGCGAGGAAGAGTCGCGCCGTGCCCGCGCCCGCCGCCAGGCCGAACGCTTTGACTGGCCGGGCTCCGTGGACGGGTTCCTCCGCGCCCACGGGCTCGCGAACCTGATCGGAGGTCGACGCTAGTGGCGACCAGACTCGTGGCACTCGGTGACTCGGTCACCGCCGGGCTCGGCGACCCGATCCCCGGCGGGGGATGGCGCGGCTACGCGGCCATCCTGGCCGACGCGCTCGGCCCGCGCGGGCAGGTGGAGTTCAGCAACGTCGCCACCTCCGGGGCGACGTCGCGCGACCTCGCCGCGGACCAGCTTCCTCGCGCCCTGTCCCTGCAGCCCACGCTCGCCACCGTGCTGGCGGGCGTGAACGACACCCTGCGCGGCACGTTCGACCTGCGCACGATCGCCTCCGACATCGAGGAGGTCGTGGGAGGGCTGCGCCGTGCCGGCGCCACCGTGCTCACCGTCCGCCTGCCCGACCCGGGGCTGATGCTGGGCATCCCGGACCTCGTCCGCCGGCCGCTCACCCGGCGGGTGCGGGCGATCAACACGATCCTCGACCACATCTCCCGACGTCACGACACCCTCCACGTCGACCCGGCCCTCCACCCGGCCCTGTACGAGCGGCGGATGTGGGGGGTCGACAGGCTCCACCCGAGCGAGCGCGGTCACCGCCTGCTCGCCCGGCTCATCGCCGCCGAACTGGCCACGCGAGGCGTCCCCCTCGCCTCGATGCCCGACGCGGAGCCCACCGGCGCGAATCCGTCCGCCTGGGCGAGCGCGCGGTGGATGGCCGTCGAAGGCACCGGGTGGGTGGTCAGGCGCTCGCGGGACTTCCTGCCCGAGTTGGCCCGGCTCGTCCTCAGCGAGGCGTGGCACGACATCCGCGGCCGGGCCGAAACGCTCGACCAGCGCTTCCACACCGACCTCGACCACGCCCTGCGGCACCTCGGCGCGCAGCCCCCCGTGACCGGCCCGCGGCGGACGCCCTCTCCCACCCTGCACGTCGCTACGGAAGATGCCTGCCCATGAGAGTCGCCATCGTCTCGGAGTCCTTTCTTCCCCAGGTCAACGGAGTCACCAACTCGGTCTGCCGGGTCCTCGAGCACCTCGCACGCACCGGCCACGAGGCGATGGTCATCGCGCCCGGCCGTGGCCCGTCCGACTACGCGGGCTTCCCCATCCGGACCACTCCCGCCTTCCGTCTGCCGTTCTACCGTTCCTTCCGCGTGGGACTGCCCAGCGGCGAGATCATGACGGCGCTCGAGGAGTTCAAGCCCGACGTCGTGCACCTCGCCTCCCCCACCGTGGTCGGGGCGTCCGGCATGACGGCCGCGGCCCGGCTCGGCGTGCCCGCCGTCGCTGTCTTCCAGACCGACCTCGCCGGCTTCGCCCGCCAGTACGGCATGCGCGGCGCGGACGCGGCCATCTGGGGCTGGCTCCGCCACATCCACGTCCGCGCCGCCCGCACGCTCGCCCCGTCCTCCGCGACGATGAGCGAGCTCAACGCCCACGGGATCCCGCGGCTGTCGCTCTGGGGCCGCGGCGTCGACCTCCAGCGTTTCAATCCCGGCCACCGCTCGGAACGGCTGCGCCGCGAACTGGCCCCCAACGGCGAGGTCATCGTCGGCTACGTGGGCCGCCTCGCGGCCGACAAGCGGGTCCACCTGCTGCCCGGGCTGGCCGAGCTGCCGGGGGTCAAGGTGGTCGTCGTGGGCGACGGGCCCGCCGCCAAGAGCCTGCGCCGCCGCATGCCGGACGCGGTCTTCTGCGGGCTCCGCACCGGCACGGAGTTGTCGGAGATCCTGGCATCCTTCGACGTCTTCGTGCACACGGGCGCGAACGAGACGTACTGCCAGGCCGTACAGGAGGCCCTGGCCGCGGGCGTCCCGGTGGTCGCCGCGGCGGCCGGCGGCCCGCTCGACCTGGTCCAGCCCGAGCACAACGGACTGCTCTACCCGGCCGACTCCCCCGAGGAGATGCGCGCCGCCGTCGCCAGGCTCGCCTCCGACGAGGACGCGCGGACGCGGATGAGCGGCAACGCGCGCGCGTCGGTGCTCCACCGCACGTGGAGCGCGCTGTGCGAGCAGCTCGTCAGGCATTACGAGACCGTGTCGTCGGAGGACTTCCAGCCGCACGAAGAGGACCTGGGCAGGTGGAAGCCCTGGAAGGCCCGGGTCGCCGAACCGTCGGAAGCCCACGCCGGCACCTGACGCTCCCGCCATGTTCGGGCTGATTTCCCTGGTGTGAAAATCCGCCGGGCGGCGGATGTCACGTTTTCCGCGACGCGCTTCGTCTCGGAAGTGAAAGGCGCCCACAGGGGGCGCCTGACACGAAAGGGACGCCATGTCCTCCAGAAGAAGCTCACAGCGGATCGTCGTCCTGGGCGCGGGCTACACCGGAATGCTCACCGCGATCCGCGCGGCGGGCCGCACCCGGCGTCACGGCGGGCACGTCACGCTGGTCAACCCCTCCAGCAGGTTCACCGAACGGCTGCGCATGCACCAGATCGCCACCGGCCAGTCGCTGCCGGACTTCCAGATCGTGGACGTGCTCGACGGCACGGGCGTCGACTTCGTCCAGGGCTGGGCGACGGCGATCGACCCCGACGCCCGTGAGGTCACCGTGACGACGGCCGACGGCACGCGGGTCCTGCCGTACGACCGGCTGGTCTACGCCCTCGGCGGCAAGGCCGACCGCACGACGGTCCCCGGAGCGGACGTGCACGCCCACACCCTCGACGATCCCGCGTCGGCGGCACGGCTGGCCACCAGGCTGGCCGAGATCGCGGCGGCCGGAGGCACCGTGACGGTCTGCGGGGCCGGGCTCACCGGCATCGAGGCCGCCACCGAGATCGCCGAATCCTTCCCCTCGATCCGGACCGTCCTGCTGAGCAGGGACGTGCCCGGCTCGATGATGGGCGAGCGCGCCCGCGCGTACCTGAACGCGGCGCTGGAGCGGCTCCACGTGGAGGTCCGGTCCGGGGTGGAGATCACCAAGGTGCTGCCCGACGCCGTCGAGCTGTCGGGGGGCGAACTGGTGCACACGGATGCCGCCTTGTGGACGACCGGCGTCCGGGCGGCGGCGACGGCCGCGCGATCGGGAATCGCCACCGACGACCACGGCCGGATCGTGGTCGACGCCACCCTGCGCTCCGTCTCCCACCCCGCGATCTACGCGGTCGGCGACGCCGCCGCCGTGCGCCAGGCGTACGGAGTGCTGCACGGCACCTGCCAGAGCGGCCTGCCCACGGCCGTGCACGCCGCCGACGCGATCGGCCGGGAGCTGCGCGGCAGGCGGCCGAAGCCGTTCCGGTTCGGCTATATGCACCAGCCCGTGAGCCTGGGCCGCCATGACGCCGTCATCCAGTTCACCCGCGCCGACGACACCCCGCGCCGCTGGCACCTCACCGGCAGGCGCGCGGTCGCCTACAAGGAGTTCGTCTCCAGCAGCCCGATGACGACCTACCGGCTGTCGAA
Source organism: Planotetraspora kaengkrachanensis (assembly GCF_016862895.1). Classification (GTDB taxonomy): domain Bacteria; phylum Actinomycetota; class Actinomycetes; order Streptosporangiales; family Streptosporangiaceae; genus Planotetraspora; species Planotetraspora kaengkrachanensis. Next base: position 156,492 of record NZ_BONV01000026.1, on the reverse strand, counting down.
GCTGTTCGCCCTCCCCAGCCGCGCGCTGTGGACGCGCGGCGGCCGCGCCAACCCCGCGCCGCGCGTCTGACGTGCGGCGGCCGAGATCACGCCGTGCCGTAGGAGGTGTTGCGATGCGACTGGGCGTCCCGGAGGGCGGGCAGCGGCCCGCCGGCCGCGTGGTAGCGGCGACCGGCGACCAGCAGGTCCTCCGCGGGGAACTTCGTGATCACCTCGCAGCCGTCGGCGGTGACGACGAGTTCCTCCTCGATGCGGGCCGCCGACCAGCCGTCAGCCGCCGGCCAGTACGTCTCCAGGGCGAAGACCATGCCCTCCTCGAGCACCTCCGGATGATCGAAGGAGACGAGCCGGCTGAAGACGGGCCGCTCCCAGATGGACAGGCCCACTCCGTGCCCGTACTGCAGGGCGAACGCGGCCTCCTCGTCGGGGAAGCCGAACTCGGCTGCCGCCGGCCAGACGGCGCACACGTCCGCGGTGGTCGCGCCTGGCCGTACCAGGGCGATCGCCTGGTCCATGTACTCGCGGCACCGCAGGTAGGCGTCGCGCTGGGCGACCGACGCGCTGCCCACCGCGAACGTGCGGTAGTAGCAGGTGCGGTAGCCGTTGTAGCTGTGCAGGATGTCGAAGAACGCGGGGTCGCCCGGCCGCAGGATGCGGTCGCTGTAGACGTGGGGATGAGGTGAGCACCTCTCCCCGGAGATCGCGTTGACGCCTTCGACGTGTTCCGAGCCGAGGTCGTAAAGGATCTTGCTGACCAGGCCGACGCATTCGTTCTCGCGCACACCCGGCCGCAGGAACTCGTACAGGCCGTCGTAGGCCGCGTCCACCATCGCCGCCGCGGTGGCGAGCAGCGTGATCTCGTCGGCGGTCTTGATCCTCCGGGCGGCGAGGAAGACCTGCTGCCCGTCGACGACCGGGATCCCGAGGTCGGCGAAGGCCGCGAGCACCGGCATCTCGGCGAGGTCGACGCCGACGGGCTCGCGCTCCAGACCATGTTCCGCCAGCACCTCGTGCACCTTGCGGGCGACGTCGCCGGCCCGGTCCGCCGACGGCGGGATCGCCCCGCGCAACGTGGAGATCCCCGCCCTCGCCCTGCCCCCGCCGAGCCACGGGTCGTACAGCTGGTGGTGCCGGGCCGCCGAGCCGAAGTCCCACACGACCGGCTCGCCACCCCGGGGCAGCAGCGCGAAACGGATCAGCTTGTCCATCGCCCACGTGCCGATGTGCGTGCTCGACATGTAACGGATGTTGTGGAAGTCGAAGGCCAGCAGGGCGCCCAGCTCGGAGCGGCCGAGCTCGGCCCGCAGCCGGGCGAGTCGTTCGTCTCGCAGCCGGGGGAGGTCGACGCGGTGCTCCCAGTCGACCGAGCCCGTGCCGTACGTGGCGATGCCCATGGTTCTCCCCTCTCCTTCCGATCTCCCCGACGGCGCCCCTCGATCCAGGGGCCCGCCTGCCTGGATGTACCCGGCTCCGTACGGCCCCCCGGACAGCGGGGCGGAGACCGCCGCAGGGAGAAGATGGAGGTGACGGAAGGTGACGACCACGCCGGTGGCCGTGCCTGAACCGACGCCGCCACATCCACGGGGAGCGGGCATGGGCGCGACGACTCGCTACGTCATCAGGGGGGCCTGGGTCCTCTCTCAGGATCCCGACGTCGGGGATCTTCCCCGGGCGGACGTCCTCATCGAGGGCCGCGACATCGCCGCCGTCGCACCGGACCTCGGCCCGGTGGACGCCGAGGAGGTGGACGGCGCCGACCGCATCGCCCTGCCCGGTTTCGTCGACAGCCACCGGCACAGCTGGCAGTCGCTCATCCGCCACATGTCGACCGACTGGACCCTGGCGCAGTATTTCTCCGGCGTCCGCGGCGTCCTCGGCCGCGCATACGAGCCGGAGGACATGTACGCGGCGAACCTCATCGCCATGCTCGACGCGCTCGACTCCGGGATCACCACGCTGGTCGACTGGTCGCACAACAACAACACGCCCGGGCACGCCGACGCCGCGATCCAGGCGGTCTTCGACTCCGGCATCCGCGCCGTCTGGGCGTACGGCAACGCGAACGACGAATGGCTGCCGGTCAGTGACGTCCCGCAGTCGCGGGACGTGCTGCGGGTCGCGGAGAAGTACTTCACGTCGCCAGACCGGCTCGTCACGCTGGCGTTGGCGCCGCGCGGTCCGCAGTTCGCGACGCGGGAGGTCACCCTGCGTGATTTCGCGCTCGCCCGGGAGCTCGGCATACCGGTCACCGTCCACGCCGGCGACGGGCGGTGGGGCAGGAGCCGCCCGGTCGCCTGGATGCTCGAGCACGGCCTGGCCGACGCCAGGACGACGTACGTGCACGGCAACACCCTGGCCGACGACGAGTACGACATCATCGCGAGGACCGGGGGCGCCCTGTCGATCGCCCCCGAGTTGGAGATGCACATGGGCCATGGCCCGCTGTCGACCCTGCGGGCCCGCGACCGCGGCATCCCCGTCTCCCTGTCCGTCGACGTCTGCTCGTCGGTCGGCGGCGACATGTTCAGCGCCATGCGGGCCGCGCTCTCCGGCACCCGTTACCTCGTCAACGTGGCCGCCCTCGAGGCGGGCGAGAGCGTCGACCCGCTGCCGATCACCGCGGTGGAGGTGCTCCGATTCGCCACCCAGGGCGGGGCGACGGCGGCCTGGCTCGGCGGCACCGTCGGCTCGCTCACCCCCGGCAAGCGCGCCGACGTGATCCTGCTCCGCACCGACGTGTACGGCATGCGGCCGCTCAACCATCCGGCGGGCGCGGTGGTGGAGTCCGGCAATCCCGGCCTCGTCGAGACGGTGTTCGTCGACGGGAAGCCGGTCAAGCGGGACGGCGTGCTGGTCGGGCACGACTTCGCCCATGTGCGCGGGCTCGCCGAGGACGCGCGTGATCGCGTCCTCGCCCGGGCCGGCGTCACCGACCCCGGCCGTTGGCGTCCGCCGCCCTATTCCGCTCCCGGCTGCTGATGCCCAAGCTTTCCCCTGACCGCGGGGCTCAGCAGCACTGCCAGGTGAACAGCGCCCGGTCGAACCGCCCGGCCGCGAGATCCTCCGGCCGGATCAGCCAATAGAGCGCGCCGGCGTCTCCCCACATCATGTTCGCGCGGCCGTCGCTGTCGAACTGGGCGAGGAGCACCCAATGTGCGGCCTCATCCTGAAGCCGCGGATCGCGCCAGTCCACACCCCCGAGAGCGACCTGGGCGACCTCGTACTCCACGTCAGCCTGTACGGGAGCGGCGTATCCGCCCACCCGATGGCCGATGTCGCCGGACGGCGGAAGGTTCCTGCGGAAGGCCCGCGCCGACACCGGATGACCCTTGATCGCCTCGAGGTCTCCTCCGAACGACGCGACGAGCACCGGGTGAGTGGGCGTCGGGACCGTCACGGCGGCGTGCGCGCTGAGGGGCACGCGGGGATACGGCTCGATCCCCTCGGGCGCCTCACGCGGCGACGCCTCGGCCGCGGCGGGAACGTAGAGCACGCGGGCTCCCGCCTGGGTCGCCGGATCCCAGGGACCGACGATCTCCTCACCGTCGTCGATCTGACCGTCGAAGTAGAAGAACGACAGGACCCCGCCGGACGGCACCCCGCCGGCATACGCCGCAGGCTCCAGGGCCGAGCAGTCCAGGGCCGCGATGAACGTGAGCGGCCCTCGGTCCTCCCACACGGGCCAGGGGACGTCCTCAGGAAGGATCGGGTCTCCGCCGAGGTGCCCCGCCACCCGATCCCCGTCTCGCGCGTGCGTGAGCCGCAGGCCGGGTCTGAGCAGGGACGTCCAGGTGTCGGCGACGTCCTCGGGCAGGTGGGCGCGCGCCAGGCCGGTCAGGTGCTCCCTGGTCACGGCGCGGGCTCCGGGCGGATTCTCCATCGTGTTCAACCCGTGAAGGAGTAGTAGGAGTCGACGGCCGGTTGGCCGGTGTAGTTCGGCCCGGCGGCGGCGTCGGATCCGAGGTATCGATAGGGCAGGCCGCCACCGCCGCCGCTCCCGCAGGTGATCCGGTGACGCCGCGAGTCGTAGGCGAACCCCGATGCCCTGAGCGCGGCGGCCAGGCGGCGTCCCGCCGGCGAGCCGTCCTCCAGCCGGACGCACCCCGGGTCGAAGTCGCCGACGAACATGCCGCCGTCCGTCAGCCACGCGGGAATCCGGGAGAGCACACCGAGTTTGTCGCCGACGTAATGCAGGCCGTGCACGCAGGTGATCAGGTCGAACTGCTCATCGGGCTCCCACGTCGTGATCGACGCGGTGATCAGCCGCAACCTCGGCGGCCGGGAGGGACCGGCGAAGAAGTCCACGAGGTCGACTCCCACGATCTCCGCGTCGTCTCCCAGCGCCTCGGACGCCTCGAGAAGCGCCCGCGCCTCACCGCAACACAGGTCGAGCCATCGCACGACCGGCCGGGTGGACGGCCGGGATCGCAGGACGTCGAGCACGTCGAGCCCCAGCGCGCGCCCGTAGCCGCCGGAGCCGGTCAGGCCGCGTTCACGGTTCATCGTGCGGTTGGCCACCACCGCGGAGTGCTCCAACGTCTCGTCGTCGAGCAGTCTCATCGTCGAGCCCTTCCCGGACGGCAGCGAGCCGATCATCATGGCCGGATCATCTTGTCCGGATCAGCCCGGCCCGTCGACCTCGCCACCGCCCGGCCCCGGCTCCGGCTCCGGGACGCGGGAACCCTCGTCGGGACTCCCCCTGCCACGGCGCAGCCGGGCCAGCCACACCGGCGACCGCCTGCCGGGCCCGAGGCGGTAGGCGTCGAGCAGCCAGTCGCCCAGCCGGTCGCGGTCGATGACGACCAGGTCGTGATCGCGTGCCGTCCTGGCCGCCTCCGCGCTGAGCCGGTGTGAGGTGATCAGGACCCCCCGGTGATCCCGGTACGGCCTGGCCTGCAGGGCGCCGACGAAATCACGGACCTGGCCCGGGCCGACGGCACGCGTGTAGTACTTGCACTGGATCGCGTAGCGTCCGCCGTCCGGGGCGACGCCGAGCACGTCGACGCCCCGGTCACCCGCCCCTCCGACGACGGTGACCTTGCGGAAGCCGTCCCGGCGCAGCAGTTCGGCCGCGAGCTCCTCGAACCGCCGCGGATCGAGCCGGTCGAGCCCGGCCCTGCGCAGCGCGTCCCGGCGGTAGGCCGCCCCCATCCTGCGGATCACGACGACGGCGGCGACCGGCACGACGACGGCGACCACGGCGACCGTGAGGAGCGCCGCCCACCCCGCCCATCGGACGGCCTCGGCCGCCGCCACGAGAACCACCACGACGGACAACGTCGGCAACAGCCCGTTCCCGCCGGCGCCCCGCCCGCGCCGGTTCCGCACTGGTGATCTACGCCTCGCCATCGAGACCTCCAGGATCGGTGAAGACCCTGCCGAGTCTGGTCGGCCCGACCGACAAAACCGTGCGCCCGGCTCACACCTCCGGGCAGCCGAGAGGGAAGGACGCCGTCTCCTTCCACAGCGCTCCGTCGAAGGTCTCCAGCGCCACGGCGCGGACGCGGGTGACCACCGGCAGCCGCCCCGACAACTCGGCCTCGATCATGTCCTGGATGTCGGGCGGCACGCCGTCGGCCACGGTCAGGTGGGGCAGGATCACCTCGAACTGCCCCCCGTACGGCGGGGCCTCGGGCCAGCGCGCCGCGACCGCCTCGGTCAGCTCCCGGAACGGCGCGTCGGGATCGGGGGTCAGGTAGATCACGTCGGGGAAACGTCCACAGGCAGGGAACCGCGCGTCGAACGCGGCACGAGCGGCGAACAGCTCACCCAGCGCGGCCACGACCCCGGCGTCGACGCGATCGGCGTCGAGGAAGGGATAGAGCACGGTCACGTGCGCGGGAACGCCGTGGGCGGCGGAGGAGTCGAACCGCCGCCGCCAGGCTCCCACCACGGACTCCGCCTCGGGCACGTGGATCACGAGCGCGGTCTGTCCAGGTGCGAACTCCGCCACCGGTCACCTCTCAGTCGGGGGATTTAGCGCGATCATCCGGTCATTCCCCTGGCACGCATCAGGCCTCCGCGCGTCGGTTTCCCCCCGGCCGGCAATGGGATCTTCCGCCTTTACCGTTACCACGCGAAGGCTCTCCGCGGACATGTCCGATCAATCTGTGACGTGCGCCCCAGGGACTCGAACCCGGACCCCGATGCGCTTGACGAGCCGCGATGTACGACCCAGCATCGAAATGCCCGCAACATTTCGCAACATCAGGCCGGGAGGTCAAGTATGCGGATTACGTTCATCGGCAAGGACCCTGACAGCAACCCCAATCAGTGCCCCTCCCTCTACAAGACCGATCGCGGCAGCTGGCTGGTCCAGGGCTGGGTCGTCAGCGACCAGGAGACACTGCAGCAGATGGACATCCCCGAGAACGAGACCGTGGTGGAGATCCCCGATCGCTTGGTGCCACTGTTCTTCCGTACGGTGGAGCAGTGACGATCACTGATGAGGAGTTTCACCGACTCCTCAAAGGCATCACCTCCAGCGCTGACCACCTGGAGGTACGCGACGCCTACGGCACCGAGACCGAGTTGCCTCACCTGGCTGAATGGGCCGCCGGAGAACCTGACGACCTAACCTGGCTCGCCGACTGGTGCACCGACCTGCGCGTCCACACCAAGGCAGGGCGGAGTGTACGGCGAGCGCGGGTCATATCGGAACCGCTCAGCATCTACCAGCAGTGGTCCTACTCCATCGCGCAGCCGATGGTCGACGCCGGAGAGGACATCCGGTGGGTGCCCCGGCGGCTGGTCTCCTCGATCGCCCTGCCCGGCAACGACTTCTACCTCCTTGACGACAGGCTGGTCATCTTCCTGCACTACACCGGCGACGGACTCGGCGCGGGCATGGAGACCTCCACCGACCCCGCTGACGTGGCGCTGTGCCGTACCGCCTTCGACGGGGTATGGAAACTGGCGATCCCGCACCGTGAGTACACGCCCGCTTAGCCCCGCCAGGCAGGCCGCCGAGAACCTCGCCCGGCGGCTACGCGAGATCCGCCGCAGTTCCGGCCTGACCGGACGGGCCTTGGCCGCCATCGCCGGCTGGCATTTCACCAAGGTGTCCCGCCTGGAGAACGGGAACAAGACCCCGACCGAGGCTGAACTCCGCCTGTGGTGCCGGCTCTGCGACGCCGAGGATCAACTTCCTGATCTCCTCGCCGACGTCCGCGCGCTGGAGTCGATGTATCAGGAGTACAAGCGGCAGACCCGCGCCGGAATGAAACGCCTCATGCGCACCTCGGTCCCCTTGTACGAGCGGACTACCCGTTTCCGGATCTACGAGCACAACGTGATCCCTGGCCTGTTTCAGACCCCGGAGTACGCGGCAGCGATGTTGAGCTTCTGGATCGAGTTCCTGGAAACGCCGAACGATCTGGACGAGGCGATCGCTGCCCGCATCCGGCGGCAACAGGTCGTCCGCGATCCGGCCAGGCGGATCGAGGTCGTGATCGAGGAGCAGGCGCTGCGGGTATGGTTCGGCGGCGCCGCTGTGCAGGCTGGGCAATTGGAGCGGCTACTGGCGGTGCAACGGCTGCCCAACGTGTCCCTGGGGATCATCCCGATGATGATCGTGCGGCCCTGTGTCGCCTCTTCCGGGTTCTGGATCTTCGATGATGAGCTGGCCATCTTGGAGACGCCGACCGCAGGGATTGAGGTGACCCGCCCGGGCGAACTGGACCTCTATGTGCGCATGTTCGGCCTACTGACCTCGGTCGCACAGTATGGCGAGGCCGCCCGGGAGTTGATCGTCTCTGCGCTCCGCGACCTCGCGAATTGACGCAACATTCCGCAACATCATGGATTCGAGCAGGGCCCGTTCCTACGGTCGAAGCATGGTCGCCGTACGCGGACTCATTAGCCACTCACCCATGCCCGCGCGCCTTGCGCCGCAGCTTCTCGCCGACATCTGCCAGGTCCTGGAACGACACGGCTACCAGCTTCCTGAGGAGACGCCCCTGGTCCAGGAACTCGTGCTCGCCCGCGTCGAGTACGCCCTACGTGACCTCGTCGAACGATTCGAGGGAAGGGTCCGATGACATGGCACTCCCCGAGGAGTTCCACGGTCCTCACCCCGGCACCCGCCGAGTCAACTGCGAAACACTCTCCTGGCACCAGACCAACGGCCGAGTCGACCGCATCCGGATCACCGCCCACACCTGTGAATGTCTGGCGACGATCTTCGAGTTGTGCCACGCGGGTGGGCTGGGCTTCGTACGCAAGACCGTCCGTCGTGAAGATCAGGCGGTCGTAAGGGAAAGCGATTGGCTGAACATTCCCTCCGCCCACGGTCTGTTCCTGCGGATTCTGTTGGGCGAGGCGCGATAGATCGGCGCGCCGGACGACAGGCGCAATTCCGGCGTCTTTCGTTCCTGCATCCAGTTGGCATCCGACGCGATCCCGGAGCTCAGGCGGGCCGATCAGGCGAGACGAACGAAGAAACCCCAGCTCGATGACCCAAGCTGGGGTTTCTGTCTGTGCGCCGCCAGGGACTCGAACCCCGGACCCGCTGATTAAGAGTCAGCTGCTCTAACCAACTGAGCTAGCGGCGCCTGCGACGTGCGTAACCTTAGCAGTCCCGGGGACGGCACGCACATCGGTAATCGGGTGCGAGGTCGCCCGCGAAGGGCGCCCCTCCCGGGCTCAGCTGTTGCTCCACGCCCCGCTGGAGAAGGGGACCGGCTCGCCGCGCTTGCCGGGGCCCGCACCCCACTTGGTGACCACGTATTCCACGTCGATGTGGCCCTGGGAGCCGCCCACCGTCAGGGTGTCGGAGTTCCAGCTGGTGCCGACGAGGTCGGCGAAGGTCTTGCCGTCGATGTCGAGCATGACGCCGTCGTTCGACGGGTTGCCGGGACCGCGGTCGCCGATGAAGAACTTGGCCTTGCGGCCGTTGTAGAAGACGTAACCCTCGGTGCCGAGCGGCCAGCTGGGGCTGGCGAACAGACCCTGCTGCATCGGCTTGCCGATCGCGGGCTGGCCGGTGTCCCCCTGGCGGCCGGAGCCGTCGTCCCAGAAGTACGAACCGCTGGTCGAGCCGCGCAGCAGAACCTGCTCGTTCTGGACGCCGGCCGGGGAGACGATGGTGTCGCTCGCCGGCTTCACGACCGGAGCGGCGCCCATGATGGATGCGCCGATCATGGCGGCGCAGGCCGCCGTGGTCACGGACGAGACGGTCCGGTGGGCCCGCACCCCGCGGGCGCCCTTGCCGACCAGGTCGCGGACGGCGTTGGTACACATGCCTACTACGGCTTTGGTACGCGGATCGAGATAGGTCTTCATGGAAGGCCGGGGATCTTTCGTGAGACGACTGGATGAGCGACTTTGCGTCGGCATCGAACCTCTCGGTTCGGACTGGCCGTGGAACGCTGTCGCCGGCCGGGCGAGAACATCGATCGCCCGTTAGACACACGCTCAGGCGCGGAAGCTATGAGGACCGGCCCGGAGGCCGCCGTATGTCAGACGTGGTCCGAAAGGATCTGGAGTGAGGCCGCAGTGGGGTCGCCCACCGCCGATCTCTTCTCCTGGACTTTGCCACTTGTTGGTAGCAATTGGGACTCTACAAGACAAGTCAGGAGATAACCAAGCAAAGACCCCATAATACCCAGAAGATCTACCCCTTCCCCCAAGGGCAGACCACGAGGTCGGAACGCCGAAGTGCCGGATACACCGAGGCTGAGGCCCTCGCCCCATGGGGTTGACGGCGCATCCGGGCAAAGCCTTCCTGGCAAAGAGCAAGTCAGGGGCGAGGTCAAGGAAAGGGTGCCCACACCCCGGCAACCAGAGGGTAAAGAGGCCCCGAGTAACGGGCTCGCCAGCATGCGTCTGCCATGCATCCCGGTTCGGCAAAGCCCACCCTCACCGCAGGCCGTGATCACGCACAGGTTCGGGGAGTCACCCTCCGATCTGCCCCCCACCCCCCGCGTGATCATGCACAGGTTCGAAGACATGGGCCCTGACCTGCGAAAATCCCATCCGTGATCATGCACAGGTTCGGAGACGTACACCCTTACCTGCGGACATTCCAGCCGTGATCATGCGCGTATTCGCGATCAGGGGCGACAGGTCGCAATCCGCGAACCAAGGCGTCGATGGCAAAGTCGAAGAGGTCCGACGCCCAAAGGGCAGGACCGCTGCCACAGCTGCGCCGACCCCTCGGCAGGGGACCGCGGTCGTCACGGAACACGCAGCGGCCGCAAGAAAGCCGGATACAGGAGCCGGATACAGGGAGCCGCAGGCCGCGAAGAAGGCGCGGGACCCGGGCATGAAAAACGCCGAGGCCGGACAGTCCCCCAACTGTCCGGCCTCGGCTGAAGCGGTTCCGCCAGACATGCCCTCCCCAAAGGCACCGGCAGGCCCCCGCTTATCGCCGGACGCGGTTCCCCCTCCGCGTCCTTCAATAAAGCTCTTCTGGTCGTCTCGACCTGCTACCACATTAGCGCCGTAGTTGTCATGAACTCGTCATCGACAGGTGGATTTTCGGCCTACATCCGGCGTTGACCTGGTGCGACACGGTCAAGTGGCGCCCCCCGGGCGTCGGAAACCCGCCCCGGAGTCCCGCAGAGACTACCCGTTGAGGACGACGCGGACCTCGGTGCCCCGCTCAAGGGAGCGGCTGACGATGCAGTGGCGCTCATGTACCCGCTGCGCCACGGCCTCGAAGACCTCCCGGGACTCCTCGGACGGCGGCTCGACGTCGTAGGTGACCGTCACGGATTCCAGCAGGGTGGGGGCGGCCTTCTCGGACGTGACGTCCACCGCGAGACGGACCAGCCGGTGGCCCCGCTGGGCGGTGAGGGGCTCCACCGTCATGATGTTGCACCCGCCCACGGCCGCGAGCAGCAGTTCCAGGGGGCTGAATACGCCCTCGGAGGTGCCGATGGTGATCTCCGCACCCCGGTCGTTGCGGGCCACGAAACCGTCTTCGGTGCGCTCGACGCGGACGAATGCCATGGCGCCACCCTACTGGGGGTCGTGAGCACCGCTCGCGACCTCAGCGCCCGGCCGCTCGCGACCTCAGCGCCCGGCCGCCTCGCCGACCGCTCCCGGGTCCTTGAGCGGGTCCTTGAGCGGCTCCTTGAGCGTGTCCCTCAGTGTCTCCCTGAGCGCGTAGCCGAGCCCGTGCACGGTGTGGATCAGCCGGGGCTCCCCTGCCGCCTCCGTCTTCCTGCGCAGGTAGCGGATGTACACCTCCAGCGAGTTGGACGCGGGGCGGAAGGTGTGCCCCCAGATCCGCTCGAGGATGACCTTCCGGGTGAGCACCTGTCCCCCGTTGCGGATCAGCAGGTCGAGCAGGGCGTATTCCGTCCTCGTCAGGTCGAAGATCCGGCCGCCCCGCGTGGCCTGCCTGCTCTCCGGCAACAGGGTCAGGTCGGCGAAGCCCGCGGCCGGCTCCGCCGGCGCCGTACGGCGCAGCAGCGCCCGGACCCGGGCGAGCAGCTCCTCTACGGCGAACGGCTTGATCAGGTAGTCGTCGGCTCCCGCGTCGAGCCCGGCCACCCGGTCCCCGACGTCCTCGAGCGCGGTGAGCATGAGCACCGGGACCCGGTTGCCCTTCTCCCGCAGCCTCCGGCAGACCTCGAGGCCGTCGATCCGCGGCATCAGCACGTCGAGCAGCACCAGCTCCGGGGTGCCACCGGTGATCAAGGCGAGCGCCGACGCGCCGTCGTCGGCGGTCGTGACGCGGTGTCCCTCCCCGCGCAGGACGCGCGCGATCGCGTCGCGCACGTCCGGATCGTCGTCCACGACCAGTATCCGTGTCTTGGCCACCCGGCCATCCTGGCCTGGGGCGATGAGAAGTTCATGAAGGAACGCCGCAGGCCGGCGCGCGGGTCCTCCTGCGGGGCAGCCGATCGCGGCCCGGGCGCGGGACGACTCGTTCAGATCCGTCTCATATCAATCGGCCATGGTCGAGGGATGGCACACACCGAGGTGACGGGACCGGACCCGGCGGGCCGGCCACGGGCGGGCAAGGCCCGCGCCTCTACGACCTGGCTGTGGCCCGCGATCTTCTGGGGTGGCGCGGCCATGGCGCTCGTCCCCTGGGCGGTCCGCTCGGGACACCGCTTCGCCGCCGATCCCCTCATCGGCACCGGCAGGGTGGCCGGAATACTCGCCGGATATCTCATCGCGGTCCAGCTCATCCTCATGAGCAGGGTCCTCGACACGCGGCTCCTCTCGGTGTGGCATCGCAGGCTCGGGGCCGCCGTGTTCGCCTTCATCACCGTGCACATCGTCTTCAGCACCGTGGGCCACGCCGCAGGAAGAAGCCTGGCGGACCAGACGCTGAGATTCCTCTACGGCTACCCCTGGCTGCTCGCGGCCTACGTCGGGACGGCGCTCATCGTGATGATCGGCCTGACCTCGATCCGGGCGATCAAACGGCGGATGCGCTACGAGACCTGGTACTACCTGCATCTGTACGCCTACCTGGGAACCGCGCTCGCGTTCGCCCACACGATCATGATCTCCACCGACATCAAGGGGATCGCCCGGGTCTTCTGGATCGCCCTGTACGGCACGGCCCTCACGCTGGCGGTCTGGCGGCGGATCGTGCGGCCGGTCATGCTGGCGACGCGGCACGGCTTCCGGGTGTCCGACGTGGTCCAGGAGACGCCGGACGTCACCTCGATCCACATCGGCGGCCGCAGGATGCGCGAGTTCCGGGTCGAGCCCGGCCAGTTCCTGTGGCTGCGCTTCCTCACGCGGAACGACTGGGGGCAGGCACACCCCTTCTCTCTGTCGGCCGCGCCCGACGGGCACCGCCTGCGCGTGACGGTCAAGGCGCTGGGCGACCACACCCGAGGGCTTCAGGAGGTCGCGGTCGGCACCCGGGTCGTCGTCGAGGGGCCCTACGGAAGCTTCACGGCCGGCTCACGCGCCAACAAGGACGTCCTGATGATCGCCGCCGGCATCGGGATCACACCGATCAGGGCGCTGCTCGAGGAGATGCCGCCAGGAACGGTCGTCCTCTACCGGGCCAGGTCGGAGAGCGAGATCGTCTTCCGTGACGAGCTCGACGAGCTGGCCAGGTCACGCGGCGCGCGCCTCGTCTACCTGCTGGACGGGGCGGGCCAGGACGGCGGCGCACCTGTGGACGCCGACGGCCGCCGCGTCCCGGAGGAGCTCACCGCCCCGGGACTCGCCCGGCTCGTTCCCGGTATCGGGGACAGGGACGTCTACCTGTGCGGTCCCCCCGATCTCGTCCACCGGGTCACCGCGGAGCTGCGCAGAGCGGGCGTCCGCGACCGGCACATCCACCACGACCCCTTCGAGCTCTAGGCGGGGGCTCAGGCGTCGGGATGCTTGGACAGGTAGTCCACGTAGACGGGCCGCAGGGCGTCGCCGAGTTCGCCCTCACCCGCCGCCATCGCATCGCTGAGCAGCGCGGACACCCGGCTGAGATCGTTCGCGGACTCGTCGGAGTTGCCGCTGGCGGCCTCGGCGGCCGGAATCAGCTTCAGCAGGTCCCAAAGGAAGCCGAAGTCGCCGTGCCGTACGGCATAGTGCACGGCGCGGTCGTGCAATTCCTTCGCCGACAGGGAATCAAGCTCTTCCACGTCCATCCACACTCACCCCAAAAATCGTGATTGCCCAAAGCCGCCCCGGTTATGCCCATGGCAGAGAAAAGGGTAGTCAGAGCCCACGAACCCTTTGCCGACCCCCTCTCCCCGGAGGCGCACCGGAGGCTGTTCCGAGACGCCTCCGAAACGCCTCCGAGACGCCGGGCACGAGCCCCCCGAACGCGCATGAGCCCCATTCGCCCCACCCTGTAGACATTTGTTCGCCACCTATATGAAACTCGCATGAACTTCAGCGGAACACCTCCGGACCATCCCTTGACCAGGTACGACGGTTATGTTTCGGTTTGTCGCTATGCCGTCTCCCCGGAAATCCCCGCCAGCTTCGCGAATGATCGCACCGGCCGCCGGGAGAAACGCACAGTGACGCACGCGACTCCCGTGCCGCTGGAAAGAATCGAGCACACCGCGCCCGCCTCCACCTCGCACACCCGGAAGCGGACCGACATCGAGGGACTGCGCGCGATCGCCGTGTCGCTCGTGGTGCTGAGCCACTCCGGGGTGAGCCTGTTCGCCGGTGGCTACATCGGCGTCGACGTCTTCTTCGTGATCTCCGGCTTCCTGATCACCTCGCTGCTACTGCGCGAGCTCGACACCACCGGCCGCATCTCGATCCGGCGCTTCTACGCGCGGCGGGCCCTGCGGCTCCTGCCCGCCTCCACGATCGTGGTCGTCTTCACCGTGATCGGCGCCTGGCTGTGGCTCACGCCGGTCAGGTTCGCGGAATACACCAAGGACGCCCTCGCCAGCACGCTCTACGCCATCAACTTCCGGCTGGCGATCACCGGTACCGACTACCTGCAGGAGGGCGCTCCGCCCTCGCCGTTCCAGCACTTCTGGTCGCTGGCGGTCGAGGAGCAGTTCTACCTCGTGTGGCCCCTCCTACTGATCGTCTCCGCCTGGCTCCTCGGCCGCGGCGGCCGCAGCAGCCGTACCCGCTACCTGGCGGTGCCGCTCATCGCCCTGTCGGCGACCTCCCTGGTGCTGAGCATCGTGGAGACCCCGCGCTCCGCCCCCTGGTCCTACTTCGGCTCGCACACCCGCGTCTGGGAGTTGGGCGCGGGAGCCCTCGTGGCGCTGGCGGCCGCGCGGCTCGCCCGCACACCGGGCCGGATCGCCGCCGTCATCACGTGGGCCGGCCTGGCCGCGATCCTCGCCGGGGCGGTGATCTACGACAACGACACCCCCTTCCCCGGCTACCACGCGCTCCTGCCCGTCGTCGGCACCGCGATGGTGATCGCGGGCGGCACCGCGTCGGCGCGCGGCGACACACGGCTGCTCCTGGGACTGGCGCCGTTCCAGCGCATCGGCGGGCTGTCCTACGGCTGGTACCTCTGGCACTGGCCGCTCCTCGTCATCGGTCCCGCCGCTCTCGGCCTGCACGGCACGCTGAAGGTCAATCTCGCGCTGAGCGCCATCGGCCTGGTCCTGGCGGCCGTCACCCTCTATCTGGTGGAGAACCCGGTCCGCTTCCACCGCGCGTTCAAGAACCGGCCGGGACGGGCGATCTCACTCGGAGTCACCCTGTCCGCGGGCGCGGCGGTGATCGCCCTGGTGGCCGCCACCGTGCCCCCCTCGATCCCGTACGGCCCGCCGGTCGCGGACCTGCCGGCCGGGATGGCGTCGGCGCAGGACGCCGAGGCGTTCCTGAAGTCGGCCATCGGCGGCGGCGTGCCGCCGGAGCGGCTTCCCGGCAACCTGTCGCCCTCGCTCACCACGGTGAAGGACGACAAGGCGATCGTCTACGACGACGGCTGCCACGTGGGCTACGACGACGTCTCGATGCCCGAGTGCGCCTTCGGCGACCTCACCTCGAGCAAGGTGGTCGTGCTCTTCGGCGACTCCCACGCGGCGAGCTGGTTCCCCGCGATGGAGACGCTCGCCAAGGAGAACCACTGGAAGCTCTACTCGTGGACCAAGGCGTCCTGCAAGGTCTCGTCGATCACGCTGGTCCGCACCGGCAAGGCGTACGAGACCTGCGACACCTGGCGGACCCAGACGATCGCGAGGATCAAGAGGCTCCACCCCGCCCTGGTCGTCATGTCCTCGTCGGAGGACGGGACGATCTTCCCCAAGCAGACCGACAACGCGGCGGCCTGGGGCGCGGGCTTCGCGGCGACGCTGAAGCAGATCAACGCGCGCGGCACGAAGATGACCCTGATCCAGGACATCCCCTGGCCCAGCAGCGACGCGCCCGAGTGCCTGGCACAGAACCCCCGGGTCCTGACCCTGTGCACGAACAAGCTCCCCAAGGCGCTGCACTCGCCCGCCCGTCGCGCGGCCATCGCCGCCGCGGCGAAGAAGGCCAAGATCAAGGTTATCGACCCGACCAGCTGGTTCTGCGGCACGGTGGGCACGTGCCCGCCGGTCATCGGCAACCTGCTCGTCTACCGGGACGAGGGCCACATGACCAAGCAGTACTCCCAGCTCCTCGCACCGCTCCTCATGTCCCGCCTGCCCAAGATCTGAGCGGCGGGGCGGGAGCCACCGGGGAGCCCGCCCGGCGGCGCGGGAACCGCCGAACTATACGATCGCAACGAGTCAGCGACGCGGGTCGTCGCGAGTGCGCAGCGGGCGGTCGGCGGGCTTGCCGGGCGGAGGGCGGGGCGAGCATGCTTGTCCGTCTCTGCCGTCTGACACCCGCTTTTCCGATCATGGAAGGATCCCCCCCTTGAAGTTCATCCTTAAGGTGCTGATCGTCGCCGGAGCTCTGTGGGTGTCCACACAGCTCGTGGACGGCATCACGGTGAACACCGGCAGCGCCGCCAAGCAGGCGGGCACCCTGATCGCCGTCGCGCTCATCTTCGGTCTCGTCAACGCGGTGCTCAAGCCGATCATCAAGACCATCGGATGCGCCTTCTATGTGCTGACACTGGGCCTGTTCGCCCTCGTCGTCAACGCCGCCCTCCTGCTGCTCACGGGCTGGGTGGCCGACCAGGTGGACCTGCCGTTCCACGTCGACGGGTTCGTCGCCGCATTCTGGGGCGCGCTCATCGTCGGTGTGATCAGCTGGGTCCTCAACATGATCCTCGGTGACGACTGACATCACTCTCGACGGCACCACGCTGACCTGCGAACAGGTCGGCGCGGTGGCCCGCGGCGAGGCGCGGGTCGCGGTCGGTTCGACGGCCGCGGCCCAGGCCGCCTGGCATGCCTCCGGCCAGTTGCACGGCCCCGTGTACGGCCGGACCACGGGCGTCGGGGCCAACAAGGACGTGGCCGTGCACGCGCAGGGGATGGACCTCGCGCGCAGCCACGCGGGCGGCGCCGGGCCGCTGGTCGAGGAGGAGCGGGCCCGGGCGATGCTGGTGATCCGCCTCAACCAGATCCTCCGCGGCGGGTCGGGCGTCAATCCCGGCGTCCTCCCCGTCCTCGCCTACGCGATCAACGAGGGCTTCACGCCCCCCGTCCGCCTGTACGGCGCGATCGGCACGGGCGACCTGACGGCCCTGTCCACAGCCGCGCTCTGCCTGACGGGCGAGGTCCCCTGGCGCCGCGCCCCCTGGTCGCCGGACGAGGCGCCGTCGTTCGCGCTGTCCGGGTCCGACGCGTTGCCGTTCATGAGCGCCAACGCCATGACGCTGGGCGACGCCGCGCTGGCCTGCGCGGGGCTCCGCCCGCTGCTCGGCGCGTCCATCGGGGTGGCCGCCCATTCGTGGCGCGCCGTCGACGCGTCGGACGAACCACTGGAACAGCCCGTGCAGGACGCGCGGCGCCATCCCGGCCAGGCCAGGGTGGCCACCCGCCTGCGCCGCCGGCTCGCCGGCGGGCCGTCCCCCCGCCTTCAGGACCCGTACGGCTACCGCGCGTTTCCGCAGGTCCACGGGGCGGCCTTCGACGCGCTCGACATGGCGGAGCGGGTGGTCACGACCGACATGAACTCCGCGGCGGAGAACCCGCTCATCGCGGGCGGCAGGGCCTGGCACAACGGCAACTTCCACACCGCGCCCGTCGCCCTCGCCCTCGACGGGCTGCGCGCCGCGCTCGTCCAGACGGCGTCGTTGTCGACGGCGCGACTGGCCACGATGATGGAGCCCGCCTACACCGGCCTGATCCCGTTCCTCGCCGACCGGCCGGGCGCCTCGGGGGCGCTCATCCTCGAATACGTCGCCTACGACGCCCTCGCCACGCTGCGTAATCTCGCCGCGCCCGTGACGCTGGGGGGCGCCGTCCTGTCCCGCAGCGTGGAGGACCACGCCGGGTTCGGCACCCAGGCGGCGCGGGCCTGCCTCGCGACGCGGGAGCCGTACGAGATCGTCCTGGCCTGTGAGCTGGTCGCGGCCGTGCGCGCGCAACGGCAGCGCGGCCTGTCCTGCGACGTTCCGCTCGACCCGCGCATGGAGGACCGCCCCCTCGACGCCGACATCGAGGCCGCGCGGGCGGCGCTGCCGGCCTTCGCCTAGCGCACGCGCGCCGCGCGCCTCACCGGCGGGCGGGCGGTTGGACCGACAGGCGTTCACGCAGGCCGGGCGCCTGAACGATGCGACGGTGGTGCGCCTTGCCGTCCGAGGCGGCGACGACGAGCTTGACGGCGGCCCGGACGATGCCATCGAGGTCCCAGTTCACGGTCGTCAGACCGAGGAGCTCCGACATGGGATGGTCGTCGTATCCCATCACCGCGACGTCCTGCGGCACCGAGAGCCCGAGCTCTCCTGCCGCCTTGTACACGCCGTAGGCGATCGAGTCGGAGAAGCAGAACACGGCGGTCGGCCGGTCGGGCCGGGTCAGGAGCCCGGTCGCGACCTCGGCCGAGTCTGCGAGGCCCTGCCCGGCCGTTCGCACGTCGATGTCCAGGCCGAGGCGCTCGGCCTCGGCGATCACATGGACGTCGGCGGGGCGGTCAGGGGTGCTCGGCCGGGTCGGGGTGAGCACCGCGACGTGGCGGTGGCCCTTGTCCCTGACGTACTCCAGCGCCATCGTGACCCCGCGCCGGTTGTCGAAGACCACTTCGGCCGCGGTGTGGCCGTGCAGCAGGGCGTCGCCGATGGCCACGACGGGCAGGGAGTCGGCGAGATCGGCCCAGAACCTGGCCGCCGGGTCCACCGGCTGCACGATCAGCCCGTCCACCCGCTGGTCTCTGAGCTGGAGTGCGAGGGTGCGCTCCCGTGCCGGGTCGCCCGCGGCGTCGAGGATGAGCGCGTACCGGTCCTTGTCGCGCAGGGCCCGCCCGATGCCGACGGCGAGTGACTGCTGCCACAGATCCTCCAGCGAACCGCAGAGCAGGCCGATCATCCCCGTTCGGCCGCTGGCGAGGGCCCGGGCGATCGGGTCGGCCTCGTATCCGAGCTCCGCGGCGGCCTGCCGTACCCGCTGCATGGTCTCCTCGGAGACCTGCATGCCACGCAGGGCGTAACTCACCGCGGCGGGTGACAGGCCGGTCGCCTGTGCCACCTCCCGGATAGTCGCGCGCTTACGCTGAGCCACTCGGTAACCCTATGCCGGACAGGGGCTCCCGTCTTGACACCTTCGGAGGTGAAGCGTTTCACTGAAACGTATCAGTGAAGCGATTCAGCGTCTTGACAAGGCCGTTCCCTCCGATTACATGTATTATCAGTCGGGAATTAGGGCAACAGGAGGTGACGATGGCCATCGACGTGCACCAGCATCTGTGGACGCCGTCGTTCCTCGACGCCCTGCGGCGCCGCACCGAGCCGCCGCTCCTCGACGGCTGGACGCTGGTCCTGGACGGCGAGGCGCCCTACGAGGTCGACCCGGGCGCCCACGACCTGGACGCGCGGCTCAAACTCAACGCCGACCTCGACCTCGCGCTCATCTCGTTGTCGAGCCCTCTGGGCATCGAGCACCTGCCGCCGGATGAGGCGTGGCCACTCATCGACGCCTACCACTCCGGCGCCCGCGACCTGCCCTCCCCGTTCGGCGCCTGGGCCGCGGCGCCGGTGACCGACGTCGACGCCGTACGGCTCGCGCACACCCTCGACCAGGGCTTCCGCGGCCTCCAGTTGCCCGCCACCGCCCTGGGGGACGCCTCCGGCCTGTCGGCCGTCGCCCCGCTCCTCGGCGTACTGGAGGAGCGCGGGCTGCCGCTCTTCGTCCATCCCGGGCCCGCGGCCACGCCGCAGGGTCCGTCCTGGTGGGCCGCGGTGGTTCCGTACGTCCAGCAGATGCACGCCTCGTGGTACGCCTTCCAGGCCTTCGGCCGGCCCAGGCACCCCCACCTGAAGATCTGCTTCGCCCTGCTGGCCGGGCTGGCGCCCCTCCACTCGGAGCGCCAGATCAACCGGGGAGGCTCCGGCCGCGGACTCGTGGACACGAACATGTTCGTCGAGACCTCGTCCTACGGGCCGCGGGCCATCGACGCCGTCGTCCGCGAATTAGGCATCGACGTCGTCGTCAACGGCTCGGACCTTCCGTACGCGGAGGCCCCCTCGCCCGATTTCGGCGAAGCCGCCCGCCACGCCATCCGCGTGAGCAATCCCGATCGCATGTTGAAACGAAAGGAGTCGCAGTCATGAGCACCCCCACCGTCCAGGTCAGCGAGCGCTGTGCTCCTTTCGAGGAGCTCCCTGCCCGCGCTCTCGACCGCCGCGAACTTTCCGAACTGGTCAACGAACTCGCGGCGCAGCCCCAGCTGTGGGAGGAGCACCTCAACTTCGAGGGCGCGGAGGACGGCGGCCGTCACTACGCCTCGCTCTACCGCGACTCCTATGTGGACGTGTGGCTGCTGTGCTGGCGCCCGGAGGACGACACGGGCTGGCACGACCACGACATCTCCTCGGGAGCGGTCCGCGTGGTGGCCGGCGAGCTGAAGGAGTGCAACCCCAGGATCGGCGGTGAGCACCTCGAGACGGCCGTCGCCGAGGGTGACTCGTTCACGTTCGGCCCCGACCACATCCACCGCCTGACCGGAGCACAGCACGGGAGCGTGTCGATCCACGCATACTCCCCGCCCCTGTGGCGGCTCGGGCAGTACTCCATCAACCAGGACGGGATGATGCGCCGCCTGTCGGTCAGCTACGCCGACGAACTCCGCCCCCTCGACCCCGCGTGATCATGCACACTCTCGCGAACATGCCCCGCGAGCTGCTCAACCATTTTCCCGTGATCATGCACACCTTCGCGGAAGTGGCCGCTGACGTGCCCTAACGCGATTCGTGATCATGCATGGATTCGGCTTCAGGTGCGCTGATTCGCGGAAACACTTCGCGTGATCATGCACGATCCGCCGTCGCACCAGGGCGCTCCATGCATGATCGCGACCGGCATCTTGCCAGCTCGGCGCGCCCCTTCTCGAAATCGTGCATGATCACGCATCACGTTGAGGCAGGCCAGCACTCGCCTCCACGAACGTGTGCATGATCACGACAGAAGGACGGCCAGGTCAGCGATGCGCTCCCCGAAACTGTGCATGATCACCCGCAGGGGGCGGGCAGGTCAGCCGGCTTCTTCGCGAAGGTGTGCATGATCACGGCCAGGGGTTGTGGGGAGGACGCAGCAGGTCGTGCAGGGGTCGTCGGGATGGATGGCCACCCATAGGCAGCAGGTGCGGCGGCGGTAGCCGTCCTCGTGGGGGACGATCAGGCCGTCCACGGGGCGCCCGATCTCCGCGAGGAGGGCGGCGGCCCGGTCGTAGGGCCCGAACTCCAGCAGCGGACCGGCGAACGCCTCCGCCGTCGACCCCCACAACGTTCGCTCCCCCACCCTGGCCAGCGCCCCGAGGGCCCGGATGACGGGCCGTTGCCCGTCGAGCAGCGCCTCCCTGATCGCCGCGCCCAGGCTGTCCACGACCACCGTTCCGGGAGCTCCCGCCATCGGGTCACCGGGAAGGACGGCGACGCTCACCTTCTCGGCCGCGATCGTCACGCCGGCCTCGGACGACCGCACGAGGGTGTCCTCGAGCCGCATCAACGGCACCCGCCGCCCGAGCTGCCAGCCGAGCGCCATGGGCAACGTGTGCCAGTAGCCGTAGGTCTTCCACAGCAGCGCCGCGCCCACGTGCCGGGGGGCGCCCCACCGGTCGGCCGTCTCCCGCACCAGCCCGGCCAGCCCCTCGTACGGCTCCCGCACCAGGTCGGAGACCCGCATCCAGCCGTCGGCGTCCCGGGTGACGAGCCCGGGAAGCACGCCGATCACGCCGTCCCTCTCGGCCGCGAGGCTTTCGAGACTCTCGGTGAGAGCTCCAAGGGGCACGGCGTCTCCACTCACTTAGGCAAGGCTTACCTAAAGCTTAGACGCTCACACGGCCGGGAGGCACTCGTCGCGGCCGCGTCAGCCCGTTCCCGGCGAACCGCCGGGCGACGGGGTGACCGCCCCAGGCGCGGCGGCCCCCGCCACCTCGGGGACGGCGGGATCACCCGGTGCGGGACGGCCGGCGAACAGACCCGACCCGAGCTGGACGGCGCAGGCGGCGAGCCCCACGAGGAGCGGCACGGTCCAGCCTCCGGTGGCCTGGTGGATCAGGCCGAAGGCGACGGGACCGAGCGCGGCGAGCGTGTAGCCGCTCGACTGGGCGACGGCCGACAGCGCGGTCACCGACGCCGGGTCGGGGGCGCGCAGGGTGATGATCAGCAGGGCCAGGGCGATGGATGCGCCCTGCCCGATGCCGAGGACGATCATCCAGAGCCACGGCAGCGTCGTCGGCGCGAGCAGGACGCCGACGTATCCGACCATGGTGAGGACGGCCGCCGCGGTCACGTGCGGCACCTGGGAACGCGCCCGGCCCGCGTGGATGGGCACGGTGAGGGTCGCCGCGATCTGGGCCAGGTTCGTGAGCCCGAGCATGTACCCGGCCTCGTCGGCGGGCAGCCCGGCGTCCTGGAAGATCGTCGGAAGCCAGGCGAGGACGACGTAGAACGTCAGCGACTGCAGCCCCATGAAGGACATGACCACCCACGTGGTCCTGCTCCGCAGCAGAGTGCGGTATCGCCCGCGGCCGGCTCTTCCACCGCCCCCTTCGGGACGCCGGAAGGCCTGCGGCGCCCACAGCAGCGCCGCCACCAGGGCGAGCACGGCGACCGAGCCCGCGGCCGTCCGCCAGCCGTACTCTCCGGCCAGTGGCACCATGACGGACGAGGCCACCGCCGCTCCCGCGACCAGGCACGAGACGTAGACGCCCGTGAGGAGCCCCACCTGGGACGGGAAGTGCTGCTTCACGAGGCCGGGCATGGCGATGTTCATGATCGCGATCGCGGTGCCCGCCAGGGCGGCTCCGGCGTACAGGCCGACGAGGCCTCCCGTGCTGCGCACGACGACGCCGACGGCCAGGATGAGCAGGCCGACGAGCAGCGTGCGGTCGAGCCCGAGCCTGGTGGACAGGGCGGGGGCCAGCGGACCGAGAAGGCCGAGGCAGAGCACCATGACCGTCGTGATCGCCCCGCCCGCGGCCGGGGAGAGGGAGAGGTCGGCCATGATCTCGTTCAGCAGCGGGGAGACGCCTGCCAGCGCGGGCCTGAGGTTCCATGCCGCCAGAACGAACCCGACGACAAGGAGCAGTCGGCCACGATTACCCATGAGCAACCACGAACACCCTCAATGCCTCAACATGCCTTACCGTCCCACAAACCATAACCAACCCCTTCGCCGTGATCATGCACAGATTCGGCGGTGGCCCGTCCCGCCTGCGCCGATCCCGGCCGTGATCATGGACAGGTTCGCGCACACCCGCCCGGGCCTGCGCGAACCCATGCCGTGATCATGCACTCAGAACGGGTACCTGGCGATGTCGCCCTGCATCGTGACCCACTGGGTGTGGGTGAAGGCGTCCACGTTGGCCCTGCCGCCGCCGAAACGGGAACCGGTGCCCGACGCGCCCACCCCGCCGAACGGCGCGACGGCCTCGTCGTCCACCGTCTGGTCGTTGATGTGCACGATGCCGGTGGGAACGAGGTCGGCCAGGGCCAGGCCCTTCATCACGTCCCGCGTCAGGATGCCGAGCGACAGCCCGTACTCACTGTCCCCGGCCAGCGCCGCCGCCTCCTCGATCGTGGCGAACGGCATGACCGGCGCGACCGGACCGAAGACCTCGTTCGCGTACGCGGGCGCGTCGGCCGTCAGGTCGGTGAGGACCGTCGGCCGGTAGAACAGCCCCTCGTACGTCCCGCCCGCCGCGAGCCGCGCACCGGCCTCCACGCTGCCCGTGACCAGGGCATGGACCTTGTCGCGCTGCCGCTCGTCGATCAGCGGGCCGAGGGCGACCTGGCCGGTGGCCGGATCGCCGACCGGCATGTGGTCGGCCTTGGCCGCCAGTCGTGCGACGTACTCCTCCTGGAGGGACGAGTGCACAAGATGCCGCCCGGTGGTCATGCAGATCTGGCCCTGGTGGAAGAACGAGCCCCATGCGGCGGCGGAGACGGCCAGATCGAGGTCCGCGTCGTCGAGGACGATCAGCGCGGAGTTGCCGCCCAGTTCCAGATGGGCCCGCTTCAGCAGCCGGCCGCACATCTCCCCGACCTTCCTGCCCGCCACCGTCGACCCGGTGAAGGAGATGACCGGGACGCGCGGATCGGCCACGAGGGCCTCCCCTGCGCCGGGCCCGCCGGGGAGCATGTGAAGCACGCCCGGAGGCAGCCCCGCCTCCTCGAAGACGCGCGCGATCGACACGCCGCCGCTCACCGCCGTACGGGGATCGGGCTTCAGTACGACGGAGTTGCCCAGGGCGAGCGCCGGGGCCACCGACCTGATGGCCAGGATCAGGGGGAAGTTGAACGGCGCGATCACCCCGACCACGCCCACCGGTACGCGGCGGGCCAGGCTGAGCCGCGGCCGGGCCGTCGGCAGGAGCTCGCCCGAAGGCTGGGAGGCCAGAGCCGCCGCCTCGTAGCACTCGGAGGCGGCCACGGCGGCCTCGAACGCGGCCTTGCCGGGGATGGAGCCCGCCTCGCGGATGAGCCAGCCCTGGATCTCCTCGGCGTGCTCCTCGAACAGCCGGCCCGCCCTGCGCAGGACGGCGGCCCGCTCCTCGAACGTCGCGGCGGCCCATGCGCGCCGTGCCTCGTACGCCCGTACGGCGGACGCCGTGACGTCCTCGGGACCGGCGAGGCCCACGCGGCCGATCTCGTTGCCGGTCGCCGGCTCCATGACGGGAGCGTCACCGGCCCGCGATGTCGCCCATTCTCCGTTGAAGATCGATCCCGCCCAGATCTTCGCGTCCATCAATGTCATGAAAAATCCTCCTCATGGGGCAACTCGGAGCCGGGGATGACCGCGATCTCCAGGAGAATCGGCTTGCTCGAGGCCGTCGCCTTCGACGACGAACTGACAGATCAACATGTGTTCGCATTGCGAACGAGAGTTCTCGTTGGAACGTACAGTGGAAGCTACGCCCGACCCCGTCGAACGTCAACGAAAACGAGGACGATTCTTCCCATACCTCGTTCGCCTTGAGAACGTCGGTTCAAAATACGAACAACGTCGGGACGCTAGAGTTCCAGCTCGGGAGGTGGGAGGGTCCATGGCCGAGGAGTACGTCCAGTCGCTCGCTCGTGGCCTGTCGGTGATCCGGGCCTTCGACGCGACCAGCCCGGAGCTCACGCTCAGCGACGTGGCGCGCAAGACCGACATGACGCGCGCCGCCGCGCGGCGTTTCCTGCTCACCCTGGTCGGCCTGGGCTACGTGCGGACCGACGGACGGCTCTTCTCGCTCTCGCCGCGCGTCCTCGAACTCGGCTACGCCTACCTGTCGAGTCTTTCGCTTCCCGAGGTCGCCCTCCCGCACCTGGAGCGGCTCGTCGCCGAGGTGCACGAGTCCGCGTCGGTGTCGGTGCTCGACGACGGCGACGTCGTGTACGTCGCCCGCGTGCCCACCGCGCGGATCATGCGGGTCACGATCGCCATCGGAACCCGCTTCCCCGCCCACTGCACCTCGTTGGGCCGCGTGCTGCTGGCCTGGCTCACCCCCGAGGAGATCGACGCGGCACTCGAACGCTCGCCGCTGGAGCGCCTCACTCCGAGGACCACGACCTCGCCCGCGGCCCTGCGGGCGGAGCTGGACCGGGTCAGGGGTCAGGGCTGGGCGATGGTGGACCAGGAGCTCGAGGAAGGCCTGCGCTCGATCGCGGCGCCGATCCGGGACCGCGGCGGGCGGGTGGTCGCGGCGGTGAACGTGTCGTCCCACGCCAGCCGTACGACGCTCGAATCGGTCCGCAGGGACCTGCTCCCGCCGCTGCTGGCCACGGCCGCCAGAATCGAGGCCGATCTGCAGGCGACCGGTGTGGGCGACTCCGCCGCACGACGCTGAGACTCCGACGGCGTCGTCACCGGACCCGAGATGCGGGATGATCCAGCCGTGACAGAGACGAGGCGCGGCCGACCCACCATGAACGACGTGGCGGCCGAAGCGGGAGTGGCGCTCAAGACGGTGTCACGCGTGGTCAACCACGAGCCCGGGGTGAACACCGCCACGGCCGAGCGCGTCCAGGCCGCCATCGACCGGCTCGGCTACCGGCGCAACGACGGCGCGAGGACTCTGCGCCAGGGCCGCACCGCCAGCATCGGCCTCGTGATCGAGGACGTCGCCGACCCCTTCTACTCGGGCCTGAGCAGGGCCGTCGAGGACATCGCACTGGGCCACGACTACCTCGTCTTCACCGGGTCGTCCGGCGAGAGCCCCACTCGGGAGCGCGACCTCGTCCTCGCCTTCTGCGCCCGCCGCGTCGACGGGCTGATCATCGTCCCGGCCGGCGACGACCACGAATACCTCACACCCGAGGTCGACGCCGGGATCGCCGCCGTCTTCGCCGACCGCCCTCCGGGGACGGGCCCCGAGGCGGACACCGTGCTCTGCGACAACACCGGGGGCTCCCGAGCGGGGGTCCACCACCTCATCGCCCACGGTCACCGCCGCATCGCCTATGTGGGCGACTCCCCGTCCATCTTCACCGCGGCGGAGCGGCTGGAGGGCTACCGCCAGGCCCTGTCGGCCGCCGGCCTGCCGTACGACGAGGGGCTGGTCGCCATGGGCCCGGTCGACCAGGGGCGGGTCCAGGCCGACGTCGAGCGCCTGCTGAACTCGCCGGACCCGCCGACCGCGCTGTTCACCGGCAACGGCCGGACCACCGTCGCGAGCCTCCGCGCGTTCGCCTCGTTCGGGCCGGGCGGCAGGCGGTTGGGCGAGCCCCACGGGGCCGACGTCGCCCTGGTCGGATTCGACGACTTCGAGCTGGCCGACCTGCTGAAGATCACCGTCGTGGCCCAGGACCCGGTGGGTCTGGGCAGGACGGCGGCGGAGCTGCTCTTCCAGCGGCTGTCCGGCGACGAGGACGCGCCGCGCCGGGTGGAGCTGCCCACCCGGCTGATCGATCGGGGCTCGGGCGAGGTCCGGCCCGGCGCCTGAGGCCGGCCGGCGGAGGTTCGGCCCGGGTCGGCCCCGGCAGGTGTAGGTCCCGCCCGGAAGCCGATCACGGGCCGGGCCGCACCGTCACCGCTTCGCGCGGCGGAAAGCGGGTGCACCAGGGTGACGTCAGGGTCACCGGCCGTGGCGGATTGTCGGTCGGGGTGTTCACACTGACACGCATGGCTGTCATTCCCCCCGGCACGGCCCGACGCGATCCCCCCGGTGACTCCGATCCGGACGGGGATGTGCCGGACCTCGCTGATCTCGACGCGATCACGTGGTTCCGCCATGGTGACGCCATGGCGGGCGTCGGCTTCCTCACCGTGGCGCGCCGCCTGCCGTACCTGATCCGGCAGGCGCTCGGCATGGCCTGGCAGGCGAGTCCGCGCGACACGACGGCGACCGTCGTGCTGAGCGTGCTCGGGGGCGTCTTCACCGCCTTCGGGCTGCTGGCAACCACGGGTGTGCTGACCGCGCTGTTCGAGTCGGGCCCGACTCCCGACCGCGTCCGGGCGGCGCTGCCCAGCCTCCTGCTGGTCGGCGCCGCGGCGACGATCAGGACCGTCCTGCAGGCCGGCGCCGGGTGGGCGCAGAGCAGGCTCGGCCCGCAGGTCGACAGGATCGCCGAGCAGCGCCTCTATGGCCTGACCAGCCAGGTCGACCTGGTGAGCTTCGACGATCCCGACTTCCACGACTCGCTGCAGCGGGCGCGGATCCGCGGCATGGACACGGCCGACGCGGTGGTGCGCACCACGATCGACAGCCTCACCGGCGCCATCGGAATCGTGGCGGCCGCCGGAGTGCTCGGCGTCCTGCACCCGGTGCTTCTTCCGTTGCTGCTCCTGGCGGTCCTGCCCGACGCGTGGGCGGCGGTGCGGGCGGCCCGGATGGGCTACTCGACCGACCTCCTGCTCGTGCCCCAGCGACGTCGCAAGTGGATCGTCACCGAGCTGCTCGCGGACAAGGACACCGCCGCCGAGGTGCGCACGTTCACCATGCGCGGCTTCCTGCTGCGGATGTACGACCGCATCGCGCGGTCGGAGCAGAGGGTCCTGCTCGACCTGGCGAGGCGCCAGACGTTCGCCCGCGTGGCCGGCGAGGGGCTCGGCGGCATCGGGCAGGGCGCGGTGTTCGTGGCGCTCGGCCTGCTCCTGGCTCTTGGCGCGGTCCCGCTCGCGGTGGCCGGCACCGCGGTGCTCGCCATCCGGTCCGGCCAGACGTCCCTGGCCAACTTCATGTACGCGACCAACCGGCTCTACGAGGAAGGGCTGTACTTCACCGACTTCCTCGAATTCATCGCCCAGGCCGAGTCGCGGGTCCCGGCCGGGCGGACCGGTGAGGCGCCCACCCGTTTCGACCGCATCCTGGCCGAAGACGTGACCTACAGCTATCCGGCTGCCGACACCCCCTCGCTTCGCGGGGTCACCGTCCATGTCGACCGCGGGGAGGTCGTGGCCCTCGTCGGCGAGAACGGGTCGGGCAAGACCACGCTGGCGAAGATCCTCGCGGGGCTCTACGACCCGGACAACGGGCGTGTCATGTGGGACGAGACCGATCTGAGGCAGGTCGATCCCGACCGGCTCAGGGCGAACATCGCGGTCATCGCCCAGGATCACACCCGATGGCCCCTGACGGCCCGCCACAACATCACCATGGGCATGGAGAAGTCCGAGGAGGCGATCCACCAGGCGGCGGAGGTGGCCGGGGCCGACCAGGTCATCGCCGAGCTTCCCCACGGATACCGCACGCTGCTCGACCGGCGGTTCAAGGACGGACAGGAGCTGTCAGGCGGCCAGTGGCAGCGGATCGCCGTCGCCCGGGGGTTCTACCGGGACGCCCCTCTGCTGATCTGCGACGAGCCGACCGCCGCGCTGGACGCCCGGGCCGAGCACGCTCTGTTCGAGCGGATCAGGCGGCACGCCGACGGCCGGACGGTCGTGCTGATCACACATCGGCTGGCGAGTGTCCGCTATGCCGACCGGATCTACGTCCTCGACCACGGCAAGGTCGTGGAGCAGGGCACCCACGTGGAGCTCATCACCCTCGACGGCCTCTACGCCGACCTCTACAACCTGCAGGCCGACGCCTACCGCGACACCTGAGTCACGACGCCTGCTCACCCTTGGGCGTCGTAGACGCCGTCGGGGATGGACAGGACGTCCTTGTAGTACTGGATCTTGCGCTGGAGCGCCTCCTGCTTCTCCCGCAGGTCGGCGAACTGCTCCTCGACTCTCCGGTCGTGCGCCTCCAGCACCTCGACGCGCTCCCGGATGGTCTGGTCGCCGGCCCGCACCAGCTCGGCGAAACGCACCATCTCGGCGATGGGCATGCCCGTGTCCCGGAGGCAGCGGACCATGCCGAGCCAGCTGACGTCTCCCTCGGTGAATCTCCGCTGGCCCGACGCGTTGCGCCCGATCGGTTCCAGCAGGCCGATGCGCTCGTAGTAACGGAGGGTGTCGAGGCTGAACCCCGTCTCCTCGACGACCTGTCCGGGGGTGTAGGCGACCACGCCTTCGATCCTGGCATGCGTTCCGCCCGGGCGTGGCGGCCGTCCTCCCCGGAAACTCGGGGGTTGCGCTGGAGTGCACTCCAGCTTGCAGGGTGGGCGGCATGACGATCGCATTGGGGACCATCCCCTTCGGGACCACCGTGGACGAGGAGACCTCCTTCGCCATCCTCGACCGTTTCGTCGAGGGCGGGGGAACACTCGTCGACACCGCGAACAACTACCCCTTCTGGCTCTCCGGCGCGACCGGCGACGAGAGCGAGGCCACGATCGGCCGATGGCTCGCCTCCAGGCGAAACCGGGACCAGGTCGTCGTGAGCACCAAGTGCGGGGGCCGTCCGACGGTCCCCGGTGACCTGACGCTCGACTCGGCCGAGGGACTGTCGGCCCGTGTGATCCGGGACGCGGCCGAGGGCAGCCTGCGGCGTCTCGGCGTCGACCACATCGACGTCTACTGGGCCCACATCGAGGACCGTTCGGTGCCGCTGGAGGAGTCCGTCGGGGCCTTCGGCGACCTGGTGACGTCCGGGAAGGTCAGGGAGATCGGCGCGAGCAACCACGCCACGTGGCGGCTGGAGCGGGCCAGATCACTGGCCGCGGCGCAGGGCCGGACGCCGTACACCCATGTCCAGCTCCGCCACTCCTACCTGCGCCCGCGCCCCGGCGTGCGACTGCCCGAGGGAGGCCATGTGCAGGTCAGCGAGGAGACGCTGGACTACGTGCGCTCCGAGCCCGGGCTGACCCTCTGGGTCTACTCGTCGCTGCTCTCGGGCGCGTACACGAGCAAGCCTCTCCCGGAGACCTACGACCATCCCGGCACGGCCAGGCGGCTCGCCGTGCTCGACGAGGTGGCCGGCGAACTGGGCGCGACCAGGAACCAGGTGGTGCTCGCCTGGCTTCAGGCGCAGGGCATCGTCCCGATCGTGGGGGTGAGTTCGCTCGCCCAGCTCGAGGAACTGCTCGCCGACGTCAAGCTCGACGACGACCTGCGGGCGCGTCTCGACCTCCCCGCCTGATCACACCTCGGGCTACACGAGGTGGTCGGCGAGATAACGGCGGACCAGGCGCTTGCACTCGGCGATCAGGTCCGGGTCGCCGTCGGGGTGGGCACGGAACGCGAGTTTCAGGACCGCGTCCGCCGCCTCGACGGCCACCAGGAACGCCCGCGCCGTCTCCTCGCCCCGCGGCAGGCCGAGCACGTCGGTGGTGAGCGAGCGCAGCCGGTCGGCCACGATGACGTTGTTCTCCAGCGCGGCGTCCAGCATCCGCTGGGTGCCGGGCAGGCCGGGGCCGCCCGGCGACGCCTGGACCTCGCCGAAGTCGACGACGCCGAACCCGGGGACCGTCCGCTTCATCCGCACGAACTCGTCGATGCCCAGGTCGACCACGTCGGTCCAGCCCGAGGGAGCGGCGGCGGCCAGCCGGGTGGCCACGCTGTCGAGGAAGGCGTCGAGATTGCGCAGCGCGAGTGCCTTGACCAGGCCCTGCTTGTCGGAGAAGAACTGGTAGAAGGTCCCGATCGGCACCTCGGCCCGGCGCGCGACCTCCTTGGTCGTCAGCGCGTCGTACCCTCCCTCGTCGAGCAGCCGGGCGCACTCGTCCAGCATCCGCTCGACCCGCTCCTGACTTCGACGCTGGGCCGGCCGGCGACGCAGTGTTCCTCCCGTGGCGTCCGTCATTCCGTCATTGTCTCCCGATTCCGGCGGCAGGCGGTTTAACATGAGCTCTACTCACATAAGAGCGAGCAGGAGGCGGCATGTTCCTCTGGGGTACGGCCACCGCGTCCTACCAGATCGAAGGGGCCGCCCACGAGGACGGCAAGGGCCCGTCGATCTGGGACGCCTTCTCCCATGAACCCGGCCGGATCCGAGACGGCCACACCGGCGACGTCGCCTGCGACCACTATCACCGGTGGCCCGAGGACGTCGCGCTGATGGCGGAGGCGGGCCTGAACGCCTATCGCTTCTCGATCTCCTGGCCGCGCGTCCAGCCGTCCGGACGCGGCGCGGTCAACGCGGCCGGTCTCGACTTCTACGACCGCCTCGTGGACGCGCTGTGCGAGAAGGGCATCGCCCCCACGCCCACGCTCTTCCACTGGGATCTCCCTCAGGCCCTGGAGGACGAGGGCGGCTGGCTCAACCGCGACGTCTCCGCGTACTTCGCCGATTACGCCGCCGTCGTGGCGGACCGCCTCTCCGACCGCGTCACGACGTGGATCACGCTCAACGAGCCCTTCATCCACATGGTGTTCGGCTACGGCCTCGGCATCCACGCCCCCGGCAAGGCCCTGTTCCTCGACGCGCTGCCCGCGGCCCACCACCAGTTGCTCGCGCACGGCCTGGCCGTACAGGCCCTGCGCGGCGTCGGCGCCGAGCGCGTGCTGATCACCAACAACTGCACGCCCGTGTGGCCGGCCTCGGACTCCACCGAGGACCTGGCCGCCGCCGAGGCCTACGACACCCTGCACAACCGGCTGTTCAACGACCCTCTCCTCCTGTCCGCATATCCCGATTTTTCGGCGTACGGCATGGCAGAGCTGGACTTCGTCCGTACCGGGGATTTGGAGATCATCGCCCAGCCCCTCGACGGCCTGGGGATCAACTACTACAACCCCACCCGGATAGCGGGACCGGGCTCCGACAGCCTGCCGTTCACCGACGCCGGCGTCACCGGCTACCCAACAACGGCGTTCGGCTGGCCCGTGGTCCCCGACGGTCTGTGCGAACTCCTCGTCTCGCTCAAGACCCGGTACGGCACGGCGCTCCCGCCCGTCTACATCACCGAGAACGGCTGCTCCTACGAGGGCGTCGACGACCGGGCGCGGATCGAATACCTCGACGGCCACATCGCGGCCATGCGGCGGGCCCAGGCCGAGGGCGTGGACGTCCGCGGCTACTTCGTGTGGTCGCTGCTCGACAACTTCGAGTGGGCCGAGGGCTACCACCAGCGATTCGGGCTGGTGCACGTCGACTTCGACACCCAGGAGCGCACGCCGAAGGCGTCCTACCACTGGCTGAGGGAGTTCCTCGCGAAGCAGGGCTGACCGCCCTCAGCGCATCCTCTGGGGGCCGGCCGTCACAACACCGAGACGTGCACGTGGTCGTAGTGGTTGGCCGTGGTGCCGCCGCGGTCCTCCATCATCTTCCAGCCGCCGCCGGTGCGCATGTCGTAGATGCGCTGCTGCCAGATGATGTACATGATCCCGTACTGGTCGGCGTGGCTGATGCACCACTGGGCCAGGGCGTCGCCGCGCTCCTTGGCCACGGCGTCCGGCAGGCGGCCGCCGGAGCTCATCATGAAGTCGCAGGCGCGGCCCTTGCCGTGCTCGCCCGGGTCGCCGACGCGCAGGCATCCGACACCGAACGGCATCGGGAACTGCGACATGATCGCGGCCCGCACGTTGACCAGGCGGGCGGTCAGGCCCGACGCCGAGCCTGGCTGCTGGATGCCGAACTTGGCCATGCGCCGCTCGACGTCTCGCCGCTTCGACTGGAGGTCCTTGATGTCCTTCTCCAGCTTGGCGATCTCCTCGTCGGCGTCCTCCGTGGCCTTCTTGTGGTCCGCGATGAGCTGCCTGACGGTGGTGAGCTGCGCGGCCTTCTGCGTGGACAGGTACGACATCGTGGAGACGGTGCCGGGGTCGATGTTCAGGCTGAACAACTGCGAGTCGTCCAGTCCGCCGCCCATGTACGACGTCTGGGCGAACTCGGCGACCCGGTCCTCGGCCGCACCGAGTTGCCCCTTGAGCTTCTTGGCCCGGGACGAGGCCTTCTTCACGGCGGTCTTCGCGTCCTCGAGACTGGCGATCTCACCGCGGTAGGCCTTGGTGAGCTCGTCGGCCTGCTTGGTGAGCTTGGCCAGCGTCGCCTGCTCGTCCGGCGCGGCCTGCGCGACGGGTACCGCGAACGTTCCGAGTAACGCGGTGGCTACCACCGCCAGCCCCAGCAGGCGCCTCGGTCGCACGTGGCCTCCAATCCCATTCGGTCCGAAACTATAGAAGGCGATCTTTATGCCTGCTACCGGAACGGGAGAAACGCATGCCCCATTAAGGAGGAATCTCCCACTTTTTCGTGATTTGTGAGGATCTACCATTGAGCAAGCCGTGATCAATTCGTGACTTACACGAGTCCCGGCGTGACTTGCAGGTGATCTGACCGCAGGCGAGATTCGGGTGATCGTTCCCTACGAAGGGTCGTATCCATGTCCCGAAGACTGATCTTGTCAGTCCTTGCGGCCGGCGCACTGCTCGCGCCCCTGATGCCGACCGCCGGTGCACAGGCCGTTGCCACCGACCCCCTTCCACCCACGGACCAGATAGAGCTTTACGAGCTGGACAGCCCAGCCGGGACCGGCGGCACGCTGGCCCAGAAGGGCTTCGACATCGTTCAGCAGACGGCCGAGGGCGCCACGGAGCACATCGAGCTCACCGCCACCCCCGCCGAGCTGAAGAAGCTGCAGATCCTCGGCTACCGGCCGCAGCCCGTCCGCAACCCCCAGGGCCAGACGCAGTCGCAGGCCGCCCGGGCCCAGGCCGCCGGCGGGTACACCGTGTGGCGTTCCTACTCGCAGAAGGGCGGCATCGCCGACCAGCTCCGCGCCATCGCCGACGCCAACAAGGACATCGCGAAGCTCCAGTCGATCGGCAAGACCGTTCAGGGCAAGGACATCCTCGCCGTCAAGCTGACCAAGCTCGCCCGGGTCCTGCCGGACGGGGCCAGGCCGGCGGTGCTCTACTCCGCGACCCAGCACGCGCGTGAGTGGATCTCCACCGAGGTCGACATGCGCCTGCTGAAGTACCTCGTGGCCAACAAGTCCAAGCCGGAGATCGGCAAGCTGCTGTCCTCGACCGAGGTGTGGTTCGTCCCGGTGGCCAACCCGGACGGCTACGACTTCACCTTCACCGAGGGCAACCGCCTGTGGCGCAAGAACCTGCGCGACAACGACGGCGACGGGGAGATCACCGGGAACGACGGCGTCGACCCCAACCGGAACTACCCGACCAAGTGGGGCTACGACGAGGAGGGCTCGTCCAGCGTCTTCAGCAGCGAGACCTACCGCGGCAAGGCGCCGGCCTCCGAGCCGGAGACCAGGGCCATGGACGGGCTGCTCAAGCGGCTGCGGCCCAAGGCCCAGGTCAACTACCACTCCTACGGCCCGCTGCTGCTCTACCCCCAGGGCTGGCAGGTCGCCACCAAGACCCCCGACGACCCGATCTACCTGGCTCTGACCGGGACGGACGAGAACCCGGCGGTCCCCGGCTTCGACCCCGGCGTGGGCGCCGAGCTGTACACGACCAACGGCGAGACCACCGACCACGCCCACTCGAAGTACGGCACGCTGGCGTGGACGCCGGAGCTCGAGGAGGGGTGTGAGGGCTGCGGCTTCGTCTTCCCCGACGACGAGGCGCTGGTCCATGCCGAGTTCGAGAAGCAACTGCCGTTCGCGCTCGACATCATCAAGTCGGCGCCGAACCTGACCAAGCCGGTCAGCCACCTCGGCAACACCGTCCCCGACTTCGTCGTCGACAAGTTCGGCGTGAGCTACGGCAGGGACCAGGTCGTCCAGGTGGACGCCCAGCGCAGACTCGGCCCCGTCCTGCTCAGGTACCAGATCAACGGCGGGAGCCCGCGCGTCGCCCCGACGTCCGAGTGGAAGGGCGGCGAGCGTTACGGCGACGGTTACGACACCTACTTCCACCAGCTCCGCGGCACGGTCAAGGGCGCCAAGCCCGGCGACAGCGTGAAGGTATGGTTCACCTCGCTCACCGGCAAGAGCGAGTCGTTCACCTACAAGGTGGCCGGCGACATCGGCGGCAAGGTGCTCGTCGTCGCGGCGGAGGACGTCACCGGCGCGAGCCCGGCCCAGGGCGTGACCGAGGCCAAGTACGCCGACGACTACGCCACGGCGCTGTCGAAGGCCGGCTACAGCTCCGACGTGTACGACGTCGACAAGAACGGCCGTACCGCGCCGCATCCGCTGGGCGTGCTCAGCCACTACAAGGCCGTCGTCTGGGAGACGGGCGACGACATCATCCCGCGCGCGGCCGGCCAGCCCGCCGGCACCGCCGCGAACCTCGCGGAGGCGCTCGAACTGGCCTTCCGCGACTACCTCAACGAGGGCGGCAAGCTCCTCGCCACCGGCAAGTACGCGCTGTACCCACAGAACGTGAACGGCGCGTACTGGTACGAGCCCGACTTCCCTGGCCAGCCCGAGTGCACCACGGGCACCAAGCCGCCGTGTCTCGCGCTGAGCAACGACTTCGTGCAGTACTACCTTGGCGCCTACACCTTCGTGGACGGCGGCGGCCAGGACGCCGACGGCAACGCGCTTCCGCTGAAGGGCACGAGCGGCGCGTTCTCCGGCTTCCTCGGCACGCTCAACGGCGGGGACTCGGCGAACAACCAGGACCACACCTCGACGTTCGTGACGACCTCCTCGGTGTTGTCGCCGAAGACGTTCCCGCAGTTCGCCAGCTCGGCCCCGCTGAAGTGGCAGTACAGCGCGGGAGCACCCTTCAGCCCGCACACCGGCGCGTGGGACGTGCAGAGTGGCCAGGCCGACGTGTCCTGGAAGCGGCTGACCCGCACGATCGACCTGACCGGGAAGACGAGCGGCAACCTGTCGTTCTGGACGTCGTACAACACCGAGCCGAACTGGGACTTCCTGACCGTCGAGGCGCACACCGTGGGCCAGGACGACTGGACGACCCTGCCCGACGCCAACGGGCACACCTCGGACGAGACCGGCGACAGCTGCGCGAGCGGCTGGGCGACCATCCATCCGTCCACCGCGCACTACCAGACCTTCGACGGCGCGACCTCGTGCACCGCCACCGGCACCACCGGTTCGTGGCACGCGGCCTCCGGCTCGTCGAACGGCTGGCAGCAGTGGTCGATGGACCTGACCGCGTACGCGGGCAAGCAGGTCGAGGTGTCGATCTCCTACATCAGCGACTGGGGCACCCAGGGCCTCGGCGTCTGGCTCGACGACGCGACGGTCACGGCTGACGGCGCGGCCGTCTCCGAGACCTCCTTCGAGGGCGACCTCGGCGGGTGGACGGTCGCCGGACCGCCCGCCGACTCGGCCGAGGCTCCCAACGACTGGACGCGCAGCGACCAGTCACTCGAGGACGGCGCCGGCATCACCACGAAGGACACGGTGTACTTCGGCTTCGGCGCCGAAGGGGCGACCACCCAGGCCATGCGGACCGACCTGGTGAAGCGCTCGATGAAGCACCTGCTCAACCCGACCCTCCCGTAATCCCGCACGCGTACGGCTCCGGCTCCTTCGGGGGCGGGAGCCGTACGCACCGCGGGGGATCCACGCGCGGTGCGGCATACGCCGCCAAGCCCCCCGCCGCGGGGTATTGCCAACGAGCGACAGAACATGATTCGGTCTCACTGAGTGCGCGGGGACTTGTGACGTCCGGCGCGCGAGAACAGACTTGTCCGAGCAAGCGTTCGCTCAAATTCGTGAGGCGCGCCCGACCAGGAGGCAGGGACATGCTTCAGCACGACACGCTATTCATCGGGGGCGAGTGGGTGGCCCCCGCGGGCACCGGCACCATCGACGTCATCTCCCCCCATACGGAGGAAATCGTCGGGCGCGTGCCCGACGGCACCCCCGCGGACATGGACCGGGCGGTGGCCGCCGCGCGCGAGGCCTTCGACAACGGACCCTGGCCGCGCATGAGCATGGCCGAGCGCGCCGTGGTCGTCGGCAGGCTGGCGGAGATCTACGCGTCGCGTCAGGCGGAACTCGCCGACGTCATCACCCTCGAGATGGGCTCCCCCATCACGTTCTCGCAGCTCGCGCAGGCTCCCCAGCCGCTCGGCATGCTGCAGTACTTCGCCGGGCTCGGCGC
The DNA here is from genome assembly GCF_016862895.1 of Planotetraspora kaengkrachanensis. Lineage (GTDB taxonomy): Bacteria > Actinomycetota > Actinomycetes > Streptosporangiales > Streptosporangiaceae > Planotetraspora > Planotetraspora kaengkrachanensis. Next base: position 119,254 of record NZ_BONV01000026.1, on the reverse strand, counting down.
GACGTTCCCCGAGGAGGAGGAGCGGCCCGGGACCTTCGGGCCGGTCACCATCCGCCGCGAGCCCGTCGGCGTCGTCGCCGCGATCGTGCCGTGGAACGTCCCGCAGTTCGTGATCATGACCAAGCTGGCCCCCGCGCTCGTCGCCGGCTGCACCGTCGTGATCAAGCCGGCCCCCGAGACCCCGCTCGACTCCTACCTCCTCGCCGAGATGATCAGGGAGGCGGGGATCCCCGCGGGCGTGGTCAACATCGTGGCCGCGGGCCGCGAAGCCGGCGAGCACCTGGTCTCCCACCCCGGCATCGACAAGGTCGCCTTCACCGGCTCGACCGCCGCGGGCCGCCGCATCGCCGCGATCTGCGGCGAGCAGCTCAAGCGCTGCACGCTGGAGCTGGGTGGCAAGTCGGCCGCGATCATCCTTGACGACTGCGACCTGCCCTCGGCGATGGGCTTCCTGTCGATCGCCTCCCTCATGAACAACGGCCAGGCCTGCGTCGCCCAGACCCGCATCCTGGCCTCACGGCACCGGTACGACGAGGTCGTCCAGGCCGTGGCCGACATGGTGACGAGCCAGGCCGTCGGCGACCCGGCGGACCCGGCGACCGGGATCGGCCCCCTGGTGGCCAAGCGCCAGCAGGACCGCGTCGAGGGGTACATCCGCGCCGGCCTCGACGAGGGCGCCAAGGCGGTGATCGGCGGGCTCGACCGGCCGTTCGACCGGGGTTGGTACGTCGCGCCGACCGTGTTCGCCGGCGCGACGAACGACATGCGCATCGCCCGTGAAGAGATCTTCGGCCCGGTTCTGACCGTGATCCCCTACGAGGACGAGGGCGACGCGATCAGGATCGCCAACGACAGCGACTACGGCCTGTCCGGCACGGTGTGGACGGCCGACGCCGATCACGGCGTGGACGTCGCCCGCCAGGTACGCACCGGGACCTACGGCGTCAACATGATGAACACCATGGACCCGAACACCCCGTTCGGCGGCTACAAGTCCAGCGGGCTCGGCCGGGAACTCGGCCCCGAGGGCCTGTCGGCGTATCTGGAGTACAAGTCGATCGCCCGCCTGGGCTGAGATGTGCACTTCCCGGTCCTGTACGGCGAGCCGTACAGGACCGGGAAGGTCGCCCAGCGCGCCCCCGCGTCGCTGGGCCACACCCGGAGGTGCGCGCCGGCCCCCCTTGACCGGCGGTCAGGGTCCATCGAGGGACCCGTACGTTCTAGTAGACGACCCTTATTGGGATTTGGTTCGCGAAATCCACCGGCCAATTTTCCGGATCAGTTCGGGCGTCGCCGCCGCCTCGGCATGGCCGAACCCCGGCTCGATCCACAGCTCCTTGGGGTCCTTGGCTCCCTCGTACAACTGGTGGGCGTGCTCCAGGGGGAAGAACGGGTCGGCGTCCCCGTGGACGATCAGCAGGGGCGTCGGCGAGATCAGCGCGGCGGCCTCGTGGGGAGGCAGCGGGATGGGATCCCACGTGCCGTTCGAAATCCTGGTGCGCTTGGCCACGCGGGCCGCGAGCCGTCCCGACCACCGCTCGATCGCCCAGTGCACCTGCCGCATCGGCCGGGTCCCCCGGTAGTACCAGCGAGCCGGGCCGCTCACCGCCACCACCGCGTCCACTCCCCCGTGCAGCCCCGCGTGCCGTACGGCGACGGCGGCGCCCATGGAGAAGCCCACGGTCACGACCTGCCGGTAGCCGATCGAGCGGGCGTGCTTCACCGCCGCCTCGAGGTCGAGCACCTCGAGATCACCCACGGTGGAGACGCCGCCGGACCGTCCGTGCCCCCGGAAGTCGAACGAGATCACGCCTCCGAAACCGGACAGGACGTGGACGATGCGCCGCGTGGGTCGCTCTCGCCAGGATCCCGTGAACCCGTGGGCGACGATGACGCCGAGGTCGAGCGAACCGTTGGGCGTGTGCGACGCGTCGATCCTGATTCCGTCGCCCGTCCGCAACATCGCCCCGAAGGCAGGAGCAAAACCCATGCCGCCGACCTTATTTCCTCACCTGTGCCGATCTCGGACGCCACCCCCCACCCCCATCCCCGTGATCATGCACAGATTCGCCCACAGGCCACCTGACCAGCCAAAACACTCCGCGTGATCATGCACAGGTTCAGAGAAACCCCCCACCACCTGGCCAAACACGATTCGTGATCATGCACGGATTCGCAAGAATCTCCACCACCTGCGGCATCACCGGCCACGATCATGCAATCGGCGGCCAACGCCGGAGAGGCCCGCCGGTCGCGACAGTCACGCACACGCACACCCGTAGGAAACCCGTAGCGAACCCGTAGCGAATTCGCCGCTAAAACCGCAGGTCGTGGGGATTCCCGCTTCCACGGCACATGGTGGTAACGGGGATCAACTAAAATCGAATGGCCGCACTCCGCGGCGGATGTCCGTCTCGCCGAAGTTCCGGGACGCGGACGACACCCCGACGAACTAGAGCGAGACTCCACTATGCCTTTGAACAGCCGCGACGACCTGCGGAACATCGCGATCATCGCGCACGTCGACCATGGCAAGACCACGCTGGTGGACGCCATGTTGTGGCAGTCTGGGGCGTTCCGCGCCAACCAGGACGTCGACGAGCGCGTGATGGACTCCAACGACCTCGAGCGCGAGAAGGGCATCACCATTCTCGCGAAGAACACCGCGGTCAAGCACGGCGGAATGACCCTGAACATCATCGACACCCCTGGCCACGCCGACTTCGGCGGAGAGGTCGAGCGCGGCCTGTCCATGGTGGACGGCGTGGTGCTCCTGGTGGACGCCTCCGAGGGACCGCTGCCCCAGACGCGCTTCGTGCTGCGCAAGGCCTTCGCCGCCAAGCTCCCGGTGATCTTGTGCATCAACAAGGTGGACCGGCCCGACGCCCGGATCGCCGAGGTCGTCGACGAGGTCTACGAGCTGTTCCTCGACCTCGACGCCACCGAGGAGCAGATCGACTTCCCCATCGTCTACGCCTCGGCCAAGGCCGGACGGGCCTCGCTCAACCGGCCGCAGGACGGCGGCATGCCGGACGCCGACAACCTCGAGCCACTGTTCGAGACGATCACCAAGACGATCCCGGCTCCCCTCTACGACCCGACCGCCCCGCTCCAGGCGCACGTCACCAACCTCGACGCCTCCAGCTACCTGGGCCGAATCGCGCTCTGCCGCGTTCACCAGGGCACGATCAAGAAGGGACAGCAGGTCGCCTGGTGCCGTACCGACGGCACGATCCAGCGCGTGAAGATCTCCGAGCTGCTCATGACCGACGCCCTGGAGCGCAAGCCCGCCGAGGAGGCCGGGCCCGGTGACATCATCGCCATCGCCGGCATCCCCGACATCATGATCGGCGAGACGCTGGCCGACCCGGACGACCCGCGGCCCCTGCCGCTGATCACGGTCGACGAGCCGGCGATCTCGATGACGATCGGCACCAACACCAGCCCGCTCGTGGGCAAGGTGAAGGGCTCCAAGGTCACCGCGCGGATGGTCAAGGACCGGCTCGAGAAGGAACTGGTCGGAAACGTCTCACTGCGCGTGATCCCCACCGACCGCCCCGACACCTGGGAGGTCCAGGGCCGTGGCGAACTCGCGCTGGCCATCCTGGTCGAGCAGATGCGCCGCGAGGGCTACGAGCTGACCGTCGGCAAGCCCCAGGTTGTGACCAAGCTCGTCGACGGAAAGGTGCACGAGCCGGTCGAGCGGCTCACCGTCGACTGCCCCGAGGAGTACCTGGGGGCCGTGACCCAGCTGCTGGCCGTACGCAAGGGCCGCATGGAGCACATGACGAACCATGGCACCGGCTGGATCCGCATGGAGTTCGTGGTTCCCGCACGTGGCCTGATCGGCTTCCGTACGGAGTTCCTCACCGAGACCCGGGGAACCGGCCTGGTCCACCACGTGTTCGACGCCTATGAGCCGTGGTTCGGCGAGCTGCGGACCCGCAACAACGGCTCCCTCGTCGCCGACCGGTCGGGCCCCGTCACCCCCTTCGCGATGCTGAACCTGCAGGAGCGCGGGACGCTGTTCGTCTCCCCCACCACCGAGGTCTACGAGGGCATGATCGTCGGCGAGAACTCCCGCTCCGACGACATGGACGTGAACATCACCAAGGAGAAGAAGCTCACGAACATGCGCTCGTCCACCAGCGACGAGACGGAGAAGGTGATCCCACCGCGCTCCCTGTCGCTGGAGCAGGCGCTGGAGTTCATCCGTGACGACGAGTGCGTGGAGATCACGCCGGAGACCGTCCGCATCCGCAAGGTCGTGCTCGACGCGGCCAGCCGCGGCCGCGCGACCGCGCGGGCCAAGCGCGTCAACTGACCGGGCCTCGGACGGCAGGCTCTGCCAAACGGCCTCGGGCCACGTCGAAGACCCGACGGCCGTGATCCGGCCGTGTGAACAGCGACGACGCCCCTCGTGGACATGCCAACGCGCATGATCACGAGGGGCGTTTTCGCTGGTCGGCTGACGTTTCGCCGAATCCGTGCATGATCACGGGCAGGGTCCGCCCAGGCCGGCCGCCGAATTCACGAACCCGTGCATGATCACGCGGCACAGGTGCGCGCGCATGATCACGCGGCGGCAAGGTGGGGGCAAACTGCGCTCCACGAGCGGCGTTTCCCCATCTCTCCCCCGATGCGGGCCGTGCTCTCCTGTGCCAGGTCACGAGCGCACACGAAGGAGCCGTCCATGCCGTCCATGCCGTCCATGCTTCGGAAGAGCCATCTCGCCCTGGCCGCCAACCTCGTCATCTGCGTCGGCACAGGGGTCCTCGCGCAGTCGGAGCCCGCTCGTCCCCCGGTGGGACCGTCGGCCATCGCCGTGATCAAGGACACCGCCGGAACCGCGCTCGGCACCCTGCGCATCGAGCGTTACGACATGACCAAGTCGCGGGTCACGGTCAACGTCCGCGGGCTCACCCCCGGATTCCACGGCCTCCACATCCACACCGCGGGCGTGTGCGACCCCCGTTCGGTGGACGCGGCCACCGGCAGCCCGTTCTCCAGCGCGGGCGCCCATCTCGACCCGACCGCCGGTTCGTACGGCATGGCGGCCGGAAACCTGCCCTCCCTGCTCGTGTCGGGCGACGGCACCGGCAACGCGTCGTTCGTGACCGACAGGTTCGCCATCGCGCAACTGGCGGACACCGACGGCAGCGCGGTCGTCGTGCACGCCAAGGCCGACAACTTCGCCAACATCCCCACCCGCTACACGCACCCCTCCGACACCACGGGCACCATCGGGCCGGACTCCACCACACTGAAGACCGGGGACGCCGGTGACCGGGTCGGCTGTGGCGTGATCAGGGTCCTCACCTGACGGTCAGCCGAGGTGAATCCTCAGCCAGTCGACCAGCGGGGTCAGCGACCGCCAGGTGACCCGGACCCGGTCGAGGGCCTCCGGAGTGTTCAGCCACAGCTCAGGCTCGAAGCGGCGGCCGGCGTGCAGCGACTTGTGCCGGAGCAACTCCAGGCGCGGGTGGTCCTCCGGCGCGCCGCGCGGCCGGGTCTTGAGGCGGTCGCCCCCGATGGCCAGCTCAGGCGGCAGTGACGCGAGCGCGGACTCGAGCCTGCCGCCCGCCACGTCGTCGTCGAGAGCGTCCCTGAAGCGGAGGATCTGGTCTCCCCCCGCCCACCAGCCGCCGGCCACGTAGAGGCCCTCGGCGTCGAGCTGCACGTAGTAGCCGACGCCGTCGACCCCCACCTGCACGTACGCCCCCTGGTGGGTCTTGTAGGGCGACTTGTCCTTCGCGAAGCGCACATCCCGGTTGGGCCGGAACAGGTGCGGCGTCCCGAACTCTGGGGCCAGCTCGTCCATCAGCGCCAGCATCGGCGCCTTCACCGCGTTGTCGTAGAGCTCTTTGTTGGCCGCCCAATACGACTTGGAGTTGTCGGCCACGAGACCCTCGTAGAAGATGAGCGCCTCGTCAGGAAACCCGCTGAAACCCATGGCACCCACCTTCGCACGCCCCTCCGACAACGGCGCCGCCGAAGGGGCGTGAGCGGTCAGCGCCGCCGTCTCGCGGTCCCGAAAATCGAGCGGGTGATCTCCCGGCCCAGCGCCGACGCCGCGGAACGGGCCAGCGACCTGAACTCCGACGAGCCGAGGACGCCCTCCAGGACCGACTTCTTCTGCTCCTCATGTCGCCGCCGCTCCGGCTCTGGTGGAGGAGCGCCGTAGGAGTCGGTGGAGGCGGGCGCGGCCAGACGGGAGCTGAGCATCTCGTAGGCCGACTCCCGATCGATCGCCGTGCCGTACCTGGCGAGGAGCGCGGAGGCCGCGACCACGCCGCGGACGACGGCGGGATCCGAGGGCGCCATCAGCGACTGGGGGGCGCGCAGACGGGTCCAGGCGACCGGTGTGGGAGCTCCGGTCTCCGAGAGCACGGTCACGACCGCCTCTCCGATGCCGAGCTCCGTCAGCAGCCTCTGCAGGTCGTAGTCCGACTCGGGAAAGGTCGAGACGGTCGCCTTCAGCGCCTTGGCGTCCTGCGGGGTGAACGCCCGCAGGGCGTGCTGCACCCGGGCGCCCAGTTGGGCCAGCACGTCGGCCGGCACGTCCTTGGGTGTCTGGGTGACGAGAAAGACGCCGATCCCCTTCGATCGGATCAGCCGCACGGTCTGCGTGATCGACTCCAGGAACGCCTTGGAGGCGTCATTGAACAGCAGGTGCGCCTCGTCGAAGAAGAACACGAGCTTGGGCTTGTCGGGGTCGCCCACCTCGGGCAGCGCCTCGAACAGATCCGCGAGCAGCCACATCAGGAATGTGGAGAACAGCCGCGGCCGGTCCTGCACGGCGGGCAGTTCCAGGATGGAGACGACTCCCCGGCCGTCCGGCGACTGCCGCAGCAGGTCGCGGGCGTCGAACTCGGGCTCACCGAAGAACGCGTCGGCGCCCTGCGCCTGGAAGTTGACCACCGCGCGCAGGATGACCCCGGCCGTCGCCGACGACAGGCCGCCGACGCCCTTCAGCACCTCGGGCGTCTCGGTCAGGTAGGTGATGACCGCGATGAGGTCCTTGAGGTCGAGCAGTGGCATGCCGTGCTGGTCGGCGAAGTAGAAGACCAGCCCGAGCGACGACTCCTGGGTCTCGTTGAGCCCGAGCACCTTGGACAGGAGGGTGGGCCCGAATGCCGTCATGGTGGCGCGCAGCGGGATGCCCTCCCCCATGCCTCCGAGGGAGAAGAACTCGACGGGGCAGGCCGTGGCCGTCCAGGACTGGCCCACTTCGGCCGCCCGCTTCGCCGTGCGGTCGGACGGGGCGCCCGGCGAGGCCATGCCGGAAAGGTCGCCCTTCACGTCCGCGAGGAAGACCGGGACGCCCTGGGCGGACAGTTGCTCGGCCATGAGCTGGAGCGTCTTGGTCTTGCCCGTGCCCGTCGCCCCGGCGACGAGGCCGTGGCGGTTCATCATCGCGAGCGGGATCCGGATCGGAGACGACGGGTCGGCCGTGCCGTCGTCCTTCACCAGGGCGCCCAGTTCGAGCGCCGGTCCCGGGAAGTCGTAGCCCTTCATTTGTTGTGGTACTGCTTTCCGGGAGTGACGCCGCCGAGCAGCTCCGGCACGGTCACATAGGTGAACTTCTTGCGGTCCAGCTCGTCGAGGAGGCGCGGGAGCGCCTCGACGGTCGTGGGGTGGATGTCGTGCATCAGCACGATGTCACCGGGCTTGGCCTCACCGGATCGTTTGGCCACGAGACCGGCGTTGCGGTCCCGCCAGTCGAGGGTGTCCAGGTCCCACATGATCTGGGCGAGCCCCTGCTGTTTCGCCATCGCCTCCACCTCGTGGTTGGTCGAGCCGTACGGCGGGCGCATCACGCGCATCCGCACCCCGGTCGCCTGCTGGACGACGTCCTGGGTGCGTTCGAGCTCACGCCGGAGCGCCGCCTCCGACAGCCCCACGAGCGAGGGGTGGCCCCAGGAGTGGTTGCCCAGCTCGTGGCCTTCGGAGACCATGCGCCGGACGATGTCCCGCGTGTTGTCGGTGACCATCTCGCCCAGCATGAAGAAGGTGGCGCGGGCGTGATGGGCCGCCAGGACGTCGAGCACGTGACCCGTCTGGTCGCCCGGCCCGTCGTCGAAGGTCAGCGCCACGCATTTCAGCTGGCGGCAGTCGATCTTCCTCGGCGGCGGCGCGACCGGCATCCGCGGCCCCGGCCAGCCGCGCTGCCTGGCCGCCAGCCTGCTGCCGAAAACCTCGGCGTCGAACTGGCCGCCCACGCGGAACGCGTGATGGGACTTGGAGGACGGACTCGGAACCGCGTGCGATCTGGCCTCGCCACATCCCGCGGCAAGCAGCAACGACAGCAGGACCCATCCGACCCGCATACGACCCCCCGGAGAGCTCGGGGGGTGCGGCAGCTACGGATGCTCCTTGACCCCTTCCCCCCGGAGAACCTTGGCCAGGTCTTCCCACCAGGGCGGCTCGTGTGCCCTGAGCTCGGCGTACCGCCGGGCGACCCGGATGGCGCATCCGACAGGGTCCGTACCCAGGTGCCGGCATTTCACGGCACCCTCACGCCAACGGTAAAGACCCTCCCGGAAGCTGACGACCAGGCCGATCCAGACCGAGAGGGTCACCTCATCACCGATCTCGTACGCGTCGGGAACCCCGAGCACGGCGAGCTCCGCGCGGAGTTTCTCAAGCGCGGCCTGCGACTCACTCACCCGCCACCACCCGCCGCTGGACGCTCACGATCCGTCGCCGAAGAGACGCACACAAAAAGGGATGTACCCAACCTTGAGCCGGCCCTCGCACACTCATGGAGTAATCATGAGACTCCGGAGCGTCACCGCGCAGCCGTACCCGTCAGTCATCAAGTCGTTCGGCGGGCTCGGTGACCACCATGACGAACCGGAGCGGCACGTCGCCCTCGTTGGCGTATCGGTGCGGGCGGTCGGCGCTGAAGACGACCGCGTCACCCGTCCCCACGACGTGGCTCTTGCCGTACAGGCTGATCGTGAGCTCACCGTCGAGGACCGTGATCATCTCGCGGGTCCCGGCGGGGTGCGCGTCGCCGTCGTGCAGCTCACCCGGGCCGAGCCGCCAGTCCCACAACTCGAGGATCGCGGGGGCGTCGGTGCCGACGAGCAGTCGCGCCGAGCCGCCTCCGCCGTGCTCGAACGTCACGATGTCGTCCGCGTGGACGATCCGCACCACGGGGGTGTCCGAGACCTCGACGAGCCGTCCGACGGTCACGCCGAGCGCGTCGCCGATCCGGCTGAGGGTGTTCACGCTGGGGTTGGTCCTGCCCTGCTCGATCTGGATGAGCATGCCGCGGCTCACGTTCGACCGTGCGGCGAGCTCGTCGAGTGTCATCCCACGGTGGGCGCGCTGCCCTCGGACGTTGGCCGCGATGGCGGCGGCGAGGATCTCCGGATCCGGCATGAGTACAGTCTAGTGATTCACATATACAATCCATTGCACTCTCATGATGTCGATTTGGATGGCGATCAGGTGACAGCGGCTGTACTCGCGACGGTGTGCGCGGTGATCTTCGGGACGGCCGACTTCTTCGGAGGTCTCGCCACCAGGCGCTCGCGCGTGCTCGCGGTCGTCCTGCTCTCGCAGGCCGGAGGGCTGCTGCTGATCGCGCCGCTGCTCGCCGTCCTGCCGGGCTCGCCCAGCCCGGCGGCCCTGCTGTGGGGGATGGCCTCGGGCGTGGCCGGCGCCTGCGGCATCGTGATGTTCTACCGAGGCCTGGCCACCGGTGTGATGTCGGTGGTAGCTCCCACCACCGCCACCGCCTCGATGGCGGTTCCGGTGATCTTCGGCCTGATCACCGGCGAGCGCCCGTCGTCGCTGGCGCTCGTCGGCGTGGTTCTCGGCCTGTTCGCCGTGACCCTGGTCAGCCGGTCACCGAACGAGCCGGCGAGAGGATCCCGGATCGGTTCGATCCTCAACGCCCTCGCCTCGGGCGCGGGGTTCGGCGGCTTCTTCATCCTGTTGAAGCTGGCCCCGGAGGACTCGGGCGTGTGGCCGCTCCTCGGCGCGCGCATCGCGTCGATCGTGCTGGTCGCGCTGCTCGCGGTCGTGACGCACAGGAGCCTGCGCCCCATGCCGGGGACGCTGCGCGTGACCTTCGCAGCCGGGCTGCTCGACATGGCCGCCAACGTGCTCTATCTCCTCGCCGCGCAGCGCGGCCTGCTCAGCCTGGTCGCCGTCCTCGTGTCGCTCTACCCCGCGAGCACCCTCCTGCTGGCGCGCTACGTGCTCGGCGAACGGCTGAGCCCGGTACAGATCACCGGGGTCGGCTTCGCGCTCGGGGCCATCGCCCTCATCGCCGCCGCCTGACCCCGGACACACAGGTACGGCTGCCGCGATGCGACAGCCGTACCGGGGAGAACCGCGGAGGAGGAGGTGATCTCAGGCGGCCACGGCGGGCTCGGGTACCCGGACCACGCCTTCTTCACGCGCGTAGCCCTCGAGCATTCCGCGAAGCTGCCTTCGGCCGCGGTGCAGCCGGGACATCACCGTTCCGATGGGGGTGCCCATCCGGTCGGCGATCTCCTTGTAGGCGAATCCCTCGACGTCGGCCAGGTAGACGGCCATGCGGAACTCCTCTGGAAGGGAGCGCAGGGCGTCCATCACGACGCTGTCGGGCAGCTGGTCGAGCGCCTCGTTCTCAGCCGAGCGCAGGCCGGTCGAGGTGTGGGACTCGGCGGCGGCGAGCTGCCAGTCCTCGATGTCCTCGGCGGCGGAGAGCTTCGGCGAGCGCTGCTTCTTGCGGTAGTCGTTGATGAAGTTGTTGGTCAGGATCCGATGCAGCCACGCCTTGAGGTTCGTGCCTTCACGGAACTGGTGATAAGAGGTGTAGGCCTTCGCCACGGTCTCCTGGACCAGGTCCTCCGCGTCGGCCGGGTTACGGGTGAGCCGCATGGCGGACGCGTAGAGCTGACCGGTAACCGGGACGACGTCGCGTTCGAACCACGCGTGTCGCTGCTCTTCAGTCATCGAGATCATCTCTTCCCCCTACGGAACTTCTCCCCCGTTACCCGTCCGGCATCGACCCATGCGAGAAGGCCTGGTTCATTTGCGGTCCCGGGACATCGTCCCAGCCGAACCGTAAGCATGGTGTTAAATGTTTCACCTGTTCAGCGGGGTCGCTCAGGCCGGGCGCCCGGCACGGGCAGGTCACGTGCGGGCCGGACGAATCTCAGTAGCGTAACACTCCAGCCTCAATCCGGAGTAAAGTGTGGCAAACCTCACTCGCTACAGTATCGGCATGAAACACGTGAACCGGCATGATCCCGTCACCCGGGCTTGGGCCGCCGACGCCATCTTGGCCGTGGAAGCCGACACGAACCGCAGTTGTGACACCCACCTGCATGTGTTCCCCCTCCCCTCTCACTGGGGCGTGGACCTCTACTTGAAAGACGAGTCGGTGCACCCGACCGGTTCACTCAAACACCGGCTCGCCCGCTCGCTTTTTCTGTACGGCCTGGCCAACGGGTGGATCGGCCCCACGACGACGATCATCGAGGCCTCCAGCGGGTCGACCGCGGTCAGCGAGGCCTACTTCGCCCGGCTTCTGGGGCTGCCGTTCATCGCCGTGATCCCGGCCACCACGTCGCCGGAGAAGCGGGAGATCATCGAGTTCTACGGCGGCAAGTGTCACCTCGTCGAGGACCCCGGGGCGATCTACGAGGAGTCCAGGAAGCTCGCCTGGGTGACGGGCGGCCACTACATGGACCAGTTCACCTACGCGGAGCGGGCGACCGACTGGCGGGGCAACAACAACATCGCCGAGAGCATCTTCCAGCAGATGACCCACGAGCGGCACCCGGAGCCTGCGTGGATCGTGGTGGGGGCGGGCACGGGCGGCACGTCCGCCACCGTCGGGCGCTACATCAGGTACCGCCGTCACTCGACCCGGCTGTGCGTCGCCGACCCCGAAGGTTCTGCGTTCTTCCCCTCGTGGATCTCGGGAGACGATCTCACCACCGGCCCCGGTTCGGGTATCGAGGGGATCGGACGGCCCCGCGTCGAGCCGTCGTTCCTGCCCACCGTGATCGACCGGATGACCCAGGTGCCCGACGCCGTGTCGATCGCCGCCATGCACTGGGTGAAGGAGGTCACCCGCCGGGACGTCGGCGGCTCGACGGGCACCAACATCGCGGCGGCAGTGGAGATCGTCAAGGAGATGCGGGCCCGGGGTGAGCAGGGAAGCGTCGTCACGCTGATCTGCGACGGCGGCGAGCGTTACCGCGACACCTACGGCGACGATCGATGGCTGGCCGACAAGGGCATCGACATCGAGCCCCACCTCGCCGACCTCCGCCAGTTCATGCGGAGCTGAGCCCTCCGGTCGCGGGGCCGCCCAGGCCCCGCGACGAGGGGCGCCGTCAGTCGCCCAGGATGGCGTCGACGAACACCTCGGGGTCGAACGGCGCCAGGTCGTCGGGGCCCTCCCCGAGCCCCACGAGCTTGACCGGGACACCCAGCTCACGCTGAACCGAGATCACGATGCCGCCCTTGGCGGTGCCGTCCAGCTTGGTCAGCGCGATGCCGGTGATGTTGACAACTTCGGCGAACACCTGAGCCTGGCGCATGCCGTTTTGGCCCGTGGTCGCGTCGAGGACCAGGAGCACCTCGTCGACCAGCGCCCGCTTCTCGATCACGCGCTTGACCTTGCCGAGCTCGTCCATGAGGCCGGTCTTGGTGTGCAGACGTCCGGCGGTGTCGACGATGACGGTGTCCGCGTGGTCCTCGAAGCCCCTCGCCACGGCGTCGAACGCCACGGACGCGGGGTCGCCGCCCTCCGGCCCGCGGACCACGGCGGCCCCGACCCGGTCGCCCCAGGTCTGGAGCTGGTCCGCCGCCGCCGCGCGGAACGTGTCGGCCGCGCCGAGGACGACCTTGTTCCCGTCGCCGATCAGCACCCGGGCGAGCTTGCCCGACGTGGTGGTCTTGCCGGTGCCGTTGACCCCGACGACCAGGACCACCGCGGGACGCTCACCGTGCGGCCGGACGTGCAGGGTGCGGTCGAGTTCGGGGGCGATCTGGGTGAGCAGTTCCTCGCGCAACATCGCCCTGACCTCGGTCGGCGTCCTGGTGCCGAGGACCTTCACCTTCGTGCGGAGATCCTCGACGATGGCCCGGGTCGGGGCCACGCCGACGTCGGCGGTGATCAGGTTCTCCTCGATCTCGTCCCAGACGTCGTCGTCGAGCCGGTCCCTCGAGAGCAGTTCGAGCAGTCCTCTGCCGAACGCGCTCTGTGAACGGGCCAGGCGCCCGCGCAGCCGTACCATCCTGCCCGCCGACGGCGGCGGGATCTCGATCTCCGGTGCCTTGACGAGCTCCTCGGCGGGCGCCGGCGGGGGCAGCGTCGTGGTCACGCCGCCTTCCTGGTCGCCAAGGCCGCCGCCTTGCGGCTCTTCGACGCCCGGGGCGCGCGGCGCCGGAGGCGCCTCCACCGTGGGGCGCTCCTTGGCCTTGGGCCGGAAGTACAGGAACAGGCCACCGATCGCCAGTACGGCGACGACGGCCACGATCACGATGACGCCGAGGTAACCATCCACAAATGCAGTTTCCCAGACACACCGCACTGCTCCGGTCACCAAACCGCGTCAGATGCCCCCGGCCGACCACAAGGATCATCCGGGCACCACGCGAGGGGCGCGGCCGTGTCTGGACATGGTCGGGTACGGACCTCAGCCACCACGCGAGGGGCGCGGCCGTGTCTGGACTGAGGAGTGAGCGGGAAGCGAGGAACGAGCGACCCCGAACGACGAGGGAAGACGCGGCCTCTAGGCGCCCCGAGCCCGCGCGAGCGAAGCGAGCGCAATCAAACACAGCGCCAATGTCACGCGTGCTCGCGCAGGCGCTGGCTCACCACCTGGGTGACGCCGTCGCCGCGCATGGAGACTCCGTACAGGGCGTCGGCGATCTCCATCGTCCGCTTCTGGTGGGTGATGACGATGAGCTGCGAGCTCTGGCGCAGTTCCTCGAAGAGGGTCAGCAGCCGCTGGGTGTTGGTGTCGTCGAGGGCGGCCTCGACCTCGTCCATCACGTAGAACGGCGACGGGCGGGCCTTGAAGATGGAGATGAGGAACGCCACGGCGGTGAGGGACCGTTCGCCACCGGACAGCAGCGACAGCCGCTTGACCTTCTTGCCCGGCGGGCGGGCCTCGACCTCGACTCCTGTGGTGAGCATGTCGGACGGGTCGGTCAGCAGCAGGCGTCCCTCGCCGCCGGGGAAGACCCGCTCGAAGATCTGGGAGAACTCCCGGGCGACGTCCTCGTAGGCCGCGGAGAAGACCTGCTCGACCCGGTCGTCGACCTCCTTGACGACGAGCAGGAGGTCTCTGCGGGTCTTCTTGAGGTCTTCGAGTTGCGAGCTGAGGAACGTGTGCCGTTCCTCGAGCGCGGCGAACTCCTCGAGCGCGAGCGGGTTGACCTTGCCCAGCTGGGTCATCTGCTTGTCGGCCGTTCTGGCGCGCTTCTCCTGCTCCTCGCGGACGTACGGCACGGGAGGGTCGCCGGGCACGGGGACGCTCGGCCCATACTCGGAGATGAGGGGCTCCAGCTCGACGCCGTACTCCTCCAGGGCCCGCTGTTCCATCTGCTCGAGCCGCAGGCGCTGCTCGGTCCTGGCCATCTCGCTACCATGTGCGCGGTTGACCAGGGTGTCGAGTTCCGCGCTGAGCGCGCGGACGCGGAGCCGCACCGCCTTGAGCTCGGCGTCGATCTCGCCGCGTGCCCGCTCCGCCTCGTCGCGCTCTTGTGCGGCCCGTGTGAGCGAGGATTCCAGCGCCTTCAGCGCGATCTGCGCCGCGCCGACCACGCCGGCGGCGACCTCGGCCTGCCTGCGGCGCCGCTCTCGCTGCGCCGCGGCACGGGCGCGGTCGTCCCGTTCGCGCCTGGCCGCGCGCATCAGCCCGTCGGCACGGCCGGCGATGCCCCTGACGCGTTCCTCGGACGTCCTGACGGTGAGCCTGGCCTCCATCTCGGCCTGGCGCGCCACCCCGGCTCCGGTCGCGAGCTCGTCACGCGTGTCGGTGGTCGGCTCGGCCTCCAGCTCCTGGGCGTATTCGGCCTCGGCCAGCTGCTCCTCCAGCTCGGTGACCGCCGCCTGGGCCAGTTCGCGGGCCTGTTCGCCGTCCTGTACGGCTCTCGCCAGGCGGGCGGCCTCGTCCTGGGCGGCCTTGACGGCCGCTTCGAGCCGGGCGAGTTCCTTGGCGGCGGCTGCCGCCTTCTGGTCGGCGTCCCGCTGTCGTCCGCGTAGCCGGTCGAGCACGGACTGGGCCGCGTTCAGCCCGGTCTGTGCGCTGTTGATGCCGTTCTGCGCCATGGTGAGACCGTTTTGCGCCTCGGCGACGCGCGTCTGCGCGGCGTCGACCGCCAGCTGGGCCTCCTCCTCGGCCGCCACGGCCTCTTCCAGAGCCTCCGCGTGGGTCTCCGCACCCGTCTCGGCGGCGGCGAGGTCGGCGGCGGCCTCGTCGAGCGCGGCCCGCATCTGTAGCGGCGACGCCACACTTCCGGAACCGCCGTGCGCGGAGTGTGCCCCCAGGACGTCTCCCGAGCGCGTGACGGCCCGCAGGCTCGGGTCGGCCTCGACGACCTTCCGCGCGGCGGCGAGATCGTCGACGACGACCACGTCCGCCAGCAGGACGTCGACGGTGGCCCTGAGCGCCTCCGGCACGGTGACCAGGTCACAGGCCCATTCCGCTCCGTCGACGGCCGTCCGTGCGGGGAGGGCCTGGCCGTCGCCGGCGATCAGCAGCGCCGTCCTGCCCCCTTCGGCGACCCGCAGGTGCTCGAGGGCGGCCACGGCGGCGTTCAGGGAGTCGACGGTGACGGCGTCGGCGGTGAGGACCGCGGCGACGGCCGCCTCGGCCCCCGGCCGGACGGTCAGCATGGTGGCGATCGGGCCGAGGATGCCGGGAAGGTCGGCGCCGAGCAGCGCGGCGGCCCCGTCGATCCCTCCGGCGAGGCTCATCTCCAGCGCTTCGCGCCGTGCCCGGAGCGCGGCGACGGCGCGCTGCGACTCCTGGTCGGCGGCCTGTGCCGTGCCGACGGCCGACTTGGCGGCGCCGAGCGCCTCACGCGGCGCGGAGGCGGCGGCCTTGGCCTGCTGTACGGCGGTCTCCGCCTGCTCGGCCACATCCCGCGCCACCTCGACGGCGGCCCTGGCGAGGTCGACGCCCTCCTGGGCAGCCTCGAACTCGGCGACCAGCTCCGGGTCGGCCGCGGGTTCGCCGAGCTCGTGCGCGTCGCAGTCGGCCTGCGCCCGCTCGGCCCGGTGGTGCGCGTCCTCCACGGCCTTGGTCAGGCGGCCGATCTCGTCGCCGGCTGCGCGGGCTCGGCTCCTGGCGGACTCGACCTGACCGCGGAGCCTGGCGAGCGCCTCGCGCCGGTCGGCGGCCGCACGGGCCGCGACGGACAGGCGTCGTTCCTCGGCGGCGAGGGACTCCTCGGCCTCGGCGCGGATCTCAACGGCGGCTTCCAGCCGGTCGCGTGCCTCGTCGAGCTCGTCGGACAGCGCCTGTTCCTGCTCCCGGATCTCGGCGGCCTCACGCTCGAGGTCCTCCGGGTCGCGGCCGCGGCGTTCGATCGAGGCGGCGTCGGCTGCGTGCCGTCCCCGTTCGGCCGCGAGGCTCTCGACGCCGCGGAGCCGCTCTCTGAGGGCGGACAGGCGGTAGAAGGTCTCCTGGACGGCCTTCAGGCGGGGCTGGGCGTCGTTCTCCGCGGCCTCAAGCTCGGCCTCCCGGCGCTGGCCGTCGGCCAGTTCGGTCTCGACCTGGGTGCGCCTGGCGATGACGGCCGCCTCGTCTGCGGCCTCGCGCTGCAGGACCTCGCGCAGGTTCACGACGTCGTCGGCGAGCAGGCGCAGCCGGGCGTCGCGCAGGTCGGCCTGGATGACGGCCGCCTTGCGGGCGATCTCCGCCTGCCGTCCCAGCGGTTTGAGCTGGCGCCGCAGCTCGGTGGCCAGGTCCTGCACACGGGTGAGGTTGGCCTGCATCGCGTCGAGCTTGCGAAGCGCCTTCTCCTTGCGCTTGCGGTGCTTGAGGACGCCGGCGGCCTCCTCGATGAACGCGCGGCGCTCCTCCGGGCCGGCGTGGAGCACCTGGTCGAGCTGGCCCTGGCCGACGATGACGTGCATCTCACGGCCGATGCCGGAGTCGGACAGGAGTTCCTGGATGTCGAGAAGGCGGCAGGTGTCGCCGTTGATGGCGTACTCGCTCTGCCCCGACCGGAACATCAGCCGGCTGATCGTCACCTCGGTGTAGTCGATCGGCAGCGCGCCATCGGAGTTGTCGATGGTCAGCGTCACCTCGGCGCGGCCGAGCGGCGGGCGGCTCGAGGTGCCCGCGAAGATCACGTCCTCCATCTTGCCGCCGCGCAGCGATTTGGCGCTGTGCTCGCCCATGACCCAGGCGAGGGCGTCGACGACGTTGGACTTCCCTGAGCCGTTGGGGCCGACCACGCAGGTGATGCCGGGCTCGAAACGCAGGGACGTGGCGGAGGCGAAGGATTTGAAGCCGCGCAGGGTGAGCGTCTTCAGATACACGCGGCCCCCTCCATGACGCAAGACTTATCGGGGAAGACTACCGGTCCCGGCAGTGCCGAGACGTCGGATAGACCCCATGACACCGGTTGTGGTGACGCGGTCCCCGGCAACGAGGCATACTGCCCCGGCGAAAGCCGGTCAGGCCTGGGACGGTCGCGTGGATCCGCCGGCCGGCCGCCGGCGTGAGGACGTCCGGGACGGTTCAGAGAACACCCGACGTCAGCGACGAATCACCGATGGAACTACCACTCAGCACAAAAATGGACTTTGTGGACACTTGGCCGGCGAATTAATGGCGGACGAACGGTTTCCACAAATGACAAGGGACGCCTTTGCGGGCGTCCCTGACAATCCTTCTTTTGCGCCGGTCCCTCAAGTGAGGGCCGGCTCGCGATCCTGCAGCCGGACCAGGGTCTCTTCACGAGTTTGCGCCGATAGCGCGTCGTTCTGTGCCTGGAGCCGGGTTAGTTCTGCCTCCAGATCCCGGATGCGCTGCTGGAGACGGCGCATTTCCGAGACCATTCGAGGGTCAGGACCGCCGACGTGGCCGAGTAGAGCCTTCGCCATAGTAAAGGGTCCTCCACGCTGAGTGACCAGACTGGTTCGCGCACTTCATTGCCGCGGGAGGGGTGCGCGTGGTTCCTCTCAAGAGTCGCACCGGCAATGGAGGCGGTCAAGCTGAACGCTCCGTACAGACCTGCCAGTGGGCACTCTCGGTAGGTAAATATACCGCATTTGGGTGGTTTGAGGGAAGCCCTATCGCTCTACAAACCCCGCCATACTTCCCTTGGCGTCGCTCCAGCGCTCCACCACCCCCTCCACCTGACCTGGCGTGTCGGGCCCGCGCAGCAGCTCCAGAAGCCTCTCGCACGACTCCCGGGGCCCTTCGGCCACGACCTCGACTCTGCCGTCGGCGAGATTGGCCGCCCAGCCCACCAGGCCGAGCTCCAGCGCCCTCGCGCGTGTCCACCAGCGGAAGCCGACCCCCTGCACCCGGCCCCGGACCCACGCCGTCAACCTCACCACGTTCACAGTAGCTGGCCGATCCCGGCGGCCGTTGGGCGGGGATCCGTCATGGCCTGGCGTTTCTCGGCGTCGGCTGGCACTTCGGGCAGCTGTAGGACGACCTGTTCATGAACGCCTCGCGCCGGACCGCGGTCCCGCATCGGGGGCACGGCTCGTCCCGCCTGCCGTACACGGCGAGTGACCGGTCGAAGTAGCCGCTCTCGCCGTTGACGTTCACGTAGAGGCTGTCGAAGGACGTGCCGCCCTGGCCGAGCGCCTCGGACATGACCTCGCGGACCGCCGACAACAACTCCGCGATCGCAGGGCGGGAGAGCGTCTCCGTCGGGCGGGCCCAGTGCAACCGCGCACGCCACAACGCCTCGTCCGCGTAGATGTTGCCGACCCCGCTGATCAGCGACTGGTCGAGGAGCGCCCTCTTGATCCCGGTATGGCGCCGCCGCAGTCGGTTCGCGAACTCCGCGTCGTCGAAGGCGCTCTCGAGGGGATCCGCCGCGATGTGCGTGATCGGCTCGGGAACGGACCTCGGCGACATGTGGACCATGGGGGCGACCAGGAGGTGGCCGAACGTGCGCTGGTCCACGAACCGGAGATCCGGGCCCCCGTCGGTGAAGCCGAGCCGGACGCGCAGGTGCTTCTCCAGGGGCGCGAGCGGCTCCACCATTAACAGTTGGCCGCTCATGCCAAGATGGGCGAGCAGCGCCTCCGCGGCCACAGGCGGCTCAGCGGCGTCACCGCTCACACCACGGGCGTCATCGGCCGCGCTGTCGTGCAGCGGCAGCCACAGATACTTGCCGCGGCGCTCGGCGGACAGGATGGTCCTGCCCTTGAGCTGGTCGGGGAGCTCTCCCGCGTTCCGCCGGACCGCACGGGGATGCAGGACCTCCGCCGACGCGATGGTCCTCCCCGCGACCCAACTGGCCAGGCCGCGCCGGACCACTTCCACCTCGGGCAGTTCAGGCATCCCGCTCCTCCCCTCGTGCCCGAGCCCGGATCACCTGTCGGTCCCGGGCCACGATCTGCGGCGAGCCGTCAGGACTGGCCGAGCCCCGCGCCCTCGCGGGCGTCCCTGAGCGCGCGGATCGCCGTCCAGGCCGCCTCGGCCGCCTGCTGCTCGGCCTCCTTCTTGCTGCGCCCGGCGCCCGTGCCGTACTGCCGGCCGCCCACGCGCACCGCGGCCACGAACGACTTGGCGTGGTCGGGCCCGCTCTCGTCGACGTGGTACTCCGGGACGCCGAGCATCTCGGCGGCGGTCAGCTCCTGCAGCGAGGTCTTCCAGTCGAGCCCCGCGCCCAGCGACGCCGACCGGGTGATCAGCGGGTCGAAGAGCAGGTGGACCACGCGGAACGCCTCGTCCAGGCCCTTGTCGACATAGACGGTGCCGATCAGGGCCTCCAGCGTGTCGGCGAGGATCGACGACTTGTCCCGGCCGCCGGTCCCCTCCTCCCCGCGTCCGAGCCTGAGGTACTTGCCGAGGCCGAGGGTCCTGGCCACGTCGGCGAGCGCCCGCATGTTCACGACCGCGGCGCGCAGCTTCGCGAGCTGCCCCTCCGGCAGGTCGGGATGGCCCCGGTACAGGGTGTCGGTGACCACCAGGCCCAGCACCGAGTCGCCGAGGAACTCCAGGCGCTCGTTGGTGGGCAGTCCGCCGTTCTCGTAGGCGTAGGAGCGGTGCGTCAGCGCACGCTCAAGGATGGGAGTGTTGAGCCGTACCTCGATGACCTGGTAAAGCTCGTCTCTGGCGACCTCCACGGCCACCGGCTTTCCCGATGGTGCAGCCACTTTCGTCCTCCTGACTCATGCATGGCAAGGCCGAGCACGGAGGCAAGTGGATCGATGTGAGGCCCGAGGGCGTGGTGGACGCCGGGCCACCGAAGTCGGGGGCCCCGGCGTCCACCACGGCCGCGGGCACGTTAATGCCGGTCTTTCGCTCCAACCGCCACCGCACGCGCCTCTAAGCAAGGTAACGCCGGCCGGGTCGTTTGACGATCCGGCCGGCGTCCCGATCCGCTAGCGCGCGATCAGGCCGACGGCTCGATGACCTGCCGGCGGTTGTAGGTGCCACATGTGGGGCACGCCACGTGCGGGCGCTTCGGCGAGCGGCACTGGGGGCAGCTCACGAGTGACACCGCGGCGGCCTTCCACTGGGCCCTGCGGGCGCGGGTGTTGCTCCGCGACATCTTCCGCTTGGGGACGGCCACGTCAACCCTCCTGATCGTCTTCGTTGTCCACAACCAAACCCTGCAGCGACGCCCAGCGTGGATCGAGCTTCTCGTGACCGTGGTCAGGGCCGGCCTCCGCCAGCTTGACCCCGCATCCCGTGCAGAGTCCAGCGCAGTCATCACTGCAGACCGGGCTCAGCGGCAGTGCGAGCACCACCGCGTCACGGAATACCGGCTCGAGATCGAGCAACTCTCCATCGAGGAAGAGGTCGTCCTCTCCCCCCGCGCCTCCAGGAAGCGCGTCGTCCGCCGAGTAATAGAAGAGCTCCTGGAAGTCGACCTCGATCTCCGAGGTCAACGGGTCCAGGCAGCGCGAGCATTCTCCGTGGAGCGGAGCCCGCGCCGTGCCCGTGACGAGCACGCCCTCCATCACCGCCTCGAGCCGGATGTCCAGCTCGACGTCGGCGTCCTTGGGGACGCCGATCATTCCGACCGCGAGATCCACCGGCGCCGGGAGAACGGGAGTCGTCTTGCGCATCGACCCCGGTCGGCGCCCCAGATCATGAGTGGAGATCACCCAAGGGGCTCGGGGGTCAAGGCTGCGCTGAGTCATCCTGCTCTCGGTTTAGGCATGGCGAACAACCGCCGTCGTGCAAGGCTGAAAGGAAAGAATACCAGCCCGGCGTCAGCCTCTGAGCCGCTCGACGAGCAGCTCGTTCACCAGGTCGGGAACCAGCCCGGAGACGTCGCCGCCGTAGCGGGCGATCTCCTTCAGCCTGCTCGACGACAGGAACGAGTACTCCGGGTTGGTCGACATGAACAGCGTCTCCACGCCCGACATGCGGTAGTTCAGCTGGGCCATCTGCAACTCGTAGTCGAAGTCGCTGATCGCCCGCAGTCCCTTGACGATCGCCGGAATGCCCTGCTGCTTGCAGAAGTCGACCAGCAGCCCGTGGAACTTCTCCACGCGGACGTTGCCGTACTCCTTGGTCACCGCCGTGAGCATCTCGATGCGCTCGTCGACGGTGAACAGGCTCTTCTTCTCGACGTTGATCAGCACGGCGACGACGACCTCGTCGTAGAGCCGTGACGTCCGGCCGATGATGTCCAGATGTCCGTTGGTCACAGGGTCGAACGACCCCGGACAGACGACGCGACGCAAAGGCGCACCCCCACGGTTTACGGGTTCCCGGCGGCGTGACCGTACCAAACGGACGCTTCGCCGTACCGACGGACCCTGTCTTCTTCGAACCCGCGCGGCCACACCAGGTCCTTCCCCCTGGACTCCCGCTCCACCGCCACAAGTGCGTCCCCGGCCAGCCAGCCGTTGTCCCTGAGCGCCTCGAGCACCCTGGTGACCGCCTCGTCCGTCACGGCGTAGGGCGGATCGGCGAAGACGAAGTCGTACGGCTCCTCACACGGGCGGGCCACCACCCGCTCGGCCTTCTCTGCCGCGAGCACGGCTCCCGGCAGGCCGAGGGAGGCGATGTTCCCCCTGATCGTCCGTACGGCTCTCGCGTCCGACTCGACGAGCAGCGCGTGCACGGCGCCCCGGCTGAGCGCCTCGAGACCGACGGCGCCGGACCCCGCGTAGAGGTCGAGCACCCTCAGCCCGTCGAGCGAGCCGAACACCGATCCCACGCTGGAGAACAGGCCTTCCCTGGCCCGGTCACTGGTGGGCCTGGTCGCGCCACCTGGGGGAACGGCGAGCCTGCGGCCTCCGGCGGTCCCTGCGATCACCCGCGTCATCCGTTCATTGTCCCGTCAGGCTCGGCCGTCCCGCTCCGCGGGCCGGTTCCCGCGGAGATCGTCTCAGGTCAAGAGTGGGCAAGAGGGAGCGAGGAATGAGTAAGAGCGGTATCGCGAGGCCTGTGGCATCCGCATGATGAGTTCTGCGGCCTTCAGGTGACCCAGGGGAAGGCCGGCCGACGTGATCGTGAGCCCTTCCGCGCGTCGGCGCCCTCGGCACCTGACCCGAGGGTGGGCCCAGCCGGGGACGGCATTCGGGGGGAGGCCGTCCCATGGCTGGGCCCTGGGTCATTTAAGCGCCCGCGCCGTCGGCGCGTCTGCGTCTGACGGCGATTTGCGGCCTTTCCGAGATCTTCCGCCTTTGAGCGAGTCTCGCAGGGTTCATGCCTTTTCCAGGTATTCCGCCCGCTCGTCGGCCACCATCGCGTCGAGTTCCGACCGCAGGGACGGGTGGGAGTTCAGCTCGGGATCACCCACCAGCACGGTCGTCGCCTCCGCCCGGGCGGCCTCGATCACGTCCTCATCCCTGAGCAGCTGCAACATCTTCAGCGACGACTTCCGGCCGGACTGCGCGGCGCCGAGGACGTCGCCCTCGCGGCGCTGCTCGAGGTCCACCCGCGACAGCTCGAACCCGTCGAGCGTGCCCGCCACCGCGTCCAGCCTGGCCCGCGCGGGGGTGCCCTCCGGCGCCTCGCTCACCAGCAGGCACAACCCCGGCAGGCCGCCCCGGCCGACGCGGCCGCGCAGCTGGTGGAGCTGCGAGACGCCGAACCTGTCGGCGTCCATGATGATCATCACGGAGGAGTTGGGCACGTCGACGCCCACCTCGATGACCGTGGTCGCCACCAGGACGTCGACCTCCCCGCGGCTGAACGCGGTCATCACCGCGTCCTTCTCCTCGGGCGGCAGCTTGCCGTGCAGCACCTTGATCCGCAGCCCCTGCAGGGGGCCTGCGGACAGAGCCTCGGCGACGTCCAGGACCGCCAGCGGGGGCCTGCGCTCCTCCTCCGAGCCCTCCTTGTCCAGATCCCCCTCGTCGCCTTCCTGGTCGCCGATGCGGGGGCAGACGACGTAGGCCTGCCGGCCGAGGCCGACCTCCTCGCGTACCCGCTCCCACGTGCGGTCGAGGAAGCGCGGCTTCTCGGCCGCGGGGACCACGTGCGTCGAGATCGGCGCCCTGCCCGAGGGCAGCTGGGTGAGCGTGGAGACCTCCAGATCGCCGAAGACGGTCATCGCGACCGTCCGGGGAATCGGGGTCGCGGTCATCACCAGGACGTGCGGCCTGCCCCCGCCGCCCTTCTCACGCAGGGCGTCGCGCTGCTCCACGCCGAACCGGTGCTGCTCGTCGACCACGACCAGGCCGAGATCGGCGAACTGGACGTGCTCCTGAAGCAGGGCGTGGGTGCCGACCACGATGCCGGCGTTCCCCGAGGCGGCGTCGAGCAGGGCGCTCCTGCGGGCCGCCGCGCCCATCGAGCCGGTGAGCAGGGCGACCGCCGTGCCGCCGAACATGCCGCCGGTGGCGAGGTCGCCGAGCATCTTCACGATCGACCTGTGGTGCTGCTGGGCGAGCACCTCGGTGGGGGCGAGCAGCACGGCCTGGCCGCCGGAGTCGACGACCTGCAGCATGGCCCGCAGCGCCACCACGGTCTTGCCCGCGCCCACCTCGCCCTGGAGGAGCCGGTGCATGGGGTGTTCCAGCGAGAGGTCCGCGGCGATCTCCTCTCCGACCGCCAGCTGCCCCTCGGTCAGCTGGAACGGCAGCCGCCCCTCGAAGGCCCTCAGCAGCCCGTCGTCGGCCCCCGGCCGCGACCTGGCCGGCCAGGCAGAAGCGGCGAGCCTGCGGCGCACCAGCACCGCCTGCAGGATGAACGCCTCGTCGAACTTCAGCCGGCGCCTCGCCTTGGAGACCTCCCCCATGTCGCGCGGCCGGTGGATCTGCCGCAGCGCGGCCTCCAGGGGGGACAGACCGTGCCGCTCGCGCACCTCGGCGGGCAGCGGGTCCTCCAGGCTCAGCACGTCGATCACGGTGCGCACGGCCCGGCGGATCTTCCAGGTGGCCAGGCCCTGCGCGGAGGGATAGATCGGCACGGGCGCGGTCGCGAACTCCTCCGCCGTCTCCTGCGTCTCGTCGAACGACTCGTAGTCGGGGTGCGCAAGCGACACCCGCCGCGTCTTCCCGCTCGCGAAGATGTTGACCTTGCCGGAGAACATGGCCTCGGTGCCCGGCGTCAGCCGCTGCTCCGCGACGTACGCCCCCTTGCCGAAGAAGGCGAGGTGCAGCTTGTCCCTGCCGTCGGTGACCTGGAGGTCGAGCCAGGTGCCCTGCCGGTTCTTCATCGGGCGCCGCATCGCGGCCGACACCTTGCCGACGACGGTCGCGTGCTCGTCGTGCTCGAGCGACGCGATCGGGGTCAGCTCGCCGCGCTGCGCGTACCGCCTCGGATAGTGCCGCAGCAGCTCACCGACCGTGGCGATGCCCAGCGCGCTCTCGAGCGGAGCGGCCGTCTTGTCACCGAGGGCCTTCTTCAGCGGCTCGTCGAACCTTGTCACGGATCCAGTTTCTACCCCGGACCACCGACAAGGCGGGTCACTCGACGCCGATGAGGAGCGGATAGCCGCCCTGACCTCCCGCCAAGACGGTCACCTCGACGTCCGGCCGGGTGCGCTCCAGATGGTCCCGCACGGCCCGCAGGACGTCGTCAGGGGCGTCCTCGCCCGTCACGAGCGTCACGAGCTCACTGCCCTCCGAAAGGAGGCGACGGGCCACCTCGACGGCCGTGCCGGCGAGCGCCGTGCCGATGAGGGCGGCTTCGCCGTCGACGACCCCGAGGACGTCTCCCGGGCCGCAGAGCCCCGCGCTCGTCATCACCTCGCGGTCGGCGACCCACACATGACCGTGACGGGTGTGACCCGCCGCGTCGGTCATCGCGACCACGTCGTCGTCGAAGCGGCGGAGGTGGTCGTGGACGGCGAGGGCCGCGAGCCCCTGGACCGACGCCCTCGTGGGCAGCACGCTGACCGTCACGCCCTCCTCGCGCGCCACCTCCGCGGCAGCGGCCGCGACGGCCTGGACGCCGCCGTCGTTGGGCAGGACGACGACCTCGGTCCCGGCCTCCCTGATCGCCTGCAGCACGGCCGCCAGGGGCGGCGTCGCTCCCGGATCGCGCCGCACGACGACGGCCCCCGCCTGGCGGAACAGGGCGCTCAGGCCGTCGCCCGCCGCGACGGCCACCACGCCCCGCCCGTGGCTCGGCTCGTGCGTGCGGGCGCCGAGGTGGGTGACGCGGATGCGGTGCGGGCGGCCCACGCCCAGCGCCGCCTCGATCGCCGCGCCCGCGTCGTCCACATGGACATGGACGTTCCACAGGCCGTCGCCTCCGACGACCACCAGGGAGTCGCCCAGCGCGTCGAGGACGGTCGTGAGACGGTCGACGCCGGCCTGTTCGGCGTCGAGGAGGTACATGACCTCGTAGCCCGCCCCCGTGTCCGCCTCGGCGGTGATCTTCTCGGTCGGCGCGGGGACCTCATGCCTGTCGCTGTAGGCCTCGGAGACCACCTCCGCCAGGCTCTCCAGGATGATCGCCAGCCCGGCGGCCCCCGCGTCCACCACGCCGTTGCGGGCCAGCACGTCAAGCTGCCCGGTCGTCCTGCGCAGGGCCCTGCGCGCCTCCTCCGCCGCCCGTCTCGAGACCTCGGCGAGGTCGTCGGGAGCGTCCCGTACGGCTCCCGCCACCGCGGACAGGACGCTGAGCAGCGTGCCCTCGACGGGGCGGACGACCGCGGCCCTGGCCAGCTCCGCCGCCTTGACCAGGCCGTCGCGGAGATCGGCGCCGCGGCCCTCGGCCTGCCTGAGGACGTCGGCCAGCCCCCTGATGGCCTGGCTGACGATTACTCCGGAGTTGCCCCTCGCCCCGAGCAGCGCGCCGCGGGCGAGCGTCCGCCAGGTGGTGTCCCGGCCCGCGTCGCCGGGCAGGCCGTCCAGCGCCTCCGCGGCCGAGAGCAGCGTGAGATGCAGATTGGTTCCTGTGTCGCCGTCGGGCACGGGGAAGACGTTGAGGGCGTCGATCTCCGCCCTGGCCCTGCCGAGCGCGTCCGCGCAGTGCCGGAACCAGCGCCGCACGGCCGGGGGGTCGAGCACGTCCAGCATTCCGCTGTCCTTCCTTCCAAACGCGCGACTCCCCCGATGCGCTACCGTTGGCGGATACGAGATTATCCCCGTTCGCCGGGATCTCCGTTTGGTGTGCAGCGGCTGACATCGGATATCCTCGTCTGGCCAGCCGGTTGTCCCGGCATTGCTCGGATGGGCCGCTCTCGACGCGGACCGGGCCGATCGACTGATTTTGAAGGAGCGATTTACCGTGGCTTCCGTCTGCGACATCTGCGCCAAGAAGCCGATCTTCGGCAACAACGTCTCCCACTCGCACCGCCGTACTCGCCGCCGCTGGAACCCCAACATCCAGACCGTGCGCGCGGTGGTCGAGGGGACGCCGAAGCGGCTGAACGTGTGCACCTCCTGCATCAAGGCAGGCAAGGTCACCCGCTGACCTGAGATTCCGCCGAGCCCGTCGCCGTGAGGTGGCGGGCTTTCGCGTTCCCTGCCGGTTCCGCGTAGAAAGTTCCGCTACGCGAAGGCCCCGGTTAGCATCCGAACTGTGATCACTCGGATAAGCGTTCACGCGACCACTGGGCAGAAGATCGCCGCCTCGGTCTTCGGGGTCTTCTTCCTCGGCATCCTCGCGGGCGTCGTCGGCGTGGGCGCTCTCGTGTCTTCCGCCTTCTTCGCGGTCGAGGCCGATTCCGGCCTGCCCGACTCGATGGCGCCGGACAACGGAGGCATCCTCTACGGCGGGGCCGTCCTGTTCGCGGGATTCTTCGCGCTGATCGCGATGATCGCCGCGGTGGCCGTGGTCACATTCCTGTTGCAGACGTTCCGGAGCCGGGCCACGTTGTCGGGAACGACGCTCGAGATCAGGGGTGCGCTCTCCACCAGGCGCGCCGATCTGGCGAGTGGACCGGTCCGGATCGACACCGTCCCCGAGTACGTCCGCGGCTCCGACGACCGGGTGGTGCCCACGGGCCGCAGGATCCCCCGGCTGATCGCCGCGGACCCCTCGGGCCGGCCCGTACGGCTGCGGCTGCACGGCAGGGACCGCGGGCTCCTGCCCTCCGGCGAGCTGAACGCCCTCGCCGACGCGATCGAGTCGGGCACGCGCCCCGGGCCCGACGCAGCACACGCCGCCCAGACCGCCGCGATCCTGCGCCGCCTCGCGACCGACCCGATCGCCCGCCTGATCTGACCCCGGGTCAGGACCTCCAGCGCCAGCCGTGGTCGACCGGGCCGATCGCCCGCCTGATCTGACCCCGGGTCAGGACCTCCAGCGCCAGCCGTGGTCGACCGGGCCGATGCCCGCGCCGAGGGGGAAACCGTGTGCGATCGCCCCGGTGACGTACTCCTTGGCCTGCCGTACCGCGCCGGGGACGTCCTGTCCCAGCGCGAGGTAGGAGGCGATGGCGGAGGCGAGCGTGCAGCCGGTGCCGTGGGTGTGCCGGTTGTCGTGCCGTTCGGCGGTGAAGCGGAAGCTCCGGGATCCGTCGGTGAGCAGGTCCACGGGCTCGCCGGGCAGGTGCCCGCCCTTGATCAGCGCCCACGTCGGCCCGAGTGCCAGGACGGCCTCGGCCGCCCGCGGCAGATCGCTCTCGTCCTCGACCTTGACGCCCGTGAGCTGCGCCACCTCCCAGAGGTTGGGGGTCACGACGGTCGCGAAGGGAAGCAGCCGGGTCTTCACGGTGCCCACGGCCTCGGGCGCGAGGAGGGAGTCGCCGTGCTTGGACACACCGACCGGGTCCACCACGACGGGCGCGGCGACGCCCGAAAGGACCTCCGCGACGGTCTCCACGAGCACCGGGGAGGCCAGCATGCCGGTCTTGATCGCCTGGGCGCCGATGTCCCCGAGTACGGAGTCGAGCTGTGCCCGCACCGCCTCGGGGGGAAGCTCCCAGTAGCCCTGGACGCCCAGTGAGTTCTGGGCCGTCACGGCGGCGATCACGCTCATCCCGTGAACGCCCAAGGCCAGCATCGTCTTGAGGTCGGCCTGGATTCCGGCGCCGCCGCCTGAGTCCGAGCCGGCGATCGTCAGCACGCGTGGAGGGGTGGTCATGCCCCCATCAAACCAGGGCCCGCGGGAACCGCCCGCCTCACCTGCTCGTGCTGGAGACGGTGCACTCGCCGCCGGCGAGGGTGCAGCCGCCGGGGGCCTGGAACCGGCCGCGGAAGGTGAGGCTCACCGTCGTGTCGCGTCCGCTGCGCAGACTCCGGCTGGAGCCGATCGACAACGTGTCCCCGTCCTGGTCCCAGTGCTCCGCCCCCACCTGCACCGCCGAGCCTTCGAGGGGCAGGGCGACCGTCCAGGAGGAAAGGTCGTCGGCCTCGTTGTGCACGGTGACCTTCGCGCCGTACCAGCCTCCGGCCTGCCAGTCGAGGCGGACGCTCACCCGTACCCGGTCCGAGGCGGCCGGCTGGGTGGCCTCGGGCTCGGACCCCCCGTCGCCCGAAGGCGGAGCGGGAGGAGGTGCGGCGTCGACCGGCGTGGAGGCGCTCGGCGTCGTCACGGGCGACTGCGTGACGTCACGGGTGGGCGAGCCGGCCGGCGCCCCGGCCGGGGTGGTGCCCGGAGTGGCCGGGGCGGTCGTGCCCGCCGTGACGCTGGGCGTGGTGCCGGGCGTGGCGCTGCGTGAGCCGACCGGCGTCCGTCCCGCCGACGCCGTGGGTGCGGAGGACGCCGGACCGTCTCCGGCCGGGTCGTCCTCGGTGGGGGCGCTGTCCGCCGTCTGCTCGGTGTCGCACTGCCCAGGTGCGGCGCAACTCGAGTCCGACGCCTGGACGGTGAGCTCGGTGCGCCCGGACAGCACCTGCACGCCGCCGATGATCAGACCCAGGGTAAGCACGACCGAGACGCCCGACACGAGCGCCAGCCTGCGCAGCCCCTTCGAGGAGTCGTCGCCGGATCCGGAGCCGCTGCTCAGCCCGGAGCCGAGGAACCCGCTCCGGTGAGTGTCGTGACCCTCCTGCCGCCGCTCCGCCAGATCGCCGGACCGGACGGCCGTGTTCGCCCCTTCGTCCGGGAGATGCGGTTGTCCCGTTCCAGCCGGATGTTCTGCCGCGTGGCGGCCCATGAGGGTCCTTTCCTGTTGGTACCGCCTTACTTAATAACAGAGCCAATTATTCGTTGTCACAAAATTCCCCTCATTCTCGGAAGTGATCCCAGCCACCTGAGGTCTCGGCACGCCCGGTGACCTCGGCCTTCGCCTCTCCCGCCGCCTCGGAGACCTGCCCGATGACACGCCAGGAAGGCGGCAGCGAGACGTCCGGGGGGAAGGTCGCGGCGAGCGCGTGGTCCTCGCCGCCCGTGAGGACCCAGTTCAGCGGGTCCGCACCCAGTTCACCGGCGAGCCTGGCCATCGCCTCGGGCACGGGCAGCGCCTCGGGGTCGAGGACGATCCGCACCCCGCTGGCGGCCGCGATGTGGCCGGCATCCTGCAACAACCCGTCGCTGACGTCGAGCATGGCCGTGGCGCCGAGCCCGGCCGCCTCCGGCCCGCACGCGTACGGCGGCTCCGGCCTGCGGTGGGCGTCGACGAACTCCTCGGCGAGGTCCGGCGTCCCCGCCTCCGCGGCTTCCCGCCGCGCCGAGAGGAAGGCGAGGCCGGCGGCGGCGTATCCGAGCCGGCCGGCCACGGCGACCACGTCGCCGGGGCGCGCGCCCGACCTGGTCACCGGCCGCCGCCCGCCGAGATCACCGAGCGCGGTCACCCCGATCACCACGACGTCCGAGCGCGCGATGTCACCGCCGGCGACCGTGGCGCCGACCAGGGCGCATTCGTCCCTGAATCCGTCGGTCAGGGCGTCGAGCCACTCGGCCGACGCCTCACCGGGCAATCCGAGGCCGACCACGATCGCCGTGGGGGCGGCCCCCATGGCAACAATGTCGGAAAGATTCTGTGCTGCGGCTTTTCTGCCTATGTCATACCCACTGGACCAATCGCGGCGAAAGTGCCTACCCTCGATCAGGAGATCGGTACTCACCACGACCCGTCCATCAGGTGCTTCCAGGATCGCGGCGTCGTCGCCGGGACCCAGGATCACCCCTGACCCCTGGGGTAGGCGTCCCGAAATCCGCCTGATCACACCGAATTCACCAAGATCTCCGACTCTGATGACACACCCCTTGTGCATTCGAGGTACGGTTACGCTCCGGCACTGATCTCTATCCGGAGGACGTGATGGTGCAGGCCTACATCCTTATCCAGACCGAGGTCGGCAAGGCCGCCGATGTGGCCGGGCAGATCGCGTCGATCACGGGCGTCACACAGGCCGAGGATGTCACCGGCCCCTATGACGTGATCGTCCGGGCCGAGGCCCGCAACGTGGACGAACTCGGCAAGCTCGTGGTGGCCCAGATTCAGGCGGTGCGGGGCATCACGCGTACGCTTACGTGTCCGATAGTCCACATCTAGTCCGGGACGGCGGGCGCCGACCGCCGCCGGACAGCCGATCTGGAAGACCATGCCCAGAACAGCCCTGCCCGCCGGAGCGGCGGCCGCCATCGCGGTCCTGACCGTCCTGGCCGGATGTTCCGGCGTCGTGCGCGTCGACCCGCCCACTCCCACGGGCGTGGCCGCGGCCGCGTGCGAGAAACTCGCCGGCGCGCTCCCCCGCACGCTCGACGGGCTCGACCGCGTCGCGTCCGAGCCCGCCTCGCCGTACGTGGCCGTCTGGGGCGAAGGCGAGATCGCTCTGCGCTGCGGCGTCGAACGGCCGGCCGCGATGGACCCCACCGCCGAGGTCTCGGACGTCGACGGCGTCGGCTGGTTCAACGATCCGCAGCGGCCCGCGCTGTACACCGCCGTCAACCGCGAGGCGTACGTCGAGTTGACGATCTCCCCCGAGCACGCTCCTGCCGCCATCCAGGTCGATCTCGCCGGGCCCATCAAGGCCGCCGTTCCGCAGTGATCTAGCGCAGTCCCGTCGGCCTGGTGTAGGCGAGCTGGATCAGCCGGTCGACGAGATCGGCGTACGACAGCCCGCTGGCGGCCCACAACTGCGGAGCCACCGAGAGGGACGTGAAGCCGGGCATGGTGTTGATCTCGTTCAGCACGAGCTCGCCCGACGGCGTGTAGAAGAAGTCGACCCGGGACAGCCCCTCGCAGCCCAGCGCCTCGAAGGCCTGTACGGCCATGCCGCGCAGCGCCTCGATCGCCTCCGCGGGGATGTCCGCGGGCACGTCGAGCGCCATCTGGTCGGGGTAGTACTTGGCCTCGAAGTCGAAGAACTCGTGCTCGCCCCTGACCAGCACCTCGCCGGGCATGCTCGCCTGGGCGGGAGCGTCGCCGAGCGACTCGAGCACGGCGCACTCGATCTCCCTGCCGACGATCGCGGCCTCGACGAGCACCTTGGGGTCGTGGGCGCGGGCGAACTCGACGGCCGCCTCGAGGGACTCGACGTCGTGGGCCTTGGAGATGCCCTGAGACGATCCCGCGCGGGCGGGTTTCACGAACACCGGCCAGCCGAGCTCCTCGACCTCCTTGAGGACGCTCGCGCGGTCGGTGCGCCAGGCGCGGTCGGTGACGGTGACGAACGGCCCCACCGGCAACCCGGCCGCCCGCAGAACGAGCTTCATGTACGCCTTGTCCATGCCGACGGCGCTGGCCAGCACCCCGGACCCCACGTACCGCACCCCGGCCATCTCCAGCAACCCCTGGATCGTGCCGTCCTCGCCGAAGGGGCCGTGCATGACGGGGAACACGACGTCGACCTCACCGAGGGACCTCGGGATCTGCCCGGGTTCGAGGGCGACCAGCGAGCCCGACTCGGACGGCAGGGCCAGAGCCGTGCCGGACTCCTCGACAGAGGGCAGGCGGCCCGCCTCGATCGCGTAACTCTGGCTGCCGGAGACCAGCACCCAGCGCCCGTCCTGGGCGATGCCGATGGGGAACACCTCGTACTTTGAGCGGTCGATCGCCTCAAGCACGCTCCCGGCGCCCATAAGGGAGACGGCGTGCTCGGAGTTGCGCCCTCCGAAGACGACCGCCACACGTATACGCGACCGTGATTCGCGAACCTCGTTCATGATGCCCGAATCTACCGCGTCTGGGAGGCAAAACGGCTTGTCAGCCGCGCGCCGTACTGGTCGAACGCAGAGTGTCGAGCGCCTGGGTGACGTCCATGATGAGGTCTTCGGCGTCCTCGAGCCCGATGGAGAAGCGCACGGCTCCCGCGTCGACGCCGGAAAGCGCCTCGTCGGAACGCGCCACTGAAGCGAGATGCGTCACCTTGGTGTGGGTGCCGCCGACGGACGAGGCGATGCCGGCGAGTCGCAGGCCGTCCGCCAGGGTCATGCCCGCCGCATACCCCCCGTGCGGGATCACGGTCAGGCACGCGCCGAACCTGGTGCCCTCGGGACCGGAGTCGAAGACGAGCCGGGCGAGCTGGTGGGCCGGGTGCCCCGGCAGGCCGGGATAGTCGACCCTGCGCACGGCCGGGTGCTTGGCCACGGCGGCGGCGACCTCCATCGCCGTCGCGCACATCCGCCGCACGCGCAGCGTCAGCGTCTCGAGCCCCCGGTGCAGGAGGAAGGCGTCGTCCGGCGAGAGCGCGCCGCCCGTGGCCACCCTGACCTCCCTGATCTGGGACATCAGGTCGTGCCTGCCCACCACCACTCCCCCGGTGCTGTCGTCGTGGCCGCCGAGGTACTTGGTGGCCGAATGGACGACCAGGTCGGCGCCGTGTTCGAGCGGGCGGCACACGACTGGGGTGGCGGTGGAGGAGTCGACGACGAGCAGGGCCCCCGCCTCACGGGCTATCCGGTAGAGACCCCGGATGTCGGCCACCATCATCGTCGGGTGCGCCAGCGCCTCGGCGTACACGATCTTCGTCGTGGACCGCATCGCGGCGTGGACCCGGCGCAGGTCGGAGTAGTCGACGAAGTCCACGGTCACCCCGAAGCGGGACAACACGTCGATCAGCAGCGCGTACGTCCCGCCGTGGACGGGAGCGGGCGCGACGATGTGCGCCCCAGCGCGCAGGAAGGTCAGGAAGACCGTGTTGATCGCGGCCATCCCCGAGGGGAACGCCTCACCCGACACGTCGTCGGGCGCGGCCGCGCCCTCGATGGCGGCCACCCCGGCGGCGAAGGCGGCGACGGTCGGGTTGTCGATCCGGCTGTAGGCGAAGCCCGGCATGCGTCCCGCAAGCACGTCGCCGTACTCACCGGACGACTCGAACTCCCACGCGGCGGTCCGCCACACGGGAAGGCCGATCGGGACCTGCCGGGGCAGCGGAGGCGAGGGCAGATGAACGGCCCGGGTGTTCTCCCCGGGCCGCTTCCGCGATCGCCTCATGGGGTTCACAGACCGTATCGCTCCGGTTTGGGAGTCCGGTTCATCAACAGGAGCGCGGCCTCACTGGGCGACAGACCGTCGTGGACCACCCCCACCACCACCTCGGTGATGGGCATCTCCACGTCATGTTTCCTGGCCAGCTCGAGAACGGACTCGCAGGACTTGACCCCCTCGGCCGTCTGCTTGGTCGCGGCCACGACCTCGGCCAGGGTCATGCCGCGGCCGAGGTTCTCCCCGAAGGTGCGGTTCCTGGACAGGGGCGACGTGCACGTCGCGATCAGGTCGCCCATCCCGGCGAGGCCGGCGAACGTGTGCTGGTCGGCGCCCAGGGCCGCGCCCAGCCGGGCGATCTCGGCGAGCCCGCGGGTGATCAGCGTGGCCCGGATGTTGTCACCGAGGCCCATGCCCGCCGCGACGCCCACGGCCAGCGCGATGACGTTCTTGACCGCGCCGCCGAGCTCGACTCCGACGACGTCGGCGTTCGTGTACGTACGGAACCACGGCAGGTGGCAGGCGTCCTGGAGCCTGCTCGCCACCTCGTCGTCCGTGCAGGCGACGACGGCCGCGGCCGGCTGCCGGCGAGCCAGCTCGGGGACCAGGTTGGGCCCGGAGACCACCGCCACGCGGCTCTCCGGCACCTCGGCCACCTCGCAGATGACCTCGCTCATCCGCTTGCCGGTGCCGAGCTCGACGCCCTTCATCAGGCTGACCAGCACGGCGCCTGGCGGGATGGCGTCCTTCCACTCGGCGAGGTTGCCGCGCAACGTCTGCGCCGGGACGGCGAGGACGACGAAGTCCGCCCCGACCATGGCGGCGACGGGATCGGTCGTGGCCGTCAGCGCCTCGGGCAGCTTCACGCCGGGAAGGTATTCGGGGTTCTCGTGCCGGTCGTTGATCGCGTCGACGACCTCCGCCCGCCTGCCCCACAACGTCGTGTCGGTGCCCGCCTCAGCGAGGATCATCGCGAACGTGGTGCCCCACGAGCCCGTACCGAAGACGACCGCTTTACTCACGGGTCGCTCACCACTCCTCATCGCCCAGGCTCGCGGTCACGTGCCATTCCCTACCGTACGTCGTGCTCAGTCCTGCGCAGCGGTTTTCGGGTCATACGGGACTTCGGGCGCCTTCTCATCCCGGATCTCGGCGAGCAGGCCGGTGACCGCCGCCATGATGTCGGCCGTCGCGTCACGCAGGACCGATCCGCGCAGCGGCTGGCCGGCGTACTTCGACAGGTCAACGGGCGGTCCGGCGACCACGTGGAACGTCTTACGGGGGAACAGCCGGGGCTTCTTCTCGCCGTACGGCAGGAGCTCCTGGGCGCCCCAGTGTGCGATCGGGACCACCGGCACACCCGTCGCGAGGGCGAGCCGGGCCGCGCCCGTCTTGGACGCCATCGGCCACATGTCGGGGTCGCGGGTGATCGTGCCCTCCGGGTAGAACAGGATGCAGCCGCCCGCCCTGAGCCGCTCCTCGGCGGTCTTGAGCGACTGCGTCGCCTCGGTGCTACCGCGGTGGACCGGGATGGCCCGCAGCTGGGAGACCGCGTGACCGAGGAACGGGACCTTGAAGATCCCCGACTTGGCCAAAATGATCGGCCAGCGGCCGGTGTTGTACAGGTAGTGCGAGAGCAGCACCGGGTCCGACCAGGACAGGTGGTTGGCCGCGATGATCAGGCCGCCCTTGCGCGGGATGTTCTCTCCCCCACGCCATCTCCGCCGGACGAACAGCAGCGACAGCGGCTTCACGATCAGGACGGCGAGGAACTCCCAGAAACGCGGCGGGCGTGAGCTGCGCCTCGAAGCGGGTGTCCGAGCCTCGCCGGACGGCGACTGCTCCACCTCACCGGTGGGCTCGCTGGGCTGGCTCACTTCTCCTCCTTCACGGCCGCGTTCCAGCGGCCGCTGAATCAACGTGTGTCGCGTCGCGCACCGGGGCACCTGGTCTCCAAGTCACCGCGCGCGGCTCAAGTCTCCCGGCTGCGTCGCCGGAATGTCGAGGCGGGATGCTTAAGGTTATGCAGCTCGCTCGATGGTCCATCGTGGTGCCGGTCAAGACTCTCATCCGGGCCAAGACCCGGCTGGCCGGAGCGGCCGGGCCGTACCGGGCCGATCTGGCCGTGGCCGTCGCGAGCGACACGGTGGCGGCCGCGCTGGCGTGTCGCCGCGTGGCGCGCGTCGTGGTGGTGACCGCCGACCCGGTGCCTGCGGAACGGCTCGCCGCGCTCGGCGCGCATGTGGTGGACGACCCGGACAGGGGCCTCAACGCCGCGTTACGCGTGGGCGCGGCGGAAGCGGTACGGCTGGCGGCGGGCGACGCCGTGGGCGCCCTTCAGGCGGATCTGCCGGCGTTGCGCCCGCTGGAGCTGGAGAAGGTGCTGACGGCGGCGCTGGAGTTCGACGAGTCCTTTGTGCCGGACGCCGCCGAGGTGGGGACCACCTTCTACGGCGTGCGGCCGGGGATCGCGTTCCAGCCGCGGTTCGGGGGCGAGTCGAGAGCCAGGCATCTGTCGGGCGGGGCGAAGGAGCTGACGCTGGAGGCGATCCCCTCGGTACGGACGGACGTCGACACGGTCGAGGATCTCAAGGAGGCCGAGGCCCTCGGCCTGGGCCCCGCCACCGCCCGGATCGCCCCCCACATCCTCCCCTCCTGACCTCCTCCCCTCCCGACCTTGCCGTGATCATGCATAGGTTCGCGGTGCGGCCCCCCGACCAGCCAACCCCTCTGGCGTGATCATGCACGCATTCGTGGATCGCCGACCTGGCCTGGCCCGTCTTTATTCGTGATCATGCACAGGTTCGCGATCAATGGGGTCGACCAGCAGAAACATCCGACGTGATCATGCACACATTCGCATGTCGAGCCATAGGCGGCGAGCATGCCGTACATCGACCGACGCCGTGAGCGCGATCACGCGAGAGACCTCTCTGCATGATCACGCTCGACGACTTGCCAGGCAGGCCCACCCGCCAGCGAATCCGTGCATGATCACGAACGAAGGATCCGCAGGTCGAGACCGCCGCGCGCGAACCTGTGCATGATCACGCGCGGGGGCTTGGCAGGTGGGGCGGCCTCACCACGAACCTGTGCATGATCACCCCAACGGTCAGTCCAGGGATGGGGTGGGTTCCTCTCTGGCCTGCTTGGGGAGGAGGAAGGCCACCGCGTACGTCACGACGAGCATTCCCGCCACCACCCACAACGTGATCTTCATGGCGTGGTCGAACGTCGCGCCGCTGGGAACGGAGCCCAGCAGGTCGAAGAAGATCGTGCCGAGCAGCGCCACACCGAAGGCGTTGCCCAACTGCTGGACGGCCGTGAGCGTGCCGGACGCCGACCCGGTCTCGTGCTGCTCGACTCCCGCGAGGACGATGTCGAAGAAGGGGGCCATCAGCAGGCCCATTCCCACGCCGCTCACGACCAGAGCCGGCACGAGCTGCCACGGGGTGACCCCGAGCCCGGCGGAGCTCACGGTGAACAGCACGGCGAGCACGCCGACAGTCATGATCAAGGTGCCTCCGTGCAGCACCTTGCGCCCGAACCTCTGTACGGCCTGGGCGATACCGAAGCCGACGATCATGCCTGCCGACCAGGGCACCATCGTGAGACCGGCCTTCAGGGAGGAGTAGCCCAGCCCGATCTGGGTGTAGAGGTTGAAGACCAGCATGAAGCCGGCCATGCCCGAGAAGAAGACGGCGCCCGTGAGCAGGCCGCCCGTGAAGGCCCGCTTGCGGAACAGACTGGGGACGATCAGCGGGTCGCCGCCCTGACGGCTCCTGCGCGACTCGAACCAGCCGAACGCCGCGAAGACGACGGCCGAGGCGGCGAGCATGACGAACGTCCACGCGGGCCAGTCGTTCTCGCGCCCCTGGACCAGCGGGTAGATCACCAGGAATCCGCCGAGCGAGGCGAGGATGATTCCGGGGAAGTCGAGCCTGAGGGGATGCGGCGAACGCGACTCGGGGAGGAACCGCGCCCCGGCGAGCAACGCGGCGGCGCCGAGGGGCAGGTTGATGAGGAAGATCATGCGCCAGCCGGTGCCGAAGTAGTCGGCCTCGACCAGCCAGCCCGCCAGGATCGGACCGCCGACGGCGGAAAGACCCATGATCGGGCCGAACATCCCGAAGGCGGCCTGCATCTCCTTCGGCGGGAACATCTCCTTGATCATCCCCAGACCCTGGGGAAGCATCACCGCGCCGAACACGCCCTGCATGACACGGGCGCCGATCAGCATCTCGGGCGACTGCGCGACGGCGCAGGCCAGTGATCCCAAGGTGAATCCGGCGGCGCCGATCAGGAACATCCGTTTGCGCCCGAAGATGTCGCCCAGTCGGCCTCCGGTGATCAGGCCCACGGCCATCGACAACGTGTACGCGGCACCCAGCCACTGGATCGTCGCGGGTGTGCCGCCGAGGTCGGCGCGCATGGTGGGCGCGGCGATGTTGGTGACCATGGCGTCGAGCAGGTCCATGACCTCCGCGGCCAGGATCACGAACAGGGCCACCCAGCGCCACCTGTACGGCGTGGCCTCACCGGCCGGGGCCGCGGAGGCCTTCACGTCGGCGGAATTGACCATCACTCCTCCTGAGTGCGTGGGAGAACAGTGTTCACAAGTTACTGAGCACCGTTCTACTATCGAACAGTGCTCATTTACAAGTTCGGCGTTCTCACGATATATCTCAAGACAGAGCAAGACAAGATATATCGCAAAAGGGGTCGCTGTTCGCCGACGCCGAGCGCCGTTCCATACGATGGGCGCGACAGCGGGAGGACCTCATGAGCCAGCAGGACGACGTGCCCACAGCGCCGTGGGAGCGTCCGCGCAGACGCCAGGCTCCGGCCAGGATCCCTCTCACCAGGGAGCGGATCGTCGAAGCCGCGTTCGTCGTCCTCGACAGAGACGGTTACGACAAGCTGAGCATGCGCCAGGTGGCGGCGGAGCTCGGCGTCGCCGTGTCGGCGCTGTACGTGCACGTCGACGACAAGGACGAGCTGCTCCAGCTGATGTACAACCGGCTGTTCGACGACGTGCAGTTGCCGGAGCCCGATCCGGAGACGTGGCAGGAACAGATCAAGGACTTCGCGCGGGACGGCCGTCAGCGCCTGCTGCGCCACCGCGACATGGCCAGGATCTCGATGCAGCACGTCCCGTTCACCGCGGAGTTGCTCCCCCACGTGGAGAGGCTCTTCGCCATCCTGCGGGCGGGCGGTCTACCCGACCGGGTGACGGCGATCGCGGGCGACCTGCTCTCGACGTACATGGAGGGCTTCACCCTCGAGGAGAGCATGTGGAAGGAGCGCATGAAGGACTCCTCGTGGACCGTGATCGGCGCCCAGCTGGAGAACTACTTCGCCTCGCTGCCGCCTGACCGTTTCCCGAACCTGGTCGCCCTATCCGACCTGATGGTGGGCGAGACCAACGACTACCGGTTCGAGCTGGGCCTCGACATCATCGTCCGGGGCCTCGCGTCATACGGCCCCCCGTCCGGCTACGAAGACAAGGCCGAGGACGAGGCCTCCTGACCGAGCCGTGCTGACAGGCGAGGCATCGTGAGTAGTCTGATCATGTGCAGGCCACAGTGAAGACCTTCGACGGCGCCACCCGCTCGGGATCGGTTTTCCTCGACGACGGAACGGAGATCCCGTTCGACGCCGACGCGTTCGACGCCGGGCCGTTGCGGCACCTGCGGTCCGGGCAGCGGGTCAACATCATCATGACCGGCGAGCGGATCACCTACGTGACGCTCTCCACGTTTCCGCTCCCTCAGCCCGGCCCTGATTCGGCCTGAGCCCGCAGACGACAGCCGGCAACAGCCGACGACGAAGCCGGGCAACGAAGCCCGGGCGGCGGAAAATGAAACGGCGCCCGGAATGGCCGGACGCCGTTTCATGGCTCTGAATGTGATGCCGCCGGGCTACCTCTTCTTCGCGGACGCCTTGCCGCCGGCGTTGACCTGGTCGCGGAAGTCCGCTCCCGGGCGGAACTTCGGCGCCCAGCTCTCCGCCACCTTGATCGGGTCGCCGGTCGAAGGGTTGCGCGCCGTGCGGGCGGGCTTGTGCACCATCTCAAAAGCGCCGAAGCCGGTGATCGAAACCTTGTCACCACTTGCGACGGCCTGCTGGATCGCCTCGAGCACCGCGTTGACGGCCTCCGTGGCCGTCTTCCGGTCACCTACACGGTCGATGATCGCGTCGACGAGTTCTTTTTTGTTCATTGGTTTCCTCCCCCTTACGCGCTTGAAATTAGGGGACGAGGGCGCGGGACTCAATCACCGGGGGGCATGTTTCGCCTGCTCGGCGTGTCGAATGCGCCGTCCAGACAGGCGATGAAGGCGTCCGGCCGGGCGGGCCGCATGGGCTATGTCCCGATATGCCACGTCACAGATGGCGAGCACCGTCCAGTCGGCGCTCCGCTTCTCCTGTGGTAAGGCTAACCCGCCGGCACGGCGCCGCGCATCACGCAGTCGCCGTGCCAGCAGGCAATATGCGGCCTGAAGATCGTTCAGACGGTGGTCGGCAGCCACCCCTGGCGGCCGCTCTCGTACTCCGCGATGTCGTCCTTGTGACGCAGGGTGAGCCCGATGTCGTCGAGCCCCTCCGTCAGGCGCCAGCGCGTGTAGTCGTCGATCTCGAAATCCGCCACCAGGTCGCCGAGCCGTACCTGCCGCTCGACGAGGTCCACGGTCACCTCGGCGGCCGGGTCCGCCTCGACCGCGGCCTGGATGCGCTCGACGACGTCGGCGGGGAGGACGACCGGCAGCAGGCCCATCTTCGTGGAGTTGTTCCTGAAGATGTCGCCGAACCTCGCGGCGATGACGACGCGGAAGCCGTACTGCTGGAGCGCCCAGACGGCGTGCTCGCGCGAGGAGCCGGTGCCGAAGTCGGGGCCGGAGACGAGGATCGAGGCGCCCTCGTACGCGGGGTCGTTCAGAACGAAGGCCGGGTCCTCACGCCAGGCGGAGAACAGGCCGTTCTCGAAGCCGGTACGGCTGACCTGCTTGAGCCAGACGGCCGGGATGATCTGGTCGGTGTCGACGTTGCTGCGGCGCAGCGGCACGGCCCGGCCGG
Source organism: Planotetraspora kaengkrachanensis (assembly GCF_016862895.1). Taxonomy (GTDB): domain Bacteria; phylum Actinomycetota; class Actinomycetes; order Streptosporangiales; family Streptosporangiaceae; genus Planotetraspora; species Planotetraspora kaengkrachanensis. Next base: position 78,340 of record NZ_BONV01000026.1, on the reverse strand, counting down.
TGTGAGTGGTGAAGGCGTCCATAGGTGGTCTCTCCTGGAAACGGGCCTGGTCAGAGGTCGGCGGGGGCGGTGAGCCTGCCGGTGACGGCGGTCGCGGCGGCGACCTGCGGCGACACCAGGTGGGTGCGTCCGCCCTTGCCCTGGCGACCCTCGAAGTTGCGGTTGGAGGTCGAGGCGCTGCGCTCCCCCGGCTTGAGCGTGTCGGGGTTCATGCCGAGGCACATCGAGCAGCCGGCCTCACGCCACTCGGCGCCGGCGGCCTTGAACACCTCGTGCAGGCCTTCCTCCTCGGCGGCCCTCTTCACCTGCATCGAGCCCGGGACGATCAGCGTGCGGGTCACCACCGTACGGCCGCGCAGGATGTCGGCCGCGGCCCGCAGGTCCTCGATCCTGCCGTTGGTGCAGGACCCGACGAAGACGGTGTCGACCTCGACGTCCCGGAGCCGCGTCCCGGCGGCCAGCCCCATGTACTCGAGCGCCCGCTCCGCGGCGGACCGCTGGACCGGGTCCGTGAAATCCTCGGGCGAGGGTACGGCGGAGCCGATCGGAGCTCCCTGGCCCGGGTTGGTCCCCCACGTGACGAAGGGCGTCAGCGTCGAGGCGTCGATGTGCACGACCTTGTCGAACTCGGCGTCGTCGTCGGTGCGCAGGCTCTTCCAGTACTCGACGGCCTCGTCCCACGCCGCCCCCGTGGGGGCGTGGGGGCGTCCGCGCAGGTACTCGAACGTCGTCTCGTCCGGCGCGATCATCCCGGCCCTGGCCCCGGCCTCGATCGACATGTTGCAGACCGTCATTCGGCCCTCCATCGAGAGCCTGCGCACGGCCTCGCCGCGGTACTCGACGATGTAGCCCTGGCCGCCGCCCGTGCCGATCTGGGCGATGATGGCGAGGATCAGGTCCTTGGCCGTCACGCCGACCGGCAACTCGCCGGAGACCTCGATCGCCATCGTCTTGGGACGGTAGGCGGGCAGGGTCTGGGTGGCCAGCACGTGCTCCACCTCGGAGGTGCCGATGCCGAAGGCCAGCGCCCCGAACGCGCCGTGCGTGGAGGTGTGGGAGTCGCCGCAGACGACCGTCATGCCGGGCTGCGTGAGGCCGAACTGCGGGCCGATGATGTGCACGACGCCCTGCCCCGCGTCCCCCATGGGGTGGAGGCGGATGCCGAACTCGGCGGTGTTCTTGCGCAGGGTCTCGACCTGGGTGCGGGAGACCACGTCGGCGATGGGGCCGAGCACGGTCGGGACGTTGTGGTCCTCGGTGGCGATCGTGAGGTCGGGACGGCGCACCGTCCGGCCGCTGAGACGCAGACCGTCGAAGGCCTGCGGGCTGGTCACCTCGTGGACGAGGTGCAGGTCGATGTAGAGCAGGTCGGGCTCGCCTTCTGCACGGCGGACGACATGCTTCTCCCAGACTTTCTCAGCCAGTGTGCGGCCCATGATTGTGATCGCCTCCTTGCGCTCAACCCCGAAATCTCTGATGATGAGACGGAAATATCGGGATATGGACACTGTACCCGCTGCACCCCAAGATTGGGTTTGCATCTCGGATACCGAGACGGCAGTATCGGGGTATGGACAACTCTAGCGGGGTCGGAGTACTCGACAAGGCGGTTCTGGTACTCAACGCGCTGGAGGCGGGCCCCGCTTCCCTCGCACAACTCGTCCAGGCGACCGGCCTGGCCAGGCCCACGGCTCACCGGCTCGCGGTGGCACTCGAACACCATCGCATCGTCTCCCGCGACACTCAGGGGCGGTTCGTGCTGGGACCGCGGTTGTCGGAGTTGTCCACCGCCGCGGGCGAGGACCGGCTGCTCGCGGTCGCAGGACCCGTCCTGATCCACCTCCGCGACCTCACCGGGGAGAGCGCCCAGCTCTACCGCCGCCAGGGCGACGAGCGCGTCTGCGTCGCCGCCGCCGAGCGGGCGAGCGGCCTGCGGGACACGGTTCCCGTCGGGTCCGCGCTCCCGATGACCGCCGGGTCCGCGGCGCAGATACTGCTCGCCTGGGAGGAGCCCGACCGGCTGCACCGCGGGCTGCGCGGAGCGAAGTTCACCGCCGCCACCCTCGCGAGCGTGCGCAGGCGGGGCTGGGCCCACAGCGTCGGCGAGCGCGAGCAGGGCGTGGCCAGCGTCTCCGCCCCCATCCGCGGCACCGGCGGCAAGGTGATCGCGGCCGTGTCGGTCTCGGGGCCGATCGAGCGCCTCACCCGCACGCCGGGCCGCATGCACGCCGCCCCCGTCGTGGCCGCGGCCGAGAGGATCACCGAGGCGATGCGGCGGGCCAACTGATTAGAGAGCTGGGGCCGTTGGCCCTAGGCTGGCGGGGTGACAGATCGCATCGAGGCAGCCGCCGCTGAACTGCGTCCCCTGCTCCAAGAATTCATCCTCTGGGCGCCGGCCAACGCACCGGACAGCGACCCTGACCTCGTTGGCCCGGCAGCGTTGTGGCACCGCCTGGACGTCAAGGGCGACGTCGGGCTGTGGAAGCGGCAGGATCTGCGCGGCCTGCTTCTGGAGCGGATGCCCCAGGCGGTCGAGGATCCCGACGCCGCCGCGGACGGCATGGTGCCCGCACTCCGGGCGTACCTGACCTTCTTGTCCTCGACCGGCCGCCTGTCGGCCGGCTCCGACCCGCTCGAGGGCCTCCTGGAGGAGCTCGACGAACTCGAGGACGACTTCGTCGACGCGATGGAGGACGCGCTCGCCGAGCGCGACTGGGACGAGGAGGAGGACGAGCTCGACGAGGACGAGAGCCTCGGCGACTTCGAGCCGTTCGCCGACGAGATCTCCGACCTTCCCACCATCCGGCTGCGGCCGGACTCCGAGCTCGCCGCGGCCGCCCGCGGGGTCACGCTCGTCGGCCAGGCGCGCGATCTGGCGCTGTGGGTCGGCACGGGCCGCAAGGTGGGCGAGGAGAACCTGCTCAGCGACGAGGAGGTCCGCGACGCCGTCAAGGCGCTCGGCCTGTCCGAGCCGCAGGCCCTCTGGAACATCTGGAACCTCGCCATCGACCTGGAGTTCCTCGCTCCCGACGGCGACGACACCGTGAGCGTCGACTCCGACACCGCGGCCTGGCCGTTCGAGGACGACGAGGACGCCCTGGACGTCTGGATGCTGGGCCTCCACTCGATCGACTACGGCGACCCCGAGCTCGATGACGACGACCTCACGCTGGCGCTTTCCGGGCTCACCCGGGCGCTGCTGATCAGGGTCCTGCTCAACGGCGGCAGCCGTTCACTCGACGAGCTGCGCGGCGAACTGGCCGAGGCGACCGCGGAGTACGACGATCTCGGCGCGGACGCCTGGGCCGCCGCGGTCGACCCGCTCGCCCCGGTCGTCGCCTGGCTCACCGGCTATGGAATGGTCACCGTCGAGGACGGCGACGTCAGGCTGACGCCGCTCGGCACCGAGGGCGTCGTCCACATGATCGACGAGGCGGACATCGAGGTGGACGCCCGTCCGGCGATCGACGCGATGACGGCACTCGATCTGCTGTCGTTCAGCGCCGACCTGCCGGAGGACGAGGCCGACGCCGAGTTCGCCGCCTGGATGGCCCTGCGCGACCCCGGCCGCGCGGCCGCCGAGCTCCTCGAGGCCGCCGCGGAGGACGAGGCCGACGCCCTCATCCGGGTCCAGGCCGCCAGCCTGGTGGGCTCCCTCGGCGATGCGGCCGTCCCGGCCTGGCGTGAGGCGCTCGAGGAGCCCTCGCTCCGGCCGTACGCCGCGACCCACCTCGCCCAGCTCGACGCCGAGGACGCCCTGGAGCCCACCCAGGCGGACACGCACTGGCTGATCCTCGACATGTGGACGATCTCGGCGGGTCTCGGCCGCAGCGAGTTCGTGAGCAGCCTGCACGACATCGGCCCGGCGGAGACGATCATCGGGCTGCTCGACGTGATCTGGAAGGTCCGTCACCCGCACCTGGAGGAACTGCTGGAGGCCGTGGGCGACGCCCACCCGGATCCGCAGGTGGGCAAGGCCGCCAAGCGCGCCCTGTTCAAGGCGCGATCGGGAAGATAGCGCAGGCCGTCGTGCCGTGGGCGTAGAGCTTGCCGTCGTTCACGCCCACGAGCCGCGCCTCCGCGGTGGCGGTCGTCCGTCCGACGTGCACGGTGTTCGCCTCACAGCGGAGGATTCCGGTGTGGGCGAACGCCGGCCGGGTCATGTGGACCCCCAGCTGCGTGGTGGTGTAGCCGAACCCCGCCGTCAGGCGGGTCATCACCGCGCAGCCGAGAGCCGAGTCGAGCAGGGTGGCGTAGTAGCCGCCGTGGATCGAGCCCAGCGGGTTGTAGAGGTGTTCACCGGGCTCCCCTTCGAAGATCGCCTTGCCCGGCTCGACGTGAACCAGGGTGAAGCCGAGGGTGCCGGCGATCGGCGGGGGCGGGATCTCGCCGTCGATCAGCGCGCGGAGGAAGTCCAGCCCGCTGAGCTCTCCGGTGGGCGGCGTCGGCGGAACCCAGGAGTGCGTGCGCGAGTTGATGGTCGTCGTCATGAGTCTGATTTTGGAACCCAGATGGCGTTGAACGCAATCTCGCGCGGGAGGTTCCGTCAGGCGCCGGCCTGCGCGGCCTGCCGCCCTCTCGACCAGTCCGGCAGCGGGCGGTAGAGGGGGACGCCTCCGGCCTCCAGTTCGTCTCTGAGCCTGAAGTACTCGTCGCCGAAGGGGTCGACGCCGCTCAGCGGCATCAGGCTTCGTCGTACGGCCACATCGTGCGGGGCGAGCTCCGCCGCCAGGCGGGCATGTCCCCCCGCGGGAGCCGTACGTCCACGGCGGAACAGCCAGGCGGCCAGGCGCGCGTGCAGCCGCGCGCGGCGCTCCTCCTCCGTCGGGATCCGCAGATGCTCCCGTACGGCCTCCCGCGTCAGGCCGGACTCCCCGTCGATGGCCCACCTCCGCAGGGCCTTCTTGGCGTCCTCGGACGACAGGCCGTTCATCTCACGGAACGTGTCCGTCGCGGTCATGGTGTCCTGCGGCCGGGCGATCCGGCCCTCCTCGTCGACCCAGACGACGGTCGGCACGTTGACGACGTTGTAGAGCTCCGCCACCGAGCCCTCGGCGTCGACCAGCGACGGATGCCTCAGGCCCTCGATCCACGGCCGGGCGTCCTCCGGATTCCGGTCGAGGGAGACGCTCACCACGGTCAGCCCGTACGGCGAGAGCTCGTCGTGGAGCTCGTCCCACGCGGCCAGGTCGTAGCGGCAACCGCACCAGGAGGCCCAGAAGACGAGCGCGATCTTGCTGCCTCGCGCCTCACTGAGCGAGAAGCCGTCGAGCCTGAAATCCGGCGCCTCGTCCGGGCCGAGCCTCTGGGCGTCGCCCACCGCGATCAGGCGCTCGTCCGGGTCGACGACGGCCGCCCTGCCGAGCAGCCCGGCGAACCCGGCGAGATCGACGCCGTCCGGCGTCTCGGCCTCGGCCGCACGGAAGGCCGGGATGCACGCGTCCCCCCGGCACCAGCCGTGCGGCTTGCGCTCCCATCCGAAGATCGGCCGACCATGGGGAACCACCGGACCCTCGACCTGTTCCTCCCGGCCGTCCATCAGCAACGTGTACATGGGCACCTCCATTGGATAGCTACGCTCTCCAATTATTGGATAGTGTCGCTGTCCAGTCAATCGCGAAGAACGAGAGAGCGTGGAGGAGCATCGAGAAAGCGCCCAGAAACGGCGAAAACCCCCGGACGAAGTGTCCGAGGGTTCTACCCGAGTTTGTAGCCCCGACCGGATTCGAACCGGCGCTACCGCCTTGAGAGGGCGGCGTCCTAGGCCACTAGACGACGGAGCCTTGCGCAGTGAGTAGTCCCGAGCGGATTCGAACCGCCGCTACCGCCTTGAGAGGGCGGCGTCCTGGGCCACTAGACGACGGGACCTTCGCACTGCACTTCTATCTATCCAGCAGAATCCCATACGGGGGGATCCAGCTGGGGTACCAGGACTCGAACCTAGACTAGCTGAACCAGAATCAGCCGGGCTGCCAATTACCCCATACCCCATCTGCTCGCGAACCCCTTGGGCCGCTTGCGACTCCGAAAGAATAGCCCAGCTTCGCACCCATCACCAAAACGATTGCCGCGCGTCCCGCGATCACGGCGTGAGCTTGACGTATGCGAGGCTGGGACCACACGCCAGCACCATGTGAGGAGTCGTCGCCGATGACGCCGGACGCCAATCCCTTCCTGAGCCCCAGCCCGCTCCCCTACCTGTTGCCTCCCTTCCAGGAGATCGAGGAGGAGCACTACGCGCCGGCGTTCGAGCAGGGCATGGCGGAGCACCTCGCCGAGATCGAGGAGATCACCGGCAATCCCGAGCCGCCCACGTTCGAGAACACCATCGAGGCCCTCGAGCGCTCAGGAGACCTCCTCGACCGGGTCTCCACGGTCTTCTTCAACCAGGTGTCCTCGGACGCGACCCCGGGCGTCCAGGAGATCCAGAAGGACGTCACGCCCAGGCTGGCCGCGCACGCCGACGCCGTGCACCTCGACGCGAAGCTCTTCGCCCGCATCCAGGCGGTCGAGGCGGCCGACGACGAGCAGCGCTGGCTGCTCGATCGTTATCTCACGGACTTCACGCGAGCGGGAGCCGTCCTCGGCCAGGAGGACCAGCAGCGCCTCAAGCGGATCAACGAGCGGCTCTCCACCCTGGCGACGACGTTCCAGCAGAACCTGCTCGCCGACACCAACGCGCGGGCCGTGATCGTCGACGACGTCTCCGAACTCGACGGGCTGTCGGCCGACGCGGTTCAGGGGCTGCGGGAGACCGCGAAGGAGCGCGGCCTCGACGGCAGGTACCTGGTGACGCTCGTGCTGCCGACCAGCCAGCCGTCCCTGACTGAGCTGACCGACCGGGCGCTCCGGCAGCGGATCCACGAGGCGTCCACCGGACGCGGCGCCGCGAACGCCGAGCTGATCACCGAGATCGCCGCCCTGCGGCAGGAGCGGGCGACCCTGCTCGGGTACCGGAACCACGCGGAGTACGTCCTGGCCGACCAGACGGCCAAGACCGCCCAGGCCGTCACGGACATGCTCGACCGGCTCGTCCCCCCGGCCGTCTCGAACGCCCGCAAGGAGCAGTCGGATCTCGAGGAGATCGCCGGACACGCCGTACAGCCGTGGGACTGGCAGTTCTACGCCGAGAAGGTCAGGAAGGCGCGCTACGACATCGACAGCGCCCGGATGCGGCCGTACTTCGAGCTGAACACCGTCCTGGAGAAGGGCGTCTTCCACGCCGCGACCCGCCTGTACGGCATCACCTTCACCGAGCGCACCGATCTGCACGGATACCACCCCGACGTCCGGGTCTTCGAGGTCTTCAACGAGGACGGCACGCCGCTCGGCCTGTTCCTCGGCGACTTCCACTCCCGGGCGTCCAAGCGGGGCGGGGCGTGGATGAACAGCCTGGTCAAGCAGTCGAGCCTCCTCGGCACCGGGCCGGTCGTCGTCAACAACCTCAACATCGTCAAGGGCGAGCCGACCCTGATGACGTTCGACGAGGTCAACACGATGTTCCACGAGTTCGGGCACGCCCTGCACGCTCTGTTCTCCGACGTCCGCTTTCCTCGCTTCTCGGGGACGGCGGTGCCGCGGGACTTCGTGGAGTACCCGTCGCAGGTCAACGAGATGTGGGCGACCGACCCGGAGATCCTGGCGAACTACGCGAAGCACTACGAGACCGGCGAGCCGATGCCGCAGGAGCTCGTGGACCGCATGCTCGAGGCGCAGAAGTTCAACCAGGGGTTCGCCACCGTCGAGTACCTGGCCGCCACCCTGCTCGACTGGGCGTGGCACACGGACTATGCGGACGGCGACGCGGAGCGGTTCGAGGCGGAGGCGCTGAAGCGCGCCGGAGTCGACCTCGCGGCCGTCCCGCCCCGCTACCGGAGCACCTACTTCGCCCACATCTGGGCGAGCGGCTACAGCGCCGGCTACTACTCCTACATCTGGAGCGAGGTCCTCGACGCCGACACGGTGGAGTGGTTCAAGGAGAACGGCGGCCTGCGGCGTGAGAACGGCGACACGTTCCGGCGGGAGCTGCTCTCGAAGGGCGGCAGCGTCGACGCGCTCACGGCCTTCCGCAACTTCCGCGGCCGGGATCCGGAGATCACTCCCCTCCTCACCCGCCGCGGCCTCCTGTGACCCCCGTGGGGCGCCTTCCAGAGGCGCCCCACGACCGGCCTACGCCTCGCCTTCGTCGGCGACGTCGACTTCCTCGTCCTTCTCCGCGGACCGGTAGAGCGCGTCGACGATGATCGACCGCCGGAGGCCCTCGACCCCGCGATGCGCCCCCCATTCGCCCGATCGCACCGCCGTCACGAACTTCTCGACGACGTCGGAGTGGCCGCCGCCACGCGGGACCACGGGGAAGGTCTCCGCAGGCGTCCCGGCCACGTCCGTCGAGATCTGCAGGACGCCGGCGGGGGCGTAGTCCTTGATCACGAGGGTGGCGGCCCCCTTCGTCCCGTGCAGGGTCACCGCCATCTCGTTGCCCGAGATCGGCGCGTGCAACGCCCAGCTGGCCTCGAGATAGATGCTCGCCCCCGACCGCGTACGCAACATGCCGCCGGCCAGGTCCTCGACCTCGTACCCCGCCGGGTCGCCGCCGGCCGCCGCGATCGAGGCGGGCACCAGTTCGGCGTGCGTGAACCCGGACGCCCGCGTCACGACCGGCTCGTCCATCAGGTGGAGGACGAGGTCGAGCATGTGCACGCCGAGATCGATGAGCGGTCCTCCGCCCGACCGGTCCCTGCGGATGAACCACGTGTCGCCGACCGTGTGCCGCCGCCGGGTCCAGGCCGCCTTGACGTGGTAGATCCGCCCGAGGCCGCCTTCGTCGACGTAACGCCTGAGGGTGCGGACGTCGCCGCGCTCCCTGTGGTTGAACACCGTCCAGAGGACACGATCGGCGGCCACGGCGGCGTCGACCATGCTCCGCCCCCGCGCCGCGTCCAGAGCCAGCGGCTTCTCGCACAGCACGTGCTTGCCCGCCTCCAGCGCGGCGACGGCGATCCGGTCGTGCAGCCAGTTGGGGGCGGCGACGCTGACGACGTCGAGGTCGTCACGCGCGACCAGATCCTCCCAGTCCGTGTGGAGATGCGGAACGCCGAGCCGGTCGCCCACCGCCGCCAACCGCTCCGGCTCCTGTGCCGCGAGGGCGTGCACCTCGACTCCGGGAAGCCCCGCGTAGGCCTCCGCATGGGTGACGCCGGCCCAGCCGAGCCCAACGACGCCCGCACGGAGGGGGGCGCCGCTCACCGCGCGCCCTCCTTCGCCTCGGCGGCGAGCGCCTCGGCCTGGGCGGCTCCCTGCTCAGCGATCTCCTCGTCGTACCAGCCGGTGCCGCACAGCTCCGGCGCGTACTCGCGGTCGAGCACGCCGGCCGTCGGCGCCGCCCACTCCACCCCGTTCGCCAGAACGCGGCCGACAGCGGGATGGTGGTAGACGGGGTACTCCTGGTCGCCCGGGCTGAAGTAGAAGATCTTCCCGTGACCCCGGTGGAAGCAGCAGCCGCTCCGGAACACCTCGCCGCCGCTGAACGAGCTGATGAAGACGAGCTCGTCGGGCGCCGGGATGTCGAAGAACTCGCCGTACATCTCCTGCTCGGGGATCACGATGGGGACGGGCACGCCCCGCGCGATCGGGTGCGCGGGGTCCACGCTCCACACGAGCTCACGGTCGTTCCCGTTTCGCCAGCGCAGCCGGCAGCTCGTGCCCATCAACGCGCGGAACACCTTGGAGAAGTGGGCCGAGTGCAGCACCAGCAGGCCCATTCCGCGTCGCACCCGGTCGACGACCTTGGCGACGACCTCGTCGGAGACGTCCTGGTGGGCCCGGTGGCCCCACCAGGTGAGCACGTCGGTCGTCTCGAGCACGTCGTCGGTCAGGCCGTGCTCGGGCATGTCGAGCGTCGCGTGCCGTACCGTGACGCGCGCCCCCAGCTCGCGCTCGAGTGCGTCGCCGATCACCGCGTGCATGCCCCGGGGATAGTTCGCACGCACGGACTCGTCGTGGCGCTCGTGGAGGAACTCGTTCCAGATCGTGACGCGGATCGGGCGATCCGTCGGACGTTCAGACAAGAGAGTGTCCTTTCAGTGGGGGGACGGGCGACCGTCACCAGGTCATGCTCCCCCGGGACACATGATCACAGCCCTCGGAAAGGGTTCGGCCACCGGCCCGGTGCCGGTGGCCGATGAGATCACGCGGGGACGTCCCCGGTCCGCGCCGCGGACCGGGGACCCCCGGCGATCGGGCAGGTGAGACGGCGTCAGCGTGAACATGGCCGACCGGTCCTCACTGCCGCCCGCGTCGGTGTCGACGCCATAGTCGAGCTGGATCAACGGCAACGGGGCGGGCGTTTCCGGATCGGCGGTCGCCGATCGCGCGAAAACCGGACAGTATTTTTTGACTGCCGGCAAGTTCTGAAGGCAGACGTGCACGCCGTACGACACCGGCGTGCGGAAGGGCGCGCGCGATCACCTCCGTGTGGGCGAACCGGCCCACACGGAGCTGTGTGTGATCAGGCGCGTACGGTCAGGAGAGCTTCGCGAGGACGGTGCGCAGCCGGTCGAGGGAGCGTTCCCTGCCGAGGACCTCGATGGACTCGAACAGCGGCAGGCCCACCGTCCTGCCGGTGATCGAGACCCGCACCGGAGCCTGGGCCTTGCCGAGCTTGAGCCCGTGCTCGGCGCCGACCTCCTCCAGCGCGACCTTGAGCGACTCCGCGTCCCAGCTGACCGACTCGAGCCGTTCGGCGTAGCCGGAGATGATCTCGGCCGCGCCCGGCTTCATCGCCTTGTCCCAGGACGCCTGGTCGAAGACGGGCTCCTCCAGGAAGAGGAAGTCGACGTTCGCCGTGATCTCGGAGAGCACCGCGATGCGGGTCTGGGCGAGCTCCGCCACCCGGGCGAACACCCCGCGGTCCCACGCCGGATCCAGCCACGGCTCGCAGCGGGCGGCGAAGACGTCGAGCGGCAGCGCCCGGATGTACTCGCCGTTGAAGGCGCGCAGCTTCTTCTCGTCGAAGAACGCCGGCGACTGGTTGACGTCCTCCAGCCGGAACAGCGGCATCATCTCCGCCCAGGGCAGGATCTCGCGGTCGTCGCCGGGTGACCAGCCGAGCAGCATCAGGTAGTTGACCATCGCCTCCGCGAGGTAGCCCTCGTCCCGGTAGGACTCCAGGGCGACCTTGTCGCGGCGCTTGGACAACTTCTGCCGCTTCTCGTTGACGATCACCGGCACGTGCGCCCACTGGGGCGGCTCGGCCCCGAGCGCCTCCCAGAGCAGCTGCTGCTTGGGCGTGTTCGACAGGTGCTCCTCGGCCCTGACCACGCTGTCGATCCGCATCTCCATGTCGTCGACCACGTTGGCCAGGACGAACAGCGGGGAGCCGTCGCCGCGGACGATCACGAAGTCCTCCATCGCCGAGTTCGGGAACTCGACCCGGCCGCGGACCCTGTCGTCCACCACGGTGATGCCGTCGTCGGGCGTGCGGAAGCGCACCGCGCCCTCGGTGAGGCCCCGGTCGCGGCAGTGGCCGTCATAGCCCTGGTGCTCGGAGCCCGTCCTGGCCTTGACGTCGTCGCGGGTGCAGGTGCAGTGATAGGCCCTGCCGTCCTTCAGCAGCTTCGCCGCGGCCTCGCGGTGCTGCTGCTCATAGGCCGACTGGAAGTACGGACCCTCGAAGTGCGGCGAGTCCCCGTTGATGCCGATCCAGGCGAGGGCGGAGATGATCCCCTCGGTCCACTCCGGCCGGTTGCGCGCCGCGTCGGTGTCCTCGATGCGCAGGACGAAGGTGCCGCCGGACTGTTCGGCGAGCGCCCAGTTGAACAGCGCGGAGCGTGCCCCTCCGACGTGGAACATGCCGGTGGGCGAGGGGGCGAAGCGCACCCTAGTCACGTGAGACCACCCGGTTCGTGAGAGTTCCGATTCCTTCGATGCCGACGCTGACCTCGTCGCCGACGGACAGCGGGCCGACTCCGGCGGGCGTGCCCGTCAAGATGACGTCGCCCGGCAGCAGGGTCATGAAAGCGGTCACGTGCGCGATCAGCGCCGGGATGTCGTGCAGCAGCAGCGACGTGCGCGCACTCTGCCGGAGCTCGCCGTTGACCGTGGTGGTCAGCGCGAGGTCGCTCGGGTCGAGGTCCGTCTCGATCCACGGGCCGAGCGGGCAGAACGTGTCGAAGCCCTTGGCCCGCGTCCACTGCCCGTCCTTGGACTGGAGATCGCGGGCGGTCACGTCGTTGGCACAGGTGTAGCCGAAGATCACGTCGTACGCCCGCTCGACCGGCACCTCACGGCACAGCCGGCCGATGACCACGGCGAGCTCGCCCTCGAAGTCGACGCGCTCCGTCAGCTTCTCCGGGTACGCGACGGCCTCACCCGAGCCGATCACCGACGTGCTCGGCTTGAGGAAAACGATCGGCTCCGCCGGAGCCTCGTTGCCCATCTCCTTGGCGTGGTCGGCGTAGTTGCGTCCGATCGCGACGACCTTGCTCGGCAACATCGGGGCGACCACGCGGACCTCCGCCAGCGGGTACCGCTCACCCGTGAGCTGGACCCCGCCGAAGGGGTGACCGTCGATCTTGGCGATGACCTGCTCGCCCTCTTCCACCACTCCGAAAGCGACCCCGTCGCCCGTGGAGAACCTCGCGATACGCACGTCACGAGCCTAGTGCCGATCGACGAGTGGTCACACTCGCATTTGCGCCCGCGGCGAGCCGCCTGCCCGGCCGGGCCGTACTGTCGCCGTAAGGTGGTCCTTGGTGACCGGACGGTCACCGTCCTACGAGCATCGAGTCTTACGGGAGTCCATGTGCCTTCGGTCGTGAAGATCAATGTGCTGACGGTGCCCGAGGAGATGCGCGAGCAACTGGAGAAGCGGTTCGCCAACCGAGCCGGGATGGTCGAGTCCTCCGACGGGTTCGAGTGGTTCGAGTTGCTGCGGCCCGTCGACGGGACGGACCGCTATCTCGTGTACACCCGCTGGCGCAGCGAAGACGACTTCCAGCGCTGGCAGCAGAGCCAGGCGTTCCAGGCCGGTCACGCCCGGGCGGCGGCGGAGGCCGGCGCCCAGGGTCACGGCCACGGGCAGGGGCAGGGGCACGGCCACGGGCAGGGCCCCGCCGCGTCCGGCTCGGAGCTGTGGTCGTTCGAGGTCGTGGAGAGCGCCGCGCCCCGCCGGCCCTGACCCGCCCCCACACGAAGATCAGACGGTGTGGCCCGCGCGCAGCAGCCCGTACGTCACGGCCTGCTCGAGCGCCTGCCACGAGGCCTCGATGATGTTCTCGTCGACGCCCACGGTCGCCCACTCGCCGGTCGCGTCACTGGAGGTGATCAGCACGCGGGTGACCGCGTCCGTGCCGAGCGTGCCCTCCAGTATGCGCACCTTGAAGTCGACCAGCTGGACGGCCGCGAGCTCGGGGTAGAGCTGCTCGAGGGCCAGCCGTACGGCCTTGTCGAGCGCGTTCACCGGGCCGTTGCCCTCGCCCGTGGCGACGATCCGCTCACCCTTGGCGTGCAGCTTCACGGTGGCTTCGCTGACGATGTCCCCGGCGGGACGCCGTTCGACGATCACCCGCCACGACTCGACCGAGAAGTGCCGCTTCCGCTCGCCCGCGACCGTGTCGCGGAGCAGGAGCTCGAAGGACGCGTCCGCCGCCTCGAACGTGTGGCCGCGGGACTCCAGCTCCTTCACCCGGTCGACGAGCTGCCGTGACTGGTCGGAGGAGAGCCGGTAGCCCAGCTCGCGGCCCTTGAGCTCGACCGACGCCCGGCCGGCCATGTCGGAGACCAGCATCCGCATGTCGTTGCCGACCTCCGCGGGGTCGATGTGCTGGTAGAGGTTGGGGTCGACCTTGATCGCCGACGCGTGCAGCCCCGCCTTGTGCGCGAACGCCGAGGTCCCGACGTACGGCTGGTGCGAGTTGGGGGTGACGTTGGTCACCTCGGTGATCGCGTGGGCGATCCGCGTCATGTCGCCGAGCGACTGCCTGGGGACGAGGTCGAAGCCCTTCTTGAGCTGGAGGTTGGCCACGACCGTGAACAGGTTGGCGTTGCCGGACCGCTCGCCGTACCCGTTGGCGCAGCCCTGGACGTGGGTGGCTCCGGCCGCGACGGCGGCGAGGGTGTTGGCCACGGCGCAGCCGGTGTCGTCGTGGCAGTGGATGCCGATCCTGGCGCCCGTGCCCACCGCGGCGTGGACGACGCCCCCGAGCTCGTCGGGCAGCATGCCGCCGTTGGTGTCGCACAGCGCGATCACCGACGCCCCCGCCTCCGCCGCCGTACGGAGGACCTCCAGCGCGTACGACGGGTTGGACTTGTAGCCGTCGAAGAAGTGCTCGGCGTCGAGGAAGACGCGCTGGCCCTCCGCGCGCAGGTGGGAGACCGTGTCGCGGATCATCGCGAGGTTCTCCTCCAGTGTCGTCCGGAGGGCCAGCTCGACGTGCCGGTCGTGGCTCTTGGCGACAAGGGTCACGATCGGCGCGCCCGACTCGCGCAATGCGGCCACCAGTGGGTCGTCGGCGGCCTTCACTCCGGCCCGGCGGGTCGCGCCGAACGCGGCGAGCTGCGCGTGCTTCAGGTCGAGCTCTGTTCGGGCTCGCCGGAAGAATTCGGTGTCCTTGGGGTTGGCGCCCGGCCAGCCGCCCTCGATGAAGCCGATGCCGAGGGCGTCCAGGTGACGTGCGACCGCCAGCTTGTCGGCCACCGTGAGGTTGAGCCCTTCCTGCTGGGCGCCGTCACGGAGCGTCGTGTCGTACACGTGGAAGCCGTCGTCGGCCATTGCTCTGTCTCCTTCGCGGTTGTCCATGTCGCCGCGCGCGCTTCCCGGGGATTCCGGCCAAACAAAAAGACCCCCCACGGACGTGAGAGGTCTGCGCGCCGGCGTTGTCCCTTTAACCGGCGCGCCCGCTGATAATGAGCAGGCTGAAGCGCATAGTGCCTTGCAGTCTGCCATACGACTTCAGCATTTGGCACATCGATCTCGAATGACGAGACGCCGATCAGGCGGGGACACGCCCCTGATCACGACCCCAAGGATGTCCGAATAGCCATATTTCGGGGGATATTCGCGTTGTCTAGGGTGGTCGCCATGAAGGCTGCCAATTTCATCGACGCCGCAGTGGCCGAGTACGCCGTCTCACACACCACCCCACCCGACGATCTGCTGCTCGCCCTTGCGGAGGAGACGCGGCGGGTCACCGGCGGGAACGCCGGCATGCAGATCGCCCCCGAGCAGGGCACGTTGCTCACCATGCTCGTGCAGCTCACGGGTGCACGCCAGGCCGTCGAGGTGGGGACCTTCACCGGCTATTCGTCGATCTGCATCGCCCGCGGCCTGCCGTCCGGCGGGCGCCTCCTGGCCTGCGACGTGAGCGACGAGTGGACGTCGATCGCGCGGCGCTACTGGGACGAGGCGGGCGTGGCCGACAAGATCGAGCTCCGCCTCGGCCCGGCCGCGGAGACCCTGCGGGCGCTGCCCGAGCAGGAGTGGATCGACTTCGCTTTCATCGACGCGGACAAGGTCGGCTACCCCGTCTACTACGAGGAGATCCTCGCGCGACTCGCACCGGGCGGCCTGATCGCCGTGGACAACACGCTGCAGCACGGGAAGATCACCGACCCGTCGTACGGCGGCAACGTCCCGGGGATGCGCGCCTTCAACGACCTGGTCGTGGATGATGCACGCGTCCGCACGGTGCTGGTGCCGATCGGCGACGGGCTGACCCTGGTCCGCAAGGGCTGACCCAGGTCCGCGAAAGGCCGGCCTGGCCGGCTTGCCCCTTCCCCTGCATGGTCACGGCCGGTGGAAGGCCTGGTCGGAGGGCCTTCCATCGAATCCGTGCATGATCACGCGGGGGGAGGGTGCAGGTCGCGGGGACCTTTCCCGAACCCGTGCATGATCACGCGGGGGGTGGGGGGTGGGTGCGCGGACCTGTGCGTGATCACACCCAACCCCAACCCCAACCCGACCCCAGCCCACCCGCCGGGTGGGGTCAGCAGATCTTGTGGACCCAGTTGTGGGTGTCGGGGCGGGTGCCGAACTGGATGCCCATCAGCTCCTCACGGATCTTGAGGGTGACCGGGCCGGGGGTGCCGTCGCCGATCGTCCAGCCGCGGTCGGAACCCTTGACCGTGCCCACGGGCGTGACGACGGCGGCGGTCCCGCACGCGAAGACCTCCGTGAGCTCCCCCGCCTCGCAGGCCGACTGCCACTCCTCGATGGAGATCTTGCCCTCCTCGGCCTTGATCCCGAGCTCGCCGGCCATGCTCAGGATCGACTCACGGGTGATGCCGGGGAGCAGGGTGCCGGTCAGCGCAGGGGTCACGAGGCGGTCGCCGAAGACGAAGAACAGGTTCATCCCGCCCATCTCCTCGACCCAGCGGTGCTCGAAGGCGTCGAGCCAGACGACCTGGTCGCAGCCCTCCTCGACGGCCTGGCGCTGGGCGACGAAGGCGGCCGCGTAGTTGCCGCCGCACTTGGCGAACCCGGTGCCGCCGGGGGCCGCCCGGGTGTACTCGGTCGACAACCAGACCGAGACGGGCCGCACACCGCCGGAGAAGTACGACGCCGCCGGCGAGGCGATCACCATGTACCGGTAGTTCCGCGACGGGTGGTTCACCCCGAGCCCGGTCTGCGTGGCGATCATGAAGGGGCGCAGGTAGAGGCTGTGCCCCTCGGCGGTCGGCACCCAGTCGCGGTCGGTCTGGACGAGCAGTTCGAGTGATTCGACGAACGTCTCCTCGGGCAGTTCCGGCATCGCCATGCGCAGGGCGGACCGGTTGAACCGGGCGGCGTTGGCGTAGGGGCGGAACGCCACGATCGACCCGTTGGACTGCCGGTAGGCCTTGAGTCCCTCGAACAGCTCCTGGGCGTAGTGGAACACCGAGGTGGCGGGGTCGAGGAGCAGCGGCCCGTACGGCTCGAGCCGTGCGTCGTGCCAGCCGCGTCCTTCCGTCCAGTCGATGGAGACCATGTGATCGGTGAACGTCTGCCCGAAGCCGGGGCTCGCCAGTACCTGCTCCCGCTCGGCCACGGTGCGGGCCTGCTGGTTGAGCTGCACGTCGAAGCTGAGCTGGGTGGTCATGGCGTGGATCCTTCTCTCTACGTCGTCATCTTCATTGTGCGACGAAGCGGCTAACGGAAACCTAGGGCATGCGATGGGTATGAAAAAGCGCACGGCGGCCCGAACCGGGCCGCCGTGCGCTGTGGAAGGGGGTGAGCGGCCCGGACTCAGCCGGCTACTCGTGCGGCGATGTCGTCGCCGATCTCGCGGGTCTGCCTGCCCGATCCGGCCACCTGACGACCGAGCAGGTCGTCGGCGACGGCCTGCTCGACCCGGGCGGCCACGGCGCCGAGGCCGACGTGGTCGAGGAGCATGGCGACCGACAGGATCGTCGCCGTGGGGTCGGCCTTGCCCTGGCCCGCGATGTCGGGCGCGCTACCGTGGACCGGCTCGAACATGGACGGCGAGGTCCTGGACGGGTTGACGTTGCCGCTGGCCGCGAGCCCGATGCCGCCCGCGACGGCCGCGCCGATGTCGGTGAGGATGTCGCCGAAGAGGTTGTCGGTGACGATCACGTCGAACCGCTGCGTCTGGTTGACGAAGAACATCGAGGCCGCGTCGACGTGGCAGTAGTCGGTCGTGACCTCGGGATACTCGACGCTGACCCGGTCGACCGTACGGGCCCACAGGTCGCCGGCGAAGGTCAGCACGTTGGTCTTGTGGACCAGGGTGAGCTTGCGGCGCGGCCGCGCCTGCGCCTTGTCGAAGGCGTAGCGGACGACGCGATCGACGCCGAAGGCCGTGTTCAGGGACTCCTGCGTGGCGATCTCCTGCGGCGTGCCGCGGCGCAGGACTCCGCCGGCTCCGGCGTACAGGCCCTCGGTGCCCTCACGGACGACGATCATGTCGAGGTCCTCGGGGCGGACGCCGGCGAGAGGGGTCTCCACACCCGGATAGAGCTTGACCGGGCGCAGGTTCACGTAGTGGTCGAGCTCGAAACGCAGCCGCAGCAGCAGGTCGCGCTCCAGGACGCCCGGCGGGACGCTCGGGTCGCCCACCGCGCCGAGCAGGATCGCGTCGAAGCCGCGAAGCTCCTCGAGCACGCCGTCGGGGAGGGTCTCCCCGCTCAGGTGGTAACGCTTGGCTCCCAGGTCGTACTCGACCGTCTCCGCCTTGACGCCCGCGGCCTGAAGGACCTTGAGGCCCTCGGCGACGACCTCGCCGCCGATGCCGTCACCGGGGATCACCGCCAGGCGGATGCTGCTCGACTCCATGCGTGTACCTTACCGGCTCGTCTCGGAGGTCGAACAACGGTCTCATCATCCGAGCGGCGTCGTGGCCACCGCGCGCTCGAAGACGAGATCACGGGCGGTGGTGAGCCCGAAGGCCATGGCGCCGAGGAGCACCGCGTCAGAGCCCAGTGTGGAGCTCTCGATCCGCGGCGGCCTCAGCGCGACGAGCGACTCCAGCCGTCTGGCGACGGGCTCGATCAGCAGGTCGCCCGCCTGCGCCCCGATCCCCCCGCCGAGGACGACCAGTTCGGGGTCGAGCACGGCGGTGACGCCCGCGAGCGCGTGCGCGACGTGGTCGGCCTCGGCCGCGACGACCCTGCCGGCGATCTCGTCGCCCGACCTGGCCGCGTCGAAGACCTCCTTGGCCGTGGCCGCGACCATGCCGAGCCGTCCCGCCGCGGCCACCACCCCGTCGGCGGACGCGACGGACTCGAACATGCCGCGTCCCGGGTTGACCAGCGGATCCCCCTCGCCGACCGGCAGGTAGGAGATCTCGCCCGCCGCCCCCTGGGAGCCGCGGTAGAGCTTGCCGTCGATGACGACGCCCATGCCGATCCCGGTGCCGATGGAGACGTAGACGAAGTGGGACACGCCCTGCCCGAGACCGTAGGCGCCCTCCCCCACCGCGGCGAGGTCGACGTCGTTCTCCACGACGTACGGCGACTCGGTGACGTCGGCGAGCCGCTCGACCGCGCCCGGCTGTTCCCAGCCGGGGAGATTGGGGGCGAGCCGCAGGATCCCCGTCTCCTTGTCGTGGATGCCGGGGGTGCCGAACACGCTGAGCGTGATGTCCGCGCGGGCCATGCCCGCCTCGGCGGTGAGCTGGTCGACGATCCCCGACAGCTGGGTGAGCACCTCGTCGTAGCTCTCCGCCCGCGACGGCTCGTCCCTGCGCGCGACGATGTCGCCGACCAGGTCGGCGAGCGCGAGCCTGACGTAAGCCCGGCCGATGTCGACCGCCAGCACCGCGCCCGCCTGCGGGCGGATCTCGTACAGCAGGGCGGCGCGACCGGCGTTGCCGGTCCGCAGGCCGACGGGGCGGACCAGTCTGGCACGCTCCAGATCGGCGAGCGCCATGGAGATCGTCGGCTTGGACAGCCCGGTGGCCTGAGCGAGCTCGGGCCGGGAGACCTTGCCGAGCCGAAAGATCTCGCCGAACACCGCCCGCTCGTTCATCACCCTGAGCAGGCTCGTCGTGTTGGCGGTCCCGCCGCTCATACTCACCACGTTCCCAAGGTTGACATACCCGCCGCGGAAGGCGGGCCAGTTGATCATCAGTGGATCGCCCTGCACCATGCGGCCTCCGCGAACGTGATCTTCCCCAACCCCTAGTCATCCCACCTGATAGTAAATTACCTTTCTTATCAACCCCCCGGGTCGTGAGAAAGGATCGTGTCCAATGCGTCGAGGAACGCCGGCCATATCCGCTGCCATATCCGCCGCGGCGCTTCTGCTCGCCGCGGCATGCGGGAACGGTTCGACCACGGGCTCCACGCAGCCCGGAGGAGAGGAGGGCGGCGGCGGCAAGACCATCGCCCTCTTCCTGCCCGAGTCGAAGACGACCCGGTACGAGGCCTTCGACCGGCCGCTGTTCGAGGCGAAGGTGAAGGCCCTCTGCGCGGACTGCGAGCTCCTCTACTCCAACGCCGACCAGGACGCCACCAAACAGCAGCAGCAGGTCGAGGCCGCCCTGACCCAGGGCGCCGACGTGCTGGTGCTCGACGCGGTCGACGCCGCGGCCGTGGCCCCGCTGGTCAACCAGGCCAAGCAGAAGAACGTGCCGGTCATCGCATACGACCGTCTGATCTCCGGCATCGGCTACGACTACTACGTGTCGTTCAACAACGTCCGGGTCGGTGAGATGCAGGGGCAGGGCCTGCTCGACGCGCTGACCGCGGCCGGGACGGTGGACAAGGGCCAGATCGTGATGATCCACGGCTCCCCGACCGACCCCAGCTCGGCCGACTACAAGAAGGGCGCACACAACGTCCTCGACGGCAAGGTCAAGATCGGCCGGGAGTTCGACACGCCCGACTGGAGCCCCGACAAGGCACAGCAGGAGATGGAGCAGGCCATCACCGCCCTCGGCCGGGAGAACATCGTGGGCGTCCTGTCCGCCAACGACGGCATGGCCAGCGGCGCCATCGCCGCCATGAAGCGCGCGGGCTACAGCACCATGCCGCCGATCACCGGCCAGGACTCCGAGCTCGCCGCCGTCCAGCGCATCCTGAGCGGCGACCAGTACATGACCATCTACCTCGACATCAGGGCCGAGGCGGAGAAGTCGGCCGAGCTGGCGGTCGCGCTGGCCAAGGGCGACAAGCCCACGGCGCCCACCACCATGAACAACGGCACCGCGAGCATCCCCTCGTTCCTGCTCGACCCCATCCCCGTCACCGCGGACAAGATCGCCGGGACCATCGTCAAGGACGGCTTCTACAAGGCGTCCGACATCTGCACACCGGAGCTCAAGGACGCGTGCGCGAAGGCGGGCATCCAGTAGATGATCTCCGCGAAAAACGTGTCCAAGCGTTACGGCGCGGTCCAGGCTCTCCAGGAGGTGAGCCTGGACCTGCACCCCGGCGAGGTCGTCGCCCTGGTCGGCGACAACGGGGCCGGCAAGTCGACCCTGGTGAAGGTCATCGCCGGCGTGGTCGGCCCCGACTCCGGAGGCGTCACGATCGACGGCGAGCCGGCGCACATCGGCAACCCGCACGACGCCCAGCGGCTCGGCATCTCGACCGTCTACCAGGACCTCGCGCTCTGCGAGAACCTCGACGTCGTGGCCAACCTGTACCTCGGCGCGGAACGCCGGAAGTGGTCGTTGCTGAGCCACATCCGCATGGAACGATCCGCGCGTGACCTGCTGACCTCGCTCGATGTGCGCATCCGCGACATCAGGGTGCCCGTGGCCATGCTCTCCGGCGGCCAGCGCCAGTCGGTGGCCATCGCGCGCGCGCTGATCGGCGAGCCCCGCCTGGTCATCCTCGACGAGCCGACCGCCGCCCTGGGCGTCGAGCAGACCGCCCAGGTGCTCGACCTCATCAGGCGGCTGCGCGAACGCGGCCTCGCCGTACTGCTCATCTCCCACAACCTCGCCGACGTGCGCGCCGTCAGCGACCGCGTCGTCGTGCTGCGTCTCGGCCGCAACGCCGGCGAGTTCCGCACGGCCGACGCCACCCAGGAGTCGATCGTGGCCGCCATCACCGGAGCCGCCGCATGAACGCCGCCACCGTCACGCGAAAGCCGTACACGCCGAAGGAGGCGGTCGAGCGGCTGCGGCACGGGGACCTCGGCGCCTGGCCGGTGGTCGGCGCCCTGGTCGCGATCGCCGTGGTCTTCGGCTCGCTCAACGAGCACTTCCTGTCCCCGGAGAACCTCACGAACCTCGCGCTGCAGATGGCGGCGACGGGGACGATCTCGCTCGGCATCATCATGGTGCTCCTGCTGGGCGAGATCGACCTGTCCGCGGGATCGGTCAGCGGCCTGTGCGCGGTCGTCATGGCCATCCTGTCCGTACGGCAGGGCTGGAACCCGATCCTGGCGATCGTCGTCGCCCTGGCGGCCGGAGCGCTGGTCGGCCTCCTGCACGGGATCATGTTCACCAAGCTCAGGATGCCGTCGTTCGTCGTCACGCTCGCCGGTCTGATCGGCTGGCAGGGCCTGCTGCTCTACCTGCTCGGCGAGGGCGGCATCGTCAACCTGCCCTTCGACGGCTTCGTCGCCAAGCTGAGCGACACCTGGCTGCCGGCCTGGCTCGCCTGGACGATCGTCGCTCTGCTGGTCCTGACCTCCGGCGGGTCGAGCCTGGTCAACCGGCGGCTGCGGCTCGCGGCCGAGCTGCCCGTGCCGCCGGCGTGGTGGGCCGCCGTCAAGATCGGCGCGCTGACCGCGGTGCTGGCGGGAGCCGTACTGGTCATGTCGGCCGACCGGGGCGTGCCGCTCCTCCTGGTGATCTTCGGCACGCTCGTGGTCGCCTTCGACCTCGTGCTGCGGCACACGGCCTTCGGCCGGTGGATGTACGCCGTCGGCGGCAACGTCGAGGCGGCCAGGCGGGCGGGCATCAGCGTGACCCGGATCCGGGTGCTGGCGTTCGTGTTGTCGTCCACGCTCGCGGCCTTCGGCGGCATCCTGTCGGCGAGCCGCCTGTCGGCCGTCAACCAGGGCTCGGGCGGCAGCGACATCCTCCTCATGGCGATCGCCGCTGCGGTCATCGGCGGAACGTCGCTGTTCGGCGGCCGTGGGCGGACCTACGCGGCGCTGCTCGGCATCCTGGTCATCCAGTCGATCACGAACGGCATGTTCCTGCTGAGCGTGGACTCCTCCGTCAGGTACATGGTCACCGCCGCGGTCCTCGCGCTCGCCGTGGCCATCGACTCGCTCGCCCGGCGCGGCAGCACCACGTGAGCGGAACCGCGAGGCCGCTCCCCCACGTGCTGGGCATCGATTTCGGGGGCACCAAGGTGGCGCTCACCGTGGCACCGGCGGGTGCCACGGGAGCGCCCGGGGCGACGCTACCGGTCCTGGAGGTGACGCGCCTGGAGACCCGCGGCTTCGAAGGGGCGGCCGAGGTGGTGCGCCGCACCGTGGAGGCCTGCCGTGCGCTGCTCGCCTCGCGGGCCGGAGAACTGGTCGCGGTCGGCGTGTCCACATTCGGCATCGTCCGCGACGACGTCGTACGGCTCGCGCCCAACGTGCCGGGGTGGGAGGGGCTGCCACTGCCCGGGCTGCTGCGGGAGGAGTTCGGCGGGACGCCGGTGTACGTCGCCAACGACGTGAAGGCCGCGACCACCGCCGAACTGAGGTGGGGCAACCTCGCGGGGGTGCGTGACGGGATCTACCTCAACCTCGGCACCGGGCTCGCGGCCGGGCTCGTCGTCGACGGCCGGGTGGCCCGGGGCTCGCACGGCGCGGCGGGCGAGATCGCCTACCTCGCCCGTCACGCGGACGACCTGCGCGTCCCCCGACACGCCGCGGTCGCGGCGCGCGTGCAGGACGGAGCGGAGCCCGACGCCGCGCGGGCGCATCTGGAGGAGTACGTCTCCGGGATCGCGCTGGCCGAACGCGGCACCGAACTGCTCGGCAGTCCGGTGACCGCGGCCCAGTTGTTCGAGCGCGGCGACGAGCCGCGCGTGCGGACCCTGCTCGAGGACGCCCTCGACGCGCTGGGGCTCGCCGTGGCCAACCTCTGCGTCACGCTCGACCCGTCCCGCGTCGTGGTCGGAGGCGGCATGATGGGCGCGGCCTCGTCGATCATGCCCCGCCTGCGCGAGGCCGTACGGCAGGCCGTGCCGTACCCGCCGGAGGTCGTGCCGGCGCGTTTCGTGGACGACGCGCCCCTCTACGGGGCGATCGCGATGGCGTTGGACGGGGACACGCCGGCCACCCGGCCGATCATGTGAGGGCGTGCCCCCGGGGACCGGTGAAGGTCAGCGCTGCGGCGAGCCGCCGTTGTCACGCCGGTCGAGGGCGGTCTGCAGCGCGGAGGCGGCCTCGTCTTCCGCGTCTTCTGGCCGATTCCAGGGATACATCTCGTACATGGCGGATCTCATCTCCAGGAAAGGAATGCTGGGAGGCGGATTCCGGTCGCGAACCCGGGGCTCATGACTTTCGAGCTCCGGCGCGGATCACACGCCCTGGAACCGAGAAGCCACTGGCCGGCACGCGCCGCACACCGCGGCGGGTCGCCGGCCTGCCATGATCAGGCCCCGCCGCGGCAGGTAAGGAGTACGAACACCTGGCGCGTCATCACCAGTCAGGTTACCCCAGTATCTTGTAGGACGACCTAGCATCTCACTTACTGAGATGAAGTCTCACCTGCATCACCGGCCTGACCAGGCACGTTCGTCTCTTTTGCCTCCTGGATCCCACCTGTTACATGAGGCCGGTCACGTGAGGGACCCGGAAAACGGAACAGGGAGCCGATCGGCGATCGGCTCCCTGTTCGGGTGTTCGGCGGCGGCCGCGGGGCCGCCGGTCGGTGCTCAGTCCTCGAGGTCGACCGTACGGCCGCTGTCGGCGCCGATCTCGGCGCCGATCTGCTCGACGACCTCGGCCGGGATGGCCGAGTCGACGGTGAGCGCGATGAGGGCCTTGCCGCCCTTCACGTTCCGGGAGACCTGCATGGAGGCGATGTTGACGCTGTGCTCGCCGAGCAGGTGGCCCACGATGCCCACGATGCCGGGACGGTCGGTGTAGGTGAAGAACGCCAGGTGGTCGGTGGGCTCGATCTCCATCGCGAAGCCGTTGACCTCGACGATCTTGGTGATCTGCCGGGGACCGGACAGCGTGCCGGAGACCGACACCGTGCGGCCGTCGGCGAGTACACCCTTGACGGTGATCACGTTGCGCCAGTCGGGGCTGTCCGAGCTGGTCACCAGCTCGACCACCACACCGCGGTCCTTGGCGAGGAGCGGGGCGTTGACGTAGGTCACCGCGTCGGTGACCACGTCGGTGAAGACGCCCTTGAGGGCGGCGAGTTCGAGCACGCGCACGTCCTGGGCGGCGATCTCCCCGCGGACGTCGACGTCGAGGCGGGTCGCCACCTCGCCCGCGAGAGCGGTGAAGATGCGCCCGAGCTTCTCGGTGAGCGGCAGGCCCGGCTTGACGTCCTCGGCGACGGCGCCGCCCTGGACGTTGACGGCGTCCGGCACGAACTCGCCGGCGAGCGCGAGCTTCACGCTGCGGGCGACCTGGGTGCCGGCCTTCTCCTGGGCCTCGTGGGTGGAGGCGCCGAGGTGGGGCGTCACCACGACCCGGTCGAGCTCGAACAGCGGGCTGTCGGTGCAGGGCTCCTTGGCGAACACGTCGATGCCGGCGCCGGCGACGCGGCCCTCCTTGATGGCGGAGTAGAGGGCGTTCTCGTCGATGATGCCGCCGCGGGCGACGTTGATCAGGCGCACGGACGGCTTGACCTGGTGCAGCTCGCGGTCGCCGATGAGACCGACGGTCTCCTTCGACTTCGGCAGGTGCACGGTGATGAAGTCGGACTTCTCGAGGATCTCCTCGAGGGAGACGAGCTGCACGCCCATCTGCGCGGCCCGGGCCGGCTGCAGGTAGGGGTCGTAGGCGATGAGCTCGACGCCGAACGGCTGCAGGCGCTGCGCGACCAGCTGGCCGATCTTCCCGAGGCCGAGGATGCCGACGACCTTGCCGTCGAGCTCGACTCCGGTGTACTTGGAGCGCTTCCACTCGCCGTCCTTGAGCGCGGCGTGGCCCTGGGCGACGTTGCGGGCGCTGGCGAGGATCAGGGCGACGGTGTGCTCGGCGGCGCTGGTGATGTTGGAGGTCGGCGCGTTGACGACCATGACACCGGCCTTGGTCGCCGCCTCGACGTCGACGTTGTCGAGTCCGACGCCCGCACGGGCGACGACCCGCAGCTTCGGCGCCGCGGCCACGGCCTCCGCGTCGATCTGGGTGGCACTGCGGACGATCACGGCGTCCACGTCGGCGAGCGCGGGCAGCAGCTGCGCCCGGTCCGCGCCGTCGGCATGTCGGACCTCGAAGTCCGCGCCGAGGACGGCGAGACCAGCATCGGAGAGCTCTTCTGCGACAAGTACGACGGGCCTAGTCACTGGTCAGTCCTTCGGAAGTGCGACGGCTCGGACACGCGCGAGTCTAGCCGGAGCTTGTGAAAGCTCTCACGAGCGATCCGCCATCCGAGACGGAACCCGTGTGGATTCCACGAAGGCAGGGGTTCGGCGCGCCGGGGCCGGGGGTCTCCTGTGACTACAGAGAACGGTGAGGCCTGTGCCGATGTGGGCACTAGTGGGCTTGTTTACCCAACTTGGACCGGTCCTATCCGTACAGCGGTCGTCTTGGTATTGAAAGCACCCAATCTTGACGATTAGCCTGCTTAAGCCATGGTTCTCTACCTATCGTTCAGCATATGAGCATCGGGAACCCCTCCCTCGGCGAAGTGCTCGCGCAGCACGGCGGACCCCAGGAGTTGCTTGCCGCTTTGGCGGAGTGGGGCATCCTGGTGGCCGTCCGGCCCGACCGCTCCGTGGTGCTCGGCACTACCCAGAACGGCGAGCGCGTTCTGCTCGGCTACACCGGACCCGCGACCTACGCGCGGCACAACGGGAGCCACTCCCTGTCGGTCTGCGACGCGGACACCATCCTCGACATCCAGCGCGTCACCGGAGTCCGGGAGGTCGTCATCGACGCCGCCGGCCCCGCGGCGGCCGCCGTGCCGATCGAGGACCTCCAGCGATATCTCCGGACGACCCGCACCGGCCCCACACCCGCGCTGAACAGGCAGACCACCCCTGTCCCCGCGGCGTACGCCACGGGGGCCATGGCGGCCATCACCAGCGCGCACATGCCGCGAAGCGCACCCGTCCCGGCGTCCGCCCCCGTGTCGTCGTCGTGGGTGCCCGCGCCGCGGCAGCACGCGCCGACCGCCGCGCCGGTGGTCGATCCCAGCTATCGCCGGACGAACCATCCGATCCTGCCCGCCCTCCGGGTGGCGATCGGCGAGATGCTCCGCGATTTCCCGCTGGTCCACCACGTGTGGATCTCCGAGGCGCGGACCGCGGCCGGCTCGTCGGGGATCATGCTGCACGTCAAGGTGCACACACCGTCCGCGGACGACATCGTCAAGAGCCTGCACCGCCGGGTCCGGGCGCAGCTGCCGCAACTCGCGGCCAGCGAGGCGCCCGCGCTCATGGCCCGCGTGGCGGACTCCCACACCGAGCGCCGGATGATCGAGCTCGGAGCACACGTCGTCTGCGCCGACGTCACGGACTGAGCACCGCTCCCGTACCCGGATTGCGATCTAGAAACTCTTCCGGTCGGGCGCTTGCTCGGCTTGAATTGCGGCATGGTATCCGCGGCGGCCAGACCCCCCTCGAACGTGTCGACCGGCGTGCGCCTCGGGTACGCCGTCGGCTCGTTCTGCTCGGCGAACTTCACGACCATCCCCGGGCTGCTCCTGCTCTACTACATGACCAACGTGCTCGCGGTGCCCGCGCTGCTCGCCGGCATCGTGGTCTTCCTGCCCAAGGCCTGGGACCTGATCGCCAACCCGCTCGTCGGGCAGTGGTCGGACCGCACGACGTCACGGTGGGGCCCGCGGCGGCCGTGGCTGCTCGCCGGAGCGGCCGTGCTCCCGCTCTTCTTCGCCCTGATGTTCATCGGCCCGCCGCTCAAGGGCGTCCCGGCCGGGATCTTCGTCGGCGTGATGTTCCTGATCGCCGCGACGGGGTTCGCGCTGTACGAGGTGCCGTACAAGGCCATGCCGGCGGAGATGACCACCGACTACCACGAGCGGACGTCGCTGCTGCAGTGGCGCATGATCTTCATCGCGGTCTCGATCGGGCTCAGCGGGATCGTCGCGCCGCTCATCGCCGGTCACACCGTGGACGGCTACCGCACGATGGGCATCGTCTTCGCCGTCATCCTCCTCGCCGCGATGATCGGCTCGTTCTACGGCACGGCGCGGGCGCCCTTCACCGGTCAGCAGCAGTCCGCGGGGTCGTTGCGGGCCCAGTTGCGGGCGGCCCGGACCTCGAAGCCCTTCCTCTGGCTGCTCGGGCTCAGCTCCGCCCAGACCCTCGCCGCCGGCGTGATGCTGGCGGGCGCGCCCTACTTCGCCGCGTACACGCTGGGCGACCCTGACGCGAAGACCACGCTCTTCGCCGCTCTCGTCGGGCCCATGCTGGTGACCATGCCCCTGTGGGTGTGGCTGGCCCGCAGGATGGACAAGCGCGGCGCGATGGTCCTCGCCGGCTCGCTGTTCGCGCTCGGCGACCTCCTGGCAGTCGGCGCTCCCACCCTGGGCTCGCTGTACGCCCACCTCGCGGTGGTGGTGGTCGGCGTCGGTTACGCGGGCCTGCAACTCCTCCAGTTCTCCATGCTGGCCGACGTGATCGCCTACGACGGCGCCGTCAGCGGCGAACGCAGGGGCGGCGTCTTCACCGGCCTGTGGACGGCCGCCGAGAACGCGGTCGCCGCCTTCGGCGCGACGATCTACGGCGCGGTCCTGGCGCTGGGCGGCTTCATCTCCTCCGACCCGGAGAACCCGGTGACCCAGCCGGAGAGCGCACACACCGCCGTCATCGTCGGCCTCACCGCCATCCCCGCCGTGATCACCATCCTGGGCGTCTGGATGACCCTCAAGTACGACCTCTCTGCCGAGCGCCTGGCCACGATCACCGCCTCGGAACCGGCCCCGGAGCCGAAGGGGACACCGGAGACGGCGGCGCCGGAGGCCTGACACCGCCGTCCCGGCGTCACGCCGGTCTGCGCCGGGGCGCCGGGAGTGTCGACCTGGTGAACACGGCGCAGACGAGCGCGGCCAGCAGCGGAAGCCCCACCACCAGCAGCGCGATCAGGCTCCACGGGACGACGATCATCGGCAACGCGTGATACATGGCACGGATGCCGCCGACGGTGGACGCACTCCCCGGCGGGTTGGCCAGCGCCCATCTGACGGCGACACCCGGCACGAGGCCGGCGACGACTCCGACGATCGTGCCGACCAGCGCGACGACGAGGGCCTGCCCGGCCTTCACCGCCCGTCTCGTGCGGGGCGCGGCTCCGACCGCGGACATCACCGCCAGATCCGGCCGGGCCTCCGCCGCCGCGAGTGCGGTGGCGACGAAGCTCATGCCCAGGACCAGTACCGCCGCGGCCGGCCCCAGCAGAGCGAGGATCGGGGTGTCGTCCGGAGTCTGCGGCGCCTCGAGCTGGCCCGTCACCTGCGGAGTGAGGGCTCTCAGATCCGTCATCAGCCGCCGTGCCATATCCGGTGTCATCCGGAAGTCGGCCGGATCGACCACAAGGTACGAGGTGGCCGTCGTGTAGCCGTGCTTCGTGACCGTCTCTGGCGCGACGACGACGTCCGCATAGGTCCGCGTGCTCGCCCGCACTCCGATGGCGGGAAGGATCAGAGCAGGCCCCTTATCCGAGCTGCTCTCACCGGCTTTCAGCAGATCGATCTCGACCTTTCCGTCACGGACGGCCGCTGGATCCAGGACGACGGCCTTCCCCTCGCGCAGGGCCGACACCGCGGCGGGGTCATCCCGGCCGAGCACGTAGTGGAGCAGTCGCTCGTCGCCGATGAGTAGTTCTTCCGGGGAGACGGGCTCCGCGGCGCCGGTGGAGATCCGCCCTTCACCGGACGACGTCTCCGGCATCAGGATATTCGCGAAGACCTGTTCGTCTGATCCACTCACCACGGACTTCACCTCGGTGATCGGCACCCCGGCGGGGAGTGCCGCACGGACTGAGGCCCTGACGCGGCCCCACAGCTCGGTGCCCAGTTCGTCGCCCCGGACCCACCACCCCCCCGCGGGTCCCAGAGAATAGCCGAGGGGCCGGTCAGGTACATCGGACAGAACGCTCCTCCATGCCACGCCCCACCCGGTCAACAAAGTGACGGCGATCATCACCGCCGCGACGGCGGGAACCGTACGGCCGCGATTGCGCGCCGCATCCCGTACGGCGAACCTGAGCGTGAAAGGGAGCATCCCCGCGAGGCGGCTCACCCTGGTGATCAGCCACGGCAGCGCCGCGATCAGCCCGAGTTGGGTGAGCAGGGCCGCGGCGACCACCCGGGAGACGCCATGACTGGCGGCGAAGACCGTGGCGGTGAGCCCCATGACGATGAGCACGAGCCCCAGCACCGGCCGGCCCGCCCGGTCCCTGCCAGGTACGCGCCTACCGGTGAGCACCGCGACAGGGTTCGTACGGCTCGCGCGCTGGGCCGGGGCGAGGGAGGCCAGCAGTCCGGCTGCGGTGCCCATCGCGACGATGACCGCCACGATCGCCCAGGGCACCGTGAAAGTCCCTGCCAGTTTCCCGTAGAAGTCCTCGAATCGAGGCAGACCCACTGCCGCCACGACGATGCCCGCAGCCGCTCCGATCACCGAGGCGCTGACGCCGAAGAGCAGCCCGTCAGCGAGGGCGACCGTCCTGAGCTGCCGCGGCGAGCCCCCTTGGACTCCGAGAAGGGCGAACTCCCCGGTCCGCCGCCGCTGGCCCACCGCGAACGCGGCTCCGGCAAGAAGGATCACCTCCAGCAACATCATCGCGATCCAGGGAACTGCGTAGAGGACGGTTTCACCATCGACATGGGACTGGTCACCGGGTGCCGACTCATCGGGCACCGCCCGGCTGACGGCCATCGCCCCTCGCAGATTGAGACTCCGGACGTCCGCCCAGGACACCGGCTTCTGCGTGTCCACCAGCCAGGACACCGTCGTCTCCGGCCCCCGGAGGAGACCGGCGGGCAGGGTCCCGGGGAACGCGATGAAGCTCGCCTGCGGTCCCGACGTCGGCCATAACAAACCGGCTCCCACAACGCGTAACGGCGCGCGCCCCGGACCGGCGAACAGCGTCTGTCCGATCTTCACTCCCCTGCGCAGGGCGTCCCTGGATATGACCACCTGGCCCGGCGCGTCGGGCAACCGCCCGTCCACCAGGCGGTAGGTGCCCTGGAAGAGCGGATCCCGCAGGTCTGCCTGACCGACGTATTCGGAGGTGTAGCCCTGGGGAGTCAGGTAGCGAAGGGGTCCCTCGTCGATCCGGACCGTACGGCTTCCGGGCCCGAACATCCCCGTGATCTCTGCCTCCGTGAACGGTCTCGCGTCCCCAGCCGACTCCTGCCGTTCGCTGTTGCCGCGTCTGTCCTGGGAGACATGCGTCCATTCAGGCGACCCCCACAGGCGAACGTCGGCCCGGCCCAGAGGCCTCCGATCAAGGGGGCCGTCCGAACTCACGTAGGCGTCCAGGATGGTGACGAGACACGTCGCGACGAGGACGGGGATTGCGATCATGGTGAGAATGAGCGCGCTGCGCCGCTTGGCCCGCCACGCGTTCCTGCGGGAGATCCGGAGCGCGACCCTGAAAGCGCTCATCGCGCGCTCACCAGGCCTGCCGCGGCCGAGTCGACGATCTGCCCGTCCCGCAGGAACACGACGCGGTCGGCCCACCCGGCATAGCGAGGCTCATGGGTGACCAGAAGGACGGCCGCGCCGGCGTCGGCCCTGGCGCGGAGCAGACGCAGGATGTCATCACCCGCCGCGGTGTCGAGCGCGCCGGTCGGCTCGTCAGCCAGAATGAGCCGCCGCTCCCCCACCAGCGCGCGGGCGATGGCCACCCGCTGACGCTGCCCCCCGGACAACTCCTCGGGGAAACGGCCGGCCAGATCCGCGAGGCCGATCTCGCCGAGCACCGCCCGGGCCTCCTGCCTCGCCTTCCCCGTACGGACCCCGTCCAGCTCCCTCGGCAACATGACGTTCTCCACCGCCGTCAACGACGGAATGAGGTTGAGATCCTGGAACACATAACCCACCCGCCGCCTGCGCAGGGCGGCCAGCCGCGACGGCGGCAGAAGATCCAGAAGCTCCCCCTCCACCATGACTTCACCGGACGTCGCCCGATCAAGACCGCCGACGATGTTGAGCAACGTTGACTTACCTGATCCCGACGGCCCCATCACCGCGATGAGCTCACCCGCCCGGATCTCCAGGCTGACCTCTTTCAGCGCGTGGACGAACTGCGTCCCCTCGACATGGACACGGCTGACATCGGCCAACTCCACGACAAGATCACGACCGGGGTCTTCCTCGGCGGCAGGTGGGACGGGGGACAGATCACGATCGATCATTGCTTTTCCTGGGGGTGCTGAAGGGATCTACGGGAGAGGAAGGCCTCGCAGTGGTCGAGCCAACGCAACTCGGCCTCGGCCTGGAAGATCTTGGAATCAAGGATCAGCGTCTGCGCGGTGCCGAGCGGAGGGTCCAGGCCCCGCTTGCTCCGGGTGAGTTCCTGCAGGGTGCGCATGGTGGCGGTCCTCTGCGCCTGGACGACCTGCGCGACGTCGACTCCGGGGGCGGTGACGGCCATGGCGAGCTTGATGGCGAGCTCGTCGCGCGGCCGTTCGGTCTGGGTGATGGGCGTGGCGAACCAGCGATCGACTTCGGCCCGCCCGTCCGAAGTGATCGAGTAGGCGATCCGGCCCTGTTCGTCCTGCTCGCCGGGTGCGACGAGACCGTCCCGCTCCATGCGCGACAACGTCGTGTAGACCTGGCCGATGTTCAGCGGCCACGTCGCCCCCGTCGACGCCTCGAACTCGGCGCGCAACTGGTAGCCGTGTCGCGATCCCTGACGTAGCAGAGCGAGCAGTCCGTGCCGGATCGACATGAATACTGAGTATGCATACTCAGTATTCATCGGGCAAGCCCGCCAACGAGATCAGGCGTCCTCGGCGGTGCGCACAACCGCTGGAGAAAACGGTCCAGAGGCCGTCCGTAGGCCGCGTCCGGAGTGACTCATGTGATCTCTGAGGCGGTCCTACTTGGGCGATATTTCAGAGAGACGAGCGATTTAGCAGGACAAATGCGGTCCGAGCGCCCCATAATGGCGATTTGCATCCAGCGTCGAACCCCCACTGGAGAAAGATCGTGAAGAGAGCGCTCGGAGCGATCCTGTGCGTCGGAAGTCTGGCGGCCTGTGGCGCCCAGACGACTTCCACCCCCACCGCGGCGCCCGTCGCCAACGCGCAGGCCGAGGTCTCCACCAGCCCCACCCCGACGCCGTCCCCGTCCTCCTCCCCCAGTGCGACGGCGGGGAAGAACTGCCGGGTCTTCGCCGGGGTGCCGTCCCGCGCCTCCGACGGGAAGATCCGTGCGGCGGGCTCGCGCGCAGGTTGCGTCGACAAGGCGACCTTCCAGGTCCGCGTCTGGCGGGTCGCGCCGGGGAACGACCGGATGACGAAGATCGCTTCCAAGGCCACCGTCAACGCGAAGCTGACGGTCGCCCTCCCCTGCGCGAACGGCGTGTTCTACACGACCGTCACCGACCAGAAGGGACACACCGGCACCTCGAAGCAGATTCGCGTGGCCTGCCCCGCGCCTCCCGCCAGCACCCCCACAGGCGGCTCGACTCCCTCGGGCGGCAGCTCAGGGGGCACCTCGGGATCGGGTGGAACCTCGGGCGGGTCCTCCTCGGGCGGCTCCTCCTCCGCCGTCGGCACCGCCGTCGAGCAGGAGGTCGTGCGCCTCACCAACGCCGAGCGCGCGAAGGCCGGATGCCGTCCGCTCAAGGCCAACGCGAAGCTCCGCGCCGCCGCGTTCGGCCACTCGGCCGACATGTCGGCACAGAACTACTTCGACCACGACTCCAAGAACGGCAGGACGTTCGTCGACCGCATCAAGGCGGCCGGTTACTCGTTCTCCGCCGCCGCCGAGAACATCGCCAAGGGCTACAGCAGCGCCGCCGCCGTCGTGGACGGCTGGATGAACAGCTCCGGGCACCGGGCGAATATTCTGAACTGCGCCTATACGGAGATCGGCGTCGGCTACGCCAAGGCCGGCGGCCCGTACTGGACGCAGGACTTCGGCAAGCCCTGACCGAACCCCGGGCAGGAGCACCCCGAAAAGGAGATAATGCAGGGATCTTCTGGACACTCCGCGCGCGTGCGTCGGATACTCCAATCATGAGTTCTCCCCCGGTTCGCGCCTCTGACGGGGATCGCGAGCGTGCGCTCAGCGAGCTTCGCGACCGCGCCGCCGAGGGTCGGCTGTCCATGGAGACCTTCGTCGGCCGGGTCGACATGGCGTTGCGGGCTCGAAGCCGCGGCGAGCTGGACGAGCTGATCGCCGACCTGCCTCACCGCGGCCGCTGGCGCCGGCGCATCACGGAGGCGGTCGGCTCGGTGTCGGACTTCACCCACCGGGTCGAGGCCGCGTGGCGCCGGCCCCGCCTGCCGCGTCTCGCCCTGCCGGTGGACAACCGCGCCCGCTACGTCGTCGGCAGGGGGACGACCTGCGATCTCGTGCTGACCGACCTGACGGTCTCGCGGGTCCACGCCGAGTTGCGTAAGGACACCGACGATTCGTGGACGCTGGTCG
The DNA here is from genome assembly GCF_016862895.1 of Planotetraspora kaengkrachanensis. GTDB lineage: Bacteria > Actinomycetota > Actinomycetes > Streptosporangiales > Streptosporangiaceae > Planotetraspora > Planotetraspora kaengkrachanensis. The sequence continues at coordinate 44,194 of NZ_BONV01000026.1, read as the reverse complement.
ACCTGGGTTCCATGAACGGGACCAGGCTGAACGGCTGGCGGCTGGCCGGTCCCGCGCGAGTGCGGACCGGCGACGAGATCGCCTTCGGGGACTGCGCCTTCCTGGTGGCCGCGCAGGCCTGATCGCCCCTCATCCGGGAACAGATACGCATATTTCCGTATTGAGGTGCCGTCGAGAATTCTCAATGATCGCGAAAGGCCTGTCATTGGGGGTTGATTGTGCGGTTGTCACGACGAAGCTCGATCGCGCTCGTGGGAGCGGTTCTCGTGGCGGGGGTCGCGGGTTCCGGGATTCCGGCGAGCGCTCTTGATCCGGCGCCCGGCGTCAGCGATCTGACGCACGACCTCGACCAGATACTCGACGACCCACGGCTCGCGGTCGCCCAGGCCGGGGTGGTCGTGAAGAGCGCGGAGACGGGCGAGGACCTCTACTCGCTCCAGCCGGGCAAGCTGTTCATCCCGGCGTCCAACACGAAGCTGGTCACCTCCGCCGCCGCGGTCGAGACGCTGGGCCTGGACTACCGGTTCAGCACGACGGTCCTCGCGACGTCCAAGCCGGGGCGCTCGATCAAGGGCGACCTCGTGCTGAAGGGGACGGGCGACCCCACCATGCTCGCCGCCGACTACGACGCGCTCGCCGCGAAGGTCGCCCGGTCGGGGGTCAAGGAGGTCACCGGCCGCCTGGTCGCCGACGACACCTGGTTCGACGACGTACGGCTCGGCGCCGACTGGACCTGGGACGACGAGCCGTACTACTACGCCGGCCAGATCTCCGCGCTGACCACCTCGCCGGACACCGACTTCGACGCCGGATCGGTGATCGTCTCGGCTGACCCGGGGAGCGCGCCGGGCAAGCCCGCCAAGATCACCACCACCCCGCCCACCGACTACCTGAAGATCGTCAACAAGGCGGTCACCGGCACGACGACCAATGCCGACATCACCCGTGAGCACGGCACCAACACGGTCGTGATCAGCGGCACCGTGGCCGACCGGTACGAGGACTGGATCTCGGTGTGGGATCCCACGCTCTACACGGCGTCGCTGTTCCGTGCCGCACTCGCCAGGCACGGCGTGCGCGTCCACGGCCCCACCGTGCGCGGGGCCGCACCCGGCGACGCCACGACGGTGGCCGATCACCGATCGATGCCGCTCGGCGAACTCCTCGTGCCGTTCATGAAGCTGAGCAACAACATGCACGCGGAGATCCTGACCAAGGCAATGGGCCGCAAGGTCTCCGGCCAGGGCACCTGGGCCGCCGGACTGGCGGTGACCTCGGCGTTCGCGCAGAACAACGGAGTCCCGAGCGCACGGCTCCGCGACGGCTCGGGCCTGTCCAGGATCGACGGCCTCACGCCGTCGGGCATCGCCTCGCTGCTGGTGAACCTCAGGGCCAAGCCCTGGTTCCAGACCTGGTACCGCTCACTTCCCGTCGCCGGCGAGAGCGAGCGGTTCGTCGGCGGGACCCTCAGCGGCAGGATGGCGGGCACCGCGGCGGCGGGGAACGTCCACGCGAAGACCGGGTCGCTGACCGGAGTCTCGGCGCTTTCCGGCTACGTGACCAGCGCCGACGGCGAGCCGCTCGTCTTCTCCGTGATCTCCAACGGATACCTCTCCGGGTCGCCGAAGGACCTGGAAGACAAGATCGCCGTCCGGCTGGCCGAGTTCAAGCGGTCGACCGCGGTCGACGGCGCCTCGGTCCTTCGGGTGAACCCGCCCGTGAGCGGCGACCTCGAGTGTTCGTGGCGCAAACCCGTCCAGTGCTGAAAGCGCGACGCGGCGCCGCCGAGATCGGCGGCGCCGCGTCGTCGCACTGCGTCGGGCCGGCGTGATACCGGCGCCGCGGGCTACTCGCCCTTCAACCAGCTCATCATCGGGCGCAGCTTGGCACCGGTCTGCTCGATCGGGTGCCCCGCCAGCTCCTCGCGGAACTTGTTGAACTCCTTCTGACCCGAGTCGAACTCCTCGACCAGCTCACGCGCGAAGCGGCCGTCCTGGACCTCGTCGAGGATGCGGCGCATCTCCTTCTTGGTCTCGGCGTTGACCACGCGCGGGCCGCGGGAGTAGCCGCCGTACTCGGCGGTGTCGGACACCGACCAGTACATCTTGGAGATGCCGCCCTCGTACATCAGGTCCACGATCAGCTTCATCTCGTGGAGGCACTCGAAGTAGGCGACCTCAGGCTGGTAGCCGGCCTCGATCAGCGTCTCGAACCCGGCCTTGATGAGCTCGGACACGCCGCCGCACAGCACGGCCTGCTCGCCGAACAGGTCGGTCTCGGTCTCCTCGGTGAAGGTCGTCTTCAGCGCGCCCGCCCGGGTGCCGCCGATGCCCTTGGCGTACGACAGGACCAGCGGCCACGCCTTGCCGGTGGCGTCGCGCTCGACCGCGACGAGAACCGGAACGCCGCGCCCGGCCGCGTACTGCCGGCGGACGAGGTGGCCCGGGCCCTTGGGCGCGACCATGGCGACGTCGACGCCCTCGGGCGCCTCGATGAGGCCGTAGCGGATGTTGAGGCCGTGCCCGAAGAACAGCGCGTCGCCCTCGACCAGGTTCGGCGCCACGTGCTCGGTGTAGAGATGCCGCTGGATGTGGTCCGGCGCGAGGATCATCGTGAGGTCGGCCTCTTCGACGGCCTCGGAGGGCGTGAGCACGCGCAGGCCGTCGGCCTCGGCCTTCTCCCGGCTCTTGGAACCCTCGGGCAGGCCCACCCGGACGTCGACGCCGGAGTCGCGCAGGCTGAGCGCGTGGGCGTGGCCCTGGCTTCCGTATCCGAGGACGGCGACGTGGCGGTCCTGGATGATCGACAGGTCGGCGTCGTCGTCGTAGTAGATCTCAGTCACTTGCTTGCCTTTCGGAATCGGATGGTCGCGCTCGCTCGGCACGGGCCCGACCACGTGCGTACGGCTGTGCGGCGCGTACGGCTAGGCGATGCGGTCGAGCGCCCGCAACGATCGATCGGTGATGGAACGGGCGCCCCGGCCGACAGCCACCATGCCCGACTGCACAAGCTCCTTGATGCCGTACGGCTCCAGGACCTTGACGAACGCGGCCAGCTTGTCGGTCGTGCCGGTCACCTCGATCGTCACCGCGTCCGGGGCGACGTCGACGCAACGGGCGCGGAAGAGGTTGACCAGCTCCAGGACGTGGGACCGGCTCTCGGAATCGGTCCGCACCTTGATCAGCATCAGCTCGCGCTGCACCGACTGGACGTTGTCCAACTCAACGATCTTGAGAACGTTGACCAGCTTGTTGAGCTGCTTGGTGACCTGCTCGAGAGGGAGGGCCTCCACGTTCACCACGATGGTCATCCGTGAGATGTCATGGTGCTCGGTCGGCCCGACGGCCAGGGAGTCGATGTTGAACCCGCGCCGGCTGAAGAGCGCGGCGACCCTCGCCAGGACTCCCGGCTTGTTCTCGACCAGCACGGACAGCGTATGACGACTCATGCCACCCACCTCTTCATGGCGCCCTCGGCGCAGGCCCCTTCGCCCCGCTCGCTCATTCTTCGTTCTCCCACTTCGGCGCCATGTCACGTGCGTACTTGATGTCGTCGTTGCTGGTGCCGGCCGCGACCATGGGCCAGACCATCGCGTCCTGGTGGACGACGAAGTCGACCACCACGGGCACGTCGTTGATCTCCATGGCCTTCTGGATGGTCGCGTCGACGTCCTCCGGCCGCTCGCAGCGCAGGCCCACGCATCCGTATGCCTCGGCCAGCTTCACGAAGTCCGGAATCCTCTTGACCCTCTGCAGGTCCGTGTTGGAGTAGCGCTCGTCGTAGAACAGCGTCTGCCACTGCCTGACCATGCCGAGGTTACCGTTGTTGATGACCGCGATCTTGATCGGCACACCCTCGATCGCGCAGGTGGCGAGCTCCTGGTTGGTCATCTGGAAACAGCCGTCGCCGTCCACGGCCCACACCGTGGCGTCCGGCCGTCCCATCTTGGCGCCCATCGCGGCGGGGACGGCGAAGCCCATCGTTCCGGCGCCGCCCGAGTTGATGAACGACCCCGGGTTCTCGTAACCGATGAACTGCGCGGCCCACATCTGGTGCTGGCCGACGCCCGCCACGTAGAAGGCGTCCGGCCCGACGATGGCGCTCAGCCGCTCCATGACGTACTGCGGGGCGAGAGACCCGTCGTCGTACGACTCATAGCCGAGCGGATAGGTCTGCTTGTATCCGTTGAGCAGCTGCCACCATTCGGAGTAGTCGCCCTTGCGGCCCTCGTCGCGTTCGTTGCGCATGATCGTGACGAGGTCGCCGATCACCTCACGGCAGTCGCCCACGATCGGCACGTCCGCGTGGCGGTTCTTCGAGATCTCCGCCGGGTCGATGTCGGCATGGATGATCTTGGCGTTCGGCGCGAAGCTGGACAGCTGGCCGGTCACCCGGTCGTCGAACCGCGTGCCCAGCGCGATCAGCAGGTCGGAGCGCTGCAGGGCGCCGACCGCGGAGACGCTGCCGTGCATGCCCGGCATCCCCATGTGCTGAGGGTGACTGTCGGGGAACGTCCCTCGCGCCATCAGCGTGGTCACGACGGGAATGCCGGTCAGTTCGGCGAGCTCGATCAGCTCGGCCGAGGCGTGCGCCTTGTGCACGCCGCCGCCGACGTAGAGGACCGGGCGCTTGGCCTCGATCATCAACTTGGCGGCCTCACGGATCTGCTTGGAATGCGGCCGGGTGACGGGACGGTAGCCGGGGAGCTGCATGACCGGCGGCCACGAGAACTCCATCATGTCCTGCAGCGCGTCCTTGGCGATGTCCACCAGCACCGGGCCCGGACGGCCGGTCGACGCGATGTGGAACGCCTCGGCGATCGTCCTGGGGATGTCCGCGGCCTCGGTGACGAGGAAGTTGTGCTTGGTGATCGGCATGGTGATGCCGGAGATGTCCGCCTCCTGGAAGGCGTCGGTCCCGATCAGCGGCGTCGGGACCTGACCCGTGATCGCGACGATCGGCACCGAGTCCATGTAGGCGTCGGCGATCGGGGTGACCAGGTTGGTCGCCCCCGGCCCACTGGTGGCCATGCAGACCCCCACCTTGCCGGTGGCCTGGGCGTATCCCTCAGCAGCGTGGCCTGCGCCCTGCTCGTGCCGTACAAGCACGTGCCGGACCTTGACCGAGTCGTAGAGGGGATCGTAGGCGGGGAGCACTGCGCCGCCCGGGATCCCGAACACCGTGTCGACCCCAACGTGCTCCAGGGCTCGAACGAGAGCCTGGGCACCTGTCATCTGTTCGGTCATCGGCTCGTTCCTTGTGGCTGAGCTTGTCTGCTGGGCTTGCGATGGCATAAAAAACGCCCCATCCGCTTAGCGGAGCTGGGGCGCGCGCAGGACTGAGACTTCGTCAGGCTGCGCGCCTGCGAAGTACTACGAGAATCCCATCGCGATGCATGGCTACACCATGTCCGATCCCGAGCCCTCACGTCAAATCATCTGGGACGGAAGTCTCAGCATCCGGGATGGTGTGTTTATTGCTCTGCGCTTGATTGCCTCGCCTCCGGCTCGGCGGGCTCGGGGCGCCCTGTTTATTGCGCTCGCTCCGCTCACGCGGGCTCGGGGCGCTCTTTTTGGCGATGTCTTCCCTCGTCGTTCGGGGTCGCTCGTACCTCGCTCCCCGCTCACTCCTCAGTCCAGACACCGCCGCGCCCCTCGCGTGACGGTTGCGCACCGCAGGTCACTCGCCTTTGCTCCTCGCTCGTTCCTCAATCCAGGCACCGCCGCCCCCTCGCGATACCTGTGGGGTGCACAAGAGCTGCGGATGCCGCTGTCGACGTATGAGCAACATGGAACGCGAGGGGCGCGGCCGGGGTCTGGACTGAGGAACGCCCGCAGCGAGGAACGAACGAGGACGTGACGAGGGAAGACCCGGCCTCTAGGGCGCACCGAGCCCGCCGAGCCGAAGGCGAGGCAATCAAACACAGCGCCCGCCGAGCCGAAGGCTCGGCAAAATCAAGCAGTGTTCTGGAGGGATGTCCGCATGAGGGAGTCGACGCCGCGGGCGGCCATGGGGCGGCCGACCAGGTAGCCCTGGCCGCGGGTGCAGCCCATCTCCCGCAGCAGTTCGAGCTGCTCGGGCCGCTCGATCCCCTCGGCGACGACGATCAGGCCGAGATCATGGCCGAGCCGTACGATCGTGCGGGTCAGCAGCGTGAGCGTCTCGTCCCGGCCGAGCCCGGAGACGAACGACGGGTCGATCTTGATCATGTCGACGGGCAGCTGGCGGAGGAACGCCAGCGACGCGTAGCCGGTGCCGAAGTCGTCGATCGCGAGCCGCACCCCGAGGGCGCGCAGTTGCGACAGCTTGTTGATCGTGTCCTCGGCGTCCTCGACGAGCATCTCCTCGATGACCTCGAGGGTCAGCGCGCTGGCGGGCAGCCCGCTCTCGGTGAGCGCCTGGGAGATCGTCTCGACGAACCCCGGTGCCGTGATCTGGCGCAGGGACAGGTTGAGCGACAGGCCGATGTCCAGCGAGGAGGCCCGCCACGCGGCCACCTCGTTGCACGCCTCGCGCAGAATCCACTCGCTCAGCGGCACGATGAGGCCCGTGTCCTCGGCCGGCCCGAGGAACTGCTCCGGCGGCACGAACTCGCTTCCCCGCCACCAGCGGACCAGCGCCTCCACTGCGGTGACGCGGGAGGTCGCCAGGTCGACGACGGGCTGGTACTCGATGGCGAACTGGTTGTCGAGCAGTGCCCTTTGGAGGTCGGCCGCGATCTCCAGCCGCCGTACGACCTCGGCGTGCATCTGCGCGGCGAACACCTCGACCCGCCGGCCGCCCAGTTCCTTCGCCCGGGACATCGCGACGTCGGCGTTGCGGAGCAGGTCGCCGGCGGGCAGGCCGTCCTCTGCGAACGCGACGCCCACGCTGGCGGTGAGGGCCATGTCGCGGTCGGCCACCCGGAAGGGCTCGGACGAGACCGCCCGGACGAGCCGTTCCGCCAGGTCGATCGCGGTCTGGGCGTCCGCCCCTGAGGAGACGCCGCCCTCCAGCAGTACCGCGAACTCGTCTCCGCCCCAGCGGGCCAGCGTGTCGTCGGCGCGTACGGCGGAGCGGAGGCGGCGCGCGGCCTGGCCGAGCAGGTAGTCGCCGCTGGCGTGGCCGACCGAGTCGTTGACGCCGGTGAAGCCGTCGAGGTCCAGGAAGATCACGGCGGTACTGCCGGAGCCCCGGCGGGCGAGGACCTCCCGGGCGCGCTCCTCGAAGTAGGCCCGGTTGGGCAGGCCCGTCACGCCGTCGTGGAAGGTCAGGTGGGTGACCTGGTTGCGCAGCGCCACCTGGTCGCTCATGTCCCTGACGCTGACGAGGATCAGGTCCTCGTTCCGTACGTCCCGGGTGGCGACCGACTCGGTCGGCCGCCAGGTGCCGTCCGCCGCCCGGACCCGGCAGGCGATCCGGCAGGTCCCGTGCCCGTCGGCGTCCTCGAAGGCGGTCATGCGCCGCAGCAGCGCGTGGATGCCGGGCACGTCCTCGGGGTGGATGTAGTCGAACATCGGGTGGCCCTCGAGGTCTTCGGGGCAGTAGCCGTACGTCTCCTGGACGGCCGCGCCGATCTCCCTGATCACGCCGTCGTGATCGCATATGAGAACGAGGTCGCCCGCGTTCTCCGCCAGTTGGCGGAGTTGCCGCTCGCCGACGTCGACGAGGCGGCGCATGCCCGCGGTCTCCACCAGGAGCACGAACAGCCGGCCGAGCAGGACGAGGACGACGGAGGCCGCGACGGCGGAAAGGGCCGCGTCCCGGTCGCCGCCGACCGCTTGGACGGCCACCGCGACGGTGGCGACGGCCACCAGCACGAGCGGCGTGGCGGCCGTCACCGCGGCCGGCAGGGGCTTGCGGAAACGCCGCTGGTCGAGCCACGGCGCGACGGCGAGCAGGAGGAAGGCGGCCGGCGCGACCAGGACCGTCACCATGGGCGGGTCGTCGCCGCTGAGCCGGGCCAGGGCGGTGCTCACCTCGGCCACGGTGACGGCCCCGAGCACGATCACACCGGCGAGACCGACGAGCCGGCCTCCCGACCGGGCGGCGGCCACGGCGGGCGCGACGGCGCAGGCCGCGAACAGGCAGACGATCGGCAGCGCCAGGGTGGAGATGAAGGCTCCGGGTTCCTCCGCCTTCTGGAAGGCGGGTCCGAGCAGCAGGACCCAGCCCAGCGTGAAGATCGACGCGGCGCCCAGGTAGGCGTCCGCGGCCTGCCTGAACGCGCTCCTGCTGTAGGCGGAGGGGGTGACGGCGGTCCCGCAGCCGATCGAGATCAGCACGGACCCGACGAGAAGCAGCAGGTCGGCGAAGGTGAGCACGAAGGGGGTGCCGTCGGCGACCGGGCGCAGCCCGATGCCGACGAGCCAGGTCAGGGTGCCCATCGCGAGCCAGCGCGAGGCGGCGGGCCGCAGCCCTTGCCCCGGCTGGGCGCGGGAGGCGGCCAGGAACAGCGAGATCGCGGCGAGAAGGCCGGCGGCGACGCCCGCCACCGCGGCGATCACGGACGAGGAGCCTCCGCCGATCAACGCGGCGGTGAGCCCGACCGCGCCGAGTCCGGCCGCGGCGGTGAGCGAACCCCTCGGGTTGCGCCTGCCGTCCACGCGTATCGCCCCTGTGTCCCTTGTCCCTGTAGCCGTCTGTGCAACTGTCTCCGCGGCCGTCGCCTCACGGCCAGGGCCGGCGGCTCCGGACGTCAGCGCGTCCACCGTGTCCGGTGGCTCCGTTTCCGGCACCCTCAGGTCCGGTGCCGGTGGATCCGGCGCCGCCTCCGGAGGTGGAGCCGCGTCGGCGTCGTCTCGCCCGGCGGGGTGTGATGTCACTGCCCCTCCCGTCCTCGACCCGGCTTTACTCTCCATGTCACACGGCCAGTCTGCGCACACTGCCTGATCTGAACGGCGACAACCGGCGAGTCGTCACCGATCTGATAACCGGCCGCGCGCGACGAGGTTCACCGTACGCACTACAGGTCACGGAGCAGCCACGTTCCGGATTCCTTAATGGACCAGTCAGGACTTCCAGTCAAGTGCCTGGTCGCCCGTGTCGTCCCGAGCTGGAGCGCTCAGTAATGACCCGTGATCATGTTAGCGAGTCTCTCGCCCGTCATGTATCTGATGACCTGCGCCCGCACGAGCGCGCGTGTCCGCCGCAGGGACGCCGGTGAGCTGCCGGCGACGTGCGGGGTGATGAAAGCCCCGGGTGCGGTCCACAGGGGATGGTCCGCGGGCAGCGGCTCGGGGGAGGTCACGTCGAGGGCGGCGCGCAGCCGTCCGCTCTCGAGTTCGGCGACCAGCGCGTCCGTGTCGACGACGGTGCCGCGTGCGGCGTTCACGAGCACCGCCCCGTCCTTCATCCGCGCGAGGAACCGGGCGTCCACCATGCCCACGGTGCCGGTCGTCACCGGGACGAGCAGAACGACGACGTCGGCGGAGGGCAGCAGACCGGCGAGGGCGTGCTCCCCGTGGACGCCCTCGCGCGCGGTCCTCGCCACGCGGACCACGTCGACCTCGAACCCCGCCAGGCGGCGTTCCACGGCCTCACCGATCGAGCCGTACCCGACGATGAGGACGGTGGAACCGTCGAGGACGCCGGTGTGGTGGTAGGTCCACTCGCGCCGGGCCTGGGCCGCGGCGAACCCCGGAAACTCGCGGAGCACGGCGATGGCCGCGCCGACGATCCACTCGGCGGTCCCGGCGTCGTGCACGCCGCGCGCGTTGCAGAGCATCGCCCCCGCCGGGACGTGCGGGAGGTACGGCTCGACGCCCGCGGTCACGGTCTGCAGCAGGCGCAGTCCCGTCATCCGGCCGAGGAGCCCGGGGATGTCGGGCACCGGGACGAGCGGCGGCACCCAGATCTCCACCTCCTCTGGCGAACCCGGCGGCGATCCCTTGCCGTCGTAAACGGCGCATTCGATCTCCGGAGGATCATCCGGGAATTCCTTGGGCAGATCGGACAACACGTCGGCGAGGTCCTGCGAGGCGACCCAGATCTTCACATGAACAAACCTAGGGAACCTTCGCGGCGAAACGCGAGTATGGAAGGGACGAGGGAGGTCGCGAAGACATGGTGAAGACGGGCCGATTCACACGGGCGCTGGCGCTGGCGCTGGCCGTGACGATCACGACGGCCACGGCATGCTCCGCCGCGCCTGTGGCGCCGGCGGCCGGCGGCGGTGCACCGGGACAGGGCGGTGCCCTGACGCCCGCCCCGCTGGAGGGATCGGCGCAGGCGCGGCCGTCCGGGTCGCCGCGCACGCTGGTGACGGATCTCGCGGTGCCCTGGGCCATCGCGTTCCTGCCCGGCGGCGACGCGCTCGTGACGGAGAGGGACTCGGCCAAGCTCGTCCGGGTCACCCCGCAGGGCCAGGTGTCGGACGTCGGGGTGATCGAGGGCGTTTCGCCGGCCGGGGAGGGCGGGCTCCTCGGCGTGGCCGTGTCCCCGAGCTTCGCGACGGACCACTACGTCTTCGTGTACTTCTCGGCGAACGGCGACAACCGGGTGGTCCGCTACCGGTACGACGGCGGCCTGTCCGATCCCGTCCCGCTCGTCACCGGCATCCCGAAGGGGTCGATCCACAACGGGGGCCGCCTGGCCTTCGGACCGGACGGCTACCTCTACGCCTCGACCGGCGAGACCGGCGAGCGCGGGCTCTCCCAGGACAGGAACTCCCTGGCCGGCAAGATCCTTCGGATGACCCTGGACGGCAAGCCCGCGCCCGGCAACCCCTTCGGCACCCTGATCTGGTCGTACGGCCACCGCAACGTCCAAGGGCTGGCCTGGGACTCCGGTGGCCGCATGTACGCCACGGAGTTCGGCCAGAACACCTACGACGAGATCAACCTGATCGAGAAGGGCCACAACTACGGCTGGCCCGACGTCGAGGGCATGGGCGGAGGCGGGAAGTACACCGATCCGCTGCTCACCTGGTCGACCGACGAGGCGTCGCCGTCCGGGCTCGCGTACGCCGACGGCTCCCTGTGGGCGGCGGCGCTGCGCGGCCAGCGGCTGTGGCGGATCCCGCTGAACGGCGAAGGCCGGGTCGGGCGACCCGAGGCCCTCTACGCCGGGGAGTACGGCCGGCTGCGGGCGGTGGTCACCGCGCCCGACGGGAGCCTGTGGGTCGGCACCAGCAACAAGGACGGCCGCGGTGCGCCCCGCCAGGGCGACGATCGCATCCTCGTCGTGCCGACCGGGAACGCCGGCGGCTGAGCAACGGTGCCGGGCGTGCATGATCACGCCCGGCATCACCCAAGGTCGGACCGGATGATCGCGAATCTGTGCATGATCACGCCCAGCGACGGCCCAGGCCGGACCGGGTGATCCCGAATCCGTGCATGATCACGCGGGAGGGGCGGGGCAGGTGACGGCGGACTGGGGGTGGTAGACGGTCGTGAACGACTGCCGGTCCTCGGCCTTGCCGTCCCGCTTGAGGACCCGTGTCACCTCCGCCGTGAAGCCCGGCTGCTCGGGAGCCGGCACGCAGTCCGGCCCGCTCCCCTCAACCGGCGCGAGGTGGAGGAACCGGGTCTTGACCGGATCGCGGACCTCCACGTCGTACCGCTTGGTGCTCCACAACGACACGACCAGCGCCGTGTCGCTCGCCGAGGCCTGGATCAGCACGCCGTACGGACTGTCGTTGGTCCATTTCAGGTCCGGCCCGGGATAGGACACCGCGGCGTCCAACCCGGCCGGATACTGCGGCAGGTAGACGTCGGGGGCCGTGCGCTCGATGCCCCCCAGCCCCGCGCGCACCACGGCGTTGAGCATCGTGGTCGCGACCTGGCTCATGCCCGCGACGTCCGAGCCGGTCTCGCCCCGGATCGCGGTGACCATGGCGACTCCGCTGAAGCCGCCGACGGCGTCCCGCCTCCCGACGTACTCGTTGAACGAGAACGTCTCCCCCGGCCGGACCAGATGGGTGTCCAGCAGGCGGGCGGCGGCCTGGATGTCGGCCACCCGCGGCTGGCAGCAGGCGTAGGAGGTCGTGAACTCGCTGATCTTCTCCTTGACGCCCATCTTCAGCACGTCCGCGTCCGTCACGACCGGCGGGGCGGTGACCAGCGTCACTGGCACGGTACGGCTCCCGCCGCCCATCGCCTCGATCACGTTGACCGCCAGGCGGCCGGTGTCGACCCGCTTGCCCGCCCGGGCGTGCACCAGGACCGGCTTGCCGTCCTCGATCGTGAACGTGGCGTTCCTCGCCGCGGTCTCGTCGGCGACCAGGCGGTGCTCGAAGCCGACGGCGGCGGCCGCGGCCTCGAACCGGGGCTTGAGGGAGCGGCCCTCAGGCACGAACGACAGGTGCCCGGCCAAAACAGCCGGAGGGAGCTGGACGGACTTCGCGCCGATGGTCAGCGTGATCGGCTCGGCGACCGCGCGCTTCGCCCACGCCACGGCATCCTGGACGGCGGCCCGGTCGACCTGGGGGTCGTCCTTCACGGCCGCGGCCATCACCGTGACGTCCGGGCTGAGATAGGCCCGCTGGATGTCCCTGGCCACGATCGTCTTGTCGATCCCGTTGCCCGGATGCGGATAGACCGGCACGGGGATCGTCCCCTTGAACTTGACGCCGCCCTCCTGCACCGGGTCCTCGAGGGAGGCGCCGACCTCCTTGGCCACGGCCGCCTCCAGCTTGACCTGGTCGACCGCGACCACCGGCCTGATCTCACGGCCTCCGAAGATCGACCCCACGACCTGCGCCGGGCTGGGGAAGCCGGTCGGCGCCTGACGCGCGGTCGCTTCCGCGTCGAACTGGAGACCCGCCTCGATCGGGTCGACGGGAATGCGGTGGGTGCCCTGCCGGACGACGACGGGCGAGCGGGTCTGGGTGTACAGCTTCTCCTGCAGGCTCAACGCCGCGTCGGACACGCTCTGCCCGCCGATGTCGACGCCGAGGACCGTGGTTCCGGGCAGGATCCGGCCGGACATGGAGATCGCGGGGACCAGATAGGCGAGCAGCAGCAGGAGGACCAGGCCGATGACCGTGTAGCGCAGCGTCCGCCGTTTCGGTTCGGGTCCGGCTTCGAGCGGGGCGGGCTCCTCGACGATCGTCTTCTCGATCACCGGCCAGAGCTCGACGGGGGTCGCGGGCGGGGGGAGGCTGCCCTGCGCCGCGGCCGACGGCCCGGGTGCGGACGGCCCCGGCCGTTCGCCGAAGATGTCGGCGGAGACGCCGGGAGGCAGGGCGGAGGCGTTCGACCGGACCGGATGCTTCTTGGGCGGATCGGAGGCGGGAACGGCCGACAGCGGATCCGTCGGCGGATCTATGGACGCTCCGGCGTTCCGCACGCCTCGGTCTCCTCCGGCTCAGGGGCAACTCCGTTCAGCCAACCCTAAAGCCTGCCTTGTAGATATGTCATGAAACAACAACGTTCCGTGTGCCAGGCACTCGCCGGCACAACAGCGTCACCGTACGGAACATCTGTCATCGAGGTCTCGTCGCGGTGTGAAGCCCCGCCGCGAGCGGCGTCGCCGCTCGCGGCGGGCGGGACCTATCCCTCGACGCCGAGCTTCTCGAGGATGAGCTCGCGGGCCCGGCCGGCGTCGGCCTTGCCGCGACTGGCCTTCATGACCCCGCCGACCAGGGCGCCCACAGCCGCGATCTTGCCCGATCGCACCTTGTCCGCCGCGTCGGCGTTGCCCGCCAGCACCTGGTCGATGATCGCGGACAGTTCGCCCTCGTCGTTGACGATCCGCAGGCCCCGGCTCTCGACGACGGCCTCCGGAGTGCCCTCTCCGGCCAGCACGCCTTCGAGCACCTGGCGGGCCAGCTTGTCGTTGAGCGCCCCCGAGGCCACCAGCTCGGTCACCTTGGCGACGTCGCCGGGTGTGATGGGCAGGTCCGTGAGAGCGGTGCCGCCCTCGTTGGCCCGCCGGGCCAGCTCACCCATCCACCACTTGCGGGCGTCCGCGGCCGGGGCGCCGGCGGCGACCGTCGCCTCGACCAGTTCGATGGCGCCGGCGTTGTGCATGGCCGCCATGTCGAGGTCGGAGACTCCCCACTCCGCCTGGAGGCGGGCCCGCCGCACGGACGGCAGCTCGGGCAGCTCCGCCTTCAGCTCCGCCACCCACGCGGGATCGGGCGCGATCGGCACCAGGTCGGGCTCGGGGAAGTACCGGTAGTCCTGCGCCTCCTCCTTGGACCGGCCGGACGTGGTCGCCCCGGTGTCCTCATGGAAGTGGCGGGTCTCCTGGATGATCCGCCCGCCGTCCGCCAGGATCGCCGCCTGCCGCTCGATCTCACCCCGGACGGCCCGCTCGACGCTGCGCAGCGAGTTGACGTTCTTGGTCTCGGTGCGGGTGCCCCATTCCGAGGATCCGCGCGGCATCAGCGACACGTTGACGTCGCAGCGCAGCGAGCCCTCCTCCATGCGGACGTCGGAGACGCCGAGGGAGCGCAGGAGCTCGCGCAGCTCCGTGACGTACGCCCTGGCCACCTCGGGGGCGAGCCGGTCCGTCCCCTCGACGGGCTTGGTGACGATCTCGACCAGCGGGATGCCCGCGCGGTTGTAGTCCACGATCGAGTAGTCGGCGCCCTGGATGCGGCCGGTGGCTCCGCCGACGTGGGTGGACTTGCCGGTGTCCTCCTCGAGGTGCACCCGCTCGATCTCCACCCGGATGGTCTTGCCCTCCACCTGGACGTCCAGGTAGCCCTCCGTGCACAGCGGCTCGTCGTACTGGCTGATCTGGTAGTTCTTCGGCATGTCCGGATAGAAGTAGTTCTTCCGGGCGAACCTGCACCACTCCGCGATCGAGCAGTTCAGCGCGAGGCCGATCCTGATGGTCGACTCGATCGCCTTGGCGTTGGCCACCGGCAGCGAGCCGGGCAGCGCCAGGCAGACCGGGCACACGTGGGTGTTGGGCGGGGCCCCGAACGTCGTCGAGCAGCCGCAGAACATCTTCGACGCGGTGCCGAGCTCGACGTGCGTCTCCAGTCCCAGCACCGGCTCGAAGCGCTCCAGCGCCTCGTCGTACGGCATGAGCGTGTCAGTGCTGCTCACAGGTAAGCCCGTCCCTTCACTGCGTTCCTCGCATCGGCGAACCGGTCCGCGCACACGGGGACCGGAACCGCGAGATCGATTTCGTTGATCATGCGCCGTCCCTCCCCTCTAGAGCGCGGGCGCCTTGGACAGCAGGGGGCCGCCCCAGCGGTCGTCGAACGCCTTCTCCACCGCCGCGCCGACGCGGTAGCACCGGTCGTCGCCCAGCACCGGAGCCATGATCTGCAGGCCGACCGGCAGCCCGTCCTCGTCGGCGAGACCGCACGGCACCGAGATCGCGGCGTTCCCCGCGAGGTTGCTCGGGATCGTGCACAGGTCCGCCAGGTACATCGCCATCGGGTCGTCGGCGCGCTCCCCGATCGGGAACGCCGTCGTCGGCGTGGTCGGCGAGATCAGCACGTCGACCTGGTGGAAGGCCGCCTCGAAGTCACGCGAGATCAGCGTGCGGACCTTCTGCGCCTGGCCGTAGTAGGCGTCGTAGTAGCCCGACGACAGGGCGTAGGTGCCCAGCATGATCCGCCGCTTGACCTCGGGCCCGAAGCCGGCGGCCCGGGTGAGCGCCATGACCTCCTCGGCGCTGCGGGTGCCGTCGTCCCCGACGCGCAGGCCGTAGCGCATGGCGTCGAAGCGGGCGAGGTTGGACGAGCACTCCGAGGGGGCGATCAGGTAGTACGCCGGGAGCGCGTAGCCGAACGTCGGGCAGGAGACCTCGACCACCTTGGCCCCGAGGGACTCCAGCAGATCGACCGTCTCGTGGAACCGCGCGAGGACGCCGGGCTGGTATCCCTCGCCCCCGAACTCCTTGACCACGCCGATGCGCAGGCCGGCGACGTCCGCCTGCCTGGCGGCCTCGACCACCGGCGGGACCGGCGCGTCGATCGAGGTCGAGTCGAACTCGTCGTGCCCGGAGAACGCCTCCTGCAGCAGCGCCGCGTCGAGCACGTTGCGGGCGAACGGGCCCGGCGTGTCCAGCGACGACGCGAACGCGATCAGGCCGTACCGGGAAGAGCCCCCGTAGGTCGGCTTCATGCCGACGATGCCGGTGACGGCGGCGGGCTGACGGATCGAGCCGCCCGTGTCCGTGCCGGTCGACAGCGGCGCCTGGTAGCTGGCGACGGCCGCGGAGGAGCCGCCCGACGAGCCGCCGGGGACCCGGGACAGGTCCCACGGGTTGTGCGAGGGGCCGTACGCCGAGTTCTCGGTGGACGAGCCCATCGCGAACTCGTCGAGGTTGGTCTTGCCGAGGATGACCAGCCCGGCCTCGCGGAGGCGGCGGGTCACCGTCGCGTCGTACGGCGGCCGCCAGCCTTCGAGGATCTTCGACCCCGCGGTCGTCGGCATGTCCTCGGTGGTGAAGACGTCCTTGTGGGCGATGGGCACACCCGCCAGCGGGCCGAGCTTCTCGCCCCTGGCGATCCGCTCGTCCACGGCGCGCGCCTGTGCGAGCGCCCGCTCGGCGTCGACGTGCAGGAACGCGGAGACCTTCGAGTCGACCTCGGCGATCCGGTCGAGGTGGGCCTGCGCGACCTCGACGGCGGAGGTCTCCCGGGAGGCGACGAGCCGTCCCAGCTCCGCGGCCGTCTTGTGAGTCAGGCTCATGCTTCCTCCCCCAGGATCCGCGGCACGCGGAACCGGTCGTCCTCGACGGCGGGCGCGCCCGAGAGCGCCTGCTCCGGCGTCAGGCAGGGCCGTACCTCGTCGGGACGGAACACGTTGGTCAACGGCAGAGCGTGCGAAGAGGGCGGGATGTCTCCGGCCGCGACCTCCGCGACGCGGGCTACCGCGCCGACGATCTGGTCGAGCTGGGCGGCGAAGTGGTCGAGCTCCCCCTCGTCCAGCGCCAGCCGGGACAGCCGGGCGAGGTGAGCGACCTCATCGCGGGTTATGGCGGACATGAGTCGTCGAACCCGTTTCATGGATGGAGATTGGACCTTCCCATCCTAGGGCTCGTCTCCTAGCGGGACCGACCCATCGCGGCCGGGCAGGTCAATGGGGCGCGAGTCGCGCCCGGTCGGCCGCACGCGAGACGAACGCCGGGCTCAGGCGGGAGCGCAGCCAGACGGCGGTCTCCGTGGCCGACATGGGCTTGGCGAGCCACCGGCCCTGACCGGCGGGACAGCCCATCTCCCGCAGGATCGCCGCGATCTCCAGTGACTCCACGCCCTCGGCGACGGCCCGCAACCCCAGGGACCTGACGAGGTCGACGATGGACCGGACGATCTGCTCGTCGTCGTCGGACTCCGTCATCCGCCGGACGAACGACGCGTCGATCTTGACCTCGGAGACGGGCAGCCGCTGGAGGCGGACGAGCGACGAGTAGCCGGTGCCGAAGTCGTCGAGTGAGAGGTGGACGCCCATCTCCGCGAGCGTCTTGATCGTGTCGGCGATGTAGGCCTGGTCGGTCATCAGGACCCGCTCGGTGATCTCCAGGCGGATCGCGTCCACCGGCAGGCCGAGCTCCTTCAACCCGGACTCCAGCTGCTCGGGCAGGTTGGAGTCGAGCAGGTCGCGCGCCGACACGTTGACCGAGATCGGCACGCCGATGCCGGCCTCCCACCACTGCCCGGCCTGGGCCAGCGCCTTCTTGATGACGTACTGGGTGATCTCGCGCATGAGGTAGGACTGCTCGGCGAGCGGGATGAACTCGACGGGCGAAACCGGGCCGCGCAGGGGGTGCCACCAGCGCAGCAGGGCTTCGACGCCCTCCACCGTGCCGTCGCTCAGCCTGACCTTGGGCTGGTAGTGGAGGTCGAGGTCGCCCGACTCGATGGCCATCCGCAGGTCGCCGAGGAGGCTCAGCCGCTCGGGCGAGTTGCGGTCCTTGTCGGACGCGTAGAACTCCACGCCCGTCCGGTGCTCCTTGGCCAGGTACATCGCCACGTCAGAGCGTTGCAGCAGCAGCTCGAAGTCGGGCGCGTGGTCGGGGAAGAGCGCGATGCCGATCGAGGCGTCCAGATCGAAGGTCATCCCCTCCAGCCGGACGGGCTGGGTCAGCGCGACCCGTAACCGCGAGGCGACCTCCTTGGCCGCGTGGGCGTCCCGGATGGACGGCAGGAGCACGGCGAACTCGTCTCCGCCGAGGCGGGCGACCATGTCTCCCGGCCGGACGCTGTGGCTGAGCCGGTGGGCGACGAGCTGGAGCAGGCGGTCCCCGACCGGGTGTCCCAGCGTGTCGTTGACCTCCTTGAACCGGTCGAGGTCGAGCAGGAGCAGGCCGACGCGCTCGTTCTCGCGCGCCTCTGCGAGCGCCTCCATCGTGTGCAGGATCAGCATCTTCCGGTTCGGCAGGCCGGTCAGCCCGTCGTGGGTGGCCTGGTGGTCGCGGCGCAGCGACAGCGTGGCGGTGAAGTGCACGGCGGCGAGGGGCGCCACGAAGAGCGGCACCAGGGCCGACGAGTGCGACATCACCACCGCGACCAGGGGCGCCAGCCCGAGGAGTGCGCCGTAGACGAGGGCCTGCGGGCCGATCGACGCCTTGACGACGCGCAGGATCGGCTTGCGCTCGTGCAGCGCGACCGCGGAGCAGACCAGCGAGGCCCGGACCACGAAGTAGGCGAACGCCGCCAGGGCGAGGGCCGGGATGTCCATTCCGTCGGGGGTCCAGGGGGCCTCGGTGCGCGGGTGGATGCCGAACGCCGCGAAGGCGACGGCCGCCGCCGTGCAGGCCAGCGTCACCTGGGCCATGTTGAACATCACACGGTGCCACGCCCTGCGGCGCAGCCCGCCGCTGACCACCACCGCGACGGCCTGCATCAACGCCGCCGTCGGCAGGCCGTAGTGCATGAGCACCGCGAAGGTGAACATCGCGGACGTCGGGGTGCCGCCGACGGGGTTGGAGGAACTGACCATGACGGGACGCAGCTCGCCCAGCACGACGAGGACGGCCAGCATCCAGAACAGCGGGGTCCGCGCGGCGTCCGCGAGCTCGCCGACGCCGAGCCGCACCTGAGCCGCGATCAGGGCGGCGAAGCCCAGGACGATGACGGCCGTGAAGTAGCCCCACAGGGGCGAACCGGGGCGCGGCCCGGTGTCACGCGCGTCGGCCGGGGCGATCTCAGAAGTCACCATGAGACTGCCGGAACGGGCAATCTCTGCACATGGCCAGAGATTGCTAGATATCGCCATAGGTCAGAAACCCCCCAAGAGGTCACTATGGGAGGGTACGGCCTCTGGGCCACTTCGCGAAACCGGTTGGGCACGGTCCGTTACGGTAGATTTCCTAAGATCCCCTGACAAAAGCCGCGAGGATTCGCGAAAAATGGCCGGTTTCGGGCAACCCCAAAGCGCCGCCTGGCCGGTTTCCTGCAGCGATTACGTTTGAAGTCCGGCCTTATCGGGTGTACGGCACACGGCCGTCCATGACGGCGTCGCGGTCAGGCCTCGGGCGCCACGGCCGCCGCCTCCGCCGCCTCGGGGCCCTCCTGGAGGAGGATCTGGAAGCCCTGCTCGTCGAGGATGGCCACGCCCAGCTTGATCGCCTTGTCGTACTTCGAGCCTGGGCTGTCGCCGACGACGACGAAAGCGGTCTTCTTGGAGACCGAACTCGACACCTTGCCGCCCCGGCTGGTGATCGCCTCGCTCGCCTCGTCGCGAGTGAAGCCCGCCAGCGAGCCGGTCACGACGAAGCTCATGCCTTCGAGCGTCTGCGGCAGCTGGTCGGCGGGCGGCTCGTCGACCATGCGCACGCCGGCGGCCCGCCACTTGTCCACGATCTCGCGGTGCCAGTCGACCTCGAACCATTCCTTGATCGTGGCGGCCACCCGCGGGCCGATGCCCTCAACCGCCGCGAGCTCCTCCTCAGTGGCGGTGGCGATCGCGTCCATCGAACGGAAGTCGTCGGCGAGCGCCCGCGCGGTCGGCGGGCCGATGTGACGGATGCTCAGCGCGACGAGGACCCGCCAGAGCGGCTGGTCCTTGGCCGCCTCGAGCTGCTCGAGCATCTTCTCCGCGTTCTTGCTCGGCGCACCAGCGATGGTCGCGAAGAACGAGACGACCTTCTGCTCACCGGACTCCGGGTCGGTCTTGGGCAGCCCGGTCTCGATGTCGCGCACCACCGACTTGATCGGGAGCAGCCGGTCGATCGTGAGGTCGAACAAGTCCGCCTCGGTCACGACCGGAGGCTCCTGCGGAGGGAGCGGCTGGGTGAGCGCGGTGGCGGCGACGTAGCCGAGCCCCTCGATGTCGAAGGCGTTGCGCCCGGCGGCGAAGAAGATCCGCTCGCGCAGCTGCGCGGGGCAGGCCCGGGCGTTGGGGCAGCGCAGGTCCGCGTCGCCCTCACGCTCATAGGCCAGCTCGGTGCCGCACTCGGGGCAGTGCGTCGGCATGACGAAGGCACGCTCCGACCCGTTCCTGAGGTCGGTCACCGGGCCCACGATCTCCGGGATGACGTCGCCCGCCTTGCGCAGCACGACGGTGTCCCCGATCAGGACGCCCTTGCGTACCACCTCGGAGGCGTTGTGGAGGGTGGCCCGCTCGACGGTCGACCCGGCGACCACCACCGGCTTCATCACGCCGTACGGAGTGACCCGCCCCGTGCGGCCCACGCCGACCTGGATGTCGAGGAGTCCGGTCGTGACCTCCTCCGGCGGATATTTGAACGCGATGGCCCACCGGGGGGCCTTGCTGGTGGAGCCGAGCAGGCGCTGCAGGGCGATCCTGTCGACCTTCACGACCACGCCGTCGATCTCGTACGCCGGATCGTGGCGATGCTCGTTGTAGTAGGCGATGAAGCCGATGATCTCTTCGAGCGTCCCGACGACCTTGTAGCGGTCGCTGACCGGCAGGCCGAAGGCCGCGAGCCTGTCGTAGGTCTCCGACTGGGTCTTGGGCGGCTCCGTCCCCTCCCATTTGCCGACGCCGTGCACGATCATCCGGAGCGGGCGCTGGGCGGTGATCCGCGGGTCCTTCTGCCGCAGCGAGCCGGCCGCGGAGTTGCGCGGGTTGGCGAACGGCGCCCTTCCCGCGTCCATGAGCTGCTCGTTGAGCTTCTTGAAGCCTTCGACGGGCAGGAAGACCTCGCCGCGGACCTCGAGCAGGTCGGGGACGTCGTCGCCGACCAGGCGCTGGGGCACGTCGGCGATCGTCCGCACGTTGGGCGTCACGTCCTCGCCGGTGCGCCCGTCGCCCCGGGTGGCGGCCCTGGTCAGGCGGCCCTTCTCGTACACGAGGGCGATGGCCAGCCCGTCGATCTTCAGCTCGCAGAGATAGGGCGCGGGATCGGTCTCGGCCAGCCGCTCGGCCCTGGCCTGCCACCCGGCCAGATCGGCGTCGTTGAACGCGTTGTCGAGGCTCTCCATCCGCTGCAGGTGCGCGACGGCGGCGAACTCGGTGGAGATCGGCGAGCCGACCTTCTGCGTGGGCGAGTCGGGAGTCTGCAGGGAGGGGAACTCCTCCTCGAGCGCCTTGATGTCCCGCATCCAGCCGTCGTATTCCGCGTCGCTCACCGTGGGCGAGTCGAGGACGTAATAGCGCCAGCCGGCGTCCTCGAGTGACTCCACGAGCTGGGCGTGCCGCTCACGCGCCTGCGCGGGCGCACCTGCCGCCTCGTTCACCTGATCGGTCACGTCGCTCGTCTCCCCTCGTCAACGCCCCAGTGGAAGCCCTGGTGAAACCGTATCTCCGGCCACCGACATCTTCGCCGACCCGGCCCGCGACGGCCACAGGCCGAGTGCTTCGTCCTGCGCCTCCCGGGATCCCGCGCCTACTCGGCCGGGTCGTCCCGCAGGACGCGGGCCGCGTCCCGGCAGGCGATCAGCGCCGCCTTGGCGTATCTGGGCGAGGCTCCGGCGAGCCCGCACGCCGGCGTGAGCACGACCTGCCTCGCGA
Organism: Planotetraspora kaengkrachanensis; assembly: GCF_016862895.1. Lineage (GTDB taxonomy): Bacteria > Actinomycetota > Actinomycetes > Streptosporangiales > Streptosporangiaceae > Planotetraspora > Planotetraspora kaengkrachanensis. Next base: position 22,388 of record NZ_BONV01000026.1, on the reverse strand, counting down.
GCTCCGCCGGGGCGAATCCGAGCCGCCGCCACAACTCGAGCGCCGGCTTCGCGATCACTCCGACGTCCGGCAGGCGGATGTCCACACCCGACACGACGCCGAGGAACAGCGCGACGCCCGCCTCGATCGCCTCGCCGATCGCGTCCTCGTCCCTGCGCCGCAGTGTGGACGCGTCCACGGAGACACCGCGCGCGCCTGCCGTACGGAGAAGGTCGAAGGGCGTCCCGGGGGCGCAGCAGTGGACGATCGGGAAGGCGCCCGCCTCGTCGTCAGCGGGACGGCCGGCGTCCGACGATGCGGATGATCCAGACGATGCGGATGATCCGGGCGCGCCGAGCGCCGCGAGCTCCAGCGGATCCACGGGCTCAGGCTCGCGGGGGGCGACGGCGGAAAGGACGGTGGCGAGCCGCTCACGGGCGATCACCGGCTCCACGGCCCGCAGGCGGCCGAATCCCGACGCCGTCGGCACGGTCCCGGCGAGGACGCCGGGCAGTCCGGGCTCGTCGAGCTGGACGACGAGACGCGCCCCGGGCACCCGGGCGCGCACGTCGGCGACATGCCTGGCCAGCCCTTCCGCCAGGGAGTCCGTCAGATCCCGTACGGCTCCCGCGTCCGCCAGCACCTTGTCCCCGTGCCTGAGCTCGATCGCCCCCGCGAGGGTCCACGGCCCGCAGGCCTGGATCTTCAGGGGTCCCCGGTAGCCCTGCGCGACCTCCTCGAGCCCGTCGAGGTCGCGGATCAGGTGGTCGCGGGCCCGCTTCGCGTCCCGTCCCGGCCGGTCGGTGAACCGCCATCCCGAGGGCTGCACCTCGACGGGCATCTCCACCAGGAGCGTGGCTCCTCTGCCGATCATGTCCGCGCCGACGCCTCGCGCGGGAAGCTCCGGCAGGTACGGCATGGGCAGCTCGTCGAAGGCCAGGCGCAGGGCCGCGAAGTGATCCTCTTCGGGAAAGGACCCCACGCCGGTGGCCGTGGCCTCGCCCCACGGATAGTCATTCACGAGGACTAGCTTAGGGACTATGAAACTCACCAAATTGGGCCATGCGTGCTGGCGTCTGGAGAAGAACGGCTCGACGCTCGTCATCGACCCGGGCACCTTCAGCGGAGAGGGCCTGCTCGACGGTGCGGACGCGGTGCTGATCACCCACGAGCACTTCGACCACCTCGACGAGGCACTGCTGAAGAGCATGCCGGCCGGTCCGGAGATCTGGACCTGTCAGGCCGTGGCCGACCAGCTCGGTGACATCCCGGCGAAGGTCCAGGTCGTGCGGCACACCGACGCCTTCACCACGGCGGGGTTCGACGTGAAGGTGATCGGCGAATGGCACGCCGTCAACCTGCCCGGTGTGGATCCCATCCAGAATGTCGGCTTTCTGGTGGACGAGGAGGTCTTCTATCCCGGTGACGCGCTGACCGTTCCCGAGGTCGACGTGGCCACGCTGCTCGTGCCGACGACCGGGCCGTGGGTCAAGCTGGCCGAGACGATCCAGTACCTCCGTGACGTGCGCCCGGAGCGCGCGTACTCCACGCACGACGGCCTGGCCAACGACATCGGCCTGATGCTGATCGACAACTTCCTGGGCATGGAGGCCGACAGCCAGAAGGCCGACTTCCGCCGCGTCCCCGTCGGCGAGTCGGTCGAGCTGTCCTAGACCGCTTCTCCCTAGACGGCCGAGGAGATCGTGGCCGACCCGATCACCGTGTCGCCGTCGTAGAGCACGGCGCCCTGGCCCGGCGCGACGCCGGTGGCCGGGGTGTCGAGCTCGATGTGCAGCAGGTCGCCGGACAGCTGGGCACGGCAGCCGTACACCTCGCCGTGCGCACGCAACTGGACCGTGCACCTGATCGGCTCGTACGCCTCGGGCACGGGCCCGTTCCACACCGGCCGCTCGCCGACGATGCCGCGGACCTCCAGCGAGGAGCGCGGGCCGACGGTGACCGTGTTGGAGACCGGCTCGATCGACAACACGTAGCGCGGCCGCCCGTCGCCGGCCGGGCGGTCGATGCGCAACCCCTTGCGCTGTCCGACGGTGAACCCGAAGGCGCCCTCGTGGCTCCCGACGACCTGCCCGGTGAGGGCGTCGACGATCGGCCCCTCCGACGTTCCCAGGCGCTCGGACAGGAACGCGCGGGTGTCGCCGTCGGCGATGAAGCAGATGTCGTGGCTGTCCGGCTTGTCCGCCACAGCCAGTCCACGCTCGGCGGCCTCGGCCCGCACCTGCGCCTTGGTGGAGTCGCCCAGCGGGAAGATCGCGTGCGCGAGCTGCTCGCGGGTGAGCACCCCCAGCACGTACGACTGGTCCTTGCCCTCGTCGACGCTGCGGCGCAGCACCCCGTCCGACAGGCGCGCGTGATGGCCGGTGGCGACGGCGTCGAACCCGAGCGCGAGCGCCCGGTCGAGCACCGCCTCGAACTTGATCTTCTCGTTGCATCGCAGGCACGGGTTCGGCGTGCGCCCCGCGGCGTACTCGTTGACGAAGTCCTCCACCACGTCGTGGTGGAACCGCTCGGCCATGTCCCAGACGTAGAACGGGATGCCGATCACGTCGGCGGCCCGCCGGGCGTCGCGGGAGTCCTCAAGCGTGCAGCAGCCGCGGGCCCCGGTCCGGTACGACTGGGGATTGGACGACAGCGCGAGGTGGATGCCGGTCACGTCGTGCCCCGCCTCGGCGATCCTGGCGGCGGCCACGGCGGAGTCGACGCCGCCGGACATGGCGGCGAGCACGCGGAGCCTCTGAGTGGAACTCATAACACTTCGAGATTACCCGTACGGCGGGGCTGATCGGCCGCTCCGGTGCCGACGCGGACGGCTCTCGCGGCCGCGTTGGCACCGGAGCGGGCGACCTGCGAGGATTCCGGGTCATGCGACTGTTCGGGCGCAAGAGCCGTCCGGCCGACCCGGCCGAGGCCATCGCGGACTTCTGGACCTGGTGGCGGCAGACCCGCCCCGAGATCGACTCCCACATCGAGGCGGAGGACACCGAGGCGCTCGCCGGGCTGATCGGCGCCGCCGTCGCCGCGCTCGATCCCGCCCTGATCTGGGAGATCGCGCCGGGCCTCACGGCACGGCACGCCCTGGTCGTCAGCGCGTCCGGCGACCCCGAACTGCGGTCCTTCGCCCACCGGTGGGCCAAGGCCGCCCCTCCGGCGGACGACCTGTGGGAGTTCCATCCGTCCCGCCAGGCCAACCCGAGGGCGGCCGAGATGTCCGTCGACGTCGCAGGCAGGGAGTTCGGTCTCGACAGGCTGGTGCTCGGCCTGCGCGTTCCGCCGGGCACCGCCCGCGTCGACATTTCTGCCTTTCACCCGATATTTCTGGATATCGAGGATGAGACCCGGCTGGAGACGGCCCTGCTCGCGCTCGACTGGCTCCTCGGTGAGGACGAGGTCGCCCGCTGGGTGGGGGACATCGTCGCGGCCGAGTTCGAGCCCATCGACGCCATCCCCGCGATCCACCTTCCCGCCGTCGTCGCCGACGTGGCCGCCGGGGTCAAGCCCGACCAGTGGGCGGTGCTCGAAGGCCAGACGGCACAGGGCGCCCGCCTGACGGTGACGGCCCGTTACCCGCTGCGCCCCGTCGACCATCCGCTGTTCGACCAGCACATCGCGATCAGCCTGCCGTACGGACAGGCGGACGCCGAGGGGCAACCGGCCGGAACGTCCCTGCAGGCGCTGCGGACCTTCGAGGAGCGTCTGGGCGAGCGGCTCGACAAGCTCGGTTCGGCCATGCTGGCGGCGCATCTGAGCACCGGGGGCACGCGGGTGCTGCACGTCTACGCCGACCCGTCGAGCGACGCCGCTCTCGTGATCAAGGAACTCGTCCTGAGCTGGACGGAGGGCCGGGCACGGGTCGACGTGGCCGACGACCCGTCCTGGAGCGCCGTCGCGCACTTCCTGACCTGACGCGAGCGGGCCCGGCTCAGTCTCCGGAGAGCCCAAGCCCCCGGAGAGCTCAGCCTCTGGAGACGGAGGTGAGCCCGGCGCGGCGGGCGCGCTCCACGACCAGGCCGATGACCTCGCCCACCCGCTCCACGTCGGCCATGGTCGAGGTGTGGCCGAGGGAGAAGCGCAGCGACCCGCGGGCGCGGGCGCCGTCCTGTCCCATCGCCAGCAGCACGTGGGACGGCTGCGCCACACCCGCCGAGCAGGCGGACCCGGTCGAACACTCCACTCCCCTGGCGTCGAGGAGCATCAGCAGCGCGTCGCCCTCGCAGCCGGGGAAGGAGAAGTGGGCGTTGCCGGGCAGTCGCTCGGTGGGATGGCCGTTCACGATCACATCGGGGACGGCATCGCGCACCCGGCTGATCAGGTCGTCGCGGAGGATGGACAGCCGGTCGGCGGTGTCGGCCCGGCGGTCGACGGCCGAGCGCACGGCGGCCGCGAACCCCGCGATGGCGGGGGCGTCGAGCGTGCCCGACCGGACGTCGCGCTCCTGGCCGCCGCCGTGGAGGACCGGCACCGGGTCTACCCCGCGGGCGAGCAGCAGGGCGCCCACGCCGATGGGGCCGCCGACCTTGTGCCCGGAGACCGTCATCGCGTCGACGCCCGACCCCGCGAACGACACGGGCATCTGCGCGACCGCCTGCACGGCGTCGGTGTGGAACGGGATGCCGTGCTCGTGCGCGATCGCGGCGAGCGCCTGGATCGGCTGGACGGTTCCCACCTCGTTGTTGGCCCACATCACGCTCACCAGGGCGACGTCCGCGGGATCGCGCTCGATGGCGGCGCGAAGCGTGTCGGGATGCACGCGCCCGTACTCGTCGACCTCGAGGAGTTCGACCGTCGCGCCGTGGTTGTCGGCCAGCCAGTAGGCGGGGTCGAGCGCCGCGTGATGTTCCACCGCGCTGATGAGGATCCTCGGCCGCTTCCTGGCCCAGAACAACCCCTTGATCGCCAGGTTGTCCGCCTCTGTTCCGCCGGCGGTGAAGACGACCTCGCTCGGCCGGGCTCCCAGCGCGCTCGCGATCGTCTCCCTGGACTCCTCCACGACGCGGCGGGTGCGCCGGCCGGTCGCGTGGAGGGAGGAGGCGTTGCCCACCTGTCCCAGCTGCGCGGTCATGGCCTCGATCGCCTCGGGAAGCATCGGGGTGGTCGAGGCATGGTCCAGATACGCAGTTCCCACAGGACCTCCAGATTCCTTACCACCTCAGCCAACCAAGCGTATCCGGCGTGGGGAGACGCTCCATCCTCGAATTGGCTACTTAACCGTCCAGACGGTACAGTAAGTGCCATGAGGAGGGACGAGCTACTCGACGCGGCGGAATGCCTGCTGGAGGACCAGGGGTCCCAGGGGCTCACGCTGGCCGCCGTGGCCGAGCGCGCCGGCGTCAGCAAGGGCGGTCTCCTCTACCACTTCGCGCACAAGGAAGCCCTGATCAAAGCCATGATCGAACGCCTTATCGGCGAGTTCGACGCGATGATCGAGGCTCAGCGTGAATCCACGTACACGCGCGCCTATCTGAAGGCGACCTTCGAGGCCATCGAAAGCGGCAGGCTGAGACGCTGGGCCGTGGTCACGGGGGCGGCGGGCGATCCGGAACTCCTCGCGCCCCTGCGCGAGGCGATGGCCCGCTGGCATCGGCACGGCCTGGACGACGAACCCGATCCGCGGACGTCCCAGATCGTACGGCTGGCGTGCGAGGGCGTCTGGGAGGTCGCCACCCACTGTCCCGCGATCGTCGACTACGCCGCGGTGCGGCAGGGACTGCTCGCCCTGCTCTGATTCCCCCCGTTTTGGTGGTCGCCCCTTCCGGCAATACGGCCGGTCAGGGCGACCGGCTTCTGTCTGCCCGCATCATCCGACCCGGAAACCCTGGAAAGGAACCCGTGATGACCCGCGCCCTGAGGACGGCCCGCAACGGTGCCGTCCTCACGTTCGTCCTGGCCGGCCTTATGTGCGGAACGTTCACCGTGCGCCTACCCGCGCTGGCGGAAAGGCTCCACTTACCGGAGTCCGCCGTCGGCGTCGCCCTGCTCGCGTGGGGCGTCGGCGCGCTGCTGAGCATGCAGGCGATGCGGGTGATCATGGCGAAGGCCGGCAGTCGCGCGGTCCTCAGGATCGCGGCCCCCCTCTGCGCGGTCTCGCTGGCGTTCGTCGCCCTCGCTCCCACATTCCCGCTCATGGTGCTGGCCACCGCCGTCTTCGGCATGACCTTCGGCGCGGTGGACGTCGCCATGAACGCGCAGGGCTCGGCGGTCGAGCAGGCCTACGGCCACTCGCTGATGAGCGGCATGCACGCGGGCTGGTGCGTGGGCGCGATCTCGGCGGGGCTCGTCGGCACCGTCGCCATCGTCGCCGACCTGTCGCTCACCGCCCATCTGACGGTGATCGCGCTGATCTCCCTGCCCGTCGTGGCGGTTCTGGGCCGCACCTACGTGCCGGACCCGGTCGCCGAGCCCGAGCACGGGCCCGGTCACTCCCGGAAGAGGCTGCCCGGCGTGATCTACCTCCTCGGCGCGATCACCTTCGGCGCGTTCATGATCGAGGGCATCGTGGCCGACTGGAACGGGCTCTACCTCCTGGACACGCTCGGCGCCCCGGAAGCGGTCGCCGCGCTCGGCTACCCGGCGTTCGAGCTCGGCATGCTGCTCGGCAGGCTGTCCGGAGACCGGCTCCGCGGCAAGTACGGCGCGCGCGGGCTGATCCTGTTCTCCGGCGGTGCGACGGCGGCCACGTTCCTGCTCGTCGTCGCCGCCCCGTCCGCCCTCACCGCCGTGGGCGCCATGATCTTCGTCGGCCTGGCCGTGGCGACGATCTCGCCGATGGCCCTGTCCCTTGCGGGCACGGCGACGGCGAACCCCGGTCCGGCGATCGCCCAGGCGGGCGCGATGGGCTACGCGGGCCTGCTGCTCGGCCCGGTCGTGATCGGCGGGCTGTCCTCGCTGACCTCGCTGCGGACCGCCATGGCGACCGCGGTCGTGCTCGGCGTGTTCGTGGCCGGCGCCGCGCGGTTCCTGCCCAAGCCGCTCCCTGTCGACGTCGAGTCGGAGACGCTGCTCGAACTGGAGGAGTTGGAAGAGCTGCCGCTGGCCGCCTGAACATGACGTTCGTCCTGGAGGAATCGGGACGTCCCCTCCTGCCGGGACAGGGGGGCGTCCCTGCGGCCGGACCTCCGTACGGCGGGATGGCACACGAAAACGGCGCCGCACATGCCGTGCGGCGCCGCTCCCGTCGTGCCGGGTCCTGCCTGTTTCCTACCTGCTTACTACTTGCGCTTCTCGATCTCTTCGGTCAACTGGGGGACGACCTGGAACAGGTCGCCCACGACGCCGAAGTCGGCGATCTCGAAGATCGGGGCCTCGGGGTCCTTGTTGATCACGACGATGGTCTTCGACGTCTGCATGCCCGCCCGGTGCTGGATGGCGCCGGAGATGCCGGTCGCGATGTACAGCTGCGGCGACACGGTCTTGCCCGTCTGCCCCACCTGGAACTGGTGCGGGTACCAGCCCGCGTCGGTGGCGGCGCGGGACGCGCCGACCGCCGCGCCGAGCGAGTCGGCCAGCTTCTCGATGATCGCGAAGTTCTCGCCCGAGCCGACGCCGCGGCCGCCGGAGACCACGATCGCGGCCTCGGTGAGCTCGGGACGGGCGCCCCTCTCCTGCTTGACCCGCTCGACGACCTTCGCCGCACGTGCGGAGTCCGACAGGGCGATCTCCACCTTCTCCTCGGCGCCCGCGCCGGGCTCGGCGACGGGGGCGGTGGAGTTCGGGCGGACCGCCACGATCGGCGTCCCCTTGGTCACGCGGCTGCGCACGTTTACGCCGCCACCGAAGATCGACTGGTCGGCGACGAAGCCCTCGCTCACGCCCACCGCGTCGGTGATCACACCGGAGTCGGTCTTGATGGCCAGGCGGCCCGCGATCTCCTTGCCCTCGGCCGTGGCGGCGACGAGCACCGCGGCCGGCGAGGAGTCGGACACGAGCTTGGCCAGCAACTCGGCCTTCGGCGCCACGACGTGGTCCACGATCTCCTCGCTCGAGGCGACGTAGATCTTGGCCGCGCCGTACTCGGCCAGCCTGGCCTTCGCGGCGTCCGTGTAGCCGGGGCCTGCCCAGACGGCTGACGGCTCGCCCAGCGACCGCGCCAGGGTCAGCAGTTCGAGGGTGACCTTCTTGACGTCACCGTCGGCGTGCTCGACGAGCACCAGAATCTCACTCATCTCGAGGCCCCTCAGACGAACTTCTTCGACGCGAGGAACTCGGCGGCCTTCACGCCGCCGTCGCCCTCGTCCTTGACCACGGTGCCCGCGGCGCGGGGCGGCGCGGCCGCGAACTCCACGACCTCGCTCCACGCGCTGGCCAGGCCCACCTGCTCGGCCGAGATCTCCGCGTCGCCGATGGCGAGCGACTCGACCGGCTTCTTCTTGGCGGCCATGATGCCCTTGAAGGACGGGTACCGCGGCTCGTTGATCTTCTCGACCACGGACACGACGGCGGGCAGCGACGCCTCGACCCGGTCGTAGCCGTAGTCGGTCACCCGCTGGATCGTGATCGCCGATCCGTCCACCTCGACCTTGTTGGCGAGGGTCAGCTGGGGCGCGCCCAGCCGCTCGGCCAGCATCGCGGCGAGCACGCCGGTGCGGGCGTCGGTCGACTCCGAACCCAGGATCACCAGGTCGAAGCCGATCTTCTTCAGCGTCTCCGCCAGGGCGTAGGAGGTGGACAGGGCGTCCGACCCGTGCAACGCGTCGTCGCTGAGGTGGACGGCCTTGTCCGCGCCCATCGCGAGCGCCTTGCGGATGGTCTCGGTGGCCTTGGCCGGGCCCATGGTAAGGACGGTCACCTCACCCCCGTGAGCCTCCTTGAGCCGCAGCGCCTCCTCGACCGCGTACTCGTCGAGCTCGTTGACGACGCCGTCGGCGGCGTCGCGGTCGAGCGTCTTGTCATCGGACCTCAGCTTGCGCTCGGTCGCCGTGTCGGGGACCTGCTTCACGCAGACGACGATGTTCATGGCCGGTGGCCGACCTCCCCTTTCCGTACGGCTGACGCCGCGGTTTATCGGACGCGCCCGTGGGGGTACGCGCACGTCTTGCAAGACTGCCAGGAGCCCGTAAGCCTAATGACAGTGGGTGTCCCGGAGTCCTCCCTGGTTCCCAGGCGCTATGTTACCCGTGGGTAGCTTGGTCGCAAACCTCCGGTCACGGGCGACGTGACCGTGCTCATACCCGGAAGTCCACTCCCGCCACGATACCGAACTTTATTCCAGAAGCGGCAGCCGGGTGCCCGTCAGCTCGCGACGACGAGGCCGATCAGCAGGAACAGGACGGTGCCGACGGCGAGCAGCAACGTCATCGTGCTGAACAGGCTGCTCAGCAGGGCCCACACCGCCACGGCGCCGACGCCGCCCATGACGTCCACGAGCACGCGGGAGCGCGACCTCGCCAGCAGCCCGAACGTGACGTCGACGACGACCCCTATGCCGTACAGCACGAGCAGCAGGAGCGAGACCTCGGGCAGGTACTGCCGGGCCGCCGCCGCGAACAGGCCGACGACCACGCTCGATCCGATCACCCAGCGCCGGTGGAGCTTCTGGCGGTGCCGGGCCCGCGCGTCCTCGACCGATCGCTGCTTCGCGGCGGGCCGCCACTCCTGGGTACGTGCCTCGTTGACGTTGCCGGCCGAGGTCACTTCGGCGTCCCGGTGGTCGAGCGGGCGTCCACGCGGCGGGACCGGCTCGGCGTATCCCTCGGCGTATCTCTCGGAGTAACCGTTGAATGGCGGAAGGTCGCCTGAGTAGAGCGGGCGGGGCTCGGCGGCCCGCCTGCCCGAGCCACGAGGCTCGGCGACCTCGGCGACAGCGGGCGCGGCCGCACCGAGGCGTGCGGCCAGTTGCGTCGCGGTCGGCCGCGCTCCCGGATCGGTCCGCAGGCACTCCGCGAGCAGCGGGCCGAGCCAGGAGGGGACGCCGGACAGGTCCGGCTCGCGATGGACCACCCGGTAGGCGACCGCCGCCGCAGGTCCGGTCCCGTACGGCTGCCGCCCCGCCGCGGCGAACGCCATGGTCGCGGCCCAGGCGAAGACGTCGGCCTCCGGACCGGCGTCGCGGCCCTCCAGCACCTCCGGGGCCAGATAACCGGGCGTGCCGACCACGGCGCCCGACGCCGTGACGGAGGCCGACTCGAGCGCGCAGGCGATCCCGAAGTCGATCACGTACGGCTCTCCGTCGGAGATGATCACATTGGCCGGCTTCAGATCCCGGTGAACGACCCCCGCGGCGTGGATCGAGGTGAGCGCCTCGGACAGCCCGCGCGCGAGCCGTACGAGATCGTCGCCCCGAACGGGGCCGTCGGACGCGATCACGGTGTTGAGCGGGCGGCCCTGCACGTAGCGGGTGACGATGTAGGGCCGCGGACCGGTCAGCGAGGCGTCGAGGACCTCGGCGATGTGCGGGCCGCGAACCCGGCGCATCGTCTCGACCTCGCGGGCGAGGCGGGTGAGGGCGAAGGCGTCGGAGGCCACGTGCGGATGCAGCACCTTGACCGCGACGGTGTGACCGCCCGCGTCGAGGGCCAGGTGCACCTCGCCGAATCCGCCGGAGCCGAGCAGGGAGAGCAGACGATAGGAGCCGAGGTCTTCCTGCGTACTCATCCCGCTCCCTCCGCGTCGATGGGCCCCGGTCAGTTCCGGCCCGTCAGTTCCGGCCCGTCAGTTCCAGAAGCTCACAAAGCCGAGCCCGAGTCTGTCCAGAAGGTCGCCGACGAGCCCGCCCACGAGGTTGCCGACGGTCTCCCTGCCCTGTTGCTGCAGGCTTTCGATGACCCCCGACGGCGCCCGCCACGGCGCCCACGAGGCGGTCGCGGACATCGCCGTCAGCACGGCGAAGAACGCCAGCGCGCCCACCGCGATCGTGATGACCATGGCGGCGCCCGGGCTGCGGATGGCGGAGCTCAGCGTCCGTGCGACGGCCTTGCGGGGCGCGCCGCCTCCGGGCAGGAGGAACAGCCCGGCCACGAAGGCGGCGGCGGCGTACGCGGCCGACCTGTCGATGCTGAAATCCCCGAGGTAGTAGAAGCCGCCCCACACGCACACACCGAACAACGCGGCGAGCGGCACCTGCACCAGGGTCGCGAGCGCGGCCTTGATCAGCGCCCACGGGGCGCCCGCCACCGCGATGAGGGGATCGGCGCCGCTGCTGCCCCGGATCGAGCGCCGCTCCATGATGCCGTCGAGCAGGTAGTGCGTCACGCGCAGGCACACCGACAGGCCGACGGCGATCAGGGCCACGGTCACCGGCAGCAGACAGGTCAGGGCCACCAGCGCGACGAGCAGGAAGGCCGACACGAGCGGGTGACTGCCCCGGTAGGGGGTTTTCTGCTGCTCCCCCGCCTGCGGCCTGCCCTGCGCGGGCGCGCCCTGGCCGGGCGGCGCGGCGGTCGTGCGCGGGTCGGGATATCCCGCCACCCGCTGGTCGGGACGCGGCGGCGGCGCCTGGGCGGCCGGAGGCGGGTAGGCGGCCGGCTGGTACGGCGCGGGCTGGTAAGGCGGCGGCTGCTGGGGCGGTGTCCCGTAGCCGGGCGGGGCCTGGCCGTACCCCTGCGGCTGCGGCGCGAACGCCGCCTGGCGCGGCGCGGGCGGCTCGCGGCGCGGGCGCTCCGGCTTGACGTAGTTCACCGGGGGGAGCAGGTCGGAGTAGCTGTCGTCGGAGGCGTCCACGCCCTGCCGCCGGTCCGCGCGGCCCGGCCAGGTGACGTCGTCGTCGAGGATCCTCGTCCCGTCGGTGACGCGCCCGCCCCCCGTCGCGCCGAGCACCCTGGTCCCGCCGTCCTGCGCGTTCTCGTGCAGCACGGTCACGGAGGGGTCGAGCGTCTGGGTGAGCCTCAGAAGCGACCCGGCGGAGGGCCGGTCGCCGATCTCCGTGGCCAGGGCGGCCCTGAGCCAGGCGCGCAACCAGCCCGGCGCCTGGTCGATGTTCGCCTTGCCCTCGAGGATGCGGAAGCAGACCGCCTCGAACGTGCCCGTGCCGAACGGCGGCTTGCCGGTCGCCGCGAAGAACACCGTGGCCGCCAGAGCGTGCACGTCGGCCGCCTGGGTGATCCCCGAGTCACGGATGATCTCGGGGGCCAGATATCCGGGGGTGCCGACGAACATCCCCGTCTGGGTGAGCCGGGTGGCGTTGACCAGATGCGCGATGCCGAAGTCGATGACGAGGGGTTCGCCGCCGACGAGCATCACGTTCGCCGGCTTCAGGTCGCGATGGATGACGTCGGCCGCGTGGATCGAGGCGAGCGCCTCGCACAACCCGCGGGCGAGACGGATGATCTCCCCGTCCGGCAGCGGCCCGTCCTCCTGCACGGCCTGCTCCAGCGTCCGGCCGGGCGCGTACCTGGTCACGATGTACGGCGTGGCGCCGGTCAGGTCGGCGTCGAGGACCTCCGCCACCCGCCTGCTCCGCACGCGCCGCATGGTCTCGACCTCGCGGGTGAGGCGGTCACGCGCCTTGAGGTCCGAGGCGACGTGTGGGTGCAGGACCTTGACGGCCACCTGACGGCCCTCGACGTCGAGCCCGAGGTGGACGACTCCCATGCCGCCCTCGCCCAGTTGGCGTAACAGCCGGTAGGGGCCGATCCGTTCCGGAGCCTCAGTAGCCGACATGTCGTCCCCCGTCACCGATACCCCGTCCCGCGAAGCTCCGTCAGGCGTTGTTGCACTGATTGAACGTCGACCGAACCCCACAAGTGCCCTGCCATTGGTCTACCCACGACGCTGGTGAGCGCGACCAGCCCCACCAGGGTCGCGAGGACGCCGGCGCCCCATGCCAGCTTCGCCGCGGCCGGGCCGCCCGGAGCCAGCGAGGCGAGCATGCGCCGCATCTGCCGGCCGGGGGCCTGTACTCCCGGACCCGCGCAGACGATCAGCAAGCCTACGGCGACCCCCCAGCTCACCGCGGCGGAAACGGTCATCGATCGCGCCAGGAGCGCGAGCAGCACCGTCACGAACGTCGCCGGCACGGCGGCGAGCGGCACGAGCAGGGCCGTGACGCCGATCGACTTGATCAGCGCGGCCGGGTCCGCCAGCACGCGGACGACGTCCGCGGCCGCGGCGCCCGCCGGCCTCTTCCTGCTCAGCCGCGCCTGCGCGAAGTCGGCGGCCCTCAGCAGGACGACCACGGGCAGGGCGACCAGGCACACCCGCACCGGCGCGATCACCGCCAGGCCCGTCATGGCGATCAGCAACATCGTGCTCGCCACGCCGTACGCCTTGGATCGCTGCAACGGGGCGCCCGCCGTCACCGGAGCGGCATGCGCGGACGGCGCCGTGCCCGCCATGCCCGCCGGGCCGATGCCTGCCATGCCCGCCGCGCCCATGGCCGGGGACGTCGCATGCGGCGCCGGCCGGTACGGAGGGACGCCGTGCGGCGGGGGCACGTCCCGCGGAGGGACGCGGACGGTCGGAAGGAACGGTGCGGGATGCGGCTGCTGCACCCGCGGCGTCTGGTCGTACGTCTGCGGCTGGGCGAACCCGGGAGCCTGCTCGTGGAAGGCCTGGCCGGGCATGGCCGACTCGCGGAGTTCCTCCGAGGTGACCCTCCTGGTGGGGATGTCCCCCTCCGCCGGAGGTCTGCTCGACGGGCCGGACGGGATGCCTGCCCTGCGCAGGTCCTCCCCCGTCACCCGGACGGTGGGGAAGGGGTCGCCGCCGTGCTGGGCGGGGCCCTTCGCGGGGGCGTCGTCGAGAAGCGACACGAACTCCCCGGCGGGCGTGCCGGACGCCGCCGGAGCGGGTCTCGCGTATCCGGGCTGCGCCACAGGAGCGGGAGGAGCGGCGTGAGGGGCGGGGGCGGCGGGATTGGAGACGCCGGACGGCAGGGAGGCGCCGGTCCTGTCCCACCGGGCCGCCTCGTCGACCTCCGCCACGGTGGAGATCTCGTCGGGAGCGGTGTATCCGGTGCGACGCGGCGTCAGGCGGTCCGTCCACTGGAGCAACTCGGCCGCCGACGGGCGCTTGGCGGGGTCCCGATGGAACGCGGCCCGCAGGACGGGCCGGAGCGGCTCGGGTGCGGCCTCGACGTTCGCCTTGCCGGAGGTGATGTTGAAGAAGATCATCTCCAGCGTGCCCTTGCCGAACGGCGGCTGGCCGGTCGCGGCGTAGAGCAGCGTGCCCGCCCACGCGTGCACGTCGACCTCGGGGCCGCCCTCCTGGCCTTCGATGATCTCGGGCGCCAGGTAGCCGGGGGTGCCGATGAACATGCCGGTCTGGGTGAGCCGGGTGGCGTCGACCGCCTGGGCGATGCCGAAGTCGATCAGAACGGGCTCGTCGTCGAGCATGAGCACGTTCCCGGGCTTCAGGTCGCGGTGGATCACGCCTGCCGCGTGCACCGCGGTCAGCGCCTCGGCGACGCCGCGCCCGACCTTGAGGAGGACGTCGAGCGAGAACGGGCCGTCCTGCTTGACCATCTCGTCGATGGCGCGGCCGGGAACGTAGCGGGTGACGATGTAGGGCCGCCGCCCGGTCACGTCGGCGTCGACGACCTCGGCGATGTGCGAGCCGCGCACCCTGCGCATGGTCTCGACCTCACGCGACAGCCTTCTGCGCGCGACGTCGTCGCCCGCCACCTCCGGGCGCAGGACCTTGACGGCCACCTGCCTCCCGCGGGCGTCGAGGGCGAGGTGCACCACGCCCATGCCGCCCTCTCCGAGCCGCTTCAGCAGCCGGTATGGGCCCAGTCGGTCGTCCTGATTCATGGCCTAAGCACCATACCGACTAAAACACCGTCCATGAGTGAACCATCGCGCCACATTCCTAGTAAGCACAACGCCACAAAATGGTAAGTGGTTTCCCAAGAACGGTCACAGAGTGAGGGCGATGACCTCCGCACCGGTCGCCTCGACCAGGGCCGCACCGGAAAGCCCCAGCTTGGAACGGCGCACGCCACTCCCGATCACCACGGATGAACGGCGAGTCACATTTTCGTCAACGAGAACGGGCCAGTCGGCGGGAAGCCCCACGGGGGTGATGCCTCCGTACTCCATCCCGGTGATCGCCACGGCGTCCGCCTGCGGGGCGAACGACGCCTTCCTGGCGTCCAGGTGCCGGCGGACGATCCCGTTCACGTCGGCACGATCGGTCGCCAGGACCATGACGGCTGCGTAGCGGGTCTCCCCGCCCCGCTTGGCCGCCACGATCACGCAGTTGGCCGAGTCCTCCAGGGCGACGCCGTACCGCTCACAGAACGCTGCCGTGTCCGCCAGTTCCGGGTCGATCTCCGCCACCCGGAGAGCCTCGCCGGACAACGGGAAGCCGGGTTGCGAGATCGCCTTGGCCACGGGGTCCGCGACGAGGTCGAGCCTGTCCACGGCGGGAGTCCAGTCGAGCGGCATCTCAGCCCTCCTTCAACACACGCTGGTGCAGTTGCGTGACCACCTTACGGGCGGAGTCGAAGGCTCCGGCCTGCCAGGCGATGAGGTGGGTGAGCCAGTCGCCCGCGAAATAGACCCGGCCGGCGGGCTCCTGGAGCAGCTTGAAGGCGGCGCCGTACGAGGGCCACTCCACCCACGCGCCCTCGATGTGCGGTTGCCTGCGCCAGGCGATGGAAACGCTGTTCAGCAGTTCGGTCCGGTATTTGTCGCCGTGGATGTGCACGCCCTGTTCGATGGCCCTGCTCCGCCGGTCGACGTGCTTCATCGCCGCGTAGGAGTCGGCGGCCGCCGCGAGGTTGTAGTAGCCGACCACCAGTCCGCGGGTGCCGTTGAACCCGTACGACGGGTACCAGATGTGCGTGATATCGAGATTGGTCTCGGTGATGCCCCCGAAGATGCGGTCGTCCGTCTCCCACCATCTCCGGCGGTACTCGAGGCCGATCTTGCCCGCCGACAGCGGCTTGGGGGACTGCAACGCGCCGACCACCTGCGGGCTGAGATTGCCGGGAATCCGGGCGAGGATGTGCGGCGGCAGCGCCGCGACGCAGTAGTCCGCCTTGATCGATCCGCCGCTGTGCACCACCTCGACGCCGTCGGGCAGGTTCGTGATCTTCGTTACCCGCGTCGAGACCTGGATCCGGTCGCTGCCGACCGCGTCGGCGAGTTTGTTCACGATGGCGTCCATCCCGCCGACGGGCTGGAACATCGGCATGGCCTGCTCGTAGCCGAAGGGGAAGGCCACCGTGCGGCCGAGACCGTAGCGGAGTGTCTCGGAGAAGGACGGCACCGGGCCGAGGAGAGTGCCGGCGTCGACTCCCGGATTCGTCTGGTAGCCCCGGCGCTCGGAGGCGCGGTAGACGTCGTCGTCGCCGAGGGCCCCGAATGCGGAGAGGAAGTCGAGCAGCACCTCCCGGTCGGATCGGGTGACAGTCCTGTCGAGCGCGCCCGCGTTGGTGGCCTTCGCCAGAAGTTCGCTCACATAGCCGTAGGTGTCGGCGCGTGCCTGACGAAAGCGGACGGGCGTCGTCATGCCGCGGTTGAAGAGATAGGCGTTGGGGTTGTCGTTGACGAACACCTCGACGGGAATGCCCAGTTCACGGCAGTAGTCAAGGGTGACCATCCACTGGGCGATGCGCCCCGGGCCGGCGTTGAAGTAGACGCCGTCGCCGAACCGGGCCTCCTGCGTCTCGCCGTCCAGTTCCGGTACCCGGTCGCCGCCCCGGATGGTGAAGTTGCGCCCGCCGACCCGGTCCCGCGCCTCGAGCACGGTGCAGTCGTAGCCGGCCTTCCCCAGTTCGTACGCCGTCGCCAGGCCGGCGACGCCTGCGCCAAGGATCACGACCTTGGCGGCGGCCCTGCCCTTCAGCGCGAAGTCGGAGCGCTGGGGCGGCGCGTAATCATCCGTGTGCCGATCGGGGGCCAGGCCGAGGGCGCCCATGGCCGCGTACATGGCTCCCGCTCCGCCTGCGACGCCGAGCCCCACCAGCAGGGCCCGTCGTGAGATCGTCCCCTCGCTCATGCGCGGGCCTCGGAACGCCCTTGCCGGCCTGGCCCCTCATCGCACGCGATCATGCATGCCAATCCCGCACATCCAGCCCCACCAGTCACACCGGCAAGCGTGATCATTTATGCCTTCCACATTCGACCGGCCCAAACGCGTTACGCGACCCGCGCAGCGATCAGCCGTACACCCCGCTGCCGCAAGCGATCCGGCCAGCGATGGTGGCGAAGATACCGAAGAGGGACATGATGTCCCAATAATCGTCTGTGGTGAACTCGGTGTGCCTCGGCCCGACCAGCCTCGTCCCGGGGACGATCGCGCAGCCCGCCGCGATGGCGGTCGAGTTCCACTCCACGCCCAGCGTGTACGGCGGGCTCACCGGATAGGGCCGGAAGTCGGACAGCCGGCCGAGGGCCCTGGCCGTGGCCTCACGGATCCGGGCCTGGGCGACGCTGGGCGGCAGCAGTTCGGCGGAGAACCTGTCGATGCCCTTCTTCACCGCGACCGTCTCGACGTCGCCGAGCACCTCCCGGGCCTCCTCGCACGCCGCCTCGTCACCGGTGACGAGGACGACGGGCACGCCCAGCGAGCCGGCGAGGCCGGCGACCAGCCTGGTCTCGCCGCAGATCTCGCCGTTCAGGTAGACGTCGTGGATCTCCTTGCCCATCCATGTGTGGTTGAGCACGCCGTGCTGGACACCGGCACGCGCGTGATACCCGGCGAAGCAGGCCGCGTCGAAGTCGCCCGACAGGCCCTGGCCCATCCGGTGCGGCTTGCCCGGCCCTCTGATCAGTGAGGCACGCGGGTCGATCAGGTCGATCCGCAGGTTCTTGGTCGATCCGTGCGCGTCGTTGACCAGCACCGTGTCGGCGCCCGCGTCGAAAGCCCCCTCGACGACGGCGTTGGCGTCGCCGGTCATCAGCTCGCAGCCGCGCTCGTACCCGCGGCCGCCCGCGTGCATCTCCTCGGGATCGGTCAGGCCGGTGACACCCTCCATGTCCACCGACACGTACAGCTTCATCGCGTCCCCCAGGTCTCCACCCGCCGCACCTCGTCCTCGGTCATCAAGCCGACCTTGTCCGCGATGTACGCGTCCACCTGCTTACGCCACCGTTCGGGGATCTCCGCGATCGCCGGTGCGTAACAGTGCTCCAGCCAGCGCGTCGACTCCTCCGTCGCCTGGAGGTGCGCGGCGGCCTTGGCGAACGGCGTGTGCTCGATGCCCGGCACGTGCGCGCAGCCGTACTCGATCGTCTCCTGGCCTCCGTAGGGCGGGGGCTCCTGCCACTTACGGGCAGGCGTGCTGTCGGCCGACAGCGCCGTCCGCAGCGGACGGCGCTCCACCGCGGCGAGGATCAGTTCCTTGCGCAGGCACTTCGCACACTTCTGGCACGGCCCGGACCTGTCGCCGCGCAGGCACCAGCGGACGTAGGGGGCCAGGTCGGACTCCATCGCGATCCGCATCGTGACGGGCTCGCTGAGACCTCCGACCGGCAGGACCATCGGCAGCCCGACCGCGGACATCAGCCGCCCCCACTTCCCGTCCGCCGACCACATGGGGTTGTCCGGGCTGTAGCGATGGGTGTAGCGATCTCCGCCGAGCCAGCGCGAGCCGAGTTCGTAGCCCAGGGCGATGCCGCCCAGGTCCAGCTCGTCCGCGAGGAGGAGGGCTCCGACCGTCACTGCGTGGTGCTCGGGATACCCCGGCCGCGGCAGGCGGAGCAGAAACTCGAGGTCGGACTGCACCGTCGTGACTTCGCGTCCGGTCTCCCGGGCGGTCTCCTGGGCGAGGCCCGCCAGCACGTCGGAACGGTAGAACGACCAGCGGTTCGGCACCCGGGGATGACTGATCCGCTGAAAATGGATGAACGGCGCGTCGGGGAACATGTCCGCGGCCGCCATCGAGTCGGCGCCGCCGCTGTAGGAGATGCCCAGCCTCGTCCCCGACCTGGGGTCCCCGCCGACCGGGCCGGCGTCCACGTTCCAGTGAGTACGGAACACCTCCGCGAGCGCGGGGGAGATCGGCCGGTCGAAGGTCACCTTCTGCCTGGTCCACGGCGCGACCACGGTCCACGCGGCCACCGCGAGGAGGTCCGGATGGACGTTCGCCCCGTTGGTCGCCCCCTTCGGGAGCCGGATCTGGCAGGAGTTCGTGCGCAGTTCCAGGGCCGCCCCGTCGCTGCAGTTCCCAGTGATCTCGTCTTCTGGGTCGAGCAGGAAGGTCAGGTTCCAGACGTCGTCGGCGACGGTCCACTTAACGCGCATACCTTCTACCTACCTCACTGATCTGTGGCGGCGGTCCGCTCGGTCAGACCGTCCACGGCCTGCCACACTCGGGCCTCGTTCTGCAGCACGTGGTCGAGCGCCTCCGCGGTCTGCAGCGCCAACTGGTGCCCCGTCGCGGCCGCCTCACCGGCCTTGGTGACGGCCGTCTTGAGCTGCCGCAACTGCCGGACCTCGGCGCGCAACGCCGTGACCTCCTGGACGAGGGCCTCGAGCTGCCGCAGGCCATTCGTCATGTCCTGAAGGTGAGCCGCGTCCTTCTTGCGCTCTGCCTTGAACTCCTGTCCGAGCTTCCGGATCTCCTGGGATGCGCCCTTCCCCTCCTGCACGGACGCCCGGAGTTCCTCCTGGGTCTGGCGAAGATCTTCGCGGGTCTTACGGAGGTCTTCTCGAGTCTTACGGAGATCCGCCCGGGACTTCTCCACGCTCTCCCGCAAGCCGGCCCTGGTGACATATCTCGCGTCCAGCCGAGACCTCACCGCCCGGCGAGCCGGGACCGGAACCAGCACACGCACGAACCGCATCATGGATCGCAACGATAGCCGCAATTCATCACGCGCTATCCCGTAAGAGACAATCCGGCAGACCCACCTTCACCGGCCGGTGAAGGTGGGTCTGCGCTTCTCGGCGAAGGCCGTCATCCCCTCCTTGGCATCCTCCGTGGCGAACAGTCCGGAGAATTGAAGCCGCTCGATCTCCAGACCGGTGTCCAGGTCGGTCTCGAGTCCGTGGTCGACCGCGAGCTTGGCCGCCCGCACGGCCGCCACAGGACCCTCCGCGAAGGTCGCGGCCAGTTCCAGCGCCGCGGTGTAGACCTCGCTGTCCGGCACCACACGGTCCACCAGGCCGATGGACAGAGCTTCCGCCGCGTCAACGTGCCGCCCGGTGAAGATCAGGTCCTTGGCCCGGGAGGGGCCGATCAGCCGCGGCAGCCGCTGGGTGCCTCCAGCCCCCGGGATGATGCCCAAGGTGATCTCCGGCTGGCCCAGCTTGGCGCTCTCCCCCGCCACCCGGAAGTCGGCGCACAGGGCGAGTTCGCAGCCGCCACCCAGGGCGTACCCGGTGATCGCGGCGATGACCGGCTTGCCGATCCTGGCCACCGCGGTGAAGCAGTCCTGCAGGACCCCGGAGTGGACGGCCATCTCCGCATAGGACATGACGGCCATCTCCTTGATGTCCGCGCCCGCCGCGAACACCCGCTCGCCGCCGTAGAGGATCACGGCGTGCACGCCGGGGTCGGCGTCGACGAGCCGGGCGGACTCGGCGATCTCCTCCTGAACCTGCCGGTTCAGCGCGTTCATCTTCGGCCGGTCGAGCCGGACGGTCGCGATCCGATCCACGATCTCCACGCTGACGAACTCACCCATGACCATCCTCGCCCTTCCGCGCCCTACTGCGCCGGCCCGGTCCCGTGACAGGCCGAGACCGTAACACCATAGATCAGCGGGCCAGCGGGAGCAGGTGCCGACGCCCACACGTCTGGGCACGGGCGATGGCCCTGCGGTAGACGCGTTCGTATCCCCGCGCCATCATCGCGACGTCGAAACGCCTCACGGCGTGGGCCCGGACGGCGGCGAAGTCCAGCCCGGCCGCCTCCTCGATCGCGGCGGGCAACTCCTGCACGGAGTCGCGGACGAATCCGGTGACGCCGTCGACCACGACCTCGGGCACCGACCCCCGCCGCAACGCCACCACGGGCGTGCCGCAGGCCATGGCCTCGATCATGATCATCCCGAACGGCTCCTCCCATTGGAGGGGGAAGACCAGGCAGTGGGCCTTGGACAGCAGCTCACGCTTGAACTCGGCGCCGACCTCGCCCAGATATTCGACGCCGGGGCCGAGAAGAGGCGCGATATGGGTGTCGAAGTAGGCCTGCTCCGCACGCTCGGTCCGTTTGCCGGCCAGCAGGATGCGACGGCCGGCCGCCCGTGCCGCCTCGATCGCGAGGTGGGCCCCCTTGTCGGGACTGAACCGCCCCAGCCACAGAACCCAGTCGTCCTTGCGGTCCCGGTACGGGAAGGTGCCCACGTCGACAGCGTTGTGGACCCTGCCGATCCAGTTCAGGTCGGACGCGAGGGCCCGCTGCGCCCAGGAGATGGCCACGAGCGAGACCGTCGTCGCGAGCGAGCGGTAGAACCGCCCGAACTCGCCGGTGACCTCCCCGTGGCAGGTGACGATCGTCGGCGCGCCTCTGCCGCGGGCTCCAAGGGGACCGGCCAGCGAGTGGTCGTGAATGACGTCGGCCTCGATCTCGTCGAGGTACCGCTCGGCCTGGGCCGCGTGAACCATCTCGGGGACGGCCTCTCCGATGCGCTCCGAGGGCGGTTTCTCATAGGTGCGCAGGTCGACGCCGCCGCCCGCGCCGATCAGCGTCACCCGATGGCCCCTCAGCATCAGGCCCCGTGCCAGGTCGGCCGTCATCGACTCGATGCCGCCGTAACCTTTCGGCGGGATGTCGTACCAAGGGGGTGCCACCAGCGCGATGTGGAGCCCGTCTTCCGCGCCGTCTCTGCCCCCTTCGCCGTTTCCTTCCCCTCGGGAGTCCTCCACGGGGTCGATCGGGTTGAAGCCCGACCGTCGGATCAAATCGGCAGAATCCGTCAGGTCGATCGAGTCCGTCAGTCCGGTCAGATCCGGGAGGTCGATCGGTTCCGTCGGGGCCGTCGGGTCAGCCGGATCTGTCGGGTCGGTCGGGTCGGTCGGGTCGGTCGGGCCAGTTGGATCTGTCGGATCAAGCGGGTTCATCGAGTCCATGGGGCCTCCAGAATCCGTCCCTGCGGAATGGGGTCGCGCCCGAAATAAGCCTATTCATACCTTTCGTCACCTTTGTTCCCGACTTGTGGTCGACTCAGGCTCCGTGCATCCGAAATCACGCCGACCCACGAAACAGGCCGGGACGTATGAACAGTGGGCCGGCGGCCGATGAGCCCAGGCCGAGAACGAGCCGGCCCCCGGCGGCGGAGCCCGACAGACTTCGTGGCGGGCAGCGCGAGGCTGGCAGACGTCGGGCGGGCAGACGTCTGCGCGCCGGAACAGGCATCGGGTTGGCGGACATCTGGACCGATGGACATCTGGACAGCCCAACGGCATCGGGGTCCGGCCCCACGGGTCGGCGGCAGGTGTGGTCACCCGCGATCAGGGCGGGTTCGGATCGCGGGCAGCCGCCGCTGCTGTGCCGTTCATGTCGTCGCGGGTCTCAGCCCGTGAGGATGGTGGTTTCCGGGTCGCCGGCCTGGATCCCATCCGGG
>NZ_BONV01000025.1 GCF_016862895.1 Planotetraspora kaengkrachanensis | reverse complement strand
GGGCCGTACCGACCTGCGCATGCTCGGCCCGGCCTGCCAGTTCCACAACCGCGACCGCTACCGCCACCCCGACCGCTACCAACGCCGCCGCGATGGCAAAGACCGCTGGGCCTACGCCTACACCGGCCGTCGGTACAGGCGGCCACGCCCAGATCGGGGAGACACCTCAGACGGCTCGACCGGGTCGCCCAAGGGCGCGACATCAAGCCCATCAAGCCCATCAGGCCCATCGGGTCCATCGGGCTGATCGGCCGGCCATGCTTGATGCCGGCGAAGCCTCGTCCCGCTGATCTCCGCTCGTCGGCGGGCCGATCAGTTGCGGAAGCTTTCGGCTGGCATCGACGAGGCGTGCCGGACGCGGCGTGTCCCGCCTGTGGTCGGTACCACGCACACGCACAGAGTCAGCGCCCTCGCGCACGAAGCCGGCACCGCGCGCACCGCACGGAGCCGGCACCGCGCGCACCGCACGGAGCCGGCACCCCCCGCGCAGGGGAGCCCGCACTGCCGCGGCGCGCAGTCAGCCGGTGCCGACAAACCCGCACGCGCCGGTCAGTGATTCAATCGAACTCGTGACCTTCGATGTCCTGATCACAGGTGGCCGGATTGTCGACGGGACCGGCGCGCCGGCCCTCAGAGCGGATGTCGGCGTCGTCGACGGACGTATATCGGCGATCGGAAGGCTGGGAGAGGCCGAGGCCACGACGGTCATCGACGCCACGGGCCGGTACGTGCTTCCCGGCCTGGTCGACTGCCATGCCCACGGCGACGCGGTCGTCTTCGACAAGGAGATCCAGCTCGCCGCCCTGCGCCAGGGCGTGACCACCTT
Organism: Planotetraspora kaengkrachanensis; assembly: GCF_016862895.1. Classification (GTDB taxonomy): domain Bacteria; phylum Actinomycetota; class Actinomycetes; order Streptosporangiales; family Streptosporangiaceae; genus Planotetraspora; species Planotetraspora kaengkrachanensis. Next base: position 204,431 of record NZ_BONV01000025.1, on the reverse strand, counting down.
CGTGCTGGGTCAGGACGGTCTGTCGTTCGCGCCGACGAGGTCGATGGCCGCGCTCGACTACGCGAGGCGTTACTTCGCGGCCGTCAACGGCGCGCATCCGGGAGTCGACGGTCCGGTCAGCGTGGCGGAACTGCTGGCGGGCTACGACCGGTCGACGGCGCTGAACACCGCATACCTCCTGCCCCACGGAACGATCCGCTTCGACGCCATGGGACCGGCGGAGCGGGCCGCCGACCCCGACGAGTTGCGGGTGATGCGAGAGGCGGTCGAGACGGGCCTCTCCCAGGGCGCGGTGGGACTGTCGACGGGGCTCGAGTACGTGCCCGGCCGCTACGCGGACGTCGGCGAGCTGGCCCACCTCTGTCAGGCCCTCGGGGCGTTGCCGTACGTGACGCACATGCGCGGTTACGGAATCTCCGCCCCGACGGGGATGGCCGAGGTCGTCGCGATCGCCGAACGTTCGGGGGCCGCCGTACACGTGTCGCACTACCACGGCCCCGCCTCGACGCTCCTGGCTCTGCTGGAGGACGCACGCGGGCAGGGGGTGGACATCAGCTTCGACAGCTACCCCTACCTGCGGAGCAGTACCATCCTCGCGATGGTCGCGCTTCCCTCGTGGGTTCCGGCGGCGGACACGGACCAGGCTGTCTCCCTGCTGCGCACCGAGCATGTACGGCTGGCACGCGAGTGGGCCGGGCTCGGGGACCTGTGGCCCCGGATCACCTTGTCCCATGCGCCGGGATTCGAGTGGGCGGAGGGGATGACCCTTCCGGACGCCGCGGCGAGGCAGGGCATGGAGCCCGCGGAATTCTGCCGGACGCTGTTGATCGAGACCCGCCTCGAGGCGGGTTGTGTCGCGGCCCGCGCGGACGAAGGCCCGGAGGGCGAGCGGTCCGTGCGCGAGATCCTCAAGGACCCGGGCCACACGGGCGGATCGGACGGCATCTACGTGGGCGGCCACCCGCACCCGCGCGGCTTCGGCGCCTTCGCGCGCTATCTCGGCCGGCATGTCCGTGAACTCGGCGACCTCACGTGGGAGCAGGCGGCCGTCCATCTGGCGTCACACCCCGCACGCCGTTTCGGGCTGCCAGACCGGGGTCTGGTACGGCGGGGCCAGGCCGCCGATCTGATCGTCGTCGATCCGCTGAGCGTCGCCGACACCGCGACCTACGAGAACCCGCGCGCGGTCGCCGTCGGCATCGACGACGTGCTGGTCTCCGGGGTTCCCGTCCTCCGTGACGGTCTGCTCACCGGGGCGACCCCGGGCCGCGCGCTCAGCCCGGCCTGAGATCGGAGGCGGGCCGCTGCAGCCGTACGGCAGGGGTCCTGGCTCCTTCGGATCGGGCACCGGCCGGACGGTCGAGTACGATCCACCGGAGCGGTCCGCACCAGGAAAACCTGAGGGGCGGAACCGGGATGACCGACAGGGGGCGATGTGAACGTCGTCGGTCGCCTGGAGACGGCTGACGCGGTCGTCGACTGGCAGACGCGAGGGTTCCTGCAACCCGAAGGCTCCGTCGCGGCGGGGGAGTTCGCCGCAGCGGGACGTTCGTTGTTCGACGGCTCGTTCACGTGGCCGATCATGGTCGCGAGACGCTCGGCTCTGGACCACAACATCGCCACTCTCGCCGGCTTCGTCCGCGAGCGTGGCCTGGCCCTCGCTCCGCACGGCAAGACGACCATGGCGCCGTCGCTCTTCCAGGCACAACTGGACGCCGGCGCGTGGGGCATCAGCGCGGCCACCGCCTCGCAGGTGCTGGTCTACCGCCGCGTCGGCGTGCCGCGTGTGCTGCTCGCCAACGAGATCTTCGACGAGGGCGCGCTGCGCTGGCTGGCGGGAGAGCTGGGACATTTCGAGTTCCTCTGCTTCGTCGACTCCGTGGAGGGCGTGCGACTCCTCGACAGGTACGCCGGCGACGTGCCGTTCCGCGTCCTGGTCGAACTCGGCCATCAGGGCGGCCGCACCGGCTGCCGTGGCCTGCCGGAGCTGCTCAGGGTGGCCGAGGCGGCCCGGGAGGCCCGCGGCGTGGAGCTCGCCGGAGCGGCCTGCTACGAAGGCACCCAGCCGGGCGAGAAGGAGGTCCGGGCGTTCCTGCGCGAGTTCGCGGAGGCGGCGAAGGCGGTCGCCCCTCTCGTGGAGGGCCGGATGGTGGTCTCCGCCGGCGGGAGCGCGTGGTTCGACCTCGTCGCCGATGAACTCGCCCCGCTCGCGCGCGCCGACTCGGGACCGGGCGCGCTCGTCGTCCTGCGAAGCGGTGCCTACGTGGCCCACGACGAGGGCTTCTACCGGGAACGCACGCCGTACAACCGCGGCGGCTCCGAGGTGGCGGGAGCCGTGCTCGAGGGCGAGCTCCACGCCGCCCTGGAGGTGTGGGCGCAGGTGCTGTCGGTGCCGGAGCCGGGTCTCGCGCTCGTCGGCATGGGGAAGCGGGACGTCCCCTACGACCTCGACCTGCCGTTCGTCCACGCCGTACGGCCGGCCTCCGGCGACGAGTCGTTCCGGACCGGCGTGCCGGACGGGATGCGGGTCGAGAAGGTTCAGGACCAGCACGCCTACCTGTCGATCGCGCCTGGGGTGGGGCTGCGGCCGGGAGACCTGGTGTCGTTCGGCATCTCGCATCCCTGCACCGCCTTCGACAAGTGGCGGGTCATCCCGGTGGTCGACGACGACTATGTCGTGATTGATTTGATCAAGACGTACTTCTAGGAGTTGTGAACATGGGTGGCAAGCAGGAGATCCGTACGGCCGAGGGCGCTGCGCCGGTCGGGGCGTACTCGCAGGGTCTCGTCGTCGGCGATTTCGTCTACACCTCGGGGATGGGCCCGCTCGACCCGCAGACCGGGGAGGTCGTCGGCGACGACGTGGCCGCTCAGACCCACCGCACCATGCGGAACCTCGGCGCCGTGCTCGAGGCGCACGGGCTGGGCTTCGACGACGTCGTGAAGGCGACGGTCCACCTGCAGAACCTCAAGCAGGACTTCGCGGCCTACAACGAGATCTACAAGTCCTACTTCACCCAGCCGTATCCGGTCCGGACGACGGTCGGCTCGGATCTGATGGACATCCTCGTCGAGATCGACTTCGTCGCATACAAGGGCCGGTAAGCAAGCGCCGCGCAGAAGGGGTCGATGAGGATGGAGAGCTCTCTTTACGCCTTCGTCGAGGACTTCCGCGGGGAGGGCGTGGACAAGGTCCTGGACCGCGTCTCGTCCTACGGCGTGGGAGGCGTGACCATCGCCGCGGCCTATCACCAGGCGAGGGACGTCACGCCTCACGGCGCGACCAGGCTGACGGTCCGGCACGACGGCGTGCACTTCCTCCCGCCGGAGGACGTCTTCGACGGGCTGCGGCTGGTTCCCCCGGTGCAGGAAGGCGCCCAGGAGGAGCCGCTGACCGAGATCCGCCGGGCGTGCACCGAACGCGGCCTGAGGTTCCACGGCTGGACGGTCCTCCTGCACAACTCGGCACTCGGCTCGGCGAACCTCGACGTCACCGTGCAGAACTGCTTCGGCGACCGGGGATCGCCTGCCGACCTGTGCCCGTCCCACCCCGACGCCCGGCTGTACGCGGTGGCGCTCGCACGCTCGGTCGCCCGCCTGGGCGTGGACAGCGTCGTGGCGGAGTCGCTGCACTTCGGCGCGTTCGCGCACGGCTACCACCACGAGCGGAGCTTCGTACCCCTCGGGCCGATGGACGCCTTCCTGTTCGGATTGTGCTTCTGCCGGCACTGCATGCGGCGCGCGGTGGACCTCGGCGTGAACGGCGAGGTCGCCCGCGAGGAGTGCGCCCGGATCGTCGCGGGCGTCCTGGGCGGGGATCCGCCCGCGCAGGGCGAGGTGACCCGGGCGGCCCTGACCGCGTACGCGGGCCCCGAGGTGGTCGCCTACGCCAGGGCGAGGTCGGAGAGCGTGACGTCGCTGGTGGCGGAGGTCTCGGCCGCCGTCACCGACGAGGGCTCGAAGCTCACGTTCGTGGACGCCACGGGCGCGCTGAAGGGACACGCGGACGGCCTTCCGTCGGCGGGGCTCGCGGCACACGACGCGTGGCAGATCGGCGTGGACGTGGTCGCCCTGGGCGACCTCGTGCCGTCGTTCGCGGTGCCCGCCTACGCCAGGGACGCGGCCCGGGTCGCGGACGACATCGGCGCTTACCAGCGGTCGATCAGCAACGACCGCGAACTGCGCGCCGTGCTCAGGCCGGGCGTACCCGACAGCGACTCCGCGGACCGCCTGGCCGCCAAGGTCCGCGCGGCCCGGGCGGCCGGGGCGCAGGCCGTCGACTTCCACGCGTACGGCCTGGCCTCACTCGAGGTGCTCGACCACATCCCGGCGGCTCTCGCCTAGCGGTCCAGGCCGGCGGTCCGGGCCTGCAGTCCAGGCCGGCCGTCCCGGGCAGCCATCGATGACGCCGCCGCCAGGCCGTTCGGACCCGGGCGGGATCCACTCAGGCCGACTCGCGGATCACGAGTTCGGTCGGCAGGATCACCGGGTCCGCCGGCCCGCCCTGGAACAGGGCGAGCAGCAGCCGCACCATCGCGTTCGCCTGCTCGATGATCGGGTGTCTGATCGTCGTCAGCGGCGGTTCGGTGTAACGGGCGGCCTCGATGTCGTCGAAGCCGACCACCGCGACGTCGTCGGGAACGCGCCGGCCGGACAGGCGCAACGACTGCAGGGCGCCGATCGCCATGAGGTCGTTGCCGATGAACACGGCGTCCAGGTTCGGGTCGTCCTCGAGCAGTTGCCGCATCGCGATGGCGCCGGACTCACGGGTGAAGTCCCCGACCGCCACGATGGAGCGGCGGTCGGAGTCGCGCAGCGCGTTGCGGTACCCGGTCAGCCGGTCCTGCCCGCCGATCATGTCCTGCGGCCCGGCGATGGTGGCGATGCGCCTGCGACCCCGGTCGAGCAGGTGCCGTACGGCCTTCTCCGCGCCGCCGATGTTGTCGTTGTCGACGTAGGGGAGCGCCACGGGGACGGCGGGCCGGCCGTAGGAGACGGCGGGCACCCCCATGCGCGCGATGGCGGCGGGGAGGGGGTCGGCACCGTGCATGGAGATCAGCATGACCCCGTCGACGTGGCCGCTGGCGATGTAGCGCTCGATCCTGGAGTGACTCTCAGGGGATCCGGCGAGCATCAGCACGACCTGCCGGTCGGAGGCCTCGAGTTCGATGCTGGCCGCCCTGATGACCGTGGAGAACATCGGGTCGTCGGAGAAGACCCGGGTCGACGGCTCGGAGACGACCAGGGCGATCGAGTCGGTCCGCTGGGTCACGAGACTGCGCGCCGCCGAGTTGGGCACGTAGCCCAGCTCGTCGATCGCCCGCATCACCACATCTCGGATCTGCGGGGTGACGGTCGTCTGGCCGTTGACGACCCGGGAGACCGTGGCACGGGACACCCCCGCCCGCGCGGCGACCGCCTCCAGAGTCGGCCGCTTCATGCGCCCCCCTGTCGACCGCTGCATGTGATGACCTCCCGCATGCCACTGAGCGCGTCCCCCCGGGAACGCGCCAACGCGTCCCGACGGCGGTGCCCGTCGATCCCGACGTTCGTGCCGGAACCTGGGGCCCGCCTGAGATTCTCCTGGAGTGACCCTACGAGATGGTCACGACGATGGAGCCCGGAGAAGGCCGGTGCCGAGGACCCGCAGACCGTGCGGCGCCCCTCGCGGTCCGCTCATCCCGGCCGGCCGGGGTCTCCCCGGGTGAGCCTGCGGGGCGCCCGCCGGGATGAACGTGCACGTCAGGCTTGGTCCGCCCGGAGGGCATCCGCTTGAGACGGCGGTGAGTGAGGGGGAGCGCTCCCAAACCTTGCGGAAAGATTTTCAATCTGTCGATCTGGAGTGGACACGGGCTCCCTCAGTGGGACTGAGAGCGTTTCCGCCCGCCGACGCCCGCCGACGCCCGCCGACCCGGTCGTCCCGCCCGGCTGCCCCGTCCGGGCTACCGCCGCACTCCGGCATGCCGTACCAGCCGGAGAGCGGCGTGCCATGGAAATCAGTGGGGCGGCAGTGACGTCGGAATCGGCACAGGGGATCATCAGGAACGAAGCGACCTGCGCGGGTACTCATCCTCCCCGCGCAGGCCGCTCCATTCCAGGTGCCCGGTGGCGTCAGTCGGTCGGCTCCTCCGTGGGCTCGACCGGCTCGGACTCACCCGGCGCCGGAGACACCGTCGGCGGCCCGGATTCGTAACCGGACGGCACGGGCGCGGTGGGCTGCGGCGACGTCACCGCGCCACCGGCCCACGGCGGCCACGGGGGCTGGGTCAGGTCCGCGAGCAACATCGCCGTGGAGGTGTTGCCCTGAGCGGCGCTGATCACCCAGACCTTGTGTCCCGATTTGACCCCGGTCAGTCCGTCGCGGCCGGCGCAGATGCGGGTGTTGGCGTCGATCGTGTAGGTGCGGGCGAAGCCGTCCTCGCTCTTGACCGATACCGAGTTCTGCTGGATCGACGTCACGACGCCGGTCTGCGTGGTGACGGTCTGGTAGCCGCCCCCCTGCTTCGGGACCACGAGTTGGCCGTGGATGGCGTTGAACGGGCCCTGCATCTGCTGCTGGGGCCCGGATGTGGGCGCGCCGGGAGACGTCTGAGGCGGGCTTACCGGCCCTCCCGTCTCCATGTCGGACGGGCTGGGAGTCGGCTGGGCCTGGCTCGACTGGCTCGACAGGTTGCCCGCGGCCGCCACTCCCACGCCCGTGGCGACGACGAGAGCCGTGCCGACTCCGAGGATGAGCTTGTGCGACGCTTTCCGTCGCGTGGGCCGTCTGCCGGGGAACTCAGGTGGGCGGATTCCGGGCTCAGGCATCGAGATTCCCTCCCCGTCGCTGGGTTCGGTCACCGGCTCACGGCCACCGCCGTGTACGCCGCCGACCTGTTGCGTTTCGTGCTCAGAGCTGTTCAGGACCGTTCAGAGCCGTGTTCAGAGCCGTGTTCGGAGCCGTTCAGGGCCGTTCAGAGCCACGTCGGACGCGGTGAGGTTCACAGGGGCGTAGCAGGAAGCGGCGAGGTGCGCCGGATGCATCGAGGCGTCGAAGTGTCGAACTGTCGAGATCGCCGAGGTGTGCGAGATGAACAGAGGTGATCAGATCGAGGCGATCGGAGATGTTCGGATACGTGTGCGGAGCCGGCACGGGCTCCGCCCAGGTGAGCCGTCTCTGACTCGAAGGGCGTGCGAAGAAATCGGGATCGAGGTCAGCCGCCGAAATGCGATGGTCGGCTGCCGTTGTCCCTTTGTTCCGGGCTTACCCTGTTAATCGCCTTATTCACAGTATTGCCGGTAAAGGCATCTAAAGCGCTGATTGCCGGAATGCGACCCGCTCAGGCCTACGCTGTCATTCCGGCTTGCTCGGCCCCGGGTCGGTCACTCCGGGTCGGTCACTCCGGGTCGGTCACTCCGGGTCGGTCACTCCGGGTCGGTCACTCCGGGTCGGTCACTCCGGGCCGGTGCCCTTGGCGAGGTCGCGGACGAGTTCGATCAGCTCGGCCGGATCGAACGGCTTGGTGAGATAGGCGTCGACGCCGATGCCGAGGCCTCGCCGTCGGTCGTCCTCCTGCGCGCGGGCCGTGATGAGGACGACCTTGATGTGGCGGGTGCTCTGGTCGGTCCGCAGCCTGGTCGCGGTCTCCCACCCGTCGAGGCGCGGCATCATGACGTCGAGGGTGATGACGTCAGGATCGACGTCGTGTACACGGTCGATGCAGTCCTGCCCGTCATATGCGGTCTCGACCTCGAACCCTTCCAAGGTCAGGTTGACCGCGATCAGCTGCCGGATGACCTCGTCGTCATCCACGACCAGCACTCGCCCCATAAGCTCACCCACGGCCGCAAAGCTAACCCCTGAGCGGGGGTTCACGTGCCGTTTTGAGGATCTGAATGTGGGCGAGCCCGTCAGGGCGTCCTATCGTGGTGAGATCGCCCGCAAGTGCTGGTAACCTTGTCACGTTGTTGAGCCCCCTTAGCTCAGGGGATAGAGCACCGGCCTCCGGAGCCGGGAGCGCAAGTTCGAATCTTGCAGGGGGCACACACTCTTGATCGACTAGTTGGTTGATCAAGGCGAATGGCGAAGAAATGGGCGGGTCTCCACTTTGATGGAGTCCCGCCCTTTTCTCATCGGCCTCGAGGTGATCCCGCACGGAGCCGGGCATTACGCGCCCGGCGCGTAATGCCCGGTCGCCGGCGCCTCACCAGATCGGGACCTTCTTGCGGGAGTCGACCATCGCGTCGACGATGCCGTAGGCGATGGCCTCGTTCGCGTTAAGGATCTTGTCCCGCTCGATGTCACGCCGGACACGCTCCTCGCTCTGTCCTGTGTGCTCGGCGAGCAGTGTTTCCGTCAGCGCCCGCGCTCGCAAGATCTCCCGAGCGTGGATCTCCAGGTCGCTGAACTGCCCCTGCCCCTCGCTGGAGGGCTGGTGAATGAGGACGCGCGAGCGTGGCAGGGCCAACCGCTTGCCGGGGGTTCCGGCCGCCAGCAGGACGGCGGCGGCAGAGGCGGCCTGACCCATGCAGACGGTCTCCACGTCCGCGGCGACGAGCTGCATGGTGTCGTAGATCGCCATCATCGCGGTGAACGAGCCGCCGGGGGAGTTGATGTAAAGCGAAATGTCCCGCTCGGGGTTGTCGTAGTCGAGATAGAGCATCTGTGCCATCACGTCGTTGGCGCTGGTGTCGTCGATCGGGGTGCCGAGAAAGATGATCCTTCCTGCCAGGAGTTTCGAGTAGGGATCCATCACGATCGTGCCGTGACTGGTCCTTTCAACGACCTCCGGCAGGACATGGCGGCTGGCAGGGCGGCTGGCAGGGCGGATCATGAGCAGCTCCGTTCTGTACAGAATATACAGAACGTACATTACATACGGACTGCTATGTTGGAGCGATGGAGGAAGAGATCCCTGTCACGCAAGCTCGCGCCGTCTTCGCCGAGCTGGTGAACCGTGTCGCGTATGGCGGGGAGCGCATCGTCATGACCCGGCACGGAAAGCCCATCGTGGCGCTGGTCCCGGCCGCCGACCTCGAACGGCTGCAGGCACAGGAGGACACGGGACAGCCCGCAGAGACGATCATCCGACTGGGGAGTGCGACCTACCACGGCGTGGAGTCTCACCCGGCCGAGCCCCGCCGCATCGGCATCGCTGCGGAGCACCGGCCACCGGGTGAGCCCGACAAGTCCGAGCCCTAGGACCCCGAGCCGCTTATCAGCCCTCCGATCAGCCCTCCGATCAGCGCTGTCGCAGCTCGTCCTCCATGCGGGCGCGCAGCGGCAACCGGGTGGTCGCGTTGATCCAGAGTGCGTGGACGAATCCCGCCGGCCACAGCAGGAGGATCAGCACCACGCCGATCGTGACCTGCGGGGGGTCGGCCTCATGCGGGTTCCCCAGTTCGGGTGCGGATCCGATGAGCGCGATCGAGACGATCGCCAGGGCGAGATAGGTGAGCGCGGCGATCAGCCAGGACGGCCGGCGGTGCCGGGCCGCGATGTACGCGAACGACAACCAGGCGCCCACGCCGAACAGCAGGGTCGGGGCGATCCACAGACTGTGCGTGAACGTCCAGACGGCGCCGCGGGGTGCTCGCGGCTCGGTCGCGTGTTGTGGCGCTCCCGTGCCGTACGGGTCGTGCGTGGCCCTTCCGGCGCGCCCGTACCGGGGAGCCGAAGGGACTGCGTCCGGCCGCGGCCACCGGAAACCGGCGTCCCCCGTGCTGGGCGGAACCGCGCCGTACGCGTTCCCGGCGTGCGGCGCCCAGTGCTCGCCCGGCGTCTCGCCCGCCGCGTGGCCGGTCGGCGCGGCGCCCGCCGGAGAGGAGAGCCGGACGAGGACGCGGGAGTAGAGGTGCATGCCGCTCTGCCCGTTCTGGACCGGATCGACGTCACCGAGCGGCCCCGGGCCCGTCGTCACGTACGGCAGGAGCCGGTCGTAGGTCTCCCTCGCGTCCGCGGGCCGCTGTTCGGGCTCCTTCTCCAGCAGTTGCATCACCAGCCTCTCCAACTCCGGGTGCACGTCCTCGCGGAGCAGGGGTGCCGGGGTCTGCGAGAGATGCTTGTGGATGAGGGCGCCCGGCGAGGTCGCCTCGAACATCGGCGCGCCCGCGAGCATCTCGTAGAGCACGCAGCCCAGGGCGTAGAGGTCCGTGCGCGGGGTCGTGTCCCGGCTGTGCAGCTGCTCGGGCGCCATGTAGGCGAGGGTGCCGATGGTCTCTCCCGTGCTCGTGATCCGCAACATCTCGGCCTGGTCGAGCAGGGCGGCCACGCCGAAGTCGAGGACCTTGACGGTCCCGTCCCGGGTGAGCATGACGTTCTGCGGCTTCACGTCCCTGTGGACGAACCGGCGTTCGTGCGCCGAGGTGAGCACCGCCGCCATCTGGGCCGCGATGCCGGCCGCCCAGGCGACGGGGAGCGGCCCCTGCTCCGCGATGAGGTCGCCGAGCGTGCAGCCGTCGACCAGCTCCAGGACGAGGAAGAGCCCGCCGTCGTAGGTCCCCGCGTCGTACACGGCGGGCACCCCTGGATGCTGCAGACCCGCCATGACGGCGGCCTCACGGGCGAACCTGCGGACCAGATCGTTCGGCTCCGCGCGGTCAGCCAGCACTTCACGGGTGAGGAGCTTGACCGCTACCCGCCGTCCGAGCCGCTGGTCCTGTCCTTCCCAGACCTGGCCCATGCCGCCCCGGCCGAGCGGGCTCAGCAGCTCGTAGCGTCCGGCCAGAACCGTGTGGCGCCCCACGTTCTCTCCTCGTCGCAGAGGCATCGTCCAGCCCGGCTTGGTCGCGGCCGCCGAGGCGCGCGTACGGGCGAATCACCCGAAGCCTGCACAGACGGTATCGCGATCCGAGGCGATGTCTTCCCCGGTTCACGCCGCCGTCGAGAGCCGTCCATAGAGGGCCCCCGGATCACGTGCCTCTAGATCACGGGCCAGGCGGCGGGGACCTCGCCCGGTGCCGGGACGAGAGTCCCGTCGGCCGTCCCGTCGGCCAGGAGGTGGGCCATCTGCTCTCCGAGGGAGACCGTGGCGCGCAGCGCCGACTCGAACTCCGCCATCCGGCGGAACGCGACGCCGTAGCGGCGCTGCTCTTCGATCGGCAGGCGGGGTGCCCGCGCGCGCCGGATGTCCACACGGCCGGCGGTTCCCGTCGTCTGAACGGTCGACGTGCGCGCGTTCGCGGAACTGCCGAGCACGCCGGCGAGGAAGTACGGGTCGAGCCGCTCCGGGTCGATCCGCAGCAGGGACAGTTGCGGTCCGAGCAGGGCTCCGTCGGCCTCGACGACCCGGGCGGCGAAACGGTGGGCGGTCGCCGCGATCACGACGTCACCGGCCCGCGTGGCGATCCAGCGCCCGTCGGAGGGGGACATCCGGGCGGACGCGGGCCGCCCCTCGATGACGTCCTCCACGGTGAGTAACGGCAGCCCGTCGGCACCGCCCTCGTCCGAGTCCCTTCGCGACGGCGCCTGATGGATGGTGAGATGGCCGATCCGGGCGAGCTCGGCGACCAGGACGGACGGCGACTCCCCCCGGTCCGCAGACGGACGTACGGCCGGCAGCAGCCCGCCGAGCCTTGCCAGCAGGGCGGTCAGGCGTTCGTGGGTCTCCAGGAACCGCTCCGCCGTCCGCTCCGATCCCGTGACGGACAGGTGGGGGCCCGGGGTGAGGTCCACGTCCTCGTCGAGGAGGTCGATGATGGGCACGGCCCTGCTGACTCCCGGCCTGTCGTGGTCCGGGTCGTCGCGGTACGCCTCCCAGGTGGCGACGATCGTCTCGCGATCGGCGTCATCGATCATGAGGAGGGTGGTGGGCGTTCCCCCTTCCGGGCGCCGCAGCACCCACACGTGCTGAAGAGCGGAAAGCGCTATGACGGCGCGCAGAGCCCCCGAGCGCAGCAGCTGGGCCCGGATCCTGCGGCCCGACCTGCGTCCTGCCGCCACCGCGGGCATCAGGACCACGGCCCGCCCGCCGGGAGCCACATGCGCAAGCGCGTGCTGCACCCAGGCCAGTTCGGGTTCCAGCCGGGGAGGCAGTCCGTACTCCCAGCGCGGATCCGCGGTCAGTTCCTCGTGTCCCCACGTCCGCACGTGGAAGGGCGGATCGCACAGCACCGCGTCGGCCGTCACGCCGGGGAGGGCATCGGCGCGCAGGGAGTCCCCGGTCCTGACGGTGGTCCCGATAGAGGTCCCGGCGGCGGTGCCGTATCGCAGGGCCAGCCGTACGGTGGCCAGCGCCGCCGTTTCCGAGTCGGCGTCCTGCCCGAGCAGGCGTCGCGCGGAGCCGCGCTCGGCGGCGGCGACGAGTAGTTCGCCGGTGCCGCAGGCGGGGTCGAGGACGGTCTCGGCGTCACCCGCGAGCGCGGCCATCAGGGCGGCGAGCTCCGGGGGAGTGGCGGAGGCGCGACGCCCCTGGGCCTCCCAGTAACGGCCGAGGAGGAACTCGAACGCCGGTGAGGCGCCCCACTCGGCCGCCAGATCGGCCACCGCCTCGGCCGCGCCGCTCCTGTTGGCCGCAGTCGCCGCGGGCGAGCTCTGCACGGTGGACGGGCTCGGCACGGCGGACGGGCTCGGAACAGCGGATGGAGTCGGAACGGCGGGCGAAGTGGAAACGGTCCCGCCGGAGTGGTCCCGCACGAGGGCCTCTCCCGCTCTGGCGAGCACTCCGCCCAGCTGCAGATCGTCGCCGGCCTCCGCGCGCAACTGCTGCCAGGCCCACTCCTCGACGGGAAGCTCGCGGAGTTTGCCCTGGTCGCGAAGCCAGGACTCGACCTCGGGCAGGGCGAAGACGGGACTGATGGGGGTGCCGCCGACGGGCTGCGGGAAGTCGGGGTGCCTGCGACGCCAGTTGCTCACCGCCGCCCGGCCGACTCCCGCGAGCCGGGCGATGTCCGTGGCACTCACCGTCGCTTCGTCCTGCACGCTCGGCCCCTCTCCGCTACGACGGCCCGCCGCATCCCACTTCATCCGGATTGCCCCGGATGTGGGGAAGCTTACCCGGAAGTGCACATTGAAGGAACAATCACGAGAGTTGTAAATCGAATGCACATCTGCTTGGCTGGGCAACCATAGCAACGATCCATGCGCCTAGTTGATGTCGTCAACGGCGGTCGTTACGTCTGGAGAATCCGAAATGAAGACTTTCGCCGACACCCCCCTCAGGGCGGGCGCGATCATGGCCGCCGCGGGCCTGGTCGTTCTCGCCGCCGGCGGTTGCGGGGGCAGCGCCGGCACCGAGACCCCGGCCAAGGCCCCGGTCGAGGCCCCGGCCCCGAAAGTCCTGACGGGCACCGAGTTGAACCCGATGCTCCTTTCCGCCGACGCGATGCCGAAGGGCTTCAAGCTCAACAGCGACGGTGCGCGCAACTCCGGCGACACCCTCACGGAGGGGTCTACCGATACCGTGCCGCGCGACAAGGTGTGCGGGATCCTCCTGCAGACCGCCTGGATCCGGGCCTCGGGCATCGAGGGCGCGGGCTTCGCGCAGAACGACTACCTCGGCCCCGGTCAGACCGGTCAGTTCGCGCAGGAGATCGACACCTTCAAGGGCGAAGACGCCAAGAAGGTGATGGCGGCGCTCAAGAAGGCCTTCGGCCAGTGCGCATCCTTCACCGACAAGTCCGACGGGACGACGGCGACGGTGAAGCTCGTGAGATCCACCGTCCCGGGCGTCGGCGACGAGGCCGTCAAGGCGGTCCAGACCTCCCCGGCCTGGCAGGGCGGCGCCACGCTCGTCGCCGCGCGGGTGGGCAACACCGTGGTGACCACGCTGTACAGCTCCAGCGGCAAGGACAAGGGCGCCGGGGGTGTGAAGCTGACCAAGGCCATCGTGGAGAACGTGCAAGCCGCCCAGTGACCGGCGGGGCCGAGCCCGCGTTCGCCTCCGGCATGGCCGATCACTACGCTCGGTCCACGTCCTCGTCGACCGCACGGAGGTGGGTCATGTCACGACCACGGGAACGGGCCGACCTGCCGTTCGCGGCGCATCTCGAACCGCACCCGGGTGGCCTGGTCGCCTCCGGTGACTACGACACCGCCCTGTTCGACGGGAACGCCTTCGACGAACCGGACGCGGGCGACGCCCGGTTCATCGAGTGCGCGTTCTCCGGAGCGGTCTTCACAGGCGGCCGCTACCGGCGGGCGCGGTTCAGCGACGTGTGGATGCACAGCGTGAGATGGGTGGGCGCCGACCTCGGGGAGACCACCTGGCTGGACGCCGAGATGATCGCGAGCGCGCTCGCGGGGATCCAGCTCTTCGGGGCCGAGGTGACGCGCGTGGTCTTCCACGACTGCAAGCTCGACTCGGTCAACTTCCGCGGCGCGACGCTGCGTGAGGTGTCGTTCGTGAACTGCCGGATGACCGAGGTCGACTTCGCGGGGGCGACGCTCGATCAGGTGACCTTCCCCGGTTCGCTGCTCGAGGGCACGCGGTTCGGCAAGGCCAAGATGAGCAAGGTCGACTTGACCGGGGCCGCCGGCCTGGGCATGAAGGACGGGTACGACTCGCTGGCCGGCGCGACGATCAGCGGCGGCCAGCTGATGGAGCTGGCGCCGATGCTCGCCGAGACCCTCGGCATCCGGGTCGCGGACTAAGGAGTAAGCGGAGTAAGGAGTAAAGGTTCCCTGCTCGTGAAAGGCCGGCGGCATGCAAGGTGACAGGGCGGCGTCTTCTTCGCCGGCGCACATCCGTCCGGCCGGCGCCGGCGACCTCGACGCCGTCGCCGCGATATTCGCGCATTACGTCGCGGACACCGTCGCCACCTTCGAGGAGACCCCGCCGACGCCGTCCGACTGGCGCGGGCGGCTCGACGACCTGACGGACCGGCGGCTGCCGTTCCTGGTCGGCGAGGTGGAGGGACAGGTCGTCGGATACGCCTACGCGGGGCCCTGGCGGCCGAAGCCGGCCTATCGGCACACGGTCGAGGACAGCATCTATCTCGCTCCCGGCTGGACCGGCCGGGGTCTGGGGCGTGCGCTGCTCGGCGCACTGCTCGAGGAATGCGAGAAGGCGGACGTGCGCCAGGTCGTCGCGGTCATCGCGGACACCGGCGACCCCACGTCGGCAGGGCTGCACCGCGCCTTCGGATTCAGCGACGTGGGGCGGTTGAAGGAGGTCGGCCGCAAGCACGGCCGCTGGATCGACACCCTGCTGCTCCAGCGCGACGTCACCGGCTGACCACCCTCCTGGCGGCCGCGCTCGGCTCGTCCACGTTCAGCTTTCATCTGTTCAGTTCATTACGGCCCGCCGGCGCCGACGGCGCGTCACGAGCCCGGCCACACACACCACCAGGCTGAGGGCCAGCGCGGCGAGGAACACGACGATCATCGGATTCACCCACGAGGGCACCAGTTCGAAGTGGATGCCTCCCGCCCACACACAGGTCTCCCGTACGGGGAGGGACAGGTGCTCCTCGATGGTGACGGCGTCCGGACTCGTCACCGGGACGGAGAGCCGTGAGACGTCGCAGATCTCGCCGGGGTCGAGAAGGTAGAAACCGGATCCCACGCCCGCCGTCCAGCACAGGCCGGCGCCTATCACCGACATCGCGCCCACCTCGATGGCGGCCTTCAGCGACGAGTCATGCGTCGGTCCGGGCAGCCTCCGCCGTTTGAAAGCACGGACGGCACGCCAGGCGAGCCGAAAGGCCAGCAACAGAAATACAAAAGGGGCGAGTATCAGACATAAGAGGAAAAAATATGTCATTGCGGCACATTATCGCGAAGGTATGGGTGGCTCGGTCGTGCTGTGCCATTCGACCACGTTCAAGCCGGAACGTTCCAGTACCGAAGCGTCACCGGGAAGCCGCGCCGACGGCCGGCGACCGGCTCCCGTGCGTGGATCAGGCCTTGTATCAGGCCTTGTATCAGGCCTTGTATCAGGCCTTGTATCAGGCCTGCATCTGGCCGGGACGAGGCCTGGACCAGGAGTGCATCAGGAGTGAATCAGGCCCGGATCAGGAGTCGCCCGTACGGGACGACAGCCGCAACTCGGCGAGGTGGTCGGTCAGGGACGTGAGGTCCTCCAGTGCGGCCGGCTGCTCCATGTCCACGGTGACGTCGAACTCCGTCTCGATCGCGTCGATCAGGCGCACCATGGTGAGCGACGTGACGCCCATCGCGACGAGCGACGTGTGCGCTCCCAACACCTCGGCGGCCGTCAGCCGCCCGTCGGACGCCTTCTCCAGCGCGGTCGCCAGCCACTCGCGCAGCCGGCTCCGGTAGGGGCGCATGTCGGTCCAGATCGTGTCGATCCGGTCCAGGCACTCCTGTCGCGATCCGGCGGGCCCCTCGGCGGCCCATCCGGAGGGCAGGTCCGTCTCCGACGGCCAGACCGAGTACTGGCCGTCGCGATTGACGACGACGCGATGGTTCATCTCTCTCCTCGGGATCGGACGCTCACGAGTGACGCGTCGGAGGGGCGGGAAACCGGGCGGGAGGCGCCGCCGCGAGCGGCCGTCTCCGCGGTCGCGTTCGCATTGGCCGCGCTGACGCTCTCGAGTCCGATGAGGTCGTCGGCGACGGCGTCGGGGACCCGGTCGTCGAACCCGGCCAGCCAGCGCAGCGCCACCAGCGCGATCACCGCCATCAGCAGGGCGAACAGCAGATACATGAACCCGATGCCGCGTCCCTCGCCCGTCCCGATGACCGCGCCGACCGTGGGCGCGAGCGCGCCTCCCGGCGCAAGCAGTGGCTCGAACAGGTCCGTGCCGTACGGGGCGATGAGACCGAAGCCGACGGGCAGAGTGGACCAGGCGATCATCGTGTTCAGGGCGAAGACCCGGCCGTGCAACCGCTGCGGCACCTTGACCTGCACGATCGTGGTGTAGATGCCGTTGAGCAACGTGAGCCACAACGCCATGCCGAAGGCGCCGGCCGCGACCACCCACAGCTCGGCCCGCAGGCCGGTGACGAAGCAGAAGACGGCGAGCACGAGCGTCGACAGCAGGACGCCCCGCATGCGGAGATGGCGGGGCCCGCCCCACATCGACATCGTCAGACCGCCGAGCGTCACCCCCAGCCCGGAGAGGAAGGAGACCTTGCCGACCTCGCTGAGCGTGGCGAAGGAGAGCACCAGCGGCGAGATCATCAGGAACAGGGGGGACAGCGGGAGGTTGAGGACCGCGAAGAACGCCAGCATCTTGCGGAAGTCGCGGTTTCCCCAGACGTAGCGGAAGCCGTTCGCTATCTCGGCGGTGAGCGTCTCCTTGCGCCGCCAGGCCATCGAGGTCGGGAACCGCACGAACACGACGAGCGTGATGGCGATCACGTAGCTGGCGACGTCGAGCACGAGGATCCCGCCCAGCCCGATGGCCGAGAGCAGGCCGACGGCGAGCAGGGGAGTGAGGAGCTGGGCGAGCCCTCCGCCGAGCTGGCCGATGCCCGTGGCGTGGCCGAGATAGCGCTTCGGGACCAGTTGCGGGATGGCCGAGCCGTAGGCGAGCCGCTGGAACGTGAGCGCGAGCGAGAGGAACACGATCGACGGATAGAGATGCCAGATCTGCAGATTGCCGGTCCAGGCCAGCAACCCGACCAGGAGTTGCACTCCGCCCGCCGCGATGTCGCCCCCGAGCATCACCTTGCGCCGGTCGTACCGGTCGACGATCGCCCCGGCGAGCGGCGCCACCACCAGGCCGGGGACCAGCCCCAGGACGGTGAACAGGGCGAAGCGCGCGACCGAGCCGGTGGTCAGATAGATCCAGATCGGAATGGCGAACTCGGTGAGAGCCGAACCGGTGATGGACACCAGCTGCCCGGTGGCCACCGCGGCGAACCTGCGCATGCTGGGCTCGGGCCCGGCGCCGCGGCCGTGGGAGACGGTCCCCTCGGTCATGTCGCCGCGGGACACCTCGTGCAGATGCCAGGTGTCGCGCACGGGCGGCCGCTCGGTGAGCAACGGGAGCGTGACGATCTCGGCGAGTTCGGCCGCACGGTACTTCAGGAAGAAGTGGCCTGCCTCCTCGAGCACCACCACGGCGGAGGTGTCGGTCAGGAAGTGCCACTCGCGATAGCGCTCCTGGTAGTAGTCCGTCGTCGGGTCCTTGCTCCCGGCGACGGTGACGATCGGCGCGCGCAGGCGCTCGGTGCCCTCGTCGAACAGGCGCGTGTAGTAGTCCTCGGCCGCCGTGGAGTCCTCGCGCATGTTCTGGATGATCGAGCGGGCCTGCGCGGGGTCCAGGTCGCTCAGGTCCACGCCCAGACCGGTGAGCCAGTTCGCGTAGCCGCGGTCTCCGCGCAGCGCCTCCATCCTGGCGATCTTGGACAGGGTGGCGGCGACCCGTCCCTTGGGACGGGCGAACGGGAACATCGCCCCGATGTAGACGACCTCGGCCGTCCGCCCGGCCTGCTCCAGCCGGCGGGCGATGTCGATGATCAGCGCCGACCCCACGCCGCAGTGGCCGTACAGGGCGATCGGGCCGCGCACCTTCTCCTGGATCTCGGCCACGCAGCGGGCGGCGAGTTCCTCGAAGGGCAGATGCTCCTCGTCGAGCCCGACGTCATGTCCGGGGATCGCGACCGCCCAGAGCGAGTAACGGTCCGGGAGGGCGTCGGCCAGCGGCTGGTACACCACCGCGCTTCCGCCGCCGTACGGCACGCAGACGAAGCTCAGCTCGGCCGTACGGCGCGGCGTGAGCTCGTGCAGCAGCCCGCGGGGCGCCCGCTGGTCGGCGGGCGTGTCGATGAGCGCGGCCAGCTCGCGGACCGTGGGGTTCTTGAAGACGTCCATGACGCTCACCGCGCCGCCACCCGTCTCGGCCGCAGTACGGCGCAGCCGCGTGACGAGCTGGGTGGCCAGCAGGGAGTGGCCGCCGAGATCGAAGAAGTCGTCGTCGGCGCCCACCTGGTCGAGGTCGAGGATCTCCGTCCAGATCGCCGCCACCGCCAGTTCGGTGGGCGTGGACGGAGGCGCCGAACTCGCGCCCGCCGGCCGCGCCGGCGCGGGCAGCGCGCCCCTGTCGAGCTTGCCGTTGGGCGACAGCGGCAGCAGGTCGAGCTCGACGAACGCGGTGGGGACCATGTAGTCGGGCAGCACCCGCTTCAGGACGGCCCGGTCCGGGGCCGAGCCGACGACGTAGGCGACCAGCCGCTGGTCTCCCGGACGGTCCTCGCGCACGATGACGGCAGCGTCGGCCACGCCCGGCTGCTCGCGGAGCACGGCCTCGATCTCGCCGAGCTCGATCCGCAGTCCGCGCAGCTTCACCTGGGTGTCCAGCCGGCCGAGGAACTCCAGCGTGCCGTCCGGACGCCAGCGGGCCTGGTCGCCCGTGCGGTACAGGCGGGATCCCGGCTCGCCGAAGGGGTCGGGGACGAACCGCTCCGCGGTCAGACCGGGCCTGCCGAGGTAGCCGAGCGACACCTGCACGCCGCCGATGTGCAGCTCACCCGGCATCCCGACGGGGACCCGCCGCATGCCCGGCCCGAGGACGTGCAGCGTGGTGTTGGCGACCGGCGCGCCGATCGGCACCCTGGCCAGGTCCCGCAGCGTCTCCGCCGTGCAGTGCCAGGCCGAGACGTCGACGGCGGCCTCGGTGGGGCCGTACAGGTTGTGCAGCTCGGCGGGCAGCGTCTCGACGCAGCGGCGGGCGAGGTCGGCGGGCAACTCCTCACCGGAGCAGACGATCCGTTCGAGCGTGCGGCACGCGGCGACGCCCTCCTCTGCCAGGAACATCGCCAGCATCGACGGCACGAAGTGCACCGTGGTGACGCCCTCGGCGGCGATCAGGTCGCGCAGGTAGGCCGCGTCCTTGTGCCCGCCAGGCCGGGCGAGGACCAGCCGCGCGCCCGTCATCAGGGGCCAGAAGAACTCCCACACGGAGACGTCGAAGCCGGCCGGCGTCTTCTGCAGCACGACGTCGCCAGGTGTCAGGCGGAACCTCTCCTGCATCCACCGCAACCGGTTGGCGATGCCCTGGTGCGTGTTCGGCACGCCCTTCGGCTTGCCGGTCGACCCGGAGGTGTAGATCACGTATGCGGCGTCGGACGGCCCCGCCCGCCACGCGGACTCCACGGAGGGGCTCTCGCCGGTGTCGTCGAGAGGGAGCAGCGGGCAGCCGGTCAGCACGCCCTCGAGGGCGTCGAGGCCCTCGGACGCGCCGAAGGTCAGGACGGCGGACAGGGCGCCGTCCGCCGCCATGAAGGCCAGCCGATCGGCCGGATACTCGGGGTCGAGCGGCACGTAGGCGGCTCCGGCCTTCAACACCCCCAGCAGAGCGGCGACGAGCTCGGGCGACCGCTCGGCGCACACGCCGACCCGCGAGCCGGGGGCGACGCCGTGCGCCCGAAGGGTCGCCGCGACACGCTCGGCCCGCTCGTCGATCTCGGCGTACGAGAGTGTGACGCCCTCGAACGTCACGGCGGGCGCGCCGGGAGTGCGGGCGACCTGGGCCTCGACCAGGTCGAGGAGCGTCGCGGGCTCCCCGAGGTCCGCATCGGTGGCGTTCCACGAGTCGAGCGTGGCCCGCTCGCCCGAGTCGAGAAGATCCAGGGCGGACAGCGGCTTCGCCGGATCGTCGACGGCGGCCCGGAGCAACGTCGTGAGATGGCGGCAGAGCCGGTCGATCGTGGCCGCGTCGAACAGGTCGGTGTTGTAGATGAAGGATCCGGACAGTTCGGCGCCGTTGTCGGAGACGTAGAGCTCCAGATCGAAGCGGGTCGCCCATGACTTCAGGTCGAATCCCTCGGCGTCCGCGCCCGCCGCGTCGTAGTTCTGCACGGCGAGGATGACCTGGAAGAGGGGCGACCTCGACACGTCCCTCGTCACGTTGAGCGCCGAGACGAGCTGCTCGAAGGGCACGTCCTGGTGGGTGAACGCGTCGAGCGCGGTCTCCCGCACGCGGAGCAGCAAGTCGGCGAACGACGGGTCGCCCGACAGGTCCGACCGCATGACCAGCATGTTCACGAAGCAGCCGACGAGGCTCTCCAGCTCGGCTGCCGGCCTGCCCGCGACGGGGGAGCCGACGGTCACGTCGTCCTGGCCGGCGTACCTCCCGAGCAGCGCGGAGAAACCGGCGAGCAGCACCATGTAGAGGGACGCGCCGTGGTCCTCGCCGAGGCTCCGCAGCCCGCGCGCCAGGTCGGCGTCGATGCGCACGGGGTGGCTCGCGCCGCCGTACGTGACCTCCGGCGGCCTCGGCCGGTCGGTGGGCAGCGCGAGCGCCTCCACTCCGGCCAGGCGCTCGCGCCAGTGCTCGAGGCCCGTCTCCGGCAGGCCCCGCTGCCACAGGGCGTAGTCGCCGTACTGGACCTTCAGGTCGGGCACCGGCCGGCCTTCGTACAGCGCCATGAGCTCGCCGAGGAGGATGTTGACCGACCAGCCGTCCGCCGCGATGTGGTGGACCGCGAGCCCGAGGACGTGGTCGTCGGGCGCGAGCCGTACGAGAAGGGCGCGGATCGGCAGGCCGGCGGCCAGGTCGAACGGGCGTGACTGGAGCTCGTCCACCAGCGCGCGGGCGGCCTCCTCGTCGTCCGCCTCGGCCACGGCGAGCTCGACGGTGAACCCGGCGGTGGGATCGGCGGTGGGATCGGCTGTGAGATCGGCTGTGAGATCGGCACTGCCGGGCGGGACGATCTCGATGGCGGGAGCGCCGTCGGCGGTCGCGGGGAAGCGCGTGCGCAGCGTCTCGTGCCGCTCGACCACCTGACGCAGCGCGTCCGCCAGGCGTTCGGCGTCGAGCTCGCGGCGGAACCGCCGGGCGACCGGGATGACGTAGGCGCGGCTGCCCGGCGTGTACTGCTCCATGAACCACAGCCGTTCCTGCGCGAACGACAGCGGCGGCTCCACCTCCGGCGGGCGCGGCGGCACGGTCAGCGTTGCCGCTCTGCGGCGCAGTCGTCGCGCCGCGAGGGCCCTGCGGGAATCCTCGACAGTCATCAGGCCTCCGTCTCGAGGAGCCGGGCGGCCTCGTCGTCGCTGAGCTCGGACAGCTCTCGCATGACGAGCTCCTCGACCACCACGGCCAGGGCGGCCACCGTGCGATGGGCGAAGAGCTCACGGATGGGAACGTCCACCTCCGCGGCGGCGCGAAGGCGGGCCGCGACCTGGACGGCGAGCAGCGAATGGCCGCCGAGCGCGAAGAAGTCGTCGTGCACGCCGACCCGGTCGACGCGCAGGACCTCCTCCCAGACCTCGGCGACCAGGCACTCGGCGTCGGTCTCCGGCGCGACGAACGGCCGCTCCGCCGGAGCGTCCGGCGGGGGCAGCGCGCACCGGTCGACCTTCCCGTTCGGGGTCATGGGCAACTCGCCGAGCCGCACCCAGACGTCCGGCACCATGTACGGCGGGAGCGTCTCGGCCAGATGCCGCTGGAGCACGGCCGGGTCGGCCGTCCCCGTGACGTACGCGACGAGGGCGCCGTCGTGGGCGGTCACCGCGGCCTCGCCGGCGTCGGGAAGGGCGGCCAGGCGGGCTTCGATCTCACCGGGTTCGATGCGGAAGCCGCGCACCTTCAGCTGGTCGTCGGCCCGGCCGATGAACTCCAGCCGCCCGTCGTCGCGCCAGCGGACGAGATCCCCGGTGCGGTAGCAGCGCCCGCCGTCAGGGCCGGACACGAACTTCTCCGCGGTCAGGCCGGGACGGCCGAGGTAGCCGCGGGCGAGCCCGGCTCCGCCGAGCAGCAGCTCCCCGGGTGCGCCGGGCGGCACCCGCCGCCCGTGCTCGTCCACGACGGCCGCGCGGGCTCCGGCGATCGGCACGCCGATCGGGGGGCGTCCGCCGGCGGGAGAGGCGTCCGCGGCCCCGAGATCGGCAGCGGTGGCGATGATCGTGGCCTCGGTCGGCCCGTAGGTGTTGACGAGCCGCACGCGGTCGCCGAAGCGCTCCCGCCATCGCGCCACCGCCGAGGCGTGGACCTGCTCTCCACCGAGGATCACCAGCCGCAGGCGGCCCGGCCAGGCGATGTCGTCGATCTGGTCCACCAGGCGGTGCCAGTACGCCGTCGGCAGGTCGAGCACGGTGACCTCGCGTCCTCGGGGTCCCGCGAGCAGTTCGGGCAGGCTGAGCGCGCCGTCGGGGAGCAGTTCGACCGTCGCGCCCGACGCGAGGGCGGGGTGGATCTCCTCGGCGTGGGTGTCGAAGCCGAGCGAGGCGAACTGGACAACGCGGTCGCCGGGGCCGGGCCCGTAGTCGGCCCGCATCCACTCCACCCGCGCGGCGAGGGCGGCGTGCTCCACCACCACGCCCTTGGGCAGTCCCGTCGAGCCCGAGGTGTAGATCACGTAGGCCGCGTCGGAGGGCGCCGGGCGCGTGCCACCGCCCGCCGGGCGGTCCCCGGCCCGGCCGTCCTCCACTGCGCCGTCCTCCACCGGGCCGGGGACGAGCACCGGGATCTCGCCCGACAGCCCCTCATGCCGGGTGATCACGAGCGCGGCGCCGCTGTCGGCCAGCATCCAGTCGATCCGCCCCGCGGGAAGGGCGGGGTCGATCGGCAGGTACGCGCCGCCCGCCCGCCAGACGGCGAGCAGGCTCACGACGGCGTCGCAGGAGCGATCGAGGCAGACCCCGACGACGCTCTCCCGGCCCACGCCCCCGGCGCGGAGGCGGGCGGCGAGCGCGTCGACCCTGCGGTCGAGCATCGCGTAGGTCACCGCCTCGTCGCCGCAGCTCAACGCCACCGCGTCGGGCGTCGCCGCCGTCGCCGCCTCGATCAGCTCGGGGACCGTCGGGCCCGCGGTGACGCGGCTCTCCTGGGCCTCGAACCCGGCGAGCAGCGCCGCGTCGGCCGGAGTCAGCAGCGGCAGGAGGGAGACGGGACGGCGGTGGTCGGCGGCGACGGCCTCACACAGGAGGGTGAACCGTTCGGCCAGCAGCGAGATCGTCCCGGGATCGAACAGATCGCTGTCATAGCCGAAGGAGAGGATCAGCCCCTCGCCGTCGCGCCACGCCTCCAGCATGAGGTCGAACTTGGCCTGCCGGTAGCCGGAGTCGAAGAACTCCAGGTCCAGATCGGCGAAGGCGCCGGTGATCTCGGTCTCGTCCTGGCTGTGCAGGATGAGCATGGTCCGGAACATCGCGTCCAGGTGCGGGCCGCGTGCCCCGCCGCCGGACTCGGCCGCGAGCTCCTCGTACGGCAGCCGCTGGTGGGCCATCGCCTCCAGCACGGTGTCGCGGGTGCGGGCGAGCAGGTCGGCGAAGGAGGGGTCACCCGTCAGGTCGCCGCGCAGCACGAGCGTGTTGGCGAAGTAGCCGACCAGCCGTTCCAGCTCGACCCTGTCCCGGCCCGCGAAGGTGGAGCCGACCAGCAGATCACGCTTGCCGGTGTGACCGGCGAGCATGACCTGGAAGGCCGCGAGCAGGACCATGAACAACGTCGCGCGGTGCTCCCCGGCCACCCGTTCCAGGGCGGCGGCCGGCCCGGCGGCCAGGCGTGCGCCGTGGAAGGCTCCCCGGTGCGCGGGAACGGCCGCGCGGGGACGGTCGGTGGGCAGTTCGAGCGTCGGCGGATCGGCCAGCCGTTCGCGCCAGTAGGCGAGGTCCGCGCCGTCGTCCTGGCCGGAGAGGCCGTACACGACGTCGCCGAACTGGATCGGCGGCTCGTCGAGATCGGCGGCGACGCCGTCACGCCGGGCGGCGTAGAGGCGCTCCAGCTCCTCTCTGAGGACGTTCAGCGACCAGCCGTCTCCCGCGATGTGGTGGAGGACCAGGCACACGACGTGATCGTCCTCGGCGAGCCGCAGCAGGCTCACCCGGAAGGGCGGCGCGGCGGCCAGGTCGAAGGAGGCGTTGGTGCGCTCGGCCACGAGCCGCCTGGCCTCGGCCGCGGAGGTGACGTCGATGTGCTCGACGTCGGGTCCCGCCTCGGGCAGGACGTCCGTGACCGGCGTGCCGTCCGCTTCCGGATAGCGGGTGCGGAGCGTCTCGTGCCGGGCCGTCAGATCACGCAGCGCGCCCTCGAAGGCTCCGGCGTCGAGCCGGCCGCGCAGCCGCCAGACGTTGTACATGTTGTAGGACGCGTCGCCGGGATCCAGCCGCTGCAGGAACCAGAGGCGTTCCTGCGCGCGCGACAGCGGGACCACCGCTCCGTCCGGCCTGCGCCGGAGCGGCGCCGGGCCCGCGCCGCCGGCGAGCCTGGCGGCGAATCCGGCGACCGTCGGGTGGTCGAACAGCTCGCGGATCGGCACGGCGTCCATCCGGGCGACGACCTTGGCGGCCAGCAGCGAATGGCCGCCGAGCGCGAAGAAGTCGTCTTCCACGCCGACCTCCCCGACCCCCAGCACCTCGGCGAACACGGCGGCGACCCGCCGCTCCGCCCACGTGCGTGGCGGGGTGCGCACGGGCGCGGCCGCGGGACGGACCTCGACCGCCGAGGGGAGGGCGAGCCGGTCCACCTTGCCGTTCGGCGTGAGCGGCAGGGCGTCCATGTCGACGACCACCGCCGGGACCATGTACGGCGGCAGCGCCGCCGCGGCGTGGGCGGCCAGATCGGGGGCGTCGCCCACCACGAACGCCACCAGCGCGTCGTTCCTGACGACGACGGCGGCGGCGCGGACTCCCGGATGCGCCTCGAGGACGGCCTCGATCTCGCCCAGTTCCACCCGGTGGCCGCGCAGCTTCACCTGGCCGTCGTCGCGGCCGAGGAAGACGACCCGGCCGTCGGGCAGCCGCCTGACCCTGTCGCCCGTGCGATAGAGGCGGGAGCCGGGCGGCCCGTACGGGTCGGGCACGAACCGCTCGGCGGTGAGCGACGGACGGCCCAGGTAGCCGAGGGCCACTCCGTCGCCCGCGATGCACAGCTCGCCCGGCACGCCGACGGGCGCGAGCACGCGCCGGTCGTCCAGCACGTGCAGCCGGGTGCCCGCGATCGGGCCGCCGATCGTGACCTCCTCAGGGTGCTCAGGCACCTCCCAGAACGACGACCAGATCGTGGTCTCGGTCGGGCCGTACATGTTGACGAGCCTGCGCACCCGCGCGCGCAGGTCGGCGGCGAGGGGGAGGGGCAGCGCCTCGCCGCCGACGAGCGCGTCCAGCCGGGTGTCGCGCAGCCCGGCCCCGGTGAGCATGCGCCACCCGGACGGCGTGGCCTGGACGTTCGTGACGCCCGCCGCGCCGATCAGCCGGGTCAGCGCCGGGCCGTCGCGCAGCAGATGGTCGGGGGCGATCTCCACGCGTCCGCCGCGCGTCAGCGGCAGGAAGATCTCCAGCGCGGAGATGTCGAAGGACAGCGATGTGAGCGCGAGCCACGTGCGGTCCTCCTGCTCGCCGAGGATCGCGGTCATCGCGTCCAGGAAGCGCGCAAGAGCGCGGTGCGGCACCGCCACTCCCTTGGGGCGCCCGGTCGAGCCCGAGGTGTAGAGCACGTAGGCGGCCTGCTCGGGATCGGCCGGTTCCTGCGCGTCGGCGTCGGCCTCCTCACGATCGGCGGCGTCCTCGACGAGCAGCACGCGGTCTTCGGGGAACAGCGGGGAAAGCTCGCGATCCGTGAGCACGCGGGCGGCCCGCGAGTCGTCCAGGACGAGAGCGATCCGGTTGCGCGGATGCTCGGGGTCGATCGGCAGGTAGGCCGCGCCCGCCCGCCATACGGCGAACAGCGCCGCGATCATGTCTGCGGAGCGGCGCAGGCAGACGGCGACCAGCCCGCCGCGGAGTCCGGTCCCGGCGAGCAACGCCGCGATCCGGCGGGAGCGCGCGTCCAGCTCGGCGTAGGTGAGCTCGACCCCCGCACAGGCGACCGCGACCGCGGTGGGTGTGCGGGCGACCTGCGCGGCGAACCGTTCGAGCACCGGCACAGGCGCGGACGGGACCTCGGTGTCGTTCCACCGGTCGAGCAGGTCGGCCCGTTCCTCGTCGTCGATCAGCGCCAGTTCGCCGATTCTGACGCCGGGACGGTCGGCGATGTCGGCGAGCAGTGTGAGCAGGTGCCTGCGCATGCGTTCGACGCCCGCCCGCGTGAACAGCGCGTCGTCGAAGGTGAGCATCGCCGAGGTGCCCGACGGCTTCTGGACGATGTCCAGCGAGATGTCGGTCCTGGACTGCGAGAAGGGATGGTCGAAGGGCTCGACGCGGGCGTCGCCGAGCCCCGGCCCCTCGTGCTCCTCGCGCAGGAAGTTGAACATCGCCTGGAAGAGCGGCGTCCGGCTCGGATCGCGTTCGACCTGGAGCTCGGTGAGGATCTGTTCCAGCGGGACGTCGGCGTGGGTGAGGGCGCCGAGGACCCGGCCGCGCGTCGCCCGCACCAGGTCGCGGAACGTCGGGTCGCCGTCGAGGTCGCCGCGCAGCACCAGCATCTGCGCGAAGTATCCGACCATCGGCTCCGCCTCGACGAGGTCCCTGCCGCTCGTCGGGGTGCCGACGCAGATGTCCTGCCGGCCGCTGTGCCGGGAGAGCAGCACCTGGAAGGCCGCCAGGAGCACCATGAAGAGGGTGCAGCGCTCCGCGCGGGCGACCCGCTCGAGCCGGTCGAGCAGGTCGCCGGGCACCTCGAAGTCGATGTGGTCGCCCCGGCCCGAGCGCACCGGCGGCCGCGGGCGGTCGGTGGGCAGTTCCAGCGGCTGGGAGCCGGCCAGCGCCGAGACCCAGTACGCCGTCCCGGCCTCGTCGCCCGCGTTCTCACGCCGGCGGCACACGTGGTCCTCGTAGCTCATCGGCAGCGGCGCGAGCGGCGACGGCTTGCCCGCGTCGAACGCGGCGTACACGTCGGAGATGTCCCGTCTCAGGACCTGGAGCGACCAGCCGTCCGCCACGATGTGGTGCACGACGAGGGCCAGGACGTGGTCGTCCGGGGCGAGCGTGAGCAGGGCGACGCGGATCATCGGCCCGCGTTCGAGGTCGAAGGGCCGGCCCGCCATGGCCCCCGTGTACGCGCGGGCCTCCTCGACGTCCGCACAGTTGACGAGCTCGACCCGGGCCGGGCTCGTCGGCATCCGCACCGGCGTGCCGCCGTGCTCGGCGAATCGGCAGCGCAACATCTCGTGCCTGTCGAGGACGACGTCGAGCGCGCGCTCGAGCGCCTCGGTGTTCAGCGCGCCCCGGACCCGCAACATCATCGGCAGGTTGTAGGAGGCGTCGTCGGGATCGAGGCGGTGGAGGATCCACAGCCGTTCCTGGGCGAGGGTCAACCCGGTCATCGCAACGCCTCCCTGAGCGTGCCGGTGAACCTGAGCGTGCCGGTGGACTCGAACCTGTGGGTGATGTCGAACCTGGGGGTGAGGTGACGCGTCATGTCCGGGCGGTCCGCCCAGGCTCCGGGTCAGCCGTTCCTGACCGCATCGACCACGCCCGCGATGGTGGGCTCGTCGAAGAAGACGTCCAGGGGCACCTCGACACCGAGCCGCTTGCGCATCCTCGCGATGATCTGGGTGATGGTCAGCGAGTGGCCTCCTAGGTCGAAGAGGTCGTCGTCGGTGGCGATGGGGGAGATCCCCAGGACCTCCTCCCAGATCCGGCGCACCTGCTCGACAAGATCTTCTCCCCGTTCGGCGGCGTCCGCCACCCCGTTCGCCTGAGTCTGGGGCTCTCTCATGTCGTGCTCATGTCGTGAATGGCAGGCTCCCCGATCTGGCCAGGACCCCCGTCCTGGGCACGGCGGCGCGGCAGGGGCTCTGAGCAGCCGCGAAATGGCATTTCGAGCGAGATCGCCGACGGCATGCCGCAATATCAGTTGCGCAAACCGCAATAATCTCGTGGAAAGACTGACATGGTTATATACATCCCTGCAATATCCCGATAGTAATCTCCCATCGCTTGCGAGCGGGGAGGGCGACATGTCAATCACCGTTGAACGAGGTGGGCGCCTCAACTGGGCCCAGCGTGAATGGTTCGAGGACCTCGGCGCCGACTCCGACAGCGAGTGGTCGTTCGAGGCCAACTTCAGCGCGATCCTGCCGGGTCACGACCTCGCCCAGGGAGACGTCACGGCGGCCGTAGCCGACCTGCTCACCCGGCACGAGGGCCTGCGTACGCACATCGTGCGAACCAGCCGGCAGGACGTCTGCTCGGTCGGAGAGGGCCTGGCCGCGGTGATCCGCGTGACGCCCGACGAACCCGGCGACCACGCGGACCCCGGCGGTGGGGCGTTCCAGGCGGCCGTGCGGACCTCGTTCCGGTTGCACGCGCAGTGGCCCGTCCTGTTCGTCCTGCTGACCGCGGGGGGCCGTGTCCGGCGCATCGGCGTGGTCGTCGACCACTCCGCCGTGGACGGCTGGGGCATGCGCGTGCTCTGCCGCGACCTCGAACGGGCGCTCCGGGCGAGGGCCAAGGGGCATGAGCCGTTCGGCGGCCCGATGGAGGACGTCGAGCAACCCCTCGACACCGCCCTTTGGGAGCAGGGGGCCGCCGGCGAGCGCCACCAGGAGCGGGCCCGCACCCACTGGCGGCGGCAACTGGTCACACTCAGGGACGCGCTCGGAGACTGGACCCCGAAGACCGCGAAACGCGACGATCACCCTGTTCTGCACACCTGCCGGCTGGCCTCGCGCCGGGTGGCGCAGGCCGCGGAGGCCGTCGCCAAGGCGGCGGGGACGCCGGTCTCGACCGGATATCTCCTCGCCTTCGGGGCCGCGGTCTGCGAGGCGGAGCAGGCTCCCGCCGCAGGGGTCTTCGCCCTGTCCGCCAACCGGCTCTCCGCGGCCGTCCAGGGTTCGGTGCGCAAGGCCGTGATGCCCGTGCCGGTCGTCGTGCCAGGCCCGCGCGAGGGCGCCTACCGGGACAGGCTCGCCGTGTGCGCCGCCCGCCTGCTGCAGGGCCATCGTTTCGCCAACTTCGACCCCGGTGTGGCGCGGCCGCTCGAAGCCGACGTGCTCGGAGGTCTGCGCGGCACCGGCGCGAGTTCCGCCCGGTTCAACTACGTCGACAACGCGCTCGTCGGAAGCGCGGCCAACAGCCGGTCGTGGGGCAGGGACAGCTTCGCCTTCGGGGATCCGGCCCACCAGGGGGTCGTCCGGTTCTCGCCGCCCCGGCCCGGCGGCTCGCGGTACATCCTCACGGTCCAGCACCGGGTCTCCGGAGCGCTGCTCACCCTGGCGTGGCACGAGGACACCGGCTGGGGGGACGTCGCCGAGGCGATGCTCTGGCACATCGAGGACGTGATGGCCTGGGCGGCGTCAGGCCATGAAGGGCCACCACCGGAATTCGGACGGACCAATTAGCCGATAAAAGCTTTTTCGCCCGAAAGAGCGAAGAAGGCGAATCCGATGCGCCGCGTGCGAGCGGGCGGCGAATTCGGCATGGGCGCACTCGGCGCGCCCCGTATCCGGGCCGGCACGCGTCAATGAGGGCGACCGATGACACGGCTCCCGACGTGGCCCTTTCTCTTTTGTCGAGTCGTGCTGACATCGGTCTTGTCGAGCCGTTGACGCCGTCGTAGCACGTATGTAACATTTGGCCAGTCCGGTGCAAGATCCCATCAAAGCCCTGTTAGTTTCTCTGCAATCTTTCGCAACTTGCGGCAGGAAAGCACTGCGTCCGTGCATCCGCCCCGGCCCATCCACGGAGAGGCCTTCGGTGATGTCGGCATTGGCAGTGCCCGCACGCTCCCCGCCAGCTCACAGCCGCCGGCGGGCGTTCGGCGCCCCCTGGAGTCACGCTGACCGGCTCGGCCGCGTGCGTCGCGCGTGGAGATCGCGGTCTCCCCGCCACTCCCTGTCGTTCCAGACGAGAGATAGAGAAACGCGATGAGAAGCAAGAAATCAGGGTTACGGCTGGTCGCGGCGTTGCTCGCGGCCGGTCTGCTCGTTTTGGCGGGTCCGGTGTTGCCGGCCTCGGCCGCGGGTCCGAATCTGGCGGCCGGCAAGGCCGTCACGGCGAGCAGTTTCGCGGACGTCTACCAGGCGGGCAACGCCAACGACGGCAACCAGAACACCTATTGGGAGAGCGCGAACAACGCGTTCCCGCAGTGGATCCAGGTGGACCTCGGGTCGGCCGTCAGCGTGAACCAGGTGGTGCTGAAGGTTCCCGCACCCAGCGCGTGGCAGACCAGGACGCAGACGTTGTCGGTGCTGACCGGGACGGCCAGTCCGCCGTCGACCACGACGGTGGGTTCGGCCGGCTACACCTTCAACCCGGCGACCGGTAACACGGTGACGATCAACTTCACCGCGACGACCGCCCGGTACGTCCGGGTGAACATCACCGGCAACACCGGATGGCCGGCCGGTCAGATCTCCGAGTTCGAGGTGTACGGGCCGGTGACCGGTGACACCCAGGCGCCGAGTGCGCCGTCGAACCTGGCCTTCACCGAGCCCGCCTCCGGTCAGATCCGCCTGACCTGGGGGGCTTCCACCGACGACGTGGGCGTGACCGGGTATGACGTGTACGCCAACAACGCGCTGCGCGCCAGTGTCGCGGGCAACGTGCTGACCTACACCGACAGCCAGCCCGCCACGGCCACGGTGTCCTACACGGTGCGGGCCAAGGACGCCTCCGGTAAGCAGTCGGCCGACAGCAACACCGTCACCCGCACCGGCAGCGGCGGGGGCGGCGGCTCCAACCTCGCCGTGGGCAAGCCCGTCACCGCGTCCGGTTCGGTCTTCACGTTCGTGCCGGCCAACGCC
Organism: Planotetraspora kaengkrachanensis; assembly: GCF_016862895.1. Taxonomy (GTDB): domain Bacteria; phylum Actinomycetota; class Actinomycetes; order Streptosporangiales; family Streptosporangiaceae; genus Planotetraspora; species Planotetraspora kaengkrachanensis. Next base: position 172,975 of record NZ_BONV01000025.1, on the reverse strand, counting down.
GTCGACGACAACCTGGCCACGTACTGGGAGGGCGCGAGCGGTTCCTACCCGAGCACGCTGGCCGTCCAGCTCGGCGCCAACGCCGACGTCAACCGGGTCGTGGTCAAGCTCAACCCCGACAGCGCGTGGGGCACCCGCACCCAGACCATCCAGGTTCTCGGCCGTGAGCAGAGCGCGTCCGGTTTCACCAGTCTGGTCGCCGCGGCGCCGTATGTGTTCAACCCGGCCTCGGGTAACACGGTGACGATCCCGGTCTCCGGCCGGGTCGCCGACGTGCAGTTGCGGATCACCTCGAACACCGGAGCTCCGGCCGGGCAGGTCGCCGAGTTCCAGGTCTTCGGCACCCCGGCACCCAACCCCGACCTCACCATCACCGGGCTGACCTCGGCTCCGACGTCCCCGGTCGAGACCGACTCCGTCACGCTGTCGGCCACCGTCAGGAACGCGGGCACCGCGGCCTCCGGAGTCTCGGACGTCAACTTCTACTTCGGCACCACGAAGGTCGGCACGGCCTCCGTCGGCGCACTCGCCGCCGGGGCCAGTACCACGGTCACCGCGAACATCGGTCCCCGTGACGCCGGCACGTACGCGCTGAGCGCCAAGGTCGACGAGGCCAACAGCGTCATCGAGCAGAACGAGACCAACAACTCCTTCGCGAGCTCGACCTCGGTGGTCGTCAGGCCCGTCGACAGCTCCGACCTCGTCGGGACGGCGAGCTGGACCCCCAGCAACCCGGCGAGCGGCAACGTCGTCACCTTCTCCGTGGCGATCAGGAACCAGGGCACGGTGGCCTCCGCGAGCGGCGCCCACGGCATCACCGTCACGGTCACCAACGACTCGGGCACCGTCGTCAGAACGCTGACCGGCTCCTACAGCGGCGCGATCGCCGCGGGCGCGACCACGAACCCCGTCAACCTCGGGACCTGGACGGCCGCCAACGGCAAGTACACCGTCAAGACCGTCATCGCCAACGACGCCAACGAGCTCCCGGTCAAGCAGGGCAACAACACCAGCTCGGTGCCGTTCTTCGTCGGCCGCGGCGCGAACATGCCGTACGACAGCTACGAGGCCGAGGACGGCGTCGTCGGCGGCGGCGCGCAGGTGGTCGGCCCGAGCAGGGACATCGGCACCTTCGCGGGCGAGGCGTCCGGCCGCAGGGCCGTCACGCTGAACTCGACGGGCAGCTACGTCGAGTTCACCACCAAGGCCTCGACCAACACGCTGGTCACCCGCTTCTCCATCCCGGACGCCTCGGGCGGCGGCGGCATCAACTCGACGCTGAACATCTACGTCAACGGCACCTTCCTCAAGCCCGTCAACCTGACGTCCCACTACGCCTGGCTGTACGGCAACGAGACCGGCCCCGGCAACTCGCCCGGCGCGGGCAGCCCCCGGCACATCTACGACGAGGCCAACGTGATGCTCGGGACCACCGTCCCGGCCGGAAGCAAGATCAGACTGCAGAAGGACGCCGCCAACACCACCAACTACGCGATCGACTTCATCAACCTCGAGCAGGTGTCGCCGATCGCCAACCCCGACTCCGCCAAGTACGCCGTGCCGACCGGTTTCGGCCAGCAGGACGTGCAGAACGCCCTCGACCGGGCCCGCCAGGACGCCAACCTGGTCGGCGTCTACCTGCCCCCGGGCGAGTACCAGACGACAGGCAAGTTCAACGTGTACGGCAAGGCCATCAAGGTCGTCGGAGCGGGCCCCTGGTACACCCGGTTCAACTCGCCGTCCGGTCAGGAGAACACCGACGTCGGCTTCGACGCGCAGTCGTCGGCGAACGGCTCGTCGTTCTCCGGCTTCGCCTCCTTCGGCAACTGGACCAGCCGGGTCGACGGCCCGGGCAAGCTGTTCAACTTCGCCAACGTCTCCAACATGACGATCGACAACATCTGGGTGGAGCATCAGATGTGCATGTACTGGGGCGCCAACACCGACAACATCACGATCAAGAACTCCCGGATCCGTGACCTGTTCGCGGACGGCATCAACATGACCAACGGCAGCACGGACAACCTCGTGAGCAACAACGAGGCGCGTTCGACGGGTGACGACAGCTTCGCGCTGTTCTCGGCCATCGACGCCGGCGGCGCCGACGAGAAGAACAACGTGTACGAGAACCTGACGGCGATCCTGCCGTGGCGCGCGGCCGGTGTCGCGGTCTACGGCGGCTACGCCAACACGTTCAAGAACATCTACATCGCCGACACCCTGACCTACTCGGGCATCACGATCAGCTCGCTCGACTTCGGGTACCCGATGAACGGGTTCGGCGCCAGCCCGCCCACCGTGTTCGACAACATCTCGATCGTCCGCGGGGGCGGTCACTTCTGGGGCGCGCAGACCTTCCCCGGAATCTGGATCTTCTCCGCTTCGAAGGTGTTCCAGGGCATCCGCGTGAGCAACGTGGACATCGTGGACCCGACCTACAGCGGCATCATGTTCCAGACGAACTATGTGGGTGGACAGCCCCAGAATCCGGTCAAGGACACGATCTTCACGAACGTGTCGATCACCGGTGCGCAGAAGAGCGGCGACGCCTTCGACGCCAAGTCCGGATTCGGCATCTGGGTCAACGAGATGCCGGAGTCGGGCCAGGGGCCGGCGGTCGGCTCCGCGACCTTCAACAACCTCCAGATGAGCAACAACGCTCAGAACATCAAGAACACCACGTCCACGTTCACCATCGTCCAGAACCCGTAGCCCTCTGACGGCCGTACGGTGACAGGTGCCGCCGGGAGTCGACCTCCCGGCGGCACCGCCGTTGCCCCTGCCGGAAAATGCCCTGCGGAGCAGACCGGATATGCCGAATAATCCGGATGCGCCCTAATCGGGGTGGATGGTCGGTCGAGAAGCAAGGTGACTCTCGAATGGACGATGTGCGGTTGCCCGACGAGGTCGTGCTGGACAAGCTGGCGCGACGCCTCTCGGCCGCGACAGGCGACCCCTGGGCCGCCAGGGGAAGCATGATCAAGGGCCCGGGCACGCTGGGGATCTTCCTCGGGGAGGATCACACAGGTTCGGCCAAGCACCTCGATCTGAACTTCGTCTTCAACCTGGACCGTCCCGTGGAGACGTCGATATCCGACTGCACGACAGGGTTCGGATCCACGGTGGAGGAGGCGGTGGACCGGGCCATCGAGATGTGGCTCGGCACGACCGGAGCCGCCCTGCTGGAACTGCTCAGGCGCGACGGTTCCTTCGCTGCGCACTTTCCCGCGGACGACCCGGACGGGTTCCCCGGCTGGCACACCATCCACGGTGGCATCTCGGGATGGGGCGCAGGCGAGGGCCATGACGTCGTACAGCACTGGCTGATCGACAATCCGCTGCTCCCCAGGCTCGCCCCCGCCTTGCACGACGCGCTGGATCGCGGCTCCCTGATCGGGGTCAAGGTGTTCTTCGGCGGCAGGGCCGGTCGCGAGACCGCGGAGGTTCGAGTCAACGGCGGCGTCCACGAAGGCGCGTCGCTCGCCCTGGCCGGGCTGGACTGGCCCAGGAAGCAGGACGGCCTGTCGTACGCCCGGACGTTCATGCTGCTCGTGCACCCGCAGGAGCCCGCGACGGCGGCGAACGCCTGACCTGAGACGAAGGACGGTTGCCCGGATAATCCGGTGCGCGGCGTGCGAGGCGTGCGGCACACTTCGGGCTGATGGACGAACAACGACTGAAGAAGGTCTCGAAGTATCTCTCCAAGCACCTGCGCCACCAGCCGGAGCGCATCGGCCTCACGCTGGACCGGAACGGCTGGGTGGACGTGGACGATCTCCTGAGGGCGGTCGCCGCACACGGGTTCCCGGTCTCGGCGGCCGAACTGGCCGAGGTGGTCGCGAACAACGACAAGCAGCGGTACTCGGTCGTGGACGGCAGGATCCGCGCGAACCAGGGGCACTCGGTGCCCGTCGACCTGGACCTGCCGCCTCTCGAACCGCCCGCGCATCTGTACCACGGCACGGTGGCCTCGGCCCTGCCGTCGATCAGAGACGAGGGGCTGCGTCCGATGAACCGGCACAACGTGCACCTGTCGCCTGATCGCGAGACCGCCACCCGCGTCGGCGCCCGGCGAGGAAGGCCGGTCGTCCTGACGGTCGATTCGGGCTCGATGCGCGCCGCCGGGCACGTCTTCTACCGCAGCGACAACGGCGTGTGGCTGGTGGAACACGTCCCCCCGTCGTTCATCCGTCTCCCCGGCTGACCACCGAGGATCGAAGAGCGAGGTCAGCCGAGCGTGCCAGTCACAATGGATTGAACCGTTCGCCCCGTTCTGACAGGTGCCCGTCGCCGGAAGCGCCGATACCGGCGATCGACAACCTTCTGCGGCGAACTGGGTTTCGGGTCTCCTGCTCAGCAAACTCAGGATTAGTTTTCGCCAGACGTAGCAGGCGACGGGCCTGATCCGGCGAAAGCCGATCAACCAGGTGACGGAGCTCCTCGTACACGTTTTCGGCGGTCACACCCCAAATCTAGGTAAGCGCCTGTGTTCGCCCCAGCCCAATGCCCGTATCTGACCGTGCGTCTCGCGAGGTGGAAAGTCATCCACGGATCGGCTTTCGTTGCCCGCGTCGTGAGAGCCGGCCTCGGTATCCTCAAGCCGAGGGAGAGGAGTCGGTCATGACGGCACAACCCCATGAACACCACAGGCGCTCACCCGCACGGATCCGTGCGTCGCTTCGTGACGATCGCAGCCCCCGTGCCATTCGTGCCGCCCTGCCCGCGGAAGATCTGGACGCGTTCGACCGGGAGTACCGCGAGGCTCTTCGAAGGGCCGGAGACGAACTGGATCTGACTCCGCTCCATGACTGTGTGGAGTCCTGGTGGCGGCAGGCTGTGCTGAAGGCGGATCCGGTCGCCTACGCGAACATGGTTGAGCAGGCTGAGGATCTCCAGCGTCGAGCGGAGGGCGGCGAGCCAGTCGGCGGGGTTCCCTGGGACGACGCGTTCGAAGCACGTCTGCGCCGCAGGACCGAGGCGGGAGAGTAGGTGTACTCCGTTGACCTCGATCCTGTTGCTCAGCAGCAGGCCGAGGCCCTACCGGTGACGGCGATCAATACGTTCCTGGAACTGCGCGCCGTTCTGGAGACGGACCCTTGGGGCGGCCGCCCACTCAATCCCGACAATCCGAAGGCCAACATCCTCACCTACATGTTCGGCGGGCTCGGATCGGCCGTCTCTCTCATCCTGGACGAGCAGCGCTTGGTCCACATCATCAGAATCGACTGGCTTGGCTGATTGTCAGGTCGGGGGCTCGAGGGCGTCCCGGGCGTCCATCAGGGCGAAGCCGAGCAGGTTCAGGCCCCGCCAGGTGGCGGGGGAGGCCGCCAGCTCGTTTCCCGCGCCGAGCCCGATGCCCCAGATCCGGTCGCGCGGGCTGGCCTCCACCAGGACCCGGCTGCGCGTGCCGAGCAGGAACGTGCCCAGCTCGGCGTGCTGGCCGAACTTGGCGATGTTGCCCCGCGTCACGATCCCGAACCGGTGCGCGGCCCACGTCGCGTCGTCGAACCCGCGGACCGTACGGCCCAGCTTCTGCGCCTCGGCCGGATGGTCCGCCGCGAGGATCGCGGACGCCGTCTCGTCGTCGCCGAACAGCCAGGCCTTGTGGGCCATCATGTAGTGCTCGGCCGACCGGAAGACGTGCCCGTCCTCGGTGAAGTCGGCGGACCACCACTGGCTGAGGCACCCGGCTCCGGCGCTTGCGCCGGGAGCGGGCCGGTGTCCCCAGAAGAACACGTAACGCAGCCTCTCGCCGGCCCGCTCGGCGGCCATCGCCTCATCGACGGAACGGGGGAGTCTCACGATCTTCGACACCCTCGTCACACTGCCAGGTCCCGTCGCGGGAGACCAACCGATTTCAGCCCACGACGGGCCCGACCGTCAGGGAGTTGATGGTCTTGCCGGTGCAGTGCGAGGTCTTCCAGGAGAGGAACGCCGCGACCTTCTGGTTCGGCGGGTAGATCCGCAGGCCCAGGGCGGGGGCGAGCATGCACTCCTTGGGGTCGTACCCGCCCGCTCCGTTGCTGTCGCGCAGCAGTGCGACCGCCGCGCCGCCGGGCTTGAGCGTCACGGTGGTCGCGCGCTCACCGCTGCGCCCTGCGGCGTTGCCCGACTGGACCCCCTTCTCCGCGACGTACGAGACGCCGGGGTAGCCGCTGAGGGTGCAGGGGAGCTTGGAGGCGTTGGTGAAGATCAGCGCGACGTTCACCGACCCGGCGCCCGCGTCCGGCGCCTTCATGGTGATCTTGAGTTGGTCCGTTGCGCAGGCGCCGATCCCCGGCTTCGGCGGCCGAGACGGGTCGGCGCTCGGCGTGGAGGGCTGCTCGGGTGTGGACGGTGTCTCCGGCGTGGCGGGGGCGTCGTCTGTGGGATCCACGTCCACGGGCTGGGCCGTCCCCGGGAGAGTCTGCGGGCTCTGCGCGCCCGGGGTGTTGATGACGCTCGTGCAGCCGGCCAGAACGGCGATGGAGGCGGCCGCCGTCACCGTGTACAACAGGGCTCGCGGCACGCCCGCGCTCGGGAGCATCGACCCCACACGCCGACGGACGCGTGTTTCCCGATGGTCAGCCACGTCTTCCTCATTTCCTGGGTCCTGTGCGAACTCTTCTTCACCGGGTGAGATGGGCACGTGGGCGGGAAAAGTTCTCGCCGATCACCGCGTCAGTCCTCGACCTCGAGGGTGCGCAGAATCCGGTCGGTCGCATCCGTGTCGCCCTGCTGGCGGATCTGCACGTACACCTGGGTCGTGCCCCCGCCCGCCCGCGTCAGGTGGATCTCTTCGAGGCTGCCGGACGCGCAGCCGACCCAGCGCCGGATCTCACCTTTCCACCCGCCCCCGTCGTACGCCCGGTCGCTGTCGTACCTGCAGCCGTCGTGGGTGATCATGTTCACTCGCCCGGGCAGGGCGGACTGGTCGGTGAGACCGACGAACACGCCGTCGACCTGGGAATTCAGGTCCGGCCAGCCGCTCAGATCATTCGCCACGGCGAGGCCGGGCTCGTGTGCGTTCGTCAGGCCCAGGCTCCCCGGATTCCAGCCCGCGGTGACCACCTGGCGGCCCCACGCCGCGGGAACCTGCACCCTGATCCGCTTGGTGGCGTCGCTCACCTCCACCACGTCCGGCGCCGACCGGGAGGAGATCAGGTAGGCGGCGACACCCGACCCGGCGAGCACCAGCACGGCGGCGGTGAGCGCGGCGACCAGCGGAGTCCGGCGTGCACGCCGTCTCGGCGACCCGGCCGGAGGATCATCCGGCTGTTCCGTCTGCCGTTCGTCGGACCGCCCTTGGGACCGCCCGTCGCTAAGGCTGTCGCCGGGGGCGCGGCCCGGCTCGTCGGCGGGCGCGCTCACCGGCTCGCTGAGCCCCTTGTCGTGCGCCTTGTCGTGCGCCTTGTCGAGCCCCTTCTCGAGCTCCGCGGCGAAGCTCGCCGCGGTCGGCCATCGGTCCTCCCTGTCGGGCTCCATGGCCCGCTGGATGGCGCGCCGTACGCCTTCCGGCAGGTCGGGGCGCAGGTCACCGGCGGGGACGACCTTTCCCGGGGAACCGGGGACGCTCCCCGTGACCAGGTGGTAGGCGAGTGCTCCCAGGCCGTACACGTCGGCCCGTTCGTCGATGCCCGCGGTCGGCTCCGCCTGTTCGGGCGCCATGTAACCCGCCGACCCGGCGGCCATGGTGAGGCCCGAGGCGTGTGCGAGGCTCTTGGCGAGGCCGAGATCGGCCACCAGCACCCGTTCGCGGCCGCCCGCCGCGCTCGTGATCAGCACGTTCGACGGCTTGATGTCCCGGTGCAGGATCCCCGCCTCGTGGAGTGCGGCCACCCCGTGAGCGGTCTCCGCCGCCAGCCGCACCGCCTCCGCCACGGGCATCGGGCCGTGGGACAGCCGGTCCTCGAGTGTGCCGCGGTCCGCGTGCTCCATCACGAAGTAGGGCCGCTCGTCGGGAAGCTGGCCGATGTCGAAGACCTGCACCACGCTGCTGGACGAGGCCCGGCGCAGCAGCCGGGCCTCGGAGAGGAACCGCTCCCGGATGTCCATCCGGTACGCCCAGTTCTCCGCCATGACCTTGACCGCCACCGGCGCTTCCAGCAGATCGTCGTGGGCCAGCCACACGGTGGCGAACGCGCCGGAGCCCAGACGTCGTTCGAGCCGGTAACGGCCTATCTGCAGGGGAGGGGGCATGCCGTATATCATGCCCGGGTCGTCCGCCCACCCCCGACGAGCCACCCGGTTACCGGCGGCGGGACCGCCGGGAGAGCCGTCCGAACGGGTGAACGACGTCGCAGAAGTCGTCGCAGAAGTCGTCGCAGGAGTCACAGAAGGAGCCGCCCCCGTGCCGCCCGCATCGGAGATCGACCCCCTCGCCGCGCAGGCCGCCGCGGGGGACCCCGAGTCTCTCGATCTTCTACTCCGGCGCATCCAGCCCGACGTCGTACGGCGCTGTGCCCGCTTCCTGCCGTACCGGGAGGACGCGGAGGAGGCCGCGCAGGACGTGCTGCTCCAGGTGGCGCGCAAGATCCACACTTTCGAGGGGCGCAGCAAGTTCTCCACCTGGCTGTACACCGTGATCGCGAACTGCTCGCGCCAGAAGTACCGGGAGCTGAAGAGACGGGCCGAGGAGGAGCACATCACCGACGAGGAGAACCTCCGTCCCGACCCGCGCACGACCAGCGTGATCGCCGGCTCACGGCTCGACCTGCTGGAGGCACTCGAACGGCTCGAGCGGGTGAGCCCGCACCTGGTGGCCCCGCTGGTCTACCGCGACATCGGCGAGTTGGAGTATTCCGAGATCGTCGAGCGGCTGGAGATCCCGCTGGGCACCGTGAAGTCCCGGGTGCACCACGCGCGCAGGCAGGTGCAGGAATGGCTGGCCGAGGGCGTCTGAAGCCGCTCCGCTGATGCTTGGATAGGAACGAACGTGTCGGCCGCGGCCGACGGCCGTCGAGGAGGTCGTGAAGATGGAGCAGAGCGGTCCGCGCCCGGTACGGGCACCGCGGGGCACGTCGCTGAACACCCGGGGATGGCAGCAGGAGGCCGCCCTGCGGATGTTGATGAACAACCTCGATCCCGAGGTCGCCGAGCATCCGGACAAGCTCGTCGTCTACGGGGGGACCGGCAGGGCCGCCCGTGACTGGCGGTCGTTCGACGCGATCGTCCGGACCCTCGGCACGCTGCGCGCCGACGAGACGCTCCTCGTGCAGTCCGGCCGTCCCGTGGGCGTGATGACCACCCACGAGTGGGCGCCGCGGGTGCTCCTCGCGAACTCCAACCTGGTCGGCGACTGGGCGACCTGGCCCGAGTTCAGGCGGCTCGAGCAGCTCGGCCTGACCATGTACGGCCAGATGACCGCGGGGTCGTGGATCTACATCGGCACGCAGGGCATCCTCCAGGGCACCTACGAGACCTTCGCGGCCGTGGCCGCCAAGAGGTTCGGCGGGTCGCTGGCCGGCACGATCACGCTCACCGCCGGGCTCGGCGGCATGGGCGGCGCCCAGCCGCTCGCGGTCACGATGAACGGCGGCGTGGCGATCTGCGTCGACTGCGATCCGCGTTCGATCGACCGGCGGATCGAGCACCGCTACCTCGACGTCCGGGCGGAGAACCTCGACGAGGCCCTGCGCCTGGCCTACGAGGCGCGGGACGCGCGCCGCCCCTTGTCGATCGGGGTCGAGGCCAACGCGGCGGATGCCGTACCCGAGCTGCTCGCCCGGGGCGCGGAGATCGACATCGTGACCGACCAGACGTCGGCGCACGACCCGCTGAGCTACCTGCCTGTCGGGGTGGCGTTCGAGGACATGGCCGCCGAGGCGGCCAAGGACCCCGAGGGCTTCACTGAACGGGCCCGCGCGTCGATGGCCAGGCATGTCGAGGCCATGGTCGGCTTCCAGGACGCGGGGGCCGAGGTCTTCGACTACGGCAACTCGATCCGCGGTGAGGCCCAGCTCGCGGGGTACGGCAGGGCCTTCGACTTCCCCGGTTTCGTGCCCGCCTACATCCGGCCGCTGTTCTGCGAGGGCAAGGGCCCGTTCCGCTGGGCCGCCCTGTCGGGAGAGCCGGCGGACATCGCGAAGACCGACCGGGCGATCCTTGAGCTCTTCCCCGAGAACGAGGCGCTGGCCCGCTGGATCCGGATGGCGGGCGAGCGGGTCGCCTTCCAGGGGCTTCCCGCGCGGATCTGCTGGCTGGGGTACGGCGAGCGTGACCGGGCCGGCGAACGGTTCAACGACATGGTCGCCTCGGGTGAGCTCCAGGCGCCCATCGTGATCGGCCGCGACCATCTCGACGCCGGCAGCGTGGCCTCGCCGTACCGGGAGACCGAGGCCATGCTCGACGGCTCCGACGCGATCGCCGACTGGCCGCTGCTCAACGCGATGGTCAACGTCGCGTCGGGCGCGTCGTGGGTGTCCATCCACCACGGCGGCGGCGTCGGCATCGGCCGGTCCATCCACGCGGGCCAGGTCACGGTCGCCGACGGTACGGCTCTCGCCGGGGAGAAGATCAGGCGGGTCCTGACCAACGACCCGGGGATGGGCGTCATCCGGCACGTGGACGCCGGCTACGACCGCGCGACCGAGGTCGCCGGCGAGCGCGGCGTGCGGATCCCGATGAGCGAGGGCGAGTGATCGACCCGGAGCGGGCCGCCGCACAGGCCGAGGAGGGCTTCGCCCGCATGTGGGCGGAGCTGCTCCCGGTGGGACGGCACAGCCGGAGCGGCGGCTACCGCCGTCACGCGTGGACGGCCGCGGACGCCGAGTGCCGCGCCTGGTTCGAGGAGCAGGCGCGAGCCCGGGGGCTCGCCTACGAGGTCGACGGGAACGGCAACCAGTGGGCCTGGTCGGCGGACCCGGCCGCCGGCGGGGCGATCGTCACGGGCTCGCATCTCGACTCGGTGCCGGACGGGGGAGCCTTCGACGGCCCCCTCGGCGTGGTGTCGGCCTTCGCCGCGCTCGACCTCCTCCGTGAGACCGGCGCGGCCGGATCGCGTCCGCTCGGGATCGTCAACTTCGGCGACGAGGAGGGCGCCAGATTCGGCGTCGCGTGCGTCGGTTCGCGGCTCATGACCGGCGTCCTCGACGCGGACCGGGCGCGCGCCCTCACCGACGACGGCGGGATGAGTCTGGCGGCCGCCATGGAGAAGGCGGGCCGCGACCCCTCGGCGCTCGGGCGCGACGAGGAAAGGCTGTCGAAGATCGCGGCCTTCGTGGAGCTCCACGTGGAGCAGGGCAGGAACCTCGGCGACGCCCCGATCGGGGTCGCCTCGGCGATCTGGCCGCACGGACGCTGGCGGTTCGACTTCCACGGGCAGGCCAACCACGCGGGCACGACGCGCATGGAGGATCGCCGCGACCCGATGCCGGCCTTCGCCGCCGCCGTCCTGGACGCACGGGAACGGGCGCTGAGCGCAGGCGCGCTCGCCACCTTCGGGAAGGTCGCGGTAGAGCCCAACGGCACCAACGCCATCCCGTCGCGGGTCACCGCGTGGCTGGATTCCAGGGCCGCCGACCCCGCCGTCCTCGAGGCGCTCGTTGCGGAGATCACCCGTGCGTCGGGGGCGGAGGTCGTCCGCGAGTCGTACACGCCGGTGGTGGACTTCGACGGCCCGCTCCGCGACCGCCTGGCGGGGCTGCTCGGCGGAGTTCCCGTCCTGCCCACGGGCGCGGGTCACGACGCGGGCATCCTCGCCTCAGCCGTTCCCACGGCCATGCTGTTCGTGCGCAATCCGACGGGTGTCTCGCACTCGCCGGAGGAGCACGCCGAGCGGCCCGACTGCCTGGCCGGAGTCGCCGCCCTCGCCCGCGTACTCGAGGACCTGCTTGCGGACCCCGTCAGCCCGGGTCCCGCGCGGTGACCAGGCCGGACTCGTAGGCGAAGACGACGAGCTGCGCCCGGTCGCGCGCCCCGAGCTTGATCATGGCCCTGCTGACGTGGGTCTTGGCGGTGTACGGGCTGATCACCATGCGCCCGGCGATGTCGTCGTTGGTGAGCCCGCGGGCGACCAGCGCCACGACCTCGCGCTCGCGCCTGGTGAGGACCTCCAGGGTCGACGGCCGGATGTCGTCCGGTGGGCGTGAGACGTACTCGCTGATGAGCGTCCGCGTGACGGAGGGGGACAGGAGCGCCTCGCCGAGTGCGGCGACCCGGACCGCTCGCAGCAACTCAGCGGGCTCGGTGTCCTTGAGCAGGAACCCGCTCGCTCCCGCGCGCAGAGCCTGGAAGACGTACTCGTCCAGGCCGTAGTTGGTGAGGATCACCACGTGCACGCCTTCCAGACGGGGGTCGGCGGCGATTCTGCGGGTGGTCTCGATGCCGTCCATCCCGGGCATCTGGACGTCCACCAGGGCGACGTCCGGCAGGTGCTCCTGCGCCATCGCCACGCCCTGTCGGCCGTCGCGGGCCTCGCCGACCACCTCGATGTCGTCCTCGGCGTCCAGAAGCGCGCGGAACCCGGCCCGGATGAGCGCCTGGTCGTCCACGAGCAGCACGCGGATCGCGCGGTCCACGTGGTTCACGCCGTCCCCTCCGCCAGCGGCGCCTCCGGGCGCGTGCCGTCGCGTTCCCGGCCGAAGCGTTGCGCGCCGGCAAGGCCGGCGAGTCCTGCGACGGGAGTCGGCGCGCCGGAGGGCTCCACGCCGGTCCGTGTTCCGTTCAGCGGGATCTCCGCGCGGACGGTGAAGCCTCCCTCCGCGCGGGGCTCCGCCTTGAGCGTCCCGCCGAGCGCGGCGACCCGTTCGCGCATGCCGGTCAGCCCGAAGCCGGGCGTGGGGGCGTCGCCCGGCTGCGCACTTCCGTCGTCGTCGATCTGGACGGTCAGCGCGTCCGGCGAATAGAGCACGTGGACGCGGGCCGTCGCCGGGCCCGCGTGACGGGCGATGTTGGTGAGGGACTCCTGGACGATGCGGTAGACCGCGCGGTCGACGTCGGCGGGCAACGGGCGAGGGGTCCCGGTGACCTCGAGGTCGGTGGGCACCCCGGTCGCCCGGGTGCGCTCGGTCAGATCGGGGAGCCGGTCCACCCCGCCCCCCGCGGTCTCGTCGCCTGGGACGCGCAGCACCTCGAGCGTCGCGCGTAGTTCGCGCATCGCCTCGCCGCTGGCCTCCTGGATGGCGACCAGCGCGTCGGGCACGTCCTCGCCGCGCTTGCGCGCGAGGTGTACGGCCACGCCCGACTGGACCTTGATGATGGAGATGCTGTGGGTGAGCGAGTCGTGCAGTTCGCGGGCTATCCGGAGGCGTTCCTCCCCGGCCCGGCGCAGCGCGGTCTCCTCGCGCGTCCGCTCGGCCTCGATCGCCCGCTGCTCCACCTGCTGCAGGTACGCCCGGCGGTGCCGGGAGACCACGCCGATCACGTTGGCGGCCACGAACCAGCCGAGGAGCAGGCCCGTCCGGTCGGCGATGTCGCGGGGCAGCGGCGGCGCCACTCCCGGCGCCGGGGTGGCCGACAGCGCGACCGCCAGACTGCCTGCCAGGTGGATCACGCTGGCGACGACGGCCGGCACGCGGTGGCCGGCCATCGCGGCGAAGCACACTGTGACCAGCACCGGGAAGGCTGCCGACGTGGTCGCTCCCCACTGCACGAGATAGGTGAGCATGCCGACCGTGGTGACGGCGAGAGCCGCGAGCGGAGCACGGCGGCAGAAGGCGAGGCCTGCGGCTCCCACGACGATGGCGGCATACCCGAGCGGCCCCGGCGCGGTGGCCGTCGGCGAGGGAATGATCACGCCGCCGACCGCCAGCAGCGCCCCCACGCCGACGGCGAGCCCGATGTCCGGGGCAAGGGCACGCAATCCGTGATCACCGTCCATGGTGGCACGATAATCCGCTTCCGGGGCCTCGGTCCTCCCCCCACGGGACCGATCCGGAGCTACTTCCCGTGGAGTACGTCCTCCCGCCGGAGACCGTGGGGGAGTGACATCCACGGCCTCCCCCCGTACGACGACATAAGACGGCCCGGCGACCAGCATCGATCAGGACAGGGCGCGTCGCCGTCGCCGCCACGCCGCGGGCGAACCGTAGTCCGACGCGCGCCGCACCACAGCATCGGAGGCACCTCGAATGCCCACACCGTTCCGCTACGTCACCCCGACATCGACAGAGACGGCGACCGGCCAGGTCGGCGAGGTCTACCGCCAGCTCGCCGATGACTTCGGCCTCGCCCGGATGCCGCTGTTCATGACACTGTCGCCGGCGCCCGATCTGCTGGCGGCGACCTGGGCCATGCTGCGCGAGTCGCTGGTCGCCGGTGACGCCTCCAGGACGGACAAGGAGGTCGTCGCCGTCGCGGTGTCGCTGGCCAACCGATGCCCCTTCTGCGTCGACGCGCACACGATGCTGCTGCACGCGACCGGCGCCCACGAGCTCGCGGAGACGGTCGCGCGGGGCGGAACGCCCGCCGACCCGCGGCACGCGCGGTTGCTCGCCTGGGGCATGGCCACGCGCACGCCCCACGAGGCCCTCCATGAGGAGCCCCCCTTCCCCGCCGGCCTCGCGGCCGAGCACATCGGGACCGCGCTGACCTTCCACTTCATCAACCGCATGGTGTCGGCACTCCTGACCGATGACCTGCTTCCCGGTGGCGTCCAGCGGTGGCGCGTAGTGCGGCGCGCAGGCGGGCGTGCCGTGGCCCGCACGACGCGGCGGCGCCAGGAGCGGGGCCGGAGCCTGCCGCTGCTCCGGATGCCGCTGCTCCGCATACCGATGGGTCCGGGTCCGTCCGACGGCTCCGGCCTGCCGGACGGTTCGGGTGCGTGGGACGGCTCGGCCGCCGCGGACGGCTCCAGCCTCTGGGGCGGCCCGGCACCGGCATGGACGGCGGGCTCATCGAGCGGTACGGCGATCGCCGCCGCGCTCGCCGCCCTGCGCGCGGCCGCGGGGAGAGGCGGGGCGCTTCTCAGCGCCGAGGCCCGGCAGGTCGTCGAGACCCAGGTCAAGGAGTGGGACGGCGCGCATCCGCCGCTCGCGGGCGGATGGCCGTCCGGGCAGACGGCCCACCTGCCCGAGGCCGACCGTCCCGCCGCCCGGCTGGCCCTGCTCGCCGCGGTCGCGCCGTACCGGATCGCCGACGCGGACGTGGCCGCGTGGCGGTCCGTCACCCGGACCGCCACTCCGGACGGGGACGCCGACCTGGTGCGGCTGCTGGCCTACGGCGCGATCACGGCGGTGAACCACATCGAGGCGGGGCTGAGCACGGCGGCCCGTGCATGATCACGAAGGGCGACCGGCCAGGTCGGCGCCGTGATCGCCGAACCTGTGCATGATCACGCGTGGTGTTCGCGCAGGCCGGTGGGAGCGCCGCCGAATCCGTGCATGATCACGGCGAGGGGGTGGTGAGGTGGCCGGACCAGATGGTCACCGCGTGGCCGGCCAGCTCGACCCGGTCACCGCGCAGGGTGGTCCGCACGGTTCCGCCCCGCTCGGACAACTGCTCGCCGACGAGGGTGTCGCGCCCGAGCCGCTCCGACCAGTACGGCGAGAGAACGCAGTGCGCGGATCCCGTGACCGGGTCCTCCGGGACCCCCACGCCGGGACCGAAGAAGCGGGAAACGAAGTCGGCGCCCGCGTGGTCGGAGGGGGCCGTCACCATGACCCCCCGGGTCTCGACCGTGCTCAGCCGGTCGAGGTCCGGGGCCAGCGACCGCACGGTGTCGGCGTCCTCGACCTCCACCAGGAAGTCGAACCGGCTGCGGCCGACCCAGACGGGCTTCACGCCGAGTGACTCCAGCAGGCCCTCGGGAGCCGCGGCCTGCTCCGCCCGCGAGGCGGGGAAGTCCATGGTGATGAGGCCGTCCCCGCCCCGGTCGGTGGTCAGGACGCCGCTCAGCGTGGAGAACTCCAGGCGTCCCGAGGCGCCGAGGGAGTACAGGACGTGCGCCGTCGCGAGGGTGGCGTGCCCGCACAGCTCGACCTCGACCGCGGGCGTGAACCAGCGCAGCGAGCGGGGCCCGCCGTCCTGGTCGAGGACGAAGGCCGTCTCGGAGTGGCGCATCTCGGCGGCGACGGCCTGCATCCACTCGTCCGGCACCGGGGCGTCGAGGAGGCACACACCGGCGGGATTGCCGTGGAAGGGCCGGTCGCTGAACGAATCAACGGTGAAAAGGCGCATGTCTGCGGATTCTACGAGTTGACGGCGGCCAGGGCCTCCCGTGCGACCTGCAGTTCCTCGCGGGTCTCCACCACCACGACGGGCACACGTGCGCCCGGCGCGCTGACGAACCCGTCGGCCTCGAGGTTCCCGCGGACCGGAGGCTCGAGCCCGAGCAGCGCCAGCCTGCGGCACACGTCGTCGCGCACCTCGGGCTGGTCCCAGCCGATCTCACCGGTGAAGACCAGGGCGTCGAGCCGGTCCAGGCCGGTCGCGGCTGCGGCGATCTCCCGTGCCACCCGGTGGGCGAACACCTCCAGCGCCAGCGCGGCGGCCGGCTCGGGGGAGGCGACCAGTTCGCGGGTGTCACCCGAGAGCCCGTCGGACAGTCCGAGCAACCCGGACGCGTGCTCCAGCCCGTCGCTGAGCTCGTCGAGCGAAAGCCGCGAGTCCGACAGAAGCCACAGCAGCATGCCCGGGTCGACGCTGCCCGACCGTTTGCTCATCGGGACGCCCTCCAGCGGCGTGAAGCCCATGGAGGTGTCCACACTGCGTCCCTCCCGGACCGCGCACACCGACGACCCTCCGCCGAGATGGGCGGCCACCAGGTGCAGTTCCCCGGCCGGACGGCCGAGCAGGTCGGCCGCCCTCCTGGTGGCGTGGGCGTAGGAGAGCCCGTGGAAGCCGAACCTGCGCAGGCCGTACCGCCGGCGCCACTCGGCGGGGAGGGGGTACGTCGCCGCCGCGACAGGAAGGTTCGCGTGGAACGCCGTGTCCGGGCACAACACGTGCGGCACCGACGGGAGCGCGCGCCTGGCCGCGTCGACAAGGGCCAGCGCGGGCGGCACGTGCAACGGCGCCAGGTCGGCGAAGCCGCGCACCGCCCGCAGCACGCCGTCGTCGACGACGGTCGGGGCGACCACGGCGTCGCCGCCGTGCACGAGCCGGTGCCCGACGACCCCCACGGTCACCCAGCCGCCTTCGTGATCGTCCGTGCGGCCGAGGAACTCCGTGATCGTGCGCTCCGCCTGTGCGGGGTCGGGGCTGTGCTCGCTGTGTTCGACGCGCAGGACCCGGCCGTCGCGGATCAGATGCAGGCGCAGGCTCGAGGAGCCCGCGTTGACCGTGAGGACCACCGCAGTCATAGCTGCCGTCTCCCCTCGGTGCCCGGCCGCAAACGGCCGGGAACGGGTCAGGACCGGATCGCGCACAGCAGGCGGTCGTCGCCGCGCTGCCACAATGTGCCGATCTCGCCGAAGCCCGCGTCCCGCAGCGCGTTCACGTGGGTGGACAGGTGCCCCGTCTCCGTCCCGTCGTGGTTCGACGCGGAGGTGCGGCTGTCGCGGACGGCGTTGACGTCCGCCAGCGCGGGATCGGCGGCGATCGCGTCCCACCACTGCCGCCAGTCCTCCGGGCGTCCCTCCGCGAAGCGCCGCCGCTCCTCCATCCGGTGCACCGCGACCTCGAGCCCGCCGATGCCGGGCGTAGTGTCGCCGACGCCGAGGTGGTCGCCGTTGAGGAACAGGCCGCCGGGCCGCAGGACGCCGCCGAGTTCCCTGTACGCCGCGCGCAGGTGGTGTTCCGGCAGCCAGTGCAGCGCCGTCGTGCTCACGGCGGCGTCCGCGGGGCGGTCGAGCCCGAGGCCCGCCGACCATCCCGGCGTCCGCAGGTCGAGGTCGGCGAAACGCAACCCGGCGACGTCGCCGTACCGTGCCCGGCCGAGCGAGAGCAGCAGCGGGTCGGTGTCCACGGCGACGACGGTGGCACGGGGAAGGCGGTGGAGCAGCCGGGCCGACAGGGAGCCGGGGCCGCAGCCGAGGTCGATCACCAGCGGGTCGGGCCGCCCGGCCCCCACCTCGACCGCGTCGATCAGCGCGGTGAACCTCTCCTCCCGGTCGGGAAGGTAACCCTCCTGCTGGCGGTCCCAGCGGTCGATCCACTCACGTGCCACGTCGAAGGTCGGCATGCCGTTCTCCTTGTAACTGTCTTATATGCTTTTGGCAGTCACAACTTAGACGGAGAATTGGTAACTGGTCAAGTGAACTTCAACAGTCACACAGATGGAGTGGTGGCCGTCACCGTCGGGCTGGTCAACGCGCTGACCCCCGGCGAGATGCGTGGCCGGCCGTATCCGGCCCCCGGTGTGGACGAGCGGGCGGCCGCCGCCACGGAGGGCCTCCGGGCCGGCGGGCGGCGTTACGCCGAGGCGACCCCCGGCGAGGCGGACGAGCTCGCCGGCGTGGCGGCGAGGCTGCGTGTGGTCTTCGAGGCCGTGGCTCGCGGCGACGCCGACGCGGCCGCGTCGCAGGTCAACCAGCTGCTGAAGGAGACGGACGCCCGCCCGCACCTCGACCGCCACGATGGCGAGCCCTGGCATCTGCACTTCCACGGCGCCGGCGGGACCCGGGCGGGCGACTGGGCGGCGAGTTGCGCGACGGCGCTCGCCGTCGTCCTCGGCGGCGAACTGTACGACAGGCTCGGCGTCTGCACGGCGCCGCACTGCGACCGCGTCTACGTCGACACCTCACGGAACGGGACGCGCAGGTTCTGCTCGACCGCCTGCCAGAACCGTGTCAAGACCGCGGCCTTCCGCGCCCGCAACGCCTGAGCGGTGCGGGCCGGGGTGCGCTGTCAGCCTGTGGCGTTCCTGGGGGCCACGATCAGGCCGTAGATGACGAGCACGCACAGCGCGATGGAGACGATCGACCACATGGGGTAGGCCGACAGGAATGCCAGGTGCACGATGGCGATGAGGAACGCGAGGGCGATCCCGGCGGCTCTCGCCCACATCCGGCCGACGGCGATGCCCAGGCCCACGGCCACCTGGACGAGGCCCAGGAGCAGGATGATCCATCCCCATGCCGTGAAGTCGAAGACCAGGATCTTCTCTGTCGTCACCAGGAAGTACTCGGGCCGGACCAGCGCCGTCAGGCCCTCGATCACGTTGTAGACGCCCACCAGTACGGTCAGGACGGCGGCGAAGTCCAGCCAGCCCGACCGCGTGGTCTTCCTCTCTGACGCCCAGGTGCCGAGCATGCCCACATCCCTTCGCCCGGTGATCGAGCCCCGATTCGGCGAGATCCCCTCAATGCGGTGATATTCCGCACTGATTACTGAAAGTAACGGGCCATCGACAAAACTGAAGCAAAGACGGCACCGTGGTCACAGGGGCGCGACTCGCTCGTACGGCCGCACAGGGGGCCGGCCGTACGGCGCGGGATCGTCACGAGGGCTGAGAGTCGTCGCCGTTCTGGTTGTCGTGGGCCGCGTCGAATGCCGTTTCGTGGGCCGTTTCGTGGGCCGTGTCGAACGCGATGTCGGCGACGATGCAGGTGATGTTGTCGGGCCCGCCGCCCTCGTTGGCGAGCTCGATCAGGCGGCGGACGGCCTCGGCGGGCTCGTCGACCGCGGTCAGCACCTGGTGAAGAGTCTCCGGCTCCAGCACGGCGGTCAACCCGTCCGAGCAGAGCAGGTACCGGTCTCCCGGATGCGCGTCGCGCAGGGACAGGTCGGGATCGGCCAGGCCGCTCGTCTCCAGCGCCCGCAGCAGCAGTGACCGGTTCGGGTGCTTGGCGGCCTGATCGGGACTCATGTGGCCGTCGTCGACCAGCGACTGCACCAAGGTGTGGTCGCGGGTGATCTGGTACAGCCCGCCGTCCCGCAACATGTACGCCCGGGAGTCCCCGACGTGCGCGACGGCGAACCGGCTCTCGCCGTCCCACAACATCGCGGTGATCGTGGTCCCCATCCGCTCCAGAGTGGGATCGTGCTCGGCCAGCTCGCTGAGCCTGCGGGCCGCCTCACGCACGCCGCCCTCCAGCGTGGTGATGAGATCCCCGGGCGGCGTGCCGTCGTCGACGGCGGACAGCGCCTCGATCGCCGCGGCGCTGGCGACGTCCCCGTGGCCGTGGCCGCCCATGCCGTCGGCTATGGCGAGCAGGTGCTCGCTCGCGTACACCGAGTCCTCGTTCTTGGTCCTGGACCGCCCGATGTCCGATCCAGCGGCAAACCGAATGCGGTTGTGCGTCATGGTTTCGAGTAAATCATTGGTTGAATCACTTCACAAGCGTAGATATTCTGGGCCGCATGAGCCTCGATGCGACGGTTAACGCGGGTGACATCGCACGGATGGCCGACGTCGGACGGGCCGCGGTGAGCAACTGGCGCCGCCGTTACGACGACTTCCCCGAGCCCGTCGGCGGGACGACCTCCAGCCCGCTGTTCTCCCTGCCCGAGGTCGAGGCCTGGCTCAGGCGGAACGGCAAGACGTTCGAGGTGTCCGTCGTCGACAGGGTATGGCAGCGGCTCAGGTCGTCGGCCGACGACCTGCACCTGGGAGACCTGCTCGGCCAGGCGGGGGCGTTCCTGCTCTACACGCTCAGGGAGCCGGACGGTGCGCGCCGGCTGGCCGAAGGCTCGGACCTGGCCAGGCGGCCGGCGGAGGCCGTGGCCGCCGCGACCCCCGACCTGCCGGTCAGGCCCGCGGCGCCGGGCCACGGGGACGGCCGGACGGAGAATTTCCCGGGGATCTGGGCGCCGGACGCCGGGCTGCTCGGCCCGCTCGCCGAACTGGCCGCCGAACGAGGGCCCGCCGGGGCGTTCGAGCTGCTCTGCGAGCGTTACGTGGAGGCGCACAGCCGCCGGCTCTCGGTCACGCGGACGGACGTGGCGGAGCTGATGGCCCGGCTGGCCTGCTCCGAGGGGGGATCGGTACTCGACCCGGCCTGCGGCATGGGCACCATTCTCCTCGCGGTCAAGGAGGCACGGCGGGGAAAGAGCGACACCGCGCCGCCCGGCGGTGAGCCGGTGGACGAGCCTGTCGCGCCGGGGAACCCCTCCCTGCCCGGCCAGGAAGCCCGGCCGCGGAGCCAGGATCCCACGCTGCCCGGCCCCGGCGCCATGTCACCGGGCGAAGCCGTGCACGAGACTCACGAGCCCCGGGGGCCCCGTCGCACCTCAGAGCTTCTGGGCCAGGACGCGGGGGAGACGGTCGCCCTGCTCGCCACGCTGCGGCTGCTGCTGCGCGGGGAGCACGCGCGGGTCGTCGCGGGGGACTCCCTCAGGGATGACGGCTTCCCCGGAGCCCTCGCCGACGCCGTCGTCTGCGATCCGCCGTTCAACGAGCGGGCGTGGGGACACGAGGACCTGGTCGGCGATCCCCGCTGGACCTACGGCATGCCGCCGCGCGGTGAGTCCGAGCTTGCCTGGGTGCAGCACTGCCTCGCCCATGTCCGGCCGGGCGGCCTGGTGGCCGTCCTGATGCCCGCGGCCGCCGCGAGCCGCCGGTCGGGCAGGCGCATCCGGGCCAACATGCTGCGCGCCGGCGCCGTGCGCGCCGTCTTCTCCCTGGGCGCGGGCGGCCCCGACCTGTGGTTGCTCCGTCGTCCCCGGCCCGGAGAGCGGCAGCCCGCGACCGTGCTGCTGGCGGCGGCGGGCGACGACCTGACGGCCGTGGAGGCCGCCTGGGCGGCCCAATCGGCCGGGGCCGAGCCGCCGGGCGAGAGCCGTACGGTCGGGATCGTCGAGCTCCTCGACGACGAGGTGGACCTCAGCCCCGCGCGGCACCTGTCCTCGCCCGGCGACGCCAGCGGCTTCCCCGCCGCCCGCGACCGGTTCAGGGACGCGTCCGCGGCGCTGGTGGCCGCGGCGGCCGGAGGCCTGGGCGATCTGGACGTGCCCGGCGACGCGGCGGGATGGGACTCGCCGCCCGCGACGCTGGCCGAGCTGGTCAGGGCCGGGCTGGTGACCGTGCGCCACTCGACCCTGAAGGCGGCGGACACCGAGGGCCCGGAGGAGGGCGCCCTCGCGGTGCTCACCACCGACGACCTGGCCGGCGGCGGCCCGCCCACGGGTACGGCGGCGCCCGAGGACGACCTGGTGACGATCGCGGAGGGCGACGTGGTGAGCTCGGCGACCACGGCCCGGGTGATGGGCGGAGGAGGAGCGGTGCTGGGGCCTCAGCTCACCCTCTTGCGGGTGGACCCGACGCGGATCGACCCGGAGTTCCTCGCCGGATTCCTCCGGTTCGCCACCGCGGGGCGGCCGCACCTCGGTTCCAGCCGGGTCGACGCGCGGAGGGCGCGGGTCCCGCGCCTGTCCCTCGCCGAGCAGAACCGGTACGGCCAGGCGTTCCGGCGGCTCCTCGACCTGGAGGACGGCCTGCGGGAGGCGGCCGCGGCGGGGGAGGCGCTCGTGCGGCTCGGGGTGGAGGGGCTCGCCGCGGGGCACCTCCGGCCGGGTAGTTGAAAGGTGTAGCTTTGCCCCCGGAAAGGCCGACTGGAGGGTGCATGGTCATCGGCGACCGGTACGAGCTTGACGACCTGCCCCTGGGCCAGGGCGGCATGGGAGCCGTCTACGGAGGACACGACCGGCGGCTCGACCGGAGGGTGGCGGTCAAGTTCCTCCGCCTGCCCGGCGGGCCCGACGACGAACTGGAGCGGCGTTTCATCCGGGAGGCGCGGATCCTCGCGCGGCTCGACCACCCGGGCGCCCCGGTGCTCTACGACTTCGGGACCCACGAGCAGCGGCTCTTCCAGGTCATGCAGTTCATCGAGGGCGTGACGGTCGCCGATCTCGTCAGCGAGCACGGCCCGCTGCCCGTCCCCTGGGCCGCGGCGATCGCCGCCCAGGCCTGTGCGGTGCTCACCGCCGCGCACGCGCTGTCCATCTGCCACCGCGACCTCAAGCCGACCAACCTCATGCTCTGCCCGGACGGCAGCGTCAAGGTGCTCGACTTCGGGCTCGCGATGCTTCGTGAGGGCGACTCCGCCCAGTTCACCCGGGTCGGCCAGATCCTCGGCACTCCGGCGTACATGTCGCCGGAGCAGATCGAGCGCGGGGTGGCCGACCCGAAGAGCGACCTCTACGCGCTCGGCTGCGTCCTGCACGAGATGCTCACGGGAAGGCAGCTGTTCACCGGGCCCACCGAGTACGCGGTGTTCGACAAGCAGGTGAAGGAGCGCCCGCCGCGGATTTCGGGCGTGCCTGCCGAACTGGACCGGCTGATCGCCGAACTCCTGGAGAAGCACCCGGACGACCGGCCGCCGGACGCCTACACGCTCTACCAGCGGCTGCAGCCCTTCGCGGTCGACCTGCCCATGTTGCCGGGCTTTCTCGACCAGTCGTCGGTCCCGAGTCCCGGCCGGATGTACGCGAGGATGGTCGGCCGCGTCCGCTGAGCCGGCCGTTCCGATCCGACCCGCCCGATCGGAACCGCCGGATCCGGTGGTCAGCGCCGCGGAGCGCTCCGCCAGTCCGTCAGGACCTCCTCGACGCGGGAACGGATCCGGTCACGCGCCTCCATCCGGGGGACGCCGGACATCAGCAGGCGGTCGTAGTCGGTGTCCAGGTGGCGCACGCTCGCGACCACCGCGAGCGTGATCGCGTTCTCGTCGAGGACCCGGGCGGCCGCCGTCCTGCCGACCCTGCCGCTTCCGCGCTGCCCGGCGTGGCCGGCCACGGACTCCGCGCGATCGGGCGGGCAGCCGGGGAACAGGCGGAGGATCTCCGCGGCCATGGCCGCCTGGAACGTCACGTCCTCGCCCACACGCCGTTCCCGGTCGCGCTCGCGGCGGCGGAGCCGCACCTCCTCGTCGGCGAGGCACTGCTCCTCGGCCGACGCGAGCGCCGCCTCCTCGACCAGGATTCCGAGCCGCTCGTAGCGCTTGCGCCGGCGGTTGAACCGGACGACGACGGCCGACAGGCCGCTGCCCTTCTTGGCCCGGCGGCTGAGCGCGGCGTCGCCCGAGGGGAGGAAGAACAAGTGGTCCATGTCCGAACAGGTCAGGCAGTACGGCCGGTCCGATTCCGTGATCATGAATCCGGCCGGGTCCGCCGCCCGCTCGCCGGCGGGCGCCGCGTCCACACGCGTCGTCGCCCCGCAGCCGGCGCAGGTCCACGATTCGACCGGCGCGACGGCCACCAGGTCCGGCGCGCGGTTCTGCCGTTCCTCGAGACGACGGCGGGCCGCCTCGCTCATTTCCGGTGACACCCACTGGACGCGGAACGAGCGCTCAAGCTCGTCGCTGCCCGAAGCCGTGAAGCGCAGCGGCCGCCGGTCCCTGCCCGCGGAGATGTAGGCGGCCTCGCCGGGGACCAGGCCACCGCCGACCGCCCACTCCCGCAGGTGCTCGATCGCCTCCGCCATGCGCGAGGCGTCGACGGCCGCCAGCCGTTCCAGGTCGGCCGCCCGTCCCTGCCGCCAGGTGTCCACGTCGCGGCCGCGCAGCCAGCGCAGGCCGGTCAGAACGTCGAGGGCCGTCACAAGTTTCCGGGTCGCCAGCGCGATCTCCGCCGCCTCCGCCACCCTGCCGCCCAGCTTGCTCCGCATTCCCCCAAGCCTGCCCTACGGCACGGGTTCGCGAGCCCGCTTGACGGCGTCCAGCAGGCCGACGGCCGCCAACGCCGCGATCACGGCGGAGCCTCCGTACGAGACGAAAGGGAGCGGCAGACCTGTGATCGGCACGATGCCGAGTGTCATCCCCAGGTTCACGAAGGACTGGAACGCCAGCCAGCAGACCACTCCGCCGGCCAGCACCGTGCCATACGACGACGGGCTGACGGCCGTGATCCACAGGCCGCGCCACAGCAGCAGGGTCACCAGCAGCACGATGGACGCGGTCCCGAGGAAACCGAGCTCCTCGCCGGCCACCGTGAAGATGAAGTCGGTGTGCTGCTCGGGGACGAAGCGGCCGGCGGTCTGCCCGCCCCGGAACAGGCCGGTACCGAACACCTCGCCCGAGCCGACCGCGATGCGCGACTGTGCGGCGTGATAGCCCGAGCCCAGGGGATCGGCCTCGGGATGGAACAGCACCGACAGCCGCCGCAGCTGGTAGGGCCGGACGAGGTCCAGCCGCCACATCAGGGCCAGGCCGAGAGCGCTCAGCGCGGCGATCCCGGCGAGCCAGCGCATCCGCGCCCCGGACACCGTGATCATGCCGATCGTCACGGCGCAGAAGACGAGCGCCGTGCCGAAGTCGGGCTCCAGGGCGATCAGGATCACCGGAGGAGCCGCCAGCGTGAGGGCGAGGAGCACGGCCCGGCCGCCTGGCCGTCCGCCGTCGTCGCGCCCGCCCAGCACGCCGGCCAGCGTGAGGATCGTCGAGACCTTGGCGAACTCGGAGGGCTGGAATCCCAGCCCGGGCCCGAGCGCGATCCACGCCTGCGAGCCGTTGACCGTGCGGCCCAGCGGGGTCAGCACCGCGACCAGGGCGGCCAGCCCGAGCAGGTAGACGGCCGGGACGTACGCCCTCAGGACCTTCGGCTCCGCCCGGGAGACGACCCACATGAGGGCAAGCCCGAGACAGACGCTGAGCCCCTGCCGCTGGACGAGGGCCGAGCCGGGGTCGGTCCGGGTGGCCGAGCTCAGGAGCAGCAGGCCGATCGCCGCGAGGGCGCCCGCCGGGAGCAGCAGCCCCGCGTCCAGGGGCGTGCGCGGGGCGAACGGCGCCCACCACGCCTGCGAGCGCGGCCCGGGGACGTTCATGTCCCGGTGGAGGCGTCGGCGAGGCGAGGGATGCCCTCCCGCATCGCGCGCGCCGCCGTCCCGGCCGTGTCGCGTCCGGACCACGGCACCATCACGACCACGACATACCGGGAGCGTCCGGCGGGGACGTAGCACGCCGACCAGGACGCGCCGGGCCCGCCGTACGCGTCGAGGGTCCCGTCAGAAGACCGGCTCGCAGACAGGTTCACGGACAGGTTCACGGACAGGGCGTGCCGTACGCCGCGCAGGGTCTCGGGGGAGACCGCCACGCGGCCGTCGACGGGCGGGACCACCGTGCGCGCCACCGTGCCGTCGGGCCGCACCAGGGCCGTGGCCAGCCGGGGGCTGAAGAGCGTCCCGCCGTTGACGGCGGCCGCGTAGGCCCTGGCGAGCTGGAGCGGCGTGACCAGGACCTCGTCCTGGCCGGACGCCGACGGCCGATCCGGATGCCGCGCGGGGTCCGGGACGGCGCCGGCCGCCTCGTTCGGCAGGTCGATCCCGGTCGGCCGGCCGAAGCCGAACGCGGTCGCCGCCGCAGGTGAGGTGATCACCCGCGCGGACCCGGGCGGGCGCCGCGCGACCAGGGCCCCGGACGAGGGAAGGCCGCCGGTGTCCACCTCCGCGGCGCCGCCGTGCCGGGCGGCGGTCTCCCGGCCCGCATGGCCGGCGAGAGCGGCCACACGTCCGGTCGAGGCCTCGAGCACGACCACCGCGCCGCCGATGGCCCGCCCCGTCTTCGCGGCGCCCGACGCGAGCGTCTGCTCGGCCAGGCGCTGGATCCGCGGGTCGATGCTGGTCGTGAGCGTGCTGCCCGGAAGGGCCGCGCTCTCGCCCATGACTCCGGTGACCGTCCCCCTGCTGTCGACGGCCAGTTGGCGCACGCCCGCACGGCCGGCCAGTTCGGCGCGGTACCAGGTCTCAAGTCCCTGCCCGACGAGGGCGCCGGAGCTCAGCGGGCTGCCGTCGGCGGCGAGGACGAGGCCGGCGGGCGCGGGCAGGGACTCCGTGCGGACGCGTGAGTCCGCCGCCGCCCTCGCGTAGTACGCGCCGTCGACGATCTGGAGGTGCCAGAGCCGGCCGAGCACGCTCAGCATCATGGAGGAGACGACGACGGCCAGGAGCGCCACCCGCCCCCGGTGCACACCCCTACGCACGTCGCGCAGATCGACGTAGCGTGATCAGCCGGTCGCCGATCATGCGAGTAGTGTGCGGCACGGATTCCGGTAAATCAACCGCTTCCGGGCGAGTCAGCGGCCGTCGAGCAGAGGGCGCGCGGGGTCCCAGCGGGTTCCGTCCGCGGCGTCCCTGCGCCGGCGGGCGATGGCGGACAGGGCCTCGAGGACGACACGGTTCCCCAGGTAGGCCGTGATCTCCGCGTGGTCGTACGGCGGGGCGACCTCGACGATCTCCACGCCCACGACCGGCAGTTCGTAACAGGTCCGCCGCACGGCGTCGAGCAGTTGGCGTGCGGACAGGCCGCCCGGCTCGGGCGTGCCGGTGCCCGGGGCGTGCCCGGGATCGCAGACGTCGACGTCGACGGACAGGTAGACGCCGTCGCAGTCGTCGAGCGCGATGCCGTACGCCTCGGTGAGGCACGTGTCCAGGCCGCGGGCGACGATCTCGCTCATCTCGTAGGAGCGCATCTTCTGCCCGGCCATCCAGTCGAGGATGTCGGGGCCGGGCCAGTAGCCGCGCAGGCCGATCTGGAGGAACCGGTCGCCGCGGATCGCTCCGGACTCGATCAGACGGCGCATGGGCTGGCCGTGGCCGTGCAGGTGCCCGAACTCGACGTCGCCGGTGTCCGCGTGGGCGTCGAAGTGCAGCATGGAGATCCGGCCGAAGCCGTGGTGGCGGGCCACGCCGGTGGCGTCGGGCAGGGCCACCGTGTGATCGCCGCCGAGCACGACGGGGATCGCGCCCGAGGCGGAGACGCGGGTGACCGCCTCCTCGATCGCGCGCAGGCTGCCCTCGATGTCGCCGGCGTAGGTCTCGACGTCGCCGGCGTCGAGCACCCGGAGATCCTGGAGCGCGTCCACGCGGAGGGCGAGGCTCGGCCGGGACCCGTCGTGCGGGAGGTAGCAGGCCTGCCGGATGGCGCTCGGCCCGAACCGCGCGCCCGGACGGTGTGACGTCCCGCCGTCGAAGGGCGCCCCGACGATGACGACGTCCGCCCCGGCGTAGGTCTCCGCGTCCTCCAGGTCGCAGCGGCCGACCCCGAGAAAGGTGATGTCGGGGCCGAACATCGGGCCGTAACGAGTCATCGGGCACCTCCAACGCCGGTGCCGTCCCGCAGGCTCCGGAGCCCTCCTGCCAGGTCCGGAGATGGGCGGCGCCGTCATGCTATGTGACGTTCAGCCGGAGACGACGGGTCGCGCCAGGTCCGGCGGCCCGCCGGAGACGTGTGGCTCCGGCCTCGGCGTTCCCTCTGACACGAAGGGGTCGAGCAGTCCGGGTGAGCCGGCGGACGCGAGCCGGATCGCCTCGGCGAGCGTGACGTCCTGCACGCGATACCCCTGGCGGCCGGCCGCGGTGGTGGCGGTCAGCGTGACGAGCCCGGCGCGGCGCTGGAAGAACGAGCGCTCGATGTTCCAGCCGATGATCCCGTCGTACTCCAGGGCCACGCGCCTGCGCACGAGGGAGCCCCACCGGGTGATCAGGTGACCGGCCACGAGCGCGTGGCCGAGGCTCCGGTAGCGGTCCGCCGCGATCAGCGCGGTGACCGGCAGCAGGGCGAGACCGGCCACCCAGGTCCAGGCGGGCAGGTCCGACCACTCCCACAACGCGAGGCAGACCACGGTCCACGAGACGACCACGCCGAGGGCCCGGGTGAACCTGCGCCGCCGGGCCGCCGGTCCGTGCGGCGTCAGCGGCCCGGAGACCGTGACGGCGTCGCCGCCGAGCACCCGCACCGCGACGGACTCCGCCTCGCGCCGGGGAGCGGGCGGCAGGAGCATCGAGCCGCCCCGCTGGGCCCCCTGGCCGACGCGCAGCCCGGTCGTCACGGCGATCAGGCGCGCTCCCCGTACGGCACGCAGCAACAGGGGCTCGCTGAACTCGAGGCCGCGCAGGCGCCGCTCCTCGATGGTGGTCGCCCTCGTGGTGATGAGACCACGGTTGACGTGCAGCGTTCCACTGGAGTGGCGGGTCAGCCGAAATCCCCAGAAGGCGAGGACGTAGCCCAGCGTCGAGGCGATCGCGACGAACACGGTCAGCACGACGACGGCGGTCGCGATCTCCAGCGGCAGGGAGAGGGACCCGAACCAGCCCAGAGTGGACTTGACGGGAGTGATCTGCCCCAGGTTCACGTTGCCCTCGGACGCGAGCCGGGAGACGAAACCGGCGATGATGCCCACGGTGATGAGACCGGAGAGCGTGAAGGGCCCGAACCGGATCCAGCCGGGCCGCAGGGCCGCGAGCTCCGTCTCGACGCCGGCCTGCCACGGGACGGCGACCGGTGCGGCGGGGGCGCCCGTGGCGGGGTCCACGGCAGTGCCCTCGGCCGGGGCGGCCGTGCGGTTCTCGCGGTGCAGGAGCTCCACGCGCAGGTGGGCGGCCTCGGCGGCGGCGAGCGCGTCGAGCTTGAGTTCACCGCCGCCCTTCCTGTCGGAGCGGCCGGTGCCCACCTCGACCCGGGCCAGCCCGAGCACGCGATGCAGGATGTTGGAGGTCACGTCGACCGTGCGGACCCGGTCGAGGGGCACGGTCAGCACCTTGCGGTGGAGCAGGCCCTTGCGCACCTGCACGTGCTCGGGCGTGATGCGATAGGTGGTCGTGAACCAGCGCATCGTGCCGAGCAGGACCGTGACCGCCACGCCCACCAGGCTCCACAGGGGGCCGTGGCCGCCGCTGCTCGATCCGGCCACGAGGAGGCCGAGCAGGGCAGGCGCGGCCCGGACGACCTCCTGGATGGGGTGGATCACCAGCATCCGGACGCTCAGCCGCCGCCAGTCGGTGACCGTCGCGGTCGTCACGTGGCATCACCGGCGGTCGCTTGGGCCTTGGCGGTGAGTTCGTCGACGAGCCGTTGCGCGGTCTCGCGATCCAGCCCGCTGATGCGGACGGGACCCGCGGCGGAAGCCGTCGTGACGGTGACGTTGGCCAGCCGGAACAGCTGCTCGAGAGGTCCCCGGGCGCTGTCGACGGTCTGGATTCTGGAAACGGGGGCGATCCGCCATTCCTGCTTGAACCAGCCCGACTGGGTGTAGACGGCCTCGGGGGTGGCCTCCCACCGGTGGACGCGATAACGCCACACCGGCATGACGACGACATGCGCCGTCGCCAGGACCACGGTGGCGACGAGCCCGGCCACGCGAAGAGGGATGTCGTCGCCGTCGGCGATCAGCCAGACGACCTGGACGGCGACGAGGATCAGCCAGCCGACGGCGGCGTGCGCGGCCCAGTACCACCGGGCGATGGGGCTCACCCGGTGCTGAGGGGGGCGGAGGGTCGTGGTTTCCACATGCTCAACTCTGCCTGAAGTGTCCCAATCAAAGCAGTAGGGGTGATCACCTATTTATCAGGACAAATGTCATAGCTCCAGGACGGCCGCCGCGTTCTCCTAGGTGGACGGTCTCGACGCCGGCGTCCGCGGTCAGGTCGGCGAGCCGGGGCTGTCCGCCGCCGATACGCGGAGTGCCCGCGAGCCTGGCTCGCGGGCACTCCGGCGCCGGCCGGGATCGCCGGTCACTCGCCTTCGGCTTCGGTACGTCTGTCCTTCTTGGCCTGCTTGACCGAGCGGGCCTCCTTGATGGCCGTCTTCTTCGCCTTCGCCGTGGACTTGGCGTGCTTCTTCTTCGGTGCCTCAGCCATAATTCCCCCGAATTTATGACATATCGACATTTACGGCATCAGACAGGGTGATACCCACCCGGTGGGCGGTCATCCCGCCACCCGCTCCTCCTGGACGCTCAAGGGCTGGGCGATGTCCTCGAGCGACCGCCTGGCCGCCTCCACCCCCAAGAACCACTCGACCGCGCCCGCGGCCATCATCAGCAGGGCCCCGGTCACGTACCCCAGCGCGACGTTGTCCACGGATCCGCTCTCCACGAGGCGGCCGAACAGGATGGGGCCGATGATGCCGCCCAGCCCCGTCCCGACCGCGTAGAACAGCGCGATCGCCAGGGCCCTGGTCTCCATCGGGAAGATCTCCGAGACCGTCAGATAGGCCGAGCTCGCTCCCGCGGAGGCGAAGAAGAACACCGCCAGCCAGCAGGCCGTCAGCGTCCCCGCGGAGAGGACCCCGGCGTGGAAGAGCGCCGCCGTACCCAGCAGGAGCAGGCCCGACAGGATGTAGGAGCCCGAGATCAGCGCGCGCCGGCCGACCGAGTCGAAGAACCTGCCGAGCAGGACCGGCCCGAGGAAGTTGCCGATGGCCACGGGGATCAGGTACCAGGGCGTGCTCACGTCGGGGACGTCGAAGAACGTGGCGAGCACGAGCGCGTAGGTGAAGAAGACCGCGTTGTAGAGGAAGGCCTGCCCGATGAAGAGCGCGAGCCCGACGACCGTCCGCCTCGGGTAGCGGCGCAGCAACGTGGCGGCCACCTCGGTCAGCGGGGTGTGCGTCCGCTGGGTGATCCTGATCTGCCCGGCGGGCGGCTCCAGCGCCTGGCCGCTGTCCTCCCTGACCTGTCTTTCGATGTCGCCGACGATGTCCTCGGCCTCCCGCTCGCGTCCGTGGATGGTCAGCCAGCGAGGGCTCTCCGGCACCATCCTCCGGATCAGCAGGATGCCGATCCCCAGCACCGCGCCGAGACCGAACAGCACCCGCCAGCCCACGTCGGCGGGGAGCACGCCAGGATCGAGCAGCGGGACGGCGATCGCCGCGCCGACGGCGGTGCCGAGCCAGAAGGAGCCGTTGACGACCAGGTCGACCGTGCCCCGCACGCGTGCGGGGATCAGCTCGTCGATCGCCGAGTTGATCGCGGCGTACTCGCCGCCGATGCCGGCGCCGGTGAAGAACCGGCACAGGTAGAAGTACCAGGCCTCGGTGGAGAACGCCGTCGCGACGGTGGCGACGAGGTAGACGGCGAGGGTGACGAGGAAGAGCTTCTTGCGGCCGAACATGTCGGTCAGGTGGCCGAAGAGGAGGGCGCCCAGGCAGGCTCCGGCGACGTAGACGCCGGCTGCGAGCCCCACCTGGCTGTCGGTCAGCCCGAGCCCGCTGTTCGCCTGGGTGATCCGCGGGCCGATGACCCCCACGATGGTGACCTCGAGCCCGTCGAGGACCCACACCGTTCCCAGGCCGGCCAGGACGAGCCAGTGCCAGCGAGCCCAGGGCAGGCGATCGAGCCGCGCGGGGATGTCGGTGCTGATCTGCGCCATATCGTCCCTTTCGTTGCACGATATGGCGCCCGACTACCCGCCAGCGGGCCGGAGAATCATCGGGCGGCCCGAATCACCTAGATCGAATACCTGGCCTGGGCGTCGACCGGCTGCCCCTGAACGTTCCGCGAGTTCGCGGGGCCGAGCTCGAACCACACCGAGACTCCCGTGCGGGTGGCGGAGACGCCCCAGCGCTCGGTGAACAGGTCGACGAGGTGCACGCCACGGCCGGGCGTGCGCGCGGGCGAGGTCCAGCAGCCGCAGGCCTGCGTCGCGAGCGTCACCTGGGCGGACTCGGGGGTGGACCGCACGGCCACCGCGTAGCCCGGCCTGCTCCTGCACGCGGCGGCGTGCCGCAGGCACTCCGCGACGAGCTCGCCGATCAGCTGGATCGCGTCGTCCCGGCAGGGATGACCGTCTCCGAGGCGGCCCGCGACGAAGCGCCGGGCCGCTCCCGCCTGTGACGGGTCTCCTGAGAAGGGGCGCGAGATCGCGGTTCTCCCCGGGAGGTTGAGAATTGTCATCCTGTGATAACTCCCTGTGTACCCGTCAGCCAATGCGGAAGTGCGGTCCGTGCCAGACTGCATTCATCCTGCACTTTGGAATTCCGTCACGCAATACTGCGAATGCACTATTGCAAAGTTCCTTTCGTAGGGAGATGTCGTCTCATGGGGGTAGGACGCAGCCCATCGGTCCGGCTTCGCCGGCTCGCCGGTGAGCTGACGCGCCTGCGGGGTGAGTCGGGGCTCAGCAGAGAGGACGTGGCGAGCCGCCTCGGTGTGGCGGGTTCCACGGTGTACCGGATCGAGACCGGACACACCCGGCCCCAGGGCCGGACCATTCGGGATCTGCTCGATCTCTACGATGTCCGCGGCACGGAACGGCAGGTGCTTCTCGAGCTCGCTCGGGAGGCCGGACGGCGCGGCTGGTGGCACGCGTTCGGGGATGTCCTCCCCGGGCCGTACGTCGGGCTCGAGGCGGAGGCCGCCTCGGTCCGCAACTACGAGCCGCTGCTCGTCCCCGGGCTGCTGGAGACCGAGTCCTACGCCCGTGCGGTCGTGGGGGCCGCACTGGTGAAGGACCCGGCGGAGATCGAACGGCGGATCACGGTCCGCATGGAGCGGCAACGGCGCCTCACCGTTCCCGATGGTCTGGATCTGTGGGTCGTCCTCGACGAGGCCGCGCTCCGGCGGCCCGTCGGGGGTCCGCCCGTCATGGCCGAGCAACTGCGCCGGCTGTCGGAGACCGCCGTCCAGCCGAACGTCACCCTCCAGGTGCTGCCCTTCGAGGCGGGCGCCTACCTCGGCATGGGCAGTTCACTGGCGATCCTCACCTTCCCCGACCCCGAGGACTCCGACGTGGTGTTCCTGGAGAACATGGGCGGCGAGCTCTACCTGGAGAGCCAGGAAGAGGTCCGCAGGTATGTCCAGGTCTTCGATCATCTTCGCGCCGCCGCGCTCGGCCCGGAGAAGTCCCTGGAGAAGATCGATTCGGTCGAGAAGGAGATGACAGGACGATGAAGGGCATTCATCCGGCGCACGACCTTGCCGGTGCGGTCTGGCGCAAGGCGGCCCGTTCCAACACCGTGGGCAACCAGTGTGTCGAAGTGGCTCTCCTGAGCCAAGGGGTCGCCGTGCGCGACTCTAAGAACCCCGAAGGGCCGAAACTGATGTTCACTGCAGGGGAGTGGGACGCCTTCGTTGACGGCGTGAAGGGCGGCGAGTTCGACCTGTCCTGACCCCTCTGGGATTCGATCCCGTACGGCTTGCGCCTACAGGGCGCAAGCCGTACGCCATTTTTGGATGTTCTTTTCCCAATAAAGGTCGTCAAATCGGATGAATGGGTCCAATTTGGCAGGGCAGGAAACCGGCATGGGGCGGTGGCCGGGGTCGCCGCCGCGAGTCGGGCGGCAGATGAGGGAGGACGTCCATGACCATGGGAGTCGATCCGCGGCAACTCGCCGATGACGACCTGTTCCGCGAGCTGCGAAGCCTGCACGACACCCGGACCGACACGCTGCTCCACGGCTCTGACGACGCCCTCGAGCACCACACCTCCCGGACGCGGGAACTCGAGGGTGAGTACCTCCATCGTTTCCCCGACCGTCACATCGACGCCGGAAGACTGCGCAGTGGAGCGAGGGCGCGCAATGGGTGACAACGAGCGATTGGGCGACGTACAGGAGATGTCCGCCACCGAGATCGGCGTCTACGAGGCCGTCGCCTCGATGGACGTGGACGGGCGGACGGCGACGGTCGAAACCGTCGCCGCGATGACGGGGCTGCCCGAGGAGTCCGTGCGGAGCGGGCTGGAGGCGCTGACCCGGGGAGGCAGGCTCGTGCGCAGAGGAGGGGCCTATGTGCTGGGCCCGCACGACTGGGGGCTGGACTACTGACGTCCGATCCGGGCCCCCGGCGCCTCGCCCGGCCCCGCCGTACGGCGGGCACATCGCCGTTTACGCGGGGTTGACAACGCAAGTGATCGCAAAGGTACGGCATCGGCCGTCGTATGCTTGCGCTCATGACGCGACGGCTTGCTGAAGTTGCGAAAAAAGTAGGAGTCAGCGAGGCCACGGTCAGCCGTGTCCTCAACGGCAAGGCCGGAGTCTCCGAGGCCACCCGCGAAGCGGTGCTGACCGCCCTCGACGTGCTCGGATACGAGCGGCCGACCCAGCTGCGCGGAGAGCGCGCCCGGCTCGTCGGACTCGTACTGCCCGAGTTGCAGAACCCGATCTTCCCGGCCTTCGCCGAGGTCGTCGGTGGCGCACTCGCCCAGCAGGGCTTCACACCGGTGTTGTGCACGCGCACCGTCGGCGGGGTCTCCGAGGCCGACTACGTCGACCTGCTCCTCCAGCAGCAGGTTTCCGGCGTGGTCTTCGCCGGTGGGCTCTACACGCAGTCGGGCGTGGTCCACGACCACTACCTCCGGCTGATCGACCGGCGCCTTCCGACGGTCATGGTCAACGCGGCGGCCGACCACTGGGAGTTCCCGCGCGTCTCCTGCGACGACACGATCGCGGTCGAGCAGTCTCTGGGGCACCTGCGCGCGCTGGGCCACGAGCGCATCGGCCTGATCGTGGGGCCGCCGGATCACATGCCGTCGATCCGCAAGCTGGACGCGTTCCGCGCGCAGGGCGGCGAGCGGGTCGAGCACACCATGCACTCGCTGGAGGGCGGTCACGCCGCCGCGGTGAAGCTGCTGCGGCAGCAGGTCACCGGCATCATCTGCGGAAGCGACCCGCTCGCGCTCGGCGCCATCAGGGCGGCCAGGCGTGAGGGGCTGCGGGTGCCCGCCGACGTCTCGGTCATCGGGTACGACGACTCGGCGCTGATGAACTGCGTCGACCCGCCGCTCACCACCGTGCGCCAGCCGATCGAGGCGATGGGCAGGGCGGTCGTCGAGCTGCTGGTCAGCCAGATCGACGGCGCCGCCGTCGCGACCGGGGAGCTTCTCTTCGAGCCCGAGCTCGTCGTCCGGTCCTCGACGGGACGAATGGGAGCCCTCGCGGTCTGAGCGTTCGGGCGAATCCGGATGAGAATGGAATCCGTACGGCAAGAACGGAACCCGGAGAAGGAGGCGTCCACTCCTTCTCCGGGCCTCCCGTCGAAGGAGGCGTCCACTCCTTCAACGGGCTTCCGTTCCGACTACGAGGCGTACGCCTCGAACTCGGAGATCTGGCCGGCGGGCCAGCCGGTGTTGCCGGTGATGTTCAGCCGCAGGTAGCGCCTGCCGGCCGCCGGGAAGGTGATCGTCGCGGTGTTGCCGCCGGCGGGATCGAACGTGTAGCCGGCGGATCCCGCGATCGTGCTGTACGACGAGCCGTCGGTGCTGCCCTGAAGGGACAGCGTCTGGGTGCGGGTGGCCCACGCGGAGCTCGGCGGAAGCTTGAGCACGACCCTGCCGACGCTGGTCGTGGAGCCGAGGTCGACGGTCAGCGTCTGGGGGAAGGCGTTGTTGGCCGACTCCCAGTAGGTGTTCGCGTTGCGGTCGTTCGCGTTGCCGGGCACGTAGACGTCGGCGTGGGTGCTCGCAGTGATGGGCCTGCCTCCCGCCAGGTTCCCCCCGGCCGGAGGTGTGGGCGTCGGGGTGGGCGTGGGTGTGGGAGTCGGCGTCACCGGCGGCGGGGTCGATCCGGACCCGTAGACCTCGAGCGCGGACAGCTGCCCGGCCGGCCAGCCCGTGTTGCCCGTGACGGTGATGCGGACGTGGCGGACGGCCGCCGTGGTGAACGAGATGTTCACGGTGTTGCCGCTCGCGGGGTCGAAGGTGCGTCCCGCCGACGCGGACAACGTGGTGAAGTTCGAACCGTCGGTGCTGCCCAGGACGGACAGCGTCTGGGTGCGGGTGGCCCACGCGGAGCTCGGCGGCAGCTTCAGCGCGACCCGGTTCACGGACGCGACGCCGCACAGGTCGACGGTGATCGACTGCGGGAAGGCGTTGTTGGCCGACTCCCAGTAGCTGCTCGCGTCGCCGTCCACGGCGTTCGCGGGGCCGAACGACTGGGTGCTGCTGGTCGCGGTGGCGGGCTTGCCCCGGGCCAGGTCGCCGGTCCCGACGGAACAGGTGGGCGGAGTCGGCGTGGGGGTCGGCGTGGGGGTCGGGGTCGGGGTCACCGGCGGCGTGGGGGTGGGGGTGTCGGGCGGCGGCGTGCCGGTGCCGTCGTAGATGTAGTTCGGTGCGGGCCACTGACCGGTGCACGTGGTCGAGGACGTGCTCCAGCCGGAGTTGCCCGTGCCGTACACGGGGGAGAACGCGGTGCCCACGCAGTTGTGGATCGCGGTGCCCGCGCCGATGTGGGCGGCCGTCACGTTGGTGAACGTGGCCGACGCCCCTGACTGCGCCTGGATCATGTACGTGCCGGTGCCGTCGATCTTCACGTTGCTGAAGTTGACGGTGCTGGTGCTGCCCTCGATGAACTGGATGGCCTCGTACGAGCTGTCGATGATGTCGGTGTCGGTCACGTTGATGGTCGCGTTGACGGGTTCGTTGAGCCCGTCGAACCAGATGGCGCCGACGCCGAAGTTCCAGTTGTAGTCGCTGTTGCCGGCCCGGATCAGGGTGTTGCGGGCGGCGGTGATCGTGCCGGCGACCGCGGTGCCCTGACCGGAGTTGACGCCCGGATACCGGTTGGCGATGTGGATGCCGCCGCCGTTGGTGACCGTGTCGCTCACCACGTTGTCGGTGATCTTTATGTCCCTGCCGCCGTACGTGACGATGTTGTTGGCGAGGACCGGTGCGACCACGGTGTTGAAGGTGAACGAGTTGTTGACGTTGGCGACGCGATCGGGCCACATGGCCAGGCCGTCGTCGCCGGTGTTGCGGACGAAGGTGTTGGTCACCGTCGAGTTCGTGACGCCGGTGTGGAAGTTCACCCCGTCGGCGGTCTGGTCGATGATGCGGCTGTTCTTGATCGTGAAGTTGTTCATGGGGCCGTCCATCCAGGCCCCGACCTTGGTGTGCTGGATCCAGAGGTTGTCCACCGTGGAGTCCGTCATCGCGCCGCCGAGGGCGTTCACCTGGTCCTCGTCCACCCGCTCGGTGATCTCGCCGATGATGGCGAAGTCGCGGAGGGTGACGTTCCTGCTCGGGCCGCCCGCCTCGTGGGACCGGACGGGGCCGGTGTAGCCGCCGCCGCTGACGTACTTGCCGTAGATGCCGGCGGCGCGGTTGCGCTGGGTGGGGTTGCGGCCGGTGAGCACGCTGTACCAGGGGCCGGCCCCGCGGAGTGTCACGCCGTCCACGACCACGTGGTCCCACAACGTGTAGGTGCCCGCGGGGATGTAGACGGCCTTGCCCTGCGCCTTTCCTGCGTCGACGGCCGCCTGGAACGCGGCGGTGGAGTCGGTCGCGCCGTTCCTGACGGCGCCGAAGTCGTCGACGTTGAGGGATCCCGCGGGCTGCGGGATCGGGTCGGGCGCCAGCTCGAAGTCGGCGAGGTCGACCACGAACCAGGGGGAGGCCGCGGTGGACGCCACCTGGATCCTGACCTTGGTGCCGGCCGCCAGGGTGGAGCCGAACAGGGTGCGGGTCTCGTCGTAGAAGTGGTGGGGCTGGTTGCCCGGCTGGTTGCCGAACGGGTAGCCGCCGTAGTACCAGCCGTACTTCGAGGTGAGCGACAGGTCCTTCAGCTTGGTCCCGTTGACGCGCAGGTCGACGGGCGCGGTGATGCCCGTGCCGGCCGCGTTGTCCGGGACGCTGTAGCGCACCGTCATCGCGTTGGCGGCCTTGGGCAGGGTGAACTCGACGTACTCGCCCGCCGCGTCGAGCCGTACGGCGCGGCGTCCGGAGGCCTCCGACGGCAGGCGCGTGTACACCCGGTCGGATCCGATGACTTCACCGTTCGTCGCGGCCGCCTCGGCCTCGATCTCGGTGAAGGGCACGGTCGCGCCGCGTCCGGGAACGGAGAAGGGTGACGGCGACACGGCCGCCGACGAGGTGCCCGGGAGCGTGACCACGCTCCCGAGGGCGATCAGCGCCCCGGCCACCGCTGCCGCGGCGACTCCGGATCGTTTCATGAGCGACCCTTTCTGCATGAAGATCCGCGAGGGACGACGGGGACGCTGAGCCGTCGCACCTCTGCAACATGTGAGGTGGCCCACACATTAGGTTCGCGAACACGTAACTGCAATATTTCGACGATAAGTCGCAATATCACGCCACAGTTAAGTCGATGAACTAAGCGCAGGTGAACGGCCAGATGGAACGGTCCGCCGCAGGTCAAATTTCCCTGACTGCCGGTGAGGCGTCCTGACCGGCTGCGCAAGCCCATGAAAGTGCTTGCGCTATTTGTCGTATAGTTGCGCCTATGACTCGACGGCTTGCGGAAGTGGCCAAGAAGGTCGGCGTGAGCGAGGCGACCGTGAGCCGTGTGCTCAACGGCAAGCCCGGCGTCTCCGAGACCACTCGTGAGGCCGTGCTGACCGCGCTCGACGTGCTCGGATACGAGCGGCCGACCCAGTTGCGCGGTGACAGGGGCCGCCTGGTGGGCCTGGTCCTTCCCGAGCTGCAGAACCCGATCTTCCCCGCCTTCGCCGAGATCGTCGGCGGCGCCCTCGCGCAGCAGGGGTTCACCGCGGTGTTGTGCACCCGGACGGTCGGCGGGGTCTCGGAGTCGGACTACGTCGACCTGCTCCTCCAGCAGCACGTCTCGGGCATCGTCTTCGCCGGCGGGCAGTACGCCCAGGGCGACGCGCCCCACGACCACTACGAGCGGGTGCTGGATCGCAAGCTCCCCGCGGTGCTGGTCAACGCGGCCGTCGAGCACCTGGGATTCCCCCAGGTGTCCTGCGACGACGCGGCGGCCGCCGAGATGGCGCTCGGTCACCTGTTCGCTCTCGGGCATCGCAGGATCGGCATGCTCCTCGGCGCCCCCGACCACGAACCCTCGCGGCTCAAGCTGGCCGCCTATCGTGCGTTCGCCGAGGCCAACGACCTCGACCTGCCGGCCGGCCACGTCGAGCACACCATGTTCTCGGTCGAGGGCGGCCACGCGGGTGCGGCCAGGCTCATCCGGGCCGGAGTCACCGGGGTGATCTGCGCGAGCGACGTCCTGGCCCTCGGCGCCATCCGGGCGGCCCGCCGCGCGGGCCTCGCCGTACCCGAGGACTTCTCAGTCATCGGCTACGACGACTCGGCCCTGATGAACTGCATCGACCCGCCCCTGACCACGGTCCGTCAGCCGATCGACGCCATGGGCAGGGCGGCCGTCGAACTGCTGGTGGCGCAGATCGACGCCGCCATCGTTCCGGCGAACGAGCTGCTCTTCGAACCCGAACTGGTGGTCCGGTCCTCGACCGCGCCCGCGCCGCGTGCGAAGCAGCCCGGTTCGCCGGTCATGACGGGCTCCGCGGCCGCGCGGCCCGCGTCGACGGCGTCGTCCGCGTCGCCCGTGTCGATCCCCGCCGCGGCCGGGGGATCGCCCCGGCGCCCGGCCGCCGAGGCCGAGTAGAGATCGCCCCTCCGAGCCCCTGGACCCCGTGTGTCCAGGGGCTCCGTCATGTCACGCGGTGTGACGGCGATCGTGCGGCGCGGTTTCGCCGGAATCACTGTCACTTTTTTGCATCATGAATGCCAGAGTATTGCTGCGTTCTGCATGGCTCTGTATGTTTCTCGCAACCGAGCTGGATCGGAGGCGCCCCCCATGCCCCCGAGACAGCGAACTCCAAGACGGGTCCGTGGTGCGCCGTTCCAGGAGGGAACAATCATGAAACCCCGCAAGCTTTCGATACTTCTGGCCGCGGGCCTGGCCCTGGCGGCGGCGGGCTGTGGCAGCAGCAGCGACGGAGGCGGTGACGCCGGCCAGTCCGCTGCGCCGTCCGCCAACCCCAACGCGCCGGTGTCGATCAGCGTCAACTGTGAGCCGCCGAAGACGAACAAGGCGGAGCGCGCGACCTTCGAAGAGGACGTCGCGGGCTTCCAGAAGCTGTACCCGAACATCACGATCTCCAAGGTCACCGACGCCTTCCCCTGCTACGACCCGAAGACCTTCGAGCCGAAGCTGGCCAGCGGCGAACTCGAGACGGTCTTCTACGTCAACTTCCCCAACGTGGGCCGCCTCATCGAGAGCGGGCAGGCCGCCGACATCTCCTCCTACGTCAACGAGCTGAAGACGTTCCCTGACTACAACAGCTCGCTCGACCTGTTCAAGAAGGACGGCAAGGTCTACGGTCTGCCGACCGACGGCTACGGCATGGGCCTGGTCTACAACAAGGACGTCTTCACCAAGGCCGGCCTCGACCCGAACAACCCGCCCAAGACCTGGGCCGAGGTTCAGGCCGCCGCCAAGCAGATCGCCGCGCTCGGCCCCGGCTACGTCGGGTACGGCGAGTACAGCGGCGGCAACACCGGCGGCTGGCACTTCACCGCCTCCCTCTACGGCCGCGGCGGTTCGGTCATCAGCGACGACGGCAAGAAGGCCGCCTTCAACACCCCCGAAGGCAAGGCCGTCCTGCAGAACCTCCAGCAGATGCGGTGGACCGACAACAGCATGGGCTCCCAGCTGTACATCGAGTGGCCGGCCCTCATGAAGGCCATGGCCGGCGGCAAGATGGGCATGATGCTGGGCGCGCCCGACGTGCTCATCTCGCTCCGCAACGACTTCGGCGGCAAGTTCGAGAACTACGCCGTCACCGCCCAGCCCGAGGCCAAGGCCCTGCTCAACGGCGGCGCCGGCTACATGATCAACCCGAAGGCCACCCCGGACCAGATCAGGGCCGGCCTCAAGTGGATCGAGTACAAGTTCCTCACCCCGGGCAAGGGCCAGCTCGACTACGTGCGGGCCAAGAGCCAGGACCTGACCGTCGGTCAGCCCTACCCCGACCTGTACGGCGCGGACACCGCGTCGGGCAAGGCGGTCACCGACCTGCGCGCGGCCAACGCCAACATCGACGCCGCCCAGTTCGCGGGATGGGTCGAAGGCTCCAAGGGCATCTCGCCGAAGCCGGAGCCGGGGCCGTACGCCCAGGAGATCTACGCGATTCTCGACACCCCGATGTCGGCCGTGCTCACCAGGAAGGACGCCAACGTCGACCAGCTCCTGTCCGACGCCGAGGCGAAGGTCAACTCCATGCTCGCCTCGAAGAGCTGACCGTCCGATAATCCGGGGCGCCGGTAGTGGCCGTCACCAGGCCACGGCCGGCGCCCCGGCTGGCACGTCGAGATCGGAAACACAACGATGACCACAGCGAGTCTCCCGGTAGCGAACCGCAGGCGGCGGCAGCCCACGAAGCTGCGGCGAGCCGTGCGACGCAATCTGACCGCCTACGGATTCCTCTGCGGCGCTCTGATCTGTTTCGCGTTCTTCTCCTGGTATCCGATGGTCCGGCAGGTCATCCTCAGCTTCCAGAAGACGAACTTCGTGGACGCACCCGAATGGGTGGGGCTGAAGAACTTCCGCACCGTCTTCAGCGACCCGGCCTTCGCGCCCGCGTGGATCAACACAGCGATGTTCACGCTGCTCGCACTGCTCTGCGGCTACGTGATCCCCTTCATCACCGCGCTCGTCCTCAACGAACTACGGCACGCGCGCGCCTACCTGCGCTTCGTCGTCTACCTGCCGGTGATGTTGCCGCCCGCGGTGGGCGTCCTGCTGTTCCAGTGGTTCTACAACCCCGACTACGGGCTGTTCAACCAGGTCCTCGGCTTCTTCCACCTGCCGGGGCTCCAGTGGCTCAACTCGACGAGCACCGCGCTGATCTCGCTGGTCATCGTCTCAACCTGGATGAACATGGGCAGCGGCACCCTGATCTATCTCGCCGCCCTGCAGACCATCCCCAGTGAACTGTACGAGGCCGCCGAGCTGGACGGCGCCGGCCTCTTCAAGCGGATCAGGCACATCACGATCCCGCAGACCAAGCTCATCCTGCTGGTGATGCTGCTGCTGCAGATCGTCGCGACCATGCAGGTCTTCATCGAGCCCTATCTGCTCACCGGCGGCGGCCCGGAGAACTCGACGGTCACCGTCGTCTATCTCATGTATCAGTACGCCTTCAACTTCGGCAGCCTGAACGCAGGCAACGCCCTCGGACTCATGCTGATGCTCGTGCTCATGGTGTTCTCCGCCATCTACCTGCGCGTCTCGCGCGACAACACGGTGTGAGGGGAGCGACCATGTCCAACGCCACCGTGACTCCCGGCCGTTCCGCGGACGCGCCGTCCTCTCCCGGGTGGGATGAGCGCGGCGGGCGCCGGCAACGGCGACCGCGCAAGCCGATCAACACGCAGTTCCGCACCGCCGTCTCGCCGCACCAGCTCAACACGACCCACGGCCGGATCATCTACTGGATCGTGCTGGTGATCGTGGTCGTCAGCTTCACCGCCGCGTTCGTCTTCCCGCTCTACTGGATGATCACCGGCGCGATGAAGTCGACGGAGGAGCTCAACTCCATCCCGCCGACCTTCCTGCCTGAGCACTTCTCGCTGGACGGCTACCTGCAGGCGTGGGATCTGCTGGAGCTGGGCCGGCTGCTCGGCAACACCGCCCTCTACGCGGGCGGCGCCTGGCTGCTGACCATCGCGTTCGACGTCTCCGCGGCCTACGCCCTGTCCAAGCTCCGCCCGGTGCTCGGCAAGGTCGTCCTGGCCCTGATGTTGTCGACGCTGATGATCCCGCCGCTGGTCATCATGCTGCCCGCCTACCTCACCGTGAAGGACGTGCCGTTCTTCCACTGGGACCTGCTCAACACCCCGTGGGCGATCTGGTTGCCGGCCGCGGCGAACGGCTTCAACGTCTTCCTGCTCAAGCGCTTCTTCGACTCGATCCCCAGAGAACTGCTGGAGGCCGCCGAGATCGACGGCGCGTCGCCCGGCCGCGTCCTGTGGTCGGTGGTGATCCCGATCTCGCGCCCGATCCTCGGCGTGGTCTCCATCCTCACCGTGGTGAACGTCTGGCGGGACTTCGTCTGGCCGCTGCTGGTCCTGCCGGACAGCGACAGGATGTCCATCAGCATCGGCATCGCCTCGCTGTCCTCGCAGATGCCGCAGAACGTGCTCGTCGCCTCACTGGTGATCGCGAGCATTCCGACCATCGTCGTCTTCTTCATCTTCCAGCGCCACATCATGGCCGGTCTCACCGCCGGAAGCCTCAAGGGCTGAGGCCCTTCACCGTAAGGAGCTGTCTTCAGCATGCCCGCCAACACGTCCCCGGGGACGATTCGCAATCCC
Organism: Planotetraspora kaengkrachanensis; assembly: GCF_016862895.1. GTDB lineage: Bacteria > Actinomycetota > Actinomycetes > Streptosporangiales > Streptosporangiaceae > Planotetraspora > Planotetraspora kaengkrachanensis. The sequence continues at coordinate 129,435 of NZ_BONV01000025.1, read as the reverse complement.
GACGGATGGTGGAGGGGTGCCTCGATCTATCAGGTCTACCTGCGCAGTTTCGCCGACGGCAACGGCGACGGAACAGGTGACCTGGCAGGGCTGCGGGCACGTCTCCCGTACCTCTCCAAGCTCGGCGTGGACGCCATCTGGCTGAACCCGTGGTATCCGTCGCCCATGGCCGACGGCGGCTACGACGTGGCCGACTACCGGAACATCGAGCCGGTCTTCGGAACCCTGGCCGAGGCGGAGAAGCTCATCGAGGAGGCGCACGAACTCGGCATCCGCACCATCGTCGACGTTGTCCCCAACCACGGCTCCGACCAGATGGTCTGGTTCCAGGAGGCGCTGGAGGCCGGTCCCGGTTCGGAGGCCCGGGAGCGGTTCTGGTTCCGTCCGGGGAACGGCGACGGCCCGCCCAACGGCTGGAAGTCGATCTTCGGTGGGCCGGCGTGGACCCAGGTCCCCGACGGCGAGTGGTACCTGCACCTGTTCGCGCCCGAGCAGCCCGACTTCAACTGGAACAACCCCGCGGTGCGCGAGGAGTTCCTCGACGTGCTGCGGTTCTGGTTCGACCGCGGCGTCGACGGCATCCGCATCGACTCGGCGGCCGTGCTCGTCAAGGACCTCGACAGCGTCGAGGAGTCCTACACCGACCACGACGGCGTCCACGAGATCTACCGCGAGTGGCGCCGGATCGCCGACGAGTACGGGAACCGGGTTCTGATCGGCGAGGTGTGGCTGCCCGACCAGGAGCGGTTCGCCCTCTACCTGCGTCCCGACGAGATGCACACCGCGTTCAACTTCGCCTTCCTCGCGAGCCCCTGGGAGCCGGACGCGCTGCGTGACGTCATCGACATGACGCTGGCCACTCACGTGCCGATCAGCGCGCCGGCGACCTGGGTGTTGTCGAACCACGACGTCACCCGGCCCGCGACCCGGTTCGGCCGGGCGGACACGTCCTTCGACCACGGCGACCGCAAGCACGGCATGCCGTCCGACTTCGAGCTCGGCACCCGGCGCGCGCGGGCGGCCGCCCTCCTCGCGATGGCCCTGCCCGGCAGCGTCTACGTCTACCAGGGCGAGGAACTCGGCCTGTGGGAGGTCGAGGACATCCCGGACGAACTGCGGGAAGACCCGATCTGGGCCCGGTCGGGGCACACCGACCCGGGTCGCGACGGTTGCCGGGTTCCGCTGCCGTGGTCGGGCGGCGAGTCGCCGTTCGGCTTCAGCACGGGCGCGCCCTGGCTGCCGCAACCCGCGGGCTGGAACACGATGACGGTCGAAACCCAGCTCGCCGATCCCGAATCGATGTTGTCGCTCTACCGCGCTGCTCTGGGCATCCGCCGCGAGCGGCTCGGAGACGGGGTGATGGCCTGGCTGCCCCTGGGGGACGGCGTCCTGGCCTTCACTCGCGACTCCGGCCTGATCTGCGTGGTCAACCTCGGCTCCCAGCCGGTACGGCTCCCGCCGCACGAGTCGATCCTGCTGACGAGCGGACCCCTTGACGGTGATCTTCTGCCCACCGACACCACCGCCTGGCTTTCCTCCTGAAGGTAGGTCACACCCCCCATGCTCAGATCCCGCTTATCCGCGTCGCTCTTATCGGGGGCCCTCGCGGCCACCGGCCTCGTAGCGCTGTCGGCCCCCGCCTCCGCCTCCACCTCGGCCTCTCCCGTCGTGACGCGTGCCGCCCTCGCCCCGTCGCTCGTGGCGGGCCGGGGCGCGAGCGTCGACTTCGCCGAGCAGGAGGCGGAGAACGCCGCGACGAACGGCTCGGTCATCGGGCCGGACCGCACCGCGTACACGCTGCCCTCGGAGGCGTCCGGCCGTAAGGCGGTCAGGCTCACGCCCGGTCAGTACGTCGAGTTCACCCTGCCGAGCGCGGCCAACGCGATCACCGTGCGGTACAGCATCCCCGACGCGCCGGGGGGCGGCGGCATCACCTCGCCGCTCGACGTCACGGTGAACGGCAAGAACCGCACCACCATGACGCTCACGTCTCAGTACGCGTGGCTGTACAACCAGTATCCGTTCTCGAACGACCCGAACGCCGACCTGCTGCACCCCGACTGGTGGATCACGGAGTGCGCCTGCGTCCCCAACGCCACGACGCCGACGCCGACGATCACCAAGCCGTTCCGCCCGAGCCACTTCTACGACGAGCAGCGCCTGCTCCTCGGCAAGAAGCACCGCGCGGGCGACAAGGTGCGGCTGTCGGTCCCCAAGGGCGCCAAGGCCGCGTGGACGGTCGTCGACCTGCTCGACTCGCAGCTCGTCGGCGCGCCGAAGGTCAACCTCGTCGCGGCGAACGTGCTGGCGTTCGGCGCCGACCCGTCCGGCAGGCGTGACTCCGCCGGCGCGTTCGACAAGGCCGTCGCCTTCGCGAAGCGCACCCACCTGAAGGTCTACATCCCGCCGGGCACCTACCAGGTGAACCGGCACATCGTCGTCGACGACGTGACGATCGAGGGCGCCGGCAACTGGTACACGATCATCAAGGGCCGGGAGGTCGCGCTCAGCACGCCGGCCCCCGACGGCTCGGTGCACACCGGGGTCGGCTTCTACGGCAAGGACGCGTCCGCCGGCGGCAGCAGGAACGTCCACCTGTCCGGCTTCGCGATCGAGGGTGACGTCCGCGAGCGCATCGACACCGACCAGGTGAACGGCGTCGGCGGCGCGATGAGCGACTCGACCATCGACGGCCTCTACATCCACCACACCAAGGTGGGCGTGTGGTTCGACGGCCCGATGAAGAACGTGAAGGTCGCGAACAACGTCATCGTCGACCAGATCGCCGACGGCCTCAACTTCCACACCGGCGTCACCGATTCCGTGGCGAAGAACAACTTCGTCCGCAACACGGGTGACGACGCGCTCGCCATGTGGTCGGAGAAGGTCTCCAACGCCCGCAACACCTTCGACCACAACACCGTCCAGACGCCGGTCCTCGCGAACGGCATCGCCATCTACGGCGGCACGGACACCACGGTGTCGAACAACCTGATCGCGGACCCGATCCGGGAGGGCAGCGCCATCCAGGCCGGTTCCCGCTTCGGCGCCGAGGCGTTCGCCGGGCACCTGCGGATCACTGACAACACGACGGTCCGCGCCGGCACGTACGAGCTGAACTGGAACATCGGCCTCGGCGCGATCTGGTTCTACGCGCTCGAGAAGAACATCGACGCGGACGTCCAGGTCGTCGGGGACCATTTCCTCGACAACACCTACAACGCGATCATGCTGGTCAGCGACTTCGGCGTGAAGGACCTGTATTCGATCACGAACGTCCACTTCAAGGACATCAGGGTCGACGGCACGGGCACCTCGGTGGTCAGCGCCCGCGTGAAGGGGTCGGCGACCTTCGAGAACGTGGACGCCCGCAACGTCGGCGCGGTCGGCGTGAACAACTGCGGGTCGTTCAACTTCCCGCCCACCGGTTCGGAGTTCTCCCTGGTGGACCTCGGCGGCAACGACGGCGGCGGCACCACCGGCCCGTGGTTCGCCCCGTGGGAGCTGCCGAACACCATCACCTGCGACGACCGCCCGCCGGTCGTCGCCCCGCCGGCGCCGTCCCCCTGGTCATGACCGCCTAGACGCGACCGGCGGTGGTCTCCCGGGAACGCTTCTCCAGGTCGGAGACATGTCCTCGGACACCGTTATCAGCTACGGGAGGCGGGCCACAGCCCGCCTCCCGTATCCATTTGCCAAGAGCCGCCCACGCGGGGCTGGGGACTCCCGCCGCACAGGCGCGGTCGGGGAGGTCAGAGCGCGTCCAGACGAAACTGTCCTGCCTCTGCCGCGTTGAGAAACGCCTGCCATTCTTCGACGGTGAAGACGAGCACGGGGCCATCGGTACCGGATTTGCTGTCGCGAACGCCGATCCAGTCGTTGTCTCGGGCCACTTCAACACAGTTCCCAGATCCACAACTTGAGTGCCAGGTCACGTTCTGGAACACAGGTCGCGCCGTCATGCGCGCCCTCCCCATCGGTCAGCTTGAGAGCTCCGCACCAGCACGATTCTAACCGATTGGTAACGAAGGCGCCATTGTTGGCAATACTGACACTTCTGGGATCGGAGCGTCGGTTGGTGACAAATGGCTCAGGGGACGGATGCGGTCACATCCGTCCCCTGAAATCATGATCTATGATTGGCCGCGTTCGAAATCACCCGTCTTCACGGCGGCGATGAATGCTCTCCATTCCTCTCGGGAAAACTCGAGAACGGGGCTGTTCTTCTGCTTGTTGTCTCGCATCGATATCGTTCCCTGTGCGAAGGCGGCGACCTCCACGCAGTTACTAGAACCGCATCGACTGGCGGTCGTCCAGTCCGGTCCGAGAGTTGATGACGACATTGTCCCCTCTTGGTGTTAGCGCTTCTTGTCTGAGCCCTCGATCCCGTACTTGTCTCTTAATTCGGCGATACGGGTGATCGAAGCTTGTGGGTCCAGGGCCACCGCCCGCAGGTGCTCTACGGCTTCCTGGTAGATCTGGAGCTCTGTCTGTTTCTCGATGTAGTCCACCGAGGTCAGGCCTTCGAGAAAGACGATCTTCAGGTCGGAGTTCTGTAAAAGCACGAATGCGCTGTTGAGCCCCATGTATGGACCGACATCAAAGGGGATCATCTGTATTGTCACGTGTGGCAGCTCTGCCATCTCGATGAGATGGTCCAGTTGCCTTCTCATGACGTCGACGCCGCCGACTCTGCGGTGGAGAAGCGCTTCGTCGATCACGGCCCAATAGCGCGGCGGATTCTCTCCGACGAGTCGCTGCTGGCGCTTCATGCGAACTTCGACCCGATTGTCGAGGACGTCGTGAGTGATATGCGGGAGAACTCCGCGAATCAGTGCGCGCGCGTAGTCGTCTGTTTGAAGCAGGCCGGGGACGTGGCTGGTCTGGAAATCGACGATGGATGTGACTTCCGACTCCAGCGCGAAGTACAGATAAACAGCGTCCTGTCCGAGGTCGGCGAACTCCGCGCGCAGTCCGGGCTGCCGGGCCTCGCGTGCGGCCGTCAGTAACGTCTCCACCTCGGTCGGGTCGGTCGTGCCGTAAAGATTGCAGAGATCACGTACGTCTCGAAGGCTGGCACCGCGCTGGCCGGTCTCCAGTCTGCTGATCTTGGCTGTGGAGACCATCAACTGCTGGGCGACCTCGTCGATCGTCATCCCGGCGCCCAGGCGCATTTCGCGCAACTGGGTCGCAAGCTGACGACGGCGCAGTGTCGGGTTGGTGTCTGCCACGAGACCCACTCCCTTCAGAAGTGTCGGTGACCACCTGCGCGCATCTGATCACGGAGCGTAGCTGCGGTCAGGTCATCATACGAGTGCTCCGATGGCAACCCCCTTCGGTATTTGCCATCGGTGTTTGCAACAACACTTTGCCGGTATGGATCGTGCCCGAATTGCAGCGCTAGGTACGGGTATCTAGCCAACTCGTGACCTAAACGTGGGATGTGCACGGGGCTGCTTGTGACAGTGCTGCACATGTGACTCCGCCGGGGCCATGTCCCACCGCCGCGGGCTGGACGAGTCGCCACTCACGCGATTCCCGGCCTGAGGTCCCGTGGCTGCGGGTGGCGATGTAGGTACATTCCTCTGGCAATTGCCATTGGCGGTTGTCGTCAAGCTCATCAAGGGGTACCAACGAGTACAAGGGGAGTGGTCCACGTCGAGGGGTGACAAATGAAATCCACTCAGATAGGTGTTCGGCATCCACCATGGAGGCGGTTGTGGATCCACGTGATCACTGCCGCCTATGCGTTCGGCGACGCCTTGTTCGCTGAGGTCGACTGCTTCGCGTTCACTCAGGACTGGGAAACACACCGGTGCTGGTGCAAACGCGTATATCGGGACCGCAGATTCGACGTTCTGGTCCCCTGCACCGCGTGCGGCGGGCGAGGGGAAAGACGCCAGGGACCCTGCCGCACCTGCGCCGGCGAGGGACGTCTCAACCTGCTCGACCTGCGGGGTGAACAACCTCGCCAAGGGGGGCGGCGGTGAGGCACGGACTCCGGCGTCACAACCGGCTGGTCGCGCGGTTCGTGGAGAGCGCGGTGGTCCCCGTCGCCCGTCCGGGGCCGTTCACAGTCCTCTGGAGGTGGCGGTATGAGGCGGCCCTGCTGATCGGAGTCCCCGCGCTGGTGGCCGTGCTCTGGCGGGCGATCGGCATGGCGCCGACGATCGCCGGGACGGCGGTGATCTGCCTGGTGGCCGTCGTGCTTCCGCAGGCGCGCCGGGAGGTCGAGGCGCGGTTCTGGTGCGTGGTGACACCGCATCGGGTGCGCAGGGCGTGCGCTGAGGCGCTGATCGTCACACGTAAGGGCAAGCTGCCGATCATCGTGCACACGAAGCCCGAGCCGTTCGGGGAGCGGTTGTGGATCTGGTGCCGCGCGGGGACGAGCCCGGGCGATCTGGAGAGGGCCCGCGACCTCATCGCCGCCTCATGCTGGCTCGCGAGTGACGTGCGAGTGATGCGGCACCCTGACCGGGCCTCGCTCGCGATCGTCGACGTGGTCAGGCGAGCCGAGCACGGGGAACGTGAATGGACGTCCGCACCCACCGTGTGGGCGCGGCGGGCCATGCGCAAATAGCGCACAAGGGGGTGCTCGGCTCGCCTGCTCGCGATGGCGCGGCGGCCGTATGTGCGGATCAGGCGGAGTGCCTGCCGTGGGCGGGGGCGGGGGAGCCGGCGGGGCCGACGAGCACCGCGGTGCAGAACGCGCAGCGACGCGCGGCGACGGGGATGTCGCTCAGGCACTCGGGGCACTGCTTCTCGGTGACGGCTTTGTCCCGGGTGAGGAGGCCGAGCAGGCGGGTCATGGGCAGCACGACAAGCCAGTAGATGACGGCGGCCACGATGAGGAACGACAGGGCGTGGTTGACGAAGTCGCCGTACTGGAACTTGGCGCCGTTGACGGTGAAGGTGTAGTCGGCGAAGTTGGGCTGGTGCCCGCCCGTCACCGCGCCGATGAGCGGGGTGATGATGTCCGCGACCAGGGCCTCGACCAGGCCGCTGAACGCGGCGCCGATGACGACCGCGACGGCGAGCTCGACCAGGTTGCCGCGCACGAGGAATTTCTTGAATCCGGTCATGGGGGTATGACCTATCCGGTTTGGTCAACAGTGTGCAACCTGGACGGCAAGATCCCGGTTACGGCTCGATGGGGGTGCATGTCCGGAGGGACAGTCGTCGCGGCCGGCACCGCAGGTCAGCCGTGGCGCCCCCGAGGGCCGGGGTCAGTTCTCGTACGTCTCGAGCCGGGGCGGCGTGCCGTTCCAGGTGCAGAACGCCGACGACTCGTGGGGCTCCTGGAGGAAGGCGACCCGGATCCAGGTCGAGGTCTCCCACACCCCGAGCCGGTAGCCGTCGTTGGGCGTCGCTGTCACCATCCGGCAGTCGTGGGCGGTGACAGCGATGGTCGCACGGCCGCCCTTGAGCGTGAACGTCCGCAGGGTCTCCTCCGGCCGGCTCTTCGGGCTCGAGTTGGGGCCGGGTGTAGAGGTGACGCGCGGGGACGGCGAGGGCGGACGCCGTACGGCGGAGGGGGTGGGGCGCGGCGTGGCGGGCCGATCGGAATGGGCAGGGCGCACGGCGGAGGGCATGGGGCGCGAGGTGCCGCCCACCTCCCCGGCCGCCACCGGAGCGAGCGGCGGCTCATCCATGAGCGTGTTGCGCAGGACGTCGCGCACGCCGAGCCAGGAGATCCCGACGGCGAGCACGGTCGCCCCGCACCAGGCGAGCAGGTAACCGAGGGCCCGTTTCATCGGGCGCTCACTCTAGCGGCCCTCGCCATTCCGAGTGGGGGATATTCACCTTCATCCGAGTCTTACAAACGAAATAACAGGACAAAACAGATATCGGATAGGCGAACACGGACGTGATTACCTCGCGTACGTGTACGTTTCTGGCCCATGGCGACCGTTCTGCTGGTGGAGGACGATGAGTTCGTCCGTTCCGCGATCATTCGCGACCTGACCGGTCGCAGCCACGCGGTCCGCAGCGCGGGCCGCGCGCTGGACGCCCTGCGGGAGATCGCCCACTTCGCGCCCGACGTGGTGATCCTCGACCTGGGGCTGCCCGATCTCGACGGCGCCGAGGCGCTCAAGATGTTGCGGGCCATCTCCGACGTGCCCGTCATCGTGGCGACGGCCCGCGACGACGAGGCCGAGATCGTGCGGCTGCTCCGGGACGGGGCCGACGACTACCTGGTCAAGCCCTTCTCCGGCGACCACCTCAACGCGCGGCTCGAGGCGGTGTTGCGGCGGGCCAGGCCGGGATCCGCGACGGCCGTGCTGCGCGTGGGAGGCCTGACCGTCGACTCCGACCGGCGGGAGGCCGGCCTGGACGGCGTTCCCCTCGATCTCACCCGCCGGGAGTTCGACCTGCTGGCCTACCTGTGCGCCCGGCCCGGCAGCGTGGTGTCGAGGAAGGAGTTGCTCGCCGAGGTGTGGCGGCAGTCCTACGGCGACGACCAGACGATCGACGTCCACCTGTCCTGGTTGCGGCGCAAACTCGGCGAGAGCGCTTCACAGCCGCGTTACCTTCACACGGTCCGCGGGGTCGGGGTGCGGCTCAGCCCGCCGCCCGCGGGTCCCGAGTGAGGGGCCCGAGGTGAGGCGGAGCATCGCCCTCGTCGCCGTCGCCGTGACCGCGATGGTCGCGTTGGCGTTCCTCATCCCGCTCGCCATGGCGGTCAAGGAGATCGCGGAGACCCGCGCGATCGCCGAGGCCGAACGGCAGGCCACCACGATCGTCCCCGTGCTGGCGGTCACCGACGACGCGGGGGCGCTGCAGAGGGCGCTGGCCAGCACGCCGGCGGGGGCGGAGCGGCTCGCCGTGCACCTGCCCGGCAGGACCGTCGGCTTCTCGCGGGTCGCCGCGGCCGAGGTCGCCAGGGCGGGCGAGCGGGCGAGGACGGTCCCGGTGGCCGGTGGATACGCGCTGCTCAAGCCCGTCGCCCTCGCAGGCGGACGCCGGGTGGTCATCGAGGTCTACGCGCCGGAGCAGGACGTGACGCGGGGAGTGGCGACGTCGTGGACCGCGTTGACCGGCGTCGCCGTCGCCCTGGTCGCGGGTTCTGTGGCGGTCGGCGACCGGCTCGGAGCCCGGGTGGTGCGGTCGGCGCGCCGGCTGGGCGATGCGGCGGCGTCCTTCGGCTCCGGTGACCTGTCCGTGCGCGTCACGCCGGACGGGCCGCCCGAACTGGTCGCGCTCGGCAGGGCGTTCAACACGATGGCCGACCAGGTGGCCGGGCTCCTGTCGGCGGAGCGGGAGATGGCGGCCGACCTGTCCCATCGGCTGCGCACACCCCTGACGGCGCTGCGGCTCAACGTCGGGGGCGTCGGCCAGGAGGCGGAGCAGAGCAGGCTCGCCGTCGACCGGCTGGAACGAGCCGTCGACGAGATCATCGAGGCCGCGCGCCGGCCGACCCGGCCGATCCAGAGCGGGTGCGACGCGGCCGAGGTGCTCAGGGAGCGGCTCGCCTTCTGGTCGGCCCTGGCCGAGGACCAGGAGCGCCGCTGGGAACTGGTCGGGGCGGACGTGCCGAGCAGGGTGCCGGTGGCCGCGGCGGACCTCGGCGCGGCGGTCGACGCGCTCCTCGGCAACGTCTTCAGGCACACGCCGCAGGGGACGGGGTTCCGCGTCACCCTCCACCAGGGCAGCGGCATCGCCGGCATCCTGGTCGCCGACGCGGGCCCCGGGATCGCCGACCCGCAGGGCGCCCTGCGGCGTGGCCAGAGCGGCGCAGGCTCGACCGGCCTGGGCCTCGACATCGTCCGCCGCCTCGCCGAGTCGACCGGGGGCAACGTCAGGATCGAGCCCTCGGCCCTCGGCGGCGTGTGCGTGAACCTGTGGCTCCGGACCGAGAGCAGGCCCGCCGAGTCACGTCCCCGGCGCCTGCTGCGCCGCGGCCGGGCCCACTGACGGGCCCACTGACACGCCCACCGACAGAGGTACTTTCACCCGTCCCCATACGCGACGTTAACGCGGAGAGACTGTCAGAGCCTCCTGCGGGCAGGCACGATGTGTTGTGAACGAACGGCGAGGAGGCCGCGTGAGGGAGATCTGGCCGGGGGACCCCTATCCTCTCGGGGCCACGTACGACGGCGCGGGAACGAACTTCGCGCTGTTCACCGAGGTGGCGGAGAGCGTCGACCTGTGCCTGTTCGACGAGGAGGGCGGTGAGGAGAGGGTCCCGCTCACCGAGGTCGAGGGGTTCGTCTACCACTGCTACCTGCCGGGGGTCGGCCCCGGTCAGCGGTACGGCTACCGCGTGAACGGGCCGTACAAGCCGTCGGAGGGGCTGCGCTGCAATCCGGCCAAGCTTCTGCTCGACCCGTACGCCAAGGCGGTCGAGGGTTCGGTCCGCTGGGACCAGGCCGTGTACGGCTACCGCTTCGGCGAGCCCGACAGCCGTGACGACAGCGACTCCGCGCCCTTCATGCCGCGCTCGATCGTGATCAATCCCTTCTTCGGCTGGGGTCACGACCGGCCGCCGGCCACGCCGTACCACGACACGGTGATCTACGAGGCCCACGTCCGGGGGCTGACGATCAACCACCCCAAGATCCCCGAGTCGATCCGGGGGACGTACGCCGCCCTGGGCCACCCCGAGATCATCGACCACCTCACGGGCCTCGGTGTCACCGCCATCGAGCTGATGCCGGTCCACCAGTTCGTGACCGACGACGTCCTGCAGAAGCGCGGCCTGTCCAACTACTGGGGCTACAACACGGTCGGCTTCTTCGCGCCGCACAACGCCTATTCGAGCTCGGGCGAGCGCGGCGGGCAGGTGCTGGAGTTCAAGGCCATGGTGAAGGCCCTGCACGAGGCCGGCATCGAGGTGATCCTCGACGTCGTCTACAACCACACGGCCGAGGGCAACCACCTGGGCCCGACCCTGTCGATGCGGGGGATAGACAACGCCAACTACTACCGGCTGGTCGAGGACGACCACAGGTACTACATGGACACGACGGGCACGGGCAACAGCCTGCTGATGCGCAGCCCGCACGCCCTGCAGCTGATCATGGACTCGTTGCGCTACTGGGTCAGCGACATGCACGTGGACGGCTTCCGCTTCGACCTCGCGTCCTCACTGGCCCGGGAGTTGCACGACGTCGACCGGCTGAGCGCGTTCTTCGACCTGGTCCAGCAGGACCCGGTGTTGTCGCAGGTCAAGCTCATCGCAGAACCGTGGGACGTGGGTCCGGGCGGCTACCAGGTGGGCAACTTCCCCGCCCGCTGGACGGAGTGGAACGGCCGTTACCGCGACACGATCCGCGACCTGTGGCGGGGCGAACCCGCCGCTCTGCCCGAGTTCGCCTCGCGGCTGACCGGCTCGAGCGACCTCTACCAGGACGACAGCCGCCGGCCCGCCGCCTCGATCAACTTCGTCACCTGCCACGACGGCTTCACCCTCCAGGACCTCGTGTCGTACGACGTCAAGCACAACGAGGCCAACGGGGAGGACAACCGCGACGGCGCCGACGACAACCGCTCCTGGAACTGCGGGGTCGAGGGCCCGGCGACCGGCCCGGTGGCGCAGCTGCGCGAACGGCAGAAGCGCAACTTCCTTGCGACGCTGTTCCTGTCCCAGGGCGTGCCGATGTTGTCGCACGGAGACGAGCTGGGGCGCACCCAGAAGGGCAACAACAACGCCTACTGCCAGGACAACGAGATCAGCTGGGTGGACTGGTCGGCCGTGACCGATCCGGGGACGAGGCCGGGGGCCGGGGTCAGGAAGGGGGAGAGCAGGCAACTGCTGGACTTCACCCGCAGGCTCGCCCGGCTGCGCCACAGCCACCCGGTCTTCCGCCGCCGCCGCTTCTTCTACGGCAGGCCCGAGCGGGGATCCCACGACGAGCTCAGCGACATCGCGTGGCTCACCCCGTCGGGGACCGAGATGGCCGACGCCGACTGGCACAACGGCTACGCCAAGGCGCTGGCGGTGTTCCTCAACGGCGACGCGATCACCGAGCCTGACCGGCGCGGCAGGCCCATCACCGACGACTCGTTCCTGCTGCTGTTCAACGCGCACTACGAGGTCATCAGGTTCACGATCCCCAAGGACTACGGGGAGATCTGGGCGACGGAGCTCGACACGGCCATGCCGAGCGCGATGGAGTCGCGCATGTGCCGTGCGGGCGAGGGCGTCCCCGTGGCGGGAAGGTCCGTGCGGGTCCTGCGACGGGCCTGACGCGTTTGTGGCGGGGCGTCCCGGCGGCGGGCACTATGGGACATGCCCCGGGACTCATGGAAGGGCGGTGCCGTGACTTCGACCTACCGTGTGCAGCTCACACCTGATCTCGGTTTCCGGGAGGTGGCCCGGCTGACGGGGTATCTCACGGAGCTGGGAGTGGGCCGGCTCTATCTGTCGCCCATCCTGCAGGCGGTTCCCGCTTCCCAGCACGGTTACGACGTCGTGGACCACGGCAGCGTCCGCGCCGAGTTCGGGGGAATGGGCGCCCTGCGCGACCTCGCCGCGTCGGGCCTGCCGCTGATCGCCGACATCGTGCCCAACCACATGACCGTGCCGCAGCCCGAGTCCGGCAACGCCCCGCTCTGGGCGGCCCTGCGGGACGGCCCGGACTCTCCGTACGCACGGTGGTTCGACGTCCTGTGGCCCGTCGACCTCCCCGTCCTCGGCGACGAGCCGGGCGGACTGGTGGCCGACGGCTCCGTGCTGCGCTACCACGAGCACGAGTTCCCGATCCGGCCGGGCACCGAGCACCTCCCGCTGCCCGAGTTGCTGGAGGCCCAGCACTACCGGCTCGTGAACTGGCGGGAGAGCCCCGGGTACCGGCGGTTCTTCGACGTCTCCTCGCTGATCGGCCTGAGAGTGGAGGACCCCGAGGTCTTCGAGGCCACCCACGCCCTGATGTCGTCGCTCGTCGACGAGGGCGTCATCGAGGGACTGCGGGTCGACCACCCCGACGGCCTGGCCGATCCGCGCGGCTATCTGGAGCGGCTCCGCCCGCGTGTGCCGGGCCCGCTGTGGGTGGAGAAGATCCTCATCGACGACGAGCGGCTGCCAGGCGACTGGCCGTGCGACGGCACCACGGGCTATGACGCGCTCAACATGGTCACGCGGCTGTTCGTCGACCCCGCAGGCCGGGACACGCTGGTGCGGACCTTCACCCGGCACACCGGTGTGTCCGCGTCCTATGAGTCGGTCCGCCACGAGGCGAAGAAGCACGTCATCGATCTGTTCTTCCGGGGCGAGGTCGACCGGCTGGTGACGGCGCTCGGCGATCCCGGCCTGCGCGACGCCGCCGTCGAGTTGCTGGCCGCGATGCCCGTCTACCGGGCGTACGTGGACCCCGGCGAGCAGCCGCCCGCCGAGTCGGTCGCGATCGTCCAGTCGGCGGCGGCGCGCGCGGCCGCGCACGCCGACCCCGACGCCGTCGAGAAGACGGCCAACCTCGTCCTGTACGGCCCGGCGGAGGCGGTGACCAGGTTCCAGCAGACCTGCGGCCCCGTCATGGCCAAGGGCGTCGAGGACACCGCGCTCTACCGCTGGTATCCCCTCGCCGCGCTCAACGAGGTGGGCGGCGAACCCGACAGGTTCGGCGTTTCTTCCGGGGAGTTCCACGCGTTCTGCGCGAGCCTGCCCCCCGCGACGATGACCACGCTGTCGACCCACGACACCAAGCGGTCGGAGGACGTCCGGGCCAGACTGGCCGTGTTGTCGGAGATGCCGGGCGAATGGTCCCGCGCCGTCGACTCGTGGGCCTCGTCCGTGGCGTTCGACCCACGGCTCGACTACCTCGCCTGGCAGACGCTCATGGCGTCGTGGCCCATCACCACCGAGCGGTTCACCGGCTACCTGCTCAAGGCCGCCCGCGAGGCCAAGACCGCCATCTCGTGGCAGAACCGCGACCCGGCGTACGAGGCGGGGATCAGGGAGTTCGCGGAGCGGGCCGTCGAGGTCTGCGGCGCCTCCGTCGCGGCCTTCACCGCCGTGGTGGACCGGTACGCCAGGATCAACTCGCTCGGGCAGAAGCTCGTTCAGCTGATGATGCCGGGCATCCCGGACGTCTACCAGGGCACGGAGATCACCGACTTCTCGCTGGTCGACCCGGACAACCGGCGGCCGGTCGACTTCGAGAGGCGGCGTGCGCTCCTGCGCCGGCCCGACGACAGCTGGGACGGCCAGAAGATGCTGGTCACCACCACCGCGCTGAACCTGAGGAGGCGGCTCGACCCGGCTCTGCCGTACGAACCGGTCGAGGCGGGGGAGCACGCGGTGGCCTTCGCCCGCGGAGACCGGGCGGTGGCCGTGGCGACCCGGCTGCCCGCCGGGCTCGAACGGCGGGGCGGCTGGGGGTCCGACACCCTCATGTTGCCGCCGGGCGACTGGCGTGATCTGCTCACAGGGCGTCTGCACACCGGCCGGATCCCCCTGGGGCACCTGCTGTCCCGATACCCGGTCGCGATCCTGGAACGGTGAATCCCGGCCGGGAGACTCTTGCTGGACGGCGGCCTCGCGGCCGCCCCGACACCTGGAGGGGCATGTACGAGGTCTGGGCGCCCCAAGCGGCACGCGTCGAGGTCGAGTTCGGGGGGACCAGGCACGAGATGTCGCCGGGAGACGGTGGATGGTGGACCGCTTCCGGAGACGAGCACGGCACCGACTACGCCTTCCACGTCGACGGCGGCGGGCCCTACCCCGACCCGAGGACCCGGCGGCAGCCGTACGGCGTCGAGGGGCCGAGCCGGGTCTGCGACCACGCGAGGTTCACCTGGGGCGACCAGGACTGGCGCGGCCGCGACCTGCGGGGGTCGGTCATCTACGAACTGCACGTCGGCACGTTCACCCCCGAGGGCACCTTCCGCGGTGTGATCGACAGGCTCCGCCATCTCGTGGACCTGGGCGTCGACTTCATCGAGATCATGCCGGTCGCGCCCGTGCCCGGCCGCCGCAACTGGGGGTACGACGGGGTCGACCTCTACGCCGTGAACGAGGAGTACGGCGGGCCCGACGGGCTCAAGATGCTGGTCGACGCGTGCCACCGCGCGGGGCTCGGCGTGATCCTCGACGTCGTCTACAACCATTTGGGGCCTTCGGGGAACTACCTCGCCAAGTTCGGGCCGTACTTCCACGACTTCAAGGGCTCCTACTGGGGCGACGCGGTCAACCTCGACGGGTCGGGCTCGGACGAGGTACGGCGCTACTTCATCGAGAACGCCCTGCAGTGGCTCGGCGACTACCACATCGACGGGTTGCGCCTCGACGCCGTGCACGCGCTGCACGACTCACGCGCGACCCACTTCCTGGAGGAGCTGTCCGCCGAGGTGGAGGCGTTGTCGACCAGCCTGGGCCGGCCGCTGACGCTGATCGCCGAGTCGGACCTGAACGACCCCCGCCTGGTGGCGCCCCGCGAGTCCGGCGGCTTCGGCCTCAACGCGACCTGGAACGACGACGTCCACCATGCGCTGCACTCCGCCGTCACGGGGGAGACCCAGGCCTACTACGCGGACTTCGGCCCGTTGTCGGCGCTGGCCAAGGTGCTCACCCGCGGATACTTCCACGACGGCACCTACTCGAGCTTCCGCGGCCGCAGCCACGGCCGGTCGGCGGCGGGAGTCCCGGGCTACCGGTTCGTGTGCTGCGTCCAGAACCACGACCAGATCGGCAACCGGCCCCTGGGGGACCGGATGGAGCCCGAGCAGCTCTGGCTCGCCTCCGGGCTGCTGCTGGCCTCGCCGTTCACGCCGATGCTCTTCATGGGCGAGGAGTGGGGGGCGAGGACGCCCTTCTACTTCTTCACCGACCACTTCGAGCCCTCGCTGGCCGCGAACGAGGGAGAGCGACGCCGGATCGAGTTCGAGAAGTTCGGCTACGACTGGAAGGCCCCCGACCCCCAGGAGGAGTCGACCTTCCTGCGTTCGAAACTGGACTGGGACGAACTCTCCGAGGACGGTGCCGTCTCGCTGCTCGGCTGGTACCGCGACCTGGTCGCGCTGCGCAAGACCTACCCCGAGCTCGCCGATCCCCGGCTCGACCGGGTGAAGATCCGCCACGACGAGGACCGGCACTTCCTGGTCATGGAACGTGGCTCGCTGCGCGTCCTGGCCAACTTCGGCGGCCTCCCCGTGCCCGTACGGCTCTCGCCCGGCGCCAAGCGGATCCTGCTCGCGTCCGACGAGGCCATCCGGTTGATGGAGGGCGACGTCTACCTCCCCGCCCAGTCGCTGGCCATCGTGCAGACGTGACCCCCGTTTAATCGATTGACGGGCCGGGCCGGCCCGAGCAGTCTGAACCGGTGCTGATCAGACGTGAGACGGCGGCCGACGCCGAGTCCGTTCGCGCGGTGCACACCGCGGCGTTCGCCCCGATGACGGCTCCCGGCGACCCGGTCGTCGAGGCGGACCTGGTGGACGCGTTGCGCGCCTGCGACGCGTGGCTGCCCGCTCTGTCGTTCGTCGCCGCCGGGCAGGAGGGCGACGTCGTGGGGCACGTGGTGTGCTCGCGGGCCCACGTCGACGGAACGCCCGTCCTGGGTCTCGGGCCCCTGGGCGTGCTCCCGCGCGTCCAACGCCAGGGAGTGGGCCACGCCCTCATGCACGCCGTGCTCGGAGCGGCCGACGCGCTCGGGGAGCCCATGGTGGTGCTGCTCGGCCATCCCGCCTACTACCCGCGGTTCGGCTTCGGGCTCGCGGAGGACTACGGGATCGTCCCGCCGGTCGCCGAGTGGGCCCCGCACTTCCAGGTCCGCCCGCTCTCCGCCTACCACCCGTCGATCCGCGGCCGTTTCGTCTACGCCGCCCCCTTCACCCACCTCCCGGCGTGATCATGCACAGGTTCGGCGAAGCACCGCCTGACCTGCCCCACCCCCGGCGTGATCATGCACAGGTTCGGCGAAGCACCGCCTGACCTGCGCTTTCCCATGTTGTGATCATGCGCACATTCGCGATCATGCCGCTCGACCTGGCGTCATCCTGTTCGTGATCATGCACGGGAGGTGGCCGGCGTTGTCGCGGAGCCACCCACGGGCGTGGTCGCCTGTGGACAACCGGTGTTTTCCACAGAACCGATTTCTGGCGGGAGGCGGACCCGGCGGGTCGTCCATCTTGGGGCTTCCGAGATTCCCCAGGAGGACCCATGCAGATCACCTATTCCGTTCCGGCGGAGACGACGTCGGTGTTCGTCGTGACCGTGGACCGTGCGCCTGTGGAGCTGTCGTCGATCGTCCCGTGGCGCATGGGGAAGCCGCACCGGCGCAAAGCGATGGAAGTGCTCGGCACGCCGCGGCTGGAACTGGAGGCCGTTAGGGCCGACCGCTCACTCTGGCGGCGAACGGGCATCAAGGACGACGACCTGAGACGGGTCTCCAGAGCCCGCCATCATGTCGTGGTCTCCAGCACCGCGCCGGTCGAGGCGCAGCCGGAGGCCGCCCAGGTCGCCCGCGCCGCGGCGCGCGGTGTGGCGGAGGCCTACCGCGGGGTGATCGTGGACAGGCTGACCGGTTCCGCCGTCTACCACTGCGCCGCCTGCCCGGGCGAACGTCAGGACTTCCGCCTGGGTGACGACTGGCTCGGCTGGACCGTCGACCTCGACGACGACCGCTCGTGCCCGCCGTGGGATCCGGACGGCACCGATGTCTGCACGTGCCTGCGGGTGACGACGCGTGGCCTCGCGCGGTTCGGGCTCCCGGAGGTCATGCTGGACGGCGCGGCCTGCGCCCACCGCCTGTGCACGGTCAACGTGCTCCGCACCGTCGCGCACCGGCTGCTCGCCGGTCATCTCTCCTGGCTCGGCGGTGACCCCGGCTCCCGGTGCCGCACGATCGGTGATCACCTGCGGCTGGACGGCACCGACTTCGCCGTCTTCTCCGGCTCTCCGGAACTCGGGCGCGAGCCGTTCCACGTACGGCTGACGCGCGACGCGGCCGACAGGTCGTGCCTGAGGGTGGGCCCTCCGGAGGGCTTCGAGGGGACCGTGAGCGAATGGCTGAGCCGTACGCCCGCGCTCCGCGTCGCATGACGCCCGTGGTGAAGCCACGGACGGCCGGAGATGCGAGCGTGCGGCACTTTCCCGCCGTGCCGTACGTCCCGTGGATGTGAGCCGTTCGCGAGCCCGGGGCCGTGAGGGAGATGATGCTCGTCTCGCAACGAGGAGGAGCGGATGGCACGCAGTGCGGTGGTGGCGGCGGTGAGCCTCAGTGGGACTCACACCTTCAGCAAACCCGACCAGGACGTCATCCGGCTGCTGGCCGGCCTCGGGGTGGAGGGCGACGCCCACATGGGGGTCACGGTCAAACACCGATCACGGGTGGCCCGCGACCCCGGTCAGCCCAATCTGCGGCAGGTGCATCTGATCCACGAGGAGCTGCACGACGAACTGCGCGCGGCGGGCTTCGCCGTACGGGCGGGGGACATGGGGGAGAACGTCACGACGCGCGGGCTCGACCTTCTCGGGCTGCCCGTGGGCGCGCGGCTTCATCTGGGTGAAACGGCTGTGGTGGAGATCACCGGCCTGCGCAATCCCTGCCTGCAGCTCGACGGCTTCCAGAACGGGCTGTTGAAGGCGGTTCTGGACCGGGACGAGGACGGAGGCCTGGTCAGGAAGGCCGGGATCATGGGGATCGTCGTCGATGGCGGTGAGGTGCGGCCCGGAGACCCGATCGTCGTCGAGCTCCCGGCCGGACCCCTCCACCGCCTCGAACCTGTGTGAGCCCTGGCGGGCGGGTCAGTGCTGGTGACCGTCGTGGTCGTGGTGGTCGTCCTCGTCGCCCTCGTCCTCGAGGACGCCGTCCGACGGCTCGACACCGAGCATGGCCTCTCGCGGCTCGATGTCGCTGAGGTGCTCGACCAGACCAAGAACATGATCCGGCTCGATCAGCCACTGAAGGGCCGCCGCGCCGGTGTCATCGGTGTTGACCAGATCGATCTGCTCTTGACGCTCGTCCTGCTCAAGTTCCGTCTCGGGGTCGCGGATCTCCGCGAGAGCCGCCGCCTGCAGGGCGCCCACGTCCATGACCTCGACGACGAGGTCGACGGTGAGACGCAGGTAGCGTCCCGTGTCCGTTGTATCGCTCATGGTCGGGATCCTATCGGCAGCCGGTCAGGGCAGTTTCCACTCGACGGGCGGGGCGCCCTGTTCGGCGAGCAACTCGTTCGCCCTGCTGAACGGCCGGGAGCCGAAGAAGCCGCTGCGCGCGGACAGGGGACTCGGGTGGGCCGACTCGATGCACGGCACCTGACCGAGCATCGGCCGGAGATTACGGGCGTCACGGCCCCACAGGATCGCCACGAGCGGGCCGCCGCGGGCGGCGAGCGTCTTGATGGCCTGCTCGGTGACCTCCTCCCAGCCCTTGCCCCGATGGGAGGCGGGCTTGCCCGGCATCACCGTCAGGACTCTGTTGAGCAGGAACACGCCCTGCTCGGTCCACGGAGTGAGGTCGCCGTTGGTCGGCGGGGGATAGCCGAGGTCGGCCATGTACTCCTTGTAGATGTTGACCAGGCTCGCGGGGATCGGCCGGACATCGGGCGCCACCGAGAAGCTCAGGCCGACCGGGTGGCCGGGCGTGGGATAGGGATCCTGCCCCACGATCAGCACGCGGACCTCGCCGAGAGGCTGCTGGAACGCGCGGAGGACGTTCGCCCCCGCTGGAAGGTACTGCCGACCTTCCGCTATCTCCTGCCGGAGGAAGTCGCCCATTGCGGAGATCCGCTCGGCGACGGGTTCGAGGGCCGTGGCCCATCCGGCTTCCACTACTTCGTGCAACGGACGCCCTGCCATGGTCGCGAACTCTATCGGCTTTCGCGGGTGCCGATGCCGCCGGAGACAAAAGATCGGATGCCCGCTTACCCCCGTGAAGCGGGCATCCGATGTCCGGGGTCATGCCGGCCCCTGTACGCATCACCACTACGACATGGCAGGAACTCGGCGAAATATCAGGAGTTGGCATGAGATCGAGGACAAACTTGTCAATGCGGTGACATCAGCGGCTCTAGCCGTACAGAATGGGGCCTAGCCCGGATGCGCGCTTTTCCCCCCGTGAAGCGCGCATCCGGGCCCTTTCCGTGCGGTCATGATGAGGGGCTATTTCACGGAGCCCGCGAGCAGCCCTTGGACGAAATACCGCTGGAAGCCGAAGAACAGGACGAGCGGGATGATGAGCGACAGGAACGCACCTGGCGCGAGGATGTCCACGTTGGTCCCGAACTGTCGCATCTGAGATTGCAGTGCCTTGGTCATCGGCTGGTTCTCGGTGTCGGCGAAGACCAGGGCGACGAGCAGGTCGTTCCAGACCCAGAGGAACTGGAAGATGCCGAGCGACGCGATCGCGGGCTTGGCCAGCGGGAACACCACGGTCGCGAAGATCCGCCACTCCTGCGCGCCGTCCATCCTGGCCGCCTCAAGCAGCTCCCGGGGGATGCCCACGAAGAAGTTGCGCAGCAGGAAGATGGCGAACGGCAGGCCGAACGCCACGTGGAACAGCACGACTCCTGTAATCGAGCCGAATATCCCGAGAAATCCGTACAGCTTGGCGATCGGGATGAGCGCGATCTGGACCGGCACCACCAGCAGGGCGATGACGACGAGGAACACCGCGTCCCTGCCGGGGAACTCGATCCAGGCGAAGGCGTAGGCCGCCATCGCCGCGATGCCGATGACCAGCACCGTCGCGGGGACCGTGATGAGCACGGTGTTCCAGAACGACGAGCTGAAGCCGGCCGCCAGCAGGCTCGAGTAGTTCTGGAAGGTGATCTCGGCGGGTTTGGTGAACAGGGTCCACCAGCCGGAGGCGTTGTTCTGGGCCTCGCCGCGCAGCGACACCACGAGCAGGCCCAGCGTCGGCACGAGCCAGAACACCGCCACCAGGACGAGGACGACCTGCACCACGCCGCCGCCGACGCGGTCGGCCACGCGCCCGAGGAGACCGCGCTCGATCCGCTGGGCGGACCCCGGTTCGGTCAGGGTTGTCATCGCTCGTCCCTCCTGAACCGGCGGATGTTGAAGATCATGAACGGGAGGACCAGCACCAGCAGGAAGATGGCGAGGGCGCTGCCCATGCCCTGGTTGCCGCCGCCGCCGAACGAGACCCGCCACATCTCGAGCGCGATCACGTTGGCCTGTGGTTGCACCGACCCCGGCGCGATGATGAACACCAGGTCGAACACCTTCAGCACGTTGATGACCATCGTGACGAAGACGACGAGCAGGACCGGGGAGAGCAGGGGCACGGTGATCCGCCGGAACACCTGCCACTCGGTCGCGCCGTCGATCCGGGCCGCCTCGAGGGCGTCGCGGGGGATCGCCGACAGCCCGGCCGCGATCAGCACCATGGCGAAGCCGGCCCACACCCAGATGTACGCGCCGATGATCGCGGGCGTGATCAGGCCGGGGCCGAGCCAGGTGATCCCGTTGAAGGGCGCCTGGAAGTTCGACTGCGGGAGCCGTACGAGATAGGAGCCCGCGGGCAGACCGGTGAAGTGGAAGCCGCCGTCGGCGGTCGTCTCGGTGGTGCCCTTGACCACACCGCCGGAGACCGCCTCGACCGTGATCCCGGCCAGGCCCTTCTCCTGCGGGTCGATCTGGTTGAGCGTGCCGCCGCCGCCCCGGACGACGTCGAGCCAGACCGTGCCGCTCAGACCTCCGGCCGGAGCCGCCTTCGCGGGAGCGGCGTCCTTGACGACGTCGGGAGGAAGACCGACCAGCGGGAGGAGCACCGGCTGGCCGTCCTGGACCTGCTGCTTGGTCACCACGGCGCCGTTCTGTACGGCCGCGGGCGCCTGGTCGTTCTCACGCGGCCGCGCGCCCGGATACCCGGCGCTGGAGGAGAACGTGTCGTGCACGACGGTGATCACCGCGTTGGCCACGCCCTTGTCGGGGTCCTGCTCGTAGACGAGACGGAAGATCACTCCGGCCGCGAGGAGGGAGACGGCCATCGGCATGAACAGGATGAGCTTGAACGCCGTCGCCCAGCGGATGCGCTCGGTCAGCACCGCGAACATGAGGCCGAGCACGGTGACGATCAGCGGCGCCACCACGACCCAGATCACGTTGTTCCTGATCGTGGTCAGCGTGGCGGAGTCCGTGAAGATCGAGCCGTAGTTCCCCAGGCCGACGAAGCGGTTCCCGGCGGAGTCGTACAGGCTCCTGAAGATCGAGTAGATGATCGGGTAGACCACCCACGCGGCGAGGAGCAGGACGGCGGGCAGCAGGAAGAGCGCCGCCATCCTGGGGGAGGGTCCGAGCCGACGGGGGGTGCTGCTGTCCACGCGCGCGGCCGCAGCCGGCGCGGATCGGGTCTCTATCGGGCCGGAGGTGGCCCCGGCGGCAGGGATGTCGCCGCCGGGGGCCTGCGGGCCGTCCAACCGTTCGGTCACGGCCGCGTCTCCCTACTCCGTGAACGCCTTGGCGGCGTCCGCCTCGAGCTTGGCCTGGGCGCCCTTGACGTCGGAGGGGTTGCGCAGGAAGTCCTGCAGGTCCTTCCACTCGCCCTTGCCGTCCGTGCCGCCGAACGCGCTGGGCGCGAGGTCCGACATGTCGTACCGGACCGACTCACCGGCGGAGATGATCGTCTGCGCCAGCTGCTTGGTGAGGTCGTCCGGGTAGTTGTCGGGGGAGACGTTGCGGTTGGGCGAAAGGTAACCGGGCTGCTTGGCCCAGACCTCGCCGCCCTCCTTGGACGCCAGGTACTCCACCAGCGCCTGCGCGCCCTTGGAGTCCTTCATCACCACCGCGACGTCGCCGCCGAGGACGACGGGAGCGGTGTCACCGGCCTTCGGGAACGGCATGATCTTCGCCTCCTGGCCGACCTGGGCGCCGGTCTGGCCCAGCGACGCGGCCACGAAGTCGGCCTCGATGACCATGGCGGCCTTCTTCTGGGCGTACGTCTGGGTCACGCAGGTCGGGAAGTCGGTCTGCAGCGCGCCGGACGAGCCGCCGAGCATGAACTCCTGCTTGCCGAAGATCTGCGCCATCTTCTCCAGCGCGGTGGTGACCGAGGGGTCGGTCCACGGGATCTCGTGCTTGGCGAGCTTGTCGTAGTTCTCCGGACCGGCCGAGGACAGGTAGACGTTCTCGAACAGGTCGGTCAGCGTCCAGCCGGAGGCGGCGCACATCGCGAACGGCGGGGTGCCCGAGTCCGCCAGCGTCTGCGCGGTCTTGCCGATCAGGTCGTCCCACGTCTCCGCCGGCTGGGCGCCGGCGTCGTCGAAGGCGGTCTGGCGGTACCAGATGAGCGACTTGTGCGCCGCCTTGACGAGCACGCCGTAGACCTGGCCGCTGGCCGAGCCGAGCTCCTTCCAGTACGGCGTGTAGTTCTGGTCGATCTGCGCCTGCACCTCGGGGGCCAGCGGCTTGAGCGCGTTCTGGTCGGCGTACTGCTGAACGAGGCCCGGCTGGGGCAGGATCGCGACGTCCGGCGGGTTGCCGCCCTGGATGCGCGGGCCCAGGTAGGCGCCGGTGTCCTCGCCCGTCGAGGCGTAGGTGACGGTGGCGCCCGTCTTGTCCTGGAACGCCTTGAGGACCTTCTCGAAGTTGGCCTGCTCGTCGCCGGTCCACTTGGCGGCGACCTCGATCTTGACGCCTGCGAGCGGCTTGGCGGCGGGGGCACCGCTGCTCTGCGCGGGTTCTGGGGTGGTGTTGCCGCCACACGCGGCCGCCGCGAGGGCGAGCACCGCCACCGTCAGGGGGAGTTTGCGCATGATCTATCCTCCGGGCTGGACGACCTCGCCGAGCTGCTGCTTGAGATCGGCGACGGTTTCGTCGACGGGTTTGCTGAGGTTGAGCGCGCCGGACACGGCGCTGGAGATCACCAGGCTGACCTGGTTGTAGTTGGGGGTAACCGGCCGGGGGCGGGCGGTGAGGATCGCCTCCTTCAGCACGGGCAGGTAGGGGAAGCGCTTGATCAGGGCGGGATCGTCGTAGAGCTCGGCCCAGACCGGAGGGAAGGAGCCCTCGGTCAGGACCAGGCGCTGGATCTCCGGGCCCGTGAAGTAGCGGATGAAGTCGAGAGCCGTCTTCTGCCGCTTGGAATAGGCGCTGATCGCGAGGTTGAGCCCACCCAGTGAGCTGGACCCCGGACCGGTCAGCCCGGGCAGCCTGGTCACCGAGAACTTGCCCGCGAGGGCGGAATGGGTCGCCGGGCCGTACGCGTGTGGCCAGTTGCGGGCGAAGACCAGCCTGCCCTCCTGGAACGCGAGCCGGGACTCCTCTTCCTTGTAGGTGAGCGCCTCCTGCGGGATCCAGCCCTCTTCGACGCCGCCGACCAGGAAGTCGAGCGCGGTGCGCGCGGCGCCGAGGTCCATCGTCACCCGGCGCGCGTCGGGGCTGAGGATCTGGCCGCCGGCGGACTGGACGGCTTCCGTGAAGTTGACGGTCAGCCCCTCGTACGGAAGGAGCTGTCCGGCATATCCACCTATGTGGTACTTGGCGCTCAGGCGGGAGGCCTCGTCGCGCAGCTCGGCCCATGTCGTGGGCGGCTTGAGGTGCTCCTTCTTGAGCAGGTCGGAGCGGTAATAGAGCAGCCCGGCGTTGCTCGTGTACGGCGCGGCCCAGAGCTTGTCGCGGTAGATCGCGGTGTCCGCGACCCCCTTGAGCATCTTGTCCAGCGGGACCACGCTCCGGTCGAGCGGCACGATCCACCCGGCGTCGGCGAACTCCGCCGTCCACACCACGTCGAGCCCGAGCACGTCGTAGACGTCGCTGTGGGCCTGGAGATTGGCCACCATCTGAGCGCGCTGCTCGTCGGCCGCCTCGGGGAGCTCCAGCAGCGTCACCGGCTCGGACGGATGGGTCTGGTTCCAGCGGTCGAGCAGCGGGCGAAGATAGGCGGTGGTGTCGCGGCCCGTGGCGAAGGTGATCGGACCCGTCCCGCTCGTGCCCTCCGACGTCCGGCCCGCGGAGTCGCCCAGCCCTGCGCATCCGGCCACCAGTACGGCGGTCAGGAGTGCGGCGGCTCGGCGGACCACGTGACCTCCGGATTAAGTCGTAGTTACATACGTGTTAGGTAGATGCATGCATGTTATGCATAGCGATAATGTGGGAGTCAACGGCTGGATCCGTAACGCTCCGGTAACTGCTTCGGCGGTCGCCCGGGGGCTTCGCGGCGACATCTCGACTGGCATCTCGACTTGGCATCTCGACTTGGCATCTCGACTGGCGTGGAGGTGGGCGCGTGCGGCTGCCGTTGCTGGCACTCCTGGCAAAGGAACCTGCCCACGGGTACGAGCTCAAACAGGCGCTCGAGGTGACGTTCGGCAGCGCATATCCCTCACCCAACATCGGCCAGATCTACGTGACGCTGGGGCGTCTGGAGAAGGACGGGTTCGTCCGGGCCGTCGACGTCGAGCAGTCGAACCGGCCCAACAAGAAGGTCTACTACCTCACCGCCGCCGGCCGCGAGGCGCTGGAGGCCTGGGTCGACGAACCCACCGAAGGCCCGCGCGTGCGGGACGAGTTCTTCATGAAGCTGGTGCTGGCCCCGCTGACCGGCATCGCCGACCGGATGGCGCTGGTCAACCGGCAGCGCAGGCATTATTTGTCGTTGATGCGAGACCTCGGCGAACTGGCCGAGCGCACGGACCCGGGGAACCGCGTCGCCCGCCTGCTCATCGAGGGCGCCATGCTCCACCTCCAAGCCGACCTGGACTGGCTCGAACGTTGCCAGGAGGACCTGACCTGATGCGCCCCCACCCCCCACTCCCCGCCCCGCCCCGCGCTCCTGCCGTGATCATGCACGGATTCGCGGATCGCCGCCTGACCTGCGCCGACTCATGCCGTGATCATGCA
Organism: Planotetraspora kaengkrachanensis; assembly: GCF_016862895.1. Classification (GTDB taxonomy): domain Bacteria; phylum Actinomycetota; class Actinomycetes; order Streptosporangiales; family Streptosporangiaceae; genus Planotetraspora; species Planotetraspora kaengkrachanensis. The sequence goes on along the minus strand of NZ_BONV01000025.1, from coordinate 103,694 downwards.
CAGATTCGCGATCATTCCGTACGACCTGCGGCGACGCCGTTCGTGATCATGCAGGGATGTGGCCCGCGGTGACCAGCACCCCCGTGATCAGGGCGACCGGCCTCGTGAAGATCTACCAGACCGGCGGCCTGCCGGTGCCGGCCGTACGCGGGGTCGATCTCGTCGTCGAACCGGGGGAGTTCGTCGCGATCATGGGCCCGTCCGGGTCGGGAAAATCCACCTTCGTCCACATGCTCGGCGGGCTGGAGACCCGGACCAGCGGCGAGATCTGGCTGGACGGCAAGCGGGCCGACACGCTCTCGGAGAGCGGCTGGGCGGTGCTCAGGCGGCAGAAGGTCGGATTCGTCTTCCAGTTCTTCAATCTGGTCACCAACATGACCGTGGCCGACAACGTGGAGTTGCCCGCCCTTCTCGGCGGGGCGTCGCCGAAGCACGCTAGGGAGCGGCGTGAATACCTGCTGGCGGAACTCGGCCTCGAGGAACGGGCGGGCGCCGCGCCCGGCCAGCTCTCCGGCGGCGAGCAGCAACGCGTCGCGCTCGCCCGGGCGCTCGCCAACCAGCCGCGCCTGCTCCTCGCCGACGAACCGACCGGCAATCTCGACAGCCGCAACACCCGCGACGTCCTCAAGCTGCTGGGCAAGGTCCATCGGCAGGGGCAGACGATCGTGCTCGTCACCCATGACGCCAGGGTCGCGAGCATGGCGGACCGCGTCGTCAGCCTCCTCGACGGCCAGATCGTCGACGACGCGCCCATCGCCAGGCTCCAGCGCCGTCCAGGCGGTACGGCGGGCGACATCGTCGAGCTGCATGGATGAGCAACGTGCATGATCACGAACAGCGACGCCGCAGCTCGGACGGCATGATCACGAGCCCGTGCATGATCACGGCATGGGTCGGCGCAGGTCAGGCCGCGCTCCGCGAATCCGTGCATGATCACGGGAGTGGGCGTGGTCACGGGGGTGGGCGTGATCACGGGGGTGGGCGTGCGGGCTGAGGTCAGGTGGGTGCGGGCCGACCTCCGGGCGCGCCGGGGGCAGGCTCTGCTCACCGTCATCGCGGTCGCGGGGATCGTCACCGCCCTCATCACGGCGGCCACCCTGCTCGAGGACGGCACCAACCCGTGGCGGGGGCTGTTCGAGCGAGGCCGGGGCGCCCACGTCTGGATCCACACCAAGGGCGCACCCAACGTCCCTGCGCTCCGGGCGCTGGGCGGGGTCACCGACGTCGCCGGGCCCTACCGCAGCGCTCCGGCCACGCTCGCGGACCACGGCAGGAAGGTCCCGATCGCCCTCCAGGAGACGACGGCGGCCCTCCCCTCCGTCGCCCGGCCGCTCCTGCGGGAAGGGCGCTGGCTCGACGCGCTTCACCCCGACGGCGTCGTGGTCGAGCAGTCGTTCGCCAAAGCGCTGGGGCTCCACCCCGGCAGCCCGTTCCCCGTCACCGGACTGAACGGCGCCACGCACACGCTGACCGTGGCGGGCCTGGCCGAGAGCGGCGACCAGGGCTTCTATCCCGAGTGGACTCCGGGGCTCGCCTGGACCCTCTCCTCGACACTCACCATGGTCGAACCCGCGCCCGGCCGCACCGAGACCGTGACGGGCCTTCGGCTGGCCGACGCCGGCTACACCGACATCGTCGTGCAGCAGGCCGTCATCACGCTGCGCAACCAGGTCCAGCGGGTCTCCACCTGGCGTGAGGTCCGGGCCTCCATGGAGCTCGACAACCGGCTGCTCGGCCTGCTGCTCGCCCTGTTCGGCCTGGCCGGGCTGGTCGCCGCCGCCCTCGCCGTCGCCAACGCCACCGGCGGCCGGGTGCTCACCCAGCTCCGCGACATCGCCACGCTGAAGTCGCTCGGGTTCACCCGGGAACAGGTGACCCGCATGCTCGTCGCCGAGCACGGCACGCTGGGGTTGCTCGGCATCGCGCTCGGACTCGTCGCCGGACGCGTCATCACGGCCTACGCGCTCTCCGACACCGTGGTCGTGCCGCTGTCGTCCGGCCCGTTCGTCGCGATCGCGGCGGGCACGGCGCTGGTGGTGCTGGTCGCGGTCTGGCTGCCCGCCTGGCGGGGCGGTGCGACGCCGCCCATCCCCGCGGCCCCCGCGGCGCCTCCGCACGGCCGCCTGTCGCGGCTGGCCAGGGTCGCCCTCCTCGTACGGCTCCCGCCCGCCCTGGTCCTCGGGGCGAGGGACGCCTTCACCCGTCCCGCTTCCGCCGTCCTCACGCTGACCGGCGTGGCCATCCCCATGATGATGATCACGATCGGGCTGGGCTGCTGGGCCACTCTCGACGGGTTCAGCCGCCATCCGGAGCAGGTGGGCCAGGCCGCAGCCCTGTCCGTACGGCCGGGCGACCTGACGGCGAGCGAGGCGCTCGTCCGCGTGATGGCCGACCCCGACGTCGTGACCGCCTATCCGGGGGTGGAGCTGGACGCCCTCGTACCCTGGCAGACGAGGACGGTGCGCACCCGCGCGCTCGGCCTGTCCTCCGACCCGTACCCGTTCCCGGTGGTGGAGGGCAGGATGTTCCGGGACCGCGGCGAGGCCGTGGCCGGGCAGGGCCTGCTCGACCTGCTCGGGCTGCGCATCGGCGACCGGGTCCGCATGACCATCGGGGGCACGCCGCTCATCGTCAAGATCGTCGGCAGGGTGATCGAGCCGGAACAGGACGGCGAGGTGCTCTCGTTCGGCGTCGACAGCCTGGCGGCCAAGGACGCCAGGCCGCCGCAGTTCTACAGCCTGGTTCTGCGACCGGGCGCCGACGCCGCCGAGGTGCGCGCGCGGTTGCAGTCGCAGGCACTCGAAGTGGACCAGGCGGTCAACCCGGCCGACCGGCTGTCGGTCATCCGCGTCATCATCGTGGCGCTGGTCGCCGTCCTGGCTCTGATCGGACTGGCGAACCTGTTGACGGCGAGCGCTCTCGGCCTGCGCGATCACCTGCTCGACCTGGCCGTGCTGAAGGCGATGGGCCTGACCCCGCGGCAGGTCATGGCCACCCTGGTGACGGGCACCGGGCTCGTCGCGATGGCCGGTGTGGTGCTCGGCGGAGCCGCGGGCGCGTTCCTGTCGAAGGGCCTGATCGACCTGGAGGGCCGCGGGAGCGGGGTGGGGGCGGGAATCGGCCGGGCTCCCACGCCGGGGATGCTCGCCGGGGCCCTGCTCGTCGCGATCGGGGCGACGCTGCTGGTCGCCCTGATCCCCGCGCGGCGGGCGGCGCGGGCACAGGTGCCCGTCACCGCCCGCTGAAAACGCTCGGCCCGCCGAAAACGCTCGGCCCGCCGAAAACGCTCGGCCCGCCGAAAACGCACAGCACCGCTGAAAAACGTGCGGCCCGCCGAAACCGCACGGACCGCCGGAACCTCGGGACGACCGGCTCAGGACTCCTGCTGGATGGACAGCCAGTAGAAACCGTGCGGCGGGAGGGTGAGCAGGTAGGGCAGTTCGCCGATGGCGGGGAACGGCACGCCGCCCCGGCATTCGACCGGCGTCATGCCGGCGAAGCGGCGAAGGTCGAGCTCGACCGGCTGCGCGAACCTGGACAGGTTGTTGACGCACAGGACCCGGTCGTCGCCCTCCTCCCGGATGTACGCCAGCACGCTGGGGTTCGACGACCACAGCTCGGTGTATCCGCCGGTGCCGAAGATGGGGTGCTCGCGCCGGATCTGCAACATCCGCCGGGTGAAGTGGAGCAGCGACGACTCGCTCTTCAGCTGGGCTTCGACGTTCACGGTCTGGAACCCGTAGACCGGGTCCATGACGGCCGGCAGGTAGAGCCGTCCGGGGTCGGCCTTGGAGAAGCCGGCGTTGCGGTCGGGGCTCCACTGCATCGGCGTGCGGACCGCGTCGCGGTCCTCCAGCCAGATGTTGTCGCCCATGCCGATCTCGTCGCCGTAGTACATGACCGGCGATCCCGGCATGCTGAGCAGCAGTGCGATGAACAGCTCGATCTGGTCCCTGTCGTTGTCGAGCAGAGGGGCGAGCCTGCGCCGGATGCCGAGGTAGGCCCGCATCCGCGGATCCTTGGCGTACTCGGCGTGCATGTAGTCGCGCTCTTCCTCCGTCACGCTCTCGAGCGTCAGCTCGTCGTGGTTGCGCAGGAAGATGCCCCACTGACCGCTCTCGGGCAGCTTCGGCGTGCGGGACATGATCTCCGAGATCGGCTCCCTGCTCTGCCGGCGCACCGCCATGAAGATGCGCGGCATCAGCGGGAAGTGGAACGCCATGTGGCACTCGTCGCCGCCGGTCGTGGGGTCGCCGAAGTACTCGACCACGTCCTCGGGCCAGCCGTTCGCCTCGGCGAGCAGGACGCGGTCGGGGTAGAGCCGGTCGACCTCCGCCCGGACCTTCCGCAGGTACTCGTGCGTCTCGGGCAGGCCGGAGCACGACGTGCCCTCACGCTCGAAGAGGTACGGCACGGCGTCGAGCCGGAAGCCGTCGACGCCGAGGTCGAGCCAGAACCGGATGACCGCCATCATCGCGTCCTGGACGGCCGGGTTGTCGTAGTTCAGGTCCGGCTGGTGGTGGAAGAACCGGTGCCAGTAGTACTGGCCGCGAACCGGGTCGTAGGTCCAGTTCGACTCCTCTGCCCCGATGAAGATGACCGGCGCGTCGCCGTACTTCGTGGGGTCGTCGGACCAGACGTAGAAGTCGCCGTAAGGACCCTCGGGGTCCTGCCGGGACGCCTGGAACCACGGGTGCCTGTCGCTGGTGTGGTTCATGACCAGGTCGGTGATGACCCGCAGGCCGCGCGCGTGCGCCTGCTCGATCAACTCGACGAAGTCGCCCAGGTCGCCGAACTCCGGGAGGACCTTGAAGTAGTCGGCGATGTCGTAGCCGCCGTCGCGCAGGGGCGAGTCGTACAGCGGAAGCAGCCAGATGCAGTCGATTCCCAGCCACTGGAGGTAGTCGAGTTTCTCGATCAGCCCCCGCAGATCGCCGGTCCCGTCTCCGTTGGAGTCCTTGAAACCGCGAACCAGCACTTCGTAGAAGACCGCCTGCTTGTACCAGTGCGGGTCCTGCTCCGTGTATTCCGTGATTTCTTCCACCGGCATGAGATCTCCGGTCATGATGATCTGGGTGTCCGGCGTCAGGTCGCCGGCCATTTCGGACGCGGACGCCGGCACAGCCGGCTCCGGGCATGTCGAAGCAGCGTTCATCTGGTCTCACTTGAGGAAAAGAATGGGGCGTGCGGCCAGATCACGCCCGAGCCTTGAAGCTCACGCCGTCTTGTTTGGCCTTATTTGACTCAAACCTACCACTGCTTAACGTCTGACCGTAATTGCTTACTTCCTGGTAAGGGGAACTTTTTACCTGCTTTCGAATGATCACCGGGTGCGATCGCGGGAATGTGCCGCGGCGACTCACGAGGCCTAGGGTGAGCGGCGTGACACCCGCCCGGCTCGGCCCGCTTCTGGGGGCGCCGCCCGTGCCTCAGGGGTCGTGGGACCACGAGGCCGTCGTCGTCTCCGCGGCCGCGCTCAAGGCCGCCCGGGGACGCCCGCCGCGGGACGCCGCCGAGGAGATCGCCGAGCGGCTGTGCGGGCAGGCCGGCGTCGCCGGTGTGCGGATCCGGCCCAACGCCTTCCTGGAGATCGTGCTGGCCGTCCCCGGTGAGATCGCCCGCGAGATCGTGACGGCCGGATCCCCGGGAATCCCGCGCATCCCCCTTCCCGGTCTGCCGGACCTCCCCAGGACGTGGGAGAACCCGGGCTTCGTCGTCCGGTTCGCGCACGCGCGCGCGGCCGCCGTACTGAGGTGGGCCCGTGACCTGGGCGTCCCCGGGGAGAGCTTCCGCCCCGAGGCGCTGGACGATCCCCGGGACCGGGCCGTGCTGCGCGTCCTCGCCGAACTGCCCAGCCGTACGGCTGGCCGCGAGCCGGCGTGGGAGGCCTATGGTGAGCGGCTGGCCCTGACCTATCACGACGCGCACGAACACGCTCCCGCCGTCCCGGCCGGCGACCGCCCCGCGGAAGAGGTGCACACCGCCCGGTTCTGGCTGGCGAGAGCCGTCCAGGCCGTCCTGCGGGATCTTTACGGTGAGCTGCCGAGCAAATTGTGATGGATGCTCCTGGAGCGTCCCGTGAGTCTGTCTCGCCACATGGGCGCCCGTCTCATAGGGGCGGCGGGGTCGGATAGCCTCGTTCGGGTGAGTCGATTCGCCCATCCCGCCGGTGACAGGCATGCCGAGGTGCTGCCTGAGGAGCGTCCTCCGCACGCGCCGGCCGACCTCAACGCCCTCGACCCCGCGATCTGGCCGCGAACGTCCGGCCGCACCGGCGGTGTGATCACGATCGGCGGTGTGGACGTCCGGGACCTGGCGAAAGAGTACGGCACGCCTCTCTACGTGATCGACGAAGAGGATTTCCGCTCCCGTTGCCGCGACCACAGGGCCGCCTTCCACGACGGCGACGTCCACTACGCGGGCAAGGCGTTCCTGTGCCGCGAGGTCGCGCGCTGGATCGACCAGGAGGGCCTGGGCCTCGACGTGTGCAGCGCCGGCGAGCTCGCGGTCGCGCTCAGCGTCGGGTTCCCGCCCGAGCGCATCACGATGCACGGCAACAACAAGTCGCTCGCCGAGCTCGATCGCGCCGTCGAGGTGGGCGTGGGCCACATCGTGGTCGACTCCTTCGAGGAGATCGCCCGGCTCGGCTACCTCGCGGAACGGCACGGCCGGCGGCCCAAGGCCATGATCCGGGTGACGGTGGGCGTGGAGGCGCACACCCACGAGTTCATCGCGACCGCACACGACGACCAGAAGTTCGGCCTGTCGCTGAGCAGCGGGGCGGCCGCGGAGGCCGTCCGGCGCATCCTCGCCCTGCCGCAGCTCGAGCTCGTCGGCCTGCACTCGCACATCGGATCGCAGATCACCGACACCGCGGGTTTCGAGGTCGCGGCCCGGCGCCTGGCCGCCTTGCTCGTCGACATCAGGGACGAGCACGGAGTGATCCTGCCGGAGCTCGACCTGGGCGGCGGCTACGGCATCCCCTACGTCGAGGGCGACGAGGCGCCGGACATCAAGGTCATCGCCGACAGCCTGCAGGAGATCGTCAGCAAGACCTGCCAGGCGGCGGGGCTGCCCGTGCCCAGGTTGACGGTCGAGCCTGGCCGCGCGATCGCCGGCCTCGCCGGTGTGACGCTCTACGAGGTCGGCACGGTCAAGGACGTCGAGGGGCTGCGCACCTACGTCAGCGTCGACGGCGGAATGAGCGACAACATCAGGACGGCGCTCTACGGCGCGGACTACACGGCCGTCCTCGCCTCGCGCGGCACCGCGGCCGGGCCGATGTTGTCCCGCCTGGTCGGCAAGCACTGCGAGAGCGGCGACATGATCGTCCGTGACCTGTGGATGCCTCAGGACATCGCGCCGGGCGACCTGGTCGCGGTGGCGGCCACCGGCGCCTACTGCCGCTCGCTCGCGAACAACTACAACTACCTACCGAAGCCCGCGGTGGTCGCGGTGTCGGGGGGCCGGTCCCGTGTGATCGTGCGCGGGGAGACCGAGGAAGATCTGTTGCGGGGGCAGCTGTGACCGGAATCGGCGCGGGACCACGCGGCGGCGAGACGAGGAGGGCTCGTGACTGACGGCAAACCGGCGCTGAGGGTGGCGCTGCTGGGTTGTGGTGTCGTCGGATCGCAGGTCGTGCGGCTGCTGGGCGAGCAGGCCGACGACCTGGCCGCGCGGATCGGCGCCCCCCTGGAACTGGCGGGCGTCGCCGTGCGGCGGCTGGGCCGCAGGCGGGACACGGAGATCGACCCCGCGCTGCTCACGACCGACGCCGAAGCGCTGGTGACCCGCGACGACGTCGACATCGTCGTCGAGGTGATCGGCGGGATCGAGCCGGCCAGATCGCTGATCCTCGCCGCGATGTCCCACGGCAAGTCCGTGGTGACCGCCAACAAGGCCCTGCTGGCCGAGGACGGCGCGACCATCCACGCCGCGGCCAGGGAGAACGGCGCCGACCTGTACTTCGAGGCGAGCGTCGCGGGGGCGATCCCGCTGCTGCGCCCGCTGCGCGAGTCGATGGCCGGCGACCACGTCCACCGTGTGCTCGGCATCGTGAACGGCACGACCAACTACATCCTCGACAAGATGGACTCCACGGGGGCCTCGTTCACCGACGCCCTCGAGGAGGCCCAGGCGCTCGGGTACGCGGAGGCGGACCCGACCGCCGACGTGGAGGGCTTCGACGCCGCGGCCAAGGCCGCCATCCTCGCGGGCATCGGCTTCCACAGCCGCGTGACGGCCGCGGACGTGCACCGTGAGGGCATCACGGAGATCACCGCCGCCGACGTGGCCTCGGCCAAGGGCATGGGATACGTCATCAAGCTCCTGGCCATCTGCGCGCGCTCCGACGACGGCGGCTCGATCGGCGTCCGGGTGCACCCCGCGATGATCCCGAGGACGCATCCCCTCGCGGGCGTCCGGGAGGCGTACAACGCGGTGTTCGTGGAGGCCCAGTCCGCGGGCAGGCTGATGTTCTACGGCGCGGGCGCCGGCGGGGCTCCCACGGCCTCCGCGGTCCTCGGTGACATCGTGGCGGTCGCGCGCAACCGCATCGCGGGGACCCGCGGGCCCGAGGAGTCGACGTACGCCGACCTGAAGGTCCATCCGATGGGAGACACCATCACGCGCTACCACGTCTCCCTGGACGTGGCGGACAAGCCCGGTGTGCTCGCCCAGGTCGCCGAGGTCTTCTCGACCCACGACGTCTCGATCCAGACGGTGCGGCAGGAGGGCAGGGGCGACGACGCCCAACTCGTCCTGGTGACCCATCGGGCCAATGACGCCGCCCTGTCGGCGACGATCGAAGACCTCCAGGATCTCGACATCGTGCGCGCGGTGGCCAGCGTCATGCGCGTCGAGGGAGACGACACTCCGTAGCAATTCGCTGACAAATGGGGCGAAGAGCGCTTTCTGTCTGTGCTGTGCCAGAATGCGGTTCTCGTTAGCCGCATTTCGACAGTGGTGCACAGTGGAGGTGGCATGACCGGCCCCATGGGCTTCCTCCGCGCGTGGAGCGCGGAGACGGCGGTCGCGGAAGCCGGGGTCGCACAGGCCGCCCGGGACCGGTGCTCGGCCGATCGGCTACGCGGTATCCGCCCGACTCGAATCCTGGAGGGTTCGTGAATCGCCCCCCGCTACCTCCCGGCGAGCCGGCCATGAGCCCGGCTGCGGCGTCGAATGCGACTCCTGCGATTCCCAGGGTCCGCTGGAACGACTACTCGGCCCTCACGCCGCCCGAGATCGGTGAGTGGACGCCCAGCATGCGGGTGAGCGTGATCGTTCCCGCCTACAACGGTCACGAGAAGCTCGACCTGACGCTGGCGGGCCTGGCCGACCAGAGCTACCCGGCGCACCTGATCGAGGTCATCGTCGTCGACAACGGCAGCGAGCCGCCGCTTCGCCTGCCGGAGATCCGCCATCCGAACACCCGGTTGATCGTCTGTGCGACCCCGGGCAGGGCCAACGCGCGCAACGCGGGTCTGCGGGCCGCCACGGGCGACGTCATCCACTGGCTCGACTCCGACGTGGTGCTGGACCGGGTGGCGATCGAGGCGCACATGCGCTGGCACCACCTCGCGCCGTACCTGTCGGTCACCAGCTACCTGCGGTTCACGACGGTGGAGCTGCCGGTCCCGGCGGACGTGATCGCGATCGACGACCGGGCGAAGTTGTTCGAGCCCACCGAGCCGCACGCGTGGATCGTGAAACTCGTCGACAGCACCGACAAACTCCGGTCCTCCGACCACGGCGCGTTCCGGCTGCACGTCGGGGGCTCCACGTCGGTCAACGCCAGGTTGATCAAGGCGGCCGGTCCCATGGACGAGGGGCTGATCCTCGGCCAGGACACCGAGATGGGCTACCGCCTCTTCGAGGCCGGAGCGGTCTTCATCCCCGAGCCCCGGTCCATCGGCTACCACCTGGGGCCGACGATGCGGATGCGCGAGGGCACCTCGATCAGCCGGGTCAGTCAGGCGTTCATCGTCGACCGTGTCCCGCACTACCGGTGGTTGCGAACCCATCCGAACCGGCAGTGGGACGTGCCGTACGTCGAGGTGGAGATCGACGCGACCGACGCCTCCTACGAGGACGTCCGCGCCTCCGTCGACGGCATCCTCGGGAGCACGGTTCCGGACGTGTCGGTGGTCCTGCTGGGCCCGTGGGAGGAGCTCGATCGTGAACCCGAGCGCCGTTCGCCGCTCAAGGATCCCCGCCTCGACCTGATGCTCATCCGTGGCCACTACGCCTACGACTCGAGGGTGCAGATCGGCGGACGCTCCGGCCGGGCGCCGTATGTCCTTCGCCTGCCCGCGGGCTGGGTCCCCGGCGAGGACACCCTGGCCGAGCTGCTCCACTTGATGGTGGAGCGCCCGCTCGGCCTGCTGTCGGTGCTGCTGTCCGGGTTGCTGGAGGGGGGCGTCATGGCCCGCCTCGAGCGCACCGCCGCCTTCGCCCGCGCCCGGATGATGGCGAGGGAGGGCGAGGACCTCGACGCGATCGTGGGCGACGTCTTCGGGTCGATGCAGGTGTTCAGGGAGACCTTCGAATTCCTGCCGACCGCCGAGGCGAAGCGCCCGGTCGAACGCCGGACCGCCTACCGCGCACGGGGCGAGGTGTCCAATCCCTCCAACGCGGAGGCGCAGCGCCTCATCAAGGAAAACGAGCTGCTCAAGAGCAAGGTCGCAGAGTGGCGGGACGAGTCGAAGCGGTGGCGTTCCACCGCGGTCGAGTTCCGCCGCGAGATCGGTAGCCTCAAGAAGCAGGTGAACGCGCTCAAGCGCGCCCGTGGCATCGGGCGTCTCACGCGCCGCCTCCACGGCCTCCTTCGTGAGCCGCAGCCGCCACGTCAGTGACCGGCTCAAGGAAGTGACCGGCCCTAAGTAAACGGGTGACACCCCCAGCGGGGTGTCACCCGTTCTCTTTCCCGGGAAGCGCTCCTCCCGGTTGCTCAGGCCTTCGCCTTCTTCTTGTGCGCTTCGGCGGCCGACTTCGTGAGGTTCTCGAAATTGGCGGCCAGCTCCACGAAGGACGGCGAGTTCTCGACCTCGTCCATCGTCCAGCCGCGGAACGCGGCCTCGTCCGCAGCGGTCATGGGCGGCAGGTACTTCTCGATTGAGGCGCGCACACCGATCCGGTAGTGATGGGGGACCAGGTCCAGGGCGGGGATGTAGTGCCTGCTGAGCCACTCCACGTCCAGCTTGTCGGCGCGTACACGCGACTTCAGGGCGCGCAACTGCGGCGCGGAGCCCTTGTAGCGGCCGAGGGCGAACGTCAGGACGCACTCATGCTTGATCGGGATCTTGGTCAGGAACCGCATGGGCTCGGGGGAGGGCAGCGACTCAAGAAGCCACCTTTCCGAAGGCCACGCACCGATGATCGCGGAGTCCACCAGCGTCTTCCTGACGCACTTCCAGCATTTGGTGCACGGCAGGCCGATCTCGCCGCGGATGCACGACTGTGCCAGTTCCCCGCCGGGAGACGATCGCACGATCGTGCTCGTCCCGACCTCGCTCACCCCGGCGACGGCGTTGAAGAAGTACAGGCCCGCCGCATCGAAGACCGCGCACCAGTTCGTGAAGATGTCCCGCTTGGCGTAGTCGATCCAGCCGTGGGAGCCGGTCCGGTACGAGGACTCCGCGATCGTCCCCCAGCCGATGGCGTCGAGGTTGTCGACGTCGGCCATGAGGATGGCCGGGATGGAGTTGGCGAGATCGACGGGGACGCCGAGCGGGTTGCGCACGTGTTCCACGTTGCAGGGCACGCGGCGGACCGTGCGGCCCATCGCGGCCATGCCCGCGCACGCGTGCAGGGCGGGACGCATGTTGTAGAGCGACGGGCCGCTTCCCGGCGGGTTGGTCCGCTCGTTGAAGTAGAAGATCGTGTTGGACGGCATGACCGCCGCGGCGGCCATCGAGTCGACCCCTCCGCTGAACGCCAGGCCGGGCACGCCGCGCAGAGGGTGGTTGCGAGGTTGCACTTCGGCCGACACCGGGCCCACTTCGATCTTCATCGTTCGCCGGAGGGTGTCGGCGAAATGCGCGCTGACCGCCCAGGTCAGCTGGAGGCGGCTGTGGATCCACGGCCGGACGGTGAGCAGGGCGACCAGGGCCAGCAGATCCGGGTGGATCGAGTCGAGCGACCAACCCTCGGGGAGCTGGGCGGTCATCGACCGGCGGCTCAGCTTGGGTTTGCCGTCGACCGCGATCGGATCCTCGGCGTCGGGAGTTATGGAGATCGTTAGAGCACTCTCCCGCGACACTGCGTCGATCTGCATTTTATGGCCCCTGAAGTGGCGAGGTCGAAACGCGCCAGACGGCGAAATCTCGACGTATAAGTCCTCCATTACGCCGAAAACGGGCGAATGGTACGGCAACCTTAGCGTCCGCGAATTCTCCTCGTCGAGTCGATGATCAGGCCGTCTTGGCGTCGATTTCCGATCTTCGATGACGTGGGGAACGTGCCTGCCGTCAGAGGCCGGCCGGCCGTGCCCGTCGGCGTGCCGGACGTGCGCGGGCGGTTCGGCGCGACGTGCCCCGCCGTCCGCTAGTGCGCGCTCTGCGCCGTCAGCGCAGCCGCGCTGATCGGCGGGCGCACCGGGCCGCCCACGACCTGCCCCGCCGTCCGCATCATGATCGAGCCGTCGTCGACGCTCTGGCGCAACCACGCCAGCAGCTTGATGAAGTCGGCACGCGAGATCGAGTCCGTGCGGCAGGTGTCGCAGATGTGGTGAAGGACGATGTTGTACCAGCCGCCGCCGTGCGCCTGCGCATCCTTGATGCCGGCCTCGATGTTCGCGACCACGTCCTCGGGTGCGGTGCCGGCGCTGCGCGTCCTGATCAAGGAGGGGTTCGCCGGCGGGAGGGTCTCGCTGAACGGTCCCTTGCCGTAGAGACCGCTGGTCAGTCGCCCGTTGTTGTACCCGCACTTGAGGACGGTCGCCGCGGCGTTGTCGTCGTACGATCCCAGCGGGTAGGCGAACGAGACCGGCTTGTAGCCCTTCTTGAAGAGGGTGACGCGGTCGTCGCAGATCTCATGGCGGAGTCGCGCCACGCTCAGGCCCTTCAGCCGGTGGTGGTCGACGGTGTGCCCGCCGATCTCGTGGCCGGCCGCGGCCACCTGGGCGACCTGCTTCCACGTCATGACCCCCTTTCGGCCGATCACGCCGCTGATGACGTAGAAGGTGGCGGACAACCGCTTCTCACGCAGGAGCGGCAGCGCCTGCATCTGATCGGCATACGCGTCGTCGAATCCCAGTGTGACGACTGTGACGGGCTTCGCCGGGGTGTGTGCCGTGATCTGGGGGACCGGTGACGGCGGGGGACTCGTCATTCCGTGCGCGGCCCAGCCGATCCCGCTCGCTCCCAGCAGGCCGCCCACTCCCAGCAGCGCTCTGAGCCGGCTTGATCGGATCTTCCCGAGCATCTGTCTCTCCGTCCCCCCGAGGCCTCGCCGCCCCCGGTGCTTCCCGGGGCGGATCTTGCTGTGTCCGGATGCCCCGGAATGGTAGTGCCTGCGGAGACGAGCGGGAGAAGCTAGGGGAAATCGGTAAATCGCCTGGCGGCGTGGACATCTGTGTCGCCATGAGCGACACCGGCACCTCCTCCGCTGCGGCGGCGGCCCTCTGGAGGGTCGAGCGGCAGCGCCCAACCCTTCAGGCTTGCGTGGCCGCCCCGCGACCCCTACGAGTTCGCGCTGTTTCGTGCATGTTGTCGGCGGGGTGTGGTTGGACCCGCTATGCCAGAATGCGGTTCTTATTGAGCGCCATGCAGGTGATGGACGGTGGAGGTTTCATGATCAGCCCTAAGGGCTTCGTCCGCGCCCCGAGCGCGGACATGGCGGAGGCCCGCTGGGACGGGAGCCGGTGGGTCATCGCCGGAACGCCCGTCCCCGATGGGCTCACCGAGGAGAACGTGGCCGGTTTGCGTGATCTTCGGGGAGTTCGAATTGAATGGCCCCATTCCATCGCCTCCTTGGACGTCATTCACCAGCTCGCAGCGGCCGGAGTGCCGGTGCACTCGGCCGCGGCGCCCGACTGGATCGATCCGGAGCTGAGGGACCTCGTCACCGACACCCGATGGCTCGAGCCTGAGATCGACAGCACCGGCGCGTCGCTGGCCGACCTCCGGCGAGAAGAGCACAGCCTGCGGCTGCGCCGCCACGGGCTCCTGCGCTCGATCAACACGAGTGAACGCGGCCTGGTCAGCGTCATCGCGGCGAGCAGAAGGCCGGCGCTGACGGCCTTCACGCTGGCGCAGCTGGCCCGCCAGCGGCATGTCGACATGGAAGTCGTCTACGCCGCTCACGGCTTTCCCGCAGAGGTCGTACGGCAGGAGGCACGGGACTTCCCCTTCCCGATCCAGGTCGTGGAGCTCGGGAGAGAGACCGTGTTCGGCGATGTGATCAACGCCGCGGTCGAGCGGGCCAGTGGCCGCTACATCGCGAAATGGGATGACGACGACTGGTACAGCCCGGACCATCTGTCGGACCTGCTGCTCGCCAAGGAGTATTCGGGGGCCGACGTGGTCGGCATGCCCACCGAGTACTACTACCTCGAACCGCTGGACATCACGGTCCGCAGGGGCCGCTGGCGCACGGAGATCATGGCCGACCTCGTGTCGGGCGCGACCCTGATGCTGGAGCGTGCCACATTCCAGGAGATCGGCGGTTTCCAGCCGGTGCCCCAAGGGGGTGACACCCGGTTGCTCCGGGCGGTCGAGGCGGCAGGCGGCACCATCTACCGGACCCACGGGATGGGCCTTCTGGTCCGGCGGTCCGCGACAGCACAGCACACCTGGCAGCCACCGCTCTCCGAGTTCATCCGAGGCTCGGCCAATCAGTGGCGCGGATTCCGTCCGACTCGGATCCTGGAGGGTTCGTGAACCGCCTCCCGAGACTCCCCGGTGCGCCCGCTGTGCCGCCGCGAGTGACTCCTGTGATTCCCCGGATCCGTGGGAACGACTACTCGGTCCTCACGCCGCCCGAGATCGGTGCGTGGACGCCCGACATGCGGGTGAGTGTCGTCGTTCCCGCCTGCGACGGTCAGGAGAAGCTCGACCTCACGCTCGCGGGTCTGGCCGATCAGAGCTATCCGGCCGAACTGGTCGAGGTCGTCGTCGTCGGCGACGGCAGCGAGCCGCCGGTGCGCCTGCCGGAGATCCGCCATGTGAACACCCGGCTGATCGTCTGTGAGACCCGGGGCCTGGCCGGCGCGCGCGACGCGGGGCTGCGGGCCGCCAGGGGCGACGTCGTCCACTGGCTCGACTCCGACGTGGTGCTGGACCGGGTGGCGATCGAGGCGCACATGCGCTGGCACCACCTCGCCCCCTACCTCGCCGTCACAGGTGACCTGCGCTCCACGGCGGCGTCGCCCGCGCCGCCCGAGGTGGCCATGGCGGGCGACCGGGCGAAGTTGTTCGAGCCCGCGGAACCGGACGCGTGGGTGGTGGACCTGGTCGAGCGCACCGACGGTCTTCGTTCGGCCGCGCACGACGCCTTCCGGCTCTATACGGGGGAGTCGACGTCGGTCGACGCCATGTTGCTCAAGGCTGTCGGCTCAGCGGACGGAGGATTCGTCCTGGGCCTGGACACCGCGATGGGATACCGGCTGTCCGAGGCCGGAGCGGTGTTCGTTCCCGAGCCCGTCGCCACGGCCTATCGCCTGGGGTCCTCAACGAGGCGGCAGGAGACGTCCGGCGGGCGTGACGGCCAGGAGTCCGTTCCCGACCACGTCCCGCACCACCGTTCGCTGCGGACCCATCCGAACCGGCAGTGGCTCGTGCCGTACGTCGAGGTGGAGACGGACGTGACCGGCGCCTCCTACGAGGACGTCCGGACGGTGGTCGACGCTGTCCTGGCGGGGACGATCCCCGACGTGTCGGTCGTCCTGAGGGGACCGTGGGACGAACTGGAAGACGAGCGCGGTACGCCGCCCGGCGACCTCGCGCTGGTTCGCCGCCACTACGCCGCCGAACCCCGGGTGCGACTCGGCGGACGCCCGGGCCTGGCGCCTTTCGTGCTGCGCCTGCCCTCGGGCTGGGTCCCCGGTGAGGACGGCCTGGCCCAGCTGACCGATCTGATGACGGAGCGCGGCCTCGGCCTGGTGTCCGTTTTCCTGGCCGAGCAGCCGGACGGGATCGTCGCCGCCCGCATGGAGCGGACGGCGGCCTTCGCCCGTGCCGAGATGCTGGCGGAGGACGGGGAGGATCTCGACGGGGTCGTGACCGAGATCTACGGGTCGATGTGGGTGGACCCGGAGTCCTACGGACTGCTACCGGCGGTCGACGCGACTGTCCCGGACGATCGCAGGACCACCTATCGCCAGCAGCAGGAAAGATCGGTTCTGCAGGGTGAGGTGGCCAGGCTGACCAAGGAACTGGCCAGGCTGACCAAGGAGGCCGAAGGGCTCAAGGGCAAGGTCACCGAGGCCCGTGAAGAGGCGAAGCGCTGGCGGACCCAGGCGGTGCAGCTTCGCCGCGAGGTCGGTGCCCTGCGCAAGCAGGTCACCGCGCTCAAGCAGGGCCATGGCCTCACTCGCATCACGCGAAGCGGCCTCCGCCGTATTCGGAGCCTGCTTCGTGACCAGTCGCACGGCAAGCAGGCGGGTGACGGACAGGAGTAGGGCGGCGGCGGGAGCCGGCGGGCCGATTTCCCCGCCGGCTCCCGCCGGTACGTCGATGGCGCGACCCCTCATCGCGCGGTCACCCTAATGATCTACGAGGGCCCGGGGCCTGATCTCGACCTCGCCTGGCAAACTGGAACCAGGAATGTGCGGCGAATAACGGCAAAGCCCACCTTTTCGGGCGAGGCGGCGCACAACGGGACTTTGGCCATGTATCGACTCTGAGTGCCCGGCGCAAGGCCCTTGATGACGGCGATGTCGCTCCCGGGGGCGGTGGCGGGCGCGGCCGTCGATTCATGGAGCGGCGCTCCTGGGGCCTCACCCGCTGAGTGTGGTGGAGAGACCTGGGCGGTTCCGGCCCTGTCCAGTACTTGGACAATTCTTCCCACATGGCGAGCGGAAGCCCGTAGACTCGGTGGCCAATACCCCAGGTTGCACGCGTATGCGGCGCGTGAAGGGAGTAATCATGTCCAGGGCTTGGCGTGGCCTCATCGAGGAGTACCGTGACCGGCTTCCGGTGTCGGAGACGACGCCGGTGGTCACCCTCTTCGAGGGCGGAACGCCTCTCGTGCCGGCCCGGCGCGTCTCCCAGCTGACCGGATGCGACGTCCATCTCAAGGTCGAGGGTCTCAACCCGACGGGCAGCTTCAAGGACCGCGGCATGACCGTGGCGATCAGCAAGGCGCTCGAGGAGGGCGCCAAGGCGGTCATCTGCGCCTCGACGGGCAACACCAGCGCCTCCGCCGCCGCCTACGCCGTACGGGCCGGCCTGACCTGCGCCGTCCTGGTTCCGCGCGGGAAGATCGCGATGGGCAAGCTGGCCCAGGCCCTGGTGCACGGCGCCAAGCTGCTCCAGGTGGAGGGCTCGTTCGACGACTGCCTGGAGATGACCAGGAAGCTGGCGGAGAACTATCCGATCGCCCTGGTGAACTCGGTCAATCCGCACCGGCTCCAAGGCCAGAAGACCGCCGCCTTCGAGATCGTGGACGAACTCGGCGACGCGCCGGACGTGCACTGCATCCCCGTAGGCAACGCGGGCAACATCTCGGCCTACTGGATGGGCTACAAGGAGTACGCGGAAGAGGGCATCGCCACCAAGCGGCCCAGAATGCTGGGATTCCAGGCCAGCGGCGCGGCGCCCCTGGTCATCGGAGCCCCGGTCACGCATCCGCACACGATCGCCACCGCCATCAGGATCGGCAACCCGGCGTCGTGGCGGCTCGCCGAGGCCGCGCGCGACGAGTCGAGCGGGGCCATCCAGTCCGTCACCGACCGCCAGATCGCCGCCGCCTACAAGCTTCTGGCCCAGGAGGAGGGCGTGTTCGTGGAGCTCGCCTCGGCCGCGAGCGTGGCGGGCCTGCTGCAGGCCAACGAGCAGGGGATGCTCGTTCCCGGGCAGCGCGTGGTGTGCACGGTGACCGGCAACGGGCTCAAGGACCCCGACTGGGCGATCTCCGGTGCGCCGGCGCCGGTGACGATCCCCGTCGACGCCTTCGCGGCCGCTTCCGCTCTCGAGCTGGCCTGACGCCCGTCATCAGAGTGGTCGCGCCGTACGCCCTGCGCGAATCGGGCGTGATCGTGCGCGGATTCGCGAAATGTCGGTCCGGCCAGCCAGGATATTGTTCGTGATCATGCACAGCGGGTTCAGGTGATGAATGACAACTGACAACGACCGCCCCGGCGTCGTCGTTCGCGTCCCGGCGACCAGCGCCAATCTCGGTCCCGGCTTCGACAGCCTCGGTCTCGCGCTCGACCTGCACGACGCGGTCGAGGCGACGCTGCTCGCCGACGCGGGCGTGCACGTCCAGGTCGAGGGTGAGGGCGCAGACGAACTGGACCTGGGTGAGGGTCACCTCATCGTCAGGGCGATGCGCGTCGCGTTCGACCGCATGGGCGCCGTCCAGCCTGCGGGAATCCGGCTCCGCTGTCTCAACCGCATCCCGCACGCCCGCGGCCTCGGGTCCTCCTCGGCCGCGATCTGCGCGGGAATCCTCGCGGCCCGGGCCCTCGCCGGTACGGCGGGCCCGCGAGACGCGGGGGCGACGGGGCCCGGCGAGCTGACGGACGCCGACGTGTTCGCACTCGCAACGGAGCTCGAAGGCCATCCGGACAACGTGGCCCCCTGCCTGGCCGGCGGTCTGACGATCGCCTGGTCGGATCACCTCGGACCTGCGCATATGGTCAAACTGAAACCGCACGAGGATGTGCGGCCCGTGGCGCTGATCCCCGGTTTCCGCCTGTCCACCGAGGAGGCCAGGGGGCTGCTTCCGAAGGACGTCCCGCACTCCGACGCGGCGGCGAACGCGGGACGGGCGGCGCTGCTGGTCGCGGCGTTGACACAGACGCCGGAGCCCGGCCTGCTCATGGCCGCCACCGAGGATCGGCTGCACCAGGATTACCGGGCGCCCGCGATGCCGCGGACCGCGGATCTGGTGCGCCGGCTCCGAGCGGCGGGCCTGCCCGCCGTGGTCTCGGGAGCGGGCCCGACAGTCCTTGTGTTTGCGACACGGGATACGCAGGATTTGATCGCGTCAGAAGTGGGTACGGAGTGGCTAATCCAGCCAATGAACGTCGACACGGTTGGTGCGGGCGTTCTGTTTCCCGAGACACGCTGATGCCTCTTCGACCTTCAGGGAATAGCTGTGCGCGCTGGTGATGTGCGGCTGATAGCCGCACCAGGTGCCCCCGTGTTGGGTGCGTGCTTGTCATTCGCACATCGCTGCACTTCGCTTCGCGTCCTTCGACGCGGGCAGGGCGATTTCCCTGAAACCGTTTCCTCCAGTCGGCACACCTTCGGGTGGCGTGACCAGAGGCGGCCTTCTCGGAGACATGCGAGTTCGTTCCACCAAGACACCTGGTCGGTGGCTACGACCCGGGGGCTGATCCCCGGGCACCTACCGCTCGCGAGTCCCGAGGGTCATGGACACATGAGATTCGCGAATTTCCGACCCGGTCTGTCCCGCCGGGTCGCACCACCGGGACGCATGGACGCAAAAGTCTGGCGCCCGACCCCTGGGAAGGACCTTTAGTTGAGCGACACCACCGAACTCCTCTCCGACGGCCAGGCCGCCGGCGACACCCCCAGCACCGCCCCGGCCCGACAGCGTCGTCGCTCCGGCACCGGCCTGGCAGGCATGGTGCTTCCCGAACTGCAGGCCATGGCCAGCGGTCTCGGCATCAGCGGGACGGGCAGGATGCGAAAGAGCCAGCTCATCGCAGCCATCCAGGAGAAGCAGGGCGGCTCGGGGGAGACCGCCGCCGAGGCCAAGGCGCCGGCGGAGACCGCCGCCACGGCCGAGCGTCCCACTCGCGGTCGCCGGGAACGTTCCCGCTCCACCGCGTCCGCCGCCGAGCCCGCCGCGGCTCCGGCCGGTGACCTCGGGGCCGCTCCCGCCGTCGTGGCGCGTGAGGACCGGGTGCCGGCGGAGCGCGTGGACAGCGCTCCGGCCGCCATCGCTCCGGCCGAGACTCTGAACGCGGCCTCCGCCGCCGACCCGCAGGCCGACGCCGCCCAGGGCGAGGTCCGTGAGGGTCGTGGCGAGCGGGGCGACCGCCGTGAGCGTCGCAACCGGGACCGCGGGGAGCGCGGCGACCGCAGAGGCGACCGTGACGGCCGTGACGGCCGCGACGGGCGTGGCGACCAGCGCGCCGCGGACGCCGGTGAAGGCCAGGGCCGTGGTCGTGACCGCGACCAGCAGGGTCGTGGCGACCAGCCCGGTCGTGACCAGCAGGGCCGCGGAGAGCGTGGCGACCAGACCCGTGGGGACCGCGGCGACCAGAGCCGTGGGGACCGCGGTGACCGCGGTGACCAGCAGGGCGACGACCCCCGTGGCCGCCGTGGGCGTTTCCGCGAGCGCAACCGCCGCGGGCGCGACCGTTTCGACGGCAACGAGCCTGTGATCAGCGAGGACGACGTCCTGATCCCGATCGCGGGAATCCTCGACATCCTCGACAACTACGCGTTCGTTCGGACGAGCGGCTACCTGCCGGGATCCAACGACGTCTACGTCTCGCTCGCCCAGATCCGCCGCAACGGCCTTCGCAAGGGTGACGTCGTCACCGGCGCGGTCCGTCAGCCGCGTGACGGGGAGCGGCGCGAGAAGTTCAACGCGCTCGTCCGGCTCGACACGGTCAACGGAATGGACCCCGAGCAGGCACGGCAGCGGCCCGACTTCAACAAGCTGACGCCGCTCTACCCGCAGGAGCGCCTGCGCCTGGAGACCGAGCCGAACGTCCTGACCACCCGGATCATCGATCTCGTCTCGCCGATCGGCAAGGGCCAGCGTGGTCTGATCGTCTCGCCGCCGAAGGCCGGTAAGACGATGGTGCTGCAGTCGATCGCCAACGCGATCACCCGCAACAACCCCGAGTGCCACCTGATGGTCGTTCTCGTCGACGAGCGTCCTGAAGAGGTCACCGACATGCAGCGGTCGGTCAAGGGCGAGGTCATCCACTCGACCTTCGACCGCCCGGCCGAGGACCACACCACGGTCGCCGAACTCGCCATCGAGCGGGCCAAGCGCCTGGTCGAGCTCGGCCACGACGTGGTCGTCCTGCTCGACTCGATCACCCGTCTGGGCCGCGCCTACAACCTCGCGGCTCCCGCGAGCGGCCGCATCCTGTCCGGTGGTGTCGACTCCACGGCGCTCTACCCGCCGAAGCGGTTCTTCGGCGCCGCCCGCAACATCGAGAACGGCGGCTCGCTGACGATCCTCGCCACCGCCCTCGTCGAGACCGGGTCCAAGATGGACGAGGTCATCTTCGAGGAGTTCAAGGGCACCGGCAACATGGAGCTCAAGCTCAACCGGTCCCTGGCCGACAAGCGCATCTTCCCCGCGGTGGACGTCGACGCGTCCGGCACCCGCAAGGAGGAGATCCTGATGGCCAAGGACGAGCTGTCGATCGTCTGGAAGCTGCGGCGGGTGCTGCACGCCCTGGACATGCAGCAGGCTCTGGAACTCCTTCTCGAGAAGATGAAGGAGACCAAGTCGAACGCCGAGTTCCTGCTCCAGGTCCAGAAGACCACGGTCAGCAACGACCGCGACTAGTTCTCACATGATCGACGCCCTGGGCGGCCCGCCGCCCAGGGCGTCGTCATGACAGGCAAGTGCGCGAGGAATAGCCGATGGCCTGGGAAGGTTGCAGGATCTGGCACACTGGAACCCGAACCGCAGCGGTACCGGTTCCCGCCGCGCGCACATGAGTGTGCCGATGCGCGCAAGCCGTCCGACGGCAGAAGCGACCCGGCGACCGCACTGAGCGTTAGGAAACAGACATGAAGCCCGACATCCACCCCGAGTACGTGCTCACCCAGGTGACGTGCGCCTGCGGGAACTCCTTCACCACGCGCAGCACCGCGAAGAGCGGCGTGATCCACGCCGACGTCTGCTCGGCCTGCCACCCGTTCTACACGGGCAAGCAGAAGATCCTGGACACCGGTGGCCGGGTGGCGCGGTTCGAGGCCCGGTTCGGGAAGAAGGCTCAGAGCAAGTAGCTCTTTCAGGACGCCGGTTCGGGCGCGCTCTGTCGATCATGAGTGCGCCGGAGCCGGCGTCCTTGGCGATTACGGGCGATTTTCTGAGTGAAGGAGTGTGCGGTGAACCTCGATGAGATCATCAGTGAGTACGCGGACCTGGAGCAGCGGCTCGCCGATCCCGCCGTGCACGCCGACCAGGCGAAGGCCAGGACGTACGGGAAGCGCTACGCGGTCCTGACTCCCATCGTGGCGACCTACCGCGAGCTCGAGGGCGTCCGGGAGGACCTGACCGCGGCCCGTGAGCTGGCGGCTGAGGACCCGGCCTTCGCGGAGGAGGCCGCCGAGCTCGAGAGCCGCATCCCGGTTCTGGAGGAGAAGCTGACCCACCTCCTCGTCCCGCGCGACCCGAACGACGACAAGGACATCATCATGGAGATCAAGGCGGGTGAGGGCGGGCAGGAGTCCGCGCTGTTCGCCGGGGACCTCCTGCGGATGTACCTGAGGTACGCGGAACGGGCCGGATACAAGACCGAGGTCATCGACGCCCAGCACTCCGATCTGGGGGGCTACAAGGACGTCACGGTCGCGATCAAGGGCAGGGAGGGCGTCTGGTCCCGGCTCAAGTTCGAGGGCGGCGTCCATCGAGTCCAGCGGGTGCCGGTGACCGAGTCGCAGGGCCGCATCCACACGTCGGCCGCCGGGGTGCTCGTCTACCCCGAGGCCGAGGACGTCGACGTCCAGATCGACGCGAACGACCTGCGGATCGACGTCTTCAGGTCCAGCGGACCCGGTGGTCAGAGCGTCAACACCACCGACTCCGCCGTCCGGATCACGCACCTGCCGACCGGTGTGGTCGTCTCCTGCCAGAACGAGAAGAGCCAGCTCCAGAACAAGGAGTCGGCGCTGCGCATCCTGCGCGCCCGGCTGCTCGCCATGGCCCAGGAGGAGGCCGAGGCCGCCGCCATGGCGGAACGCAAGTCCCAGGTGCGCACGGTCGACCGGTCCGAGCGCATCAGGACCTACAACTTCCCGGAGAACCGCATCTCCGATCATCGAGTCGGCTTCAAGGCGTACAACCTCGACCAAGTGCTGGACGGCGAGCTCGACGCGGTGATACAGGCATTGCTGGACGCCGAACTGTCGGAGAAGCTCGCCGCTCATTCGTCGTAAGGCGTCTCGTTCCCACCCGCCCGTGAGCCCACGCCGTAAGAGACCATGACCTTCCTGTTCGACGAGATCGCCCACGCCACCGCCCGGCTCGCCGAGGCGGGCGTTCCGTCACCGCGCACTGACGCCGAGGAGATCGCGGCTTTCGTGCACGGTGTGTCGCGGGGGAAGCTGCACATGGTGAAGGACGCGGACTTCGACGCGCTCTTCTGGGAGGGCATCGCCCGCAGGGAGGCCAGGGAGCCGCTCCAGCACATCACCGGCCGCGCCTACTTCCGTTACCTGTCGCTCGAGGTCGGCCCGGGGGTCTTCGTGCCCCGGCCGGAGACCGAGGTCGTGGCGGGCTGGGCCATCGACCGCCTGCGGGAGATGGACGTCACCTCGCCGATCGTCGTCGATCTCGGCACCGGATCGGGGGCGATCGCGCTGTCGATCGCCCAGGAGGTCGCGCTCGCGCAGGTGCACGCCGTCGAGATCGACCCCGTGGCGTACGTCTGGGCCAAGAAGAACATCCTCGAGCACGGCCAGGGCAGGACCTCGCTCCACCCTGAGGACCTCGCCGACTGCCTGCCCGAGCTCGACGGGCGGGTCGACCTGGTGATCTCCAATCCGCCGTACATCCCGCCGGGCGCGGTCCCGCGTGATCCCGAGGTGCGCGACTACGACCCGTCCCGTGCTCTGTACGGATCGGGAGACGACGGCCTCGACGAGGTCAGGGCAGTCGAGCGGACGGCCAGGCGGCTGCTGCGGCCGGGGGGCTTCGTGGCGGTCGAGCACGCCGACGAGCAGGGGAACTCGGTGTACTGGCTGTTCTCCGAGGACAACGGCTGGCGCGACGTCCGGCTCCGCCAGGACCTGACCGGCCGCGACCGCTTCGTCACCGCCCGCCTCAACCAGGACTGACCCGATCCTCCCCGGATGTGATCGCCGGGGAAGGAGTGGGGCGTGGCACGTGGCAGGATAGGCATGTGAGTCGACGGTATGACTGTGCCAATCAGGGTGAACGGGTCTCGGGGCTGATCGACGCCGCCTCGGTCGTACGGCGGGGCGAGCTCGTGGTCATGCCCACCGACACCGTCTACGGCATCGGCGCCGACGCCTTCACCCATTCCGCGGTGAACGCCCTCCTGGAGGCCAAGGGACGCGGAAGGGACATGCCCGTTCCCGTGCTCGTCGGCACCGTCCGGGCGGCGAACGCCCTGGTGGAGAGCCTCGGCACCTACGGTCAGGATCTCGCCGACGCCTTCTGGCCCGGCCCGTTGACGCTCATCCTGCGGGCCAACCGGTCGTTGTCGTGGGACCTCGGCGACACCAAGGGGACGGTCGCCGTCCGCATGCCGCTGCACCCCGTCGCCCTCGACCTCCTGAAGGAGACAGGGCCGATGGCGGTCTCCAGCGCGAACCGGTCGGGCGCCCCGCCTGCGACCACCGCCGCCGAGGCCGAGGAGCAACTCGGCGACTCGGTCTCCGTCTATCTCGACGGCGGACCGTGTGCGGACAACGTGCCGTCGACGATCCTCGACCTCACCACCGCGGTGCCCCGGATTCTCCGCAAGGGGGCGATCCCGGCGGACAAGCTCCGCGGCGTCGTCGGATATCTCGCCACAGAGGACTGAGCGTTCAGTTCATGGGACGGAAGGCGGGGGGCACCCCGCCTTTACGCCGTGCTCCCCGAGGGAGCCGTTCCGCGGGCGAATCATGCCGTCTGGCTATCGACCATGGGGTGAGGGGTCCTTCCGGGCTACCGTGAGGTGCGCCGATATCTCTGCCGATATCTCTGCGGAGGCATGCCCATGGCCAAGCTCGATGGGATGGATCCGAAGCTCGTCCGCGAGATGCTGGCAGGTCTCCAGCGGGCCGCGAAGCGGCTGGACACGCTCGACGCGCGGATCGCGCAGCTGACCCGCGGAGCCGGTGTCGCCGTTCAGGCCACGCACCATCCGTCGGAGGTGGCCGACGCGTGCAGGGGGATGGTGAAGGACGTCACCGACCGTCTGGCGCTCCTCGAGAAGCAAGAGAGACAGCGGCGGCAGGGCGGCCACGAGTCCCTGATGACGGTCGTCTCCACGCCCGCGCCGCGGCGGGTCGTCACCGATGACGGCCCCCGTGAGAAGGAGAGTGCGAAGGACAGGGGCCCGGGCTCCGGGCATGTCACGCGTCCTCCGGCCGGACGGGAGCCGGCCAGGCCGAAGCCGAAGCGCGACCCCACGAGGCTGGGGTCCCCAGGTGACGGCGTCCGCGGCGGTGCGCAGCCAGGGGATGCGAAGCCGGGTGACTCCAAGCCGGGAGACCAGAAACCGGTCGATTCCAAGCCGGGAGATTTGAAGCCCGGCGAAGCCAAGCCGGGAGACCTGAAGCCGGGAGACCTGAAGCCGGGAGACCTGAAGCCGGGTGACGCCAAGCCGGGGGAGGCGAAGCCCGGAGGCTGCCTGCCCCAGGATTCCCGGCCTGGCGAGCACGACGGCGCTCAGAGCGGCTTGAGCGGCACCCCGCATGGTCGTGTCTCAGATCCTGGGAAACACCGCCGTAGGCCCCATACAGGCCCGGGCAGGTCCCCACACGGTGACGCGACCCACGACCCTCGCTTCCACAGGCCCGTCTCGCCGGATCGGGCGGGAACGCCCGGAGGGCCCGGCGCGCCCTATCCCGCCGATCCCCGGTCCGGGGCGGTCGCAGCGGACGCGGCGGCGGTGGCGGACCTGGGAGCGGCCGCCGCGTTCGACCCCTCGGCCGCCGCACGGCCTCCGGCCGCCACGCGTGAGCCGTACCTGGTGCTGGGCTCACCTGTGCCCGACGGCGCGCTGGACGTTCCGGGGGACCTCGGCCGGCCGGCCCCGGCGGGAGCGGATCCCCGGATGTCGGCCGCCGCCGGGATCTGGCAGGACATCCCGCTTCCGTCCGCGGTCCAGCCCGTCGACGTGGTCTCCTATCCCACCGGCCGGTCGGGTGACGACACGTTGTGGGTCGTGGTCGACCGCCGCCGCGAGACCGCGCCGTTCCAGATCCCGGGCGTGACCTTGCCAGAAGCGACGCCTCCGGAGGGCGGCCGGTGGGCGCCGGGGACGGCCGCGTCCCACGGTGACCGACCCCTGCCGGAGGGATGCGCCGGAGCTCAGGCGGAGCAGCCCGGCGACCCGCTCCAGCCGACTGGAAGGCACTCCCGGCCGGAGCCGTACGGGCAGGAGGGGCAGGGAGGCTCCTACGGAGGCGGCCGCCACCGCTCTCCTGGACCGGCGGACGGGCAGGGACGTCCCTGGGACGGCAGGCTGTGAAGGCGCCCGTGGGCCAGAGCGCATGGGAGGCGCGATCGTGACGTATGTCGACCCGCCCGCACCCGTTCCGCTACAGCCCGGCGAACTGCCGCCTGCCCCGTCGGGGACCGACCTGCTCAGCCCCGGCGGCCAGCCGACCGCGTGGGTCTTCAACCCGGAGTACCAGCGACTCGTCGACCTGTGGCTGCAGGTGGTCCCGCTGATGGACCGGCTGACGGGCGCGCTGGACCGGCCGTACGAGCAGGCCAGGAGCAGGGACGTCTGGGACGCGCCCGTCGCGGAGCGTTACGTCCGCGACCTGGCCGAATGGCGCGGCCGATTGGGCATGTACCGCCAGGCGGTGCTCATCGCGATCAGCGACGAGGCCGCCGACACCCCCCGCTGGGTCCCAGGCGGAGCGGGGGCTCCACACGCATTCTCCTGATCTCCCTTGCCTACAGCTTGGGCAAAGGACCGCTCGTCGAGGGCCCGGCGGCGACGCGGGGTCTACATTGAGAGGAGTGTCGTCCCCGGTATGCGGGCGGATTTCAATGGACAAGTCGGAGCCGTTCTACGGGCCGGATTTCTCCCAGCTGGCGCGGGAGGATCCAGAGATCGCCCAGGTCCTGCTGGACGAGGTGGACAGACTGCGCGGCGGTCTCCAACTGATCGCGAGTGAGAACCTCACCTCCGGCGCGGTGATGGCGGCGCTCGGGTCGACCCTCACGGACAAGTACGCCGAGGGCTATCCGGGTCGCAGGTACTACGGCGGGTGCGAGGTGGTCGACCGGGCCGAGACCCTGGCCGTCGACCGGGCGAAGGCGCTGTTCAAGGCCGATCACGCCAACGTCCAGCCACACAGCGGCGCCTCGGCGAACCTCGCGGCGTACGCGGCGCTGCTCCAGCCGGGGGACACGGTCCTGGCGATGGCACTCCAGCACGGCGGGCACCTCACGCACGGTTCCCACGTCAACTTCTCCGGCCGGTGGTTCGATGTCGTCTCCTACGGCGTGCGCCGCGACACGGAGCTCATCGACCACGACGAGGTCCGCGAGCTTGCGATCCGGCACAACCCCAAGATGATCATCTGTGGCGCCACGTCGTATCCCCGGCTGATCGACTATTCGGTGTTCCGCGGGATCGCCGACGAGATCGGCGCGTGGCTGTTCGTCGACGCCGCTCACACGATCGGCCTGATGGCGGGGGAGGCGGTCCCGTCCGCCGTGCCGTACGCGGACGTCGTGACCTTCACGACCCACAAGACGCTTCGCGGGCCGCGCGGAGGCGGGCTGCTCTGCACGGAGGAGCTGGCGGAGCGGATCGACCGCGCGGTGTTCCCGTTCACGCAGGGCGGGCCGCTCATGCACGTGATCGCGGCCAAGGCGGTGGCCTTCGGCGAGGCGCTGCGGCCGGAATTCAAGCGCTACGCGGCCAGGACCGTCGAGAACGCGGCCGCGCTGACCGAGGGGCTCGCGGCCGAGGGGATGCGGCCGGTGTCCGGCGGCACGGACACCCATCTCGCCCTCATCGACCTGCGTGACCTGGGGGTGAGCGGTGCCGAGGCCGAGCGCCGCTGCGCGCTCGCCGGGATCACGCTCAACCGCAACGTGATCCCCTACGACCCCGAGCCGCCCACCGTGACCTCGGGGATCAGGATCGGCACGCCGTGCGTGACCACCCAGGGGATGGGCGTAGGCGAAATGAAAGAGATCGCGTCTCTCGTCGCCCGCGCCGTCCTCGACTCCGGTGCGGTAACGTCGGTGCTCCAACGGGTAAAGGTGTTGACCGCCACACATCCGACATATCCCCGTGAGGAATGAGGCGGTCTGTGCTGATTTCTCGTCACATACGGTTCGCCCATACAGGAAACTAGGTCCGTGCGCGAATATCTCCTCTTGGCGCTCGTGGCGGCAGCGGTCACCTTCCTGCTCGTGCCCCCGGTCAGAGTCTTCGCCGTGCGCATCGGCGCGGCCCCTGAAGTGCGAGAACGAGACGTGCACAAGGTGCCGACACCGCGGCTGGGCGGCCTGGCGATGTTCGGCGGGCTGGTCGCGGGGCTGCTGATGGCCAACCATCTGCCCTACGTCGGCGACGCCTTCGCCCACGGCCTGAACGGGCAGACGACCACGGCCCTGCTCGCGGCAGGCGGACTGATCGTCGTCACCGGATTCCTGGACGACTGGCTGGGGATGGACTCGCTGGTCAAGCTCGGCGGTCAGATCGGGGCCGGCGGCCTGCTCGTGTATTTCGGCATGTACCTCCCGTGGCTTCCGCTTCCCCAGTTCCTCGGGGGATCCACCGGCCTGGACACCACGCTCCGCACGGTCATCACGATCATGATCGTGGTCATCGTCATCAACGCCGTGAACTTCGTCGACGGCCTCGACGGCCTGGCGGCCGGCATCGTGGGCATCGCCGCCATGGCCACCTTCGCCTACTCCATCGCGCTCTCCCAGATGAGCGGCGGCTCCCGGATCAACATGACGGCCGCGATCGCCGCCATCCTGATCGGGATGTGCCTGGGCTTCCTGCCGCACAACTTCAACCCGGCCAAGATATTCATGGGTGACACCGGGTCGATGCTGATCGGCCTGCTCCTGGCGACGTCGCTGATCACCATCACCTCGTCGGTCGAGCCGCAAGCGGTCGGGATCAACAAGTTCCCCGTCATGCTGCCGCTGATCCTGCCGGTCGCGGTGATGGTGCTGCCCCTGACGGACCTGATCCTCGCGGTCGTCCGCCGCACCTCCGCCGGCCGGTCGCCCTTCGCGCCCGACCGCGGCCACCTGCACCACCGGCTGCTCGACATCGGGCACTCGCAGCGCCGCAGCGTTCTGATCATGTACGCGTGGACGTTCCTGTTCGCCTCCACCATCGTCGGCCTGTCGATCGGCGGCGTCCCGCTCATCGTGTTCCCGCTCACGATCTTGTTCGCGGTCGGCGTGCTCGTGCTGATGGGGCTGCCCCGGTGGCGGCGCCAGCGGGAGGAGTTCCGCCAGCGGAAGGCGGCCACGCAGATCGTGGTCCCGCTCGTCCCCGTCGTCGCGGACGCGGCCGAGCCGGCGGGGCCGGTCCGGGCCCATCCCTATCCGCAGTCCGGGGGCCGGATCCCCAACCAGTCCCGGATCTCGCCTCCGGCGGACGTGCTGGTCGCGGGCAGGCCCCGGATTCCGAACCAGCCTCCGGCTCAGCACCAGTCACCTGCTCAGCCGCCTGCCCGCCCGGCCAACGTGACCACTGGCACAGTCTCCTGAAAGGGCTGGTAAAGGCAGCGGCGCGGAGCTTGTGATAGCTTTCACTAACAGGACGCACCTTATCGCGTCCTTATAGGTAGCAATCGCTCGTTTGACAATCGACCATGGAGTTCCGATGCAGGCCAACGACGTGCGCGTGCTCAAGGGCGCCGCCGTGCCGACCCTCGTGGTAGGTCTCGTCGCCCTCGTTCTGGCGGCGATCCTGACCGGAGTCAAGGGGGCGCTGGGCGCCGGCATCGGGCTTGCTCTGGTCGCGGTCTTCTTCACCGTCGGTCTGATCGTGGTCTCCTGGGCCGGCCGGGTCTCACCCATGGCCATGATGGCCGCGGCGGTCGTGGGATACGTGGTCAAGGTGCTTGCGATCATGGCGATGCTGACGGCCTTCGAGGGAACCACCGCGTTCAACTCCCGGGTGTTCGCTCTCAGCGTCATCGCGTGCACGCTGACGTGGACCATCGGTGAGATGCGCGGATTCATGAAGCTGAAATTGCTGTACGTCGAGCCCGGAGCCGAGGTTCCCGGCCGGGGCCCGAGATGATCAAGCTTGCGGGTCAGCCCGATATGACTAGTCCCCCCGCCTCCTGCTATCGTCGTGCGCGCGATGAGCGAACAGGAGCGCACGCCCGAGAGCGACGGCCGCGACTTCGCCGACGCCGCCTGGTCGATCCCCAGCTACGTGCTGTCAGGGATCCTGGTATGGGGCGGCCTCGGCTGGTTGCTGAGCCGGTGGACCGATGTGCACGCGTTCATCCCCATAGGTGTCATTCTCGGCGCGGTGCTCGGGGTCTACCTCGTGTACCTGAAGTACGGCCGCTGAAAGCTGCCGGCTTCCCACGCTCTTCTGTTGATCAATCACGTTGAAGGGAACGCCCGTGCGCGAGCGTAGCGAGCGGACGAACAACCATGGCATGACTCGGACGAATCAGTCCGAGCAGGTAATCGAGGTGGTCACGTGACCCCCTCAATTGTCCTTGCCGACGACTTCCAGGCACCGGGGCCGTCGATCTTCGACTTCCCCCCGCTGTACGCCGGAGCGCCCGACTGGCTGACCAAGCCGGCGGTGTTCGCCGTCGTCGGCGCCCTCCTGGTGTGCGCCTTCGCCTGGAGCGCCTTCGCCAAGCCGAAGCTCGTGCCCCGGGGCATGCAGAACATCGGCGAGAAGGGCTACGAGTTCGTCCGTGACGAGGTGGCCAGGCCGTTCCTCGGCAAGGACGCCGAGCGCTGGATGCCGCTGCTCCTCAGCCTGTTCTTCCTCATCCTGCTGTGGAACTTCTTCGGCGTCATCCCGCTGATCCAGATCCCGATCGCGTCGCACATCGCGTTCCCCGCGGTGTTCGCCGCCACGATCTACGTGATCAAGATCTACCTCGGCATCAAGCACCAGGGCCTGGGCGGCTACTTCAAGAACATGATGTTCCCGCCGGGACTGCCCAAGCCGATCTACGTGCTGCTGGCCCCGATCGAGTTCATGTCGAACCTGATCATCGCGCCGTTCACGCACGCCGTCCGACTCTTCGCGAACATGTTCGCCGGCCACCTCATCCTGGCCTTCTTCAGCACCGTCGGATTCTGGTTCCTCTTCGAGAAGCTCACCCCCCTCGGCGCCGGGCTCGGCGTCCTGGGCGTGGTCATGACCATCGCCATGACCGGCTTCGAGATGTTCATCCAGTTCCTGCAGGCGTTCCTGTTCACGTTGCTCGCCGCGATGTACATCGGCGGCTCGCTGCACTCGGATCACTGAGAACCCACACTGACGTAGTCCAGACCGGTGAAGGACTCACCGGCCGACCAGTAAAGGAAAACAGCAATGAGCGTTCTCGCTGAGGTCTCCGGCAACATCGGCGCCATCGGTTACGGTCTTGCCGCCATCGGCCCCGGCATCGGCGTGGGCATCATCTTCGGTCAGGGCGTGCAGGCCATCGCGCGCCAGCCCGAGGCGTACGGCCTCATCCGGCAGAACATGCTGCTGGGCTTCGTTCTGACCGAGGCGCTGGCCCTCATCGGCCTCGTCGCGCCCTTCATCTACGGCTGACGTAACACTCTGACGGAAGGCTGCACCCATGACTTTGGCAGCTTCGCTCCTAGCGGCTGAGGAAGCGCAGAACCCGCTGCTTCCGCATGCCGCCGAGCTGGTCGTCGGCAGCTTCGCCTTCCTCGTCGTCTTCCTCGTCGTCGGCAAGATCCTCACCCCGCGCATCCAGAAGACACTGGCTGAGCGGACCGAGGTGATCGAGGGCGGGATCAAGAAGGCGGAGGACCTTCAGGCCGAAGCTCAGCAGACCCTGGAGCAGTACCGGACCCAGCTGGCGGAGGCCCGCCAGGAGGCGGCCCGGCTGCGTGAAGAGGCGCGCGAGCAGGGCGCCCAGATCAAGGCCGAGCTCCGTGAGGAGGCCCAGGCCGAGGCACGCCGCCTTGTCGAGGCCGCCCACGCGCAGATCGAGGCCGACCGCCAGCACGCGGTCGCCCAGCTGCGTGCCGAGATCGGCCGGTTGTCGGTCGAACTCGCCGGCCGCATCGTCGGTGAGTCGCTGGAGGACGAGGCCCGTCAGCGCCGCACGATCGACCGGTTCCTCGAGGAGCTCGAGGCCCGTCCGGAAGCGGTCCGCTGATGTCGGGCCGAGCCGGTTCGGTGTGCTTCGCCTCGTCGGAGCGCGTCTCCGGCGTGGCCGGACGAGAAGCGGTGAGTGACAGATGAGGGGTCTGAGCAGGACCGCGTTGGCGGAGGTCGAGGAGCGGTTCAACGCCGTCGCGGCGTCCGCCGACCTCGGCGGACTGGCCGAGGAGCTGTTCGCCGTCGCCGATCTGCTCGATCGGGAGCACGGGCTCCGGCGGAACCTCTCCGACCCGGCGCGTCCCGCCGAGCAGAAGGAGCAGGCCGTCCGTGGCCTGCTCCAGGGGAAGGTCGTCGAGGCCGCTCTTGAGGTCGCCGTCGCCGCGGTCCGCGCCAAGTGGTCGCGGTCCGGCGACGTGGCAGACGCCGTCGAGCGTGTCGGTGTCACCGCCGCCGCGGCCGAGGCCGAGTCGGCGGGCAAGCTCGACGACGTCGAGGACGAACTGTTCCGCTTCGGGCGGATCCTGTCGGCCAACCCCGAGCTGCGGCGCGCGCTGGTCGACGCCGCGATCCCGGGGGAGCGCAAGCAGGAGCTGCTCGCCGGTCTCATCGGCGGCAAGGTCGCGCCCTCCACTCTCCGTCTGGTGACGCAACTGGTCGTGCACCCGCGGGGACGTAGCCTGGAGACGGGCCTGGAGGAGTTCGGCTGGATCGTCGCCAGGACGCGCGAGCGCCTGGTCGGCGTCGTTCGCAGTGCCGTCCCGCTGTCCGAGGCGCAAAAGCAGCGGCTCGCCGCCTCGTTGCGAGCCACGTACGGGCGCGACGTCCACCTGAACGTCGAGGTGGACCCGGAGGTGCTCGGAGGGTTCTCCGTCAAGATCGGAGACGACCTCATCGACACCACCATCGCTGGACGTATCGAAGAAGTCCGCCGCCGGTTGGCCGGCTGAGGCGAATAGGGAGACGAAAGAGAGATGGCGGAGCTTACGATCCGGCCGGACGAGATCCGGGACGCGCTTGAGCGCTTCGTCCAGGCGTACGAGCCGGAAGGTGCCGCGCGCGAGGAGATCGGGACCGTCGCCGACGCAGGCGACGGCATCGCCCATGTCTCCGGCCTGCCCTCGGCGATGGCCAACGAGCTGGTCGAGTTCGAGGACGGCACGCGTGGCCTGGCGCTGAACCTGGACGTCCGGGACATCGGTGTGGTCGTCCTGGGTGACTTCAGCAAGATCGAGGAGGGGCAGCAGGTTCGCCGCACCGGCGAGATCCTGTCGGTCCCCGTCGGTGACAACTTCCTGGGGCGCGTCGTCGACCCCCTGGGCAACCCGCTGGACGGCAAGGGCGCCATCGAGGCCGAGGGCCGTCGTGCCCTCGAGCTGCAGGCCCCCTCCGTGGTCCAGCGCCAGCCCGTGAAGCAGCCGCTGCAGACCGGCCTCAAGGCGATCGACGCCATGACGCCGATCGGCCGCGGTCAGCGTCAGCTGATCATCGGTGACCGCGGCACCGGCAAGACCGCGATCGCCGTGGACACCATCCTGAACCAGAAGGAGAACTGGCTCTCCGGCGACCCGGAGAAGCAGGTCCGCTGCATCTACGTCGCGGTCGGCCAGAAGGGTTCCACGATCGCGCAGGTCAAGGGTCGCCTCGAGGAGCAGGGGGCGATGGAGTACACCACCATCGTCGCCGCCCCCGCGTCCGACCCGGCCGGCTTCAAGTACGTCGCCCCCTACACCGGTTCCGCCATCGGGCAGCACTGGATGTACCAGGGCAAGCACGTGCTCATCATCTTCGACGACCTCACGAAGCAGGCGGACGCCTACCGTTCGGTGTCCCTGCTGCTGCGCCGCCCGCCGGGCCGTGAGGCGTTCCCCGGTGACGTCTTCTACTTGCACTCGCGTCTGCTGGAGCGCTGCGCCAAGCTCTCCGACGACATGGGCGGCGGGTCCATGACCGGTCTGCCGATCGTCGAGACGAAGGGCAACGACGTCTCCGCGTTCATCCCGACCAACGTGATCTCCATCACCGACGGTCAGTGCTTCCTGGAGACCGACCTGTTCAACGCGGGCGTCCGCCCCGCCATCAACGTCGGTGTCTCGGTTTCCCGAGTCGGTGGTTCGGCGCAGATCAAGGCGATGCGCAAGGTCGCCGGCACGCTGCGTCTGTCGCTGTCGCAGTACCGCGACCTCGAGGCCTTCGCGGCCTTCGCCTCCGACCTGGACGCGGCGTCCCGCGCTCAGCTGGAGCGGGGCAGCCGGCTGGTCGAGCTGCTCAAGCAGGCTCAGTACAGCCCGTTCGCCGTCGAGAAGCAGGTCGTCTCGGTGTGGTCCGGCACGACCGGCGAGCTCGACGACGTGCCGATCGAGGACATCCGGCGCTTCGAGACCGAGTTCATCGACTACCTGTCCAGCCAGCACAAGGGTGTGCTCGACGGCATCCGTGAGACGAAGGACCTGTCCGACGACACGGTCACGACGCTCAAGGACGCGATCGGCGAGTTCAAGAAGGGCTTCACGACCTCGAGCGGCGAGCTCCTGGTCAAGGACGTCCCGGTTGAGGCGCTCGCGGCGGACGAGGTTCGTCAGGAGAAGATCGTCAAGCACGTCCGCCCGACCGAGAAGAAGTAGCGTATGGGTGCCCAGCTGAGACTGCTGCGGCGGAGGATCAAGTCGGTCAAGTCCACGGCGAAGATCACCCGCGCGCAGGAGCTGATCGCCTCGTCGCGCATCGTCAAGGCGCAGCAGCGGATGCACGCGGCCGTGCCGTACGAGCGTGAGATCACGCATGCGGTGTCGGCGGTCCTGTCGAACACCTCCAGCGTGGACCACCCGCTGACCGTCGCGAAGGAGCAGCCGGCCACGGCCGGCGTGCTCATCGTGACGAGTGACCGGGGGTTCTGCGGCGGCTTCAACGCCAACGTGCTGCGTGAGGCGGAGGCGCTGAAGGCGCACCTGTCCGGGCGCGGCCTCGAGGTGAAGCCCTTCGTGGTGGGCCGCAAGGGCATCACGTGGCACCGGTTCCGCAGCCGCGAGATGTCCGGCGAGTGGGACGGGTTCTCCGACAACCCGTCGTACGGCCACGCCAAGGAGATCGCCGACGCGCTCATCTCCTCCTTCAAGGAGGCCGACGGCATCGACGAGATCCACGTCGTCTACACCGAGTTCGTCTCGATGTTGACGCAGGAGGTCGTCGTCAAGCGGATCCTGCCGCTGGAGGTCGAGGAGACCGAGGCGACGCCGGAGACCGTGATGCCGTACTACGAGTTCGAGCCCACGGCTGGTGACGTGCTCGACTCCCTTCTGCCGCGCTACATCGAATCGCGGATCTTCAACGCGCTGCTCCAGTCGGCTGCCTCCGAGCACGCCGCCCGGCGCCGGGCGATGAAGTCCGCGACCGACAACGCCAACGAGCTCATCTCCGTGTTCACCCGCCAGATGAACCAGGCTCGCCAGGCCGAGATCACCCAGGAAATCAGCGAGATCGTCGGTGGCGCGAACGCGCTCGCTGACGCCGCAGCGGGGAAAGAGTGATATGACCGCACAGACTGTTGAGACCAGCGTGGGCCGTGTCGCCCGCGTCACCGGTCCTGTCGTCGACGTGGAGTTCTCCGTCGAAGACATGCCGGACATCTACAACGCCCTCACCGTTGACGTCACCCTCGGCGAGGAGACCAAGACCCTGACCCTCGAGGTCGCCCAGCACCTGGGCGACAACATGGTCCGGGCCATCTCGATGCAGCCGACCGACGGCGTCGTGCGCGGCGCGGCCGTCACCGACACCGGGGCGCCGATCTCGGTGCCGGTGGGCGACATCGTCAAGGGCCACGTGTGGAACGCCCTGGGCGAGCCGCTCGACGTGCCCAAGGCCTCGCTCGAGGTCAACGAGAAGTGGGGCATCCACCGTCCGTCGCCGCCGTTCGACCAGCTCGAGGCGCGTACGGAGATGCTGCCCACGGGCATCAAGGTCATCGACCTGCTCACGCCGTACGTCAAGGGTGGCAAGATCGGCCTGTTCGGCGGCGCGGGCGTCGGCAAGACCGTCCTCATCCAGGAGATGATCCGCCGAGTCGCGCTGAAGTTCTCGGGCACCTCGGTGTTCGCGGGCGTCGGCGAGCGTACCCGTGAGGGCAACGACCTCTGGCTGGAGATGGAGGAGGCGAACGTCCTCAAGGACACCGCGCTCGTCTTCGGCCAGATGGACGAGCCTCCGGGCACGCGTCTTCGCGTCGCGCTGTCCGCGCTGACGATGGCGGAGTACTTCCGCGACGTGCAGAAGCAGGACGTGCTTCTGTTCATCGACAACATCTTCCGGTTCACCCAGGCGGGCTCGGAGGTCTCCACCCTCCTCGGCCGCATGCCGTCCGCGGTGGGTTACCAGCCCACCCTGGCCGACGAGATGGGTGTGCTGCAGGAGCGCATCACCTCGACGCGTGGACACTCGATCACCTCGATGCAGGCGATCTACGTTCCCGCCGACGACATCACCGACCCGGCGCCGCACAACGCGTTCGCGCACCTCGACGCGCAGACCGTGCTCTCGCGGCCCATCTCGGAGAAGGGCATCTACCCCGCGGTGGACCCGCTCGACTCCTCCTCGCGCATCCTCGACCCCGTGGTCATCGGGGAGGAGCACTACGCGGTGGCCCAGGAGACCAAGCGGATCCTGCAGAAGTACAAGGAACTGCAGGACATCATCGCGATCCTCGGTATCGACGAGCTCTCCGAAGAGGACAAGGTCACCGTTCAGCGGGCCCGCCGGATCGAGCGTTTCCTGTCCCACCCGATGTACGCCGCCGAGGCGTTCACCGGGCAGCCCGGCGAGTTCGTCCCGCTGGACGAGACCATCGCCTCCTTCAAGGGCCTGTGCGCGGGTGAGTACGACCACCTGCCCGAGCAGGCGTTCTTCATGGTCGGCGGCATCGAGCAGGCCATCGCCAAGGCGAAGGAACTCGAGCGCTAGTCGCCCGGGACGCCGGTACGGCCTGCCGTACCGGCGTCTCGTGTCTCCTTGGAAGGAGGAGCTGAGAAGTGGCAAAGCTTCGCGTAGGCGTCGTATCGCCGGAACGTGAAATCTGGTCGGGCGAAGCCGACATGGTGATTGCCAAGACCGTCGACGGCGAGATCGGTATTATGCCGGGACACGCTCCGGTTCTCGGCGTCCTCGTCGAGGGCGGGGTGCTCCGCGTCAAGCGCGACAGCGAGTCCGACCTCGTCGCGGCCGTGCACGGTGGCTTCCTCTCCGTCGCGGACAACGACGTGTCGGTGCTGGCGGAGGCCGCCGAGCTGGGCTCGGAGGTCGATGTCGCGGCCGCCAAGGACGCCCTGCAGCGTGCTCAGGCGTCGATCGAGGCCGATCAGGAAGACGCGGACGCACGGCTGGAAGCCAAGCGTGCCGCCGCCCGGCTGCGTGCGGCCGGCGAAGAGGTCTGATCTTGTAAGGGGGGCGGCGATGGCGGCGCTGACGATTCTTGTGAGCGTCTGTGCTGTGGCCGCACTCCTGCTGTTTCGCGGCATCGCCCTGGCTCGGAGCCGGGGCAGTGTCGTCTGTCGAGTACGCCTGGGGGACCGGGCCTGGCAAATCGGAGTAGCCCGCTACGTCGGGGGAGAACTCCACTGGATCCCCTTCATCGGACTGCGACTGAGGCCGCGCCACGCGATTGCGAGGCGCGGCCTCACTGTTTCCAGCAGAAGGCGGCTGGCGTCCGGCGAAGGCCCGGCCGGGTACTGGGCGGTCGTGTGCTCAGCCGAACGGGGTCCGCTCTCGCTCGCCATGAGTGAGGACGCGCTGACCGGCTTCCTCGCCTGGCTGGAGTCGGCCCCACCCAGCGCCCACCTCGACGCCGTATAAATGGCTCTGCGCTTGATTGCCTCGCCTTCGGCTCGGCGGGCTCGGGGCGCCCTTTAGGCCGCTGGGTCGTGCCGGAGGCGCGCCATGAACGCAACCCTCGTCACGTCCTCACTCGTTCCTCGCTGCGGGCGTTCCTCAGTCCAGATCCCGGCCGCGTCCCTCGCGTTCCATGTTGCTCATGGTCGACATGGGTTCCCGCGTCCTTGCTCGTGCCCCTGGACGTCACGAGTGAACGGAGACTGACCTGCGGTGCGCGACCGTCACGCGAGGGGCGCGGCGGTGTCTGGACTGAGGAGTGAGCGGGGAGCGAGGAACGAGCGACCCCGAACGACGAGGGAAGACGCCGCCTCTAGGGCGCCCCGAGCCCGCCGAGCCGGAGGCGAGGCAAGTAAGCAGGGCGCCCGGAGCACGCGCGAGCGGAGCGAGCGCAATCAAACACAGTAATCAAACGCTGCCCCCGGGCTTCCAGAGGATCTCGTCGCCGGCCGCGACGAACCGGCAGAGGATGAACAGCAGGTCGGAGAGCCGGTTCAGGTACTTGGCGGCCAGCGGGTTGACGTCGTCGTGCGCCTCGAGCGCCGACCAGGTCGTCCGTTCCGCACGCCGTACGACCGTGCGGGCGACGTGGAGGAACGCGGTGGCGGGGGCGCCTCCGGGCAGGACGAAACTGCGCAACGGCTTCAGCGACGCGTTGAACCGGTCGCACTGCTCCTCCAGCCACGCGATGTAGGTCTCCTCCACGCGCAGCGGGGGGAACTCCGGGTTCTCCGTCACCGGCGTGCAGAGGTCGGCCCCCACGTCGAAGAGTTCGTTCTGCACCCGGGTCAGGACCATGACGACGTCGTCCGGGAGGCCGCGGACGCCGGGGAAGGCGGCGCCGACGGAGATGGCGACGCCGATGGCGGCGTTGGCCTCCTCGACGTCGGCGTAGGCGGCGAGGCGAGGGTCGGTCTTGCTGGTCCGGCTCATGTCGCCGAGAGTGGTCGTCCCGTCGTCACCCGTCCGGGTGTAGATCTTCGACAGCACGACCGGCTTGTCGTCATCGGCTCGCGTCATGTGGTTCAGCGTAACCAGGTCCACGCCGGGATCGCTCACGCGGCAAAGGCGCAGCGGAAGATGTGCACGGCGGCGTCGATCACCTTGTCGGTGGGCGGGGCGGGGTCGGCGAGCACCCACTCGATCAGCAACTCCGTGATCGCTCCGATCAGGCCGAGGGCCAGCAGGTGCGTGTCGAGGGGGTGGCGCCGCGGCACGTCCTGGACCACCCCTTCGATGATCTCCGAGAACGCCTTCACCGTGTGCTGGCGGGCGGCGGTCAGGACGTTTCCGGCCCGGCGCACCTCCAGGTGCATGACACGGGCACGCCGGACGTCCCTGGTGACGAATCTGACGTACTCGGCGATGCCGGCGACGATCCGCTCGTCCAACGTCGGCGGGGCCTTGTCGATGGCCTGGTTGACCGAGGTGAGTGTCTCCTCCACGCAGCGGTAGTAGACCGCGTGCATCAGATCTTCGCGGCTGGAGAAGCACTCGTAGAAGGCCCGGTTGGAGATGCGCGCGGTGGTGCACAGCTTCTCGATGGTCGTGGCGTGGAACCCCGGGTGGGCGAAGAGGGTGTAGGCCGCCGATATCAGCCGTTCCCTACGGTCGGCGAGCCGCTCCGCGGCGGACATGCCGCGGTAGTCACGTCCCGTCAATGTTCCACCTCGCGCCGTCATACCCCCCGGAATCCCCCATTATGAAGGCAAGATCCTTTATGCGGAAGTGCCATGAAACGGGCACTTTCCGTATATGCCGAGGAGGCCAGAAGGCTTGACATCCGGATAAACCGGTCACTCTGTCGTGACCGGTCCGCGTCGCCCCGACCACACATCGTGGTGGCCTTCATCGGGCGGGTCAGGTGGGCCCGGCGCTCGCGATCAACCGTCGCGGCGGTTCTTCCAGCGGAACGTCGTCAGGCACAACACGACGCCTCCGATCAGCCAGGCGGTGAGGACCAGGGCGACACGATCCAGTTCGTAGGACTTGGCCGCTTCCAGGGCGGCTCCGCCGTCACCGAGGAAGACCGAGCGGAAGCCCTGGCACATCCACTTGAG
This sequence comes from Planotetraspora kaengkrachanensis, assembly GCF_016862895.1. Taxonomy (GTDB): domain Bacteria; phylum Actinomycetota; class Actinomycetes; order Streptosporangiales; family Streptosporangiaceae; genus Planotetraspora; species Planotetraspora kaengkrachanensis. The sequence goes on along the minus strand of NZ_BONV01000025.1, from coordinate 63,437 downwards.
CGGGAAGACCGACGCGATGTTCGTCAGCCACGGGGGCATCGCCGTGAAGGGGATGAACACCCCGGAGATGAACTGCAGGACCACGAAGGGCATGCTGATCACGGCGGCGGCGCTCTTGGCCGACCTCGGCAGGCTGCTGGCCGCGATGCCGAGCAGCGCCGAGCCCGAGACGCCCAGCACGAACACCCAGGTGAACGTCACCCACTTCGATACCTCGGAGGGCAGGTCGAGGTCGTACATCGTGACGCCGATGGCCAGGAGGATGACCACTTCGAGGAGCGCGATGATCAGAACGACGAGGACCTTGCCGAAGAAATAGGCGCTGGGCGGCATCGGCGTGCCCGCCAGTCGCTTGAGCGTGCCGTCCTGACGCTCGGTCGCGATGCCGATCCCGAGGCTCTGGAAGCCGGCGCCCATGACGCCCGCGCCGATCAGGCCCGCCGTGTAGAGCTGGGAGACGGTGACGCCGGTGCCTTCCAGATCTCCGGCGAAGATGGAGCCGAACAGGACGAGCAGGACGATCGGGAAGGCGAACGTGAACACGACCGCGTCCTTCTCCCGGAAGAACATCTTCGTCTCCACGACCGCCCTGGCGACGCCCACCCTGACGGTAGACGGCATCGGTGCGGAGACGACGGCTGCAGGGGGCGTGCCAGTGGTTTCGACTGTTTCAGCCATGGGGGGCCTCGATCGCGTGGTGGGGATGATGTCCGTTCGCCGGCCCGTGCCGGCGGTCGACGGGCCGGATCAGGAGGGCTCGATCAGGCGGAGGTAGATGTCCTCCAGCGACGGGCGTACGACGGCGAGTTCGGGGATCTCGCCCTCGAAGCGCTCACTGAGCTCCAGCACGGTCTTCGTCGGGGTGTCCGTCTCTGTCGAGCCGCCCGCCCAGCTCACCCGGGCCTTGGCCGTCGCCCGGCCGCCCAGGGTCGCCGGATCGCCCAATGCGACGATCTTCCCCTGGGCGATCACCGCGACGCGGTCGGCCAGCGTCTCGGCCTCCTCGAGGTAGTGGGTGGTCAGCACGATCGTGGTGCCGTCGTGCGCCAGGCCCGAGATCAGGTCCCAGAAGCGCCGCCGGGACTCGGGGTCGAAACCCGTGGTCGGCTCGTCGAGGAACAGCAACTCAGGTCTGCCGACGACGCCGAGCGCCACGTCGACCCGTCGCCGCTGGCCGCCGGAGAGTTGACGGACACGCTTGTGGGCGCTCTCTGTGAGCCCCACCATCTCGATGACGTCGTCCGGGTCGCGGGGCGACGGATAGTACGTCGCGTACAGCCGCATGATCTCGCGGACGGTCAGTTCGGGGGCGTCCTCGTTCGTCTGCAGGACGATGCCGATCCGGGAGCGCCATTGCCGGGTGGGCCGTCCGGGGTCGGCGCCGAGCACGCTCACCTCTCCGGAGTCCCGCTTGCGGTAGCCCTCGAGGATCTCGACCGTCGTGGACTTGCCCGCTCCGTTGGGACCGAGGATGGCGAACACCTCGCCCTGTTCGATCTCCAGGTCGATTCCGGCGACCGCCTCGACGCCGCTGTAGCGCTTCGTCAGCCCGCGCACCTGAATGGCGTGTGTCATGCCTACAGATTGGTTGATCTACGGCCGTCCCGTCACCCCCAAAGAGGATGAATCGCCACTCCTCCGTACGAGGGAAGGCGCTCCCGGCAGGCGAGGGAGCCGCCGGCCGGGAGCTGAGGACGGTCAGGCGCCGAGGATCTCGAACCGTTCCGCCATGGCCGTGAACAGGGCGTCGTCCTCGTCCGGCACGGACGACCCGAGGCCCAGGCAGAAACGCACCCCGTCATCGACGACGAAGTACTCGCGGACCGCCCACACCCGGCCCGCGTCGTGCCTGGCGCAGTCGAGCCGGGCGGCCCGCCGCCCGGACAGGTCGGCGTCAGAGATGACGAAGTCGCCGAAGCCGGAGGCCGCCAGGGTGCCCTGGACGAGCTCGGCGACGTCGGCCGGGGTCATGCCGGGCCGTCCCGGCCCCCGAAAGACGATCATGCTGTGCCTGCGGTCGGACGGCTGCCCGAAGCGGGCGGTCTCCCAGGGGCTGTTCTTCAGGTTGGGCGGCCGCTCGTCCCAGTCGTCCGGGACGTGCACGGCATAGCCGTACTCGGCCTTCTCGATGCGCTGCCATTCCATCTGCCGCTCCTCGGCGTCGATGCGCCGAAGGTTCCTCAGAGCAGCGGTGTAGGACTCGCCCGTACGGCGGGCGCGTTCTCGGACACGACGCTTGAAGTGCTTGTTCGCTGTCATCGGACCCTCGGCACCACACAGGCTCGACCCCCGGCGAGGAACCCTGTGGCGGGTGAATGACCAGCGATCCGAGGAGCGAGTCCCCTTTGCTCCACGAGGCGGCCCTGCCGGGGAGGGTCGAAGGAGGTTGGGCGTTGGATCGACGCCGCCCCAACGATAACCCCTCCGGCCGGGCGTTCAGAAGAGAGTGGGGTTCTCCGGTTCGATGCCCCGAAGGCCGTCGTAGTCGAGGATGACGCAGTCGATGCCCCGGTCCGCCGCGAGCACCCTGGCCTGGGGCTTGATCTCCTGGGCGGCGAAGATGCCCTTGACCGGCGCCAGCCGGGGATCCCGGTTGAGCAGTTCCAGATAACGGGTGAGCTGCTCGACGCCGTCGATGTCGCCGCGGCGTTTGATCTCGACGGCGACGCTGCCGCCGAGGTGGTCGCGGCAGAGGATGTCGACCGGGCCGATCGCCGTCATGTACTCGCGGCGCACCAGCGTCCAGCCGTCCCCGAGCGTGGTGATGTGCTCGGCCAGCAACTCCTGGAGATGGGCCTCGACGCCGTCCTTCTGCAGGCCGGGATCGATGCCGAGCTCGTGACTCGAGTCGTGGAGGATCTCCTCGATCGTCAGCACGAGCTTCTCGCCGGTCTTGCCGTGGATCACCGACCACGTGAGCGATCCGTCGATGTCCTCCTCGCGGATCTTGCACGGCGGATTCATCCAGTTGAGTGGCTTGAAGGCCCGGTCGTCCGCATGAATGGACACCGAACTGTCCGCCTTGATCAGGATGAGCCGCGGCGCCATCGGAAGATGGGCCGTCAGCCGTCCCACGTAGTCGACGCTGCACCGCGCGATGACCAGCCGCATGGGCGCCAACCCTACCGGGCCTGAGGCCGTGACGAGGCACTCTGGGAAACTGGCTGCATGACTCGGACGTTCGAGACGGTCGGTGTGGTCGGGCTCGGGACCATGGGTGCGGGCATCGCGGAGGTGTTCGCCCGTGCGGAGATGAGCGTGATCGGCGTCGAGGCGGACGAGGCGGCCCTCGAGAGGGGCCGCGGGCACCTGGAGACCTCCACGGCCAGGGCCGTCGCGAGGGACAGGATGACCGCCGAGCAGCAGTCCGCCCTCCTCGGCCGGATCACCGTCACCACGTCCCGGGAGGACCTGGCGGACGCCGACCTCGTCGTCGAGGCGATCCCCGAGATCATGGAGTTCAAGCGGGGGCTGTTCGCGGATCTCGACCGCGTCTGCAAGCCGTCCGCCGTGCTCGCCACCAACACCTCCTCCCTCTCCGTGACCGCCATCGCCGCCACCACCTCCCGCCCCGCGCAGGTGGTCGGCATGCACTTCTTCAACCCGGCGCCGGTCATGAGGCTGGTCGAGGTGATCAGCACCGTCGTGACCGGGGAGGGCCTCGCCGGCGAGATCGCCGGCCTCGCCAGGCGGCTCGGCAAGACCCCCGTGACGGTCGGGGACCGGGCGGGGTTCGTGGTCAACCGGCTGCTGCTCGGCTATCTCAACCACGCGTGCGGCCTGCTCGAATCGGGACTCGCCTCCCGCGACGACATCGACGCGGCGATGAAGCTGGGCCTCGGCCTGCCCATGGGCCCCTTCGCGCTGCTGGACCTCATCGGTCTCGACACGTCGTACGAGGTGTGTGAGGTGTTGTTCCGCGAGAGCAGGGACCGCCGCCACGCGCCGGCCCCCGTGTTGCGCGAGTTCGTCACGGCGGGGTTGCTCGGCCGGAAGACGGGACGGGGCTTCTACTCCTACGCCGACGGCACGCCCACGGTGCCGGAGTCCGGCCCCAGGGCCCCGGTGTCGATGGTGGGCATCGTCGGCAGCGGGCCCGAGGTGGCCCGCCTGGTCGCCGACCTCGACGCCGCCGGGTTCAAGGCGACGGTCGCGGAGAGATCCGATCTCACTCCGGTGGCCGACGCCGACGTGGTCGTCGCGCTCTCCGACCGGCCCGTCGTCGAACTCGCCGTACGGCTCCCGCATCCCGAACGGCTCGTCGGCCTGCATCTGGTCGGGGACCGGGTGGCCGAGGTGGCCTCGACCGTCCTGACGTCCGAGGAGGTCGCGGTAGCCGTACAGGATCTGGTGACCGTGCTCACGCGAACGCCGGTGCGGTGCGGTGACCGGGCCGAGATGGTCGTCGACGCGCTGCTGTACCCCTATCTCAACGACGCGGTCCGCATGCTGGACTCGGGCTATGCGACGGCGGCGGAGATCGACGACGCGATGAGGCTGGGCTGCGGTCATCCCGCCGGGCCGTTCGAGATGCTCGACGCCATCGGGCTGGAGAGGGTCAGGGACGGCCTGCGCGCGCTCTACGCCGAGTACAGAGAGCCGTCGTTCGCCCCGGCTCCGCTGCTCGACCAGCTCGTGACGGCCGGCGTGCCGGGATTCCGCTCGTACGCGCGCTGACCGGGGGCCTGAAACAATGTGGGGGGATATGCCGTTTTGTCGTGTGTCAGGTGATCTCTCGCAGGACCCGCCCCCCCGAGGAGGACTGTCGCCTTGAGCCCCCGTCGTGCCCGCCGCCGCGGGCCGTTCGAGCGCCCCGACGGCCGTGGGGCCGGACGGCCGATCGAGTCGGTGCCCGGCGTGGACCGGGTGGAGACCGCGCCGGACGGCGACTGGGTGGTGCGGAACGTGTCCGGCCCGGCCCTCGGTAAGGCCTACCGGTGTCCCGGCTGCGAGCAGGAGATCCGGTCCGGCGTGCCGCACATCGTGAGCTGGCCCGCCTGGCCCGGAGGCGAGGAGGAGCGGCGGCACTGGCACACGGCCTGCTGGAGGAACCGGGCGAATCGAGGTCCCGGGCGCAATCGCTATTGAAGGCACGTGCATGATCACGTACGGCATACGCCCTGGTCGGCGGGGATGTCTCCGAATCCGTGCATGATCACGGAGGGTGGGTGGCCAGGTCAGGCGGGACGGCGCCGAGGCTGTGCATGATCACGGCGGGAGGAATGGGTGGTCGGGGATACTGTGGGAGAACTTGTGCATGATCACGCTGGAGGGGTTGGGATGGACATCAGGGCGTCGACGGTCCTGCCCGCCAAGCGGGAGGACATCGAGCTGAACACGGCCGACGGTCTGACGCTGGTGGGAGAACTCGCGCTGCCGGAGGGCGGCTCGCCCGCCGCCACCCTGATATGCCTGCACCCCCTTCCGACGCACGGCGGCATGATGGACAGCCACGTCCTGCGTAAGGCGTCCTATCGGCTGCCGGCCCTCGCCGACCTGGCCGTTCTGCGCTTCAACACCCGCGGGACGACCTCCGATCGCGGCACGTCCCAGGGGGCGTTCGACGAGGGGGAGGGCGAGCGGTTCGACGTGGCCGCGGCGCTGGAGTACGCGGACTTCCACGACCTGCCGCGTCCCTGGCTGGTCGGCTGGTCGTTCGGCACCGAGTTGGCCCTGAAATGGGGGCGTGACCCCCTCGTCCAGGGGGCGATCCTCTTGTCGCCCCCGCTCCGCCGGGCCACAGACGCCGACCTCGACGCCTGGGCGGAATTCGGCCGGCCCCTGGTCGCGCTGGTGCCCGAGTTCGACGACTACCTGCGTCCAGAGGAGGCCGAGCAGCGCTTCAGCCGCGTTCCCCAGGCCGAGGTCGTCGGGGTCGAGGGCGCCAAGCACCTGTGGGTCGGCGAGCCGTACGTCCGGATCGTGCTGAACGAGATCGTCAAGCGCGTCAACCCGTCGGCGGCCCCGCTCCCCACCGCCGTCTGATTCGCCGGACTTCCCCGCCGGATTCTGATCGCACTGAGGGTGATTCGGTGCGGGGAGGATGGCAAGCGGCCGATCGCGGGTTACCTTGACGTGATGCAGCTTTACTCGCGATCAGCTGGGAGGGGCATCCCCCTCGTGCTGCTCCACGCCTTCCCGCTCTCATCGGCGATGTGGCTCGCGCAGCGGGAGGCACTGGCCTCCGAATGCCGGGTGATAACCCCGGATCTTCGCGGCTTCGGCGGTTCCGTCCTGGGTGAGGAGGACCCCTCCGTCGACGCGATGGCCGACGACGTGGTCCGGCTGCTCGACGACGAAGGCATCGACCGGGCGGTCGTCGGCGGCCTGTCGATGGGCGGTTACGTCACGATGGCCCTGTGCCGTCGTCATCCTGACCGGCTGACGGGCGCGATATTCGCCGACACGAAGGCGAGCGCGGACACCGAGGCCGCTCGGGCCAACCGGGAGAGGATCGCCGCCGCGGTGCTCAACGGCGGCGCGGGAGTGCTGCTGGAGGACGTCCTGCCGACCCTGCTCGGCACGACCACCAAACAGCGCAGGGGCATGGTCGTCGGACGGGTCCGCGGCCTGGTGCAGGCGGCCCCGCCGCGGGCGGTGGCCTGGGCCCAGCGTGCGATGGCCGGGCGGCCGGACTCCTTCGAGACGCTGCGAGCCCTGAACGTGCCGGTCCTGGTCGTCGTGGGCGACGAGGACGAGCTGTCCCCGCCCTCCGACGCCGAGGCGATGGCTCAGGCCGTCCCAGAGGCGAAGCTGACGGTCATAGAGAAGGCCGGGCACCTGTCCGCGATCGAACAGCCTGAGGCCTTCAACGCGGTCGTCGCGGAGTTCGTCCGGTCGCTCCGCTGAGCGTGGCGCTCGGCCGCGGGGAGCCAGGCCGACTGGTGTGCACACGAAAGGGGCCCGGCGGGAACGATCCCGCCGGGCCCCTTTCGTGATAGCCGTCGCCTACTCCCCGAAAGCGCCGACCTTTACTCCTGCCACCATTCGGCGTCGTCGTCCGCCTTGGGGGCGGGCTCGACCGGCTTGGGCGCCGGCGCGGCCGGCTTCTCGCTGACCGGGGGCGCGGCCGACAGGGCCGGCTTCGGCGGAGCAGCCGCGACCGGAGCGGGCTCGGGCTCCATGCCCGGCAGCGCCGCGCCGCCGAGCAGCTGGCGCAGCTGGGCGAGGTGGCTGGTGATGCTGTCGCGCTGACGCGTGAGCTCGTCGACCTGCCGCTGCATCGAGGTCCGCGTCCGCTCCGCCTCGTTCTTGGCGTCGGTGACGATCGAGTCGGCGCTCGACTTCGCCTCGGCGACGAGCTGGTCGGCGTTCTTGCGGGCGTTCGCCAGCAGCTGCTTGGCGTGCGTGTCCGCCTCGCGGCGGGTCTGGTCGGCCTGCTGCGTGGCCTTGGTGGCCCGCTGCTCGGCGGTCGCGGCCCGCTGCTCGGCCTCGGCGACCAGCTTCTGCGTGTTGGCCTGGGCGGTGGCGTGCCGCTCGGCCTCCTGCCGCTCGGCGTCCTCGCGGCGGGCGGCGAGCTGGATCTCGAACTCGGCCTCGTCCTGGGCCCGCTTGGCCTCGGACTCCTCGAGCACACGCTGCGCCTGGGCGCGCATCTCGTCGGCCTGGCGCTTGGCCGTGGTCAGCACCTCGTCGCGCTCACGCTTGGTGGACGCGCGGAGCTGGGCGACCTCACGCTCGGTCGTGGTGCGCAGCTTGGCGATCTCACGCTCGGCGTCGGCGCGCTTCTCCGCGACCTCGTGGTCGGCGGTGGCGCGCAGCTTGGCGACCTCACGCTCGGTCGTGGAGGTCAGCTCGTCGGACTCGCGCTTGGCGGTGGAGCGGATCTCCTCGGCGTCGCGCTCGGCGTTGCCCCGCATGTCCTCGGCCTCGCGGTTGGCGAGGGCACGCTTCTCGGCGGCCTCGTTCTCCGCGGCGGCGCGCAGGTCGGCTGCGTCCACCCGCGCCGCGGCCTTGATCTCGTTCGCCTCGGACCTGGCCGCCTGCACGAGCTCGGTGGCCTGCTCCTCGGCAAGGCGCAGCAACTGCTCGATGCGGGCGCCGAGGCCGGAGTAGGTCGGGCGCTCCTGCTCCTGTAGCTGCCGCTGCGAGTCGGACAGGTCGCGCTGCAGACCTGAAACCTGCTCCCTCGCCTGACGCAGCTCGGTGTCGAGCGTCTTCAAGTGGTCGTGGACCTGGTGCCGGTCATAGCCCCTGAGCACCACGTCGAATTCCCGAGAAGGGGCGTCTTCGAAGAAATTATTGAGCTGGGCGTCGATGTCGGACTGCATGAGGCTCGATCCTGGTTGTCGAGACGGCTACACGGGCCGGACGGGGGGTTCGGACATCCGAGGCGGGGAGCCCACGGGCATCCACCTCCGGTGGTACGCCAGCGTACTCCGCCACCGCTGCCTTGGCGGCCCTCTCCGACTTTCTGCGCTACTTGTTACGTATGAACGTTTCTTACGTTTGGATCAACGGCGGGATGTCTCCACCAGTTCGGTGAGCACCCCTCCGATGTCTTTCGGGTGGAGAAAGGCGATGGAGGCCCCCATCGATCCGTGCCGCGGCCTTTCGTCGACCAAACGAACACCTTTCGCGGAGATTTCCTCGAGGGCTTTGGTGATGTCGGTCACTCCGTATCCCACATGGTGCACACCCTCTCCGCGCTTGGCCAGGAACTTGCCCACCGCGGTGTCGGGGTGGAGCGGCTCCAGCAGTTGCACGTAGGAGGCGCCCTGATCGCCGTCCGCCACATGCAGCATGGCCTCCCGGACGCCCTGCTCCTCGTTGATCTCCCGGCTCACGACGGTCAGGCCGAACACCGACTCGTAGAATTCGATCTTCTCGCTCAGATTGTGGCAGGCGATTCCCACATGATCGATCCTGAGCAGCATTTCCGGACTCCGTTTCGTGTGTCGTTCGGCGGTGGGCGCTCTCGCAGTCGACCGGTGCCTGCTGGGTATGGTGGCACCGTCGCCCTGATCTCGTGATGGAGGCCCCTCGAATGTCTGGTTCCGTCATCGTCGCCGGAGCTCGCACGCCCACCGGAAGGCTCCTGGGCTCGCTCGCCGACCTTTCCGCCGCCGACCTCGGCGGCATCGCCATCGAAGCCGCCCTGTCGCGTGCGGGGGTGGCTCCCGACCAGGTGCAGTACGTGATCATGGGGCAGGTTCTCCAGGCCGGGGCCGGTCAGATTCCTTCGCGGCAGGCCGCCGTGAAGGCGGGCATACCCATGACGGTCCCCTCGCTCACCATCAACAAGGTGTGCCTGTCGGGCCTCGACGCCATCGCCTTGGCCGACCAGCTCATCCGGGCGGGGGAGTTCGACATCGTCGTCGCCGGCGGCATGGAGTCGATGACCAACGCGCCCCACCTGCTGCCGGGTCTGCGCAAGGGCGTGAAGTACGGCGACGCGGCCATCGTCGACTCGATGGCGCACGACGGCCTCACCGACGCCTACGACCAGGTCGCGATGGGGGAGTCGACCGAGCACCACAACGCGCGGCTCGGCCTGACACGCCAGGAGCAGGACGAGTTCTCCGCCCGGTCGCATCAGCTCGCCGCCCAGGCGACCAAGAACGGCCTGTTCGACGACGAGATCGTCCCCGTCTCCCTGCCGCAGCGGAAGGGAGATCCGGTCCTGTTCTCCGCGGACGAGGGCATCCGCCCCGACACCACCGTGGAGGGCCTGTCCCGGCTGCGCCCAGCGTTCACGAAGGACGGCACGATCACCGCGGGGTCGGCCTCGCAGATCTCCGACGGCGCCGTGGCCGTCGTGGTCATGTCCCGTACCCGGGCCGAGGAGCTCGGTCTCGACTGGCTCGCCGAGATCGGCGCGCACGGGAACGTGGCCGGACCGGACAACTCGCTCCAGTCCCAGCCCGCCAACGCGATCAAGCAGGCTCTCGGCAAGCAGGGGGTGACGACGGGCGATCTCGACCTGGTCGAGATCAACGAGGCGTTCGCCCAGGTGGTGCTCCAGTCGGCGAAGGAACTGGACATCCCGCTCGACAAGGTCAACGTCAACGGCGGCGGCATCGCCCTGGGCCACCCGATCGGCGCCTCCGGCGCGCGCATCGTGCTGACGCTCGCGCACGAGCTCAGGCGCCGCGGCGGCGGCCTGGGCGCCGCGGGCCTGTGCGGCGGCGGAGGCCAGGGCGACGCCCTGATCATCCGGGTCCCCTCCGGTCGCGACGGAAGCTGACCGTGGACGTCCGCGAGCTCGCCGCCGACGCGCGACGCGGCCGGCCGCGCGCGGTGGCCAGGCTGCTCTCCCTGGTCGAGAACGCCGTGAGGGCACCCGAACGTGCCGCGACGCTCCGCGAGGTCATGGCCGAGCTCGCGACCGGGACGCGCAAGCCGTACAGCGCGAGGGTGATCGGCCTGACGGGCGCGCCCGGCGTCGGGAAGTCGACGACGACGGGCATGCTCATCCGGGCCTTCCGCGCCCGCGGCAGCCGGGTCGGCGTGCTCGCCGTCGACCCCTCGAGCCCCTTCACCGGCGGCGCGCTGCTCGGCGACCGCGTCCGGATGCAGGAGCACGCGACCGACCCCGACGTCTTCATCCGCAGCATGGCCAGCAGAGGGCACCTCGGCGGGCTGGCGTGGGCGACGCCGCAGGCGCTGCGCGTCCTCGACGCGGCAGGATGCGACGTCATCCTCGTCGAGACCGTGGGAGTCGGCCAGGCCGAGGTCGACGTCGCCCGCCTGGCCGACACGACGCTCGTGCTGCTGGCTCCGGGGATGGGCGACGGCATCCAGGCGGCGAAGGCGGGGATCCTCGAGGTCGCCGACGTGTTCGTCGTCAACAAGGCCGACCGCGACGGCCTCCAGGCGACGCTGCGCGACCTGCGGAACATGGTCGCGCTCGCGACCGCGCCGTGGCGGCCGCCCATCGTGCCCACGGTGGCGGCGAAGGGCGAGGGCGCCGAGGAGTTGCTCGCCGCCCTCGACAAGCACGCCGCCCACCTGGAGGAGTCAGGAGAGTTCCGCCGCCGGAGGCTGGCCCGCGCCAGAGACGAGATCGAGGCCATCGCGCTCGCGCAGATAAGGTCCCGGCTCGCCGATCCGCACACGGACCGGCTCGACGGGCTCGCCGAGCGCCTGCTCGCGGGCGCCGTCGATCCCTACTCCGCCGCGGACGACCTCATCGCCGCGCTCGGCTGACCCCCTCAGGCCGGGTGGTCCCCCTCCCCGCGGACGGGGGAGGGGACCCGCGGAGCCCGGGGGGTCATGGGGGTCACGGCTCGCCGCTGTACTCGATGACCACGGTCGTGAAGCCGAGGGCCTTCAGCATGCCCTCCAGCGTCGCCTTGGTGTTCTGGTCGGCCCGGTTGCGCAGGTCGCTCGAGGCCGCGGTCTCGGCGATCTTCTGCTCGGCCAGCACGTACAGCTCCTGCTGGTTCGCCGGCGAGGCGGACAGGAAGTCCGACACCCGGTCGAACAGGCCCCGTTGCTGGGCGAACACATAGGACTTCTGGTTGTCCAGGTTCGGTTTCTCCAACTGGGCGTGCGGCAGCCGTACTGTCACGGTCTTGCCGTCGGGAGAGACGGTGATCGCGTCCTTGGAGAGCCCGGAGAAGTCGACGTAGGCGTCCACACCGCCCACGCCCACGAACAGCGTCCTGGTTCCCTTTATGGCGTCGGGCAGGAAGTTGGCGTCCTTCTCCAGGTCCACGATGACCTGGAAGTTGCCCGTGGCGGCCTCGTATCGGCTGAGATTCTGGATCGACTTCAGCAGCACCGGGCTGCTGCGGTCGATGGTCTCCTCCCCGAGCGGGTTCAGCCACGACCAGGTCAGGCGTGCACCCACGACGACCAGGAGGATGACGAAAAGGAAGCCGGCGAGCAGTCGCCAGCCTCTACGTGGGCGCCGGGGGACGGGTTCGTCGGTGTCCGGCGTGGGGAGGGGTCGGGTCTGACGGTCCACGGGAGGACATCTTCCCCTTATTCTCCCGATCTCACATCCACGTGATCGCCGCCTGGGTCGCCTGGGAAACGGTTGGCACGGCCGGTTCACCACTGGAAATCGTGATGATGGCGGTGCCCGCGAAAGCCGTCCGAGGCGCCCACGGGTGACAGCGCGGTGCGGTCACCCGGGAGGCGCTCCTGGCCCGGGCGGAAGTCGGTGCCCCGGCGCGAATCCTGGCCCCCATCCCGGCCGGCCCCCTCCGTGCCCGTGCCCTCGCCGGGCTGGGTGCCCGTCGTCTCGCCGCCGTCACGCCGGGGCGGGTCCTGCTCCGGGCCGGGGCTGCCTGGAGCGTCGGGAACGGTCCCGGAGCCGGTTCCCGGGCCCTGGGAGGCTCCGGGCTCGGGAGAGGCGCCGCCGCCGGTTCCGGAGCCCGCTCCGCCGTCCGGCCCGGTGCCCTGCCCCGTGCCGCCGCCGGATCCCGGGACCGGCCCGGGCGTCGTCCCCGTACCCGTTCCGGGGATTCCGACCGGAGCGGGTACGCCGCCGGGGACCTGCCCGGCCGGCCCGGACGGCGAGGGCACGACGGGCGCAAGGGACGGGTAGCCGCCGGGGCTGGGCGCGACGGGGTACACGGGCGCGAAGTGGGCGTCGTCGTGGACCGGGTACCCGGTCATGTTCGGGTCCGCCTGCCTCGCGCCGCCGCCGAAGTGCCTGCTCTGCAGCCCGCACGAGACGAAGTCCGAATAGAACATGCGCAGCCAGTCGCGCCGCTGGGTCTCGGTCAGCTCGGAGAACCACACCGCGGCGTACCGATGCTCGGGCAGCGGCCCCGCCGAGAGGGGCTCGTTGCGGAGCCACGAGATCACGATCGCCCGATAGCCCGCGGTCACCGTCCCCGGGCACGGCTTGGCCAGCCGGTCGAGGAACTCGCCCGCGGCGCGGTCGGCGTACCCGTCGTTCAGGTCGTCGATGTGGATGAAGGCCACCCCGGGGTACGCCTGGTCGCCGTCATCGGGGGAGTGCTGCTCGACCCGGTTGAACGCCGCCGGAGTCCCCGCCAGCCTGGCCGCGATCGTCGTGAACGAGCTCACCAGCTCGGTGAGACCCGCACGCATCGCGGGATGCACACACACCGTGATCGGCCACTCCTGGCAGCTGTAGACCAGGCGCTCGCTCGCCGCCACGGTCTGGGGCTCGGTGACCAGCCGGGCGGCACCCGTCCCCGCGGCCATGACGGCGATCACCGCGGCGGCGAGCGCGAGCATCCGCCCGGTGACGAGCGCCACCCAGCCGAGCAGCAACGCGGTACTCAGGCCGAGCAGCCACAACGTCTGGTCGGTGAACGCGGTCGTGCTCATCCCCTCGAACAGGTCGTACGGCTCCCGCGTCGAGGGCGCGAGCCTGTCGGCCCAGGTGAAATTGCCGGCCAGCCAGGTGAACAGCACATAGGTGCCGAGACCCGCGATCGCCGGCGTGGCGATGAGGGGGAGCAACCAGCCGACGATCCAGCCCACGACCACATAAAGAGCCAGCGAGGCGACGCACATCGCCAGGCCGCTGGGCACCAGGCGTCCCGGTTGCTCGCCCAGACCGGCACGCAGCCCGAGCACCAGGACCGTGGTGGCGAACGAGCCGGTCACGACGACGAGGATCGCGAGCGGGGCCTTGACGGCCCGCCACGGAGTGACGGCCTTGCCGCTGCTGGCGCGATGCTTGCGCACCGCCACCCACGCCGCGAAAGCCGCGGCCACCGGGCCCGTGAGCCGGAGCGAGCCGATGACCGCCATCACGATGTCGTCCCAGCTCATGAAGCCGGGTATCAAGGCGCTCCACGCGACGACGAGCCCGAGCGCCAGCAACACGGTCACCGTGACGACCGTGCCGTGCTTGAGCTCCTCGCGTGAAACGCCTCTGTGGTTACCCACGGTCCAGCGCGGCCCCCGGCCACGCCTTCGTCGATATACGGCGCGCGCTACGCGCCGGGACAGGCATGCTGCCCATCAAGCACCCCCCGTGCCTGTGTGAGCGGGGCGTGGGACCGCGCCGTTCCCCCCGGCGCTGGTCTTCCATCGGCCTCGCCACAGCCTGCGCTAGCAGACCGGGCTCCCCGGGCCACCGGGTTTGCCGCCGCCTCACCTTTTGACGTGGCAACCATAACGGAGCGTGACCCTGAGGGAGGGAGTTCTGGGGTCAAGGAATGAATTCAGTTACGCTACGTGCGCGGGCCGATCACGAAAGCCGTCGCGATACCGTATATCGCTGTGTCCCTTCCGCCCAGTTCAAGCCAGCTCCCGGTCAGCGGTTCCCGGCCGCTGAACCTGCCGTTCGACCCGATCGAGCGCGCCGCGGAGACCTGGCGCGAGAAGTTCGGCCCGTCGTCCGCCATGGCCGCCGTGACGTCGATCATGCGAGCCCACCAGATCCTGCTGGCGCAGCTGGACACGCTGCTGAAGCCGTACGACCTGACCTTCGCCCGCTATGAGGCACTGGTGCTGCTCACGTTCAGCCGCGCGGGCGCCCTGCCCCTGTCCAAGATCGGCGAACGTCTCATGGTCCACCCGACCAGCGTGACGAACACCGTCGACCGGCTGGAGAAGGCCGGCCTGGTCAAGCGGATGCGCAACCCCAAGGACGGCCGCGGCGTCCTCGCCCACATCACCGACGCGGGCCGCGACGCGGTGACCCGGGCGACCGCCGACCTCATGGAGGCCGGCTTCGGCATGGGCATGTACGGCGACGACGAGCTTGGCGAGATGTTCGACCTGCTGAAGACGCTCCGAGTCGCGGCCGGCGACTTCAGCGTTTGATTGCGCTCGCTGTATTTGATTGCGCTCGCTTCGCTCGCGCGTGCTCGGGGCGCCCTTTAGGCCGGGTCTTCCCTCGTCGTTCGGGGTCGCTCGTTCCTCGCTCCCCGCTCACTCCTCAGTCCAGATCCCGGCCGCGCCCCTCGTGTGACGGCTGGGCTCCGTACCCGACCTTGTCCAGGCAGGGCGGCGCCCCTCGCGTGACGGCTGGGTCCGTGTTCGCCCTCAGCGGGGCTGAGTCAGGGCGCCGGCGGCACGTAGGGGAAGGTTCGCGTCGGCTCGGACGTGACGGACCGCCTGGTGATGCCGATGGTCACCGGGATGTCGCAGGCGAAGGAGAACATGACGTCCGGTGCGTTGTCGGTGAGTGAGCGGCCGTTCCACCCGGCGAACCCGAAGGACGCGGGGGTGCCGATGGTGTAGGGCAGGACATTGGGGAAGATCTTGTAGACGACGGCCCGCGCGTAGTCCTCCGGATCCTCGGCGGTGCCGTACGCCCGCACCACGCCGGACACCATGGCGGCGACCGTGGCGCCGTGGATCTCCAGATCCTCGGCCGGCAGGTTGGTGTTCAGCCTGTCGCCGAGGTCCTCGTCGAACTGGGTGAACAGCGGATGGATCATGGGTAGGCCGGCCCGGTTGACCGGCCGCCGACCTCCCGCGTCTGTGGCGAGGGACGCCAGGCCCCACACGCCCACCCTGCGGTCCGGTCCTGCCGCCGGCAGCAGTTCCTCGTCGGCGATCTCCAGCACGATCGAGTAGACCGTGTGCCCGGCGAACGCGTTCTTCGCCTCCGCGGGGTCCCAGCCGGAGAGATCGACCGTGGTGCCTTCGTGGAACGCCTTGCCGACCGCGTGCAGGACGTCAGGCTCGATCCAGAACGGGTCACCGGCCTCGCCCACCCATGCCCGGCCGCCGCCGTCGAGGTCCACGGTCTCACCGGTACGGCCCTGGGCGATCGGCGTCCCGGCGGCGGAGGCGTCGCGCGCCTCGGGGCCGGCGAGGCGTCGCACCTGGTACGCCTGCGTTCCCTGTTCGTCGCGATCGCCGAAGGTGAAGCGGTAGGTCAGATCCTCGACGGCATCGCCGCCCACGTCGATCTTGAACTCGTACGTGCCCTCCGGATGCAGGCCCCGGGGGACGTCGTCACCGGCGAGCGAGTGACTGTGGTTCGTCACGAAGACGGTGCCGCGCTCTCCTCGGAAGACGTAGAGATCGGTGATGTCCAGGCGCGGGTCCTTGCGGGCGATCGGTGAATCGAGGTGGTGGGACATGTCGCTCGCTTTCTATGAATGGTTCAGCCGGGAAGAAAGTGGCCGTCGAGGGGCCCGATATCGATGGCGGCAGTCGGCTTTTCCTGGATCCGGATATTCGTCGACCCTGTTCCGCCTCTACAGGAGGCGGTCGGCGCAGGTCTCACGCCCGGTATGGAACCGGTGGACAGGCCATCACGACGATCCTGGCCAGGGATGCTTCAGGCCGGTACCCGTCAATCCGGAATGACGTAATAATCTGCGGTTATGGGCGGGACGCCGCCGGATTTGGAGAGCCTCCGGCTGTTGACCCTCGTGGCGGAGTTGGGCAGCCTCGGGCAGGCCGCCGAGCGGATGAGAATCAGCCAGCCGGCCGCGAGCAAGCGGCTGACCATGCTGGAGCGGCGGCTGGGCCTGACGCTGGTGGACCGGAGCAGCCGCGGTTCGGCGCTCACCACGGAGGGCAAGGCGGTGTGCCAGTGGTCCGACCGGGTGTTGTCCGAGATGGAATCGCTGATGGCCGGGGTGGCCGCGCTGCGCGCCGACCAGGACGACGACCTGCGGCTGGCCTCCAGCATGACGCTGGCTGAGCACTTCGTGCCACGGTGGATCGGCGCTCTGCGGCAGCGGTCGCCGGACGTCCGCGTCAGCCTCAGGGTGACCAACTCCGAGCAGGCGGCCGCGTTGGCCGCCGGCGGCCAGATCGGCGTCGGGTTCATCGAGGCGCCCACGGTTCCGCCGGGACTCTGCTCCCGGCAGGTGGGCGCCGACCGGCTGGTCGTCGTGGTCGCGCCGGATCATCCGTGGGTGCGGCGACGCCGGCCGATCGAGCCGGCCGAGCTCGCCCGCACACCGCTCATCGTCCGCGAGCCGGGATCCGGCACCCGGGAGACGCTGGAGCGCATCCTCGCCGGCATCGACGTCGAACCGGCGCGGCCGTTGATGGTTCTGGATTCGAACGCGGCGATGCGTGCGGCGGTGGCCGCGGGCGTCGGACCGGCGGTGCTCAGCGTGATCACTGTGCGGGAGGACCTCGCCGAGGGCCGCGTACGGGAGGTTCCGGTGGCCGGGGTGAACCTGAATCGGCGGCTGCGCGCGGTATGGGCGCGGGGCAGCCGACCGGCCGGCGCCGCCGAACTGCTCCTGGGCATCGCCTCGCAGCGGCTTCCCGACGTCGACACCGCCGCCTGAGCGGAGCCGTTGTCACACGCCGGAAGACGTCCTGAAACGGGGACGGCCACCGCTGGGGAGCGGTGGCCGTCGAGTGTCGTGCGGAGATCGTGCCTTTAGCGGCCCACGGCGTGGAGGGCGTTGACGATGCCCCTGCCGTAGAAGCCGTTGTTGTCCAGCGTGCCCTCACAGGTGTGAGTGGCGGTCACGGTCTGCCCGGTCGGGAGGATCCGGGTGTAGGTGAAGGCCGCAGGCTTGGGGCAGGCCTTCTCCGTGGCGGTTCCCTTGAGGACCTTCTCGACGACGTCAGGGTCGAGCGTCAGGCCGCCGTGCCGGTGGTCGCGGTGGCCGTACTTGCTGACGATCAGAGCCGCGACGCCGACCGCCCGGGGGGAGGCCATCGAGGTGCCCTGGAGGTACTGGTAGTAGGCGCAGACCTTGCCCTTGCAGTCCTTGACCACGTAGTCGACCGTCGGGTTCCCGTTCGCGTCGATCTCGCCGTTGGCGACGGCGAGGGACTTGGGGTAGGCCGACAGGGTCGCCTTGGTGATGTCCCGGGTGTTGCCGGGGGTGTCGTAGGCGTCGCCGCCGGGCGAGGCCACGTCGATGTAGCCGTTGCCGTAGTCGGAGTAGTACGACTTGCGGGTGCTGATGCCGGTCGACGACACCGAGATCACGTGCTGGCCCTCACTCGGCATGGAGACGCAGCTCGGCGGGATCGTACGGGTGCGCGCCGCCTGGCCGGGGAAGGACGCGAAGTCCGGGCTGGAGGCGTCGCTGATCGTCTTGGTGTAGTCGGTCGCGCCGTTGCCCGCCGCCGAGATCAGGGTGACGCCGCGGTTGTGCGCGTAGTTCAGCGCCCGCTGGACCGCCGAGACGATCGTCCGCTGCTCCAACTGCTCGTCGGGCGAGTCGGCGGGGTTGTTGGCGCAGTTGAACAGCCACGGGTCGATGTAGTAGCTCATGTTGACCACGTCGACGCCGACGTCGCCCGCGTACGTGAGGGCGTCGATGGTGGGCTGGACGAAGAAGTAGCCCGAGTCCTGACCGGCCCGCAGGTTGACCAGGGAGACCTTGGGCGCGACGCCCGAAGTGCCGAGGCCGTTGATCGGCGAGGCGATCGAGGAGGCGACGTGCGTGCCGTGCCCGTCCTCGTCCACGTCGTTGGGGTCGTTGCAGGAGCCGTCCGGGTCGCTCGCGCACGGGCCGTCGATCACGGTGCCGTTGGCGTCCGCCGGGAGGTCGACGGTGAAGTTCCTGCTCAGCTTCTTGTTGAAGTTCGGGGCGATGTCGGGGTGTGAGGCGTCGATGCCCGTGTCCAGGACGCCGACGAGGACGCCCTTGTCGCCCTGCTCGTACTTGTGAGCCTTGTCCGCCTGGATCTGCTTCATGTCCCACTGCAGGTCGGACAGCGGCTCGTCCTTGGTGCTCTTGTGCCGGTCGCCCGAGGAGCCGTGACCGCGGCCCTCCCGCTCGACCGCCCTGGTCTGGGCGACCTTCCGCGCTGCCGCCGAGTCGGCGGGCACGCTGCCGATCGTGCGGTTGCGCGCGACGCCACCGATGGCCGCGTTGTTCTTGATCGCACCGACGAAGCCGGCGTTGGTGGTGCTGACCGTGGCGACGCCGACCTCGGAGTTGACCTTGACGAGCTTGCCGCCCGCCGCCTCGATCGTATTCTGGGCTTGTGCGGCGCTGGCGCCTTCCTTGTACAGAACGACGTATTCGGTCGTGGCCTTTTGGGCCGCGGCAGCGGATCGCGTGGTTTCGACCGCCTGTGCCGGGGCCGTCAAGGTCGTCGCGACGACCGCGGTCGCTGCGACGACGACTATGACGCGCTTCACATCCACCTCCGTGTGGACTTTGAGAGGGCCCTGACCATGGTTGAAGATTTCACCTGTTTGTCAAAGATCCGTTGGAATTTGCGACCAACGTGTGACATGACGGCATGCGAAATGGAATGGTCAGGTCACGCTCCGTATGGAGGTGCCGTGGCGTTGGAGATGGGTAGTAGGACGTCCTAGTATTTCTTTGGGATCCGACACTTTGGAGGTCGTATGGACCCGAAGGACGCGCGCGACGCCGACATCGAGGCCGGCCGGGCCCGCTGGCAGGCGCGGTACGACGCCGCATACAAGCGGGCGGGGGAGTTCCGCACCCTTTCCGGCCTGGAGGTCGACCCCGTTTACGGACCCACAACCAGTGATCCTCGGTTCGCGCGCATCGGCTGGCCCGGCGAGTTCCCGTTCACCCGGGGCCTCCACCCGACGGGCTACCGGGGACGGCCGTGGACGATCCGGCAGTTCGCCGGGTTCGGCAACGCCCAGCAGACCAACGAGCGCTACAAGATGATCCTCGGCGCCGGCGGGGGAGGCCTGTCGGTCGCCTTCGACATGCCGACGCTGATGGGCCGCGACTCCGACGACGCGCACTCCCTCGGAGAGGTGGGGCACTGCGGCGTCGCCATCGACTCGGCGCTCGACATGGACCAGCTGTTCGACGGCATCCCGCTCGGCGAGGTCACCACCTCGATGACCATCAGCGGGCCGGCCGTACCGATCTTCTGCATGTACGTCGTCGCGGCCGAGAGGCAGGGCGTCCCGACGGGCAAGCTGAACGGGACCCTCCAGACGGACATCTTCAAGGAGTACATCGCGCAGAAGGAGTGGCTGTTCGCCCCCGAGCCCCATCTGCGCCTGATCGGCGACCTCATGGAGTTCTGCGCCGCCGAGATCCCCGCGTACAAGCCGTTGTCGGTCTCCGGCTACCACATCCGGGAGGCCGGGTCCACGGCCGCTCAGGAGCTCGCCTTCACCCTGGCGGACGGGTTCGGCTACGTCGAACTCGGCCTGTCCCGCGGGCTCGACGTCGACGCCTTCGCGCCGGGCCTGTCGTTCTTCTTCGACGCGCACATCGACTTCTTCGAGGAGATCGCCAAGTTCAGGGCCGCCCGGCGGATCTGGGCGCGCTGGATGCGCGATGTGTACGGCGCGCGGACCGAGAAGGCCCAGTGGCTGCGCTTCCACACCCAGACCGCGGGCGTCTCGCTGACGGCGCAGCAGCCGGACAACAACATCGTCAGGACGGCCGTGGAGGCGCTGGCGGCGGTGCTCGGCGGGACCAACTCCCTGCACACCAACGCCCTGGACGAGGTGCTCGCCCTGCCGTCGGCGAAGGCCGCCGAGATCGCGCTCAGGACGCAGCAGGTCATCATGGAGGAGACCGAGGTCGTCAACGTCGTCGACCCCCTGGGCGGCTCCTGGTACGTCGAGGCGCTGACCGACAGGCTGGAGGCCGAGGCGGAGGACATCTTCACGAGAATCCGCGAGATGGGATCCGACGGGACGATGACCTCGGGAATCCTCCGGGGAATCGAGGACGGCTGGTTCATGTCCGAGATCGCCGAGGCGGCCTTCGACTACCAGCGGAAGCTGGAGAAGGGGGACAAGCGGATCGTCGGGGTGAACTGCCACACCGCGACGGTCGAGGAACCCCTGGAGATCCTCCGGATCAGTCACGAGGTCGAGGTCGAGCAGCGGCGGGTCCTGGCCGCGCGCCGGGCCGCCAGGGACCAGGCCGCCGTAGACGCGGCTCTGGCGAGGCTGGTCGCCGCCGCGCGGACGAGCGAGAACATGATCCCTCCCATGCTGGAGGCCGCCCGGGCCGAGGCGACGTTGGGGGAGATCTGCGACGCCCTCCGCGACGAATGGGGCACCTACTCAGAACCCGCCCGCTTCTAACCCCCGCCCCCCGGCCCGTGATCATGCACAGGCTCGCGGACGTGCTTCGTGAGCTGGGCGAACCATGTTTGTGATCATGCACAGGTGCGGGGATCTGCGCGATGGGCTGCCCGAACCCCTCCCGTGATCATGCACAGGTTCGTGCATTGCGCGGCCGGCCTGCGGTTCCCCGGTTCGTGATCATGCACGGCTTCTGTGAATGACCGTCTGGCCTGCAGGGCTCGACTTCGTGACCATGCACGGTCGTGTCGATTGCATGATCGCGGGAGGGATTCCTGCAGGTCGGGCGGCATGTCCGCGAACTTGTGCATGATCGCGAGGAAGGTTTCGCGAGGTTGTACGGCATGCGAGCGAATCCGTGCATGATCACCAACTGGGTCGGGCCAGGTCACGGGTCACGTCCGCGAGCCTGTGCATGATCACGGGCGGTGGCGGCGCAGGTCGGCGACCGCCTCGCCGAATCTGTGCATGATCACGCGGAAGGGGGTGCGGTCGCGGGGAAGGGGGTTGGTCACGCCGAGGGGAGGGTGGTGACGTGGTGGAGGAGGGAATCCAGGGTTCGGTCGTCGGTGGCGGGGGCCATCACGGTCACCCGGAGGTGGCGGACGCCGCCGATCTCGGCTGAGGTGAGGTGGAACGTGCCGTCGTCCATCAGCCGTTCACGGATGGCGGCCTGGTCGGCCGTGCCGTACCGGAAGCAGACGATGTTGCTCTCCGGCTCGTAGGGGAACTCGAAACCGGGCCGGTTCCTGGCCAGTTCCCAGAACCGGTGGGCCGTCTCGTACTGCCGGGCCACGTACTCGCCCATGCCCCGCTCGCCCCGCCACGCGAGGTTGAGGAAGATCTTCAGGCCGAGCTCGGCCTTGGTGCACTCGACGGCCCTGCCGGCCAGGTCGAACCCCTGGTCGCCGTAGAACAGGTAACTGGCCTGCTGCTGGAAGGCCGCGTCCAGGTCGGGTTCCCTGCGCACGAGCACGGCGGCCGCCAGGCTCGAGGTCCGCAACATCTTGTGGGCGTCCCAGATCACCGAGTCGGCCAGCTCGATTCCGTCGAGCAGATGCCGGTGCGCGTCGCTGAGCAGGGCCGAGGCCCCGTGCGCGCCGTCGACGTGGTACCAGACGTCGTTCACCGCGCAGAATTCCCCGATCGCCCGCAGATCGTCGTACAGGCCGGTGCCGGTGGCGCACGCGCCGGCGACCAGGGCCATCGGGCGCCGTCCCGACCGGCGCACCCCGTCCAGTACGGCCGGCAGGCGGGCGGCGTCGATCCTGCCGAGGCCGTCCACCTCCAGCGGCACGACCGCGCGCTCGCCCAGGCCGAGGATCGCGGCGGCACGGGTGATCGAGTAGTGCGCAGACGGGGCCGCCAGCAGGACGAGGTCTCTCGGGACGCCCTCGGTCCAGGCGTCCGGCGCTGCGGCGGCGCGTGCGGCGAGCATCGCGGTCAGGTTGGCCAGGGAGCCCCCATGCGTGAGCACGCCGCCGCCTCCGGCGCCGAATCCGACCTTGGCGAGCATCCAGCGGACCACCTCGAACTCGACCGTCGCGGCCGACGCGCCCATCTCGTAGATCGCCATCGGGTTGTTGGTGGCGCCGTGGACGAAGTCGGCCAGCGCGGCGGGGAAGTCGGGAACGGCGCTCTGGTGGCCGAGGTAGGCCGAGTGGTGCAGCCGGGTGCCCTCGCGCAGATAGACGCCGAGGAAGCGCCGGAAGTCGTCGGGCGTCATGCCTCCTTCGCTGATCCACCGCGCCAACTCCAGCTCGTCCGCCAGTTCGCGGGGCGGGCGGCGGCGCAGCACCGGTGCCGTGCCCCGCTGGCTCTGGTCCACATAGGCGGCCAGTTCGTCCACAGTGACCTCGGCGGCCCGGGTGAACTCCTTCACGTCCCACGTCATGTTCGGCTGCATGGCAGGATGATGACCACTTCGGACGACTGAACGCCATAGGCGCCGAATTCAGAAGCGAGATTGTCCATGAGCATCGAACTGGATTCGATCGACCGGGCCATTCTGGAGGAGTTGCAGAACGACGCGCGCCTGCCCAACAAGGACCTCGCGGAACGGGTGGGCGTCGCGCCCTCCACGGCGCTGGAACGGGTGCGCGGCCTGCGCAGGCGAGGGCTGATCACCGGTTTCCGCGCCGAGGTGGACACCAAGGCTCTGGGACGGCCCCTCCAGGCCCTGCTCGCGTTGCGCGTCCGGCCGCACACCAGCCAGCTCGTCGACCCGCTGCGGGCCTTCGTGCTCGGCCTCCCCGAGACCATCGCGCTGTTCCACGTGGCGGGGGCCGAGGACTTTCTGGTGCACGTCGCGGTGCCCGACGCCGACCACCTCCACCGCATGATCCTCGAGCGGATCCTGGTGCGCCCCGAGATCGTCCACCTGGAGACCACCCTCATCTACCGGACCGAGAGGCAGCCGATCCAGCGCCCGGTCGGCTGACCGCGGTGCAGGGGGGACACCCCCGCTGTCCGGATGAGAGGCCCAGGAGACGGGGTTGGCACGGATCAGGCACGCGCGTACGGCAGGATTGGGGGTATGGCAGCGGACTTCTCTCGACCCGGATCCCTGTACGGCGCCGTGGACCTCGGTGCGCGCAAGCAGGCTCTGGAAGCGCAGGCACGGCGCGAGGCCGAAGGGCCAGGAGCGACCACGGACGTGATCGAGGCGACCTCGGCCACCTTCAACGCCGATGTCGTGGAGCGCTCGATGAGCGTCCCGGTGATCATCGAGGCGACGGTGCCGCGGGCGGAACAGGTTCAGCAGTTCAGCTACACGCTGGAGAAGCTGGCCGCGGAGGCAGGCGGAGCGTGGCTGCTCGCCCGCGTCGACGTGGAGGCCAGCCCCGACCTCGCCCAGGCTCTGCGGATGCGGGCGATCCCCACCGTCTACCTGGCGGTGCAGGGTCAGCTCATGCCGCTCTTCGAGGGGCCGCTGCCGGAGTCGCAGCTGAGGCAGGCGCTGGCGCAGGTCTTCGAGCAGCTCGGCGTCGAGCTGGCCGAGCCCGCCCCGGCGCAGGAGGAGGGCGAGCCCGAGCGGATCGACCCCGATCTCCTCGCCGCCGACGAGGCCATGGACAAGGGCGATCTCGACGCGGCGGCCGTGGCCTACGAGCGCCTGCGGGCGAAGTCGCCGGACGACGAGGCCGCCAGGATCGGCCTCGCCGGGGTGGGCCTGTTGCGCCGGACCCAGGACCTCGACGCGGCCGACGTCATCCGCCGGGCTTCCGCAGACCCCGCGGACGTCGACGCGCACATCCAGGCGGCCGATCTCGAGACGCTCGACGGAAAGGTGGACGACGCCTTCGACCGGCTCGTCGCGCTCGTCCGGCGCACGAGCGGCGCCGACCGTGACAAGGCCAGGCGTCACCTGCTCGCCCTGTTCGACGCGCTGCCCGCAGAGGACCCTTCGGTCTCCAAGGCGCGGCGGAACCTCGCCAACGCGCTGTTCTGACGCCCCGCGTTCCGAGGGCCCGCCTGACAGGTCGCCCGCCCGCCGCGCGGGCAGAGGAGGAGGGACGTGCGAGTCGTCACCATCTCCGCGACGTACGGCACGGGCGGCAGCGTCATCGGGCCGGCGGTGGCCGAGCGCCTGGGCGTGCCTTTCGTCGACCGGGCCATCCCCGACGCCGTCGCCCGTGAGCTCGGCGTGACGCTCGAGGAGGCGCTGGCGCACGACGACCGGGCGGAGAGCGGCCTCGGCAGGCTCCTGACCGGCATGATGCGGCTGCCGACGGTGACTCTCGGGGGAGTGGAGCTCTACGTCCCCGCGGGGATGCCGCTGACGCCGGACGAGTTCGCGGCCCGCACGGAGCGGGTCATCCGTGAGACCGCCCGGGTCCACGGCGGCGTGATCCTCGGGCGGGCCGGCGCGATCGTGCTCGCCGATCATCCGGGCGCCCTCCACGTACGGCTGGACGGCCCGCTGCGGCGGCGTGTGCTGCAGACGGCCGCGTACTCCGGCATCCCGGAGCAGGAGGCCAAGCGGATCGTCAACGACAACGACCGGGTGCGGAAGGCGTACGTCCGGCAGTTCTACCGGTGCGACCCCGCCGACCCCGGGCTGTACCACATGGTTCTGGACAGCACCGTCATCCCGGTGTCCGTGTGCGTGGAGCTCATCGTGGCCGCAGCCTCCTCTGTGGGCTGAATCACCCTTCGGGGGATGGCACGATGGAATACATCCACGATGCCGTCGAGCCGGATGCGGCAGCCGGGCAAGCCGGCGACACGCCCGCACCGAGCGCGTACGGCAAGGAGACACCCCCGCAAAGGAGCGGATTGCCGTGGCCACCGTGCCGAGCGTTTCCTACTCGATCACCGTTCGTCTTGAGGTTCCTGCGGGGGGCAAGGCCGTGAGCCTGCTCACCCACGCGGTGGAGAACGCCGGCGGGGTGGTGACCGCCCTCGACGTGACCAACGCCGGCCACGAGAAGCTTCGCATCGACGTCACCTGCGCCGCGAAGGACACCGATCACGCCCAGGCGATCGTGGACAGCCTGGGCGCGGTCGAAGGGGTCACCATCCACAAGGTGTCCGACCGCACGTTCCTCATGCACCTCGGCGGCAAGATCGAGATGCAGTCGAAGGTCCCGCTGCGCAACCGCGACGAGCTGTCCATGGCGTACACGCCGGGTGTGGCGCGCGTCAGCCTGGCCATCGCGCGCAACCCGGAGGACGCCCGCCGCCTGACGATCAAACGCAACTCCGTCGCGGTCGTCACCGACGGCTCGGCCGTCCTCGGCCTCGGCAACATCGGCCCGGCCGCCGCGCTCCCGGTGATGGAGGGCAAGGCCGCGCTGTTCAAGCGCTTCGCCGGCATCGACGCCTGGCCGATCTGCCTCGACACCCAGGACGTCGACGAGATCGTGCGGACCGTCCAGGTGATCGCTCCGGGGTTCGGCGGCATCAACCTCGAGGACATCTCGGCGCCGCGCTGCTTCGAGGTGGAGCGCAGGCTGCGCGAACTGCTCGACATCCCCGTCTTCCACGATGACCAGCACGGCACCGCGATCGTGGTGCTCGCGGCCCTGACGAACGCGCTGAAGGTCGTGCGCAAGGAGATCGAGGACGTCCGGATCGCGCTGGCGGGCGCGGGCGCGGCCGGCACCGCCGTGCTCCGGCTGCTGCTGGCCGCGGGTGCCCGCAACGTGGTCGTGTGCGACTACCTGGGCGCGGTCCATCTCGGGCGCGACGACCTGGACGACTCGCTGCGCTGGATCGCCGAGCACACCAACGCGGACGGATACGCGGGCGACCTGCGCGGCGCGGTCAAGGGCGCCGACGTCTTCATCGGGGTGTCGGCGCCGGGCATCCTCAACGCCGACGACATCGCCGCGATGGCGGAGGGCGCGGTGGTCTTCGCGCTGGCCAACCCCGAGCCTGAGGTGTCGCCCGACGACGCCCGCGAGCACGCGGCCGTGGTGGCCACCGGCCGGTCCGACTACCCGAACCAGATCAACAACGTCCTGTCCTTCCCCGGGGTCTTCCGCGGGCTGCTCGACGCGCAGGCCAACGGTGTCACCCAGGAGATGCTGCTGGCGGCGGCCAAGGCGCTCGCCGCGGTCGTGACCAGCGAGGAGCTCGGACCGAACTACATCATCCCCAGCGTCTTCCACCCGGACGTGGCCAACGCGGTCGCGGCGGCCGTGCGCGAGTCGGCCGGCGGCAAGGCGCGGGGGTTCACCGAGGCCTGATCGCCGGCCACCGGTGGCGACCCCCGCCGTACGGTCGGTGACGTCCGAGGTGGAATCGGGGGTGGCGTGCACTAATCGGCATTCCTCCTTCATGATGGGAGGTATGGCGGAAGCGATCTACGTCGGCCGGCTGCTCGTGGCGACGCCTCTGCTCGAGGACCCCAACTTCCGGCGAAGTGTCGTCCTCGTCCTGGAGCACGACGACGACGGCGGCACGCTCGGGGTGGTCATCAACAGGCCGAGCGAGGTCGCGGTGACGCAGGTCCTTCCCTCGTGGGACCCCCTGGTCTCCGGCCCGCCGGTGCTCTTCGAGGGAGGGCCGGTACAGACCGACAGCGCACTCGCCCTGGCGGCCGTGCTGAGCGGCGAGGAGCCGCTTGGCTGGCGGAGGTTGCAACTGCAGGGCAGGTCCACGACGTCCCGCCTGGGCACGGTCGACCTCGACGCGCCGCCCGAGATCCTGGCGGGGGAGATCTCGCAGATGCGGATCTTCGCCGGGTACGCGGGCTGGACGGGCGGTCAACTGGAGGCGGAGCTGGAGGAAGGCGCCTGGTACGTCGTGGACTCGGAGCCGGGCGACACCTTCAACTCCGATCCGGGCACGCTGTGGCGGTCCGTGCTGCGGCGGCAGCAGGGTGATCTCGCCCTCGTCGCCACGTTCCCCGAGGACCCCCAGCTGAACTGAGGCTCTCGGCCGGACGACCGAGTCGATCGGCTCAGTCGGCCGGCTCGGCTTCTCGACTCAATCGCTCGGCTCAGTCCGTCGCGGAGGGCGAGGTGTCCGCCGTCGCCAGGTCCCAGCCCGGCCGCAGGGACCGGTCGGCCAGCGTCAGCACGTCGTCGAGGCGCTCGGCCATCACGTCGAGCCCCTGCGTCCCGCTGTGATAGCAGATCATTCCGAGGCCGGTGAAGACCGAGACGACGAACTGCGGCAGCAGGTCTCCGGAATCCGTTCCCTGTCTGCGGGCGACCTCGGCGACGAGCCGCTGCTCGTTCTCCATGAGCAGGCGCATCTGGCCGGCCAGCAGCGCCGGCGTCTCCTCCACGAGTTGCCGCGCCTTCATGAACCGTGCGGCGTCCTCGGGCTCCTTGCCCCGCAGCGTGGCGACCATGGTGCGCATCGCCTGGCTGAGCGCCGTGTACGGAGACTCGGTCTCCGGGCGGGCCGCGAGCGCGGCCAGGAAGATGTCCTGGCTGTCGGCGGGCGCGGACAGCGCGACGTCCTCCTTCGAGGAGAAGTACCGGAAGAACGTGCGGGGCGACACGTCGACACGTGCCGCGATCTGGTCGATCGTCGTGGCCTCGTAGCCCCGCGTGAGGAAGAGCTCGAGAGCCGCGTCGATCAGGGCGTTTCGCGTCTGCACCTTCTTGCGCTCGCGCAGACCCACGGTTGTCACCTGCTCGAAACTGGTAGTTCACATGCTGTCAGATGTCACCGTATGTCGGATAAAACGATTTGTCATCTGTCATGAGGTGACATAAATTACGCCTGTTGCCTGAGACTAGATCCTCGGCCTTTCCAAGGGGGACCCATTCATGGCTCAAGCAGTAGCCGTACCACCAGATACGCGTGACGGCGATGGAGAGGCCCATCCGTGGCTGACGCTGCTCGCCGTCTCGCTCGGCGTCATCATGGTGATGCTCGACGGCACGGTCGTCGCGATCGCTAACCCGGTCATCGGCGTCGAACTCGGGGCGTCGCTGTCGGACCTGCAATGGATCACCAGTGGCTACCTGCTCGCGCTGGCGGTCTTCCTCATCACCGCAGGAAAGCTCGGCGACCTGTTCGGCCACAAGAGGATATTCCTCATCGGCGTCGCGGGATTCGCCCTGACCTCGCTGGCGATCGGCCTGACCTCCTCGATCGGGATGCTGATCGCCTTCCGCGTCCTGCAGGGCCTGTTCGGCGCGCTGCTCCAGCCGGCCGCGCTCGCCCTCCTGCGGCTCGCCTTCCCCGGTGAGCGGCTGAACATGGCGATGGGCGCCTGGGGCGCCATCATCGGCCTGTCCAGCGCGGGCGGCCCGATCGTCGGCGGCCTGCTCGTCGAGCGCGTGAGCTGGCAGTCGGTCTTCTTCATCAACGTGCCCGTCGGCGTGGCGGCGATGGCGTTCGGCCTGTGGGTCCTCAGGAACGGCAGGGTGAAGACGCTGTCCAGGATCGACTGGCTCGGTGTGGTGCTCCTGTCGATCGCGATGTTCTCGCTGGTCTGGTCCATCATCAAGGCGCCCGAGTGGGGCTGGGGCGACGCTCGGACCATCGCCTTCCTCGCGGCGGCCGTCGTCGTCGGCGCGGTGTTCCTGTTCTGGCAGGCGCGCGCGAACGAGCCCCTGCTGCCGCTCAGCCTGTTCCGCAACGTCTCGGTCTCCATCGGCACCGGCCTGATGATCCTTATGGCGTTCTCGATGTTCGGGGCGATGTTCTTCCTCACGTTCTTCTTCCAGGGCGTGCACGGGCTCACCCCGCTCGAGTCGGGCCTGCGGATGTTGCCCATGAGCGCCGGCATGATCGTCGCCTCCCCCATCGCCGGAATCCTCATCGGCAAGCTGGGACCCCGCGTCACCATCGCGGGCGGCATGCTGATCACGGCCTTCGCCATGTTCCTGATGTCGCGGCTCAGCGTCGAGGCGCAGTTCATGGACAGCGCGATCCCCTTCGTGCTGCTGGCCTTCGGCCTGTCCCCGGTGTTCGTGGGAGCCACTGAGATCATCGTGGGCAACGCGCCCGAGGAGCTCAGCGGTGTCGCGGGCGGCGTGCAGAACTCCGCGATGCAGGTCGGCGGCGCCCTGGGCACGGCCGTGCTCGGCGCCATCGTGGCGGCCAAGGTGTCGAGCGTCCTGCCCGGCTATCTCGGTCAGGCGGCCGCGGGCCTGCCTCCCGACCAGCTGGAGGGCCTCAAGTCGCTCGCGTCGGTCGGCATGGCACCTCCCGGGCTCACCGGGCCGGTCGCGAGCGTCATCACCAACGCCTCGCACCTGTCGTTCATGGACGGACTGCACCTCGGCTTCGTCGTGAGCACGGTCGTGGCCGTGATCGCCGCGATCCTGGCGCTGTTCGTCAGGGCGGGGCGCAAGACGGAGGGCGCCCCCGTCCACGTGGGCTGACGGCATCATCTCCGTGCGCGGCTCCCACCCCGTCAGGGGAGGGAGCCGCATTCGTTTCCGGGTCCGCACGCGCAGGCGCCGCGCAGGGATCTCCGCGAAGCCGTCACCGGATCGCCGCCGCGGGCCCGGCGTCAGGCCTCATTCCGCTCAGTAGACTCGGTATTCGTGACCAGCACGAAAATTCTTCCCGAGAGCGATGTCACGCCGCGCGTGTCGCACGGCGACGGCGACCACGAGCGCTTCTCGCACTACGCCGACAAGAACAAGATCACCGAGAGCTATGTGACGGGCGCACCGGTCCGGGCTCTCTGCGGCAAGGTGTGGGTGCCCAGCCGGGATCCCAAGAAGTATCCGGTCTGTCCGGAATGCAAGGAGATCTACGAGGGACTGCCGAAGGGCAAACCTTCCGACGACTGAGTGTCGAAGCGAAGTGATCGCCCCCGGGACGGCTAACGTCAAGCTCCTGACCAGCAAGATCGGGGGAGCGGATGGCCCGGTGTGCGACAGCCGTCCTCATGGCATGCCTGTTCACGCTGGGTGGCGGTCCCCTGGCCGGAGCCCGCGCCGACAGTCGGCCGCAGCGGGCCGAGGCCTGGTCTGCGGCTGAGTGCGAGGTCGCGGAGCCCGCTCGAGACGTGGAGTCCTCTCGAGACATGGCCCTGCGGCCCGGGCTCGGGGGCCTCACGCACGCGGTCGAGCCGCGCGAGCCGGGGCCGGAGGAGATCGCGCGGATGTCCGCCGACGTGCGGCGGCGGCTCGCGGAGTCCGGTGAGCGCCGCCGGGTGCCGGTCACCGGCGAGATCAACGTGCCGTTGTGGGTGCACGTGATCAAGGACGGTGCGCTCGGCCTGCCGGACGCCGGTGTACGGCGCCAGGTGGACACACTCAACGCCGCTTACGGGGGCAGGCTCGGCGGGGTCGACACCGGGGTGCGCTTCGTGCTCGCCGGCATCACCCACACGGTCAGCAAGGAGTGGTTCCGCGACCCGCTGGGCAACGAGGCGGCCATCAAGACCAAGCTGCGGGTCGGCGGCCCCGAGACGCTCAACCTCTACATCGCGCAGCTCGGGGAGCTCGTCCTCGGGTACGCGACCTACCCCTACTGGTACCAGGGCGAGCCGGCCCTGGACGGCGTGGTCATCGACTGGCGCAGCGTGCCGGGAGGCCCGTTGCGCGACTTCGACAAGGGGTTCACCGCCGTCCACGAGATCGGCCACTGGCTCGGCCTGCTGCACACCTTCGAGAACGGCTGCGCCGCCCCGGGGGACTCGGTCGACGACACCCCGCCCGAGGCGTACCCGACCACCGGCTGCCCGGCCGGCAAGGACACCTGCACCGAGCCGGGCCAGGATCCCGTGCACAACTTCATGGACTACGCGCAGGATCGCTGCATGACCAACTTCACCGCGGGTCAGGCGGCGCGGATGCGCCAGATGTGGGATCTGTATCGCCGGCCGGCTGTCTCGCTTGCCTAGATCCGATAGCAATGCCCGGATTTTCGTTGACGTGCCACCCTGTCTGTGAGTAACTGCCACAGCAGTGCTCATGGCGACGCGGGTCGCTCGTGATCGATCTGCGGTTCGCCGGATCGGTCGCACACGGGCCCGGCTCCGGGAGGCCTCGTGAACGATCAGTGGACGCGCCGTGTCTGGCCGCCCGCCGACGACGCGCACACGCCCGGACCCGCGCCCGGAGGCCCCGCGCCCGCGTCCGGCGGCGCCGTACCCGTGGCCGGGGGTTCCGCGTCTGCGTCCGGCGGGGCCGAACCCGCGCCTGACGACGACCTCCCGCCTTCGGCCGTCTGGTACGGCACGCCCGTCGAACCGCCGCGCCGCCTTCCACGGTGGCTCCACCGCCTTCTCGTCGCGGGGGCCGCAGTGGCCGCGGCCGCCGCCGTCATCGCCGCGGCGGTGTTCGTGATCCTCAGTCGTGGCGAGGCCGCGCCTCCGACGATGGTCGCCGACCCACTGGCGGGGGTCTCCTACTCGCTGCCGTCCGAGTGGAGCGAGGGCATGGTCGCGCCGGTGACCGGCTTCACCTCGGTGGCCGCCCGGGGCGACCTGGCGACGGTCATGGCCAGGCCGGAGGTTCACGTGGACCCGGCCGGCCTCGCCCCGGCGGTCCGCGATCTGAGCGACCTCTACGCCAAGCTGCTGCTCCACGGCGACGAGGTCACGGTGGTCGACGACCGCGACGTCACGATCGGCGGACGGCCCGGCCACACGCGGGCGGTCCGGGCGGAGTATCGGGACGTCGTGAACCAGCCGGCCTTCATGAGAGTGACCTTGCTCACCCGTCCGGACGGCAAGAGCACCGTGCTGCTCGGCCTCGCCCACCCCGACGATCCCCGCTCACGTGCGGACATCGAGACGGTCATGGCGGGCGTGCACTGATCTGCGCGGATGCCCATACCACAGGAGGCGGGAGGTGGCTCGAATCTCGTCGGCTCGGCACGTCTTGTCGGTGGGTCCCACTACCCTGAGGTCACTGTGAGGGAGCGAACCGATAGAAACATCATTGTCCTGAGCGCGGGGAGGCGTCGTTGAGCGTTTCGGCCGCGTCCCATCTCTCCCCCTCCTACCCTGATCGCGCCGCCTGGGGCACCGCCACCAAGCTGCGTGCCTGGCAGCAGGAGGCCTTCGACCTCTACCTCCAACGTGAGCCGAGAGACTTCCTCACGGTCGCGACGCCGGGAGCCGGCAAGACGACGTACGCGCTGCGGATCGCCAGCGAGCTGCTCACCCGCGGGATCATCAAGGCCGTCACGATCGTCACGCCCACCGAGCACCTGAAGCGGCAGTGGGCCGACGCCGCGGCCAGGGTCGGCATCGGCATCGACCCCGAGTTCAAGAACAGCCAGGGCGCGACCTCGCGCGACTACATCGGCGTCGCCATCACCTACGCGCAGGTCTCGATGCATCCCGCCCTCCACCGGGCGCGCACGGAGGCGCGCAAGACGCTCGTCATCTTCGACGAGATCCACCACGCGGGCGACGCCAAGTCGTGGGGCGACGGCGTCCGGGAGGCGTTCGAGCCCGCGACCCGGCGGCTGGGCCTGACCGGCACGCCTTTCCGGTCCGACGACAGCCCGATCCCCTTCGTGTCCTACGTCGAGGACGCCGAGGGCGCCATGCGGAGTGCCTCCGACTACTCCTACGGGTACGGTCCCGCCCTGGCCGACGGCGTCGTCCGGCCCGTCATCTTCCTGGCCTACTCGGGCGAGATGAAGTGGCGCACGCGGGCCGGTGACGAGATCACGGCCACGCTCGGCACCCCCCTCACCAAGGACCAGCTCTCCCAGGCCTGGCGGGCCGCGCTCGATCCCAAGGGCGACTGGATCCGTCAGGTCATCCATGCGGCCGACCGGCGGCTCACCGAGGTAAGGCGCGGCATGCCCGACGCGGGCGGCCTGGTCATCGCGTCCGATCACGAGTCGGCCCGCGCCTACGCCCGGCACATCAGGACCGTCACCGGAGAAGGCGCCCAGGTCGTGCTCTCCGACGACCCAGGCGCATCCAAGAAGATCAAGGACTTCGCCGGCTCCGAGGCGCGCTGGCTGGTCGCGGTCCGGATGGTCTCCGAGGGCGTCGACATCCCGCGGCTCGCCGTGGGCGTCTACGCCACGAGCATTTCGACCCCGCTGTTCTTCGCCCAGGCGGTGGGCCGATTCGTCCGGGCGCGCAAACGTGGGGAGACCGCCTCGGTCTTCCTGCCCTCGGTGCCCCTCCTCATGGGCCTCGCCTCCGAGATGGAGGCCGAGCGCGATCACGTGCTGGGCCGCCGCCGCGACGAGGACGGGCTCGACGACCTGCTCCTCGAGCAGGCACAACAGGAGAAGAAGCAACCTGACGCGCTGGGGGACGAGCTGCCCTTCCAGACGCTGGAGGCGTCGGCCACCTTCGACCGGGTCCTGTTCGACGGCGGCGAGTTCGGGACCGCCGCGGCGCCGGGCTCTCCGGAGGAGGAGGACTTCATCGGCCTTCCCGGGCTGCTGGAGCCGGACCAGGTCGCGTCACTGCTGCGCAAGCGGCAGGCCGACCAGCAGGCGGCCAAGCGCAAGGTGAAGCCCGCAGAAGATTCCGAACCCGCGCTCGCCCCGCATGAGCTCATGCACGAGCTGCGCAAGGAGCTCAACGGGCTTGTGGGGGCGTGGAACCATCGCACCGGTCAGCCGCACGGCGTGATCCACGCCGAGCTGCGCCGGTCCTGTGGGGGGCCGGCGATCGCCCAGGCCTCCGCGGAGCAGATTCGCGAACGCATCGCGATGATCCGCAAGTGGGCCACCCAGCGCAAGTGAGCCGTGGGCCGGGCCCGCGCAGGGCCCGGCCGCCGCAGTCGCATGGGACCGGCGGTCCAACGGCTGCCGTCATGCCTGGCCGCCGCTAGGTCCGGCCGTCTGACATGTCCGGCTGTCTGTCATGCCCCGGCCGGCGCGGCTGTCCCGGGCTTCAGCGGGATGCGATGGCCGGTCCGGGCGTCGATGGCCACGTAGTGCGTGCGCAGGCGCAGCGGCGGGCTGAGCGGCAGGTCCAGCGACGCCTGGCCGTCCGCCACGGTGACGGGGAGCGTACGCGCCCCCTTGTGGTGGTCGGCAGCGCCCTCCTCCAGCCAGATCCGCAATCGCCGGCCGACGGGCCGCAGGGCCACCGAGGCCGTCCCGCACTCATGGGGGGCGGCGTCCCAGTAGACCGTCATGCCGTCGACATCGGTCCCGCTTCGCGTGAGCCGTACGGACTCGGGGGCGAGCGCGCGGACGGGGCAGGAACCTGCGCTGTGCGACGGCCGGGGCGTGGCGGCGGAGTCACGAGAGACGGCATGGGACGGGGAGCCGGCCGGGCGGGCGAGCGGCACCGTCACCAGCGACGGGGGAGGCTCCTCGAGGAAACCCATGAGCAGCGTTCCCCCCTGCAACCCCGCGAGGGTGAGAGCGGCCGCCGCACGGGCGGGCCCGCGGTGGCCGCGGCCGAAGAGCAGCCAGACGCACACCGGGGTCAGGATGAGCCAGGACAGGCCGAGCACGAACGCGAACATCGAGGATGCCAATCACGAGGAGACGTCGCTCTCCGTAATACACCCATGACGCATCGTGGTGAAGGCATTGAAGGTCCCATTACCGGAGTGTCGGCGGGGCGTGGGACGTCTGGGCCGGTCAGGGGAGCGGAGGCGATCCCGCGCGGCCGACGGTGCAGCCGGCGGTCAAGGCCGCACCACAGGCGAGCCGACGAGCTCCACTCCGGCCTCTGAGAGCTCCCTCAGGGCCCGTTCGGTAGTGTCGCGGGCGACTCCGGCCGTCAGGTCGAGCAGGACCCGCACGGTGAAGCCGTCGCGCACGCCGTCGAGCGCGGTCGCCCTGACACAGTGATCGGTGGCGATCCCGACGACGTCCAGGGCCTCCACGTCGTGCCGGGTGAGCCATTCGCGCAGGCCCACGCCTGACGGGTCGGTGCCCTCGAACCCGCTGTAGGCGCCCTCGTGTGCTCCCTTGCTGAAGACCGCCTCCACGACCGCGGTGTCGAAGGCGGGATGGAAGTCGGCTCCTGGGGTGCCCGCGACGCAGTGGGCCGGCCAGGTGCCCACGTAGTCGGGCTTGGCGGAGAAGTGGCTTCCCGGGTCGATGTGCCGGTCGCCGGTGGCCACGACGTGGTCGTACGCGTGTTCCCGCGTGTGCCGGGTGATCGCGGCGGCCACCTCGGCCCCGCCGTTGACGGCGAGGCTGCCGCCCTCGCAGAAGTCGTTCTGGACGTCCACGACGACGAGCGCGGTTCTCATTCGGTCTCCTCACGACGAGGGAGGGGCGCCGGCGCGAACGATCACGCGCCGGCCTCGATGTGATCAGTTGAAGACAGTGGGGACGGCGGGGTCGCCGGGCGAGAGGCTGTGGGCGGCGAGAGGCAGCTCGGCCAGCGTGGCACGATGCCGATCGCGGGCGGCCTCCAGGGGCTCCCGGCCGACCACTTTGCCCTCCCTGACCAGCTCGGCCAGCAGCGGGCGCCCGCCGGACTCGGCCGGCGCACACGTGACGATCTCCGCGGTGGCCGTGCCCGCGGCCGTCGCCCGGTAGGCCCACTTGCGGCCACCCTTGCTCGGCTTGCCGACGGACCGCTTGGCGACCGGCTGCAGCCTGCCGGAGGCGTCCTCCCGGGCGACCAGCTTGTAGACGAGATTGGCCGTCGGGCAGCCGGATCCGGTTACCAGGGCGGTGCCCACGCCGTATCCGTCGACCGGAGCGGCGGCCAGGGCGGCGATCGAGAACTCGTCCAGGTCGCCGGTCACGATGATCCTGGTGTTCTCCGCACCGTAGGCGTCGAGCGCCCGACGCACGTCCAGGGCCGCCGCCGCCAGGTCGCCCGAGTCGATCCGGACGGCGCCGAGGTCGGATCCCGCGAGCTCCACGGCGGTGCGTACGGCCTTCGCCACGTCGTAGGTGTCGACCAGCAGGGTCGTGCCCAACCCGAGGGACTGGAGCTGGGCGCGGAAGGCGTCCTCCTCCGAGTCGTGGAGCAGGATGAACGCGTGGGCCGCGGTTCCCGCCGTCGGCACGCCGTACATCTGGCCCGCCCGGAGGTTGGAGGTCGACCCGAAGCCGCACAGATAGGCCGATCTGGCCGCGGCGACGGCGGCGAGCTCGTGGGTGCGGCGGGAGCCCATCTCG
The DNA here is from genome assembly GCF_016862895.1 of Planotetraspora kaengkrachanensis. Classification (GTDB taxonomy): domain Bacteria; phylum Actinomycetota; class Actinomycetes; order Streptosporangiales; family Streptosporangiaceae; genus Planotetraspora; species Planotetraspora kaengkrachanensis. Next base: position 27,133 of record NZ_BONV01000025.1, on the reverse strand, counting down.
ATCAGCGGCCGGTCGCCGGCCGCGTGGGCCATCCGCGAAGCGGCGGACGCGATCGCGCAGTCGTGGTTGAGGATCGACAGGACGACGGTCTCCAGGAGCACCGCCTCGGCGAACGTGCTCTCCACCACCATGATCGGCGAACCGGGGAAGTAGGCCTCGCCCTCGCGATAGCCGTACACATTTCCGGAGAACCGGTAATCGGCGAGAAACGCCAGAGTCGGCTCGTCGACGATGCGCGCCGAGCGGAGGAAGTCGAGATCGGATTCCTCGAACCGGAACTCCTCCAGCGTGTCGAGGAAGCGTCCCATCCCGGAAACCACCCCGTATCGGCGCCCTCCGGGCAGCCGCCGGGCGAACACCTCGAAGACCGCCCGCCGATGCGCCGCGCCATCGGCAAGGGCGGCCTGGAGCATCGTCAGCTCGTACTGATCGGTCAGCAGGGCAGAGCCCACGGTCGTCCGCACGTGTCGAAGACTACGACCGGCGTGGTGCAGGATGGTCCTGTGGGTAGCACCGCTCCGGCCGAGGTCGAGCGTCCGTCGTCGGACGTGCGGCCTGACGTGCCCTGGCTGACGATCGTCTGGAACGACCCGGTCAATTTAATGTCATATGTCACATACGTCTTTCAAGCGGTGTTCGGCTACCCGCGGGAGAAGGCGGAGAAGCTGATGATGGACGTCCACCACAAGGGCAGGGCCGTGGTCGCCAGCGGCGCCCGCGAAGAGATGGAGCGGGACGTCCAGATCCTGCACTCCTACGGCCTGTGGGCCACCGTGCAGCAGGACTCCTGACGTGACAGGCGATTCGAACGGGCGGGAGCCGGGCCGATGAGCACGGGTTTCAGGGCATCGGGCAAGGGCGTGTCCGTGAGGCTCGACGCCGGCGAGGTCTCCCTGCTCGTCGCATTGGTCTCCCAGATCCTCGACCTGGTTGAGCCGGGGGAGACGGGCGACGACCCCATCGAGCGGGCCCTGGGCATCGGATCCGCGGAGGCGCCGTCCGATCCGGTGCTGGCCCGGCTGTTCCCCGCGGCGTACGCGGAGGACGACAAGGCGGCGGGGGAGTTCCGCCGGTACACAGAGGCGACGCTGCGCGACGGCAAGCGGGCCGACGCCGCGACCCTGCTGGAGACGGTGGAGCCGGGGACGGTGCAGCTCACCGCCGAGCAGGCCCAGGCCTGGCTGCGAGCGATCAACGACGTGCGCCTCGCGCTCGGCGTCCGGCTCGAGGTGACCGAGGAGGTCCACGAGGAGATCGCGGGCATGTCCGAGGACGACCCGCGTTATCCGGCGTTCGTGACCTACGACTGGCTGACCTACCTGCAGGACACCCTTGTCCGGGCCCTTTGGTAGTTTTCCCGCATGCTGACGATTTCACGTGAGCTGGTCGACGCCATCGTCGCTCACGCGCGCGAGGACCACCCGGACGAGGCCTGCGGGGTCGTGGCCGGGCCGGAGGGGTCCGACCGCCCCGAGCGGTTCATCCGGATGGAGAACGCCGAGCGTTCCCCGACCTTCTACCGGTTCGACTCCCACGAGCAGTTCCGGGTCTGGCGCGACATGGACGACCGCGACGAGGTGCCGGTGGTGATCTACCACTCGCACACCGCGACCGAGGCCTACCCCTCGCGTACGGACGTCAGCTACGCCTCCGAGCCGGACGCCCACTACGTCCTGGTCTCCACTGCCTCCGAGGAGCCGCAGTTCCGCTCCTACCGGATCCTCGACGGCGTCGTGACCGAGGAGGACGTGAAGATCGTCGAGGCCTACGGATAGACTTCTCCCATGCCTCGTGACGACATCCGCACCGCGTCGTCCCTCGCTGCCCTGCAGAGGTTTCTCTTCGCGCACACCCCCTCCGTCGTCGTCTACGACTGTCGCTGACAATCTCCGTCCCAGGGACGGAATCCCGTCCCGCCTGACCATGTTCCAATCAGGTGGGTGTCCAGCATCATGACGACGACCACTGATCAAGGAGACTGAGCCGCGATGGCCATCGAGGTTCGCATTCCGACCATCCTGCGTAGCTACACGGGCGGCGCCAAGGCCGTGGACGCCACGGGCGCCACGCTCGCCGATCTGATCGGCGACCTGGAGGCACGCCACCCGGGCCTCAGAGAGCGCCTGGTGGACGACGCCGGCCTGCGCCGCTTCGTCAACGTCTACCTGAACGACGAGGACGTCCGCTTCCTCGGCGGGCTCGGCACGCCGGTCGCCGACGGCGACACCGTGACGGTGCTGCCCGCCGTCGCCGGCGGCGCTCGCTAGAGGCCGCGTGCGATGCGCTTCGACTCGCTGATCGACTCGGTGGGGCGCACGCCGCTCGTCGGGTTGCCCCGGCTCTCGCCGTCCGACGACGTGCGGATCTGGGCCAAGCTCGAGGACCGGAACCCCACCGGGTCGATCAAGGACCGTCCCGCCCTCTGGATGATCGAGCAGGCGGAGAAGGACGGCCTGCTCACGCCCGGGTGCACGATTCTCGAGCCCACGTCGGGCAACACCGGCATCTCCCTCGCGATGTCGGCCCGGCTCAAGGGCTACCGGCTCATCTGCGTCATGCCGGAGAACACCTCGGAGGAGCGCCGGCAGCTCCTGCGCATGTACGGCGCGGAGATCATCTCCTCGCCGGCGGCGGGGGGGTCTAACGAGGCCGTCCGGGTCGCCAAGGGCCTGGCCGCGGAGCATCCCGACTGGGTGATGCTCTACCAGTACGGCAACCCGGCGAACTGGCGGTCCCACTACGAGACCACCGGCCCGGAGGTCCTCGAGGACCTGCCGACGGTGACCCACTTCGTGGCCGGGCTCGGCACCACGGGCACGTTGATGGGCGTCGGGCGCTACCTGCGCGAGCACGCCCCCGGGGTGCAGATCGTCGCCGCCGAGCCGCGGTACGGCGAGCTGGTCTACGGCCTTCGCAACGTGGACGAGGGCTTCATCCCCGAGCTTTACGACGAGACCGTGCTGACCACCCGTTACTCGGTGACGTCGGCCGACGCGCTGCGCCGGACCCGGGAACTGCTGGCCGTCGAGGGCATCTTCGCGGGCATCTCGACGGGGTGTGCGCTGCACGCCGCGCTCGGGCTGGCGCGCAAGGCCGTACAGGCGGGGGAGCGGGCGGACATCGTCTTCATCGTCGCCGACGGGGGCTGGAAGTACCTGTCCACCGGGGCCTACGAGGGCACTCTCGACGAGGCGGAAGACCGCCTCGACGGCCAACTCTGGGCGTGATCATGCACACCTTCGGTGAAACGGCTCTTGACCTGGCCTTTCACCGGGCGTGATCATGCGCGGATTCGGCAAAGTGGGCGCCGGCCTGCGCTTACGTTGTTCGTGATCATGCACAGGCTCACGAAAACGGACGACCCCGGTATGTGATCGGATCACATACCGGGGTCGCGGGCTTTCCGGGTCGGCTGAACGTCAGCCGGACGATCAGTTGAACAGGACGCGCAGGGTCATCTCCGTGCTCCCCGCGTAGCTCCCGCTCAGCCCGGCCGCGCGAAGCACCTGCACGTTGGCCTTCTCGTCGTCCTTCATGCCGCCGAGGTAGAGCGGCTCGAGCTTGTCGAGGTCGACGTACATGGCGTAGGTCGCCTTGTCGGCCTCGGGGACGGCCAGCTTGAAGGACTCGCTGTCACCGAGGGTGCCCTTCGTGCTCAGTTTGTCCGCGTACTCCGGTGAGCTGGCCACCACGAGCTGCCCGTCGCCGGGCTTCGTGGCGAGTCGCAGCGGGGCGCCGGAGCCGGCGAGGATCCCCTCCAGCTTGGTCACGATCCCCTGCGCCTTGACCGGGTCTGTCGTGAGGACCGCGCCGACGTTCGGCTGCTGCCCGTCCAATCCCTCCTGGTCGAGCGCGATCGTGAGGCTCTTGCCGAGCAGCGTGACGACGTCGTCCGGGATCGAGAGGCCGTAGAGCTGCTGGAACTGCTCGAGGCTCTTGGTGAAGACCTGGCCGTCGGGGTTCGCCTGGGCCGCCTGCTGGATCGTCGGCCACTGCTTGGCGAAGCCGTCTCCGAGGCCCGACAACGACACGGCGCCCACGGTCGAGGCGGGCAGCTCCGCGATCTTGACCGGCTGCGCGTCGATCTGGGTGGGCTGTCCGCCCCTGGTGATCGCCGCCAGTTCGGCGTAGTCGTCGTCGAACCGGAGGGCGCCGGCGAAGCGCGTGTCCTTGATCGACTCCAGCGTCGACGCGTTGAGGCCTTGGGCCTCGGCGCCCGACATGGCGGCCAGCTTGCCGAGATTCATCCAGAACGACATCACGCCGGGCTCGCCGACGGCAGCGGTGTCACCGCCGAACTCGGCGTTCTGCGCCAGCGTCGCCGCCTTGGCGTACCCGTCGGCCGCCGCCTGCGTCTTGGCCAGGATCGCGTAACCGTCGCGGAACGCGAGCCCGAACTCGTCCTCGGCGCCGAGTTTGGCGATGCCGTCCCGCGCCGCGGCCTCGTCCTTCACTTGTACGGCAACCGCGATGTCGGGATCTTTGCCGTCCCCTGCGGGAGGCAGTACGGCCAGGCCGGCACGGTCGCCGAGCCACGGCTCGACGTCCTTGGCGTAGTCGACCTTCGCCAGGTCGGGGGAGTCGCCCTTGATGGCCTCGAAGAGGGCCTTGCGCGGGTCGTCGTCGCTGAGGGAGTCCCTGATCCCCGGGAACTTCCTGCCGATGGCCAGCAGGGCCACCTTCTGGTTGGCCGCGGGGTCGAGGTCCAGCCGGAGGTAGGCGATGGCGTTGCCGGGCAGCACGTCCTGCGGCTGCGTTCCCCCACCGTTCAGCTGCGAGAACGCCCAAACGCCGCCGCCTCCGAGTATGAGGACGAACAGGGCCGAGATGGCCGCGATCAGCCAGCCGCGGCCGCGCTTGGCCGGAGCGTCTTCGGTCCCGCCCGGAACGTTGAACCCGAGTTCCTCGGCCGCGCCGTACGGCAACTGCTGGGTGTGCGCATCGTTCGTGGCCGCCTGCCATGGTTGCGGCGTCCGGTGTTCGATGGTCCGGTCAGGGTCCGGATTCTCCGGGAATGAAGCGCCCGGAGGAGTATCGGCAGACATAGTTCACGCCCCGTATGTACTTTTAGATGATCTACGTAATTATGCCGGTCAAATAGAGAAAAGCCGGTCAATAAGTTGATTGCGTCACATATTCGTGACAAGGCGTGGACCTCCGCTAAAGTACTCACTAGAACAAGGTTCGGTTGAGGCTTTCGTGCGAGGAGCGTTGTGACCAAGTTCGATGAGGCGACGCAGGCGATCCGGGTCGACGACGCGACTTATGACGTGTGTCTCGACGGCGGCTATTCGATCGGCGGGCCGCTGAACGGCGGGTACCTGCTGGCGGCCGTCCTGCGTGCCGTGGTGGACGAGTCGCCGCATGAGCATCCGGTGTCGACGAGTGCCCAGTTTCTGCGGGCCGCGAGCCCAGGACCGGCCACGGTGAAGATCGAACGCCTCAAGTCGGGCAGGACGGCCACGATGACCCGGGCGACGCTGGTGCAGGACGGCAGGCCTTTCATCGACACCCTGGTGACGACGGCGACGCTGGACCCGGCCGCCACCCCGGAATGGACGGGCGAGCCCGCCAATCGCATGCCTGATTTGTCCGAATGTGTGCAACTTCCGGATCCCAAGCCGGAATCGAACATGAACCTGAACGCGCAGATGGAGTTGCGATTCGATCCGCCGACCATCGGATGGCTCGCTGGAGAGCCGACGGGACGGCCGGAGTCGCGGGCCTATTTCCGGCTGGCCGAGCCGCAGGACCCCGACCCGTTCGTGCTCGCCCTCGCCGTCGACGCGCTGCCGCCGGTGGTGTTCTCGGCGGGAGCGAGGGGGTGGGCGCCCACGGTGGAGCTGACGTGGCATCTGCGCGCGCTTCCCGCCCCCGGGTGGCTGACCCTGCTGGGCAGCGGAAGGCTGATCAGCGAAGGCTGGTTCGACGAGGACGTCGAGGTGTGGGACTCGGCCGGCCGCCTCGTGGCCCAGTCTCGCCAGCTCGCGCGGGTCGGACGAGGCTGACCCCCTCCGTGCGGGATTCGCGCCTCGGTGCATGATCACGGCGGGTGTTTCCGCTGGTCCGGGCGATTTTCTCGAACCTGCACATGATCACGATGTGCGTTTCCGCTGGTCGAGACGCTTTTCTCGAACCTGTGCATGATCACGGGCGGGGGAGTCGCAGGTCGGCGGTGGCGCCGCCGAATCTCTGCATGATCACGCCAAGGGATCGGGGGTTGTGAGGATTCTTACCGTGAGTGGCCGTGCATGATCCCCTAACCTTGGGAAGCGTGCCGGACAACAGCGGGGCGATCGGGATTTTCGACAGCGGCGTCGGCGGACTGACCGTCGCCCGGTCCATCCTCGACCAACTGCCCCACGAATCGATCTTCTACGTGGCCGACACGGCGCGGCAGCCGTACGGGCCGAAGAGCATCGCCGAAGTCCGGCGGTATGCGCTCGAGGTCATGGACCACCTGGTCGAGCACGATGTGAAGATGCTGGTGATCGCCTGCAACAGCGCCACCGCCGCCGTGCTCAGGGACGCCAGGGAGCGATACCGGGTGCCGGTCGTCGAGGTGATCCAGCCCGCCACCCGACGGGCCGTGCGGGCCACCAGGAACGGCAGAGTCGGCGTGATCGGCACGCGGGCCACGATCGAATCGATGGCCTACCACGACGCCTTCGCCGCCGCGCCGCACGTCGAACTCGTGGGGGTCGCGGCTCCGCTCCTCGTGGAGTTCGTCGAGCGGGGCGAGACGATGAGCGATGAGCTCATCGACGTCATCCGCGGGTATCTGAAACCCATCCAGGACGCGGGATGCGACACCCTCATCCTGGGCTGCACGCACTACCCGCTGCTCACAGGCGCCCTGTCCTATGTGGCGGGAGACGCGGTCACCCTCGTGTCGAGCGCCGAGGAGACCGCCAAGGACGTCTACCGTGTCCTGCACGACCGGGGACTCGCCAACGGGGCGGGCGAACCCCGTCATCGCTTCGCGGCCACGGGCGACACCGTCCTGTTCGAGGAGCTGGGTCAGCGGTTCCTCGGCCCGGAGATCCAGGCGGTCGAGCTCGCGCCGGTCGGGGACGAGTCCGACATGGGGAGGTCGGCGTGAAGTTGACGATCATCGGGTGCTCGGGCAGCTTCCCCGGCCCGGACAGCCCTTCGTCGTGCTATCTGCTGGAGGCCGAGGGCTTCCGGCTGCTCCTCGACTTCGGCAACGGCTCCCTCGGCGCGCTGCAGCGCCATCTGGGGCTCTACGACGTCGACGCGATCTGCCTGTCGCACCTGCACGCGGACCACTGCCTGGACATGTGCTCCTACCACGTCGTGCGCACCTACTCGCCCGACGGGCCGCTGCCGAGGGTGCCCGTCCACGCTCCGGCGGCGGCGTCCCAGCGGCTCAACGCGGCCTATGCCATGCCCGACGAGCCGGTCATGGAGAAGTCCTTCGACTTCGCGCGGCTCTCGCCCGGTACGCGGGAGATCGGTCCCTTCGAGGTCACCGCCGCGCTGATGAACCATCCGGTCGAGACCTACGGCTTCCGCGTCACCTACGGCGGCAGATCGGTGGCCTACTCCGCCGACACCGGCGAGTCCGCCGAGCTCGTCCAGCTGGCTCGCGGCGTCGACGTGCTGCTGTGCGAGGCCTCCTTCATCGACGGCCCCGATCTCAAGCCCGGCCTGCATCTCAGCGGACGGCAGGCGGCCGAGCACGCCGCCCGCGCCGAGGCGCGCAGCCTCGTCCTCACCCACCTCGTCCCCTGGAACGACCAGGAGAGGGTGCTGGCCGACGCGTCGCGCGGCGGTTTCGCCGGTCCGACGGAGCTGGCTCGGAGCGGCGCCGTCTATGACCTAGGGTGACCCCTATGGCTCGTTCAGACGGACGTCGTCCCGATCAGCTTCGCCCCGTGACCATCACCCGGAACTGGCTCGCCCACGCCGAGGGTTCCGTGCTCGTCGAGTTCGGCGGCACACGGGTGCTGTGCGCCGCCTCCGTGGAGCCCGGAGTGCCCCGATGGCGCAAGGGCAGCGGCCTCGGCTGGGTGACGGCCGAATACGCGATGTTGCCCCGCGCGACCAACACGCGGGGAGACCGTGAGTCGGTCCGCGGCAAGATCGGCGGCCGGACCCACGAGATCTCACGCCTGATCGGCCGCTCGTTGCGGGCCTGCGTCGACTACAAGGCGCTGGGGGAGAACTCGGTCATCCTCGACTGCGACGTGTTGCAGGCCGACGGCGGAACGCGGACGGCCGCGATCACCGGGGCCTACGTCGCGCTCGCCGACGCCGTCGCCTGGATGCGCAAGCGCAAGATGTGCCCGGGAGACCCGCTGGTCACGTCGGTCGCCGCGGTCTCCGTGGGCGTCATCGGCACGGAGCCCATGCTCGACCTCTGCTACACCGAGGACGTCAAGGCCGAGACCGACATGAACGTGGTGATGACCGGCGGCGGCGACTTCGTCGAGGTGCAGGGCACCGCCGAGGGCGCGCCCTTCGACCGGGCGATGCTGAACGGCCTGCTCGACCTGGCCGCCGGCGGATGCGCCGAGCTGACCCGCCTCCAGGCCGAGGCGCTCGCGAAGGCGAGCGAGTGAGCGGCGAGCGAGTGAGCGGCGGCGGGATGAACAAGGTGGTCCTGGCGACCAGGAACGCCGGCAAGATCGTGGAGCTGCGCAGGATCCTGGAGGAGTCCGGCCTGCAGATCGAGCTCGTAGGGCTCGAGGACTTCCCGCACATCGCGGACGTGGCCGAGACAGGGCTGACGTTCGCCGAGAACGCGCTGCTCAAGGCGCACGCCGTCGCGTCCGAGAGCGGGTTGCCCGCGATCGCCGACGACTCCGGGCTCTGCGTAGACGCGCTGAACGGCATGCCGGGGATCTTCTCCGCCCGCTGGTCGGGCTCCCACGGGGACGACCTCGCCAACCTGCGGCTGCTCCTGGCGCAGATCTCGGACGTCCCCGACGGCCGCCGCCAGGGGCACTTCGCCTGTACGGCCGCGCTCGCGCTGCCTTCGGGCGAGGAGCACGTGGTCGAGGGTGCCATGCACGGCCACGTCATCCGTGAGCCGAGGGGCGCCAACGGCTTCGGCTATGACCCGATCTTCGTTCCGGACGGCGAGAGCCGTACCACCGCGGAGATGTCCGCCGGGGAGAAGGACGCGATCAGCCACCGGGGCCGGGCCTTCCGGGCGCTCGTGCCGGTCATCGAGTCGATCGTTCTGTAATCCACCCGTAAGACCTGCCGGCGCGGGCGGGGCGTAGCGTTCCCCTGTGAAGATGGACGACGGCGGCTCTCGCCTGCCTCGGTGGGTGGCGGCCGTGATCGGGGTCGTCGCGGGAGCGGTCGCACTCGGCGTGGCCCAGCTTGCGGCCGGACTGACCAACGCGAGCGCCTCGCCGGTGATCGCGGTCGGCGGCGCGGTGGTCGACCAGACCCCGGCCGGGCTCAAGGACTGGGCGATCAGGAACTTCGGGTCCAACGACAAGCTGGTTCTGATCACCGGCATCGTCGTGGTGCTCGCGCTGATCGCCGCCGGCCTCGGCGTGCTCTCCCGCCGGCGGATCGGGTACGGCATGACGGGGCTGCTGGTGTTCGGCCTCATCGGCGCCGGGGCCGCGGCCACCCGGCCCGACTCTGGGCCGTTCGACATCCTGCCGTCCCTGCTCGGCGTGGGCGCCGGGTCGTGGGCGCTGTCCCTGCTGTTCCGCCGGGTGGCGCGCGACGGCTGGGACGACCTCCCGGAGGAGTATCCGGTCGCGGAGGGAACGCCGGCGGGGACGACCGGTCCCGAGGCCGAGGCCGGTCCAGCGGACGAGGGGGAAACGGGCGGCGCCGAGCCGATCGCACGGCCGGCCGAGAAGCCGCCGGTGATGCGGGCGGGTGACGACCTCTACACGTTCGACCGCCGGCGTCTGCTGACCGGTGTGGCCGTCGGGGTGGGAGTCGCCGGAGTCGCCGGGTTCGGCGGGCGCCTTCTCGCGTCCTCCAGGGACGTGGACGTCGCCAGGCGGACCGTCGCGAAGACGCTGCCGCGGCCCGCGGTCACGGCCAAGGCGATCCCGGCGGGGGCGGATCTGCGCATCAGGGGCCTGTCGCCCTTCGTCACGCCCAACCGCGACTTCTACCGGGTGGACACCGCCCTGGTCGTGCCCTCGGTCGATCCCGCCGACTGGACGCTGAAGATTCACGGGCTGGTCGACAAGCCGGTCGAGCTCACCTTCGACGATCTGCTCAGGCGACCGCTGATGGAGGCGGACGTCACGCTGACCTGCGTGTCCAACGACGTCGGCGGGCCGTACGTGGGCAACGCCCGCTGGCTCGGCACGCGACTGGCCGACGTGCTCCGCGACGTGGGGATCAGCTCGCAGGCCGACATGCTGCTGAGCGTCTCGCAGGACGGTTTCACCTGCGGCACCCCCGTCGACGTCGTCATGGACGGAAGGGACGCGCTGCTCGCCGTCGCGATGAACGGGGAGGTGCTGCCGGCCGCGCACGGGTTCCCCGTCCGCCAGGTCGTCCCGGGGCTGTACGGATACGTGTCCGCCACCAAGTGGATCACCGAGATCAAGGTGACGCGGTTCGACGAGGACGAGGCCTACTGGACGCCGCGGGGCTGGGCGCCGCTTGGCCCGATCAAGACGCAGTCCCGGATCGACGTCCCGCGAGACGGCGACGTCGTCCCCCCGGGCCCGACCACGATCGCCGGAGTCGCCTGGGCCCAGCACAAGGGGATCTCCGCGGTCGAGGTCCAGATCGACGGGGGCGAATGGCGTGAGGCGAAGCTCGCCGAGGTGAACGGCCCGGACACGTGGAGGCAGTGGTCGATCGAGGTGCCCCTTACCCCGGGAGAGCGGGTCATCGCGGTGCGGGCGACCGACGCGAGCGGTTACACGCAGACGCCGGACTACGCGCCGCCCGCCCCCGACGGGGCGAGTGGTCACCACGCCATCAGCATTCAGGTCAGCTGAACCTGGACGTACTCGGGCGAAACCCGGTGAGGGCCGTCGGCGATCCGTCTGGACTTGGGAAAGCCACTGTGACGAGAGTGAGGCCGCCTCTAGCATCGGCACCCTGATTACGTGTCAGGGAGGGGGCCGCAGCACGTGACTCAGGAGATGGCTCGCAGGCATGCCCGGTGGCGGTTGCCGACCGGCGTCTACAACCCGATCGTGAGCGCCGACGGGCGTAGGTGGCGTGATTACGAGAAGGCCGCGGATACTCCCGCGTCCCCGGACGACCGGCACCGGGACGACCGGCACCGGGACGACCGGCACCGGGACGACCGGCACCCGGACGACCTCCGCGTGGACGGCCGAGGCCAGGAGAGCCGCCACGCGCAGGCACGCGCGACGGCCCTGCCGAACGGTCCGGTGACCGGTCCGTCCAACGCCATGGCGGACAGCCCGGCGGCCGGCCTGATGAACGGCCTCGCCGCCGGGTCGTCGAACGGAACGTCGCACGCGATGTGCAACGGCATGTCCAACGGCATGTCCAACGGCATGTCCAACGGCACGTCGAACGGGCTGCTGAGCGGCTTGCTCAACGGATTGGCGAAGGGCGCACGCAACGGCAGGGTGAAGGCAACGCCAGGCACGCCGCTGGGCGGCACGCCGAACGGCTCGAACGAGATGCCGGAACACGGCGGCTGCGACAGCCGGAACGACGGCCCGAACGACGGTCAGGGCGAGGGCGACGCGGTGGTCACGGAGGTGACCGAGGGTGTCACCGGCTCAGCGCCGGACGTCGACGGCGCCGCCGACACCACGGAACCGGAGGTCCACGCGGCCGATTCGGCCGGGGAGATGATCGACGGGGCCGCCAGGCAGACGGGGCCGCACACCACAGCGCAGGCCGCCGCACCTTCCGCAGCGGAGGCCGCGGCACAACCTGAAGCGCAGTCCGTGGCGCAGCCCTCGGTTGAGCCTGAAGCACGGCACGCGGCACAGTCCTTTGCTCAGCCTGAAGCGCAGCAGGTGGCACAGCCCGAAACGCAGCAGATGACACAGCCCGCCACACAGCCCGAAGCGCAGCCGGCGACGCAACCCTCGGTTCAGCCCGTGGTTCAGCCCGACCAGCCCGAGGTGCACGCCGACGCCCAGGCCGCGGTGCACCCCCCGGTCGAGTCGCCTGCCCAGTTCCCGGTCGAGTCCCCGGTTCAGGCCCCGGTTCAGGCCGCAGTGCAGCTCCCGGTTCAGTCCGCGGCGCACGCCATACTGCAGGGGGCGGCGGACACCACGGCACAGTCCGCGGCGTCGGTGGAGGCGCGGGCCGATGTGCAGGCCGCAAGCGCGTCACCGCCTCAGCAGGACGGTCTCAGGCAGGAGCAGGGCGCCGCACAAGTGCAGGGCTTCGCGCGGGGATCGGGCGGCGCCCGATTCAGCAACGGCGCGGGCACCGACCCCGGGCCTGACTGGTTCGACGGTCCCCGCAGGCCGTCGCGGCTGGAGGCGACGCGCCCGTACGGCAAGCCGGGAGGGCTGGCGGAGGCGAGGCCGGGAACCGAGGAGATCCTCGCCCGGGAGAGCCTGGTCCACGCGGTCAGCGGGCGATTTCCCGACCCCCGGGGCACCTGGATACGCCTGATCAACGCGGAAGGGCCGTCGGAGGACCCGTTCAGGTCGACGAACGCCGTCGACTGCGCGCTGGCCGTCGTGTCGACCTGGCACGGCGAACCTGTCGTGGCCGCACGCCGTCACCCGGAGTTCGACGCGGGGGGAAAGCCGCTCCTGACCGGTGAGACGGGGGGAGTCGCCCGCGCCGAGCAGTGGCTCGGCCATCGGTTCGAATATGTCGGGCACGGCCGCCGCGCCTACGTGGCGATCGCGCAACGGCTGGTCTTCGGAGGTCACGGGGCGAGCGCGATGCTCATCACCCGCTGGCCGGGCGGTGGGAGTCACGCATGGAACGCCGTGAACTGCCGGGACGAGGTCCTGTGGATCGACGCGCAGCGGGGTCACATGGCGGTCGAACCACCGTACGAGGCCGTCACCGGGGTCTTCTGCGTGGTCATCGACCGGGAGGGGCAACGTCTTTGATGGTCTCGCCCGATCAGGCGCGGGAACTGGCGGAAGACTATTTCGGAGATCGCTGCGCCGAGGTGGAGTTGCTCGCCTTCGACGGCGGCTACGTCGCCTGGATTTCGGACGACAGGCCCGAGGACCCGAGCGTTCCCCCCGAGACAGTCGGGGGCGGCTGCCTCGTCATCGACGGGACGACGGGCGCGATCGCGATACGGCCACTGCTCGGCCCCGACGATGTGGCCGAGCAGTGGCGCGCCGCCCTCCCGCCTTCGTGACCACCTGCGGGTGATCGGCCAGGTGACGGCTCAGTCGCTCGCGAGGGAGCCCACGATGGACGTGCGCGCGGCCCGCCGGGCGGGGAGCACGGCCGCCAGCACTCCCGCCAGTCCGGACGCCGCGATGAACAACAGGATCTGTCCGACGGGCAGCTGGAAGCTCACCGACTCCGCGATCGTCTCCGTCGCGGCCCAGCCGTAGACGATTCCGAGGACGGTGCCGACGAGGGCGCCGACGAGACCGAGGATCAGCGCCTCGATCGTGAGCATGCCCCGCAGTTGCCCGCGCTTCAGGCCGAGGGCGCGCAGCAGCGCCGACTCACGCGTCCGTTCGTGAACCGACAACGACAACGTGTTCGCGATGCCCAGCAGCGAGATGACGATCGCGAGGCCGAGCAGACCGGTGATGACCGACAGGATCCCGCCGATCGCGTCGTCGAACTGATCGCGGATCTCGGTGGAGCTGGTGACCTTCACCGCCGGGTACGGCTGGGCCGCGTTGTCCACGATCGCCCGCGCCTTGTCCTGATCGGCGCCGTCGGCCGCGATGATCAGGATCTGGTTGTCGTCCACCTTTCCGAAGCGCTCGGCGAAGAACTGCTCCGGCACGGTGATCGACGGCAGCAGCGACTCCGAGTCGAGGATGGCGACCACGCGAAGCGGGGTGGCGTCCTTCTCGGTCCCGATTCTGACGTCGTCGCCCACCTTGATCTTGAGGTGCTCGGCCACGTAGTCGGCGATCATGACCGTCCCCGGCTTGAAGCCGTCAGTGGAGCCCGACGTCGCCTTCGGCCGCATGGTGGACTCGAGAACCGACGACGTCACCGTTCCGATGGGATAGTCCTTGTCGTCGAGCCTGCCCTCGGCCTCCCTGAACTCCGCGACGGTGGCCAGCTCCGGGTGTCCGCGCAGCGCCTCCGCGACCGCGTGGGGGACGTCGCCGGTCTGCGCGGCGACCCGGTAGTCGGCGACGAACTGCGAATCGAGCTCCTGGTCGGCGGTGGCCCGCATGGTCGCGGTGAGGACGGCCATGAACGTCATCAGCGTGACGCCGATGGTGAGGGCGATCGTGGTGGTGGCCGACCGCTTCGGGTTGCGTCGTGAGTTCTCCGTGGCCAGACGGCCCGGCACCCCGAACAGCCGTCCGGGCAGCCAGCCCGCCAGCCCGCTCAGTGGTGTGACGAGCACCGGCCCGAGGATCAGCACGGAGAAGAAGGCCAGTATGCCGCCGGCCATGACGGTCATGAGCGCCGACTCGTCCGGCTTCGCGGTCACGCCCATGTAGGTCAGTCCCGCGGCGGCCAGCCCGAAAATCACGGCGAAGACGATCCGCACGACGCCGGTGCGGAAGGTGTGCTCCTCGGTCTGCGTGCGCAGGGCGGCGACGGGCGCGACCTTGGTGGCCTGGCGAGCCGGGAGCAGGGCCGCGACCACGGTCATGATCAGACCGGTGGCCAGGCCGATGACGATGGTCTGCGGCGACAGCGTCACGGTGCCCGTGGGGACCTCCACGTCAGGGCTGAAGGTGTTCAGGAGGAACACGGCGAGCCCTCCCATGCCGAGCCCGGCGCCCAGGCCGAGGACCGACGAGACCAGCCCGACGATGGTCGACTCCAGCACGATCGATCCGAAGACCTGACGCCGGGTCGCCCCGATGCATCGCAGCAACGCGAGCTCGCGCATGCGCTGGGCAACCAGGATCCCGAAGGTGTTGTAGATCACCAGGCCCGCGACCAGCAGGGCGACGACGCCGAACAGCAGCAGGCCGATCTTCAGGTACTCGGTGCTAGCGCCGTTGGAGGCCGCCAGGTCGGAGGCGAGTTCCTCCCCGGTCTGGACCGTGGCGCCGGACCCCGCGACCGCGGCGATCGCCGTACGGAGGCTCTCCCTGGACGGGCCCGCGGTGGTGACGTCGATCTCGGCGTAGCCCTTCGCTCCCGTCATCCGCATCGCGGTCGCGGGGGTGTAGGCGACCGCGCCGCGGGCGGCGAGGGACTGGTCGACGCCGACGTCGAAGGTGCCGACGAGCCGGAACTCGTGCCGGGCGTTCTTGTCGTCGAGGACGGCGATGGTGTCCCCGATCCGGAAGCCCTCCGTCTTGGCCGTGTTCGTGTCGACCACGGCCTCGCCGTCCGACACCGGCGCACTGCCGCTGGTCAGGTCCATCCGGTACGAGGGGAAGGCCACCCCGGCGGTGACGAGTTCACCGATGGTCTTGCCGTCCTTGCCGATGAGGGCCGCCTCGCCGGACACGACGGGCTGCGCGTCCTTGACGCCGGCGACTGATCCCACCTTGGCGAGCAGGCTCGGGGGAAGCGGGTTCTCCTCGTCTTTCGCGAGGACCGCGACGTCGATCTTGTCGGCGGCGGCGGTGAAGGACTGGCTGAAGCCGGCGTCGATCGTGTCGGTGAGCACGAAGGTCCCGGCGATGAAGCCCACGCCGAGGATGATGGCCAGCGAGGTGAGCAGCAGCCGGAGCCGGTGCGCCAGCAGGCCCGCGATGGTGGTCCTGAACACGGCTCAGGCCTCCAGCGCCACGAGCGTGTCGAGCACGGTCTGCGGCGTCGGCTGCTCGAGCTCGCGCACCAGCAGGCCGTCGCGGAGGAACACGACCCTGTCGGCGTACGACGCGGCGACCGGGTCGTGGGTCACCATCACGATCGTCTGCCCGAGCTCCCGCACCGACGTGCGGAGGAACGACAACACCTCCGCGCCGCTGCGCGAGTCGAGGTTGCCCGTCGGCTCGTCCGCGAAGATCACTTCAGGCTTGCTGATGAGCGCCCGGGCGACGGCGACGCGCTGCTGCTGGCCGCCGGACAGCTGGCTCGGCTTGTGCCGCAACCGGTCGCGGAGGCCGACCGTGTCGATCACACGGTCGAACAGCGCCTGGTCGGGCTGCCGTCCGGCGATCTGCAGCGGCAGCAGGATGTTCTGCTCGGCGGTCAGGGTGGGCAGCAGATTGAACGCCTGGAAGATGAAGCCGACACGTTCGCGCCGCAACATCGTGAGCCGCTTGTCGTTCAGCCGGGTGATCTCGACGTCGCCGATGGAGACGTGGCCGTCCGTAACCGAGTCGAGCCCGGCGAGGCAGTGCATCAGCGTGGACTTGCCGGAGCCCGACGGGCCCATGATCGCGGTGAACGCCCGGGTGGCGAACTCGACGTCGATGCCGCGTAGGGCGTGCACGGCCGCGTCGCCTG
This sequence comes from Planotetraspora kaengkrachanensis, assembly GCF_016862895.1. Taxonomy (GTDB): domain Bacteria; phylum Actinomycetota; class Actinomycetes; order Streptosporangiales; family Streptosporangiaceae; genus Planotetraspora; species Planotetraspora kaengkrachanensis. The sequence goes on along the minus strand of NZ_BONV01000025.1, from coordinate 10,648 downwards.
AGCCGTATACCTTGGTGAGCCCCTGCGCGGTCACGGCGCTCCGGAAACTCGTGATTGTGGTCATACGGAAAACCCTAGGTACGTGATCATGCGCGTACCTCTGCCGTGCGAAGGGCTTTCTGTTCCGCTTGCCGTGGGTCCGTAGGGCCCGTCTGCGATTTCTGATGTAGTCCCGAGTCAGCCCTGGGTACGATCCGGCGTGACGAGCCCGCTCTCGTACGCGTAGACGACGGCCTGGGCACGGTCACGCAGGCTCAGTTTGGCCAGGATCCGGCCGAGGTGGGTCTTCACCGTCGCCTCCGCCAGGCGCAACTGCTGGGCGATCTCCGCGTTCGACAGCCCCAGGGCCACGTGGTACAGGACTTCACGCTCCCGCGCCGTCAGGGTGTCGTCCTGCCGTCTGAGCGCCTCGCCGACCGGCAGGTGCACGGCGACGCGGTCGAGCAGGCGCCTGGTCGTGCTGGGGGCGATCACCGCGTCGCCGGCGTTGACGGAGCGGATGGCGCTGATCAGCTCGGGCGGCGGCACGTCCTTGAGCAGGAAGCCCGAGACGCCCGCCTTGATGGCCTCGAAGGCGTACTCGTCCAGGTCGAAGGTCGTCAGCATGAGCACCTTGGGCGAACTGGGGGACGCGCAGATGAGCCTGGCCGCCTCCACGCCGTCCATACGGGGCATCCGGACGTCCATCAACACCACGTCGGCCTCGAGCGTGCGCAACATCTCGACGGCCGAGGCGCCGTCCGCGGCCTCGCCCACGACCTCGATGTCGGGTTGCGCCCCGAGCACCATCCGGAATCCCGTGCGCACCAGTTCCTGGTCGTCGACCAGCATCACTCGGATCATCGCCGCCGCTTCCTGTCCGTCATACCGTCACTCCGGTCGGGATCCGCGCGAGCACCTGGAAGCCGCCGCCCACCTTCGGGCCCGCGTCGATGCTCCCGCCGTACATCGCCGCCCGCTCCCGCATGCCGACCAGTCCGTGCCCGCCGTCCGGCGCGATCGCGGCCGCGCCCCTGCCGTCGTCGGAGATCCGCAGCAGGACCTCGCCCCTGCCGTACGTCATGTCGACCATGGCGCGCGCACCCGGGCCTCCGTGTTTGAGGGTGTTCGTCAGCGCCTCCTGGACGATCCGGTAGATCACCAGCTGTTCTCCCTCCGGCAGCGCCTGCGGCACCCCGGAGACGGTGAAGTCGATCGGCAACCCGGAGTCGCCGACCTGCTTGATCAGGTCGCCGAGTTGTGCCACGCCCGGTTGCGGAGCGTACTCCTGTCTGTGGTCCCCCTCCTGCCTGAGCACCCCCACCAGGCGGCGCATCTCCGCGAGCGCCGTGCGCCCCGTCGCCGAGATCGCCTGTACGGCACGGCGGGCCTGCTCCGGGTCGCTGTCGATGGCGTAGCCCGCGCCGTCCGCCTGGACGACCATCACGCTGACGTTGTGCGCGACGACGTCGTGCAACTCCCTGGCGATGCGGGTGCGCTCGGCGGCCGCGGCGATCTGCGCCTGCTGGTCCCGCTCTCGCTCCGCGCGTTCGGCACGCTCCACCAGGCCCTCGACGTATCGCCGCCGGGTGTTCGCGTAGATCCCGGTGATCCAGATGGCGATGACGAACACCGACATGGAGGCGAAGGCGTTCGGGTCGAACCGGCCGTAACGGGTCTGCGCGAGCGCCAGCCCGAGTTCGGCCACCAGGCCGGCCGCGACGGCCCAGGCGGCTGTGCATCGGGCGGCCACGCCGTACATCGCGACCAGGACGGCGATGTTCGCCGGGAGCTCGGACAGGCCGCCCAGCCATTGGCCGAAGCTCATCAGGGCGACGGCCGCGAACACCTCGCGGGGGTACTTCCTGCGCAACATGAGCGGCGCGAGGAGCGCGAGCGTCAGGAACACCCCCGCCGGCATCCCGACGCGGGAGCCGCCCAGCCACTGGGCGTCGCTGAAATTCGGGACCGTGGCCAGGCAGAACAGGACCACCGGTGAGATGGTGACGGAGTCGATCAGTACGGGGTGACGCCGGGCCCAGGCGCGTGGTCTGCCGAACACGGTTTCAACCATACGTAGTGGCTGCTCAGCGGTGTTCCGCCTTCGGAGTGATCCGGGCGTACGACTCAGGTCGCACATGCGAGGACGGGCCTTACGCCGCCTTTACGAAATGAGGACCATCATTATCCCCGGGAGCGCCTCGGTCGGGGCGGACAGGAGATCTGTGATGGCGGATCAACATGGAGGGCCGCGCGATGCTGAGGATGAGTCGCGCGTTCCGGGGCCGGGAGAGGGCACCACACCGCTTCCTGCCGAGGCGGCTCCCCACCAGTCCACGGCGGAGTCACGCTCCGGACCTGCTGCAGGGCCCGGAGTAGGCTCCGCCGGCCAATCATCCCCACGGCGATACGCGTTCGGGCCCGGAGGCGCCGGCTGGAATGCTCCGGGCTGGCGTCCCGCTCCGGGGCCCGGCGGGCCTGGTGTTGCCGGCGGGCCTGGTGTTCCTGGTCCACCGGCGCAGCCGACGGGACCCACGGGCGCCCCTCGGCCGCGACGCACGGACTCCGGCCGACTCGTGATCGTCGGCGTGGTCTGCGCGGTGGTGGGAGCCCTGTTCGGCGGGGGCGTCGTCCTGGTCGGCGACACTCTCTGGCACCGGTTCCACGACCAGCGCTACGGAGTCGTGTGGTCCGACCCCGACCAGGGTCAGCGCCGGTTCCCGCGAGACGGCCAGGGCGGGCCGCGCTTCGGGCAGGACCAGCAGTCCGGCGATCTGCCGCAAAACTGCCGCTGGACCGACGCGGGACTGCAGTGCGCCGCTCCGGGTTCGTGACCGCGTCCACCGGTCACACAGTGGGGCCGGTGGGATTCGAACCCACGCTGGACGGCACCTAAAGCCGCTGTCTCTGCCGTTGGACTACGGCCCCTTGGTCTGTTCTGCGCACCGTGAACGGCGGTGCGGTCCCTGTGACATCACAGGCAGGCGCCGCCCATCGTACAGGCTGGATACCGCCGGAGGCCGCCCGTTTTGCGGGGGCCTCAGGCGGTGTGACCGTACGGGTCAGGCGATGCCGAGCTCCTTGACCAGCCGGGCGACGTGGCCGGTCGCCTTCACGTTGTAGAGCGCCTTCTCGATCTTGCCGTCGGCGTCGATGACGAAGGTCGAGCGGATGACACCCATGATCGTCTTGCCGTAGTTCGTCTTCTCGCCGTAGGCGTCGTACGCCTTGTGCACGTCGAGATCGACGTCGGACAGGAGCGGGAACGTGAGCCCGTCGCGCTCGCGGAACTGCTGGAGCTTGGCGGGCTTGTCCTTGGAGACACCGAGGACGACGAAGCCCTGGGCGGTCAGCGAGCCCAGATTGTCGCGGAAGTCGCAGGCCTGCTTGGTGCAGCCTGGAGTCATCGCCGCTGGGTAGAAGTAGAGGATGACGCGCTTGCCACGGAACGACGTGAGCGACACCGCGTTGCCCTGGTCGTCATCGAGGGTGAATTCGGGTGCGGCGTCGCCGACCTCGAGCCTGCTCATTGATACCTCCGTGAGGGTGACCCGCGTCGTTGTGCGGACAAGCGCCAACCAAACTACCGGTTCGGCCGTTGTGCGGGGTGCGTACCGGACCTGGCAGACTGATCACCTACGGAAACCACAGGAGGGGATCGCATGGCTGACACCGATCCCGATGCGCTGGAACGAGAGATCGAGCGCACCCGGGCCGAACTGGCTCGCACGGTCGACGCCATCGCGGACCGGGTGAGCCCGAAACGGGTGGCCGAGCGCGGCGTCGCCAAGGTCAAGGCCAACGCGGAGCACCTGGTGTCGTCGATCGGGGATCTCGTTGGGGGTCCGACGACGCGGTCCGACACCGAGATGGAGGGGGAGGGACGGTACGCACCGGCGCAGTCCATGGCCCCGGTGCTGATCGGAATCGGCGCCGTCCTCGTCGTGGGGGCCGCCATCATCCTCATGCGCCGTCGCACCCGCTGACCCACCCAACCTTGGGTGTGATCATGCACAGGTTCGTGGAGAGGCCCACTGGCCACCCCAAACCCCGGGCGTGATCATGCACGGATTCGTGGATTGAGGCCGTGACCTGGGCGAACGCGAGTTGTGATCATGCACGGATTCTTCGGCGTGACCGATGACCTGGCAGGACATCGTTCGTGATCAGGCAATCACGTCCGCTGCCGCGCGGGGGGTGGCGTGCGGGGGTGCCACCCCTTTTGCATGATCACGAACTGGCGCGGCGCTGGTCGCAGGGGTCGCGCCCGAATCTGTGCATGATCACGAAGAGAGAAGGGCCAGGTCGCGCGGCATCCTCACGAACCTGTGCATGATCACGCGGGGGAGGGGCTAGAGGAAGGTCTGGCCTTCTCCTCGATAGGTGGGGACTTCCTCGACCAATCGGTCGCCTTCGATCAGATGCAGGCCGGCGAAGCGTTCGCACAGCTCGCCGGCCTTGGCGTGCCGGAACCAGACGCGGTCGCCGATCCGCAGGTCGTAGGCCGCGTCACCGACCAGAGGGGTCTGGACTTCGCCCGCCCCCTCGTTGGAGTCGTACCTCAGCCCGGCCGGCAGATGGGGGTGGGGTAACCGGTTCGCCCCTGACGGGCCCGAGGCCGGATAACCGCCGCCGAGCACCGTCGCGACGCCCGGGGACGGCTTGCGCACCACCGGCAGGGCGAACAACGCCGCCGGCCGCCCGCTGAAGCTCCGGTAGAAGTCGAACAGCCGCGGATGGAAGAAGCCGGAGCCGGCCGCCACCTCGGTGATCGCGTCCTCCGCCGTCGTCCGCTCGATGCTGCCCGTGCCCCCGCCGTTGACGAACTCCAGATCCGTGACCTGCTGTACCGCCTGGACGACCTTGCCGCGCCTGACGGCGAGCTCCTGGCCGGATCTGGCCTGCATCCACCGCACGACCCGCCCGTACGCGCCGGGGACCCGGTCGCCGACCCCGGCGATCTGCGCCTCGTACGCCATGAGGCCCACCAGGCGCATCCCCGGGCGGGCGGCGATGTCCTCGGCGATCCTGGCCGCCTGGCCGGGCTCGCGGACGGGGGAGCGGAGAGCGCCCACGCGCAGTTTCCCGCCGAACGCGACGAACGCCGCGTCCATATCAAGACATATCCGGATCTGGTGAGGAAGGTGGAGGCTCTCGATCAGATCCAGGTGGTCCGGCGAGTCGACCATCACGGTGACCTCTCCGGCGGCCTGGGGGTCGGAGCCGAGCGCGCGCAGCGCGCCCGTGTCCACGGACGGATACGCCACGAGCACGTCGCGCAGGCCGCGGGACACGAGCCAGAGCGCCTCGGGAAGCGTGAACGCCATGATGCCGGCGAAGCCGTCCATGGCGAGGACGCGTTCGAGGATCGCCCGGCTGCGAATCGACTTGCTGGCGACACGGATCGGCTTGCCGTTGGCCCGGCGGACCATGTCGGCGCCGTTGGACCGCAGCGCGTCGAGGTCGACCACCGCGAAGGGCGGGTGCAGGCCCGACGTGGCCTGGTCAAGACGCTGTCGGTCGTCCATGTCCGCAGCCTAGTACGAATAGGCGCAAATTAAATGAGTGCCGCTCACGTTAACTGGCGCTGCGGCAAAGATTCCGATGCCCTGTGGCCATGATCGCGCAAGATGGCGGGTGATCGGCTCGCGGGCGCCTTCCGCCGTGTACCCCTGAACAGGTGACTACAGATCGGATCGCACGCTGTGCTGGCCAGAGGTGACCGTCTGATGAGCGTCGTGCAGGAGATCTTCGCGGGCGCGTCGGCCAGGGGCGACAGCCGCCGTGCCGTACGCCGCAACGCGGTCCGGGCGCTGCGGCCCGGCCGCACGCCCATGGGGATCGTGGTGGCCGCGGTGCTCTCCGTGGGCGCGTGGGCGCTGGCCGTCGAGATCATCGCGACGATCTTCGGCTCGCCCGTCCTGTGGCCGCCGCTCCATCGCCTGCTGTCGACGACCTTCGCGGATCCCGCCGTCCCCGGCACGGCCGCCATGATGATCGTTTGCGGTGTGGGCCTGCTGGCCCTCGCCGTACTACCCGGGCGGCCCCGCCTGGTGCCCCTGGAGTCCGAGGACCCGCTTCTGGTGATGGGACTGACCCGCGCCGGCCTGAGCAGGACCCTCGCGGTCGCGGCCCAGACGGTCGAGGGCGTTCAGCGCGCCCGCGTGCGGATGTTGCGCGACCAGATCGAGGTCGTGGTCGTCACCGAGGCCAAGGGCGCGGGCGAACTGCTGCGCGAGGTCGGCGCGGCCGTGGGGGACCAGCTTTCCGGCCTCGGAGCGCAGTGCCGTCACGAGGTCGTCGTACGGCTGCGCAGGAGGAGGAGAGGCTGAGGATGCGCGCCTACATGGGGAACCGGATCGGCCTCGGCATCGTCGGGCTGGTCATGGCGGCGGCGGGCGTCGGCGTGCTGGCCGCCCGGGCCGATCACCTCGGTGCACGGATCATCGACCTGTCGTTCTTCGTGAACAACGCCTGGGCGCGGCCGCCGGCCGCGGCCACCGCCATCCTGATCGCCCTGATCGTCACGCGCTGGCTCGCGGTCGCCCTCGGGTGGGGGCGCTGCGGGAGCCGTTCGGGATCGGGGACGGCGATGCTGGGCGTCGCGCTGAAGGGCATAGAAGGCATCGGGAGGATCCAGGTCAGGCTGGTCCGCGACAAGCGGATGCGCGTTCTGGTGTCCCTGCTTCCCCGCGCCGACCTGCACGAGGTGATCGGACGCCTCGAAGGCGAGGTGATCCCGCGCGTGCGCGGGGCGGTCGACCGCGAGGACATCCCCACGCTCGTTCGGCTTCACGTCCGCCGGCGCTGACGTTCAGCATTCGATCACGTTGACGGCCAGGCCGCCGCGTGAGGTCTCCTTGTACTTGTCGAGCATGTCCCTGCCGGTGTCCCGCATGGTCTTGATGGCCTTGTCCAGCGCCACGAAGTGACGGCCGTCGCCCCGCAGCGCGATCCTGGCCGCGGCGATCGCCTTGATCGAGGCGACCGCGTTGCGCTCGATGCAGGGGATCTGCACGAGGCCGCCGATCGGGTCGCAGGTCAGCCCCAGGTTGTGCTCGATGCCGATCTCGGCGGCGTTCTCCACCTGCTCGGGGGTGCCGCCAAGCACCTCGGTGAGCCCCGCGGCCGCCATCGAGCAGGCCGAGCCGACCTCGCCCTGGCAGCCCACCTCGGCGCCGGAGATCGAGGCGTTCTCCTTGAACAGCACGCCCATGGCTCCGGCGGTCAGCAGGAAGCGGACCACCCCGTCGTCGTCCGCCCCCGGGATGAACCTCGTGTAGTACGACAGGACGGCCGGGATGATACCCGCCGCGCCGTTCGTGGGGGCCGTGACGATCCGGCCGCCCGCCGCGTTCTCCTCGTTGACGGCGAGGGCGAACAGCGTCACCCAGTCCATGGCGCGCAGGGGGTCGCTGTCGTTCTCGCTCTGGAGCCTGCGGTGGAGCTGGTTCGCCCGGCGCTTGACCTTCAGGCCGCCGGGCAGGACGCCCTCGCTGTGGGTGCCCCGCCGTACGCACTCGACCATGACCGACCACAGGTGGAGCAACTGCCGGCGGATCTCCTCCGGCGTACGGCCGAAGGCCTTCTCGTTCTCCATCATCAGCCCGGACACCGACAGGCCGGTGTCCGCGCAGTGGGCGAGCAGCTCCGCGGCCGTCGTGAACGGATACGGCAGGACCGTGTCGTCCGGCTTGATCCGGTCGGCGCCGGTGGCGTTCTCGTCAACCACGAACCCGCCGCCGACCGAGTAGTAGACCTTCTCCCGCACGACGGTGCCCTCGGAGAACGCCGTGAAGCGCATGCCGTTCGGGTGGTGGGGGAGCGACAGCTTCCGCTCGAACACCAGGTGGTCGCCCACCACGAAGGGCACCTCGTGCGAGCCGTACAGCCGGACGGTGCCGCTCGACCGCATGGCCTCGAGCATCCCGTCGACGCGGTCGACGTCGACGAGCTCCGGCTTCTCCCCGGACAGGCCGAGCAGCACGGCCTTGTCGCTGCCGTGTCCCTTCCCCGTCAGCCCGAGCGACCCGTAGAGGATCACCCGGACCTCGGTGACCTTCTCCAGCAGCCCCTCCGCGTGCAGGCCGCGGGCGAACCGGTGCGCCGCGGCCATCGGGCCGCCCGTGTGCGAGCTGGACGGCCCGATTCCCACCTTGAACAGGTCGAAAACGCTGATAGCCACTGGTCGTCGTCCTTGGAAGAAGTGGTCAGGACTCGGCGGTGGTGAGCGAGGTGTACTCGGCGGAGGTGAGCAGGTCCTCCGGCTCCTCGCCGATCTGCACGCGGAACAGCCAGCCCTCGCCGTACGGGTCGGAGTTGACCAGCGAGGGGTCGTCGACGACGGCCGCGTTGACCTCCACGATCTCACCGGTGACCGGCGCGAAGATGTCGCTCACGGACTTGGTGGACTCGACCTCGCCCACGGCGTCTCCGGCGGTGACCGCGGCGCCGACCTCGGGCACCTGGACGTAGACCACGTCGCCGAGCTGCTCGGCGGCGTACGCGGTGACGCCCACCGTCACGGTGCGGCCGTCATCGAGCCCGGCCACCCACTCGTGCTCCTTGGTGTAGCTCAGGTCTTCGGGAATGCTGCTCACTTGCTCCTCCTGTAAAAAGGCAGGTCAACGACGTCGACCGGTTCATGACTGCCACGAATGTCCACGGCCAGGCCGCCCGCTTCCACGGCGCCGCGCGAGACGTACGCCATGGCGATCGGCTTTCCCAGCGACTGCGAGGGCGCGCCGCTGGTCACCTCGCCCACGACCACGCCGTCACGGGTGACGGGGTAGCCGTGCCGGGGGACCCTGCGTCCGCGCGCGACGAGCCCGACGAGGCGGCGGGTGTCCGCACCGGGGCCGGCCTCCTGGTCCTGGGCCGCGCGTACGGCGAGGGCCGCGCGGCCGACGAAGTCGCCCGGCTTGTCCAGGCGCACCACCCGGCCGAGCCCGGCGTCGAACGGCGTCTGCTCCGCGGTCAGCTCGTTGCCGTAGAGGGGCATGCCCGCCTCGAGGCGGAGGGTGTCGCGGGCGGACAGGCCGGCGGGGCGGAGCCCGAGCCCGGCGCCCGCCTCGGACAGCGCGTTCCACAGCGGCACGGCGTCCTCGTTGCGGACGAACAGCTCGAAGCCGTCCTCGCCGGTGTAGCCCGTGCGGGCGATCAGGGCCTCGAACCCGGCGACGGTCGCGGGGAGGCCGGCGTAGTACTTGAGCCCGTCGAGGTCGGCCTCGGTGAGCTTGGCCAGGATCTCGGCGCTGTTCGGGCCTTGGACCGCGACGAGCGCGAAGGACTCGGACCGGTCCTCCACCCGCGCGTCGTACGCGCCGGCACGCTCGGTCAGCTCCCGCGCGACCATGGGGTAGTTGGCGGCGTTGGCGACGACGAGGAACTCCTCGGGCGCGAGCCGGTAGACGATGAGGTCGTCGAGGACGTGACCGTCACCGTCGACGATCATGGTGTAGCGGGCCCGCCCGGTGTCCAGCGCGCTGAGCCAGCCGACGAGGGCGTGGTCGAGGGCCTCGCCCGCCTGGGGGCCGGTGACGAAGATCTCTCCCATGTGGGAGAGGTCGAAGAGTCCGGCGGCCGTGCGGACCGCGTTGTGCTCGACCGACTCGCTGCCGTAGCGCAGGGGCATGAGCCAGCCCGCGAAGTCCGTCAGGGTGGCGCCGAGGGCCTCGTGGACCTCGTGCAACGGAGTGGACCGGGACATGATGCACCTCAGGAGGACGGATGCTGCGTCGGACTATTGGGCATCCTCCCCCTCTGTCATCGGTGCCTGAGAGCTTCGCCCGTCCTTTGCCGGACTTTCACCTTCGGCGAGGCCTGCAGGCCTGCTTTCCAGAGGACACCTGGCCCGCACGGTCCTTTGCCTTGAGAGGTTCGCGGGGAGGGCTTGCTCCTTCAGGGGCCCTGACAGGATGCCAGGACACTCTCCCGCGCGGGGTCACCGGTGTCCCGTCAGCCTAGTGGGTGAGGGCTGCTCGCGGTAACGCCCGCCGGGCACCTTTCCGCCGATCGCCGGGTCCCACTCCTCGAAATTCTGCGAACTCTCTGTAGTTGAGCGAATACATGAAGTAACTTTACGTTCCATGCCAGGAGTCGACCATGAGATGCCCATCGAGCTGATCCACAACCAGCCGATGACCGCGGTGGAACTGCTGCGGGACGCCGCCGGTGTCCAGCCGCCCTCATTCGCCACCGTCGCGGTGGAGGCGGTGGACTGCACTCAACTGGCCCCGGTGGAGTTCCGCGCCGATTCTGTCGTGGTGCTGCGCGACACGGCAGGAGGAGCGCAGCTTGCGCTGATCGTCGAGGTGCAGAACCGCCGCGACGCGCGTAAGCGGTTCAGTTGGCCCGTGTACTCAGCGGTGCTCAGGGCCCGGCTGGAGTGCCCTACCGCCCTGATGGTCATCTGCCCGGATCCTGCGGTGGCCCGCTGGTGTGAGCAGGCGATCGAGCTGGGCCCCAGCGGGACGATCACTCCGCTGGCCGTTCATCCAGGTCGCATCCCGCTGATCACCGATCCGGAGCGGGCGCGTGCCTGTCCCGAGTTGGCCGTCCTGTCGGCCACCGCGCACGCCGAACGGCCCGAGATCGGACCGGCGCTGCAGGCCATGCTCGCCGCGCTGGACACCCTGGACGAGGATCGGGCGAAGCTATATTTGAACTA
>NZ_BONV01000024.1 GCF_016862895.1 Planotetraspora kaengkrachanensis | reverse complement strand
GCGACACACACGTCGACGCGGGACCGTCCAGTGGGCCGTGCATCCGCAGACCGGACATAAGGCGCACGCGGAGCAGGCGTTCGCTTGTCCGTGCGGGGGCCCGGTTCGAGAACGGGGGTCCTGATCGAGCGTCACGAGCATGCAGCGTGACGGGGCCTCTCACGCAGGGTCAGGCGGGTCCATCTGCGCAAGCTTGGACGGGTCGACCACGGCCGTGATGGCGGTGATCCGGCCGTCGGTGACGGTGAACGCGAGGACCGAGAGCGGGGTACCGTCCTCGCGCCAGGAGACGACTCCGGGGAGGCCGCCCACCAGCGCTGCCCGGCCCAGGGTGGCCGCGCCGGCGGCCAGCTGCGCGCCGGCGGCGACCTTGGTGGCGCCGAGTGTGACGACCAGGCCGCCGGGGGTGTCGACGGTGAGTCTCACCTCGGGGTCGAGCACGCGCAGCAAACCTTCGAAGTCTCCACCGCGAGCCGCCGCCAGGAAGGCGGAGACCACCTCGCGCTGTTCCCGGTCTGCGCCGTTCGGCCGCTCGGTCGCCTGGACCTTCCTGCCGGCGCGGCGCGAGCACCGCGTCGTCGTCCGAGGCGGGAGTGTCGTCGAGCTGCACCCGAAGGTATGACGCCCCTCCGGCCGGCGGCGCATCTCGCCGCCCAGTGCCGACGACCGGAAAGGGACCTGCCAGAGCTCCGAGAGCTCCGGCAGGTGCCGTACCTCGATGGCTTCCAAGCCCGGCCGACACGCGCCCCAGACAAGCCGCTCAGTCGACCAGCCGGGGCACATCCGGGCACGAGACGGCCGCCAAAGGCCGCTTGGCGAGCACGTCACGGGCCTGCGTCCTGGCCAGGTTCCACCCGTTCCAGGCGTCCGGCTCGGACAGGTCGTTGGCGGACACCACGTCACGGAGGACGCAACTACGGACAGGCTCCGGCAGACGATCCAGAGTCGGTACGGCTTCCGCCCCCAGGTCGCCCAGATAGTCGTGGTCCAGCCGGTAGACGCCCCGGACGGTCAGCTGGGTCTCGGCGACCCGCACATCGGGGTTCCACACCGCGAAGGCGAGCAGGCTGATCCCGGTGACCATGACGAGGGTGCGGGGCAACCACCTCAATCCCCGGTTCAAGAGCCACACGGCCCCCGCGACCAGGACCAGGACGAACACCGCCGCGAGCCACCAGATCGTCGCCCCGACCGATGCGCGCAAGCGGGACCAGCCGTACGCGCCGGTGTACAGACCGAGGCGGTGCAGGGCGGAGGCGAGGATGATCAGCGTGAACGCGCACAGCAGGCCCAGCAGCACGGCAAGCAGCCGCTGGTCCTTGCGGGCCTTCGGCCCGAACAGGCCCACCGCGGCCACGACGATCCCGAGCACGAAGACGCTGACGGTCACGAGCTCGAAGAAGCCCGATCTGGCGTACTCGGCATAGGTCAGTCCCGCCGTGGACAACACTCTGCGGTTGCCACCGAACAGCACCGTGATCTGTACGGCCACAAAGGACGCGAACAGCACATTGAGGCCCACCAGCGGAATGACCCAGACCGCCCGGCTGACCGATATCCGCAGGTCGGGACCTTTGGACTCGGCGACCGGACGGAGAGCCACGAGCACGGCCGCCGCCGTGCCCACCGCGAACACGAAGAACAGGAAGATCCGCGCCGGCAGACCCGTCGCCCAGTCGGGAGCCTGGAGCACCTCGTTCGCGAACGCGGAGAAAACCGCGTCGGCGGAGATGAACAGCAGGCCGAAGACCAGGAGCAGCACGATCGTGATTCCGACGCTCACCAGGAGCGGAACCACTCTCCTGTGCTTGACCAGCCGCTTCATCGGCTTCTCAAGGAACCAGGGCAGCGGGAACACCGCGAGGACGACCGACAACCCTCCTCGCAACGCGCTGAGCCAGCCGGCCCCCGCACCCGATATGCCGAGTGCCGCGATGCAGAATGCCGCCGTCAACAACGGCCACACGAGCCAGTCCGCGTCACGGAACAGTGCGACCGACACCAACGCGTACGCCATGATCCCGAAAGCCACGGTCCACGGCGTGATGCGCTCGCGATTCTTGACGAGGAGCGCGGGGAACACGCCCGCTCCGAACGCGACCGCAGTGATCACCAGGCCCGACCCCGTCGCCGCGTACGGCAGGGCCAGTGCGGCGATGAGCCCGACGGCACCGGCTGCCAGCAGCAACCACCGCGGCGCGTCAGGCAACGCCGGCCGTGGAAACAGCGGTGGTGGCACGTAGTCGGGCGGAGCGTTACGGAAGCCAGGTGACGGCGGCCCGTAGCCGGGTGGCGGCGCGTTGCGGACACCACCCGGTGACGGCGGCCCGTCGCCAGGCCGCACGTCACGTACGCCGGCAGGCGGACCGTATCCAGGCGGCGGTGGCCCGTGGTGGACCCCCCCGTAATGGGGCGGCCCATAGTGAGGCGGCGGATAGGGCGCGCCCCCATATGGATGCGGCCCGTACGCGTTCGGCACCGGATGCGGACCCTGCGCCGCCGCGGCCAGATCGGCCGACCCGTCGCCCGCCGGAGCGGGTCCCCTCTCGCCGACTGGCGTGGGTTCTCTCCGCTCGAGGCCCTTCGCATCGGCATCCCCGTGCTCGCCATCTCGCGCAGTGGCATCTCGCGCAGTGGCAACTCCGCGCTTGCGGCCTCCTGCCTCGGTGTCACCACGATCGGCACCCGCCGCCTTGGGATCCGCCGACGCAACGCTGCGCTGTGCGGACGCCTGCTCGGTTCCTTCCGATCCGGCGTTCGTCGGCTCAGCACGGGTCGGCTCAGCACGGGTCGGCTCAGCACAGGTCGCAGCCACCCGCTCGGCGCCGTCCGGGCCGGCGTCCCTGGGCTCAGCGTCACCGGCTCGGCGCGTGGCGGCGGTCCCCGTTCCGTCCCCGGTGCCGCCGTCCGGCCCTGATAGACCCTCAGGCCCGGATCCGCGCTCCGACCCGGCTTCGCGCTCCGGCCCGGGTCCGCGCTCCGGTGCGGATCCGCCCGCGGCGCCGATCGAGGCCGCATCGGAGCCGGCCGCGTTCGTCCCCTGTTCCGGAGTGCTCTCCGCAGCCGACACCGCGCCCTTCTCTGCGTCCTGCTCTGTGTCCTTCTCTGCGTCCTTCACCCCGCTCGTCGATGCCCCCGGCGTCCCATCCCTCATGTCTCCCCTTGCCCTTCCCGCGCGCCCGGCGGTGCCGGCCGCGTCCCGTCCCGCCGTCCCCGTCACGGCGGCCGGCTGAAACTCCTCTGTGAGCGCCCGTACCGTCAGCCCCGTCTGCGCGGCGGCCGCGACCGTGCGGCCGCCGCCGCGTGCTTGTGCCGGCCCCACTGTCGGCGCAAGTGTCGGCGCGATTCCCTGACGAGGTCCCTGACCGGGTCCCGTCGATCCCTTCGCCCTGTCCACCGCGCCCGCCTCCGGCACGCCCGAGTGCACGATCGAGGGCACGCCGACGAACCTCCCGGGAAGCGCGACGACCATGCGGCAGCCGCGGCCTCCGCCCTGCGCCTCAGGAACCCGCTCCGCCGACGAAACACGCGCGGACTCCACGTCGGGCTCGGTGGCGCGGATCGAGCCCCCATGAAGCTCGACGATCTCCCTGGTTATCGCGAGGCCCAGGCCCGCGCCTCCCGCGTCCGCCGCACGCCCGGCGTCGAGCCGGGAGAACCGCTCGAAGATCCGCGTGCGCTCCGTGTCCGGGATGCCCGGTCCCTGATCGATGACGCTGATCTCCAGATCGGTCCCGGACGACCGCGCTTCGAGCCGTACCGTCTCGCCAGGAGGACTGTGCCGTACGGCGTTGTCGAGCAGGTTCGCCAGAACCTGGGCGAGCAGCGCGGGGTCGGCGAGGACGGCCGTCCCGTGCGGCACGTCGCTGTCGACCCTCACTCCCTCCCGCGCCAAGGCGGCCTCGTTCGCGGCCTGCCGGCAGAGCGACGCGAGGTCGAGCACCTCGGCCTCAATCGGACGGGCTCCGGAGTCGAGCCGGGACAGATCGAGCAACTGGGCGACCAGGCGCCCGAGACGCTGGGTCTGGGCGAGCGCCGTGCCGAGGGTGTCGATGTCGGGTTCTGACACGCCGTCGACGACGTTCTCCAGCACGGCCTGCAGTCCGGTGATCGGTGTCCGCAACTCGTGGCTGACGTTGGCCACCAGCTCGCGTCGCTGCCGGTCCACCTCGCCGAGGTCGGCGGCCATCGCGTTGAACGCCCTGGCGAGCTCACCCACCTCGTCCCTGGACGTCGCCGACACCCGCATGCCGTACCGGCCCTTGGCGACCGTCTGCGCGGCGGCGGCCATCTCGCGCAGGGGCTTGGTCATCCCCATCGCCAGCAGTTGCACCATGATCAGCGCGAGCACGGCGGCGATCGCGATGCGCACCTCGCGCGACAGCCCGGCGTTGATCCCGACCTCGTTGACCACGAAGGCCGTCACCACGGCGAGCACGATCACGATGCCGAGCTTCACCTTGATCCGGCCGAGGAAATCGAGTGGCCGCATGCCCCAACCTCCAGTTCAGCGGGCGATCACGGGCGCACGAGGGCGTAGCCCACGCCATGGACGGTACGGACGACGTCGGGGCCGAGCTTCCTGCGCAGCGCCCGGACGTGGCTGTCCACGGTCCGCGTCGCGGCCCCCTCGGCGAACCCCCAGATGTCGGACAGCAGGCGTTCCCGCTCGAAGACCTGTCCCGGACGCTCGGCGAGCCGCCTGAGCAGGTCGAACTCGGTCCTGGTCAGCTGCGCCTCCACGCCCCTGACGAAGACCCGCCGTTCGGCCGTGTCGATCTCCACCTCGCCCACCCGGATCACGGCGTCCTCATGGGCGAGCTGGCTGGCCCGCTCGACCCTGCGCAGCAGGGCGTCGATCCTGGCCACCAGTTCCCGCATGCTGAACGGCTTGGTCATGTAGTCGTCCGCGCCGACGCCCAGCCCGACGAGCACGTCGGTCTCCTCGCCGAGAGCGGTGAGCATGAGGACCGGCACCGGGCGCGCCGCCTGCATCCGGCGGCACACCTCCAGCCCGTTCAGACCGGGCAGCAGCCGGTCGAGGACGACGACGTCGGGCTCCGCCTGGGCGTAGGCCGCGAGCGCCTCCTCGCCGTCACCCGCGACGCGCACGTCGAAGCCCTCCGCGACCAGCCGGATCTGTACGGCTCTCGCGATCGTCTCGTCGTCCTCGACCACGAGGACGCGCCGCTGTTGGGGGGTGGCCATGGCGACAGCGTAGGCCGACGCTGTGCACGGACTCCCTAGTGAATTGTGAAGATCCTGTGCAATCACCCCCACCCACCCCCGACAAAACGGATGGTTTCAGGCGCTAGTTACGGGTAGTCCGAATATGACCTGAAGGGGGCAGGATGGACCGCCAGACCACACCTGAGCTGATGCACGAAAACGATGTCATCGACCTGCTGATCCACCAGCACGGGCTCATCAGGAATCTGTTCGACGAGGTCGCCAGGACCCAGGGGAAGGAACGCCAGGAGGCGTTCAGCCGTCTCGTCCGGCTGCTGGCCGTACACGAGACCGCGGAGGAGGAGATCGTTCATCCGTATGCGCGCCGGAAGCTGATCGGCGGAGACACGATCGTGGACAACCGCCTCCAGGAGGAGGAAGAGGCGAAGGAGATGCTCAGCCGCCTCGACGACATGGACGTGACGAAGCCGGAGTTCTCCCAGGAGCTGGAACGGCTTCGCGCCGCCGTCTTCGCACACGCCGCCGCCGAGGAACGCTACGAGTTCTCCGAGCTGAAGGCAGCGACCACGGAGGCCGAGCGCCGGGCGATGGCGGTGGGCGTCAAGGCGGCCGAGGCCGTCGCACCCACACACCCGCATCCCGGCACCGAGTCGGCGATGAAGAACCTGATGCTCGGCGGGCCTGTAGCGATCATGGATCGTGCGCGCGACGTGATCCGCAAGGCGATGGGAAAGCCCGAGTCCGGCCAGAGCTGACCAGTACGGCCGGAGAGCCGGCGGACCCCGCGGCCGTCCCGAGCGGAGGCGGCGGGAACCGGACGTCACGCCTGTGGAGGGGGCGGTCGCACACCGCGCAGGCGAGGACGGGTGTGAGCGCGGCGCCGCAGGGCCTGTGGGTGATCACGAGCCCGGAGCCCGGTGGCGCCGTGAACTCTTCCTGTGCCCAGTGGACCAGAACCGCGCAGACCTCGAAGAAGGCCAGTCCCTTCTCGGTGAGCCGGTAGTCACCGGCGGCCTGGCGCAGGACGCCCCGTTCCACGAAGCGGCGGAGCCGGTCGGTCAGCACCGACGGCGCCACCCCGAGTTCGGCCTGGAACGCCACGAAGCGCCGTGTGCCGAGGAGCGCCGCCGCAAGGACCATCGTGCTCCAGCGGTCGCCGAGGATCTCCATCGAGTCGGGGCGGTAGCCGAGCGCGTCGAGGTCGTCATCCGGACGTGCCGTCCTGCGTCGCCGGCGCGGCAGCCCGATGCCGGCGAAGGTCGCGTGCGGCCCGCGCACCGTCTCGGTGTCCCTGGCGCTCATCGGCGTGCCACACGTCCCGCACGCGAGGTACGGCCCGGCCTCCCCGCCGCACGACTCGTGGATCAGCGTGGGGCAGTCCCGCCCGGCCCATTCGCGTTCCCAGGAGTGGATCGCGACGATCAGCGGCCACACGCCCGACCCCCGAGCGGTGAGTCGGTACTCGTGCCGGGTTCTGCCGTCCCGGTGCGGGACCGGTGTCAGCATGCCCGCGCCGACCAGGTCCTTCAGCCGGGAGGCGAGGACCGATTCGGAGATCGGCAGCGTGTCGCGCCAGCCCGCGAAGGTCCTCACCTCGCGTACCAGGGCCCGCTGGAGAATCAGGAGCACCCACCGGTCGCCCAGGATCGCGAGAGCCTGCCCGATCGCGCTCAGCCGGCGATTCGGGTCCACTTCCATGATCCTGGATCCTCTTTCCAGCCGGCGGTTTCCGGCCGACTCCGCGTTCGTTCCCGTTCGTCCCCGCGTTCGTCTTCGCGTTCGTCTTCGCGTTCATCGGCCTTGAGCACAGCCTGCCCCAGAGCGGGCGTCGGCGCGCAGGACGGCCGCCGGACCACCAGGCCCTGACGAGGACGGGGCGGGGCCGGGGGCTGGAACTAGGACGCGATGCCGGACGTTCTTGTTGCGACGCATTCCGGCAGCGAGGCTGCTGGACGCTCCGACAATGAAAGGCCCACGATGTCGCCACTCGGCAAGTACTACGTTGGCGCGGCGATCGTGTCCGTGCTCGCCCTGTTTGTGCTTCCGCTGCCGTCGATCCTGGCCTGGCTGATCACGCTCGTCGCGCTGGGCGCGCCGGTCGCGGCCTACTTCATGCTCGACGAATCGCAGCGCGCCCGGCTGCGGAGGGCCCGCCGCCGCGGCATCGGCAGCTGACGGGACGAGTGACGGCGCTACACCGCCGTCACCCGGGCATCACAAAAACGCGCCCGCGGTCTTGCGACCGCGGGCGGACAGTCGTGCGTCAGGCAGTGGCCGCGATCGACCGGCGGACGCGCTCGGTGACGCTGCGCTCCAGGATGAACGACAGGAACGGGATCGTCCCCGCGAGCAGCACGAGCAGCAGGTAGCCGATGGGCCACCGGACCTTGAGCCCGAGGTTGAGTGCGCCCACCAGGTAGACCATGTACAGGAAGCCGTGGATCGGGCCGACCACGGCCACCATCGCGTCGTCGTCGAAGCCGTATTTGACGACCATGCCGACACAGAGCACGAGCAGCATCACGCCGACGACGTACGCCATGACGCGGTAGAACTTGAGCGCGGATTCCACGTCGATCATTACCTCTGCTGGGAAACGGTCCTCACACGATATCCGTGCCCCGGGCCGCTCCGTCCGGCGGCGTCACCCGGAGGGCGGCTACGAGCCTTCGGCGACCGGGGCGGCGGACCTCCGGCCCTCCGCCCGCCCATCTCGTACGGCGTCCCGTACGAAGTGGAACCACATGAAGACGGCGAACACCGCGAAGATCCACCACTGGGCCGCGTAGGCCAGGTTCCGCCACGAGAAGCCGATCCCCTCGGTCGGGGGCGGGACCGCCACCGCGCTGACGCCGGCGGGCGGTGCCGGGGCGGTCGCGACGACGAACCCGTCCCGGAGATGGGCGTCCGACCAGACGTTGACGAGTTCGGCGGTCGAGACCGTCGCCACCTGCCCGTCAGGGAGCGGACCGCCGCGCTCCACCGCGTCCGTCTGCTCGGAGGGACGCAGCCGGCCCGTCACCGTCACGGCGCCCGACGGCACCGCCGCCGCGGGATCGCCCGCCGACGGCACCCAGCCGCGGATGATCGGGATGGTGGTGCCGTCCGTCAGCCGCAGCGGGGTCAGCAGCCAGAATCCGGCGCCGCTCGCGGCCCGGCCGCCGACGGCGTCCACGTCGGGATGACGATCGGCGACGAGGAGCTGGCCGTTGGTGTCGAACGTCCCCGTGGCCGTCACCCGGCGGTTCGCGACCTCCCCGGTGACGTGCCTGCCCACGGAGGCGAGCTCCGCGACCGCCACCGGCGCGGGGTCGGGGGCGAGCTTGGGCTCGCCCGACGCCTCGAAGACCCCGAGTTGCCATCGCCCCAGCAGGGTGAAGGAGATCAGCACCCCGATCACCAGCAGGTGCAGGGCCACCAGCCGGGGGGCGAACAGGGTACGGAGCATGACTCACACGCTATCCGCCGACACGGCCGGCCTCGCACATGGAGGCCCTCCCGCTGCTGCGGGCCGGGCTCGCCGCCTGCCTGTTGAGGTCCTTTCGCGTCCCCCGCCGGGCTCGCCGCCTGCCTGTTGAGGTCCTTTCGCATCTCCCCCGGGCTCGTCGCACACGGGCATGAAGTTCCACTGGACTCGCCGACCATCCGCTTCGGCCGCATGCGACCGCAAATCCGACAATTCCGCACCCCGGGCGTCCCAAGTGTCGCTAGAGTTTCCGCCATGTCAGAACCTCAGATGGACCCGGCCGGGAACACGCAGGCTTTCCGGGCCTTCGCGAACAAGCAGGACTCCGAGGCAGTGCAGAACGAGCCCTCGCGCCTGCCGATGTGGATCGCCGTAGGCGTGGCGGTCGTCGTCGTACTCGCCGTGGTGATCTACTTCGTCAGCTGACATCCCCTTACTCGCCGCCGACGACCGCGCCCGTCGGCGGCTTGTTCACGTTTGGCCAGATCTGGACCCGCCGAGCCTCGGTGATTACCTTGGACGGTGAGTTCGATCAACTGGACTCGACCGCCGCCCGTCGCCGGGGAGAGACCACATGCCGAATCCGGCCATCACGATCATCGGCTCGGGATTCGCGGGCCTGTGCATGGCGATCAAACTCAAAGAGGCCGGCTGGCACGACTTCGTGATCCTGGAGAAGGCGGACGACCTCGGCGGGACCTGGCGCGAGAACACCTACCCAGGGTGCGCCTGCGACGTCCCCTCGCCGCTCTACTCCTTCTCCTTCGAGCTCAATCCCGGCTGGTCCCGGCTGTTCTCCCCTCGTGAGGAGATCTGGGACTACCTCAGGGCGTGCGTCGACAGGTACGGCCTGGCCCCCCACCTGCGTTTCGGCAAGGCCGTCAGCACGCTGGAGTTCGACGACGACCGGCGGACGTGGCGGGTTTCCACGGCCGACGGCGAGTCCTTCGAGACCAACGCCGTCGTGTCGGGCATCGGCGCCCTGCACATTCCGAAGCTCCCCGAGATCGCAGGCCGTGAGCGGTTCGCCGGTCCGGCCTTCCACTCGAGCGAATGGGACCACTCCGTCGATCTGACCGGCAAGCGGGTCGCGGTCATCGGCACGGGGGCCTCGGCGATCCAGTTCGTCCCGGTCGTCGCGGAGCAGGCCGCCCGCCTCCACGTGTTCCAGCGCACTCCCCCATGGGTCCAGCCCAAGCCCGACCTCGTCGTCTCCGACCGCATGCGGCGGGCGCTGCGCGTCCCGGGAGCGGCGAGAGCCGTACGGAACTCGATCTACTGGCTACTCGAGACCCGTGCCCTGGGGTTCACTGTCGATCCCGCGCTGATGAGGGTCCAGCAGCGGGTGGCCGAGCGGCATCTGGAGCGCCAGGTGGCCGATCCGGTGCTGCGCGCCAAGCTGACCCCCGACTACACGATCGGCTGCAAGCGCATCCTGCTGTCCAGTGACTACTATCCCGCCCTGACCAGGGATGACGTGGAGCTCGTCACGGACGGCATCAAGGAGATCAGGGAGCGGTCGATCGTCGACGCCGCGGGCGTCGAGCGCGAGGTGGACGTGATCGTCTACGGCACCGGGTTCAAGGTGGTGGACGCCCTCAACGACCAGCGGATCGTCGGCAGGAACGGCCTGAAGATCCAGGACGCCTGGCGGAACGGCGTGGAGGCCTACCTCGGCGTCAGCACGGCCGGCTTCCCCAACCTGTTCTTCCTCCTGGGGCCCAACACCGGGCTCGGCCACACGTCGGTCGTGTTCATGATCGAGGCGCAGGTCCGGTACGTCATGGACTGCCTGCGCCTGCTCTCCCGGACCGGGGCGCGGGCCCTGGACGTCCGGGAGGAGGCGCAGCGCGCCTACAACGAACGGCTCCAGCAGCGGCTCGACCGCCTCGTCTGGCACAAGGGCGGCTGCACGAGCTGGTACCTGGACGAGCACGGCAGGAACCGGGCGACCTGGCCGGGCTTCACCTTCGAGTACTGGGCGAGGACCAGGAAGGTGAAGCCCGAGGCCTACGAGCTCATCGCCCCTTCCCCGGCGAAGAGCTGACCACCAGCGCGCTGCCTCCGCCGCGCCTCGCCGGCTCGGCGACCGCCTGGATCTTGCCCCGGCCGAGGAACTCCAGTCCGGTCGCCGCACCGATCTCCCCCACCGGCGGACCGGGGACCAGGGAGAACGTGTGGCCGAGCGGCGTGAGCTGCGGGCCGTACCGGTCGATGAAGGCCTGCTCGGCCTGCGTGGTCGGCGTGTTGCGCTGGGAGGCCCTCGGCGCGGCGATCGCCTGCGGCAGGGTCATCCCGAAGTCGAATCGGTTGACGAGGATCTGCAGAACCGTCGTGATGATCGTCGCGCCGCCGGGTGAGCCGACGGCCAGCAGCGGCCTGCCGTCCTTCAGTACGATCGTGGGGGCCATCGACGAACGGGGCCGCTTGCCGGGCGCGGGGAGGTTCGGGTCACCGGGCGCGGGGCCGAAGGTGAAGTCGGTCATCTCGTTGTTCAGCAGGATGCCGCGGCCCGGCACCACGATCCCGGCGCCGCCGGTCTGCTCGATCGTGATGTTGTAGGCGGCCACGTTCCCCCAGCGGTCGGTCGTGACGAGGTGCGTCGTCTCCGGCCCCTCGGCCTTGTCCGGAGCGGCGGCCGGACCGGTGGGCGTCGAGCCGGAGCACCGGGAGTAGGAGCCGTCGGGCGAGCCGGGCAGGGCGGGGTTCGGCAGGGCCGTCGCGCCGATGAGGCACGCCCGCTCCTTGGCGAAGCCGTTGGACAGCAGGCCGTCGAGCGGCACGTCCACGTACGCCGGGTCGCCCACGTAGGCGTTGCGGTCGGCGAAGGACAGGCGGGAGGCCTCCAGGTACTCGTGCAGCCCCACGCGGTGCCCGATGCTCGGGACCGCCTCGAGGATGTTGAGCGCCTCCGCGACCGTCGAACCGCCGGAGGAGGGGGGCGCCATGCCGTACACGTCGAGACCCCGGTAGGAGATCTTCGTCGGCGGCCGTTCGAGCGCGCGGTACGCCTTGAGGTCGGACAGCTCCATCAGGCCCTGCCGGACGACGCGCGTCGAACCCGGAGTGACGGGCGGCTTCTTGACCGTCGCGACGATCTCCGCGCCGAGGTCCCCGCCGTACACCCAGGAGGGGCCGCGCGTGGCCAGCTCGGTGTAGGTCCTGGCGAGGTCGGGGTTGCGGAAGACGGACCCGACCGGCGGCGGCTGTCCACCGGGCAGGTAGAGGGCGGCCGTGGACGTGAAGTCGGCGAACCGCGCCGCGTTCTGCGCCGTCTGGTCGTAGAACGTCTGGTCCACGACGAAGCCGTTCTTGGCGGTGTCGATCGCCGGGCGCAGCGCCTCGCCGAGGGACAGCGTGCCGAACCGGCGCAGCGCGAGATCCCACTGCGCGACGCTTCCTGGCACGCCGACGGAAAGGCCGCTGGTCACGGCGTCGGCGAAGGGGATGCCTTCGAAGACCGTCGAGGTCATCGCCTTGGGCGCGGTCTCCCTGCCGTCGATGGTGGTGACGCGCCTGCTCCGCGCGTCGTAGTAGACGATGAAGCCGCCGCCCGCGAGCCCGGCCGAGTACGGCTCGGTCACTCCGAGCGTCGCGGCCCCCGCGACGGCCGCGTCCATGGCGTTGCCGCCCCGCCTGAGCACGCCGAGCGCCGCCTTGCTGGCGTCCAGGTCAACGGTCGACACGGCTCCGCCGTATCCCTCCGCGACCGGCTTCTTGACGTCCTGCCATGAGGTGGTCGTCTTCGGGGGACGGTGCCCCCCTTCGGCCTGGGCGGGCGGCGCCACCAGGCCGACCAGCACGGCCAGCCCCAGCGACGCGACGACTGCGCTCCTCATGTGCGACCTCCACGACGTGGGCGATCACTCCAGCATGACTGACGACGTCAGATACCGGAGGAAAATGTCCGCATCCGGACGTGGGCCCGTGACTACTCCTCCCGTCGTACGAGGGGGTGCCGCATCGGGAGGATGTGCTGGTCAACCGGATGGCCTAGCGTGCGTGATGTGCGTTCAGAGTCCCCGTGGCCCCGAAGGGCCGACCTCGTCCTGGCCGCCGTCGTCGGCGTGATCCAGGTCGCGGGGACGATGGGCGCCCAGCACTGGCAGGTCTCGATGACCGACCTGGGCCGCGTGCCGCTGGACTGGCGGGGATACCTGCTGCTGCTCGCCGGGCCCCTGGTGATCGCCGTCCGCCGCCGCGTCCCCGTCGCCGCCCTGGTGACCGCGCTCGCCGCGACCTGCGTCTACCTCCTTTTCGACTTCTCCTACGGTCCGGTCTTCCTCAGCCCGGTCATCGCCCTGTTCACCGCGGTGACGTCCGGCCGGCGGCGGGCCGCCTGGCTGGGGGCGGCCGCCTTCTTCCTCTTCATTGTGGTGTACGCCGGCTGGCTCATCCCGAACCCCCGCGGCTGGTTCCACAACACCGCCTTCGCCGCGTTCCTGCTGCTCACGATGACCAGCTCGGAGTTCGTCCGGATCCGGCGCGAGCGCCTCGCCGAGCGTGAACGCGTGGCGCGGGAGGAGTCGAGGCGCCAGGCCAGCGAGGAGCGGCTGACCATGGCCCAGGAGCTCCACGACGTGCTCGCGCACAACATCTCGCTGATCCACGTGCAGGCGGCGACCGCCCTGCACCTGCTCGACGACCATCCCGAGCAGGCCCGCACCGCGCTCACCACGATCAAGCAGGCGTCCAAGGACGTCCTCACCGAGATGCGGGGCGTGCTGAGCCTGCTACGGGAGGGTGCGCCCCGATCGCCCACCGCCGGGATGGACCGGGTGAACGAACTGGTGGAGCGCAGCGGCCTGCCGGTCGGCGTCGAGGTCACCGGGGCGGTCAGGCGGCTTCCCGCGGGAACGGACCGGGCCGGCTACCGGATCGTCCAGGAGTCGTTGACCAACGTCGCCCGCCACGCCCCCGGAGCCGGCGTGACCATCCGCCTGTCGTACGGCCCCCGCGCCTTCGGCATCGTCGTCGAGGACGACGGGGCTGGGGCCGCTCCGGCCATCTCCGGCCTCGGCAGCGGGAACGGCATTCCCGGCATGCGCGAACGGGCCGCGGCGCTCGGCGGATCGCTGACCGCAGGACCGCTGCCCGGAGCAGGTTTCCGTGTGGAGGCCGTTCTTCCCCTGCCCGACGACTCGCCCATGGAGTCCACGTGATCAAAGTGCTGCTGGCGGACGACCAGGCCCTCGTGCGGGCCGGCTTCCGTGCCCTGCTGAACGCGCAGGACGGCATGACCGTCGTCGGCGAGGCCCCCGACGGCGAGCAGGCCGTCCGGCTGGCCCGTGAGTTGCGGCCCGACGTCGTGCTGATGGACATCCGCATGCCGGGCATGGACGGCCTCGCCGCGACGCGCCACATCGGCGAGGACGCCGACCTCGACGGCACGAGGATCATCATGCTGACCACGTTCGAGCTGGACGAGTACGTCTTCGAAGCCCTTCGAGGAGGGGCGAGCGGATTCCTGGTCAAGGACACCGAGCCCGCCGAGTTGATCCAGGCCGTCCGGGTGGTGGCGTCGGGCGACGCGCTGCTGTCCCCGGGCGTCACCCGCAGGCTCATCGCGGAGTACGCCACCAGGGCGAAGGATCCCGGCGTCGGCGGCAACCTCGGCGTGCTCACGGACCGGGAGCGGGAGGTCCTGTCGCTGGTCGGCACCGGCATGACCAACGACGAGGTCGCCGCCGCGCTGTACATGTCCCCCGCCACGGCCAAGACCCACGTCTCCCGGGCGATGACGAAGCTCCACGCCAGGGACAGGGCCCAACTGGTCGTCATCGCCTACGAATCCGGCCTGGTCAAGCCCGGCTGGCTCTGACGCACGGGCCCCGGGTGAGCGAAGTGTTACTGGTCGCCCCCGGACCGCCACGTTACGTTGCGGAAAAAGCCCTGGTTCGAGGAGGACCGCGTGAAGTCCATCGCCCGATTCTGTGGCAACTGCAGTTGTGGCTGCCCTGAGCTTTTCGTAGATCTCTCGGCGCCGGCCGAGCGGCAGGTCGTGATCACCGACGACTTCGGGCAGCGGGTCGAGATGAGCCTCGACCAGTTCGGCTCGATCGTGGAGGCCGCGAAATCAGGGACTCTCGACGATCTGGCCCTCGTTCACTGAGCGACGTCCACGCCCCGCGCCTGCCGGAGACGCGTCCACCGGACGCGCGGGGCCGTTGACAAAGGACTTCGCAATTACGCTCCGTAGTTGCAACATCACGTGCCACCCTGACTCCCATGACATTACTGGGAGCCATGAAGGCGACGGTCCCGTGGCCTGACGTCCCGGTCCCGCGCAGCCCGGAGCCCGCGGATCCCTTCGAGGCGAAGCTGCTCTCGACCGCCCGAGCGGGTGACCCGGACGCGGCGCACCGCCTCGGCCGCCTGTACGCCGAGCGCGGCGACCGGTCCGCCGCCCGGTACTGGTGGGAGCGGTCCGCCCGGACGGGCAACGTCGACAGCACGTTCAACCTGGGCCTGTGGCACCAGCGGCACGGCACGACCGAGGAGGCTCTGGCCTGGTTCGAGCTGGCCGCGGCCACCGGTGACGCCGAGGCCGCGATCTACCTGGCCACCCTGCTCCTGGAGCGCCGCGGCGACGTCGCGGGCGCCCGGACCTGGTTCGAGCGGGCCGCGGCTGACGGCTCGTGTGTGGCGGCCCGCCGGCTGGCGCTGCTCTGCGAGGACATGGGAGACACCCTCGGCTCGCGCGACTGGCACCGCAGGGCGGCGATGGAGGGCGAGCTGGAGTCGGCCTACGACCTGGGCTTCCTCGGTTACTCGGGGGGCGACGAGGGCGAGGCGCGCCACTGGTGGGAGTACGCGGGACGGGCGGGTCACGCCGACGCGGCCTATCACCTCGGCCTGCTCCTCCACGCGGCGCGTGATCCCGAGGCCGCCGAGTCGCTCTATCGGCTCGCCGCCTGGCAGGACCACCCCCGGGCGGCCTTCGCCCTCGGCGGGCTCGCGCTGGCCAAGCACGATCTCCGTACGGCACGGGCCTGGTTCGAACGGGCGGCGCACGCCGGTCGCGTCGACGGCCAGCGCATGGCGGGGTTCGTGTGCGTCGAACTCGACGACCGTCCTGCCGCCGCTCACTGGTTCGCACAGGCCGCCGCCGCGGGCGACGCGGAGGCCGCTTACGACTACGCGCTCCTGCTCATCGCCGAGCACGACGACCTGGACGGCGGACGGCACTGGCTGGCGCAGGCCGCGGCGGCCGGCCATCACAGGGCCGCGGCGGAGCTGCGGACCCTTCAGGCCATGACCGGCGGGCCGGAACAGCCGGAGGACGTGCCGCACGACGCGCCTTCGTGCTGGGCCCACCCGACGGAGCCAGAACTGGCCGCGCGGGCCGAGCTCGCCGTGGCCGCCGGCCGCCGCAGGGGCGACGCGGTGGCCGACGCCGCGGATCTGGTCGAGATCCTCGGCACGTGGGATCTGATCACGCGCGGCCTGGGCGACGGGCACGATCCGGTCCGGTGGTTGACCGAGACGAGCGGCCTGCACGCCCCCGCCGTCGAGCATCTCTGCTCAGTGCGGGCGACCCTGCTGAATCCGGGCACGGCTCCGTGGCCGGCCCCGGCCGAGGTCGAGCACGTCCTGGTGACGGCGCGCGACCTGCGCAGGCGCCTCGGCCTGCACTAGGGCCTGCACTAGGCCTGCCTTACCCGGCCGTGTGGCCTGAGCGGCTCCGGCCGCTCAGGCCCTTCATCGCTAGGGCTCAGGCGGCGAGGACGTCGGCCACCGGAGTGAACGCGGCACCGTGCGCGACGGCCACCGGCTCGTTCGTGAGCACACCCGCGTGGGTGTTCAGCCCGAGCTGGAGTGAGACGTCGGCGCGCAGCGCCTCCCGCCAGCCCTTGTCCGCCAGCTTGACGGCGTAGGGCAGCGTCGCGTTGGTCAGCGCGAAGGTGGAGGTGTTGGCCACCGAGCCCGGCATGTTGGCCACGCAGTAGAAGATCGAGTTGTGCACCGTGAAGGTGGGCTCGGCGTGTGTGGTCGGCCGTGAGTCCTCGAAGCAGCCGCCCTGGTCGATCGCGATGTCGACGAGCACGGAACCCGGCTTCATGCGCGAGACCAGCTCGTTGGAGACCAGCGTCGGGGCCTTGGCGCCCGGGATGAGGACCGCGCCGATGACGAGGTCGGCCGCGAGCACGGCCTGCTCGAGGGCGTACGCGGTCGACACGAGCGTCTTCAGCCGGCCCTGGTAGATCGCGTCGATGAAGCGCAGCCGGTCGATGTTGACGTCGAGGATCGTCACGTCGGCGCCCATGCCGACGGCGATCTGCGCCGCGTTGAGCCCGGAGACGCCGCCGCCGATGACGACGACCTTGGCCGGGGAGACGCCGGGGACCCCGCCCGGCAGGACGCCGCGGCCGCCGTTGAAACGCATCAGGTTGTACGCGCCGACCTGGGGCGCCAACCGACCGGCGACCTCCGACATCGGGGCGAGGAGGGGCAGGGTGTTGCCCACCTGCACGGTCTCGTAGGCGATCGCGGTGGTCCCGGCCGACAGCAGCGCGTCGGTGCAGGGCCGCGAGGCGGCCAGGTGGAGGTAGGTGAACAGCACGAGGTCCGAACGGAGCCTGCCGTACTCCTCGGCGATGGGCTCCTTGACCTTGAGCACCATCTCGGACTCGCCCCAGACCGCGTCGGCCGTGTCGAGGATCTTGGCACCGACCGCGAGGTACTCCTCGTCCGTGATGTGCGATCCCAGACCCGCACCACGCTGGACGTGGACGTCGTGTCCGTGACGGACGAGTTCGTGCACGCCCGCCGGAGTGGCGGCGACGCGGTACTCGTGGTTCTTGACCTCGGCAGGAACGCCGATCTTCATGGGATGAATCCTTTCAGGCGTACTCGGTACGGCCAGGCGGCGCCGGGCCGTACCGAGTTTTTCGGTCAGATACGGGCCCAGGCCTCGGTGAGGACGGACCGGAGGATCGACTCGATCTCGTCGAACTCCTTGGGGCCGCAGATGAGCGGCGGAGCGAGCTGCACCACGGGGTCGCCGCGGTCGTCGGCCCGGCAGTACAGGCCCGCCTCGAACAGGGCCTTGGACAGGAATCCGCGCAGCAGCCGCTCGCACTCCTCGTCGTCGAAGGTCTGCTTGGTCGACTTGTCCTTGACGAGCTCGATTCCGTAGAAGTAGCCCGAGCCCCGGACGTCGCCGACGATCGGCAGGTCGAGGAGCTTCTCGAGGGTGGCGCGGAAGACCGGCTCGTTGGTCGTGACGTGGCCGAGCAGGTCCTCACGCTCGAAGATGTCGAGGTTGGCGAGTGCCACGGCCGCGGACACCGGGTGGCCGCCGAACGTGTAGCCGTGGGCGAACATCTCGTCGCCGTGCTTGAACGGCTCGAACAGCCGCTCGGAGGCGATCATGGCGCCGATGGGGGCGTATCCGCTGGTCAGGCCCTTGGCGCAGGTGATGATGTCGGGCACGTAGTCGAACTTCTGGCCGCCGAACATCGTGCCGAGGCGGCCGAAGGCGCAGATGACCTCGTCCGAGACGAGCAGCACGTCGTTCTCGTCGCAGATCTCGCGCAGCCGCTGGAAGTATCCGGGGGGCGGGGGGAAACA
This sequence comes from Planotetraspora kaengkrachanensis, assembly GCF_016862895.1. Taxonomy (GTDB): domain Bacteria; phylum Actinomycetota; class Actinomycetes; order Streptosporangiales; family Streptosporangiaceae; genus Planotetraspora; species Planotetraspora kaengkrachanensis. The sequence continues at coordinate 187,047 of NZ_BONV01000024.1, read as the reverse complement.
GCCGCCGGCGTTCTGCACCGGCTCGACGAAGACGGCGGCGACGGTGTCCGCGCCCTCCATCTCGATGGCCTTGCCGACCTGGTCGGCGGCCCAGCGGCCGAACGCCTCGGGGTCCTTGTCGAAGCCGGGGAAGCCGGAGATCTCGTCGGCTCGGTAGAGGTTGGTGTTGGGGACCTTCAGGGCGCCGGGGACCAGCGGTTCGAAGACCTGCTTGAGGCTGGGGATGCCGGTGAGGGAGAGAGCGCCGTGGGGGGTTCCGTGGTAGGCGATCGAACGGCTGATCACCTTGGTCTTGAGGGGCTTGCCCTGGGTCTTGAAGTACTGCTTGGCGAGCTTCCAGGCCGACTCGACGGCCTCGCCTCCGCCGGTCGTGAAGAAGACCCGGTTCAGGTCGCCTGGGGTGAGCTCCGCGATTCTGGCCGCCAACTCGGCGGCCTTGGGATGGACGTACGACCAGAGTGGGAAGAAGGCCAGCTCCTTCGCCTGTTTGGCGGCCGCCTCCGCGATCTCGTCGCGGCCGTGGCCGACCTGGACGACGAACAGGCCGGCGAGCCCGTCCAGGTAGCGCTTGCCGTGGATGTCGTAGACGTAGGCGCCCTCGCCCTTCACGATCATCGGCGGTTCCGCGCCGTCATGCCGGGTGAAATGCATCCACAGGTTGTCTTGTGCGGCTTTGAGAACGTCCGGGCGCGTCATCGCAACCTTCCCTCAGGCGATAGGTGCTGTGCACAGTGTGCATGTCGTAATCCGATTTTGCCAAGTGATTACGTGGTTGCAGTATCCAAGAAGTTCGGAATCCGCGATATCGACATGTAACCACAACGAAATCCGTGAGCCTTGATTCTCCGATCCAGCCGCCTGCGCGGCGGCCCCCGACCTGCGGATGTGGTGCAATGGGCAGACCCAACGGCCCAGCAGGCCCTAAATCACTACATTCTGGAGAAATCGCCGTGACACCTGCGGAGATCGAAGGAGCCGTCGAGGCGGGAATGCCGCAGGCGATCGAGGACCTCACGAAGCTCGTGTCGATCCCGTCCGTCGCGTTCCCCGGTCATCCGGAGGCGCCGGTCCACGAGGCCGCGGCGGCCGTCGCGGACCTGCTGCGTTCGGTGGGCCTCCCGCACGTCGAACTGATCCCCGTCGAGGGCAGCTTCCCCGCCGTCTACGCCACGGCCCCCGCACCGCCCGGCGCCCCGACCGTGCTGCTGTACGCCCACTACGACGTGCAGCCCTCCGGCGACGTCGCCCTGTGGCGTACCCCGCCGTTCGAGCCGACCGTGATCGGCGACGCGATGTACGGCAGGGGCGCCGCCGACGACAAGGGCGGCCTGATCGCCCACATCGCGGCGTTGCGCGTCTTCCAGGGCGACTTCCCCGTCGGCCTGAAGGTCATCGTCGAGGGTCAGGAGGAGTACGCCGGCGAACGACTCGAGTCGCTCGTGGAGGCCCGTCCAGAACTGGTGCACGCCGACGCCATGGTCATCGGCGATGTCGGCAACCCGAAGGTGGGCGACCCGGCGCTGACGACCATGCTGCGCGGCATGGCCGCGTTCACGGTCGAGGTGCGGTCACTCGGCGACGCCGTACACAGTGGGTCGTTCGGCGGCGCGGCCCCGGACGCCCTGTCCGCGCTGATGCGCATGCTGACCGCCATGCACGACGACAACGGCGACGTCCGGGTGCCCGGCCTGGAGCGGGGCGTCTTCCCCGGCGAGAGCTCCTCGGAGAAGGAGTTCCGGGCGACGGCGGGCGTTCTCGACGGCGTCTCGCTTGTCGGCTCCGGATCGATCGCCGACCGGGTCTGGGCGTCGTACGCCATCACTGTGACGGGGCTCGACGTGCCCAGCGTGTCCGGCGCGATCAACGCGGTCCAGGCTGTGGCGCGGGCCCGCGTCACGATCCGCATCCCTCCGTCGGGCGACGCCGCGACGGCGCTGAAGACCGTGTCCGCCTTCCTCGCGGAGAACGCGCCCTGGGGCGTCCAGGTGTCGTTCGACGACACGGTCACCGGCTCCGGCTTCCGCGCGTCCGAGGGCGGTCCGGCGCGGGCGGCGATCGAGAAGGCGATGGAGCACGCCTTCGGCCGCGCGCCGCGCGAGGTCGGCCAGGGCGGGTCGATCCCGCTGGTCGCGAAGCTGGCCACCCTGCACCCGCAGGCGGAGATCCTGCTCTACGGGGTCGAGGACGAGGACGCCTCCATCCACGCCCCGAACGAGCGAGTGATCCTCGGCGAACTCCGCCGCATCATCACCGCCGAAGCCCTCTTCCTGTCCACCTACACCCACCCCTGACCTCAACCTTTGGGGTGAACAGAACCCCAGGGCGAACAGAACCCCGGGGGTGAACAGAACCCCGGGGGTGAGCAGAACCTTGGGGTGAGCAGAACCTTGGGGTGATCATGCACCCCCTCGGCCGGAGGGCGTCCCACCTGCGACGCCCCCGGCCGTGATCATGCACAGGTACGGGAACAACGGCACCGCACCTGCGGCAACACCGCCCGTGATCATGCACGGATTCGAGAACCCATGCCCTCACCAGCGCGAACAACTTTCGTGATCATGCGCAGCTTCTCCGAGACTGGCCCCGACCAGGCGATTCGCTCTCCGCGATCATGCATCCTTCGCGCTTGCCACGCGATCGACTCGTGCATGATCACGATGGACGTACGGGCAGGTCAGGGGCTAACTCTCCGAGGTTGTGCATGATCACGGTTGGCGAAGCCGCAGCTCAATAGCCCCCGTACCGAATCCGTGCATGATCACGGCAAGGGTCGTTTGTGCGCTAGCTGGACGAGATGCTCGGAAACTAACGTGGGTCGCGATACGTCGTGATAAGTGCCTGCACTCCCGTCTCCCCATGGAGGACGCGTGTACCCCCCAGCACAGAAGCGCCGCCGCGGCCCCGCTTCCTTCATCATCGCGATCATCGTGGCCGGCGCTCTCATCGTCGGCCTGCGGGTCCTCTTCAGCGGCACGGACGCCGGAGGCTCGGCGAGTTCGGGAGGCTCATCGGGTTCGGAGGGCTCGAGCACCGGACGGACGGCCTGCGGCGGAGACGGCGTCACGCTGAACGTCGTGGCCTCGAGCGAGAAGGCGGCGGTCCTGAGCACGATCGCCGACGCGTACAACGCCCGCGAGGCCGGCGGGCGCTGCGCCGAGGTGGTCGTGACCTCCAAGGCGTCCGGCGACGCGATGCAGGCGCTCGCACGCGGCTGGGACACCCGCAGGGACGGCCTGAAGCCGGACGTGTGGACCCCCGCGAGCGCGGGCTGGGTCAGCCTGCTCCAGCAGCGGGTCGCGGGCACCGACCGCCCCAGCCCGGTACCGGCGGACAACCCCACCATCGCGACGTCGCCCCTGGTCATCGCCATGCCCGAGCCGATGGCCGACGCGCTGGGATGGCCGTCGAAGAAGATCGGCTGGACACAGATCCTCGATCTGGCCAACGACCCGAAGGGCTGGGCGAAGTACGGGCATCCGGAATGGGGTCCCTTCCGCCTCGGCAAGACGAACCCGAACTACTCGACGTCCGGGCTGAACGCCACGATCGGCGCCTACTTCGCCGCCACGGGGCTGTCGGGAGACCTGACGAAGCAGGATGTCGCGAACGCGAAGACACGGAAGTTCATCAGCGGCATGGAACGGTCGATCGTCCACTACGGCGACATCTCCCTCACCTTCCTGTCGAATCTTCAGCGCGCGGACGACTCCGGCACGGCGATGTCGTACATCTCGGCCGTGACCATCGAGGAGAAGTCGGTCTGGGACTACAACCAGGGCAACCCGTCGGGTGACCCGAAGACCCTGGGGCAGCACGCCAAGCCGAAGATCCCGCTCGTGGCCATCTATCCCTCCGAGGGCACGCTCTTGTCCGACCATCCGTACGCCGAACTGGCCGGGCTCGACCCGGCCAAAAAGGCGACGGCGGACGACTTCCTCACGTACCTGCGGTCCGAGGGCGGGCGTGAGTTCGCGAAATACGCCTTCCGGTCGTTCGACGGGAAGGCGGGCGACCTGATCACCGCGGAGAACGGGCTCGACCCCGCGCAGCCCGCCACCACGCTGAGCGTCCCGGCTCCCGCGGTGCTCGACGAGATCCTCAAGAGCTGGGGCGAACTGCGCAAGCCGGCCAACGTCCTGATGGTCGTCGACACGTCCGGCTCCATGGGCGCGGACGTCCCCGACACCGGTAAGAGCAAGCTCGACCTGGCCAAGCAGGCCGCGATCAACGCGCTTTCGCAGTTCGGGCCCAACGACAAGGTCGGCCTGTGGACGTTCTCCCTCAACCAGGACGGCGCCAAGGACTACCGCGAACTGGTCCCGTTGAAGAAGATCGCCGAAAACGAGCTGACGGACCGCATCGGCGACCTGATCCCCAACGGCGGCACGGGCCTGCACGACACCGCCCTTGCGTCCTACCAGAACGTGATGAGCCGGCGGAGCGACGACACGATCAACGCGGTCGTCCTGCTCACCGACGGCAAGAACGAGGACAACAACTCGATCTCCCTCGACGACCTCCTCCCCGACCTGGACACGGAGGCAGGACAGGACACCGTCCGCCTGTTCACGATCGCGTACGGCGCGGACGCCGACCTGGACGTCCTCAAGCGGATTTCGCAGACCACCGACGCCGCCGCCTACGACTCACGTGAACCGGGAAGCATCGATCGGGTGTTCACGGCCGTGATCTCCAACTTCTGAGCCCGGGAGCCCCCCTTGTCCCGCTTCAGCGAGGAACTGCGCGATCCCTGGGGACTGCTCCTGGGCGCCACCGCGGGCGGCGCGGCGTGGGCCGTCGACGTGCACCCGGCCGGGGCCGCCGTCGTGGGCGTCACCGTGTGGCTGGTCAAGTCGTTCGCGTCGGCCTGGCAGTCGACCGGGGGCGAGAGCCGTACCGGGCCGGAGGAGCCGCCGGTCGCGGCGGGCAGCCCGGAGGAGGCGTGGTTGCGCCGTGCGGAGCGTGCGGCGAGCGGCTTCGGCGACCTGGCGGCCTCGATGCGGGGCCGGATCCTGCTCGACCGGATCGCGTCCATGCGCCCTCAGGTGGACGACACGGTCGCGACGTTGCGGCGGCTGGCCGGGCAGGCGTCCGTCACCGGCGCGGCGCTCGGCCGCTTCGACCCCGCCTTCCTGCGGGAGGAGCTGGCACGGCTCGAGCGGGCCCGCGCGTCGGCACCGGCCGACATAGGGGACGACGTGGCGGGCGACATTGAGGGAGACATGGCGGGCGACGTAACGGGTGACCTGGACAGGTCGATCGCGTCGCTGAAGTCGCAACAACAGATCCACGACCGTTTGTCGGCGACCCGGGCACGGGTGTTGTCCAGGCTCGAGTCCGGCGCGATCGACCTCGAGGGGCTGGTCGCGCGGGCGGTCGAGGTGTCGGCGATGACCGCCGCCTCCTCGGCCGACGACGGGCGGCGCGACCTGGACGACCTCGTCTCCGAACTGGAGCTGACTCGGCAGAGCCTGCACGAGGTCGAGGAGGCCGCCCGCCGGGATCTCGGCCGGGCCTCCTGACCTCCCCCGCTCAGGCGGCGGCCAGCAGTCGCTCGAGTTCGGCCGGTCCTGCGTTCGCCCCCGTGCAGACCACGGCCACCTCCCGACCGGCGAACTCCTCACGTACGGCGAGCAGCCCGGCAAGCGCCGCGGCTCCGGCACCCTCGGCCAGCGTGTGCGCCTGCGTGAGGAGCATCCGCTGGGCCCGCCGGATGTCGTCGTCGCCGACCAGCAGGAAATCGGACAACCCGTCCCGCATGACCGCCTGGGGCGTCTCGAAGGCGGAACCGGTCGCCAGGCCGTCCACGACGGTCTCGCACGGGCGGGTGACGAGCTCCTTCGACGCCCAGGAGTCGTGCGCGGCCGGCGCGGAGGCCGACTGCACGGCGATCACCCGGCAGCGGGGTGCGAGCGCATCGGCGACGAGACACGCGGCGGCCGCGCCCGTGCCGCTGCCGACGGGGACGAAGACGGCGTCCAGACCGGGCCGCGCCGCCAGCATCTCGAGGTAGAGCGTGGCCACCCCGGCGATGATGTCCGGCTCGTCGGCCGGGCTGATCAGGCGTCTGCCCTGGTCGTCGGACATCGCCCGAGCGTGGTCGGCCGCCTCGACCATGGTCGCGCCCGCGACGGTCACCGTCGCCCCGAGCGCCTCGACGGCCGCGACCTTGGCCGGATTGGGGTTCTCCGGCATCACGATCGAGCAGGCGACGCCGTACAGCCGGGCGGCGTAGGCCACCGACTGCGCGTGGTTGCCCGTGGAGTACGCGACGACGCCCCGTCCCCGATCGGGCATCCGGGCCAGCAGGTTGATGCCGCCGCGTACCTTGAAGGCGCCCGTCGGCTGCACGTTTTCGTGTTTGACGTGGACGCGTGCCCCCACGATCGCGTCGAGAACCGGATAGGACCACATGGGCGTCTCGGGCAGGTGCCCGGCGATCAGCCGCCTGGCCTCGAGCACATCACGGATGTCTGTCACGGACTCCAGCGTGGCCCTCCTCCGTGGCATAGGTCCAACTGAAGTCTTCTCATCAACCGATAGAAGACGTTGATAAATTGCGCGCATGCTCGACGTCGTACGGCTGCGGGTGCTGCTCGCCATATCGAAAACCGGGTCGGTCACCGCGGCGGCAAGGGAGCTCAATTACACGCAGCCCTCGGTCAGCCACCACCTCTCCCGGCTGGAGGCGGAGACCGGCGCGAAGCTCGTCCAGCGGGCGGGCCGCGGCATCCGGCTCACCGAGGCGGGCCGGCTGCTGGCGGAACGGGCCGCCGAGATCCTCGGGCGGATCGAGTCCGCCTCGGCCGAGCTGGCGGCCCACGTCGGGCTGCGCGCAGGCCGGGTGCGGCTGGCCGCCTTCCCGTCCGCACTCGGGACCCTCGTCCCCGAGGCCGCGGTACGGCTCGCGCACGACCACCCGGGGCTGGACCTGCGCCTGGCCGAGGCCGAACCACCCGAGGCGCTGCGCATGTTGCGGGCCGGCGACGTGGACGTGGCGGTGGTCTTCCAGTACGGCCAGGCGGGCGTTCCTCACGGAGGTCCGGACGTCGACGGCCTTCGGATCACACCGCTTCTCGACGAACCGAGCCTCCTCGTCACACCCGGCGGATCGCCGTCCGGGTCGCTGCGGGATCACGCCGAGTCCCGCTGGATCGCGGGCTGCGACCGGTGCCGCGCCCATCTGCTCGACCTGTGCTCCGGCTCCGGGTTCGAGCCGCGCATCTCGTTCACCACGGACGACTACGTGGCGGTGCAGGCCATGGTGGCCGCGGGTCTGGGCGTGGCCGTCCTGCCGCGACTCGCGTTGTCGGCGCATCGGCATCCCGGCGTCCAGGTGAGCGAGATCCCCGCGTCGACGCGGCGGGTGTTCGCGGCGACGTACGGCGAACCGCCGGATCCGCCGGCGACGGCGGCGCTGCTCGCCGCCCTCGCGGACGGCTGAAGCGGAGCGCTCACCGGCGCGGGTTTCTGCGCGGCCGGGTGCCCGCGCGGCGGCTTGGCTGCACGTGGGCGGCCGGGACGGGGTGGCCGCGTGGGCGGCTTGGCTGCGTACGGCTTGGCTGCGGGAGCGGCTGGAAATAGGGATGCCCCGGCGGGGGGTCACTTCGTACCATCACGAACATGCCACCCATGACGACGCTCGCCCTGTTCGCAGCCGCGACCCTCGCCCTTCTCCTGGTGCCGGGTCCCGCGGTGGTCTACATCGTGACCCGCAGCGTCGCCCAAGGCCGCGCGGCGGGGCTGGTATCCGTGCTCGGAGTGCACGCCGGCTCGGTGGTGCACGTGACCGCGGCCGCCCTCGGGATCAGCGCCCTGCTCGCGGCGTCCGCGACGGCGTTCGCCATCGTGAAGTACCTGGGTGCGGCTTATCTGGTCTATCTCGGGGTCCGCAAACTGATCAAACGCTCCGTTGACGAGGATCCGTTCGAGATGCGACGGGCGTCCCGGTCGCGGCTGTTCGGTGAGGGGTTCGTCGTCAACGTGCTCAACCCGAAGACGGCGATCTTCTTCCTGGCCTTCCTGCCGCAGTTCGCCGACCCGTCGCGGGGACCCGTGGCGTCGCAGATCGTGGTGCTGGGGCTCATCTGGATCGTGCTCGGCATGGTCAGCGACGGCGGTTACGCCCTGCTGTCGTCGGCCCTGGCCGGGAGGCTGCGCCGGTCGGCCCGTGCCCGGCGGCGCCTGGACGTGGGCAGCGGCGTAGTCTACCTGGGCCTCGGCGCCGTGGCCGCCCTCACCTCCGAAGCCGCCTGATGGGCGTGATCGTGCGCACACCTTCGATGGGGGTGATCATGCACGGCCCCCAACCCCGCGTGATCATGCACAGGCTCGGGGAAAGCCCTCGCGACCTGCGCCACCCCCTGTGCGTGATCATGCACGGGTTCGGCCAGTGCAGCCATGACCTGCGCCGCCCCCGGGCGTGATCATGCACAGACTCGCCGATCGGCCGTACGACCTGGGTTTTTCCTTGTCGTGATCATGCGCGTCGACCACTGCATGATCACGAACGGCGAAACCCCAGGCCGGGCCACATATTCACGAAACCGCGCATGATCACGAAACGCGATTCCGCTGGTTAGTGACCATGTGACCGAACCCGTGCATGATCACGCCACGAGGTTTCACTGGTCAGTGACCATGCGGCCGAACCTGTGCATGATCACGCGCGGGGTTGGGGGCTGTGCGTGATCACACCCAGAGGGTGGGGCGTCACGTTGAGGCGGCTGATTGGGCCACCTGCTTGGCCCATCGGTAGTCGGCTTTACCCGCCGGCGACCGGAGCACCTCCTCCACGAACGCATAGGTACGCGGGACCTTGTACCCCGACAACAAACCGCGGCAGTGGGCGTCCAGCTCCTCCCACGTAGGAGCGGTCCCCTCGTACGGCTGGACCACGGCCGCCACCCGCGATCCCCAGCGGTCGTCCGGAATGCCGGTGACGACGGCGTCGAACACCGAAGGATGACCCTTCAGCACCGCCTCGACCTCCTCGGGGAAGACCTTCTCCCCGCCGGTGTTGATGCACTGCGAGCCCCGGCCGAAGATCTGGATCGTCCCGTCCTCCTCCACCATGGCCATGTCGCCCGACAGCAGCCATTTGACGCCGTCGCCGTCGGTCACGAAGGTGCGCGCGGTCTTGTCCGGGTCGTTGTAGTAGCCGAAGGCGATGCGCCCCGACCTCGCGACCATTCCCATGACTCCCGAGCCCGGGTCGACGGGCCTGAGCTTCTCGTCCAGTACGGCGATGCCCGCATCGGCCTTGGGCTGGTACTTCAGACCGGCCTCCGGAGACGAGCCGGCGACCCCGGACGCGGTGTAGCCGGACTCCGTCGAACCGAAACTGTCCATGATCATCGTGTTGGGAAGCAGTTCCTGGAGCCGCGCCCGGACCGTGCCGCTGAGGATCGCCCCGGTCGAGCTGACGACGGCGAGCGACGACAGGTCGTACGCCCCGGTGGCGATCTCCTCGGCCAGCGGTCGCGCCATCGCGTCGCCGGTGATGTTGATGCTCAGCACCTTCTCGCGTTCGATCGCCCGCAGCACCGCGACCGGATCGAACTTGCGGACGTAGACCATGGTCGAGCCCATGCACCAGCACAGGAACGTCCCCATCTGCGCCGCGCCGTGCATGAGCGGCGGCGCTGCCATCATGACGATCGGGCCGGCGTTGCGCGCCTGCTCGACGACCGCCTCCGGCGTCTCCAGCGGCGGGCCGTACGGGTTGCCGCCGCCGAACGCCATGAACAGGTCCTCGACCCGCCACATCACGCCCTTGGGCATGCCGGTGGTCCCGCCGGTGTAGATGATGTAGATGTCCTCGCCGGTCCGCGGTTCGAAGCCCCTCGTCGCCGGTTGCGCTTCCAGCGCCTCGCCGTACGGCACGGCGCCGGGGACGGCGGAGTCGCCGCCGACGGCGACGAGGTGGCGCAACGCCGGCGCCTCTTGTGCGGCGGCGGCGACCCGGCCGTCGAACTCGACGTCGAACAGCAGCGCCACGATGTCGGAGTCGCGGTAGAGGTAGACGAGTTCCGCCTCGACGTAGCGGTAGTTCACGTTGACGGGCACGGCCCGGATCTTCAGCGCGGCGAGCAGAGCGGTGATGTACTCCAGCCCGTTGTAGAGCTGGATCCCGACGTGCTGCCCGCTCCGTACGCCCTGGGCTGCCAGGTGGTGGGCGAGCCGGTTGGCCTGCGCGTCGAGTTCGGCATACGTCATACGGGCGTCGCCGCAGACGACGGCCACCCGGTCCCCGATCGTGTCCGCGAACCCTTCGAAAAGGTCGGCGTGGTTGAACTCCATACGAGTTGACCTCTCTCCCGGGGGTCTGACCGATCAGGGTTTGTGCGCTCCGACGATCCACATGGCGAAGAATTGCGCCCCTCCGCCGTAGGCGTGGCCGAGCGCCGTGCGGGCGCCGTCGACCTGATGTTCACCGGCCATGCCTCTCACCTGCTGCGCCGCCTCCGCGAACCGGATCAGGCCGGAGGCGCCGATGGGGTTGGAGGAGAGCACTCCGCCTGAGGCGTTCCACGGGATGTCGCCGTCGAGCGCCGTGCTGCCGGCCTCGGTGACCTTCCATCCCTCGCCCTCGGCGGCGAAGCCGAGGTTCTCCAGCCACATCGGCTCGTACCAGGAGAAGGGCACGTACACCTCAGCGACGTCGATCTCCCTGCGCGGATCGGTGATGCCGGCCTGGCGGTAGACGTCGGCCGCGCAGTCCTTGCCCGCCTGCGGGCTCACCGTGTCGCGATCGGCCCGCGCCATCGGCTCGGACCGCATGGCGGTGCCGTGCACCCAGGCGGGCGTCCCGGTCACCTTGTCCTCGGAGGCGAGCACCATCGCGCACGCGCCGTCCGACGACGGGCAGGTCTCCAGGTAACGGATCGGCTCCCACAACATCGGCGTCGACTCGACCATTTGCCGGTTGATGCCGGGGATCTTCAGGTGGGCGTAGGGGTTCTTCAGGGCGTTCTGCCGGTCCTTGACCGCGACCAGCGTGCCGATGTGGTCGGGCGCGCCCGACCTGCGCATGTACTCGCGGATGTGCGGCGCGAAGTATCCGCCCGCGCCGACGACGAGTGAGGCGCTGAACGGCAGGTGCGTGGACAGCGCCCAGGTGGCGTTCGACTCCGACTGCTTCTCGAAGGCGACCACCAGCACGCGGTCGTGCACGCCGCCCTGGATCAGCGACGCGCCGACCAGCGCCGTCGACCCGCCGACCGACCCAGCCGTGTGGACGCGCGTCATCGGTTTGCCCGCGGCGCCCAGCGCGTCCGCGAGGTACGCCTCGGGCATCATCACGCCCTCGAACAGGTCGGGGGCCTTGCCGATGACGACGGCGTCGATGTCCTTGAAGGTCAGCCCCGCGTCCTCGAGCGCGCGGAGGGCGGCCTCCCTGACCAGGCCGGCGATGGAGACGTCCCGCCGCTTGGTCTGATAGCGAGTCTGGCCGACGCCGATCACGGCACAACGGTTACCCACGACAGCACCTCGATTGCATGATCACGATCGACGACTTCCCAGCTCGGGGCGTGAATCCACGAACTTGTGCATGATCACGCCGGGGGTTTTCGCAGGTGGGCGGCCCTGATCACGAACCTGTGCATGATCACGGCAGGGGGTGGGGGGTGGCGGGGGCATGGGGGGCATGGGGGCTCACGCCTCCAGGACGGTGACGAGGTTGTGCTGGAGACAGGGCCCCGACGTGGCGTGGGCGACGGTGCGGCCCGCGCCGCCGTCGAGGATCCGCGACGCGGCCTCGCCGATGCGGATCAGCCCGGTCGCCATGACGGGGTTGGCCGCCAGCGCTCCGCCCGAGGGGTTGACCACCGTGCCCGCCGGCAACTCGAGCGCCTCGCGGAGGATGAGCTCCTCATGGCTGAACTGGGCGTGCAGCTCCGCGACGTCGACCGGGCCCTTGCCGACCCCCGCCGCCCGGCCGGCGGCCTCCGTGGACGGCGAGCGCCTGAGGTCGCGCATGCCGAGGTAGTGGGGCTCGATCCGGTGGGCGATGCCCATGATCCAGGCGGGACGTTCCGCCAGCTCCCTGGCGAGGTCGCCCGCGGCCAGCACGATCGCGGCGGCGCCGTCGGTGATCGGCGCCACGTCGTACGGCCTGAGCGGCGCTACCTCGAACTCATCCCCGGCGGGGTCGTCGAGGTCGAGGGCGTGGGGATTGCTCCGGCCGTCCGCGCGGCTGCGCCGTACGATCTCGTCGAGTTCGGCCCGGCCGGCGCCGTACGCGTTCGCCTGCAGGGCGGCGAAGGAGACCTGGTCGAGACCGAGCGGCGCCAGATAGTACGGGTCGAGCTGCAGGGTCATGATCTCCCTGAGGTCGCCCATGGACGTCTTGCCGAAGCCGTAGACCAGCGCCGAGTCCACGTCTCCGTGCTGGAGCCGCACCCACGCTTCGTACAGGGCCCACGCGGCGTCCATCTCGACGTGGCTCTCCGAGATCGGCGGCCAGGCTCCGAGGGAGTCCAGCGCGGAGACGAAGGAGAACGGCGCACCGGCCAGGTAGTCGCAGCTTCCCGAGCAGGTGAACCCGAACCTCGACAGGCCGGTCCGTTCCTTGACCTCCTGGATCACCGGATGGATCAGCTCGAAGTCGATCAGTCCCTCGTCGTGGTCGGTGTGCCGGGTCTGGGCGAACGCGATGACCGCCACCTCACGCATGCGGCTCCTCCCCTCACAGCTCGACGTCCGGCTCGCCCGTGGGGGCGAACCATCGGATGTTGGCCATCGACAGCGTGCGTTCCTCCGGCGGCGCCCAGACGGCCCTGACGCGCATGCCCTGCCGCACCTCGCGCACGGGCACGTCGCCCATCAGCGCGATCATCGGGACGTCCGCCCCGTCGAGCAGGATGTAGGCCGACACGAACGGCACCTCGGGTGCCCGCGGGTCGGGGAGGTTGTTGATCGCGAAGGTCGTCACCGTGCCGGTGTCGGGCAGCTCTACCTCTTCGGAGATCGTCGAGCCGCACTCGGGGCACGAGGTCCGGAAGGGCACGTAGACCTTGTCGCAGCGGGTGCAGCGACCGCCGAGGAAGACGCCGTCCCTGACGCCCTCGAGGAACCGGCCGAGCGACCGGCCCGGCCGTACGCGGTACTCGGTGCGGATGGGCGAGACGATCGCCGTGACTTCCGGAACGAAGCACGAAATATCGGTTATGTGGCCGATGCGGTCGGCCACCGGCTTCCACCGGGGACGGACGCGCAGTCCCGGGTGCATCGCCTTGGCCCCGTCGGCGCCGACCGCGTGGACGAGCGCCGTGTCGGCGCCGTCCAGCTTGATCAGCGCCCAGGCGAACGGCCGGTCCAGCGGATGGTCCTTCCTGGGCGCGTCGACCCAGGCCCAGCTCATCACGGTTCCGGCCGGGCCGACCTCGACGAACTCGCCGGTCACCGGCTCCCCCGTCTCCGGTTCGTACTCCAGCGGCGGCACGAGCACCCGGCCCTCGGTGGTGCGCACCCCGACGACGCGGCCGTCGCGGAGCTCCGTGAGGAAGCGCCCGATCACCGGCCCCGTCGTCCGCGTGTATCCACCGGGGAACTCGAGCGCGTGCTCGGCGACCAGCGGTTCAGATGGCACGGTCACGGCCCTCCCAGTACGGGTCACGGAGTTTGCGCTTGAGGAGCTTGCCGTTCGGTTCGCGCGGCATGTCCTCGATGAAGTCGACGGTCTTCGGCCACTTCATCCGCGACAGCCGGCCTTCGAGCGAGCCGAGGATCTCCGCTGCGAGCTCGGGTCCGGGGTCGTTGCCGGGCATGGGCTCGACGACCGCCTTGATCTGCTCGCCCCACTCGTCGTCGGGGATGCCGAAGACGGCGACGTCGGCGACCTTGGGATGGACCATCAGCTCGTTCTCGATCTCGGCCGGATAGATGTTGGTCCCACCCGAGATGATCATGTCGGCCTTGCGGTCGCACAGGAACAGGTAGCCCTCTTCGTTGAGATAACCGATGTCCCCGACGGTGAAGTAGTCCCTGAGCCTGTTCGCGGCGGTCTTCTCGGGATCGCCCTTGTACTCGAAGGCCATCCCCATCTTCATGTAGATCGTGCCGGGGGTCCCCACGGGAACGGGCTCGTGGTCGTCGTCCACGATGAGCAGTTCGCTGATCGGCCAGGCCGTGCCGACCGTGCCCGGGTGCTTCTTCCAGCCGTCCGGGGTCGCGAGGGTGCCGCCGCCCTCCGTGGCCGCGTAGTACTCGTATACGCAGTCGCCCCACCACTCGAACATCGCCCACTTGACCGGGACGGGACAGGGGGCGGCCGCGTGGATCATCCACCGCAGCGAGGACAGGTCGTACCGCGACTTCACCTCGTCGGGCAGCGCGAGCAGGCGCTTGAAGTGCGTCGGGACCATGTGCGAGTTGGTCACGCCGTACTTCTCGCACAGCCGCAGCGTCTCCTCGGCGTCCCACTTGTCCATGTAGACGAGCGTGTGGCCCATGTGCAGGGCCGTGCCGCCGAACTGCGTCACGGCGGTGTGGTAGTTCGGCGAGGTGACCAGGTGGGCGTTGGGACGGCCGGGTGTCACACCGAACAAGGTCAGCAGACCCGTCATGAGCTCCGCGGAGTCGTCAGGATCCAGCCCGGTCAGCCCCCGTCTGACGCCCTTGGGGCGGCCCGTCGTGCCCGACGTGTAGTGCATCGCCGCGCCGGCCGTACGGTCCTCGGGCATGGAGTCCGGCTGCCCCTCGGTCAGGTCCGCCACCGGCCGGAAGCCGTCGATCGTCCCGAACGAGAACCGGCGCCCGGGCTCGATCTCCTCGGCGGCCCTGACGGCCTCGGCGGCGTACCGCTCGTGGGCGAAGAACGCCTTGGCCTCACTGTCGGCCAGGATGTAGGCGATCTCGGGACCCGTCAGGTGCCAGTTGACCGGCGTGTAGTACCAGCCCGCCTGCAACGCCGCCAGGTACAGCGTGAGCCCGTCCACCCCGTTGGGCATGAGGCCGCAGACGCCGTCCCCGGCCTTCAGTCCGAGGGCGCGCAGTCCGTGAACCAGCCGGTTGGCCCGGGACAGCAACTCCCCGGCCGTGTACTCGGCGCCGTCGGGATCGATCGCGGCGATCCACCCCGGATCCGCCTGCGCAAGCCTCCAGAAACCCAGCGAGCCCATGGGAACTCCCTTGTCCGGTGCGTACTGACTTCCCCCGGATCGCCGCAGTGAAGCACGTTCTCGTTCTATCAACAAGCCCTGGCATTACTGGGGGGTTACGAACAAGAATCTGTTCTAGTTCGTAGACGCACACTAACCCGGCCAACCCTCGCCGAGCAATCGCTTGATCAATTTGGGAGAGTCTCCATGGAGCTCCTGTCAATCAGCACGCCGCACTGCCGCGTCGAGCGCGACGGCCACGTCGTCGTCGTCACGATGGACCGCCCCGAGGCCAGGAACGCCCTCTCCATGGACATGCTGGTCGGCCTCGCCGACGCGTGGGCCTACATCTCCGCCGAGCCGGAGGTGCGCGTGGGCATCCTGACGGGCGCGAACGGGACGTTCTGCGCGGGCGCCGACCTCAAGGCCATGGGCACACCCTCCGGCGACCCGCGCGTCCTCCAGCGCGCCCAGGAGATCCCCGACGTCCACTGGAAGGGCCTGCTGCGCGGCAGCGGGGCCCTGCCCACCAAGCCGATCATCTGCGCGGTGGAGGGGTACGCGGTGGCCGGCGGCACGGAGCTGCTCGTCGGCACCGACCTGCGGATCGTCGCCGAGTCGGCGACGCTCGGCCTGTTCGAGGCCCGGCGGGCGCTGTTCCCGATGGGCGGCAGCGCCGTACGGCTGCCGCGCCAGATCCCGTACGCGTTCGCGATGGACGTGCTGCTGACCGGGCGGGCGATCACCGCGCAGGAGGCGCTGTCGATGGGCCTGGTCAACCGGGTCGTGCCGGACGGCCAGGCACTCGCGGCCGCCCGTGAGACGGCCGAGCAGGTCGCGGCGTGCGGTCCGCTGGCCGTGCAGGCGATCCTGCGGACCTACCGCGAGACCCTCGGCATGGCGGAGGAGGAGGCCCTCAAGGTGTCGGACGCGATCGGGTGGCCGGTCATCGGATCGCAGGACGCCAAGGAGGGGTCGCTCGCGTTCCGTGAGAAGCGCCCGGCCGTCTACCGGGGCGAGTAGGCCGCAGTCAGGCCCGGCCCTGGATCAGCGCCCGGGTGCCCGTCGTGCGCCACCGCTCCCCCGTGGCGTCCAGCGCGTCGGTCACGTCCGGTGAGACGCCCACGAGGACGTCGGACTTGAGCGTGCGCAACGCGACCACGGGCCCGGGGAAGTACGCGGTGACCTCGGCGAACGGGATGTCCGTCGGCCACATCCTGTCGCCGACGAGCCTGCGGTAGTTGAGGTCGCCCTTGGTGATGGTCAGCGACGCGGAGGCGAAGTCGTCCCGCAGGCTGTCCGGCATGTCGCTGTAGGGCAGCGGCGCGCACGCGAACGGGTGGGTGCGCAACACGAGACGCCCCGACCTCAGGGCCTGCCGGAGACGCACCCCGACCTTGCCCGCCTCGCCCGGCGCTCCGGCCAGGCGCCGCAGCCCGGCGAGGACGTCCGCGGGCGTGGCGTCGGACACGAAGTAGGGCTGCGGCTTGACGTGCAGGACGACCTCGGCGGCCAGTCGCCGGGCGAGGAGATGGTCGATCAGGGCCAGGTCGGGCAGCAGTTCCCGGCCGGCGTTGTCGGCGACGAAGACGATCCTGCCGGGCGGTCCGTCGTGAACCAGCGACCACAGCAGCGCGCTGTCGTCGGCGACGAGGTCGGCCGACCGGTCGTCGCCGAGCTCTCCGGTGATCTGGAAGGTGAGGTCGGCGCGGTTCCCCCACAGGGAGGCGAGAAGCAGCGCCGTCTCCTTCTCCGCCTGGGGCGAAGAGGCGACGCCGTCGAGGCTCGCGAGTTCCTCGTCGACGACCGATCCCGCGAGCTCGGCCTGCTTGAACGGCTCGAACGGGTCGACGCCCCGCCACGGCCCGTCCGCGAAGTACCCCGTTGCCTCGAGCACCCTGCGGTAGAAGAAGCTCTCCGACCACAGGAACGGGGCGTCCGTCCACCGCCCGCGAAGGTAGGCGCGTCCCCAGGTCAGCCAGGTCGCGAAGTCGTGGGCCGAGGCTTCCAGAGGCTGCATCGTGTCGGCGATGGCCTCCTCGAGCAGCCGGTCGAGCGCCGCGAGCCGGTCGGGCGAGTACGGCAGGGCATCCCTGACCTGACGGATGAGGGCCGGATGCCGGTCACGGAAGACGCCCAGCGCGTAGGCGCCCGGCACGTTGCCGAGGATGGGCGGGGCGTTCACCGCCGCCCTCCGGTGTCCGCCCTCCGCGCCGCTCACGGCCGTCCCCCGCCGCCCGCTCTCCGCGTCGCCGGCCGCCGGCGTCCTGTCGCCCATCTCCCCAGCCCCCGTCCGCCGCCCGAATGGTCAGCTTGCATTCCATCATCACGGGCCTGGTGGACCCGGCACCGCCCTCACCCGCGCCGCGAGGCGCGGATCACGACGGCGACGGTGCGGGGTCGCCCACGGCGACGGCCTTCACGCAGATGCCCCCGTTCACGGAGAGCGGCAGGGAGCGGACGGCGGAGCGGACGGGGAAGTACACGACGCCGTCCCCTCTCTTCATCGGCAGCGTCAGCGGCCGCCCGTCCACCGTCGCGGTCGCCGCCGTGTCGCCCAGCGCGGCGTAGCCGATGCCCGCGACGGTCAGCGGCCCGCCGTCCGTGCTCAGCGGAAGATCGACCACGTCGCCGGTCGCCGGGAAGCACGGCAGGCCCGCGGGAGGTCCGAGCAGTCCGCCCTTGATCGTCATCTTGACCAGGTGGCCCTTGTCGTCGAAGACGCGGGGATCCATGGACGGCCGAGGGGCGCGCATGCTCTCTACGGCCCACACCGGGGCAACGGGCGCGAGCACGCGCGAGGTGAGATCGGTGAGGCCCGTCGCCGGGATCGGCATCTCCAGCGGCACGTCACTCGGGAAGATGACGGTGCCGGCGGGCGCGGCGGCGAGGGAGCGGGCCGCGTTGCCGATGTACGCCCGCTGCTCGGTGGTGTCGATCAGCCCGCCGAACGAGCTGGTCGACAGGAGCGACAGCGCGGCCATCACGCCCCCGAGCGCTCCGGCCGCCGCCTTGACGGCGGGCCCGGACGGCGGCCTGATCAGGTAGGTCCGATGGCCGTTCTCCGCCAGGTCGCGGACGGGGAGGAAGGCGAGGGCGAGACACACGGCCGCCACCGGAGCGGCATCCGCGACGTACCGCATCTCCCAGCCGGACCACGCGGTGGCGCGGCCCAGCCAGGTGAACAGCGTGTCGGCCACCAGCAGCCAGGTCAGCAGGACGAGCCAGGCCCGCCACGCGCCCCGGCGGAAGATCATGCTCGCCACGAAGGCGAACGCCCAGACGATTCCGGCGACGACCACGAGCGCGGCCGGTGGCGAGGCGTTGGCGAAGTGGCCCGCGCCCGGCTGCCAGGCGGCGGGGCCGCCGATCGCGCCGGTGAAGAACGTCGCGCCGATCAGCCGCCCGGCGTACGGCAGCAGCCCGATGCCGCGTTCGACGCCCACGGGCACGTACGAGCTGGCCGTGGCACCGGTGACGAGGTAGAGCGTGCCGTACCCGGCGAGCAGCAGGCCGTGCAGGACCAGGAGCACCCGCCGCCGCAGGAGCAGGCGGAGAGCGTCGCGGACGCCGCGAACCCCCGGGACGAGAATCGGGGCGGCGACCACCGTCACCACGACGAGCAGCAGCGGGATGACGGCCGCCTTGACGAAGAAGAGCAGCCCGAAGGCCGTCCAGGCCAGCGCGCACAGGCCCGGCCGGAGGGTCCCCTCGCGAAGCTGCCGGACATGGGCGTACAGCGCGCCCGCCACGGCGAGCTGGAGGGGGATGCTGAGCATGGCCGCCGAGTACCAGGCGGCAGAGGGCACCGTCAGCGGCGTGAACAGGTACAAGGCCAGCGGCGCCAGGATCGCCGGCCTGTCGCCGAACAGCAGCCGCAGCGTGCGCAGGACGAAGACGTACGCACCGACCTGCAGAAGAAGCATCACAGACCAGGTCAGCACCCAGTTGTATCCGGCGGCCCAGGTGAGGACCCAGGTCAGGAGCAGGCCTCCGGGCATGAGCTGGCCGTACACCGGCTGGGTCAGGTAGGACCAGCCGGGCGCGCCCTCGGTGGCGAGGGCCACGAAGCGGAAGTCGTCGACGCTGTACCAGGTGGCGCGCAGCGCGATCACCTGGCAGAGGACGGAAAGGGCGATCATCGCCCAGGCCACGGCGGCGATCCTGTTGCCGTGCCGCCACGTCGGCGGCGCGATCCTCGGTGACACTGGGGCCTCAGCCTTCCGTGGGCGGCACGGCGACGCCGACGACCCCGCCCGTGACGCAGAGGTCCTGCGCCGTGGTGACCTGCATCTCCGTGCCCTTCGCGCGCGTCATGAAATACATCACGTGATCGCCGGCGGGAAGCGTCACGTCGACCCTCGTGGACCCCATCAGCACGGTCGCCGGGCCGCCGGACGCGTGAAGGTAGGAGAACCCGGCGAGGGCGTAGTCGCCCTTGGTGGCGATCGGGATCGTCATGGTGCTGCCCATGCGCGGAAAGCATCCGCCTCCAGGCGCCCGCGCCTGGCCGCCGAAGGGCCGCATGGCCGCCAGGTTCCCGTCTTCGTCCAGAACCTTGGGATCGACCGACGGCTGCGGGTCGCGCATCATCGCCCGGACGTCGGGCGGCGCGAGCGGGCCGAGCACGTGCGAGCTGAGGTTGGCCTCCCCGAACCCGTAGAACACCACGTCGTCGGGGAGCGCGTGCGGATAGAGCTGGGTGCCCGGCGGAAGCGTCGCGAGAGTGCGCTGGGCGGTCGCCAGATAGTTCCGGTCACGGTCCGCCCTGGCCTCGAAGCCCGACGTGAAGCGCTCAACGGAGACGACCGACAGCAGCAGGCAGGCTCCCGCGAACACGCCTGCGGCGGCCGCCGCCCTGCCCGCGGGGAACACCCGCCTGTACGGCTCCCGCTCGTCCCGCACCGGGAGCGTGGCGAGCGCGAGGCACAGCGCGAGCGCGAGAGCGGTGTCGGCGAGGTAGCGCGGTTCGAGGGCCTGCGAGGAGTAGTGGCCGCGGCCGAGCACGACCGGCACGAAGTCGACGACGACCAGGTAGACGACCAGGCCCGCCCACGCCCAGCCGGCGGCTCTGCGGCAGCGCAGGGTCACCACGATGAGCACGGCGAAGACCAGCCACGACGACGTCAGCAGCAGGTCAGGCGGTACGGCCAGGCCGCCGTACCAGTCGATCGGACCGCCCAGGGCGAGTGCGGGGAACACCTTGCCGAGCAGGGTGCCGGCGAAGGCGGCCGTCTCAGAGAAGGAGGGGAACCCGACGGGCTGGTCCGACGTGTCGAGCCCGAGCGCGAAGAACACGGCGCAGGCGGCGAGCACCGCGGCGTAGACCAGCCACGCCCTCAGGTGGCGGACCAGCGTCGTTCGCACGCCGCCGAAGTATCCCGCCGTCACCACCAGGGCCAGGATGGGGAAGGCGCCGGCGGCCTTGAGGAAGAACGACCCCAGTGCCATGAGGAACCAGAAGGCCGCGGCCGCGACGTGGCGCATGCGCCCGCTGCGCAGGTAGAGGACGTGCGAGGTGAGGGCGAGCGCGAGCGTGAGCTGGAGGGGGACGGCCTCGAGCCCGGCCGCCCACCACAGCAGCGCGGGCACGGTGAGCGGCGTGAAGAGATACAGCCCGAAGGGGACCAGGATCGCGGGGCGCGGCCCGAACAGCACGCGGAGCAGCCGGTAGACCGCGAACGACGCGGCGACCTGCAGGACCAGCAGCACCGACGCGGCGAGGACCCAGTTGTACACGTCCGCGCGGGAGACGCCCCAGACGACGGCGAACCCGACGGGGAGCAGCTTCGGGCCGTACAACGACGTGAGGTAGTCCCAGTTGAAGGGGTGCTCCATGGCCCGGACGATGTAGGCGTAGTCGTCGCCCCAGAAGAAGCTCCGGCCGAGCAGCACGCCCTTCCACACCAGCTGGACCGCGACGAGCGCCGCCGCGACCAGGCTGAGCGCGTGACGCCGTAGGAGGCCCGCGCCCATCCAGGAGGGGAGCGCGAGCTCCACGACGACCTCTCCCCCACCCGCGGCCTGCTTCGAGGTCGCCACGTGACTCCCACCCGTCGCACCGAATAATCGTCCAAAGACGATTTAGTCGACTTCGGCGCTCATGGGCGAGCACACGGGGATAACGTTTGGCGCCGCACGCCGGGCCGGAGCGGGGACGGTCAGTCCGCCGTGATGCGGTCGAGGCGCTCCATCGCCTCGATGTACTCCTCGACCATCTCGAAGACGACCTGCCGGGCCGGCTTGACCTGGTTCATCGCGCCGATGATCTGCCCCGCGGGGAAGGTCGCGAGCTCCGCCGCGTCGGAGTTGCCGATCCGGCGCAGCGCGGGCGAGACCAGCATGTACTGCAGCGGCATCGGCAGCGTCCCCGGCGAGTCCGCGGACTCCCATGCGTCGGTCCACTCGTTCTTGAGCAGCCGGGCGGGCTTGCCGGTCCAGCTTCGCGACCGGACGGTGTCCCGCGAGGTGGCCTCCAGGATGCGCTTCCTGGCCATCTCCGGGGTGTCGGCCTCCTCCACGGTGAGCCAGATGGACCCGGTCCACACGCCGTCGGCTCCGAGCGCCATGCCGGCGGCCATCTGTCGGCCGCCGCCGATGCCGCCCGCGGCCAGGACGGGCACGTCGACCGCGTCGACGACCTGGGGGATCAGCACCATCGTGGAGATCTCGCCGGTGTGCCCGCCGGCCTCGGTGCCCTGCGCCACGATGACGTCGACGCCCACCTCGACCTGCTTGATCGCGTGACGCGGAGTGGAGGCGAGCGCGGCCACCTTGACGCCCTTCGCGTGGGCGAGCTCGACCACGTCGGCCGGCGGCGGGCCCAGGGCGTTGGCCAGCAGCGCGATGGGGTGTCGCAGCGCCACCTCGACCTGCGGCCGCGCGGTCGCGTCCGTCCAGCCGAGCAGCACCTTCCCGGGGTCGGCCCCGGTCAGCTCCGGCACGTTGTGCTTGGCGAGCAGGTCCTCGACGAAGGCCCGGTGCTCCGGCGTGATCATCCCCTGTAGCCGGGCGAGCAGGTCCGCCGGAGAGTCGAGGCCGAGGTCGGAGCCGGCGTAGGAGGCCGGCATGACCACGTCCACGCCGTACGGCCTGCCGCCGACGTGTTCGTCGATCCAGGCGAGCTCGACCTCGAGCTCTTCCGGCGTGTAGGCGAGGGCGCCAAGCACTCCCATGCCGCCGGCGCGGCTGACCGCGGCGACGACGTCCCGGCAGTGACTGAAAGCGAAGATCGGCAACTCGATGCCGAACATGTCGGTGACACGGGTCCGCATGCCTCGACTGTACGACCGGACGAAGCGAAACTGCAACGCGTTCTACCATGTCGATTTCCGCCGGTCCTACCACCCGGTAACCACAGCGGATCACCACGATGACCAGTCAACAGGAACACGTTTCAAACAATGGCTTCGGACCTGGGCTCGAATACACGGCCGACCAGCCGGTTCAACGGCTGAATACCCGACGAATTTGAGTCAGATTTCGTGACAAAACAGGATTGCGGGCATACCACTGCGGTCGTAGTTTCCCGGTATGGATCTGGAGCTCCGCCACCTCAAGATCGTGCGAGCGGTCGCCGAGTCCGGCAGCGTCACCAAGGCCGCCACCCGGCTCGGCCTGGCCCAGCCGTCCCTGACCGCACAGCTCAAACGGATCGAGCGCACACTCGGCGGTCCCCTCTTCGAGCGTGACCGCAACGGCGCACGTCCGACGCCGCTCGGCGAGATGGTGCTGTCGCGCGCGCGGGTGCTGCTGCCCGCCGTGCGCGAACTCCAGGAGGACGCGGTGCGGTTCGCCAACACGTCCGAGGACCTCCCCGGATATCGCATCGGAGCCACACACGGGCCGATTCTCGGAGGGCTCGTCGAACGGCTGACCTCCGCGTATCCCACGACCCCCGTGACCACGCGCACCTCGTGGTCGGCGGGGGAGCTGACCGGCCTCGTCACCTCGGGCAGGCTCGACTTCGCCCTGGTCGGGACTTGTGGCGACAGCCCGCCGCCGCAGGCCGAGGGGATGAGCTGGAGCACGGTCGCCGCCGACCCCGTCTTCGTCCTGCTGGCGGAGGACCATCCGCTCGCGGAAGAAGACGAACTGGAGTTGTCCCGGCTCGCCGGCGAGTGCTGGACGGCCGCGCCGGGCGACGGATGTTTCGCCGACTGCTTCGCCGCAGCCTGCGCGCGGGCGGGCTTCGTCCCCCTGTCCATCTACGAGACCGACGCCGCCACGTGCCTGCACCTCGTGGGCGTGGGGAAGACCGTCGCCCTCTGCCAGGCCACCTTCCAGCTGACGGCCGGTCTCGTGATGATGCCGCTGGTCGGCACGCCGCTGCGCTGGCGTCACCTGCTCGGCTGGCACGACGACTCCGTCGCCGCGCGGGTCTCGCCCTCGGTCGTCCACCACGCGCGGGCCGCGCACGCCGACACCGTGCGGCGGAGCCGTCGTTACGCGGACTGGCTCATCGCCCATCCCCGGTTCAGGGCCGTTCCATAATTCGGCGGTAGGGGTCATCTGATAGATCCACACGCGGCTACGGCTCGGTTACTTTGGCGGCACCCCCCAACCACCCGAGGAGAGCCAAATGCTCCGCAGACGCACGGTCACCGCCGCATGCGCTCTGGTCATCGGCGCCATCACCGCGATGGCCTCACCCGCGGCCGCCGCGCCCAACCCCGGCGCAGCTCCCGTGATCTCCGCCGTCAAACCTCCGCCCGCCATGCTCGAGGCCATGACCCGCGACCTCGACCTCAGCACCGACCAGGCCGAGGTCCGGCTGGTCAACGAAGCGCGCGCCGGCGCGACCGAGTCCAGGATCCGCGCGGACCTGAGCGACTCGTACGCCGGTTCGTGGGTCACGGGCGACACCGCGTCCACCCTCGTGGTCGCCACGACGGACGCCTCCAAGATCTCCTCCATCACCGCGTCGGGCGTTCAGGCGAAGAAGGTCGACCACAGCCTCACCACGCTGAACGCCGCCAAGGACGCGCTGGACCGCAGAGCCGCCGCCGCGCCCAGGACCGCGCCCGTCTGGTACGTCGACGTCCGCAGCAACCGCGTCGTCGTCCTGACCTCGCAGCCCGCCCAGGCCGAAACGTTCATCGCCGCCAGCGGCGTGAACAGGTCTCTCGTGAGCGTCCAGCTCTCCACCGAGCAGCCCCGCACGTACTACAACGTGCGCGGCGGCGACGCGTACTACATCAACGGGTCCTCGCGGTGCTCCGTCGGCTTCGCCATCACCCGCGGCACCACCAACGGCTTCGTGAGCGCAGGCCACTGCGGCCGGGCCGGCAACACGACGACCGGCTACAACCAGGTCTCCCAGGGCACCTTCCAGGGCTCGTCCTTCCCCGGGAACGACTACTCCTGGGTCGCCGTCAACAGCAACTGGACCCCCGTCCCCTACGTCAACAACGGCAGCGGCGGCAACGTCACCGTCAGCGGCTCCACCGTCGCCGTCGTCGGCGCCTCGATCTGCCGATCCGGCTCCACCACCGGCTGGCACTGCGGCACCGTCCAGCAGCTCAACACCAGCGTGACCTACTCCCAGGGCACCGTCTCCAGAGTGACCCGCACCAACGTCTGCGCGGAACCCGGCGACTCCGGCGGCTCCTTCATCTCCGGCAGCCAGGCCCAGGGCGTCACCTCCGGCGGCTCGGGCAACTGCACCTCCGGCGGCACGACCTACTTCCAGCCCGTCAACGAGATCCTGTCGACCTACGGCCTCACCCTCGTGACGTCCGGAGGCGGCGGCGGCACGTGCTCCGGCTACCAGTCCACCTACACCGGCAGCCTGAGCAGCGGCGCCAGCGCCTACCAGCCGAACGGCTCCTACTACACGACGACCGTCACCGGCGTGCACCGCGGCTGCCTCGACGGTCCCACCGGGGTCGACTTCGACCTCTACCTGCAGAAGTGGAACGGCTCCGCGTGGGTCAACGTCGCCCAGGGCACCTCGCCCGGCCCTGACGAGACCGTCACCTACACCGGCACCGCCGGCCAGTACCGCTACCGCGTCCACGCCTACAGCGGATCCGGCTCCTACTCCCTGGGCGTCACCAGGCCGTAGTTCGAACCCCGGCACCCGCAGCAGACGACAGGCGCCGCCGTACACGCGTACGGCGGCGCCTCCGTGTCTCGCAGATCATCCGCAGGTAGATTCGGCACCGCTCCCCCGGCCCGTGAACGGCGACGAGACGAGGAGAGACCATGCTCCGCATGCGTACGGCGACCGGGAGCTCAGCCCTGGTGATCGGCATCGTGGCCGTCAGCGCCCTGATCACCGCACCCGCCGTCGCGGACCCCACGCCAGAGACGACGGAGGCGCTCCCCTCGCAGGCGGTGCTCGACGCGATCCAGCACGACCTCGGCCTCACCGCCGACCAGGCCAAGACCCGGCTGCGCAACGAGACGCGCGCGAGCGCGTCCGAAGCGGTCCTGCGCGACAGGCTCGGCGACAACTACGGAGGCTCGTGGGTCACCGGGCCGGCGTCCGAGACGTTCGTCGTGGCGACGACGGACGCCTCCGAGAGCGCGGCCATCACCGAGTCGGGCGCGACGCCCCAGGTCGTCAGGCACAGCCTCGCGGAGTTGACCGCGAGCAAGGAGGCACTGGACCGGCACTCGTCCACCGCCCCCCTCGGCGTCCCCGTCTGGTACGTCGACGTCCGCGGCAACCGCGTCGTCGTCCTGACGTCGCAGCCCGCGGAGGCCGACACGTTCGTCTCCAGGAGCGGCGCCGACACCTCTCTCGTCCACGTGGAGAGGTCGGACGAACGGCCGCGGACCTACCTCGACCTGCGCGGCGGGGACGCGTACTACATCAACGGGTCCTCGCGGTGCTCCGTCGGCTTCTCCGTCACCCGCGGCACCACCAACGGCTTCGTGAGCGCGGGCCACTGCGCGGGCGCGGGCAACTCGACGACCGGCTACAACCGGGCCGCGCAGGGGACCTTCCAGGGCTCGTCCTTCCCGGGGAACGACTACTCCTGGGTCGCCGTCAACAGCAAGTGGACCCCCGTCCCCTACGTGGGCAGCGGCAGCGGCGGCAACGTCACCGTCAGCGGCTCCACCGTCGCCGTCGTCGGCGCCTCGATCTGCCGATCCGGCTCCACCACCGGCTGGCACTGCGGCACCGTCCAGCAGCTCAACACCAGCGTGACCTACTCCCAGGGCACCGTCTCCAGAGTGACCCGCACCAACGTCTGCGCGGAACCCGGCGACTCCGGCGGCTCCTTCATCTCCGGCAGCCAGGCCCAGGGCGTCACCTCCGGCGGCTCGGGCAACTGCACCTCCGGCGGCACGACCTACTTCCAGCCCGTCAACGAGATCCTGTCGACCTACGGCCTCACCCTCGTCACCGGCTGACCGTCCCGGGGAGACCGGGCACACAGGTCAGCGCGGCAGCCGCCGCCACACCCACTGGGGCAGCACGCGCATGACCGCGAACACCGGGCGCAACCTGCCCGGCACCCACACCGTGCGCCGCCCTGACCGCAGCCCGTCGACGACCGCGTCGGCCACCTCGTCCACCGTCACCGACATCGGAGCCGGGGTCATGCCCTCGGTCATGCGCCCGATGACGAAACCGGGCCGGACGACCACCACCCGGGCACCGCAGCCGTGGAGCGAGTCGGCGAGCCCCTGGGCGAAACCGTCCAGGCCCGCCTTGGCCGAGCCGTACACGAAGTTGGCCTTGCGGACGCGCACGCCGGCGACGGACGACAACACGACGAGCGTGCCGTGGCCCTGCTCCCGCAGTCGCCGCGCGGCGGCCAGTCCGATCGAGACGTGCCCGCCGAAGTTGACCGCGACGTCGCGCGCGGCGGCGATGGGATCGGCGTCGTAGACGGCCTGGCGGCCGAGCACCCCGAAGGCCGGGATCACGACGTCGAGATCTCCCAACTCGGCGACCGCGTGCTCGATCAGCGCCTCGTGCGTCTCCGGGCGGGCGGCGTCAAAGTCGGCCAGCCGCACCTGCGCGCCCAGCTTCTCCAGGTGCTCCACGGGTGCCGTCCCGCCGCGCGCGGCCAGCATCACGCGTCGCGCACCACCCCTGACCAGGCGATCGACGATCGCGAGACCGATCTCGCTACGGCCGCCGAGAAGCAGGACGGTGTCGACGGAACCCAGGGCGTTCTTCATGGCCTCCCCCTCATAGGCACAACCTTCTCGCGAGGTCGGAGCGGAACACGCCATCCGGGTCGGCGTGGTCACGGATCGCCCGCCACTCGTCCAGGCGGGGGTAGGTCCCGGCCATCATGGCGGCCGGCATCCGGGAGTCCTTGGCCAGGTACAGCCTGCCGCCCGCGGCGGCCACCCACTCGTCGAACAGGTTCAGCATCCCGGCCAGGCCGCGTTGTCCCACCGGGATGTCGAGCGCGAGCGTCCAGCCCGGCATGGGGAAGGACAACATCCCCGGCGTCCCCTGTCCGAACCTCTTGAGCACGGTGAGGAAGGACACCACGCCCTCGTTCGAGAGGCGCTCGACCACGCGGCGCAGCGTCCCCTCCGCTCCGAACGGCACGACGAACTGGTACTGCACGAATCCGCGGGAGCCGTACATGCGGTTCCAGTGGGCCACGCCGTCCAGCGGGTGGAAGAACGGCGCGATCCCCTGGACGAGCCCACGCCTGGCGGCCGGCGCCTTGCCGTACCAGGCGGCGTTGAACGCGCCGACCGTCGCCCGGTTGAGCAGGCCCGGCGGCGCCCACGGCGGCGCGGACAGGCGGGGCCGCGGCGCGAACGCGAGAGGGTCGCGCCGCATGCGCGCGGGAAGGTCGTCCCTGGCGGCGTGGTCGCCGCGCGTGAGCACGCTGCGGCCCATGCGACCGCCCCGGGCGAGCAGGTCGATCCAGGCGACCGTGTAGCGGTACCGGTCGTCGGTCGCGGTCATCACCTCGAGGGTCTCGTCGAGGTCGCGGGTGCGTTCGACGTCGACCCGCATGCGTGAGGTCTCCACCGGAATGCACGCGAACGTCGCCTCCACGACGACGCCGGTCAGTCCCATGCCGCCGACCGTGGCCCAGAACAGCTCGTCGGCGGGAGTGAGCACCCGCAACGATCCGTCCGCGGTGAGCAGGCTCAGCGACCGCACATGTGCGCCGAACGAGGAGTCGACGTGATGGTTCTTGCCGTGGACGTCCGCGGCGACGGCTCCGCCCACGGTGACGTGGCGCGTGCCCGGCGTCACCGGGACGAACCAGCCACGCGGCACGAGCTCGGTCATCAGGTCGTGCAGGCTCATCCCCGCCGACGCCGTCACCAGCCCGGTCGCGGGGTCGTGCGCCCACGACGGGGCGAGAGCGGTGCAGTCGAGCACCAGCCCGCCCGAGTTCTGGGCTGCGTCGCCGTACGAACGGCCGAGCCCGCGCGCGACGACCCCGCGCCGGGTCGCCGTACGCAGGAGTCCGGCGGCCTCCTCCGCCGATCGCGGGCGCGACAGCAGGGCGGGTGTGGGGGCCGTGCGTCCCCACCCCGTCAGGAGTGTCATGTCAGGAGAGTTCACCGCAGGATGGTCACCAGGTCGTCTGGAGCGCGGAAACCCCGTCTTTCAGGGCGAGGAGGACGCGACACGGTACCGCACACGTTTCGTCGGTGGTGCCCGCTAGGTTTCCGGTCATGGCCCGCTACCGTTTGCAGCCCACACCCGCCCAGGAGGCTGGGCTGTTGTTGCATTGCGGGCATGCCCGGTTCGTCTACAACCTGGCAGTCGAGCAGGGCCGCGATTGGCGGCCGGGCCGTAGGAGTGCCCCACGGTTCGTCGAACAGTGCCGCCAGCTCACCGAAGCGCGGGCCGAGTTCGCGTGGCTGCGGGCTGGAAGCATCATCGTTCAGCAGCAGGCACTGCGGGACTATGCCCAGGCGATGTCGAACTTCTTCAACTCGGGCAATCCGGCGAGCCGGCCGAGGTTTCGTCGTCGCGGTGTCGAAGAGGGCTTCCGTATCGTCGCGGTCACGCCTGAGGATGTGCGGCGCCTGTCGCGCAACGTGGGTGAGGTGCGTATCGCCAAAGTGAGCTGGGTGCGGTTCCGCTGGTCCCGCCGGGTGCCTGGCGGGGTGAAGTCGTTGCGGGTGAAGCGGGACCGATCCGGGCGTTGGCATGTCGCCTTCACCGCGATCCCGGAGCCGATCCCTGGACCCGGCAACGGCGAGGTCGTCGGTGTGGATCGTGGCGTGGCCGTGTCGGCCGCCCTGTCGACAGGCGAGTTGCTCACCGTGAAAAGTTCGACTCCGGGCGAATCGTAGCGGCTGGTGCGGCTGAAGCGCAAGCTGGCCCGCGCCAAGCTGGGCTCCAATCGCAGGGCGAAGCTGAAGCTGGCAATCGCGCGCCTTCAGGCCCGCCACACGGACCGACGTAAGGACTGGGTGGAGAAGATCTCGACGGATCTTGCCCGCAGGTTCGACGTGATCGGCGTAGAGGATCTGAAGATCGGGGGCATGGTCAGGTCCGCCAAGGGCACCATCGACCAACCCGGCAAGAACGTCCGACAAAAAGCCGGGCTGAACCGGGGCATCTTGGCCAGCGGATGGGGCGCCCTGGTGGAACGGCTGGATCACAAGGCACCGGGGCGCGTCGTGCGCGTTCCTGCGGCGGGCACATCGCAAACCTGCAACGCCTGCAAGTACCGCGCCTCTGAGAACCGCGAGAGCCAAGCGGTCTTTTCGTGTACGGCTTGCGGGCACCAGGCCAACGCCGATGTGAACGCCGCACGCAACATCGCAGGCACCGCCGCAGGGCATGCGGTGGCAGCGCGTGGAGACTTCGGGGCTGCCCGGTCTGTGAAGCGCGAACCCCAACTCTTCTCCTCCTAGCGCAAGAACGGGTTGGAATCCTCCGGCCTTAGGCGGAGGAGGATGTCAAGTCAGATAGACGCCCACGGCCAGAGGCAGCAGCAACAGCCCGATGAAGACCTGCAGCGGGCGGTCCCGCAGGGCGAGTTCCTCCGGTTCCTCACCCACGCCCCGATCCACGAGCAGGGCGTGCCGCAGCACGACGAGGACGAACGGGACGATGCTCACGGCGTACGGCGCGCGGGCGAGGCCCTCGTGCTCCTGCAGCGCCCACAGGCAGTAGGTGACGATCATCGCGCCCGACGCCATGACCCGGACGTGCCCGAGATAGGCGACCGTGTACGTCACCAACGTGGCCCGGGTGCCGTTCCCGCCCTGGGCGCGCAGCTCCGCCTCCCTCTTGCCCGCCACGAGCAGGAGCGAGCCGAGCGAGATGACGACGAGGAACCAGCTCGTCACGGGCACGGCCACCGCGACCGCGCCCGCGTAGGCCCGGATCACGTGGCAGCCTGCGACGGCGACCAGGTCCACCACCGGCTGCCGCTTGAGCCAGAACGTGTAGGAGGACGTCAGCGCGACGTAGGCGGCCACGACCGCGGCGAGCTCCCAGCCGCCGGCCCAGGCGACGAGCAGACCGGCGGGGATCAGGACTCCGCCGGTGACACGCGCGAGCCGTACGGACACCACGCCGGAGGCGATCGGCCGCGAACGCTTGCGCGGGTGCCTCCGATCGGCGTCCACGTCGGCGGAGTCATTGAAGAGGTACGTTCCGCTCGCCGTCAGGCAGAACGCCGCGAACGCGACGAGCGAGCCGCGCATTCCCGCGCCCGTCGTGAGCACGCCCGCGGCCGCCGGGGCGGCGAAGACGAGGGCGTTCTTGAGCCACTGGCGGGGACGGCAGGCACGGAACAACCCCGCCGCCACCGCACGCGCGGAGCTCGCGCTCGCCGGTGGATCGTCCACCGGCGAGCGGAGAGCCGTGCCTTCTGAGCTCATCGCCGCCGTCCCGCTCGCGTCACGACCGGGGTCGGTCCGCGCGTCCGTGTCTTACTCCGCGTCGGCCGCGGACGCCGTCGCCGGCTCGTCCTTGGACGCCGCGGAGGAGGGGGCGCGCAGGAGCACGACTCCCGAGATGGCGAGGATGAGCCCGATGACGAGAGACAGCAGCGGAAGGATCGTCTTGATGAGCGAGATCTGGTCCATGCTTTCCCTGGCGGTCTTGACCAGTTCGGCGGTGGTCTGCGGGGTGAACGACGCCGTGGCGATCAGCGCGGGCATCCGCTCGACGCCGTCGGCGGTCTTGAGCACCTCGTGACGCTGCTGCTCCTGCTTGACCGGCGCGCCCGTCGTGGGCTCCACCCAGTAGGTGACGACGCCGTCGTAGACGCGGTCGACCTGGACGTCGCCCGGGTCGGTCATGCCCAGCACCGACGCGGGCGCGGTGAGCGTCTGGACGACGGTGGGCTCGATCTTCATCTGGAACTTGTAGACCTTGAGCCCGTCGACGGTGTCCTCGCCGACGAAACCCGCGTCCCAGGCCTTGCGTGTGGAGGTGTCGAAGACCTTGTACGTCTTCTTCTCCACGCCGAAGGGGAACAGGAAGATCTGGCCCTGCAACTGGACCGGCTGCTTGTCCACGCTCACGCCGCAGCAGTTGACCCCGGTGCCGTTGTACGCGTTGAACGCGCTGCGGAACTCCGACAGCGAGATCGACTGACGGCCGTTGGTCACGTCGTTGACGGCGGTGAACTGGTCCCACACGACGCGGTCGTCCTTGGACTCCGCCACGTCGCCCCGAGTCGTGACGGTGATGTCGAGGGTGCCGGTGAGGACCTTCAGGTCCTGCTGGCTGAAGTACTGCGCGTTGTCCGCGGAGAGCTTCGAGATGGAGTACTGGTCGGACGGGGCCTTGATGACCTTGCCCGCCACCTGGAATCTCAACAGCGGAGCCAGTACGACAAGGAACGCCCCGACGGCTAGCAGAACAACTCCGGTGGCGCGGCGCATTCGCTCCTCCTGGGGCATCCCGCAATGGGGGGTGGGGGGATTTGAAATTGTGGCGTTATGTACTGAAACAGGTTTCTATTCCGCGTTATGTTAGTCGCGCACGTGACCCACGTCACCAGGGATGCTGAAAAGTGACCGAAACAGGTTCTAGCGAGATACCGGCGGGCTCCCCGCGAACGGAGAACCCCCGTCCCGTCTCCCCCCGCCTGGCGGCCACCGGCGGGCGGCAGGCGTCCCTGGACGGACTGCGCGCCGTCGCCGCGTTCGGCGTCCTCCTCTTCCACGTGTCGATCGAGACCGGCACCGCGCTGCGGGAGGGATTCATCGGCGGCATCCTCGCGCGTGGCGAGGTGGGGGTGCCGATCTTCTTCACGCTCTCCGGCCTGCTGCTGTACCGGCCGTGGGCGCGGTCGGTGCTGGAGGGCTCCCCCGATCCCGACACCAGGACCTACCTGTGGAAGCGCCTGCTCCGGATCATGCCGGCGTACTGGCTGGTCGTCGTCGTGGCCCTGCTGCTGTGGGCGGACGGCCACCGCAGCGACCTGTGGACGTGGACCGAGATGCTGCTCCTGCTCCACAACTACGACATCGACCACTGGTGGTACGGCCTGGGGCCGCAGGGCCTCGGTCAGATGTGGAGCCTCTCGGTCGAGGTCGCGTTCTACCTCACGCTCCCCATCATGGCCGCCGCACTGCGCGCCTTCGCGACCCGAGGCGGCGCGCCGGTGGACGTCCGGGCGAAGCGGCTGCTCATCGGTCTCGCCGCCTTCGGCGCCCTGTCCTACGTGTACACGGTCTTCGAGTTCCACCCCGACTACCGGCCTTGGATGAACATCTGGCTGCCGCGATCGTGGACGTTCTTCGTCCCCGGCATGATGCTCGCCGTCGTCGCCGCGTGGGCGAGGACCGGAGCCGAGGGGCCGCAGCGCTTCAGCCGCGCCGTCCACTCGTCCACGGGTTCGTTGTGGCTGGTCGCGGGCTTGGCGTACGTGATCGCGGCCACCCCGGTGACCGGCGCCCGGTTCGTCGGCATCGACGGGATGTGGGCAGGCCTGGTGGAGCAGGCCCTCTACACGACGGTGGCGTTCTGCCTCGTGGCCCCCGCGGCCCTCCAGCCGGATCGTGGCGGCCTCGCCGGATCCGTGCTGGGCGGCCGCGTCATGAGCTATCTGGGCCGGGTGTCCTACAGCGTCTTCCTGTGGCAGTTCGTCGTGCTCTACCTGTGGCGGGACTTCACCGGTCAGAAGACGTGGACGGGCGACCTGGTCCTCAACTTCGTCCCCGTGGCCGGGCTCACCCTCCTGCTGGCGCACCTGACCTACCGGTACGTCGAGGAGCCCGCCCGCCGGCTGATCCACTACGTGACTCCCCGGCCGGATCCCGCGACGGAGGCCGCCCTCCAGCCCGCCCCCTAAAAGATCTCCGCTCCGTAGGTCCCCTCCAGCGGGCCCGACAGCGAGGCCCGGACCGAGCGGCTCACCTCGTCGGCCAGCACCTCCTGACTCCCCTCGAGCAGGGCCTGCATGGTCTGCTCCGCGACGTCCTCCGGCGCGATCTTCGGGGCCGTCGTCCACGCGCTGAGATCAGTGTCGACGTAGCCGGAATGCACCCCGACCACCAGCGTCCCCTGCTCCGCCAGCCCGACGCGCAGTGCGTTGGTCAGCGACCACTGGGCCGACTTGGCCGCCGCGTATCCGGGCGCCAGAGGCATCGCGCGCCACGAGACCAGAGAGAGCATGTTCACCAGGGCCCCGCCCCCGTTGCGGGCGAGCACCGGCGCGAACGCCCGGGAGACCGCCCAGGTGCCGAGGTAGTTGACCTCCATCTCGTGCCGCGCGCCGTCGAACGATCCGTCGAGCAGTCCCGTGCCGCCGGTGACGCCCGCATTGTTGATCACAATCGTGACGTCACCGGCGAGTTCCGCCGCGGCCGCGACCTGGTCCTGGTCGGTGACGTCGAGCCGCACCGGGATCAGGCCGGCGTCCTTCACGGCCTCCGGGTCCCGCGATCCGGCGTATACCTTCGCCGCGCCGTGCTCGAGCAGGGCCAGCGCGAAGGCCCGCCCGATTCCGCGGTTGGCACCGGTGACCAGAGCCGCCGCTCCCTTGATCTGCATTGTCCGTTCCCCTCGTTCACAAAGTAGACCGATCGGTCGATTCACTATAGATAGACCGAGTGGTCTATAGTCAAGTCGTGGACACGACGAAGACCCAGAAGGCCGCCCGGGGCGAGGGCCCGCGCGAGCGTCTGCTGCGCGCCGCCGGCACGCTTACCTACCGCGAAGGCGCGCACGTCGGGATCGACGCCATCCTCACCTCGGCCGACGTCGCCAGGCGATCGCTCTACCAGCACTTCGGCGGTAAGGACGGCCTCGTCGCCGAGGTGCTCAGGGAGGCCTCCGAGCGCACCGAGCAGGGATACTCCGATGCCCTGGCCTCCGGTGGAGACGATCCGCGCACTCGGCTGCGGGCACTGTTCGCCCACCTCGAGACGGTGCCGGACGCGCCCGGATACCGGGGCTGCCCCTTCGTCAACGCCGACCTTTCGCTCGCCGATCCGGCGCATCCGGCGCATGACGTGATCCGCGCCCACAAGCGGCGCCTGCGCGCGCTGCTGGAGGCCGAGCTGCGCGCCGCCGGGCACCCCGACCCGGTCACGGCGGGCGTCCAGCTGATGCTGCTGATAGACGGCGCCGCCGTCACCGCGGCCTCCCGGCCCGACGAACAGCCGGCCGCCGCCGCCCGCGCGCTGGTCGAACTCGTGATCTCCCAGACGGCCCCGGCTAGCTAGGGGCAGGGACGACCGCGCCGAACGCCACGGCCCTCAAGCAGAGGCCGTCGGGCACGGTGACGCGCAGGCCCTGCCCCACACCGGGATGGGGGAAGTACATCTCCCGCTCCTGCGGGCTCGCCGGCAGGTCCAGGCGGATGGAGACCGAGCCGAGCGACACGTCGACCGTGACGGGTAGCTCACTGGTGTACTTCAGCCACCCGACCGCCTCCGGGCCGCCCAGCGACTCGACGGGGAACGATATGGTGCCCTCCCTCGGCCGGTAGCACCCACCGCCCTCGGGGCCGTCGAGATAGCCGTAGATCCCCTGCACAGGCACGAGCCTGCCCGTGTCGTCGATGACGTACGGCGTGCCCGTCGGCTCGGGGTCGCGCATCCTCTGGCGCAGTCCCTCGCCGGCGAGCGGGGTGAGGACGCGCGAGGTCAGCCGCCGCTCTCCGTTCCACGGCAGCACCACGTAGTCCGGCACCGGCCGGGGGTAGATCTGCGCTCCGGCGGGGGCCGCGGCGAGCGAGGCCCGCGCGGTGTCCAGGTAGGCGTGGATCCTGTCGCCCGTCACGAGCGTCCTGCCGTACGACGTGATGGACGCGATCGACATGCCGACCACGACGAACGTCGCGAGCGCCGCCGCCAGCGGCATGACGTCGGGGTACGGCCGGCGCGACGCGCGTTCCTCGCCCCGGACCGGCAGGAAGGCCAGCGCGAGGCAGATCGCCACGATGAGGGCCGCGTCGGCCACATAGCGGGTCTCTGTGCCCACGAGCGCGGTGTACCGCCCGCGCGCGAGCACGGTCGGCAGGGCGTCGGCGACGACGACGAAGGCCGCCGCGATCAGCCAGGCCCGCCAGGCGTGCCTGCGGTGAACGCAGGTGAGCGCGACCACGACGGCGATCGTGAGCCAGGACGCGACCACGAGGGGGACCGAAGGATCGGCGAGCCCCCCGGTCCCGGCCAGACCTCCCCAGTTGAGCGGGCCCCCGATGACTCCGGTGGGGAACGTCTTGCCCAGCATCCATCCGAGCAGCCCGGCCGTGACGTCCGCCTTGGGCGCCCCCGCCCCCTCGTCGCCGGCCGTCCCCTGCTGTGCGAGGTACAGCACGGCGTAGGCCGCGAGGACCCCCGCGTAGGTCAGCCAGATCCGGGTGTGCGTCCGCACCTCCCGCATCATCGACCGCACCCAGCCGCCGTCCGCGCCGAGATATGCCGTGACGACGGCGAACGTCACGAACGGCAGGAAGACGCCCTTGGTGGAGAACGCCATGCCGAACACGGCCCAGTACAGCCCCCGCCAGGCGTGGCGGGTCTCCCCTGTCTGCGCGAACCGAACATGGGCGGCCAGCGAGAAGACGATCGCCACCTGCAGCGGCACGGCGTTCAGCGCCGCCGACCACCAGCTCAGCGCCGGCACGGTGAGCGGCGCGAAGACGTAGACGGCCAGCGGGATCAGGATCGCCGTCCGCCCGCCGAAGAGGCGGCGCAGCAGCACCAGCATCCCCGCCGACGCCGCGGCCTGCAGGGCGAGCATCACAGAGGAGACCAGGAACCAGTTATAGGCGGCCGCCCGCGACACCACCCAGACCAGCAGGAGGGCGCCCGGCATGAGATGCCCCTTGTGCACCCGCATGAGGTAGTCCCACGTGAGGCCGTGCTCGTGGGCGTCTCCGACGAACAGGAAGTCGTCCTCGATGAAGTAGGACCGGGAAAGCACGTGGGCCTTGAAGACCAGCGACACGGCGATCAGTGCGAGGGCCGCCAGCGTCAGCCGGTCGGGCCGCGGGGCGGCGAGGCGGATCCGGATCGTTCCCGGCCGGCGCACGTCCTCGATCTCGGTCTCCGTCACGGTCGTCCCTCCACCGCATCGCGCATGCAACGTGTTCTATATACCGTGTTAGGCTCCGCCGGATGGAGACCCCCGAGGCGTTCCGCGCGGACCTCGCGCGGTCGGTCCGCCTGCTCGGCGCCTTCCGCCTGGAGCAGAGCGATCCGAGCTTCTTCTACGGCATGCTGGCCAGGGACACCGTGGCCCAGCTGTCCGCCTACGCCGATCTGGACGGCGCCCTGGTGGCCGACATCGGCGGCGGGCCCGGCTACTTCGCCGAGGCGCTGCGCGCCGCCGGCGCCCGCACCGTCTGCGTGGACTGCGACGCCGGCGAGATGCGCGCGCGTGACGGCGTCATGCCGGAAGGCGCCCTCCTGGGCAGCGCGCTGGAGATCCCGCTGCGGACCGGCTCCGTCGACGTGTGCTTCTCCTCCAACGTGCTCGAGCACGTGCCCGACCCCCTGACCATGGCCGACGAGCTCGTCAGGGTGACCCGGCCGGGCGGGCTCGTCTACCTGTCGTACACGGCGTGGCTGTCGCCCTGGGGCGGCCACGAGACCTCGCCCTGGCACTACCTCGGCGGCCACCGTGCGGCCCGGCGTTACGAACGCCGGTACGGCAGGCCGCCCAAGAACGTCTACGGCGAGAGCATGTACGCCGTGTCGGTGGCTCGGATGCTGAAATGGGCGCGACGCCAGACGAGTGCCGAGGTGCTCGACGCGATCCCTCGCTACCACCCTCGCTGGGCGCGGCATGTCACGCTCCTACCGGGGATTCGCGAGGTCGCCACGTGGAACCTGCTGCTCGTCCTGCGCAGGCGCTGAGCGGGGCCGCGGCCGCCGGCGAGACGCCCAGAGCCCCGCGCCGATGAGCAGCACCCCGGAGCCCGCCGCGCCGATCGGCAGGATCGTGCGCAGCCATCTGCTCCACGTTGCGTACGCCTGCGCCTCGGCCTCGTTGAGGGCGATCTCGTTCGCCGGTGTCCGTAGGTCGGCCGACAGCACGGTCAGCCGTTCCACCCCGTCGGCCGTGCGGAAGGTCTCCCGCCGCCTCTCCTCGGACTTGACGGGCACGCCGCTCACGGGCTCCACCCAGACCGTACGCTCCGTCTGGGCCCACCTGGTCACGGTGAAGGTCCGGTTCCCCGCCAGGCCCAGCGTCTTCCCCGGGATGCGGATCGCGACGTCCTCGACCTTCGTCGCCGGCACGTGCTGCCTGTACCGGTAGGTCGTGACCCCGTCCACGGACTCCTCCCCGTCGTACGCCATCGGCAGCGTCCGCTTCACCTGGGTGTCGAAGTACGCGTAGTCCTGCTTCCGCGCTCCGAACGGCCAGCGGAACGCCAGGCCGGACTGGCGTGCCGTGGGATCGTCGTCGACGTACTCGCCGCAGCAGTTCACGATCGCACCGGTGCGCCGGTCGAAGGCGACCTTGCGCTCGTGGTAGTCGATGCGGTCGCCGTCCTCGGTGTCGAGTGAGCTCGACTCGAGCCAGACGGCGTGCTCGTCGTCGCCCGCCCCGGCGTCCCCGTTCAGCGCGCGGGTGAGCACGACAGGTCCGGTTCGGGTCCGCATCGCGGCGGTGTCGAAGTAGGTGGCCGAGGCGGCGGACAGGCGGCTGGTCGACGAGTGATCGAGCGGCACCCGGATGACCCTGTCGTGCACGAAGCCGCGCAGCAGCGGGACGAGGGTGAGCAGGAACGCGCCCGCCCCGGCCAGGGCGAGAGCGGCCGCGCGGCGCAGGGAAGCACGATCGGAAACGGAGGCCCGGCGGCCGGGGGCGGCGGTCACGACGCCGGCACCGCGTCGCCGACGGCGACGTCCCCGAAGCAGATCTGCGCGCCCATGGGCAGGCCGGACACGAGGACCTTCTGCAGGTTCGCCGGGGCCACGAAGAGGATCCGGCCCAGCCCCTGCCCGATCGTCACGTCGTGTCTCCTGTCGCCGAGGTAGAGGACGGCCCGGGCACTCGCGGCCGAGGAGTAGCCGATCCGGACCACGGCCCCCGCCTGCGGCACCTGCGGCAGCGGGATCTCCACCCCGGCCCCGGCCACGGGATAACAGCCGCCGGGCGCGGCGGTCCGCTCCCCCGACCCGTCGGCCGCACGCAGACGCCCCTGGTCGTCGACGACCATGGCGTTGGTCGACGGCGCCGGGTCGCGCATCCGCTCGCGTTGCGCGGGCGTCGCCAGCGGGGCGAGCACGCGGGAGGTCATGGCGTACTCGCCGTACGCCGCGGAGATCACGTCCCCGGGGGCCCGGCGGTCCAGAATGACGGCGTCCGGCGGGGCCGAGCGCAGCGAGGCGGCGGCGGTCGTGAGATAGGCGTGCGCCCTGTCGTTGCCGAGATACCCGGACAGGACGCTGACCGACGCGAGCGAGCCCACGAGGAAGCCGCCGAGCAGAAGCCCGCCGGCACCGGTCACCAGGTCTCTGGGCGGCCGCGCGCGATAGGGGCGGTCCTCGCCGGCGAGCGGCAGGATGGCCGCTCCCACGACGAGCGCCAGCACAGGGGCCGCGTCGACGATGTACCGCGTCTCCATGCCGTGGAAGGCCCCGAGAATGTGGACGCGCCCGTAGTACGTCGGCACGATGTCGGCCACCACCAGGTAGCCGAGCAGCAGGCCCCAGGCCCGCAGGGCGCGCCGGCGGTAGCGGGCGGTGACCACCAGCAGGGCGAGGGCCACGACCGCCGCGAGGCCGACGAGCAGGGCGGGCGGGCTGGCGACGGCCCGGTCGGGCCCGGAGAACCACTTCCACGGACCGCCGAGCGTCGTGCCGAGGAAGGTGTCGAGGAGCAGCTTCTTGATGAAGCCGAGCCCTTCGGCCGGTGTCGGCCATCCGCTCATGTCGGCGGTGTCCCTGCCGGCCACCAGGTAGCCGACCACGTATG
The DNA here is from genome assembly GCF_016862895.1 of Planotetraspora kaengkrachanensis. Lineage (GTDB taxonomy): Bacteria > Actinomycetota > Actinomycetes > Streptosporangiales > Streptosporangiaceae > Planotetraspora > Planotetraspora kaengkrachanensis. Next base: position 147,645 of record NZ_BONV01000024.1, on the reverse strand, counting down.
CCACGACGACGGCCGCGTACGTGGCCCACAGTCCCGCGTGCCTGCGCAGCACGCCCCGCACGCCGCCGCCGTCCGAGAAGTACGCGAGCGTCAGCGCGAACAACAGCAGCGGCAGCGCCGCCGCCTTCAGGAAGGAGCACAGGGCGACGACGAGCCACGCCGTCGCCGCCACCGCGTGAAGGAGACGGCCGTCACGCAGATGGAGCACATGACTGATGATCGCCATGGGGATCGCGATCAGCAGCGGCACGAGGTTGAGCGCCGCCGACCACCAGGTGAGAGCGGGCACGGTGAACGGCGCGAACAGGTAGACGGCGAGCGGGACCAAAATCGCCCGTCTGCGCCCGAACAACACGAGCAACATCCGGAACACGGCGAGGCCGGAGACCGTGAACAGGATCAGCGTGCTGCCCGCCGCCAACCCCCAGCTGTACGGCGCGAGCCGCGTGACGAACCAGGCCAGGGCGAATCCGACCGGCATGAACTGCCCATAGTGGACGCGGGTCAGGTAGTCCCACGAGAGTGGGCTCTCGACCGCCCGCGCGGCGAACTCGAAGTCGTCCTCCTTGAAGTACGCCAGGCTCACGACCTCGGCCCGCCACCACAGCTGGAGGACGAGCAGGAGGAGCGCGGCCAGCGTGACGCCGTTGCGCCGGACGAACGCGCCCCAGGCCGACAACAGTGCCACCGTCTCCGCGGGGAGCGTGATGCGGATCCGCGGCGGCTCGGGCCGCGGCGGGACGTCCGAGATCACCTTGGTCACGGCACTCCAGAAAGGTGGGTGTCCCTGCCGGCCGCCGACGCCGCCTGCGGCACCTGCCCGTCCGGCTCGGGGACCCGCGGCGCCCGCACTCCGGCGGGGTCGTCGGGCACGTTGGCCAGCAGGCGGGCGAGGAGCGGAAGGCAGAGCAACTGCGGCACGAGGTCGCTCAGCGGCTCCCCCCATGCCGTGCTCTCCGCGCGCAGCAGCGCCGTGCCCACCGCCAGGCTCAGCCCGGCCAAGGCGAGCGAGGCCAGCGCGGCGGGGGCGGATGAGATCGCGCGTGAAACGGCCACGACGACGGTCCCCCGCCGGGCGTGCTCACCCGCGGAGACCCGACGGAACAACACTGTCCCCGCGAACAGGGCGCTCAGCACCGCGAGCCCCGTGAGGCCGCCGATCCAGAACCCGTAGAGCGGCACGAACGGCCACAGCCACTTGACCCGCATCCCCCTGGGGCCGGCCGGCGGATGCGCGGCGCGGCGCCGGACGGGAACCGCGGCGGCGGCCACGACGAGCAGGACCAGCGCCGCACCTGCCGCCAGGCCCGCGCGGTAGACGCCGTCCGGCCGGTAGCTCATGGTCACGGTCCCGGTCGTGCCCGCGGGCACGATCCACGCCTGCCGCCACCCGTCGAGCCGCGCCGGAGCGAGTTCGCGCCCGGCCACGGAGGCGTGCCATCCGTCGTTGAAGTTCTCGTTGACGACCAGGTAACTGGCCGCCGTCGCGTCGACCTCGACCCGGCGCTCCCAGCCCGTCCACTCCTTGACGTCCACCGGCTGGATCACCGTCGGCTGCGGCGCCACCGCGCCCGGCCGGCGGATGACGGCCGTCCGGATCCGGTACGGGTCCTGCGGCGACGCGGACAGACGGGTCTGCCCCGGCAGCACGTTGAAGTTCTCGCAGGCCTCATAACTGAGCGGCCTTCCGGCGAGGACGTCGGCGAGCGTCCCGTCGACGATCCTCGTGTGCACCGGAGCGCCGTCGACCGACAACGTGGGACCGTAGCCGCAGGGCAGCCGCAACGGGTAGCCGCTGAGCGCCCCAAGGGGTTGCACGCCGGGGATCGTGACGTCGTTCACCTCGATCGGCCGCGAACTGGACGCGGTGAACACGATCGAGAGCTTGCCCGTCTTCATCGGGGGGAACTCGATCCAGCCGTCACGGCCGACCCAGCCCTCACGCGTGCCGCCGTCGCCCCGCAGGGTCAGCCGCACCGGAGGGGGCCCGATGGAGGAGTCGGGGAACACGACCTTGATCCGGGAGAGGGTGACCGGGCGGGCAAGCGTGACGTCGAGCGTGGGCGCGCGGTCGAGCGGGTCGGCGTACCAGACCGTCGCGGGATCGCCGTCGAAGGCGGACCTCGCGATGGTCGCCGGGTCGTCGGTGTACGTCGAGGACGAGGTGACGGCGAGCGGCTCGCCGGGCAGCGAGGTGACCCGCTCGACCTCGGAACGGGAGGTGAGCACGGCCTGACCGCTGAGGGTCCGCTCTCCCGAGCCCTGGGAGTCGTAGGCCCGGTTGAAGCCGTAGGCGTCCTCGCCCTGGATCTCGAGCCCGGCCGAGCAGGCCCAGACGTACGACCCGCGCATGCAGGCGGGCACGTCCCCGTTCCTGCTGAAGGAGACGACCGCCTCGCCGCGGGAGTCGCCGGGCGCCTGCGGGACGACGATGGTCCGGCCGGGACTCACCCCGGGGATCGTGAGTTCGGTGATCCCGACCCGGCTGCCCAGCTTCGTCTTGGGCTCGTAGGCGAGCTTCGTGATCCGGATGCGCACCCGCGTGGTCGGCCCCGGCGGCGCGGCGAGGCGTTGCGGCTCCGCGGTCGCCGTGACGGACTGGAGCAGGGTTCCCGTGTCGGTCTCGACCGCGACCTGCGAGGGCGGCGGCCCGATGTACGCCTGGTCCAGCGCGAGCGTCACCGAGGGGACGTCAGTGGGCTTGGTGAGCGTCACCTCGAGCCATTCGCCCACGGGACCCTTCCACCCGGCGGACCGCCAGCCGGTCCGCCTGTCTCCGTCGACGGCCGCGAAGGGCTGGCGCCCGGGATCGCGGGAGTTCGGCATCGCGGTGGCGTCCGCCTCCGACGACGACGCGCGCACACCGGCGATCTCCAGCAACTGGGCCGTCGACTGGAAACGCTCCCAGGCGGGATCGGTGAGGTCGGGGCCCGACGCGGTCTCGCCGGGGGTGAGGGTGGCGCCCGCGACCTGCCTCAGGTCGCTCAGCTCGACGTCGGTCTTCCTCAGCGTGTCGGTGACGACGGTGTCGTACGCCGGGATCGCCGAGGCGCCGGGATCGTCGCCGAGGATGACGGGCCGGTCGTCGGACAGCAGGCCCTGCTCCGCCAGGTCGAGAAGGGCCTCGGGGGCTCCTCCCACCCGCAGGGCGCCCGCCACCGGCACCGTGCCGACCTGTGGAGCGGCCTTCTCCACCCGGTAGATCTCCAGGGCGGTGTACGGCTGGTCGAGCCAGCCTGACGCGATGGTGCTCCGTCTGTCCCCGACGCCCGGGCCGAACTGCTTGACCAGCGTGATTCCTGGCGAGTCCTCGATGGCCTGATGGACGCGCGCCGGCCAGGCCGTGCCGATGGTGCGGCGGTCGAGGTCGTTGCGCACGACCAGGTAGCCGACCCCGATCCGGCGGAGCGTCTCGGTGAGCCCCGCCGAGCCCTGTCCCGACGCGAAGCGGTCGTCGATGGCCGCCATCAGCCTGCTGGATCCCGCCGACCCCCAGGGGACGATGGTGTGCGTCGCCCAGCGCGCCGTGAGCAGCGGCTGCATGGGCTCGTCCAGTGGACGCCCCCACTGGTACTCGCCGCGCTTGGAGCCGGGAACGGCCAGGACCATCTGGTCGCCGGCGTTCTCGTCCAGCCACGTGGTCGCCTGCTTCCAGTAGCCGGGGATCTCCGTGAACGACCCGGAGGGCGCGAGCCCCTCCGCGACGATCGGCACGCAGGTCGCGGCGACCATGGCGGCGCCCGCGGCCGTCAGCGGCAGCCGGGCGCGGGGCTTGACCAGGCAGAGCAGTCCGGCCAGCCCGAGAACGACGGGCAGCCGGATCAGCGCGTCGAACTTGTGGAGGTTGCGGAACGCCGCGAGCGGCCCGTCGAGCGCATGCACGACGGCGTCGTTCAGGGGGTTCGCGATGGCGCTCGCGTGGCCGGCCGCCACGATCGCCACGCCCACGAGCAGCGTGATGAGCAGGAAGGAGCGTTCCGGCAGGCTCCGCAGGGCGAGCCCCGCCAGCCCGAACCCCGCGAGCAGGACGGTGACCACGATCAGCCACGGGCTGAAGGCCTGCTGGTAGGCCCCCGCCATCCACGGCCGGCCGTCCACCGACAGGAACGCCAGCCAGCTGGAGGTGCCGCGCAGCACGTTGGTCAGCGACGTCACTCCGGTCGTCGCGGTGGCGTTCTCGATGAAGGGGAGGAATGAGAAGACGTAGCGGCCCATGACGAGCAGCGGGACCGCCCACCAGAACGACACCGCCGCGATCAGGACGCACCACCACGCCATCAGCCGGCGGCGCAGCGGTCCCCGAGCCCGGGTCAGCAGATAGACGGCGGGCGCGACGAGGACGGCGAGTTCCGCCGTGGCGTTGACTCCGCCGCAGAGCAGGAACGCGATCGCGGACAGCGCGGCCGCCCGGCGTGGTCCCGTCGTGCCCTCCGCGCCCCGGACCAGTGGAAGCAGGATCCACGGCATCATGGCGCTGGGCAGGAACTCGGAGGAGTTGATTCCGATCAGCGCCTGGGCGTGCGGCGCCAGCGCGTACGCGAGACCGGCGAGGATGCGCGTGTTGGGCGTGCCGATCCGCAGTGCCCGGGCGAGTTGCACCACTCCGAGGAAGGCGGCGCAGAGCACGAACGACATCCACAGGCGCTGGACGTTCCACGCGGGCATGTCGAGCTTGAGCCACAGCGCGTAGAAGGGCCCCATCGGGAACAGGTAGCCGTAGGCCTGGTTCTGCAGGTGGCCGAAGTAGTCGTCGTCCCACAGGTGGAGCGCGCGGCCGAGGAAGCGCAGCGGGTCGACCGCCATGTCGAGCTTGGTCTCGGCGATGAGCTTCTCGGTCGCCGTGTTGAACGCGATCGCGCCGAGGAGCAGGCATCCGGCGAGCAGCCGCAGCCGGTGCCGGAACCGCTCGGCGTACGAATCCGCCTCCTCGGGCGCCAGCTGGCCGATCCAGTTGGCAACCGTCACTGAGCCGCTCCGCGGGAGGGGGGAACAGAGCCGCATATATCCAGCTCTGTGGCAATTAGTTCAGTCATGCTAGCGCCGGTCTTCCCCCACGTGAACTCACGCGCCCACATCCGGCATGCCGCTCCCATCCGCGCCCGCCTGCGGGGGTCTTCGAGCTCCTTCAGCGCGAGCCTGACGACGTCCGCGAGGGTCTCTCCTTCGCGTACCAGCCAGCCGGTGACGCCGTGCCGCACCGAGTCGCGCAGACCGGCCACGTCGTAGGCCACCGTGGGCACTCCCAGCGCCGCGGCCTCGATGACGGTCAGCCCCCAGCCCTCGAACTCGGACGCGGTGACGTTGAGGCGCGCGCCGCTGAGCACGGCGTTCTTGTCGGCTTCGGAGAGGAAGCCGCGCAGGTGCACCCGCCCTGCCACGTCCGGCTCGTTCGCGCGCGCCGCGAGCGGGCCGGACTCGGGACCGCGCCCGACGACGTGGACGTGCAGGCCCGGCCAGTCGCCCGCCAGGTCGGCCGCCAGCGTGACCACCCGTTCCACGCGCTTGTGGCCGACCAACCGGCCGAGGTAGACGATGACCGGGTCGCCGGCGACCCCCTCGCGGACGGCGATGGGCCGCGCCACCGGGCTGCCGTTCGGGACGATCTCGATCGGCGCCAGCCAGCGCAGCCGTTCGCGCAACTCGGCCGCCGAAGACTCCGACACGGTGACGGTGCGGCAGCGGCGGTAGACCAGCCGGGCGACCGGCCCCTCGATGAAGCATCCGATGCGCGCGATGCGGCGGGAGAAGAACGCGTAGAACTGGCGGTCGTGCACGTGGTGGATGAGCGAGATCACCCGAGTCCGGCGCGACACCACGACGGGGGCGAAGAACGGGATGCCGTTCATGCAGTCGATGACCAGGTCGAAGCGCCTGCGCCTGGTCAGCAGCCACAGCGGGACGAGCAGGTAGACGAGGTACCGGTTGCCCATCCTCCGCACCTCGACGCCGTCCCTGCGCTCAGAGCGCGGCTGCCCGGGCTCCCTGCTCGTCGCGAAGTGCACCTGCGCGCCCTGGCCGACGAGATGGGTGGAGACCTGCCAGGCGTACTCCTCCGCGCCGCCGGCGACGGACTGGCACGGCTCGCGGAAGTTCAGCAGGGCGACGCGCACGCCGCGGAGTGAGGGCGCGGACGCGGACGGGCCCTCGGTCAGGTGAGGCCGGTCCGATTGCGGCGGAGACGAGGCGCGCCCCCCGGGCTTCGCGTTCGCCTCCTGTGCGACCACTACCACTCCTTCGGGTGACACCTCGCGTGGCGATCCCGACGCGGTCGCGGGTCGCAGGGACGCTGGAAAGGACACTGGAAAGGACGGGGAACGGGACGGCGAGCGGCGACGGAGACCCGGATCCGGGCATGGCGGAATGAGGACCCGGCACGACCGGGTCCGTCCGCCGGTGACTCATCGGCTGTCCGCGCCGTCACCGCCGCCGGAGCGGCGGCACGGCCCGTCAGGCAGGCCGCTCCTCAGTAGGACGGCCACCGGGGAAGGAGAGCCCGCCGGCTCACCTGCCGCCGTAGTTGTAAAGAGGCTTGTTCGGCGGGGCCGGGGCGGGCGAAGCCACGTTGACCACCGCCACCGAGGCGAGGCCGGCGAGTACGGCCCCGATCACCAAAGCGGCCAGCACTTTCAACACGAATGCTTCTCCCTCCACGTGCGGAATCCGCAGTGGGCCGAGACTAGAACGTGATCCAGGTCATAATCCATAGCATTCGTCAAACCGTGATGAAAAACGTTACTCACGGGTATTGCACACAAAAATGGTGGGAACCGGCTCACAACCGCATCAAGAGCAGTTCGCCGTCCCGCCAGACGGGAATCGCTCCAGGTAGGCGAGATAGGAACGCGTTCTGGTTTTGTCCTTCCACCAGGACATAACGCACCCCTTCGGCGGCGAACGCCGTGGTCAACGGACCTCCGCCGGCGACCACGGCCCCGATTCTGCGGTTCAGCGGATCCTCCGAGGCCACCCGGATACGCCCGCCGCCGGGAAGACCCACCACCAGCGCGTCGTCCCACACGACCCGTCGCGCGAACGCCTTGGTCGCCGGGTCGAGCACCACCCGGCCGCCGTTCCAGCCGAACGCCCGGTAGGCCCCCCAGGGCAGCGTCACCAGCGCGCCGGGCGCCGGATCCCGGTTGACGATCGCCTGTACGGCCCGCCACCCGTCCGGATACTCGGCCGAACCGAGCCTCCCGAAGGCCCCCAGGGCGAAGGTCGGCAGGACGAGCACGGGCACGGCGACCGCCGCGACGGCGAACCGGCCGAGCACGGCCCGGTCCAGCCAGGCCACCGCCGCGGCGAACCCGACGGCCAGCACCAGGGCGAACGGGGCGATGTACAGCTGGCCGTCACGGAAGGGCCCGAAACCCGGCCACACCCCCATCAGCCACTGGAGGACCCCCGGGGCGAACGCCCCCGTGCACGCGACGACCAGCCCGGCAGCCGCGCCGACCGCGAGACCGCGGGCGTACGGCTCGCGCTCCTCCAACCGGCTTCGAGCCTGCCGTACGAACGTGACGAGGGCGACGGCGGTCAGTGCGAGGCGGACGGTGGCCGTCCCCCAGGAGCCCTGCCCAGGGACCCCGGCCTCGGCGTTCCAGATGCCGCCCAGCGAGAGCAGGCTGCCCAGCGTCCCGAACGGCCCGTCGGCTCTGGGCGCGAACGCCGCGACCCCGGCCGGATCGGCGACCGCGTCCGAGCGCAGGGCGGGCACCAGCCACGGCAGGCCGAGCACCGCCATCGTGGCCACGCTCTCTGCGAGCGCTCGGGCCCGGGCCCGCCATCCGTCCGCGGTGCGCCACACCGCCACCGGCAGCACGGCCACGGCGGTCACGAGCATCGCCTGGAAGCCCCCGACGGCGGCCGGGAGCAGTGCGGCGGCCAGGCGGAGCACTCCGCCCCGGGCCGCCGCCCGCACGGCCCACGGAAGGCCCGCGAAGCCGAGGAGCAGCGCCCACTGCCCCAGCAACAATCGTTGGGCCAGATAGGCGTTCCAGGCGTAGAACGCGGCGGCCGCGAGGCGGGCGGCCGTCCTGCCCGCCGTGTCCGCCGTCCCGTCCGCCGTCCTGTCCGCCGTCCTGTCCGCGGGGACGAGCGCCGCCGCCCCCGCGGCGGCCAGCACGAAGATCCCCACCAGGAGGACCTTCTGCACGATCTGCCCGGGAAGGATCGCCGACAAGAGCGCGACCACCTGGTCGCTCGGCACCGCCCTGGGAAATCCGCCGCCGTGCGACCCCCACACCGGGCCGGGCACGAACACCATGTCGTAGCGCAGCGTGAAGCCCGGCCCGAGCGCCGGCCCCAGGGCGAGCAGGCCGAGGACGAGCCCCAGTGCGGCCGGTGCGATGCGCACGAAACTGGAGGACGGCCGCATGCCGTACAGGCTAGGGCTCATCCCTTCAGAACAGGCCATGACGGACTTATCACGGCGGTCACGCGGCCGGAAGAGGGAAGCCCGGCCGCGTGGCCGCCGAGACTATTTGCCGGGCTCGGGGTCGCGCGGCAGGCCCAGCATGCGCTCGCCGATGATGTTGAGCTGCACCTCGGTCGTCCCGCCGTAGATCGTCATCGCACGGGTGGCCAGTACGGCCCGGTTCCAGTAGCCGGCGTCGCCGAGCTTCCAGTCGGCCGCGATGACCGCTCCGGCCCCGAGCAGGTCGACGGCCGTCTCCGACACGTGCTGCGCGTGCGAGGTGGACAGCAGCTTGCGCACCGAGGCGTCGGCGCCGGGCTCCGCGCCCGCGAGCTGCTTGAGCGTCACGCGCAGGGACAGCGCGTTGATCGAGTGTCCCTCGCACACCACGGTGGCCAGTCGGCCCCTCTCCACCTGCGTCAGTTCCCGGCCGAGCCTGCCCACCAGCCCGACCAGGTCGGGCACCGAGGCGCCGGTGCCGCCGGAACCTGCCGACAGCGACACGCGCTCGTTGGAGAGCGTGTTGCGCGCCACCTTCCAGCCTTCGTCGACGTTGCCGACCACGAGGTCGTCCGGCACGAAGACGTCGTCGAGGAAGACCTCGTTGAACAGGTTCTCCCCCGTCATCTCGGTCAGCGGCCGGACGGTGACCCCCGGCCCCTTCATGTCGACGAGGAAGTAGGTGATGCCGTCGTGCTTGGGCTTGGAGCCGTCCGACCGGGCGATGCAGATGCCCCATTCGGCGACGTGGGCGACCGACGTCCAGATCTTCTGGCCGTTGAGCTTCCAGCCGCCCTCGACCTTCTCGGCCTTCATCTGCAGTGAGGCGAGGTCGGAGCCCGCGCCGGGCTCAGAGAACAACTGGCACCAGATCGTCTCGCCGCTCAGCGTCTTGGGCAGGAACCGCTCCTGCTGCTCCGGCGTGCCGTAGGACACGATGGAGGGGACCACCCACGCACCGATGATCATCTGTGGCAGCTTGATCTTGGCTGCTCGGATCTCCTGGTGGATGAGCACCTGCTCCAGCGGCGTGGCGTTGCGGCCCCACGGCTTCGGCAGGTGCGGCATGACGAAACCGGCGGCTGCCAGCGCCCGCTTCTGCTCGACGCCCTCGAGCGCCGCGATCTCCGCCAGTTCGGCGCGGATGTCGGCCCGCAGCGCCTCGGCCTCCTCGGGGAGGTCGATCTCCATCTCGCGCGTCACACCGTCCAGCGCGAGCGAGGCGACGGTCTCGGCCCAGTCCGCCGACGACCCGAGCAGCGCCCGGACCGTGAGCGCCCGCCGGTAGTAGAGGTGCGCCTCGTGCTCGAAGGTGTAGCCGATGCCGCCGAAGATCTGGATGGCGTCCCTGGCGCACTGGACCGCCGCGTCGGGAGCCGTCACCCCGGCGATCGCCGCGGCGTAGGCGAGTTCGTCCCCGGTCGCCCTCGTGGCGTCCCAGACGGTCGCCCTGGCCTGCTCAAGCGCGACGAGCATCCGGGAGAGCTTGTGCTTGACGCCCTGGAACTGCCCGATCGGCCGGCCGAACTGGACCCGCACCTTCGCGTAGTCGGCCGCGGCCGCCACGCACCACGCCGCGACGCCGATCGCGTCGGCGCCGAGGACGACCGCCGCGAGGTTCAGCACGTCGGGGCCTTCGAGCCCGTCGAGGATCCGCTCCTCCGGTACGGCCAGCGCCTCGACCGCGACCTTCGCGACACCGCGCGTGAGGTCGAGCGGCTTTACCGGGGTGATCGTCGCCTGCGCGGCGTCGATCGCCACCCATTCCTCACCGAGGTCCGTCGAGACCGGCAGGACGAGCACGTCGGCGAGAGCGGCCCCGAGGACGGGCTCGGCGGCGCCGCTGATCGTCAGCGTGCCCCCCTCGCGCACCCCCGTCAAGGCACCTCCCAGCGCGACCGCGCCGGTCAGCGAGCCGTCCGCGAGGCCGGGAAGCAGTTCGGCGTGCGCCTTGCCGCTGGACGCGAGGATCGCCGCGCTCGCCAGGATGGTCGGCACCAGTGGCCCGGGCGCCACCCGCTCGGACAGCGTCTCGATCACGACGCCGGCCTCGAGCAGGCCGTAGCCGGAACCTCCGTGCTCCTCGGGGATGTGCAGTCCGAGCAGGCCCTGGTCGGCGAGACCCGACCAGAAGGCCGGCCGCTCCTCGGCGCCCGAGCCGTTCAGTTCGCCGACGGCGCCGCGGACCACCTCGACGGGAATGTTCCGCTCGGCCCATCCCGCCACCGACTCGCGGAGCGCCTCGTGCTCCTCGCTCAGCCCGATCGCCATGTGATTCCTCCACCACTAGACCCTTATAGAACCATATTCTAGAACTAGGTTCGCGGGCTAGGCCGGTCCTTTCATCACGCTTCAGCCGCCTTCCGGCGATCTTCGCCGAATGCCCTCTCAATGGAACGGGCCTGGTCACCGCCGCATCCGCCGCTGGCGCGTTGCGTGGATCCCCGTCCCCTGCACGGATAGACAGGGACCATGGATTTCTCACGGGGGGCCGCCCGCGTCGTGGCGGCGCTGGCCATGATCGCGATCTCCTCCTGCGGGGGCGTCACGGACAACCTGGGAACCGCTCCCGCCGCACGGTCGACCGCCACGTCCGTACCTCCGACGGGCGCTCCCGAGGCGGTCGCGCTCGAGAGCGCCCTCGAGCAGGTCATCAAGAAGGTCCTCCCGTCCATCGTCCAGATCACCACGGATCAGGGGCTCGGCTCCGGGATCGTGTACGACACGATGGGCCACATCGTGACGAACGCCCATGTCGTGGGCACGGCCCGGGAGTTCCAGGTCACGCTCGCGAGCGGCGGGCAGCCGAGGAAGGCCACCCTCGTCAACACATTCCGCGCCGGCGACCTGGCGATGATCAGAGTCGAGGACGCCCGTGGGCTCACCCCGGCGTCCTTCGGCCGCTCGGCGCAGCTTCAGGTCGGCCAGATCGTGCTCGCCATGGGCAACCCCCTGGGCTTCTCCGGCAGCGTGACCCAGGGCATCGTGTCCGCCCTCGGGCGTACGGTGTCCGGCCGGGGACCGCAAGGCACCCCGGGAGCCACGATCACCAACGCCATCCAGACGTCGGCACCCATCAACCCGGGCAACAGCGGAGGGGCGCTCGTCGACCTGTCCGGGCAGGTGATCGGCATCCCGACGTTGTCGGCGGTCGACCCCGAACAGGGGGCGGCGCCCGGCATCGGTTTCGCCATCCCGAGCGACACCGCCACCGACGTCGCGGGGCAGATCATCAAGTACGGCCGGGTCATAAACAGCCGCCGCGCCGCCCTGGGCGTCCGCGTGGGCACGGCCGTCGACACCGCCGGGAACCCGATCGGGGCGGTGGTGGGCGCGGTGACGCCGGGCAGCGGGGCGACGAAGGCCGGAATCAAGCCGGGCGACGTGATCGTCAGCATCAACGGCATTCCCACGCCGACCTCGAACGCCCTGTCCCAGGTGCTCGCCACGCAGAAGCCGGGCAACCGGGTCAAGGTCCAGCTCCTCCACCCCACCGGCCGGACCACCACCGTCACGGTCGAGCTCAGCGAGCTGCCGGCCAGCGGCTAGCTTGACCGGACAATCCTGACAAAATAGTGCGAGAAACGCCGATTTCGCTTGGTGATGGGCCCGACGCCCTTGTTACGGTCGTGCCGTGCTCACCCCTGAAATCACCGAGTTCATCGCCGGGCTGCCCAAGGTCGAACTGCACGTCCACCACGTCGGCGCCGCCTCCCCGAGGATCGTCGCCGAGCTGGCCGCGCGCCACGAGGGGTCGACGCCCGTTCCCGCCGACCCCGCCCTGCTGGAGTCGTTCTTCGACTTCCGCGACTTCGCCCACTTCATCGAGATCTATCTGGCCGTCGTGGACCTCATCCGGGAGCCGGACGACCTCTGGGCCCTGATCCACGGGGTCGGCCGCGACCTGTCCGAGCAGCGGGTGCGTTACGCCGAGCTCACCGTCACCCCGTACACGCATCTGCTGCGCGGCTTCGCGGACGCCGAGTTCTGCGAGGTCATCGAGGACGCGCGCAAGAGGGTGGAGGCCGACTTCGGCACGGTGCTGCGCTGGTGCTTCGACGTTCCCGGGGAGTCGGGCGTCGCCGGCGCCGACCGCACGTTGTCCGTCGCCCTCGACCAGCGGCCCGACGGGCTGATCTCCTTCGGCCTCGGCGGCCCGGAGATCGGCGTGCCCCGCGGCCAGTTCGTCCCGCACTTCTCCGCCGCCAGGGCCGCCGGCCTGCACTCCGTGCCGCACGCGGGCGAGAGCACCGGCGCACAGACGGTCTGGGACTCCATCCGCGACCTTGGCGCCGAGCGGATCGGCCACGGTGTGCACAGCGTGGAGGACCCCGCCCTGCTGGAGCACCTGGTGACCCACGGCATCACCCTCGAGGTCTGCCCGACCTCCAACATCCGCACCCGCGTCGTGCCCACCATGGCCGAGCACCCCCTGCCGGAGCTGGTCAAGGCGGGAGTCCCCATCACGATCAACTCCGACGACCCGCCGATGTTCGGCACGACCCTCAACCAGGAGTACGCGGTCGCCGCCGAACTGCTCGGCCTCGACCGGAACGGGATCGCCGACCTGGCGCGGTCCGCCGTCCGGGCCTCCTTCCTCGGAGCCGAGGGCAAGTCCGCCCTGCTCGCCGAGATCGACGCGTACGTCGGCTGAGGAGACCCGACCGGAGAGGTCAGAACTCGTCGGCGCCTGCCACCTGGACGATCGGGAAGACGTGGCGGGACGCGGCGCAGACGGTCTCCAGCACGTGGATGGGCACGTCCTCGGCCGAATACCCCGCTCGCACGATCTGCACGACCCATTCACCCGGGTCGAGCTCCAGGACGGCGGCCTCGGCCTCCGTGGGCGGGCGGGCCGTCAGCTGCTCCTCGGCCCGGCCGAACCGGTGCCCGAGCGCCTCGATCCCCGCCTGCAGGCTCGGCCGTACGAACCCGGGGTCGCAGAGCGGGGTGCCGCCGAAGAGGTCCAGCCGGAAGTAACTCGTCGCGACACGGACGGGCACGTCGTCGGCCAGCATCATCTTGCGCCGGGCCAGGACCTCGGCTCCGGGCTCGACGCGCAGGGCGAGGGCGACGTGCTCGGAGGCGGGCTCAGGTCCCACGTACACCATGCGCCGGTCGGCCCGGATGCCCTGCCGCCCGGCCTCGGTCATGAACAGGGACGCCGAGCCCCGCACCGCGGGCTCTGTGGGAAGCGCGCGTCGCACGAGGACCCGCGGCCGGCCTCCCGCCCTGTCGCCGGGAACCGTCCCGCCTCGCACCCGTTCGTCCACAGCCGCCCGGTCTCCTTCCGTCCGCGGACCACCACAGCGACTCTAGCCAGGGACCGGAACCTCACCGCGCACGAGGGGACGGGATCCCAGAAACAATCAAGGGCGGCCGATCCGGCGGTAAATCGCCGAAACCGACCGCCCTTACGGCGATCCACGCGTCTCACGGACGCGCACGTGGAGGTGGCGGGAATCGAACCCGCGTCCTTCAACACCAAGACGAGGCTTCTCCGGGCGCAGCCTGTTTACGCTTTTCTCAGCCCCGGTGATCTCACAGGCGAGTCGCCGACGGGCTCAGTCACTGTTTGGTTTCCCGCTCGACCCCGTGACCGGGTCGGTCGGTTGAGCCTCCTAGCGATGTCAGATCCGGGCCGGAGGCGCTCCCGGGCTGACAGAGGTCACTCGCTGCTTAGGCGGCGAGAGCCAGGGAGTCCTGGCCGACCTCAGTGCGCATGTTATTGGCACTTATTGGTTTGCGGTCACAGTGTTAACGAGGTTATGTCCGCAGTCCTCGGCCCGCTTCCCTTGCCTTGCAATGCCGAAGTCGAAACCGGTCACCCCCTGTTGAGTTGTCAATCCCCCGGCTCCAGGAGCCGAGAAAATGAACCCTACATTCTCAACACTCGCGGCGCGAACCAGATTCCTGCCGGGACGGCGAAGCCCCCGGGACGCGGCATAGCACGCGCCCCGGGGGCCGACCGGCAGGGTCGAGCCGGTCCGGACGGAAGGGCTCCCCCCGAGATGGAGCCCTGATCTCATCACGGTGACCGGGACCGCAACCCCCCAAGCGGTGCCCAGTCACTGAGAAAGACGCCACAGACGGGCTCGATGGTTGCCTCTGGGGCGGAAGTTTTTCAGGTCTGCGGCTGCAGGTATTTGAAGAAGTTCCCCGCGATGCCGGCCGACGTCGTCGCGTCGGCGCTGTGGGACAGCACGGCGACGGCCACGTCGCCCTGCCAGCCGACGAACCACGACAGGTTGGTGCGCTTCTTCTTCACGACCTGGGTCACCTCAGAGGCCACGCCGTGCACGGCGCCCCCTCTGGCCGCGGCGGCCGAGGCGGTACCGCGCGTGACGCCGAGCCGCATCAGAGTGCGCAACGACTCGACTCTGGCGGGGTCGAGCGCCTTCGGCGGCGTCGGGGCCGCGGGAGGCGCCTCGGCCGAGGCGTCCGGCGTGGAGGGCGAGGTGACGAGCACGGGGGGCCGCCAGGTGCCGGAGTCGACCGCCGCGGCGACCAGCGCCATCGACAGAGGACTCACGCGAACGCTCGTGCCGGCGATCAGCTTGGCCACGGCCGCGTCGGTCGTCGCCTCGGGAACCGAACCGGTGAACGTCTTGAGCGGCAGGCCCCAGTCTCCCCCGATGCCGAACTGGGTGGCGCTGTCGGCGAGGGCGCTCCCGTCGACCCGCCGGGCCAGGGAGGCCAGCGCCGTGACGCACCCCTGCGCGAAGTCCCCGGAGAACGTGGGGGTGGCGGGCGACAGCAGTCCTGGCTGGACGAAGCGCGTGCCGCCGACCGTCCGGTCGGCGCTGCAGGGAACCCGCTGCTTGGGGGACAGACCCTTCTCGAGGAGCGCGTCGGAGGCGATGATCGAGAACGTCGTGCCGGGCGGGTACTTGCCGGCGAGGGCGTCCTTCTCCTGGTTGAGCTGGTTCGTCGAGACCGCGAGGATCTCGCCCGAGGTCGCGTTCACGGCGACCAACGCTGCCGGCCGGGAACCGGCCACGGCGCCGTCACCGGCCTGCTGGACGCGGCTGTCGATCGTCGTCCTGACGGAGTCGTTCTTCCGCCCGGGCCAGGCCTTGAGCTCCTTGACCTGCTGTGACGTCTTGGTGTCCAGGATGATGACGCGGGTCTCCGTCGAGCCGGTCAGCTGGTCCTGGTAGGCCTTCTGGAGGCCGTCCCTGCCCACGGTGTCGCCCGCCCGCTGCGGCCCGCCGAGCTGCTGCTCGGCCTCCGGCGTGATCGCGGCGACCCGGCCCACGATCTGGACGGGCGACTTCGGGGCGACCGGCGGGGTGTCCGGCTGGATGACGAGGTCCTTGATCGCCGCCAGCTTGGCCTGGATGCTGGCGTACTTGGTGCCGCCGAAGGTCGCGAGCGGGACGAAGTCCTGCGGCGGTGAGGACAGGATCCGGCTGAGCAGCCGGTCCTGGGCGAAGCCGGTGATCTTCGAGAGCTGGTCGCACAGCCGGCCCGGGTCCTTGACCTTCGCGGGGTAGACCCCGGCCACGTAGAGCTTCGTCTCCTCCTGCAGCGGGTTGCCCTGGTTGTCGAGGACGGGCTTGCGGCCCTCGGGCACGGTCGCGACGGCGAGGCGCTGCCCCGCGTGCAGATCGGGGTGGATGACGCTCGGCGACCAGCGGACCTTCCACACGCCGTCCACCAGATGCAGCGGCAGGGCGCCGTCGTACTCCCACAGGGGGTTGTTCTCCCCCAGGTCGACCTGGGCGTGGAACTCGGCCTTGGCCTCGTCGCCGGTGCGCTGGATGCCCTTCATCGAGAACCGGATCGAGGCGGCGTCGAGCTGCACCTCGAAGTTCTGCAGGGCGCCGCGCACGGTCGCCGGATCACCGTCGACCCGCTTGGCGGCGTCGGCGTAGTCGCCGGTCTGCCACCCGACCAGGAAGTCCCGGACGGCCTCGTGCGGTGACGGCTCCTCGAAGCAGCCGGTGAGCATCGGTGTCACCAGGCCGATCGCCAGCGCGGCGCGCAGGACTCTCGCGTGCACGGACACGGCCTAGCGGCCCCCCCTGCGGCGGACCGCGTTGGACATGGCGCGCGCCATGTCCCGGTTCGCCTGCTTCTCCATCAGGGTCTGCCGCTTGTCGTAGTCCTTCTTACCCCGGGCGACGCCGATTTCGATCTTGGCCTTCCCGTCCTTGAAGTACATGGAGAGCGGGATCAGTGTCAGGCCCCGCTCCTTGAGCGTGGCGCTGATCTTGCTGATCTCCTTGCCGTGCAGCAGCAGCTTGCGGGTGCGCCGTGAGGCGTGGTTGGTCCACGTGCCCTGGCTGTATTCCGGGATGTACACGTTGATCAGCCACGCCTCGCCGTTCTCCACCGAGGCGTAACCGTCGGTGAGGTTGGCCTTGCCCGCGCGGAGCGACTTCACCTCGGTGCCGGTCAGCACGAGCCCGGCCTCATAGGTGTCCTCGATGAAGTACTCGTGCCGGGCACGCTTGTTCTGGGCGATCAGTTTTCGCCCGATCTCACGTGGCATACAGGGAGCCTACCGTTGACGCGGGGGGCGGAAACGACGTGCGCGCACGCTCGGGAGACCGCCCACCGGTCACACGCGCAGGTAGCGACGGAGCGTGATGAACGAGGCGAGCACACAGATCACCACGCCGACGGCCATGGTGAAGGTGATCACACCCGCGACCGTGTTCCATCCGAGCGGGATGGCCATGTAGGTCTGGATGCCCTCGAACAACAAGATCTTGGTGACGATCAGCAGGACCGCGGCGAAAACGCCGCCGATGAGGCCCGCGATCACACCCTCCATCACGAACGGCAACTGGATGTAGATGTTCGAGGCGCCGACCAGCCGCATGATGCCGGTCTCCCGTCGCCGGTTGTAGGCCGACAGGCGGACCGTGTTGCCGATCAGCAGCGTCGCCGCGAACACCATCAAAATGGCCACACCCAGGGCCATGTTCCTCAGCTTGCCCAGGAATCCGAAGTAGGTGTCGAGGATCTGGCGCTGGTTGACGATGTTGGAGACGCCCGCCTGGCCCGTGATGCTCTCCGTCACGGCGGTGGCGTTGTTGGGGTCCTTGAGCTTGACCCGGAAGGACTCCGGCAGGTCGTCGGGCTGCACGACCGACAGCAGCAGGCTGTTGCCCTGCTGCTCCTGGAAGTTCTTGTACGCCTGGGCCTGGTCCTCGAAGTCGACCCGCTCGACCTCGGGCATGCCCGCGATCGTCTGCTTCAGCGCCGCCTTCTGCTCGTCGTTCAGCGGGGGCTTGCTCTTGCACGACGGGAAGACGTCGTCCTTCTTGCACAGGAAGACCGACAGCTCGACCTTGTCGGTCCAGTAGCTGGTCATGGACGAGACCTGAGAGTTGATCATCAGCCCGATGCCGAGCAGTGCCATGCCGACCGCGACGGTCACGATGACGGCGATGGTCATCGTGAGGTTACGGCGAAGGCCGATCCAGACCTCGGAGAAGATGAAGTTGGCCCGCATGCTCCCAGTAGCTCCTAATACGCCTGACCGTAGACGCCGCGCGACTGGTCGCGGACGATCTTTCCGTCCTCCAGCTCCACCACGCGCTTGCGCATGGAGTCGACGATGGCGGCATCGTGAGTGGCCATGAGGACGGTGGTGCCGGTCCTGTTGATGCGGTCGAGCACCTTCATGATGCCGATGCTCGTCGCGGGGTCGATGTTTCCAGTGGGCTCGTCGGCCAGCAGGATCATGGGTCGGTTGACGAAGGCCCGAGCCATCGCGACGCGCTGCTGCTCGCCGCCGGAGAGCTCGTCGGGCATGCGATGCGCCTTGCCCTCCAGGCCGACCAGTTCGATGACCTCAGGCACGACCTTGCGGATGAACCGCCGCGGCTTGCCGATGACCTCGAGCGCGAACGCCACGTTCTCGTAGACGTTCTTGTTGGGCAGCAGCCGGAAGTCCTGGAAGACGCATCCGATCCGGCGCCGCAGGTGGGGAACCTTGAAGTTGGACAGCCGGGAGAGATCCTTGCCGGCGACATGGATCGCACCGGAGTTGGGCCGCTCCTCTTTGAGGACCAGGCGAAGGAAGGTGGACTTCCCTGATCCGGAGGGACCGACGAGGAACACGAACTCGCCCTTGTCGACGTCCACGCTCACGTGGTCGAGGGCAGGCCGGTTTTGGTTCGCGTAGACCTTGCTGACATTATCGAAATGGATCACGGGCGCATCACGGCAAGCCAGTCTAGGGGGCGGGACATCCAACACGGAGGGCGACCGTAAGTTTCGATCGACGTTCCGGTTGGCCGTACCTCAGTGTAGGGGTAACACTGGCATGGAACGTCCATAACGGAAACAAAACGATTAGGCCTTGGATCATGGGATGGTAATGGTGCTATGAGCTGCGAACATCTGATCTGCGCGGCCTGCGCGGGCCCTGTGGTGGAGGGCCGGTGCCCCGTCTGCCGCGAAGGACGCGCCAAGCTTCACCACCACGGGTTCATGGGCCTTTCGCCCGTGCTCATCGCACTGGCCATAGTGCTCGCCGTCGCGCTGCTGGCCCTGTCCCACCTCAGCGGGTACTAGACCCGCCGACCCACGCCGGCGGGTGCTTCAGGACCCCCGATCAGTGCGCCTCCTGGCGGCGCATCCACCGGATCTCGCCCTCGATGAACTCGTCGAGGTCGCCGTCCAGGACGGCGGTCGGGTTACCCGCCTCGACCCCGGAGCGCAGATCCTTGACGATCTGGTACGGGTGCAGCACGTAGTTGCGGATCTGCGTGCCCCAGGAGGTGGTGCTCTCGCCGCGCAACTCGTTCATCGCGGCCGCCTCCTCCTGGCGCTTGCGCTCCAGCAGCTTCGCGGACAGGACGGCCATCGCGGAGGCCCTGTTCTGCAACTGGGACCGCTCGTTCTGGCAGGACACCACGATGCCGGTCGGCAGGTGGGTGATCCGGACGGCCGAGTCGGTCGTGTTCACTCCCTGACCGCCGGGACCCGACGACCGGTAGACGTCGACGCGGAGGTCGTCCTCGTTGATGTCGATGTGGTCGGTCTGCTCCACGACCGGGACCACGTCCACTCCGGCGAAGGAGGTCTGGCGGCGGCCCTGGTTGTCGAACGGGCTGATCCGCACGAGGCGGTGGGTCCCGTGCTCCCCCCGGAGCGTGCCGTACGCGTAGGGGGTCTTGACCACGAAGGTGGCCGACTTGATGCCGGCCTCTTCAGCGTAGGAGGTGTCGTAGACCTCGGTTCCGTACCCGTGACGCTCGGCCCACCGCAGGTACATGCGCATCAGCATCTGCGCCCAGTCGGCCGCGTCGACGCCGCCGGCCTGGGAGTTGATCGTGACGAGCGCCTCCCGCGAGTCGTACTCGCCCGCCAGGAGGGTCCGGACCTCGAGCGCGCCGATGTCGGACTTGAGCGAGGCCAGTTCCTTCTCGGCCTCGGCCAGCGCGTCCTCGTCGCCCTCCTCGGCCGCCAGTTCGAACAGGACCGGCAGGTCGTCCAGGCGGCGGCTCAGGCTCTCGACGCGGTTGATCTCACTCTGCAGGTGGGACAGCTTGCTGGTGACCTTCTGCGCCTGCTCGGGGTCGTTCCACAGATCGGGCGCGGCGGCCTGGGCCTCCAGATCGACGACCTGCTTGCGCAGGGCGTCGACGTCGAGCACGTCCTGGATGCCCCTGAGGGTGCCGGTAAGCTCGCCGATCTCTTCGGCCGGATCGATGACTGCCACGTCTGTAAAGGGTACGCGAACGGAGGACGTCGTCGGGTCTCGCACCTCGGCTAGCATGTGGATCCTTGTCCTAGGAGGCTGCGTGAACGGGGTCGTCCGGAGTGCGCTCGCCCTGGCGCTGCTCGCCGGCACGGCTGCCGCCTGCACGCGCTCGGCGCCGCCGGCGCCGCCGGCGAGCCCCGCCGCGGCCACGTCGAGCGCCCCCGCGCCCAGCCCGAGCCCCGAGCCGCAGGCCGTGACGATCCCCGACGCCGAGAAGGCGTTCGACGGGTTCCTCGCCACCGACGAGGTCCTCAGGGTGGCGGGCGCGGACAGGTGGACGCTCTCACTCGCCCGTGACGCCCAGCGTCCGATCACGGCGGCGCAGATCCACTCCTCCGGCGCCGAACCGCCGCGCTACACGTGGTCACGGCCCAAGGTCTTCGTGCCCCGCCAGACCGCGAGATCAGGCACCCAGTGGTTCGCCGCGACGGCCCAGCGCCGCACCTCGAAGGGCGACGTCCGCACGGCCGTGTTCGCCTTCACGCGGCCGAACGCGGCCTCCCGGTGGCAGAACAGCTTCGAGTCCCTGATCTACCCGGGCGACGAGCCCCCGGCGATCGCCACGGACGCCGAGGGCTATGCGACGGCGCTCGACTCCCGGGACGGGAGCATCGCGGTCAGCCCCAACCTGATGGGCCCCCTGCACGCCACGGTCGCCGAGGAGGGACAGGAGGGCTACGCCTCAGGGCTGATCGCTCCAGGCCCGCAGACGACCGGCTTCGCGGCGGCGATCACGGCCGACCGGGACAGGGCCAGGGACAAGGACTGCATGGACTACCAGTCCATCTTCGCCATCGCCGCGAACTATCCGATCTTCGCCCTGCGCACCGCCGGCGGGGGCGGCCTCGTCTTCTACACGCTGTCGCGCACCTCGACGTGGACGCCCGAGATCAAGTGCAGCGAGGGCCGCCCGGTGCTGATCCCCCCGGCGGCCCGCTGGACTTTGAAGAACCCGTTCATCAGGAAAGAGCGCAGGATCGAGGAGACCCAGCAGTACGTGAGCGCGGTGCCGCCCAAGACGTCCACCGCGCCCGCTCATGTCATCGCCTACGACAGCGTCGTCACCAGGGCAACCGCCACCTGATCACCCGCCTCACGGCTCGGCGTGCGGCAGGTTGCTCGTCGCGACCAGGGTCCGTACGGCCCGCAGCGCCACCGAGAGCGTCGCGAGGTCGAAGGTGTCGCTCTCCCAGATCTCCGACAACGTCTGCCTGGCCCGGTCGACGGCGGCGTTGTTCGCCTCCGACCAGCTGGCCAGCCGCTCCTCGGGCGACAGGCCGGGCTTGCTGTGGATCAGCACGTCGCGGGTGAGCGTGGCGTGGGCCGCGTACAGGTCGTCCCGCAGCGCGGACCTGGCCATCGAGTTCCACCTGCTGTCCCGGGGCAGGTGGATGACCCGCTCCCTGAGCCGCGCGAGCTGGAGCCTGTCGGCCAGGTCGAAGTAGACCTCGGCCGCCTCGTTCACCGGTCTCCCCGTGAACGAGGCGATCTCCACCAGGTCGAACGTGGAGTACGCGGGCACCATCGCGGCCACCCGCTCGGCCAGGTCGTCCGGCACGCCGCGGGCCACGAAGGAGTCCCTCCGCTCCTCGAACGCCACCAGGTCGGGGCCGGTCAGGAGCTTCGGAAGGTGCGGAACCAGGCCGTTGGAGCCCTCGATGAGCGACTTGGCGGTCGACGCGAGGTCGAGCGGAGGCCGCCGGTTGCCGAGCAGCCAGCGGGTGCCGCGCTCGGACAGCTTCCTGGCCTCGAAGAGCATCGCGAGCTGCGTCGCGGTCTCGACCTTGTTGTCCAGCGACTCCACCTGGCGGCGGAAGGCGGCCAGGTCGAACACCTCACGGGTCACCAGGTACGCCCGGACGACGTCGGCCGTCGAGGCGCCGGTCTCCTCCCCGAAGCGGAACACGAAGCTGGTGCCGCCCGCGTTGACCACGTCGTTCACGACGCGCGTGGTGATGATCTCCCGGCGCAGCGGGTGGGAGTCCATGTACGGGCGCAGACGCTGCCGCAGGGCCGAGGGGAAGTAGGACACGAGCCACGACGCCAGGTACGGGTCGTCGGGGATGTCCGAGGCGAGCAGCTCGGCGTCCACCGCGTGCTTGGTGTAGGCGAGCAGAACCGCGAACTCCGGCGCGGTGAGCCCCAGGCCCGCCTGCCGGCGCTCGGCCAGCATCTTGTCCGACGGCAGGAACTCCAGCTGCCGGTCGACCACGCCCGCCCGCTCCAGGCGCCGCAGGTAGCGGGCGTGGATGTGCAACATCGAGGACGCCTGAGCCCGCGAGGCGGCCAGCACCACGTTCTGGGCGTAGTTGTCGTCGAGCACCAGCTCGCCCACCTCGTCGGTCATCTCGAGGAAGAGCTGGTTACGCTGCTTGTCGGTCATCTCGCCGTCGCGGACGACCTGGTTCAGCAGGATCTTGATGTTGACCTCGTGGTCGGAGGTGTCCACCCCGGCCGAGTTGTCGATGAAGTCGGTGTTGACCAGCCCGCCGCCCAGCGCGAACTCGATCCGCGCCAGCTGGGTGAGGCCGAGGTTCCCGCCCTCTCCCACGACCTTGCAGCGCAGGTCGGCGCCGTTGACCCGCAGGGCGTCGTTGGCCTTGTCCCCCACGTCGGAGTGGCTCTCAGACGTGGCCTTCACGTAGGTGCCGATGCCGCCGTTCCAGAGCAGGTCCACCGGGGCCTTGAGGATGGCGCTGATCAGCTCGTTGGGTGCGAGCGCGGTGACGCCGGCGGGAATGCCGAGCGCCGCCCGCATCTGCGGGGACACGGGAACGGACTTGGCGGTCCGCGGCCACACGCCGCCACCTGCCGAGATGAGCGCCCGGTCGTAGTCGGCCCAGGAGCTGCGCGGCAACGCGAAGAGCCTGCTCCGCTCGGCGAACCCGCGGGCGGCGTCGGGCGTGGGGTCGACGAACACGTGCCGGTGGTCGAACGCGGCGACCAGCCGGATGTGCTCCGACAACAACATGCCGTTGCCGAACACGTCGCCCGACATGTCGCCGATGCCGACGACGGTGAAGTCGGTCGTCTGGACGTCGACGCCCGTCGTGCGGAAGTGGTAGCGCACAGACTCCCAGGCGCCCTTGGCGGTGATGCCCATGGCCTTGTGGTCGTAGCCGACCGAACCGCCGGAGGCGAACGCGTCCCCGAGCCAGAAGGCGTACTCCTTGGACACCTCGTTGGCGATGTCGGAGAACGTCGCGGTGCCCTTGTCCGCGGCCACCACCAGGTAGGTGTCGTCGCCGTCGTGCCGTACGACGTCGGGCGGGGGGACGACCTCGCCGGCGACGAGGTTGTCCGTCAGGTCGAGCAGGCCGGAGATGAACTGGCGGTAGCACGCGATGCCCTCGGCCAGCTGCTCGTCGCGGCCGCCCGCCGGCGGGCGCTTCACGACGAACCCGCCCTTGGAGCCCGTGGGCACGATGACGGTGTTCTTCACGGTCTGGGCCTTGACGAGGCCGAGGACCTCCGTGCGGAAATCCTCCATCCGGTCGGACCAGCGCAGGCCGCCGCGGGCGACCTTGCCGAACCGCAGGTGCACGCCCTCGACCCTCGGCGAGTAGACGAAGATCTCGTACTTCGGCCGCGGCAGCGGCAGCACGCTGATCGCCTGCGGGTCGAACTTCAGCGCGATGTACGGCTTGCGCCTGCCGGAGACGAGCCGGCTGCCGCCCGCTCCGGCGTCCCTGCCCTCGCCGCCGGCGGTCTGGAAGGCGTTGGTGCGCAAGGTGGCGTTGATCATTTCCAGGTAGGCCCGGAGGATGCGGTCCTCGTCGAGTGAGACCACCTCGTCGAGCGAGGCGAGGATCTCCTCCGTGAGCGCCTCGCACATCTCGGTCCTGCCGTCCTCGGGCCGCCTGGGGTCGAGACGCGCCTCGAAGAGCCTGACCAGCAGCCGCGCCAGCCGGACGTTGCCGAGCAGCACGCGTTCGATGTAGCTCTGGCTGAACGTGGTGCCCGCCTGGCGCAGGTACTTGGCGTACGCGCGCAGGATCTCGGCCTGTTCCCAGGTCAGGCCGCCGGCCAGCACGAGCGCGTTGAAGCCGTCGTTCTCCACGTCGCCGCGCCACAACGCGCCGAACGCGTTCTGGAACAGCTGCTTGAACTCGTCGCGGTCCACGTCGTCCGCCGGTGTGTACCGCAGGCCGAAGTCGTAGATCCAGGCGTCCTGGGTGTCCGGGTCGTGGTCCCTGTCCACCTCGTACGGGCGTTCGTCGACCACCTCGACGCCCATCCGCTGGAGCAGCGGCAGCACGTGGGACAGCGAGATGGGTGCGCCCATCCGGTACAGCTTGAAGCGCCGCTCGCCCTCCGCCGCGCCGTACGGCTCGTAGAGGTTCATGCCGATCTCGGACGGGTCCCCGGCGAGCTGTTCCAGCCTCTTGAGGTCGGCCACGGCCGTACGCGGCGGGAAGTCGGCCTTGTACCCCTCCGGGAAGGCCGTGCTGTACCGGCGGACCAGCGCGGGCGCCTCCTCCTCCATGCACAGCTCGTTGATGGCGACGGCCAGGTCGTCCTCCCAGGAGCGGGTGACGGCCGCGAGACGCGACTCCAGCTCTTCGAGGTCGTTGGGGAGATCGCCGAGCGGTTTGCCGCGCTCGCCGCGGATGACCACGTGCAGCCGGGCCAGCGCCGACTCGCCGATCATCGCGCTGTAGTCGAGCGTCGTGCCGCCGAGCGCCTTGAGCAGGAGCTGCTGCATGGCCAGGCGGACCTTGGTCGTGTAGCGGTCGCGCGGCAGGAAGATCAGGCAGGAGATGTACCGGCCGTAGTCGTCGCGGCGCAGGAAGAGCCTGACCTGCTTGCGCTCGCGCAGCCTGAGGACGCCGAGCGCGATGCGCAGCAACTCGTCGACGGAGGTCTGGAAGAGCTCGGCGCGGGGGTAGGTCTCGAGGATCTCGATGAGGTCCTTGCCGTCGTGGCTGTCCGGGGGAAGCCCCGCCCGGTCGAGCACCTCGCCGAGCTTGCGCCGCAGCACGGGGACCCTGGAGATCGACTCGCTGTACGCCATGTGGGTGAACAGGCCGAGGAACCGGCGCTCACCGATCACCTCGCCGTCCGGGGAGAAGAACTTGACGCCGATGTAGTCGAGGTACTGCGGGCGGTAGACCGTCGCGCGGCTGTTGGCCTTCGTGACGATCAGGACCTGCTTCTCCCTCGCCTTCGCCCGCATCGCGGGCGGCATGGCGGCGAAGCTGTCCGATCCGGCCTTGTCGGCCCGCAGGATGCCGAGCCCGGTGCCGGGGACGGCCCGCAGACTCTCTCCCCCCTCGGTCTCCAGCAGGCGGTACTCCCGGGTGCCGAGGAAGGTGAAGTGCCCGTCGGCCAGCCATCGGAGCAGCTCCTGGCTGTCTTCGACCCCGGCGGGGTCGAGCGGAGGCGGCGCGGCCGCCAACTCGTCCGCCGTATGCACGGCCAGCGCCCGCATCTTGGCGAAGTCCTCGACGGCGCTGCGGACGTCGAGCAGGATCCGCTGCAGATCGCCTTCCAGCTGCTTGAGCACGGCGGGGTCCGACTGGCGGTCGATCTCGATGTGCATCCACGACTCGCGGAGCGGCTGGCCGGTGACCTCCGCCCGGCCGGCGACGTCCTCCTGGCCGGCTCCGGCCGCCAGCGCGCCGGTCACGTCGCGGCGCACCTGCATCTGCGGGTGGACGATCAGGTGCGTGCCCAGCTCGTGCCTGTCGATCTCGCTCGTCACCGAGTCGAGGAGGAAGGGCATGTCGTCGGTGACGATCTGGACCACGGAGCGGCCGGGATCCCAGCCGTTCTCCTCCAGCGTCGGCGTGTAGACCCGGACCACCGCCCGGCCCTGTGGCCGGTGCTCGGCCAGGTGCCGGTGGGAGACCGCCGGTCCGAACACGTCCACGGGATCGCGGTCGGCCAGGTCCTCGACGGGGACATGGAGGTAGTACCGCCGGAGGAAGGCGAGCACCTCCTCCACGTCGCCCGGCGCACCGGGTGCGTGGGCGCACCTCTGGGCTGCGGTACGGAGAAGCTCGTCCAGCGCTTCCTGCGAATTTTGCGCCATATCGAGCGGCATGTCGCTACTCACCCCTTTGTGAGTTTTCGAGGTTTACAGCCAGGCCCTTAATTCCCACAGGAGGGGAAAGAACTGCATTCGTGTGCGCCCGCGGAGGTACGGCGCTCCGGACGAGCCGCCCGTACCCGACTTGGTGCCGATCTGGCGCTCGACCATCTGAACGTGACGCATCCGCCAATGGGCGGCGGTCTCGTCGTGCGTCAGCAGATCTTCGGCCAGCTCCCACAGATCGTCGTACGATCCGCGGTCCCTGGCCACGGCCAGCAGGGAGTCCATGATCTCCTCGTCGGAGACGGCCAGGCCACGCTGGGAGAGTGCGGTGAGGTAAGCATCCCATAGCGTGGGTTCGGCCAGCCGTCGCCTGAGCCTGGCGAGTTCCGCGTCGTCGGCGTCCCGGAGCCGGGAGAGGTACGCCTCGTCCTTCGCCCCGGAGAGGAACTCGAGCTCACGGAACTGGACCGACTGGAATCCGCTGGCCGGCGCGAGCACCGAGCGGAACTCCAGGAAGTCCTGCGGGGTCATGGTCTCCAGCACCTGGACCTGCTCGACGAGGACCCGCTCGACAGCGTGAACCCGGCGGAACAGATGCCTGGCGTGCCAGAGCTCGCCGCCCGCCATCGCGTCCCTGATGCGCTCCAGCTCGTGCAGGAGCAACTTGAACCACAGTTCGTAGACCTGGTGGATGGTGATGAAGAGCAATTCGTCGCTGGCGCCCGACTGGGGCGCCTGCTGGGCGAGGAGATCCTTCAAGCGGAGATAGTCGCCATAGGAAAGGCGAGCGCCTTCCTCGCCGAAACTACGCGGAGGAGGCGACGCGTCCGCGGTCCGGGCTCGTTGATCCGGCGTCGCAGCCATGCACCACTCCTTTGGTGGCGCACCGTCTTCCGGTCCCCATTGACAGGAAGAGTGGCCCCACCGCACCCGATATCACCCGAAAATGCCCCATACGTCAACTTAACGTACAGGCGACTCAGGGGCGGGTCCGTTCGGGGGATACGGAGTCAGCCTTGATCGCGTCGAGCATACCGGGAACGTCCTGGCTCTCCAGCAATTCCGACCGGCACTGCGCACAGTCGTCGAGATGGCGCTCGAACGCCTCGACGTCGTCGTCATCGAGCACTCCAAGGGCGTAGGCGGCCACATCGAAGTGTTCCGACGACGCGGACATCAGCTGGCCACCCCCCTTTCCTTCAGTGCCGAGCGCAGAGCGCGCAGGGCATAGAAGAGCCTTGATTTCACCGTACCCGGCGGAATGCCCAGAATCTCGGCCGCTTCGCTTACCGTACGGTCCCGTAAGTATGTCTCTTCGATAACTTCCCTGTGCTGAGCGGACAGTCCGCGTAATGCGTCGGCGACCACGATCGCCGCCAGCGTGCGGTCGGAGCCGTCCGGCACGGCGATGGTGTCCTCTTCGGGGGCCTCCACCTCTCTGGGGCGAACGCCCCGCCGCCGGCGCCCGTCGATCACGATGCGGCGGGCCACGGTCAAGAGCCAGGCCCACAGGAGGCCGGGTTCCCAGGTCAGCTTCGCGGAATTACGCCAGGCGCGAACAAGCGTCTCCTGGACCACGTCCTCGGCCCATTGCAGGTCGTTGCCGGTCGTCTTCCGCACCTGACGCAGTAGCGGACCGCCGAACTCCTGATACAGCTCCCTGATCAGATGATCGTCCCGATCAGGTTCGTCGTAGGAGTCCTGACGCACGAACCGGCTGTCGAGTTGTCGACGCACGGGCACATGTTTGCATCAGTTTTCCTCGCCTGTACTGGACTCTGCCAACTCCAGTCATTTCTGACTATTTCCTGAACCGCCAGCCACACCTCCGCGTACCTCCGACCGAAGGTCACGAAAGGAGGCACGATGCGGTTCCGGTTTGGGGAACTCCTGGTGTTCGGCGTCTTCCTCTTCGCCGCGGCCATAGCCGTGGTCGTGGTCGTCCCTCGAGGTGAGGCGGCCCAGGCGGGATGGACCCAGACGCAGTGGGGCCCCCTCAGCCCGGCCGACCGCGACCTGCTCGTGCGGGTCCGGTGGGCAGGACTCTGGGAGATCCCCGCCGGCCGATGGGCCCAGGATCGCTCGAACAACGACAAGGTCAAGGACGTCGGCATGCACCTGGTGACCGACCACACCAAGCTCGACGCCGAGACGCGCGCCCTGGCCGACAAGCTCGGCGTCCTGCTGCCCGACGAGC
The DNA here is from genome assembly GCF_016862895.1 of Planotetraspora kaengkrachanensis. Taxonomy (GTDB): domain Bacteria; phylum Actinomycetota; class Actinomycetes; order Streptosporangiales; family Streptosporangiaceae; genus Planotetraspora; species Planotetraspora kaengkrachanensis. The sequence goes on along the minus strand of NZ_BONV01000024.1, from coordinate 119,273 downwards.
CCAACCCCGATCAGAAGGGATGGCTCGACGAGATGTCGGGAGCCAGGGGACCCCAGTTCGACCAGATCTTCGTCGACAGGCTGAGAAACGCCCACGGCAAAGTCTTCGCGGTCGTCGCCGCCGTACGCGCGGGCACCCGCAACGACCTGATCCGCGAGTTCGCCACGACGGCGAACACCGTCGTCATGAAGCACATGTCCCTACTTGAAGGCACAGGCCTCGTGGATTACTCCACGATCCCCGCTCCTACGGTCTAGTCAGGTTCAGGAGTTATCAAAGATGCGAAAACGGCTGATGCTTGCCGGCGCCGCCCTCCTGCTGAGCAGCACGCTCGTGGGACTCGACGTGCCCGCCGCCTCCGCCCACTGCGACCCAACCGCGCAGGGACACGAGTGCGAGGACGTCGGCCCCTTCCTGGAGGACTTCGTCGACATCCGGAAGGTCCCCCGCGGGAACACCGGCGTCGTCGCCGGCCGCGGGTCGTTCGTCTCCCGCTGCGGCCGCAACGAGAACGCCCACCACAACTCGGACAACCACATCGTCGCGCCCGGCGTGTCGAACGGCGCGCACCACATCCACGACTACGTCGGCAACCTGACCACCAACGGGTTCTCCACGGACGAGAGCCTCGCCGCGGGAGGCACCACCTGCCGCCTGGGCGACAAGTCCACCTACTTCTGGCCGGTGCTGAGGAGCAGGACCGGGGAGACGGCCATCAAGAGCCGCGCGGAGGCCGAAGCCGCAGAGGCCGCAGAGGCCGCAGAGGCCGCTGAAGCCAGCGCCGACGCGCCTCCCGCCACCGAGACTCCGGCGGACCCCGCGGCCACCGCGGACACCGGGGCTTCGGCCGACCCCGCGGCGACCGAGGCTCCCTCCGGCGCCCCGGATGACGCGGCGACGCCTCCCGGCGCCGAGGCGGATCCCGCCGCCCCCGCTTCTGGGGACGCTGCCCCCGCTCCCGGGGACGCCGCCCCCGCACCCACCGCATCGGCGCCGGCTCCCGCCACGGCGAACCCGGGGCCCGGCGCGGAGGGCAACATCGGGACGATCCTGCTGCCGAGGGCCGTGACGCTGCAGTTCCGCGGGAACCGGTTCAGCCGGGTCGTGGCCATGCCGCGGTTCCTCCGGTTGATCACCGGTGACGCCAAGTCGGCCACCAACGGGCCCGCGAACGCCCGCGCCCAGTGGACCTGCTCGGGATTCACCAACCGCACCACCACCAAGTACCCCCTCTGCCCCAGAGGCAGCATGGTGATGCGGATCCTGGACTTCCCGAGCTGCTGGGACGGCGCGAACATCGACAGCGCCAACCACCGGACGCACGTCGTCTTCCCCGCCGCGAACGGCCGGTGTCCCTCAGGCACCAGGGCGATTCCGCAGTTGCGCATGACACTCGGCTACTCGGTGCCGCGCGGCGCGTCGTTCGCCGTCGACGCCTTCCCCGAGCAACTGCACAACCCGATCACCGACCACGCCGACTTCGAGAACGTGATGCCGACGCGCCTGATGAACACGGTCGTCAACTGCATCAACCGCGGGCGCCGCTGCTGATCGCGCCGCCCCGGGAACCTCAGGACGTGCCGTTCCCCGTCCGATCCCTCGCGGTCCACCCCGCGTGAGGACGGGGAGCGGCACCCTTCCGCGTCCTGAGCCCCGCACCCCCCGCGGCGATCTCGTCGCCCACGCCGAGATCGCCGGAACACCGATCACAGTTCATCCGACGGAGGACTCCTTGCCCCACCGACGGGCTCCACGGCACACCCGGCCAGACGAGGGTCTGGATCTCAACAACCCGGGCGTGCGCATCGGCCTGGGCGCCGCGGTCACCGTGGTCATGACCGGTGCGCTCTTCGCCGCCTACAACGGGATCGGCACGCCGCTGCTGGACGCGGCCCAGGCCTTCCTCACCTATTACGCGGGCGTCATCTCCCTGGTCGCCCTCACCACGACCGTCGCCCTCGGGCTCGCCGCCAGCGACCGCGTGGTGCTGCCGATCCCCCACCGCGTCCGCGCCCAGCTCGTGCACCGGGCCGCCGCCCTGATCGGCGTCGGCTTCCTGGTCACCCACATCGGCATGAAGATCGCCGCCGGGCTCGTCCCCGCGTACGGCTCGGTCCTGCCGAGCACCTCGCTGTACGTCGGGATGGGCGCCCTGGCGTCCGACCTCATGATCGTCATCGTGGCGACGGGCGTGATGCGCGGCCGCTTCGCCCAGGCCGAACGGCCCTGGACATGGCGGGTCCTGCACGACCTCGCCTACCTGGCGTGGCCGCTGTCCATCCTCCACGGCCTCATGGCCGGCCGGAGCCCGGCCGCATGGGTGAGCTGGAGCTACGTGATCTGTCTCGTGGCCGTCGGCTCGGCCCTGCTGATCCGGGTCATGGCCTCCTTCCGGCCCGCCCTCGAGACGGCCATGGCCGACGCCGTCGACATGACGCAGACACAGCCGATGCCGCGTGCCGTACCCGAGTCGAAGCCGGAGAGCACTCCCCGGACGATGCCGGAGCCGGTCCCCCTGCTCGGCCGCACCGGCACGGACGCGACGCCGATCGGACGGGCGGCGCGCAGGTCGCAGGACACCAAACTCCGGAGGATCGTGTGATTCCCTATCGCGTGTCCCAGATCAGACGACTCGGCCCGGCACGGCTCACGGCCGGGCTCGACCAGCACCGCAGGCTCGATCTCGACACCCATCGCTCCATCCACGGCGAACTCGGCACCGAGTCCGTCGACACGCTCATCTCGATGGCGGAAGACGTCGACCTGCGGGGACGGGGCGGCGCGGCCTTCCCGTTCGCGCGCAAGCTGCGCGCGGTCGCCGCCCGCGCCCGCGCCTCCGAGACGGTCGTGCTGGTCAACGGCGCCGAGGGCGAGCCCGCCAGTGTGAAGGACAAGATGTTGCTCACCCGGGCTCCCCACCTCGTCCTGGAGGGCGCCCTGCTGGCGGCACGCGCGCTGAACTCCCGGCAGGTCGTGGTCGCGGTGGCCGCGGGTGAAATGGCGGAGGCGTCCATGACGGCCGCCGTCGCCGAGCGGGGCGCGCAGGACGCCGTCCGCGTCGCCCCCATACCGGAGCGGTTCATCTCGGGCGAGGGCGGCGCCCTCGTCAAGGCCGTGAACGGCCAGGCGGGCATTCCGCCCGGGCGCAAGGCCCGCTCCTCCGACAGCGGCGTGGACGGCCTGCCCACGCTGCTGTCCAACACCGAGACCTTCGCCCAGCTCGCCATCCTCGGGGAGCTGGGCCCGGAGGTGTACGGCTCGGTGGGGACCGTGCAGGAGCCGGGTACCACCCTCCTGACCGTCGGCGGTTCCGCCGTCTTCCCGGCCGTCGTCGAGGTCACGCCGGGGGTGCCGCTGCCCTCCGTGCTCGACCTCTGCGAGGCGGCCGTCGGCGACGGCGTGCTGATCGGCGGGTACCACGGGGCCTGGCTGTCGGCGGCCCAGGCGTACGGGGCGGTCGTGTCCCGCCGCGGCATCTCGCAGGCCGGCGGGTCCCTGGGCGCGGGCATCGTGGTGCCGCTCGGCGGCGAGACCTGCCCCCTCGGGGAGACCCTGCGCGTCGCGAACTACCTGGCCGCGCAGTCGTCGGGACAGTGCGGGCCCTGCCGGCTCGGGCTGCCCGACCTCGCCCGCGCCGTCGCCGAGGTGTCGGGGGGCTCGACGCACGGCATCGAGCTCGTACGGCGGGCGGCGTCGGCCGTACGAGGGCGTGGGGCGTGTTCCCACCCCGACGGGTCGGCCAGGTTCGTCCTGTCCGCGCTCGAGGCGTTCGCCGACGACGTGGAGGAGCATCGCGTCCACGGGACCTGCGGACGGCCGGTGCTCGAGATGTTGCCCCTCCCGGCCGCCGAGACGCGCGAGGCCCGGTTGATGGTCGACTGGTCCCGCTGCCAGGCCCACGGGCTCTGTGCTCACGTCGCGCCCGGGCTGGTCAAGCTCGACCAGCACGGCTTCCCCGCCGTCGAGGAGGGCGGCGTCCCCCCATGGCTGCGCGCCGAGGCCCGCAGAGCCGTCGAGATGTGCCCCGCCCTCGCCCTCCGCTTCCCCCCCACCTCCGCGTGATCATGCACAGATTCGCGCCACCCCGCCCGACCTGCGCCCCTCCCCGGCGTGATCATGCACAGGTTCGGAGAATGCCCCTTCCACCTGCGGTCCTTCTGCTCGTGATCATGCACAGATTCGGCGCCACCCCGCCGGACCCGCGCACCTCCCCGGCGTGATCATGCACAGGTTCGGCGCGGCCAACTCCGACCTGTGCTTTTCTGCTGCGTGACCATGCACACTCGGACCTTCTGCATGATCACGGAGAGTGTTCACCCAGCTCGTACGGCAGGCAACCGAATCCGTGCATGATCACGAAATGGGTCGGCGCAGCTCAAGGCTTCCACGCACGAACCTGTGCATGATCACACACAAGGGGTGGGCAGCTCACGGGGTGTGATCACGAACTTCTGCATGATCACCCCCAGGGGTGGTGATGAAGTGGCGGAGGACCTCGGGGTTGGCCATGGCGTCGGGGTTGGCGGCCTGCTCGACGGGCGTGCCGAGGAGGATCTTCCGTACCGGGATCTCCAGCTTCTTGCCGGACAACGTCCTGGGGATGCCGGGGACCTCGTGGATCTCGTCGGGCACGTGCCTCGGGGACAGCTCGCTCCGCAGGGCCGTCCGGAGCCTGCCGACGAGATCGTCGGAGAACGTGCTCCCCTCGGCCAGCGTGACGTACAGCAGGAGCCGGCCCTCCTGGCCGAGTCTGCCGGTGTCGATCACCAGGCTGTCGGCGACCTCGTCGAACCGCTCGACGACGCGGTAGAACTCGCTGGTGCCCATCCGGACCCCGCCGCGGTTGAGGGTCGAGTCGGACCGGCCGTAGATCACGCAACTCCCGTCGGGGTTGAGCTTGATCCAGTCGCCGTGCCGCCAGACGCCCGGGTAGTCGGCGAAGTACGACTCGCGGTACCGGTCGCCCGACGGGTCGTTCCAGAACATGACCGGCATCGACGGCATGGGCTGGGTGACCACGAGCTCGCCCACCTCGCCGATGACGGACGCGCCCGACGGGTCGAACGACTCCACCTTCGCGCCGAGACACCGGCACGGGATCACGCCCGCCCTGACCGGCAACGACGGCACCCCGCCCACGAAACCCGTGCAGACATCCGTGCCACCGGAGAACGAACCGAGCTGGACGTCGGCCTTGACGTCGGAGTAGACCCAGGCGAACCCCTCCGGCGGCAGCGGAGATCCGGTCGAGCCGATCCCCCGCAGCCGCTCCAGGCCCGTGGGCCGCAGCCCCGCCTTCATCGAGGCGACGATGTACGGCGCGCCCGTGCCGAAGTAGGTGATCCCCTCCTCCGCCGCCAGCCGCCACAGGGCGTCCGGCCCGGGATGGGCCGCGCTGCCGTCGTACATGACGACGGTGGCTCCCACGAGGAGGCCGCCGATGAGGTAGTTCCACATCATCCAGCCGGTCGTGGTGTACCAGAAGAACACATCCTCCTCGCCGAGGTTCTGGTGGAAGGAGAGCGACTTCAGGTGTTCGAGCACGATCCCGCCGTGCCCGTGCACGATGGGCTTGGGCAGGCCGGTCGTCCCCGACGAGTACAGCACCCACAGCGGGTGCCCGAACGGGACCCGCTCGAACGTGAGCTCGCCGGCCTCGCCGCGGAGGTCGTCCCAGCTCAGGTCGCCCTCGGGCGCGGGCGACCCGGTGTCGAGGTAGGGGATCCACACGGTCGCGGAGAGGGTGGGCAGCTTGGCCGCGATCTCGCGGACGACGCCCGAGCGGTCGAAGGCCTTGCCGCCGTACCGGTACCCGTCCACCGCGATGAGTACCTTGGGCTCGATCTGGGTGAACCGGTCGATGACGCTCGGCGCACCGAAGTCCGGCGAGCACGAGGACCAGATCGCCCCCAGTGAGGCGGTGGCCAGGAAGGCGATCAGCGCCTCGGGGATGTTGGGGACGTACGCCGCCACCCGGTCGCCGCGCCCCACGCCGAGCCTCACCAGGCCGGCGCGCACCCGGCCGACCTCGTCGCGCAGTCGCCCGCGCGTGTACGTCCGCCTGTTTCCCGCTTCATCGCGAAAAATCACGGCGAGGCGGTCGGCGTCGCCGCGCAACGCGTTGGCGGCGTAATTCACGGTGGATCCGGCGAACCATTGGACGTCCGGCATCGTTCCACTGATGACGGGCCCGTCACCACGCTCCCCCACGACGCCGAAGTAGTCCCACACCGACGTCCAGAAATCAGCCGGACTGTCGACCGACCACTTCCACACGTCCTCGTAGGTCCCGGACCGGCCGAGCCGGTCGGCGAAACGAGTCACCCGAGCATCGCGGACGATCTCCGGCGTGGGTTCCCAGAGCAGAGCGCCTTCCTCAACCATGTGTCCATCCTTGCGAGGCGGACGGCCCATGTCACCGTCCCCGCCCACATAGAAACGGGCCCCCTCATGTGTGCGCCCTCAGATGGTCGATCGCGATGCGGGCGGCGGACCCGATCGCGGCGTCGGCGCGGGGCTGGTTCTGGGCCGTCCCGAGCGAGCGGGTGAAGACGGCCGCCGCGTAGCGGCCGCCGTCGGGATACTCGACGACGCCGATCTCGCTGCGGATCGTGGGCAGCGTTCCGGTCTTGCCGCTGACGGCCACGTCGTCGAAAGGGAACCCGGAGGCCAGCCGGTGCGGCCACACCTGCAGGCCCATCAGCCGCCGTACGGCGGCGCAGGACTCCGGCCGCGCCGCCTCGTCCCGCCACACCATGCCGAGGAGCCGCGTCATCTCACGCGGGGTGCCGCGGTTGGTGCGCCCGGGGACGAGCGCGCCGAGGCGGGCGACCACCGTGGGGTCGGCACACGCCTGGGTGAGCGCCGCCGTGTCGGCCACGCCCGCGTCCGCGAGCATGCCGGCGAACAGTTCGCGGCAGTCGTGCACCACCTGGGTGCCCGGCAGCCCCAACTCGGCGAGCAGGGTGTTGACCGCGTCGCGCCCGACCCTGCCGAGCAGCACGTCGGCGGCCGTGTTGTCGCTCACCGCCATCATCAGGTACGCGATGTCGCGCAGGGACATCGCCGCCTCGTCACTCATGGCGGAAAGCCCGGTGCCGCCCGGAGCCCTGCCGTCCGCGGGCACCCGAACCGGGTCGGACAGGTCGACGACGCCGCGCTCGGCCTGCCGGTACAGCTCGAGCAGCAGCGGAAGCTTGAAGACGGACGCGAGGACCACAGGCTCGTCGGCGCGGATCGCCACCTCGCTTCCCGAGTCGATGTCGGTCACGTGGATCCGACCCGTGACCCCCGCGGAACGGAAGACCTGCTCGATCGCGTTCATGCCAGGAATCCCGTCGCCGGGCGGGGAGCGACCCGGAGCGCGGGGACGGACCCCTCGTCCACGAGCCCGGCGTCCTCGCGGAGCACCCGCAGCGCCACCGCCGCGAACTCCTCGACGTGCGGAGCGGGTTTCCCGCGCCACGCGGTGGACAGCCGCCAGGCCAGCGGCGCCCCCGCGAGCGGTCGCCAGACGGTGCCCGGCGGAGCCGCCGGAGGGCCGAAGGAGACGGCCGTGCCCGAAAGGACGAGCCCGAGGGCGAACTCGGCGGTGCCCGCCGCGATGACGTCGGCGGGGACGAATCCGCTCCGTCTGCAGCAGGCCAGCGTCTCGTCGTACAGGCCGGGCTCGGCCTCGCGAGGGGACAGCACGAGCGCACGTCCGGCCAGGTCCGCGAGGTGGACGGTCGCCCAGGCTGCGAGTTCGTCGCTCTCCGCGAGCAGGACGCCCGGATGCTGGGTCAGGATCGCCCCGAACCCGAGCCCGGCCGCCGCGACCGGATGGCGGACCAGCCCCACGTCGAGTTCGCCCTCCACGAGCGCGGCGACCTGCGCCGCCGTCCCCATCTCCGCGGGCGACAGCCGCACCTCGGGCAGACGTGCCCGGTAGGCGGCGATCAGTGCGGCCAGCATGGTCCCGCCGAGGTCCGGGGGGACGCCGACCCGGACGGCCGTCCCGTCCTCCCCGTCCGATCCCGCCACCAGGTGGCGGAGCCGTTCCGCCCGGGCGACGAGGTCCTGCGCCTCCGGCACCAGGAGCCGCCCCGCCGCCGTCAGCGTCACCCGGCGGCTGGACCGCTCGAAGAGCTTGACTCCCAACTCGTCCTCCAGCCTCTTGATGCGCTGGCTGAGCGGCGGCTGTGCCAGCCCCAGCCGCGCGGCGGCATTGCCGAAGTGCAGCTCTTCAGCGAGGACCAGGAACTGGCTGAGATGCCTGATGAGGTCCATGAACAGCAATGATACGCAAAATGCTATTAATCGGAGAACGATATCGATATTGGACATATTCTGCTGACATCTGCTCCTCTGTTCGAGCACTCGAACACGTGGGGGGAACACATGCGCCGCACATCACAACCGCACAGAGCACGCAGAAGGCGCCGCTGGCCCTTCGTGACCGCTCTCCTGCTCGCCCCGGTCCTGGTCGCGGGCGGGACCATATGGGCGCTGCGGACCAAGGGCTCACCTGAGGAGACGGCGTCCGGCTTCCTGGCCGCGTGGTCGCGGTCGGACTATGCGGCGATGCGCGCGCTCACCGTCGATCCGCCCGCCGACTTCGACGACAGGTACCGCGCGTTCCACGACGACCTGAAGCTCACCGCGCAGCGGTTCCAGGTCTCCCGCGTCTCCGAGGGAACGGCCGGGTTCCACGCCACGCTGACCGGACCCGTCGGGTTCTCCTACGACGGATCCCTCCGGCTGGTGGAACGCGACCGCGAGTGGCGGGTCGCCTGGACGCCGGCCGCGATCCATCCGCTGCTCACCGATGGGCGCCGCTTCACGCTGACCACGCGGCGGGCCGACCCGGCCCCCGTCACCGCGGCCGACGGGACCAGGATCGACACGCCGGACGCGCCCGGTTCGGTCCAGCAGATCGTCGAGGAACTGCGCAAGCAGTACGGCTCACGTCTCGCGGGCGGGCCGTCGTCGCAGATCGACGTCGTCGACACCGCCACCGGCACGACGGTGTCGACCGTCGCCCGCGACGCGAAGCGCCCGGGCGAACCGCTGACCACCACACTCGATCTGAAGGTCCACGCCGCCGGCGCGCACGCGCTCGAGGGCGTCGGCAAGCCGGCCTCTCTCGTCGCGCTGCGGCCCTCGACCGGAGAGATCCTCGCCGTGGTCAACAAGCCCGGCGGATACAACCGGGCGCTTCTCGGGGCGTATCCCCCGGGGTCCACCTTCAAGGTCGTCACCGCGTCCGCGCTCGTGGCGGGTGGCGTGACCGCGGGGCAGACCGTGCGATGCCCCGCCGAGCAGACGATCGGCGGCTTCGCGTTCCACAACGCCGAGCACCACGACTACGGGACGCTGCGCTTCGTCGACGCCTTCGCCCACTCGTGCAACACGACGTTCGGCGCCATGGCGGTCGACCGGCTCGGCCCGAGCCGCCTGAGCAAGGTGGCCGCCGACTTCGGCTTCGGCGCGCGCATCAAGATCGGAGTGCCGGCCGTCGACGCCGCCTTCCCCGCGCCGCGCGACGCGACCGACCTCGCGTCCGCGGCAATCGGCCAGGGCCGGGTGCTGGCGAGCCCGCTCAACATGGCCGCCGTGGCCGGAGCCATCGCCGACGGCACGTGGCGGCAGCCGCGGCTCGTCCCCGCCGCCCTCGTACCCGCCGGAGCGTCCGCTCCTCGCAAACTCGAGCCCGGTGTGGTGACGGCACTGCGACGGCTCATGCCCGCCGTCGTCACCGAGGGCACAGCGAGCGGCGTCGCCTTCCCCTCGGGTACGGCAGGCAAGACGGGCACCGCGGAGTACGGCTCGGGCGCGGAGCCCCCCACGCATTCGTGGTTCATCGGCTATCGGAAGGATCTGGCGTTCGCCGTCATCGTCGAGGGCGGCGGCACCGGCGCGGCCGTCGCCGCGCCCGCGGCGGCGCGCTTCCTCGACGCGTTGTGACCCCGCTCAGCCGGCCTTGCGGTCGGCGGGGCTGGTGAGGCTCGCGACGGCGGCCACGACCTCCGAGGCGTTCGTCAGGTCGGGGAGCACGATGTCGGCGCCGGCCTCGTGCAACTCGGCCGTCATGGAGCGGCCCGAGGCGACGCCGATCACCGCGGCCCCGCCGATCCTGGCGGCCTGGACGTCGCGGGTCGAGTCGCCGATCAGGACGGTGTTCTGCGCGGTGAAGGGCGCGCCGTACTTGGCCTTGGCCCGTCCCTGCGCCACCTGGAGGAGGGTCGCCTTGGGATAGACCTCCTCGCCGTAGCCGCCCACCTCGAAGTCGACCCACTTGTGCAGGCCGAACGCGGTCAGCTTGTGTACGGCGTTGCCCTTGATGGTCCCTGTCAGCACAGACTGGACGGCCCCGCCGAGCCGGGAGACGGCGGCGAGCGCGTCCTTGGCCCCCGGCATCATCCGCCCCTCCTTCGCCACGCGCTTGTGCTTGGCGGCGAAGCTGGTGGCGAGCGCGTCGAGGAACGCGGGCAGGTGCCGGTCCTCGACCACGATGCCGTTGATGGCCAGCGTCTCGAAGATGATCTCGGAGTCCGGACGGCCCATGGCCGGAGCGAGCTTGACCAGCGGCCGGCCGGTCACCATCCGGAACGCGTCCGCGTAGGCCTCGCGGGTGACGATGGTCGCGTCGACGAGAGTGAGATCGACGTTCCAGAGGACGAGACGGTTGATAGCGGCCTCCGTGGGGGATTCGGCATGGCTCGTGCCCAAGGGTACGGCTATCACCCGGTCATGAGGACCTGTCATACCGAGGTTGTAGCCGCCCGGCCCGATCTCACACCCCTGGTCACGCGCGAGATCTCCCAGGGGTGCGAAGGAGGACGGCCGGCGGCCGTCCTCGGTCAGACGACCCTGCCGAGAGCGTCGGCGAGCGAGTCGACGACCGGGAAGCCCAGCGCCTCCAGCTCCGACCGCCTGGTCATGCCGCCGGTGTAGAGGATCGCCTGCGCGCCGACGTGCTGGGCCGCGTGCCCGTCGTCGACGCTGTCCCCGATGACCACCACGTTCTCCGGGTCGAGCTCGAGCGCACGCAGGTGGGCGACCATGTGCTCGGCCTTGGTGCCGCCCGACGCGGAGCGCAGCCCGTCGACCCTGGCGAAGTGCATGTCGATGCCGAACTCGCCGACCTTGAGAACCAGCCGTTCGTGGGCCCACATGGACAGCAGCGACTGCGTCCGGCCGGAGCCCTCCCATTCCCGGAGGCAGGCCTGCGCGTCCTTCGCCAGCTCACAGGCCAGCATGAGCTCGTGGTAGTGCTCGTGGAACGCGACGTCGAGCCGCTCCCACTCGCCCTCGTCGAGCGCGCGGCCGAGCATGCGCTCGTAGGCCACCCAGATCGGCCGGGTGTAGACCTCGCGGAAGGACTCCACGTCGAAGGGGGTCAGCCCGTAGGGGAGGAAGACCTCGTTCGTCGCTCCGACCACCGCGTCTATGTCGTGGAACAGCGTGCCGTTCCAGTCCCAAACTATGTGTCTCATATCGCTCTAGAGCTTAAGGGCGACCTGCGACAAGTCCGTGAACGTGCGTGGTCAACTCAGCAAGTCGGGGATTTCCTGCGTGGCGTACCACATCAGTTCGTGGTCCTCCGCGCCGTCCACGACGAACTGCGCGTCGTCGTCCCCGCGGTCGGCGGCGGGCAGGGCGGCGATGGCCGCCTCCACATCGGCGCCCGCGGACACGTCGTCGACGTGGATCGAGGCGAGTTCCGCCATCGGGACCGACTTCGCCAGGCGCACCCGCGCGCGTTCCTCCAGGTCGGTGCCCATCTTCACGGCGCCGTCCGGAATCTCGGCCGCGACGACGACCCGCCGCGGGGCCGCCTCGACGCCGTCTGCCCGGTCGGCCGCCAGCATGCGCAGCGACGCGCGGGCGGCCTCGGTCAACGCGACGTACTCGAGTTCCTCGGTGTCGCCGGACACGTACCACTCGACGAGCGCCGGGGTGACGGCGTAGCCGGTCAGCGGGGCCGGTCCCAGCTCTCCTGCGGCGACCACGCGGGCCAGCGCCGGGAGCGTGCACGGCAGGTACACGCGCATGTGTTCCTCGACTTCCTCCCGGCTCACGCCCGGAACGGCAGGCTGAAGAGCTGTTCCATCTCGCTGATCGTGGTGCCGGCCTCGCGGTGATGGATGCCGACGATGCCCAGGGTGCGGGCCGCGTCGATGTTGGCCTCGATGTCGTCGATGAACACGCACTGCTGCGGCTCGAGGGAGATCAGCCCGAGCGCGTGGTGGAAGATGCGGGGCTCGGGCTTGCGCATGCCGACCTCGCCGGAGATGACGATGGCGTCGAACAGCTCGTCCCAGCCGTCACGGGGGTAGTCGTTGGCCCACGAGTTCGACAGCAGGCAGGTGGCGAGCCCGGCGGCGCGGGCCCGGCGCAACAGCTCGTTCATCTCCTCGACCGGGCGGAACCCGGCGAACATGCGGGTGAGCAACCCGGCCGCCTCCGGGGGCACGCCGTCCACCGTCAGCAGCTGGGCGGCCAGGGCCCGCTCGAACTCGGCGGCGGAGACCTCTCCGCGCTCAAGCGCGTGGATCGGGTTCTCCCCCTCGCCGCCCGCGGCGTAGGCGTGCATGACGAGGTCGCTCATGACGCCTCGATAGTGCGTGGAGTCGATCCGGTCGGCTTCGAGCCACTGGACGATGGAGTCGCCCAGGCTCGTGGTGAGGACACCGCCCCAGTCGATCAGCACGCCCTTAAGCACGGCACCTCCCGTTGACACGCGTTACAGGATATGCCGGTCGCCACCGGGAGCGAACCCGTTCAGCGCGCGGCCGCCTTGAGCCGCTTGGCGACCCGGAGATGCTCGCCCGACTTCAGCGCGCCGGGATCGGTCGTGATCGGGCCGAAGATACCGCGTGACTTCTTCAGCCGCAGGATGCGCAGGACCGACTCGTCGAGCCGCTGCTCGGTGATGCGCCCCGTCTCGACGGCCTTGAGCAGCGCCTTGTACGCCCCGGGGAAGTCGGGCGGCATCAGCAGCACATCGGCCCCGGCGAGGATCGAGCGCACGGCCACCTCGGCGTCGCCGTACTTCTTCCTGACGCCCGCCATGTCGAGCGCGTCGGTGGTGACCACTCCGTCGAAGCCCAGCTTGTCCCGGAGAAGCCCGGTGAGGATCTTGTGCGAGAGGGTCGCGGGATCCCCGGACGGGTCGAGCTTCGGCATCACGACGTGGGCGGTCATGATCGCGTCGACGCCGCGCTCGATGGCCTCGCGGAACGGCGGCGCGTCCAGCTTCTCCCACTGCGCCAGGGAGTGCTTGATCACGGGAAGCCCGGTGTGGCTGTCGACCGAGGTGTCGCCGTGGCCCGGGAAGTGCTTGGCGACGGTGGCGACGCCCGCGTCGTGGAAGCCGTCGACGGCCGCTCCCACCATGGCCGCCACCTTGCGCGGATCGGACCCGTAGGCGCGCGGCCCGATCACCGGATTGTGCGGGTTGATGTTCACGTCGGCGACCGGGGCGAAGTCGACCGAGATGCCGAGCGCCTTGAGCTCCTCACCGGTCACCCTGGCGGCGTCGCGCGCGTTCGCGGGATCGCCGGTCGAGCCGATCTCGAGGGCTCCCGGCAGCTCGGTGATGAGCGGGGACAGCCGGGACACCACGCCGTTCTCCTGGTCGACCCCGATCATGAGCGGCGTCTCCGACGCCTCGCGGAGCCCTGTGGTGAGTGCGGCGACCTGTTTCGCGGTGGAGACGTTGTCCGCCCAGTTGAACAGGATCACGCCGCCCGGCCGGTACTTCCTGACGACCTCGGCGGGGGTGCCCACGCCGTACCTGGCCTGGTTCTCCTTGCTGGAGGCGTCGGCCCGCTGGCCGTACACGACGGCCACCAGCAGTTGCCCGACCTTGTCCTCGTCCGACATCGCCGCGACCGTCGCCTCGAGGTTCCCCGCCGACGGCGTGGGGCTCGCGGCCGGGGACGGCGGAAGCGAGGCCGAGGGAGCGGCCGGAGGTCCGGAGGGCGCGGCGGCCGGAGACGACGGCGCGGTGGCTCCCAGCCCGGCCGAGCACCCCGTCACCAGGAGAGCCGCCAGACCAACCGCACCAGACCGCAGCTTTAGCATGGCTTTACGTTATCGGCGCCCCGCGCCGGTCGTGCGCGAACGCACATCGGGGACCCCACACGGAGGTCCCCGGCGTGGATCCCCGGCTCACAGGGCCAGGGTCTCGAGCTCCGGAAGCCGCGCCCGTGCGGCGGTCCTGGCCTCGGCGGGCGACGTCGCCGCCCGTGCGGCCGCGGCGGCCTGCCGGCACTGCTCACGCGTGTGCCGCGCCAGGACGGCCCGCACCTGCGCCAGCGCGGGCGCCGCCATGGACAGCGACGTCACCCCCATGCCCACGAGCACACAGGCGAGGACCGGGTCGGCCGCCGCCTCGCCGCAGACCCCGCATCCCTTGCCCGCGGCCGAGGCCGCGGAAGCCGCCGCGCCGATGAGGTCGAGCACCGCGGGATGCCACGGGTCCTGGAGCTCGGCCACCTCGCTGACCTGCCGGTCGGCGGCGAGCGCGTACTGCGTGAGGTCGTTGGTCCCGATCGAGAAGAAGTCGACCCGCTGGATCAGGTCCGCCGCCCTGATCGCCGCCGACGGCACCTCGATCATGATCCCCGCGTTCTCCAGCCCCGCCGTACGGCAGGCCTGGGCGAACCACTCGGCCTCCTCGGCGGTCGCCACCATCGGGGCCATGATCTCCACCGTGGCCGACGTGCCCTCGGCGGCCCGCGCGAGAGCGCCGAGCTGGGCGGTCATCACGTCCGGATACCGGCGGAACAGGCGGATGCCGCGCTCGCCGAGCGCCGGGTTGGGCTCCTCGCCGGGAGGCGGCAGGAACGCCAGCGGCTTGTCCGCGCCGGCGTCGAGAGTTCTGACCACGACGCGCCCTGCGGGAAACGCGTCGAAGACGGCCCTGTACGCCGCCTCCTGCTCCTCGGGCGTGGGCGCGGCGTCGCGGTCAAGGAAGAGGAACTCGGTGCGGTAGAGGCCCACGCCCTCGGCGCCGGCCGCCAGCGCGGCGTCGAGGTCGCGCGGGCCGCCGATGTTGGCGAGCAGGGGTACGGCATGGCCGTCGGCGGTGGCGCCCGGCCCGGTGACCTCCGACAGCGCGGCCAGCCTCGCCTCGTCGGCGTTCCGCGCGGCGGCGACCTCGTCCTCGGCGGGCGAGAGCCGTACACGCCCGGACGCGCCGTCGACGAGCACGGCCGTGCCCTGCGCGACCGCGGTCGCACCGGCGCAGCCGACGACCGCCGGCACGCCCATCGAGCGGGCGAGGATCGCGGTGTGACTCGTCGGCCCGCCCTGCTCGGTCACGAACGCGGCGACGACGTCCTTGGACAGCAGAGCCGTGTCCGCGGGGGCGAGATCCCTGGCGATCAGCACGAACGGCTCGGCGGCGCTGGTGGGGACGCCGGGCAGCGGAAGGCCGGTGAGCAGGGCGATCGCCCGGTCGCGGATGTCGTCGAGGTCGGCGACCCGCTCACCGAGGTAGCCGCCCGCCGCCGACAGCAGCTCCCGGTACTTCCCGAAGGCCTCGAAGACGGCCCGGGGCGCGGCGACGCCCTCGCCGATCAGTTGGCCCACCTCTTCGGCGAGCCCGGGGTCACGGGCCATCATGGCCTGCGCGCCGAGCACCTCCTCGGCCTCGCCGCCAGCCCGTGCGCCTCTCGACTCAAGGTCGGCGGCCACGTCGTCCAGCGCCTGCTCGGCCCGGCTCCGCTCGGCCCGCGCGTCCCCGTCGTGCCGCGATCCAGGGGCGGGCTCGGGGATGTCTCCGACCACGAGGTAGGCGGGGCCGTATCCGGAGCCCGGGCTGACGCCCGTTCCCGTGAGCAGCCGGGGAGTCTGCTCCTGGGAGTCCGGGAGGGGGCGCCCCGTCTCGCGCCGGTCCATGGGGATCAGGAGGCCGCGGCGATCTCGGCGAGGCGGTCGAGCACCTCGTCGGCGCCCTCCCCCTCCGCCGAGATGACGATGGACTCGCCCTGCCTGACGTCCAGCGCCAGGACGGACAGGATGCTTTTCGCACTCACCGGGCTGCCCCCGGCCTTCGCCACGGTCACGTCGAACGGCGCCTTCGCCGCGGTCTGCACGAAAGTCGCAGCGGGACGGGCGTGCAGCCCCACCTCGGACACGACGCTGACCCTACGCTCAGCCACGATCTCCTCCTTCAAGCGAACTTAATAACGCGGTCTAGACCACCTTATTCCTGTCAAGGGCCAATCAATACCCGACAGATCGCTGATTACCAGATCCGCGTGCCCCAGTTCATCGGGACGATGTGTGGTGGCCACTCCCACGCACGCCATGCGTGCCGCCTCCGCGGCGGCGATCCCCGCCAGCGAGTCCTCGAACACGACGCACTCGTCAGGTTTGACGTCGAGCCGGGCGGCGGCCTCCAGGAAGCCGGCGGGGTCCGGCTTGCCCACCACGACGTCCTCGGCGGAGACGATGGTCTGGACCAGGTCGGCGACCCCCACCTGGGTGAGCCTCTCCCGGGCCCACGCGCGGCCCGCCGACGTGACGAGCCCGATCGCCGAGCCGTGGGCGGCCACCCGGCGCACCAGTTCCGCCGCTCCGGGCACGGGAACGATGTCCGGCAGGCCCGGACGGTCGTGGTAGGAGTGCACCTCGTCGAGCAGGGCGCGGACGTCTCCGTCCGGGAAGAACTCGGGGAGCACGTCGGCGCCCCTGCGGCCCATGAACCGCCGCAGCAGCGCCGGGTCGTGTTCCACACCGTGGTTGTCCAGCAACATCGCCCACATGGCGAGGCTGCGGCGCTCGGTGTTGATCAGCGTGCCGTCCAGGTCGAACAGGGCCGCCCGCATCACGACCACGTGAAGAGCTCGTCGCCGGCGTCGACCCTGCCGGAGGCCACATCGGTGATCGACTCGGCCGCGGCGTCCAGCGCGACGACGGGGCAGACGGGTGAGCGCCCGCCCGCCTCGACCACGGCCGGGTCCCAGCTCACGACGGGCTGCCCCGCCTCGACATGGTCGCCCTCCGCGGCGAGCAGGTGGAAGCCCGCGCCCTTGAGCTGCACCGTGTCGATGCCGAGATGGACGAGCACCCCGCGGCCGTCCGCGCCGACCACCACGTAGGCGTGCGGGTGCAGTTTGACGATCGTGCCGGTGATCGGAGCCACCGCCTGGCCAGGTGCCCGTTCGGGATCGATCGCGGTGCCCGGTCCCACCATCGCCTGGGAGAACACCGGGTCGGGGACGGCGGCGAGGCCGACGGCCGAGCCCGACATCGGCGCGAGAACAGTCGTCAACGTGAAGCGCCCTTCCTCCGGCGCGCGACGCTCGGCCCGCCATGAGCCCGATCGCCGCGACGCGGGGCCCGCCCGCGCACGAGCCCGGCGATCAGTCCGGGCTCGCGCGCACGGCGGACTCAGCCGATGATGTCCTCGATGTCGCTGGCGATGGTGTCGGCCTCGGGGCCCACCACGACCTGCACGATGTTGCCCGCTGCCATCACGCCGTGGGCTCCGGCCGCCTTGAGGGCCGCCTGGTCGACCTTGGAGGCGTCGTGCACCTCGGTGCGCAGCCGCGTGATGCACGGCTCGATCTCGATGATGTTGTCGGCGCCACCGAGTCCGGCGACGATCGCCTCGGCGTCTGCGGCCATGGGGGTTCTCCGTTCAGTCGGTCTGGGTGACCTTGTTCAGACCACGGGGTGCGTCCGGGTCGATACCGAGCCTGCGCGCAAGCGCCTCGGTCAGCAACTGTCCCGGAACGATGAGTCCCATCGGGGCCACCCATTCCGGCAGATCGGGGCCGTTCAACGCGGCGGTGGACGCGGAGGCGAGCGCGGTGCCGCCGCCGACGCCGAAGGCCGACGCCCCCGCGCCGGTGACGCGCTCGGCGAGGGCGACCGTGCCCGCGAGCGTCGGTCCCTCGCCCGCCGCCACCAGGATCGCGGGGGTGTCCTCGTCGACGACCGCGATCGGGCCGTGCAGCAGGTCGGCGTAGGACAGGCCCATGGCGTGCAGGTAGCACGCCTCCTTGAGCTTGAGGGCGAGCTCGAGTGCCGTCGAGAAGGCCAGGCCGCGGCCGGACACGACAACCCCGGGCTTGTCGGCAAGCCCGTCGACGAGCGCCTGCAGGTCGCCGGGGTCGGAGATCAGCTTCTCGACCGCGTCGGGCACCCGCCGCAGGTCACCCGGGTCGACGTCGGCGCCGAGGCCCAGGGCGAGCACGGCCAGGGCGGCGAGCTGGGTGGTGTAGGTCTTGGTGGCGGGAACCGCCTTCTCCTCGCCGGCGAGGGTGCACAGTGCCAGATCGGCGACCTGGGCCAGCGGCGAGTCCTCGCCGCCGTTGGTGACGGCGACGGTCTTCGCCCCGCACGCCTTGGCCCACTCCATGGTCTCGACGATCTCCTCGGTGCGTCCCGACTGGGACAGCCCGACGGCGAGCACGCCCTCGAGGTCGAGCTTGCGCCGGTAGGTCGTGGCGATGGAGGGAGCCCCCAGCGCCGACAGCCGCCCCGCCCTGGCCTCGATCAGGTACCGGCCGTACACCGCGGCGTTGTCCGAGGTGCCGCGGGCGACGAACAACGTCTGACGGGTGTCTCGCGCCAGCGCACGGATCTCGTCGGTGCGGGGCAGCAGGGCGTCGATCGTCGCCCGCAGTGCCGCCGGCTGCTCGGCGATCTCGCTGCGCATCTTCGTCGTCATCCGGTGCTCATCCTCGTTGGCGAATGGGGCCGTTATCGATCCGACGCCGGCCCGTTCATTGACACATATTTCCGGCCTATGGTCTAGTCCGGACTAGACCAGTAAGAACCTTAACTTATTTCACATGATCAGAACGAGAGGGGAGGGATCAGTGGCGCAGATCGATCCGGACAGCCCGGTGCCGAAGTACTTCCAGTTGAGGGAGATCGTGCTCGACCTCATCGAAAGCAACGAGCTGCCGATCGGCGCGGCGATCCCCTCGGAACGAGAGCTCTGCCAGCGTTTCGGCCTGTCCCGGATGACGGTACGGCAGGCCGTGGACCACCTGGTGTCGGAGGGACGCCTGCACCGGGTTCCCGGCAAGGGCACGTTCGTCGCACGTCCGAAGATCGAACTCGCACTACAGCTCACGTCCTTCAGCGATGACATGCGGGCACGCGGCATGGAGCCGGGATCCCGCGACCTGGACCGGCGTGTGGTCCGGGCCAGCGCGCATCTGGCACGGGAACTCGGCATCCAGCCGGGAGACCCCGTGCACTTCATCGAGCGGTTGCGCACGGCGGACGGGGAACCGCTGAGCATCGAGCGCGCCCACATCCCGGTCGTGCTCGCACCCGACCTCGATGACTACGACCTGTCCGGCCGATCCCTGTACGCCCTGCTCGAGTCCCGCTACGGGCTCGTGCTGGACGCCGGGGAGCTCACAATCGACGGCGGAATCGCCGATCCGAGTGACGCCGACCTGCTCAAACTGCCCCGCGGGGGGGCCGTGCTGCTCCTGCAGCGCAGGTCCTACTCCGGCGGGGTCTGCGCCGAACTCGGGGTCTCCACCTACCGTGCCGACCGCTACCAGCTCCGGACTCTCCTCGAGATCCCCACCCGACGCTCTTAGCGGTCTCCTCCCGCACCCCCATTCCTGGAGGACACCATGACATCCTCGTCCGCAGACGCAGGTCTGCCCGCCGCTCCAGCGCGCCAGTCCCCCGTGATGGCCGTGCTGTCCCGCATCGGCCGTTCGCTCATGCTCCCGATCGCGACCCTGGCGGCCGCGTCGCTGTTCCTGCGCGCCGGTCAGGGCGACCTGCTCGGCCGTACGGACAACAAGACGCTCGACACGATCGCCGATCTGGTGGGCGGCGCGGGCGGCGCGCTCTTCGACGCGCTGCCGCTGCTGTTCGCCGTCGGCGTGGCCGTCGGCTTCGCCCGCAGGTCCGACGGCTCGACCGCGGTCGCCGCCGTGGTCGGCTACCTCGTCTGGGACCGGGTCACGCACCTGATGTTCTTCGACGTCTCCTCGGCCGACTCCGCGGTCCACGGGAAGGTGGTCCAGAGCGTCGTCGGAGCGGACGGCCAGCCCACCGAGGCGTTGAACCTGGCGTCGGCCAATCCCACGGGAGTGCTGGGCGGCATCCTCATCGGCCTCACGGCGGCCATCCTGTGGCAGAGGTTCTACCGGATCAAGCTGCCGGCCTGGCTGGCCTTCTTCGGCGGCCGCCGGTTCGTGCCGATCATCACCGCGGCCGCCGCGCTCATCCTCGCCGTCATCTTCGGCCTGATCTGGCAGCCGATCGGCCAGGGGCTCAGCAGCTTCGGCGAGTGGCTGGCCGACAACTCCACCGCCGGCGCCGGCATCTACGGCGTGGTCAACCGGGCGCTGATCCCCTTCGGCCTGCACCACTTCGTCAACTCGATCGTCTGGTTCACCGTCCCCGAGTGCACCGTGGGCGCCACCCAGGCCGCGGGCGACCTGAACTGCTACTTCGCCGGCCAGGACGGCGCGGGCGCGTTCATGGCGGGCTTCTTCCCGGTCATGATGTTCGGCCTGCCCGCCGCGGCCCTCGCCATGTGGCGCACCGCCCTCCCCCACCGCCGTGCGGCGGTCGGCTCCATCATGATCTCGGCGGCGCTGATCTCCTTCGTCACCGGCATCACCGAGCCGATCGAGTTCGCGTTCATCTTCGTCGCACCCGTGCTGTTCGTGGTCCATGCCCTGCTCACCGGCATCTCGATGGCGGTGGTCGCGGCGCTCGACGGCCGGCTCGGGTTCGGCTTCTCGGCGGGCGCCATCGACGCCGGGCTGAACTCGACGAAGGACAACACGCACAACTTCCTGCTGATCATGGTGATCGGCGTCATCTACTTCTTCGTCTACTACGGGGTGTTCACCTTCTTGATCAAGAAGCTGAACCTCAAGACCCCCGGCCGCGAGCCGGAGCCCGACGTGGACGCGGGAGAGACCGCGGAGACGGCTCCCAGTCGCGCCTGATCCATCCTCACCGGACCCACGCGTCATCCTCCCAGACGCGTATCGGGGAAAGGGGCGCCCGGCGATCCCGGGCGCCCCTTGCGCTTTCCAGGGGCGGGCCGCGCCCGTCGCGTTCCGCAGGCGAGCCTCACCCCCGTGGCTTTTCCGGCCGACGGGAAACGCCCGGCCCTCACGTCCGTAACGGACGGGAGGCCCTGACCACGAGATCCAACCCGCGGGAATCTCTCCGGCGAACGACCTCGAAACGACCTCTTGATCGGCAAAGTTGGCGGCCGTTGTATCAGCCCGCCGGACCGGAACCTCTATTAGGGGTCAGGTCACGACGACAAGGGAGTCCCGATGCGCAAGCCGATCCCCCTGCCGAGGCTCGCCTCCGTCCCCCCGGCGGACCCTCCGTACGACGACGAGCGCGGCCCGTACGCCGGCCCCGCCGCCACGTACGGCTCGCTGGCCCTGGCCCGTGAGCCCGGAGAGCACCGTGCGGCCCGGGGCCTCGGCGAGGGGACGCCGGGGCCCCGCGGCGGGCTCATCCTCTCCCCGAGGGGATCGGTTCCGGACGAACGCCGCCTGCGCGGCCTGGGACAGGCGATGGCCGAGATCCTCACCGGCCGCCGGCCGCCGGAGTCGGTTCAGAACCGGCTGTCCGAGCGGGCCTACCGGGGGCTGGTCAGGGCCGGGAAGATGATCGACACCCAGCGGCCGCCGATGGTCGGGCTGCCCCACGTCCAGCAGCCCGTCGAGGGCGTCCTCGAGATGTGCGTGCTCGTCCACTGCGGCGACCGGAGCCGCGTGCTGGCCCTGCGCCTGGAGCGCTTCGGCGTGCAGTGGCTGGTCACCGACTTCGAGACCGCCTGAAGCCCCCTGAGCGCCGCGAAGGGTGTCCGGACAACGCGAACCCCCGCCGGGGCCTGCCCGGCGGGGGTTCGTCGCGCCATGTCACGCCTGCGCGTTGCGCGGGTCTCCGTGGCACCGCTTGAACTTCTTGCCCGATCCGCACGGGCAGGGCGCGTTGCGCTCGACGTTGCCGTACGCCGCGCGCTGCTCCGGCGTGGACCGGACCCGGCTGACCTCGACCTCGCCGCTCTCGCCGGGAGCGGAGTAGACCATCTCGGCCGGCCTGGCGGGGCCGCGGAGCGCCTGGGCGATGATGGCGCCGGCCTCGGCGACCGCCACGTCCTCCTCGGCGTTCTCCTCCACGATCGGGTTCGACTGGACCTGCACCTCGAGGTTGTACAGGAAGCCGACCGACTCCTCCTTGATGCCCTCGAGCATCGCGGAGAACATCTCGAAGCCCTCGCGCTGGTACTCGATCAGCGGGTCCTTCTGGGCATAGGCACGCATGCCGATGCCCTCCTGGAGGTAGTCCATCTCGTAGAGGTGCTCACGCCACTTGCGGTCGAGCACGTGGAGGATGATCTGCCGCTCCAGGTCGCGCAGCGGCTGGGAGCCGATCTCCTCCTCGCGCCGGTCGTAGGCCGCGAGCGCGTCCTCCTTGACCTTCTCCGCGATCAGGTCCGCGTCGACGTCCTCGCGGGCGCCGCCCGCCTCCTCGACGAGCTGGTCGACGGTCACCGAGATCGGGTAGAGCCGCCTGAAGGCCTCCCACAGCTTGTCGAGGTCCCACTCCTCGGCGAAGCCCTCGCCGGTCGCGCCCTTGACGTAGCCGTCGACCACGTCGGTGACGAACGTGCGCATCTGGTCGTGCAGGTCGGCGCCCTCGAGGACGCTGACGCGCTCGCCGTAGATCACCTTGCGCTGGCGGTTCATCACCTCGTCGTACTTGAGGAGGTTCTTGCGGATCTCGAAGTTCTGCTGCTCGACCTGGTGCTGGGCGGAGGCGATGGCCTTCGACACGATGCCGGACTCGATCGGCACGTCGTCCGGGATGTTGAGCCGCGTCATGATCATCTCGACTCGGGCCGAGTTGAACAGGCGCATCAGGTCGTCCTCGAGGGACAGGTAGAAGCGGGACTCACCCGGGTCGCCCTGACGGCCGGAACGGCCGCGCAACTGGTTGTCGATGCGGCGCGACTCGTGCCGCTCGGTGCCAAGGACGTAGAGGCCGCCGGCGCCGACGACCTCCTCGTGCTCGGCCTTGACGTCGTCCTTGGCCTTCTCCAGAGCCTCGGGCCAGGCCTTCTCGTACTCCTCCGGGGTCTCCGACGGAGACAGGCCGCGCTGCTGCAGCTCGAGGTCGGCGCGGAACTCCGGGTTGCCGCCGAGCATGATGTCGGTGCCGCGGCCCGCCATGTTGGTGGCCACCGTCACCGCGTGCTTGCGGCCCGCCTCGGCGATGATCGCGGCCTCACGCGCGTGGTTCTTCGCGTTGAGCACCTCGTGCGGCACGCCCTGGCGCTTGAGCATCCGGGAGAGCTTCTCGGACTTCTCCACGCTCGTCGTGCCGACCAGGACCGGCTGACCGTTGTCGTACCGCTCCTTGATGTCGTCCACGCAGGCCTGGAACTTGGCGTCCTCGGACTTGTAGACCACGTCGGCCTGGTCCTTGCGGATCATCGGCCGGTTGGTGGGGATCGGGACGACGCCCAGCTTGTACGTCTGGTGGAACTCGTTGGCCTCGGTCGCCGCCGTACCGGTCATGCCGGCGAGCTTGGAGTAGAGGCGGAAGTAGTTCTGCAGCGTGATCGTGGCGAGAGTCTGGTTCTCGTCCTTGATGTGCACGCCTTCCTTGGCCTCGATGGCCTGGTGCATGCCCTCGTTGTACCGGCGGCCGTGCAGCACGCGCCCGGTGAACTCGTCGACGATCAGTACTTCGCCGTCGACGACGATGTAGTCCTTGTCCCTCTTGAAGAGTTCCTTCGCCTTGATGGCGTTGTTGAGGAACTGCACGAGGTGGGTGTGCTCGGGCTTGTAGAGGTTGTCGATGCCGAGGACGTCCTCGACGCGGTCGACACCGGACTCCAGGACGCCGACCGTGCGCTTCTTCTCGTCGACGACGTAGTCGCCCGAGCCCTCCTCGCCGTCCTTGCCCTCGACGCCGCGGCGCAGCCTCGGGACGATCTTGGCGAACTCGGTGTACCACTTGCCCGACTGCTCACCGGGGCCCGAGATGATCAGCGGCGTCCGTGCCTCGTCGATGAGGATGGAGTCGACCTCGTCCACGATCGCGAAGTTGTGACCGCGCTGGACGCACTCCTCCTTCTGCTGGGCCATGTTGTCGCGGAGGTAGTCGAAGCCGAACTCGTTGTTCGTGCCGTAGGTGATGTCCGCGTTGTACTGCCTGCGCCGCTCTTCGGGAGTCATGTTGGCGAGGATCACGCCGACCTCGAGGCCCAGGAAGCGGTGGATGCGGCCCATGGTGTCCGCGTCGCGCTTGGCCAGGTAGTCGTTGACCGTGATGACGTGGACGCCCTTACCGGACAGGGCGTTCAGGTAGGCCGGCAGCGTACACGTGAGGGTCTTGCCCTCACCGGTGCGCATCTCGGCGATGTTGCCGAGATGCAGGTTGGCGCCGCCCATGAGCTGCACGTCGAAGTGCCGCTGGCCGAGAACCCGGCGGGCGGCCTCCCGCACCGTGGCGAAGGCCTCCGGCATGAGGTCGTCGAGCGACTCCCCGTCCGCGTGACGCTGCTTGTACTCGTCCGTGAGCGCCCGCAGCTCCGCGTCCGACATACTTGTGAAGTCGTCTTCGATGGAGTTGACCTGCTCGGCGATTCGCTTGAGCTTACGCAGAGTCTTGCCTTCGCCCGCGCGAAGGATCTTGTCAAGAATTGCAGGCACTTTCGTGAGCTCCTCGCAGGTCTACCTCGGCGGATCGGCCGGGGTCTGAGGACGAGATACTTCCCCACGGCCATCGTAGGCCGTTCCATCACCAGACACAGCCACCGGCAATCGGACGGAGCGGCGCGTCATCTCGCCTGTGTACAACGGGGGAACCGGTCCACGGGTTCCCCCAATGTGCGGACCGAGACGTTCATCGGGTAGAAATCGGGTATGGCAGAGAGCGCACATCAAGGCAGCCACGGCGGAAGCGCCAAATCCTGGCTGGC
This sequence comes from Planotetraspora kaengkrachanensis, assembly GCF_016862895.1. Classification (GTDB taxonomy): domain Bacteria; phylum Actinomycetota; class Actinomycetes; order Streptosporangiales; family Streptosporangiaceae; genus Planotetraspora; species Planotetraspora kaengkrachanensis. Next base: position 94,327 of record NZ_BONV01000024.1, on the reverse strand, counting down.
GGTCACCGTGATCCTGATCGGCTTCACGGTCGGCGGGGTCGCCCTCACCATCGGGCCCGACTGGTTCCTCTTCTGGGTCGGCGCGGGGATCGTCGCGATCGGCGGCCTGCTCGCCTTGGCGTTCGACATCTTCTCCGACGTGATCGTCGACGCCCCGCGCGACATCCCGGCTCTGGAGCACCACTCGCCCTTCGAGCAGCGGCACTGATCCACCCGCCTCCACAGGTGCAACCGCTCTAAGCGTTTTGTCGGTCACGCCATCTAGCATCTGCAGGTGTGACCGACCTGACCGCCGACGAGGCCCGCCGCATCATCCTGCGAGCCCAGGGATTCCTCGGCGCCGGCTCCCGGACGGGCGGCGTGCCCGCCATGCTCCGGCGGGTGGGCGCCGTCCAGCTCGACACCATCTCCGTGCTCGCCCGTTCGCACGAGCTGATCGCCTACGCGAGGCTCGGCGCCGTCGGCCGGACCGCCGTCGAGCGCGCCTACTGGCACGACCCGGCGCGCACCTTCGAATACTGGTGTCACGCCGCCTGCATCCTCCCGCTGGAGGACTGGCCCCTGTACGGCTTCCGCCGCCGGGCCTACCGCGATCGCCGCTACCGCTGGCACGAGGTGCCGCCCATCGTGGACAAGCTCCTCGACCAGGTCCGCGCCGACGGACCGCTCATGACCGGCGACATCGGCGGCGCCCGAGTCGACCTGCGCGCCTCCGGCACGACAGAGGCGGCCGGGTGGTGGGACTGGTCCGACTCCAAGATCGCTATTGAGTTCCTCCTGGACATCGGCGAGGTCGTCTGCACCAGGAGGATCGGCTGGCGGCGGGTCTACGACCTGGCCGAGCGGGTGATCCCCGAAGAGCTTTTCGCCGACGACCTCCCCGACGCGGTGGGTGTCACGGGCCTCACCCGGCTGGCCGGGCGCGCCCTCGGCGTGGCGACCCGGGCCGACCTGGTCGACTTCACCCGGGTGAAGGGCAAGCACGCCGAACTGCTGGACGACGCCCTCCTGAGCGGGGCCGCCGGTCTCGTGCCGGTGCACGTCGCCGGGTGGCCGTCTCCGCGGGCCAGGCGTGGCGAGAGCGTCGTCGCGGCGGCCAACGCGTGGGCCGACCCGGCCGCCCTGGAGTCGGAGCCCCGCGGCCGTCACCGCACGACGCTGCTGTCGCCCTTCGACTCGCTGATCTGGGAGCGGGCGCGTGCCGAGCGGATCTTCGGCCTGAACCACCGCCTGGAGGCCTACGTGCCGAAGGACAAGCGGATCCACGGCTACTTCGCCATGCCGGTGCTCGCCGGCGGAAGGATCATCGGCCGGGTCGACCCGGCGCGTGAGGGGACGACCCTGGTCGCCCGCCAGGTCGGATTCGAACCCGGCAACGGCGGCCCGGCCAAGGTGGCCGCCGCGATGCGCGACGCGCTCTGGGAGGCCGCGAGCTGGGTGGGCTGCACGGACGTCCGAGTCGAGCGGGTGACCTCACCCGCTCTCGAAGCGCCCCTGCGCGCCGAGCTCGCTAGGTGATCTCCAGGAGACGCTCGCGCACGGCGTAGACGACCGCCTCCATGCGGGAGTGGAGCTGGAGCTTCTCGAGGATGTTGCGGACGTGGTTCTTCACCGTGTTCTCGGAGATGAACAGGTCCTTGGCGATCTCCCGGTTGTTCATGCCCTTGGCGACCAGCCTGAGGACCTCCATCTCCCGGTCGGTCAGCCGGGGCACCGGCAGTTGCGGCGGCCGCTCCGCCTCCTTGCGGCTCATGTTGGCGAACTCGCTGATCAGCTTGGCCGCCATCGCCGGGTTGATGAGCGACTGGCCCTCGTGCACGCCGCGCACGGCGTCGGGCACCTCGTCGATCTGCACATCCTTGAGCAGATAGCCGGTGGCGCCGGCCTTGATCGCCTCGAAGAGGTCCTCCTCCTCGTCGCTGACCGTGAGCATGATGATCCGGGTGCTCGGCACGGATTCCTTGATGCTCCTGGTCGCCCCGATTCCGTCCTGCCGCGGCATCCGGACGTCCATCAGGACGACATCGGGCAGGAGGCGGTCGGCCAGGCCGACCGCCTCCTGCCCGTCGCTCGCCTCGCCGACCACCTCGATGTCCGGCTCCGCGGCCAGGGCGAGTTCCAGGCTGCGGCGAATCAGCGCATGATCATCGACGATCATCACGCGGATCGGCTCACGACCGGATGCTCGGGCCGCCTCGTCGGGTCGGGTCACGGAACCTCCTTGCGGGGGCCAAGGACGCTGGATCGCCATCATTACACGGGTTTCGCGCTCAGTGCTGATCTTCGTCTTGCCGAATGCGCAGATCCGTGGATTCCGCACGGGTGGTCTACGGGGGACGGCTAGCTCTCGATGAGCCTCAGCACACCGTAGTCGTAGCCTCGCCGCCGGTAGACGACGCTGGGCTGGCCGCCTTCCTTGTCGCGGAACAGATAGAAGTCATGGCCGACGAGTTCCATCTCCAGGAGCGCCTGCTCGATCGTCATGGGATCGGCCTCGTGGAATTTCTCGCGAACGACGAGCGGCCCGTCACCGTCCATCTCGATGGGAACGACGGCCTCGGCGGGGCCGCGCCGTTCCTGGGCGAACTCGACCGCGGTCGCGGGGATCGCCCGCCCGGTCTCCTCGATCGTCTCCAGGCCGCCCTCGCCCATGAAGGCCGTGATCTCGGCCACGGACGGCGGGCAGCTCTTGCCATGGTGGATCTTGCGCCGGTCTCCGAGCCGGCGCAGGCGCTCGACCAGCTTCCCGAGCGCGATGTCGAGTGCGGCGAATCGATCGTCCGCCGCCGCTTCCGCGCGAATGGCAGGACCACGCGAGTGGATGGTCAGCTCCACCCGTTCTCTTTGGCCGCTCACGCGGTTGCCGGCCTCCTTGGAGACCTCGACATCCACGCGAATGAGCTTGTTGTTCAGTCGTTCGATCCTGGCCAGCTTGGTAGTCGCATGATCGCGGAATCGGTCACTCACTCCGGTGTGCCGTCCCTTGACGATGATGTCCACACAAAGCCCCCCTTCGCATATCGACTGTGGTTCCGCGGCACCCGCCCGTCCGACCTGGTCTTCGTCCCCACATCCGCCTGCTGAGGGGTTCGCAGCTCAGTCGCCACTACTGCCCTTCTCTTCTTGCGGGGGACATCTGGACCCCCGGGAAGGCAGGACTTACCTCTAAGCCGCACCGTGATCGGTCGACCAAGAGTCGCCTTACGTGGACCGTTTTGCCTGCGGCTGGCATCGGCTAGCCAGGCCGATCCCCCGAGGGAGAGAGGCCCGGTGCAACCACGGACCCGGACGGGTGCCATGTCTGCACGCTAGTCCTTGCCGCGCCGAATGTCAGCCAGGAGATCCGCCAAACGATCACTGTCTGTGATGTTGCAACGATCCCGTACACCGCCGAGAACGATCACTCGACGATGGAATCCCCGCGCGCGGCGCACTCCTTCTTCCAGGTGAGCTGGAGGGATCTAGGGTGAAGGTCACACAGGTGTGTCCTGGCGGTCAGCATGAGAATTGGCCAACCTTTACTCTCCGTTACAAAGAGAGACTTGACGGCCCCGGCGTGTCGCCGTTCGATCCGGCTGTCGGTTCCGCGCCGGGCGTGCCGCACGCGGTGACGCCCGGCGAGGCGTCGCGGCGACGGTGATCGCCAGAGCGGCGGGGATCCCGGCGGCACCGAGCGCCCGCGCGGCCTCGGCCAGCGTCGCTCCGGTCGTGACGACGTCGTCGACCAGCACGACGCGTGCGTGCCCCACCAAATCGGGACCGCCGTCCACGACGCCGTACGCTCCCGACAGATTCCGGGCGCGCTCGGCGGATCCGAGCCCCGCCTGGTCTGCCACCCGTCTGCCCTGCCGCAGCACCGGCGCCGAGGTCGCGTGGAGTCCTAGCTCATGGAGCCGGACCGCCGCCGCCGAGGCGAGCGCCCGCACCGGGTCGTGCCCGCGCCTACGTGAGGCCGCACGGGCGCTGGGGACCGGCACCAGCACCAACGGGACCCTCCGGCCGCCGACGGCCTCCAGGGCCGCTACGGCCACGGCGGCGAGGCTCGCCCCCAGCACGGGGGCGAGAGCCGTACGGCCGCGCTCCTTGTAGGCGAGCACCATGCGGCGGGCGGCGCCGTCGTAGCCCGTCGCCGACCAGCACTCCGGCAGCCCGGGCGGCGCCGGTGAGGGAGGGCGGGCGGCGGGAGCCCTGACGAGCTCGGCGGCGCACGAACGGCACGCCATGGATCCGGCGGCGCCGCAGCCGGCGCAGCGGGCCGGGAGGATCAGGTCGAGGAGCGCCGCGAGCACGGGGAAACCCTGTCAGCCGCCACCGACAACCGGCACGCGGCCCGGTCGCACCGACAACCGGCACGCGGCCCGGCCGCACCGACAACCAGCACGCGGCCCGGCCGCACCGACAGCCGTCAGGCGGTCCCGGCGCGGACGACCGGCACGCGGTCCCGGCCCCACCGTCGACCCGCGGGCGGTCCCGGCCGGGTCCCTGCTCAGCCGAGGGGGTAGACCGGGTTGGTGGCGCCGTCCTTCGCGATGGCGATCCAGGCCTTCTTGTCGACGTTGTACGTGCGGACCTCGCCGTCGTCGTCCGCGCTGGCGAGCACGTGGTCGGGCGGCGCGGCGACGATGGAACCGATCTCGGCCTGCGCGTCCAGCTTGATCGCGGCGTCGGGGACCTCCATGCCCTCCATGACCGACCACGTGGACAACTCCTGGCCGGCGTTCCCCTTGGAGAGCACGAGGAGGCTGGCCGCGTCCTGCCAGGCGATGTCCACGATGCGCTGGTGGGTGCGCGGGTCGAGCCGCTGGACGTTGGTGATCGTGGCGTCCTGTCCGGTCCTGACGATCGTCCCGATCTCGACCGCCTCATCCGGGCCGTCCGCGGTGATCATGGCCACGCGGGCCCCGTCGCGGGACACCCGGAGCGCGAGGACGCGGCTTTCCGCCAGGTCCTTGTCGATGTTCACGCGGCGGGCCTGACCCGCCATCGCCCGCCAGACGCGCGTCTCGTGGTCGCCGACCCGCTCCGCCGTCCATACGGCGCCGTAACGATCCCACGAGGGCGCGGTCAGGTCCTTGGTCTTGCCTGCGATCCAGCGCTGCCACTGGCCGTCGAGCACGGTGGTCGTCACCCAGATCCCCTCGTCGCCGACGAGCGCGGCGACCCGGGGCGAGGGCTCGCCAGAGATCGCGGGGTCGGAGAACTTCGCGTCCGCGGTGCCTGCCGCCCCGTACACGAGTTCGCCGCCCTTCTCCTTCGTCCGGTACAGCTTGCCGCCCTGCATGTAATACGCCTGCGGCTGGGAGGGCAGCACGTTGGGATCGAACTGCAAGTAGTCCCGGGGGTTGAACCGCAGTTCCGTCCCCCGGAAGGGCTCCCCGTCGACCCGGATCTCGACGGTCCTGCCCGTCACCAGGTCACCCAGCGTCCACGAGAGCTGCGCCTTCATCGCCTCGATGCGGTCGGCGGAGACCGACTCCACCGGGGACGTGAAGTCGACCACGACCGTGTCCCCCTCCACGGTGATCTGGTTGAGATCCGTCCCGTCGGGGAACGCCGTGCTGACCGAGTTCCTGATCGAGGCCGTGGGGCCGGCGAGGAGCCTGCGGACCACCGTCTCCGGCACACCTGTGCTGGGGTTGATCGGCACCCACACGCGGTCGACGACGAGTCCCTCCGACTGGGTGGCCGGAGGGTAGTAGAGGTCGACCTGCCGGTAGTCCCGCTTGAGGTCGTCGGTCGACAGCAGACGGGCGTCGGGCGGCTCGTCGATCCGCCACTGCGCGCCGTCCGCTCTGGCCAGGCTGAACTGCTGGGCCACCGACCCGGAGGCCGGGGTGTACCGCCCCTCCGAATCGATGGTGGCGACCGCCGTGCCCTTGAGGGTGACCGTCGTGTCCTTGGCGTCCTGGAGGTTCTGGCCCGAAGGCCCCTCGGGCACGAGCTTGCTCTCGAAGACCGTCGTCTGCCGCCAGGGGTTCCACTTCTGCGCCGCCGCCGGGGTGAGGTACTGCCGCGCGACGGAGAGCGTCGGATCGTCGAAACTGGCCATCGCGGCCTGGAAGCCCTTGACGATCTCCTCCGGAGAGGCGTCCTTGATCGGCGGCGTCGCGATCATGCGGACGTACGGCTGGTTGAGCGAGTCCCTGCTGTTGTCCTCCTCCGCCGCGCGCGGGCTGCCCGTCGTGGGCACGACGGCGCAGGCGGCGGCCATGGCCGCAAGGGCGAGGCTCAGTGCCGCGAAGACCGTGGCGCGGCCGGCGACGAGACGGCCGCGCCGTCCTCCCGCTCCGGGGTTGTCAGTCCACATCGAAACCACCCGCGTCTGCGTTCTCCAGCGACCGCGCGCCGACCTCCGCGACGGCCGGGGCCATGACGGGGGTGGCGTGGCCGCGCCAGGCGCGCCGGATCTCGACCTCGGGCGGCACCAGCGGAAGCGGTGAGCCGCGCAGCTCGGAGCCGGCCAGCCGCGGCAGCGACAGCCGGAACTGCGTGCCCTCGCCCGGCGAGCCCCAGGCCTGGAGCCATCCGCCGTGCAGCATCGCGTCCTCGCGGGAGATCGCCAGGCCGAGCCCGGTACCGCCGATCGTGCGCGCGCGTGACGGGTCGCCTCGCCAGAAGCGGTCGAAGACCAGGTTCTCCTCCCCCGGTTTCAGCCCGACGCCGTGGTCGCGTACGGCCACGGCCACCGCGTCCCGGTCGGCGCCGAGGGTGACGACGATGTCTCTGCCCTCACCGTGCTCGATGGCGTTGAACAGGAGGTTGCGCAGGATTCGCTCGACCCTGCGGCTGTCCACCTCGGCCATGCAGTGCTCGCTGGGAAGCCTGAGCTCGAACCTGGTGGCCTGGCGCTCGGCGAGCGCCTCGGAGTCCCCGACCGCGCGCAGCACGACGTCGCGCATGTCGACGGACTCCACGTCGAGGGTGGCCGCGCCCGCGTCGTACCTGCTGATTTCGAGCAGGTCGGCGAGCATCGACTCGAACCGCTCGAGCTGGTTCTGCATGAGCTCGGCCGACCGGGCCGCGGCGGGATCGAAGTCCTCCCTGCTCTCGTAGAGCAGGTCGGCGGCCATCCGCACGGTGGTCAGCGGGGTGCGCAGCTCGTGGGACACGTCGGACACGAACTGCCGCTGCACCTGTGACAGCTCCTCGAGCTGATGGATCTTCAGCGCCAGGTTGGAGGCCATCTCGTTGAACGAGGTGGCCAGGCGTGCGAGGTCGTCCTCGCCCCGGACCTTCAGCCGCTCCTCCAGCCGTCCGGCCGCCAGCCGTTCCGCGGCCTGGCGCGCGAGCCGTACGGGGGTGACGACCTGCCGGGTGACCAGGTAGGCGATCGCGGCGAGGAGCAGGACGAGCGCGACGCCCACGCCGATCAGCACCCGCTGGACGGCGAGCAGCGTCGTCTCCTCCGAGTTGAGCGGGAACAGGTGGTAGATCTCGTAGGAGTCGTTGACCCGGCCGCCGATGGCGAGACCGCTCTCCGGCGCCTTGTTCCCCAGGTAGCGCAGGGTCACGGGCTGGGTGTAGAGCACACCCTCCTCGCTCGCCTTGACCTTGGCCCGCAACCGTTCGGGGATGCTGCTGTAGTCGATCTTCCCTGAGGCCCGGCCGTCGCCGATGCCGTCGTCGTTGAAGACGACCACGTCGTAGCGGCCGCCCGATCGCTCCGTGAGCGCGGAGACGGCGGAGTCGACGGGATTGGCGGCCAGCCCGCCCGACCCGCCCTCCGGTGACGCGTCGGCGACCTCGGCGGTCTGGGGTGCCAGATATCCGCTCGCCGTGGCGATGTTCGCCCGCGACTCCTCGACCGCCGCCAGCTCGCGGCTCTTGAGGACCGATGTCGCGATCGACTGCATGAGGAAGACGCCGAGCACCGCCACGACGGCCATCGAGATGACCAGCGTGCTGGTGACCACCCGCAGTTGGAGAGAGCGCCGCCAGATCCTCCGGACCATTCCGGCGGCGCGCCGAGCACGCCTGCGGACTCCCCGCGCGATCTGACGCGGGGTCCTGCGGCGAGGCTTCTTCTTCGCCGGAGCGGCAGCGGGCATCGTCGGCGCCCTTATGTCAGGCCGGCCCGGCCTTGTAGCCCACGCCGCGGACCGTCACCACGATCTCCGGGTGCTCGGGGTCCTTCTCGATCTTGGCGCGGAGCCGCTGGACGTGCACGTTGACCAGTCGCGTGTCGGCGGCGTGCCGGTAACCCCAGACCTGCTCGAGGAGCACCTCGCGGGTGAACACCTGGCGCGGCTTGCGGGCCAGGGCGACCAGGAGGTCGAACTCGAGCGGCGTGAGGTTGATCGTCTCGTCGGCACGCTTCACCGAGTGGCCGGCGACGTCGATGGTGATGTCGCCGATCTGGAGGATCTCGGGCGTCGGCTCGTCCGTGCGGCGAAGCCGCGCGCGAACCCGCGCGACGAGTTCCTTGGGCTTGAACGGCTTGACGATGTAGTCGTCCGCGCCCGACTCCAGGCCGAGCACCACGTCGATGGTGTCGCTCTTGGCGGTCAGCATGACGATCGGCACACCCGACTCCGCCCGAATCCTGCGGCACACGTCGATGCCGTCGGCGCCGGGCAGCATGAGATCGAGGAGCACCAGGTCGGGCCGAGTGTCGCGGAACGCGTCAAGCGCCTTGTCGCCGTCCGCGACGAACGACGGCTCGAACCCCTCCCCGCGCAAGACGATGCCGAGCATCTCGGCGAGAGCGGCGTCGTCGTCGACGACCAGCACACGACCTTTCATGGGCCCTCATTCGTTCTGCACAACCGGGAGATTTGGGCGTTTGTCACAGGTTCATCCGAAGGTTACCGGTGGCTGCCGCTTACGTGTTACACGACCATGACAAAGGATGCAGTTTAAAGGGCTGAGGAAGAACGCGCGATGATCTGACCAGATGCGGCCACAACGGTGGGGAACGCTTCAGACATGACACGTTCCAAGTCTGCGCCCGAGGAGGCCGTTTCTGCCATCCCCGTAACCGGCTGATCACCGACCGGCCACAGCCGTACCGCTCGGCCGGGGGTCACTCAGGCGATCACCGTGCCATGACTCCGTACATCATGCCAGGATTGGGACATGACAGACGGCCCTGGCCCCACCCCCGAAGTGCCACCAGGCTGGGCTGCCGAGCAGCCTCCCGCGTACGGACGAACCGACGGCGCCTGGACCGCTCCCGGATCCTCCGGCGGGCCCCAAGCCCAGGGACAGCCAGGGCAGGCCGCCCCGCCTCCCTCCCACCCGCAGTACGGCGGTCAGCCGTACGGGAGCGGCCAATACGGCGGGCAGCCCTACGGGGGGCAGCAATACGGCGGCCAGCCCTACGGAGGGCAGCCCACTGGACAGCAATACGGCGGGCAGCAGTACGGGCAACAGGGTTACGGGCAGTACCAGACGGGGCCCTACGGCGCCTATCCGCCGGCCCCGCACGGCTATCGCCCGCAGGCGCCGCGCCCGGGAATCATCCCGCTGCGCCCGCTCGGCGTCGGAGACATCCTCGACGGCGCCATCAAGCTGATCCGGTCGAACCCCCGGTCCACGCTCGGCCTGTCGGCCATCGTGGCGGCCATCGGCGCGATCCCGCTCACGATCACACAGGTGATCTCCAACCGCACCATGAGCCAGATGCTGAACAACCCGGAGTCCTTCGACAGCGACTTCCCGGTCGGCAACGTCGTGGCGCAGTACACCGGGCTGTTCCTGTCATCGATCATCGGCTTCATCGCCACGACCATCCTCACCGGCATTCTGATGCGGGTGCTCGGCCGGGCCGTCTTCGGCGGCCGCATCACGGCCGGGGAGGCCTGGAGGTCGGTGAAGTCCCGTTTCTGGGCCCTGTGCGGCCTGGTGCTCCTCCAGGGTCTGATCATCGCGGCACCACTGTTGATCATTGCGGCGGTGCTCGTCGTGCTTTTCGTCAGCCTTGCCTCCGGCAACGTGGACATGGCCCCGGAAACCGGCGTACTGATCGGCGGACTCACCGTCCTGTCGGTGATCGGGTGGTTCGTCTATTACGCGTTCTTCAACACGAAGTTCGCGCTGGCCGCGCCCAGCCTGGTGCTCGAGCGGCGTGGCCCCACCGACTCCCTGCGCCGTTCGTGGCGGCTGGTGAGAGGCGACTTCTGGCGGGTGTTCGGCATCCTGCTCCTCACGTCGATCCTCGTCTTCCTCCTCGGCGGCGTCCTGTCCGTGCCCTTCTCCCTGGTCTCCTCCTTCCTCGGCTTCAGCGGGACGTCGGTGGGCGTCACGGTCCTGGCCGCGTTTCTGGGCTTCCTCGGGAACGTGCTGACCCCGATGATCACCTATCCGATCACGGCGGGTGTTCACGGGCTGCTCTACGCCGACCGGCGGATGCGGGCCGAGGCGTTCGACCTCGTCCTCCAGACGGCGGCCGGGCGGAACCAGCAGCAGGGCTGGGTGCACGAGAGCGTCGACGACTACTGGCACCCCTCCTACGCGGCGGCCGAGCCCGGCGTCCGGTACGACACGGGCGCGTACGGGACGCCCGCCTACGACGCGGGCGGACAGCAGTACGGCACGGGAACCACGCACCCCTACGGCGCTCCGGCGACCACCCCCTACGCGGCCCCGGGCACACCCGCTCCTCCGGCCACGCCCTACGGGTCTCCGGGGTCACCGGCTCCGGGGAGCGCGGCCGAGCCCGCCCCCGGGGAGCCGGGAACGCCGCAGCAGGGCTCCACGGGGACGCCTCCACACGAGCCGCGGCCGTGACCCTTTTCTTGTCGCCGTCCCTCGCGCTGCTCGGGGCGCCCGTCGACATCGGGCGTGACCAGGCGCAGCAGGAGGCGGCGCGGGAACTGCTCAAGCCCGGCTACCAGCAGGAGGGCTTCTTCGACCGGATCTATCGGATCGTGAGCCAGTTCCTCGGCGACCTCGTGAGCATCGGCGGGGGCGGAGCGGGGAGCGTGGTCTCGCTCGTCGTCATCGTCGTGATCCTGGCGATCCTCGTGGCTCTCCTGTTCTGGGCGATGCGCCGCATGTCCCGTGGCCGCCGTACCGCCGCCGCGGTGTTCGGCGGCCAGGAGCGGACGGCCGAGCAACATCGGGCGGAAGCGGAGCGGCTCGCGTCGGAAGGCGACTGGACTGGAGCCGTCCAGGAACGTCTCCGGGCGATCGCCCGAGGGCTCGAAGAGCGCGCCATCGTCAGCCCGCTGCCCGGCCGTACCGCCCTCGAACTGGCCGAAAGCGCGGGGCGGTCCCTGCCGGCCCACGCGTCCGACCTGCGTACGGCCGCCCGGGTGTTCGACGACGTGACCTACGGCGAGGTGGCGGGGACCCCTGAGGCCTACGCCGTTCTCAAGGACCTCGACGAGAAGCTGGCGGCCGCCCGCGTCGTGCTGGAGGTCTCCGCATGACGCTCCAGACGGCCGAGCGGTCCTTCTCCGTCTCCCCCACGGCCCGCGGCGTCTGGCGGCGGGGGCGTGCGATCGTGCTGGTCGGCGCGATCGTCGTGATCGCGGCGGTCGTGCCGCTCCTGCTGCCGTCAGGGTCGCCCCAGGGTGGCACCCCGCTCGATCCCGGCGACTCCTCCCTCGTCGGCAGCAGGGCTCTGGCCCAGGTGCTCGGCGCGCACGGCGTAGAGGTCCGGCGAGTGGGCGACGTCGCGACGGCGCTCGCCGCCGCGGGCCCCGACAGCCAGCTCCTCATCACCGATTCGGTCTCGCTCACGCAGGGGGAGGCCGGCCGCATCGCCGCCGCACCCGCCGACAGGCTGATCGTCGGAGACGTCCCGCACCTGGACGTGCTGGCACGCGGCCTCACCGCCGAGATCGGCGGCACTCGCTCCCGGTCGCGGGCGCCGGAGTGCGGACTGCGCGAGGCGACCCAGGCGGGCGACGCGTACATGGGCGGCACGGCGTTCACCGCGCCCCCGGGATCGACCGGCTGCTACCCCTCGGACGGCAAGCCGACCCTCGTCCGCTACGTGGTCGACGGCCATACGGTGACCGTGGTGGGCGACGGCCAGTTCATGACGAACCTCAGGCTGGCCGAGGACGGCAACGCCGCACTGGCCACGAACCTGGCGGGCACGAAGCAGCGGCTCATCTGGCTGGTGCCGCCGGCCCAATCCGACCAGACCTCCCAGCCGTCAGGCCCGGACGGGTCCGACGGGTCGGGCTCCGAGCCGAAAAGCATCGGCGACCTGATCCCGGGAGGAGTGGGCTGGGCGGTCCTCGAACTCGTCATCGCGGTGGGCCTGGTCGCCCTGTGGCGCGGGCGGCGGCTCGGCCCGGTCGTCGCAGAACGCCTTCCTGTGGTGGTGCGGGCGGCCGAGACCGTGGAGGGCAGGGGTCGTCTGTACCGGGCCCGCCGGGCACGGGACCGGGCGGCCATCGCCCTGCGCGCGGCGACGACAGACCGCATCACCCCACGCCTGGGGCTTCCCCGCACGGCCACGCCCGACGAGATCGTCACGGCGGTCTCCGTGCGAACCGGAGTGGATCCGGGACAGGTACGGCAGGCGCTGTACGGCGGCGCTCCCGCCGACGACGCCGGGCTCGTCGCCCTGGCCGGATTCCTCGACACACTCGAAAGGCAGGTACAAGACTCGTGACGACACCTGGATCCGGGGCCTTCGGAGCCGGAGCCCCCCAGCCGGCCACGCCGGGGGCCGACGCGGCGCGGGAGGCGCTCGCCACGCTGCGGGCCGAGGTGGGCAAGGCCGTGGTGGGGCAGGACTCCATCGTCACCGGCCTCGTGATCGCCCTGTTGTGCCGCGGGCACGTGCTGCTCGAGGGCGTCCCCGGCGTCGCCAAGACGCTCATGGTCCGCGCTCTCGCCTCCACCCTTTCGCTCGATTTCAAGCGGGTGCAGTTCACCCCCGACCTGATGCCGGGCGACGTGACCGGCTCGCTGGTCTACGACGCCAAGTCATCGGAGTTCGAGTTCCGCGAGGGCCCGGTCTTCACGAACCTGCTGCTCGCCGACGAGATCAACCGCACGCCGCCGAAGACCCAGGCCGCTCTGCTCGAGGCCATGGAGGAGCGCCAGATCAGCGTCGAGGGCACGGCCCGCGCGCTCCCCGATCCGTTCATCGTGGCGGCGACCCAGAACCCCATCGAGTACGAGGGCACCTACCAGCTCCCAGAAGCCCAGCTGGACCGGTTCCTGCTCAAGCTGACCGTTCCGCTGCCTCCCCGGGAGCAGGAGATCGCGGTGCTCGAACGGCATGCGCTCGGCTTCGACCCCCGCGACCTGACCCACCTCAAGCCGGTGGCGACCACGGCCGACCTGGAGGCGGGACGCGAGGCAGTCAAGCAGGTGCACGTGGCCCCTGAGGTGCTCGGCTACATCGTCGACCTCGCCCGGGCGACGCGGCAGTCGCCGTCGCTGCAGCTCGGCGTCTCCCCTCGAGGCGCGACGGCCCTGCTCGCCGCCTCTCGGGCGTGGGGGTGGCTGTCGGGCCGTTCGTACGTCACTCCCGACGACGTCAAGGCCCTGGCCCGGCCGGCGCTGCGGCACCGCGTCCAGCTGCGTCCTGAGGCGGAGCTCGAGGGCGCCACTCCTGACGGCGTCCTGGACGGCATCCTGGCCTCGGTCCCCGTCCCCCGCTGAGGTTCTTGGAGTGGGTTCTTGGAGTGATCATGCACAGGCTCGCGGGCTGGCCGCCTGACCTGGCATTACTCCTGGCGTGATCATGCACAAGTTCGCGATCAAGTGGGCTGACCTGGGAAGATGGAGTTCGTGATCATGCACAGTGTGGCGGGAGCCGTACGAGAAGGAAGGGCGGCACCATGGCGCTGACGGGACGCGCGGGGCTGCTCGCGGCCCTCGGCGCCGTCGTGGTCCTCTTCGCACCGCGGCCGGGGCTCGCGGTGCTGGGCGTCGTGCTGCTCATCGCCTGCCTGATCGTGGTCGACCTGGCCTTCGCGGGCGGGGTGCGCCCCCTGCGCTTCAGCCGTGAAGGCGAGCGGCTGGTACGGCTCGGCCAGTCGGTCACCGTCGGGCTGATCGTGGAGAACCCCGGCCCGCGCCGGGTCCGCGGCGTGCTGCGCGACGCCTGGCCGCCCTCGGCGGGAGCCGCGCCCCGGCGACTCCACGTCGACGTGCCGCCGGGAGAGAGGCGACGCCTCACCGTCACCCTCACCCCCACCCGGAGGGGCGACCGCGAGGCGGTCACGGTGACGGTCCGCTCGCTGGGGCCGCTCGGTGTGGCCGGACGGCAGGGGACGCATCGGGTCCCCTGGTCGGTGCGGGTGTTGCCGCCGTTCCTGAGCCGCAAGCATCTCCCGGCCAAGCTGGCCCGCCTCAGGGAACTGGACGGCCAGCACCCCGCGCTGGTGCGCGGCCAGGGCACCGAGTTCGACTCGCTCAGGGAGTACGTCGTCGGCGACGACGTGCGGTCCATCGACTGGCGCGCCAGCGCGAGGCGCCGCGACGTCGTCGTGCGCACCTGGCGTCCGGAGCGTGACCGCCGGGTCCTCATCGTGCTGGACACCGGCCGCACCTCGGCGGGCCGCGTCGGCAAGGCCCCGATCCCCCTGGCGTCGGAGCCGCCCGAGGGCGACCGCCCGGACCCGGGCGACGACGGGCCTCGTCCGGCGCCCGGATGGCCCCGCCTGGACTGGTCGATGGACGCCGCGTTGCTGCTGGCCGCCCTCGCCGCCCGCGCCGGCGACCGCGTCGACTTCCTCGCCTACGACCGCGCGGTCCGCGCCTGGCTCGCGGGATCGTCTCGCACCGAGCTGCTGTCGTCCCTGGTCAACGTGATGGCGCCGATCGAGGCCGAACTCGTCGAGGCGGACTCGGCCGGAATGGTGGCGGCCGTCCTCGCCAGAGCGAAGCGCCGCTGCCTGGTGGTGCTGCTGACCGACCTCAACGCAACCGCGATGGAGGAGGGCCTCCTGCCCCTGCTCCCGCAGTTGTCCTCGCGGCACCTGGTGCTCGTGGCGGCGGTCGCCGACCCGCGCGTCGCGGCCATGGCCTCCGGACGCGGTACGGCGGAGCAGGTCTACGACGCGGCGGCGGCCGAGCAGTTGCGGGGCGAGAGACGGCGGATCACGTCTCTGCTGCGCCGCCACGGCGTCGAGGTCGTGGACGCCCTCCCTGAGGACGCCGCCTCCGCGCTGGCGGACGCCTACCTCGCGCTGAAGGCGGCCGGCCGTCTCTGACGCGCGGTCAGCTGGTCGGGGCCAGGTCGGGGGCGAACTCGATGTCTCCCGTCTCGTTCCGCCGCACGGCTCGGCGTCCGAAGAAGATCACATAGGTGAGGAAGAGGACCTCGGCGAGCACGCCGATGCCGATGCGCGCCCAGGTGGGCAGCCCTGACGGCGTGACGCCGGCCTCGATGAGCCCCGAGACGAACAGCACGGCGACGAGCCCCAGCGCGACGCTCATCACGGCCCGCCCCTGCTCGGCGAGGGCCTCTCCGCGCCGCCGCGGCCCGGGGTCGATGATCGTCCAGCCGAGGCGCATCCCGGCCCCGGCCGCGAGGAAGACGGCGGTGAGCTCCAGCAGCCCGTGAGGAAGGATCAGCCCCCAGAAGATGTCGGCCTTGCCGTTCGCCGACATGAGGCCGCCGAGGAGACCGACGTTCGCCGAGTTCTGGAACAGGATGTAGGGGATCGGCAGACCCAGCAGGACCGCGGACGCGATGACCTGCATGCTCAGGTACGCGTTGTTGATCCACACCTGCCCGGCGAACGACGCCGCCGGATTCTCGGAGTAGTAGTCGGCGAAGTCGTGTTCGACCAGCTGCCTGATGTCCTCGGGAGTCCCGATCGCGGCCTGGACGTCGGGGTTCTTGGCGATCCACACGCCGACGACCCACGCGAGGACCAGGGAGGCGAGGCCCGCCCCCAGCCACCACCTGCGCGCCCGGTAGGCGACCACGGGGAACGACACCGTGAAGAACCTGACGACCTCGCGCCAGGCCGGGGTGTGCGCCCCCGTGACGGCGGACCGGGCCCGGGCGACCAGCGCGGAAAGGCGGCCGACCAGGATGGCGTCCCTGGAACCCGACCGGACGATGGACAGGTGCGTCGCGGCCCGCTGATACAGCTCGACCAGCTCGTCGACCTCCGCGCCGTTCAGCGATCGACGCCGCCGGACGAGGTCTTCAAGCCGGTCCCAGCTCGGCTTTCCGGCCGCGACAAACGCATCGATGTCCACAGATCAAACCCTATCGACCGGCGCACAGTAGGGTGCGAGTGTGTCAGAAGTAGTGACGGGCGAGGCCGTCGTCGTCGAGGTCCGGATCGCCCAGTTGCCCAGTCGCGCGGCGGCCTTCTTCATCGACTGGCTCGTGCAGACGGCCGCCGTGATCGCGATCTCCCTGCTGCTGACCAATGCGTCCTTCATCACCGACGACGCGCTCACCGCTGGCCTGGCGATCCTGTTCTCCGCGCTGGTCGCCGTCGGCTATCCGGTGATCTTCGAGACGGTCAGCAGAGGACGTAGCCTGGGCAAGCTCGCGCTCGGGCTCAGGGTCGTGAGCGAGGACGGCGGGCCCGAGCGGTTCCGTCAGGCGCTGTTTCGCGGACTGGCAGGGCTGGTGGAGTTCTGGCCGCTGTTCGGCGCTCCCGCGATCATCACGTCACTGATCAACCAGAAGGGCAAGCGGCTCGGCGACATCTTCGCCGGCACGATCGTCATCGGCGAGCGCTCGCCCCGGCAGGCGCCGCCGCCCCCGATGCCGCCGCAGCTCGCCGGATGGGCCTCCACACTGGAGCTGTCCCAACTCCCCGACGAACTGGCCAACACCGCCAGGCAGTACCTCTCCCGCTGGCACCAATTGTCGCCGTACGCGCAGCACGACATGGGGATGCGGATCGCGGGCCTGGTCAGCGCATGCGTGGCGCCCCCGCCCCCGCCGGGCGTCCCGCCGCACGCCTACCTCGCCGCCGTGCTCGCCGAGCGCCGTCATCGCGCGCAGGTGCGGCTCGCGCAGGCCCGGGACTCCGCCTCGCCGTACGGCCAGGCTCCCCAGTGGGCCGCGCCACCATATGACGGCGCGCCGGGCTCGCCCTACGGCGGAACAGCCCCATACGGCGGAGCAGCCCCGTACGGCGGGCAGGCTGCCCCGTACGGCGGGGCGTCTGCGCGTCCCGGCGGGGAGGCGCCGGCTCCTGCCCCAAGCCCGCCGCAGGCCCCGGTGGAACCCTCCGGCCCCACCCCGGGTGGATTTGTCCCCCCCACGTGAGGTGTAGAGCCCGATTGGAGGGGCATGGGTTCCCCGTGCAGGTCATGGGGCCATGCCTGCTAATGGGGTTGAGGTGAGGCACGACCATGTGCGGAGGAGAGGCCGCACGGGTCGTGCCCACCGTCCTTTTACGGCCTTTCCCCGCCGTCCGGGAGTTCAGGAACCGACCCGCCAGGAGTGCAGGTAGTCCTCCTGCTCGGAGGTGAGGGCGTCGATCTCGATGCCCGCCGCTCCCAGTTTCAGCCTCGCCACCTGGACGTCGACCTCCGGCGGGACGTCGTAGACGCCGGGGGTGAGCCCGGCCGCCTCCTGCGCGAGCCACGCCACCGCGAGCGCCTGGGCGGAGAAGGACATGTCCATCACCGCCGCCGGGTGCCCCTCGGCGGCGCTCAGGTTCACCAGGCGGCCCTCCGCGAGGAGGAGCAGCCGTCTGCCGTTGTCCAGGACGTACTCGTCAGTGTTCGGGCGAATCCCGAAATGTACGGTCTGGGCCATCTCTTCCAGGGCCCTGACGTCTATCTCGACGTCGAAATGACCGGCGTTGGCGAGGACCGCGCCGTCCTTCATGACGGCCAGGTGCTCGGCCCGGATGACATCGCGGTTGCCGGTGACCGTCACGAACACGTCGCCGATCTCCGCGGCCCGCCCCATCGGCTGGACGTCGTACCCCTGGAGTGCCGCGTCGAGGGCCTTCACCGGGTCGATCTCGGTGACGACGACGCGCGCTCCCAGGCCCTTGGCCCGCTCCGCGACTCCGCGGCCGCAGAACCCGAAGCCGGCGACGACGACCGTGCGCCCGGCGAGCAGGAGGTTCGTGGCCCGCATGATGCCGTCGAGAGTGGACTGGCCCGTGCCGTACCTGTTGTCGAACATCCGCTTCGTACGGGTGTCGTTGACCGCGACCATGGGAAACCTGAGCGCGTTCTCTGCGGCCATCTGACGGAGCCTGATGATGCCCGTCGTGGTCTCCTCGCAGCCGCCGACGACCTCGTCGAGCAGTTCGACCCGTTCGGTGTGCAGGATGTTGACCAGGTCGCAGCCGTCGTCGAGCACGATGTTCGGCGCGATGTCCAGCGCCTGGTGGATGTGCCGATAGTAGGTGTCCCGGTCCACGCCCGCCCGAGCGTGTACGGCGATGCCGTACGTGGACAGCGCCGCGGCGACGTCGTCCTGGGTGGACAGCGGGTTGGAGGCGGCAAGGGCGATCTCGGCGCCTCCCGCCTTGAGCGCGCCCATGACGACCGCCGTCTCCGCGGTCACGTGCAGGCAGGCGGCGATGCGCAACCCGTCCAACGGCCGGTCCTGGGCGAACCTCGCCCCGATGGCCTCGAGCACGGGCATGGACCGAGCGGCCCAGCCGATCCGCCGCTCCCCCGCCTCCGCCATCCCGCCGTGATCATGCACAGATTCCTCGATTCCCGCCGCCGCCTCCGCCGACAACCCGCGTGATCATGCACGCATTCGGCGTTATCCGCAATGACCTGGCCATCCCCCCAGCGTGATCATGCACAGATTCGGCAACGACCACTCTGAGCTGCGGTGGGATGGTTCGTGATCATGCACCGTTTCGGCCGCACCGGGCACGGCCGTACGGCATTGCATGATCACGAACCTCATGACCCCAGCTCACGCACCATTTCCACGAAAGTGTGCATGATCACGATCGGTGATGTGGCAGCTCAGCGAGCATTCACCCGAGGTGGTGCATGATCACACCCAGGGGGTTGATCAGTAGCGGTAGTGGTCGGGCTTGTAGGGGCCCTCGACGTGCACGCCGATGTACTCCGCCTGCTTCTTCGTCAGCTTGGTCAGCTTGACGCCGAGCGCGTCGAGGTGGAGACGGGCGACCTTCTCGTCCAGGTGCTTGGGCAGCACGTAGACGCCCACCGGGTACTCGTCGGTCTTGGTGAAGAGCTCGATCTGGGCGATCACCTGGTTGGTGAAGGAGTTCGACATCACGAACGAGGGGTGGCCGGTGGCGCAGCCCAGGTTCATCAGACGGCCCTCGGCCAGCACGAGGATGGAGTGCCCGTCAGGGAAGATCCACTCGTCGACCTGCGGCTTGATGTTGTTCTTCACGATGCCGGGGATGCGGGTCAGGCCCGCCATGTCGATCTCGTTGTCGAAGTGCCCGATGTTGGACACGATCGCCTGGTGCTTCATCTGCGACATGTGCTCGGCCGTGATGATGCCGAAGTTGCCGGTCGTGGTGACGAAGATGTCCGCGATGCCGACGACGTCCTCCAGGGTGGTGACCTGGAAGCCGTCCATCGCCGCCTGCAGGGCGCAGATCGGGTCGATCTCGGTCACGATCACGCGGGCGCCCTGGCCGCGCAGCGCGTCGGCGCAGCCCTTGCCCACGTCGCCGTAGCCGCAGATCACCGCGACCTTGCCGCCGATCAGCACGTCGGTGGCCCGGTTCAAGCCGTCGATCACCGAGTGGCGGCAGCCGTACTTGTTGTCGAACTTCGACTTCGTCACCGAGTCGTTGACGTTGATCGCCGGGAAGAGCAACTGGCCCGACTTGTGCATCTCGTAGAGCCGGTGCACGCCGGTGGTGGTCTCCTCGGTGACGCCCTTGATCTCCTGGGCGATGGCGCTCCAGCGCTTCTCGTCGGTGACCGTGCGGCGGAGCGTGTCGAGGATGATCGCCCACTCCTCCGGGTCGTCCTCGCCGGCGACCGGGACGGCCCCCGCCTTCTCGAACTCGGCGCCCTTGTGGACGAGGAGCGTGGCGTCGCCGCCGTCGTCGAGGATCATGTTCGGGCCGGTGCCGTCAGGCCACGCGAGCGCCTGCTCGGTGCACCACCAGTACTCCTCCAGCGTCTCGCCCTTCCACGCGAAGACCGGCACGCCGGAGGGGTTGTCGGCGGTGCCCTCGGGGCCGACGACGACCGCGGCCGCGGCGTGGTCCTGCGTGGAGAAGATGTTGCAGCTCACCCAGCGGACATCGGCTCCGAGCGCGACCAGCGTCTCGATCAGCACGGCCGTCTGGATCGTCATGTGCAGCGAGCCCATGATCTTCGCGCCCCTGAGCGGCTGCGAGGCGGCGTACTCCTTACGGGTCGCCATCAGGCCCGGCATCTCGTGCTCGGCGAGGCGGATCTCCTTGCGGCCGAACTCCGCAAGTGCAAGGTCGGCGACCTTGAAGTCCATTTTTCGTGTCCCTCCATTGTCCGTCTCAGCGAGTCTAGGCCGCTCGTACGGCACGGCGCACGCCCGGAAGGCCGAACTTGACACGAGAATGTGAGAATCGGCCGCAAGGGGCTGCCAAAGGGCCTTCTGACTGTCTAGCGTGAGCGCAGACGGGGCGTGAAAGGGGCAGGGATGCGGATAACGGAAGCCGCGCGACGACTGGGTGTGTCGCCGCGGATGCTGCGCTATCGCGAGTCCCTCGGCCTCCTCCCTCCGGTGCGCGACCAGGGCTCGCACCGCAGGTTCGGCCCCGACGAGCTCGCCGCGGTCAGCCAGGCCATGGAGCTGGAGCGCCGCTTCGACATCTCCCCCGCCGAGCTGGCGTTCGCGCTGCGGGCGATGTCCGAGCCGGCCGTGGCCCAGGCCGTACGCGATCTGGGCGTCAGGATCGGCCGCATCCAGGCGCCGCGCCGGGCGCTCGACTTCGAGAAGGAGAAGGCCCTGCGCCTCCTGCGGCCCCGGTGACCAACGTGCCCCGATGGTCAGCGCGCTCCGGCGGTCAGCGCGCCCGGCGGCCCGGGCATCCAGACGTCGCTCTCGGGAGTGACGACACGTCACCGGCGGTCGGCGGACAATTCTCGGCGTGAACCTGACGACAGGAATCGACCAGGTCGAGCGGAGCCTGGGCTCCTTCGACCTCCGCAGGGCTCTGAGCTCCCGCGTGGACCTCCTGCTCGGCGCCGTGCTCGCGGTCCTCGCGCTTCTCGGCACCGCCGGCGCGACCTCGGCGCCGCTGGATCTGGCGGGCGTGCTCCTGGCCACCGTGCCACATGTGATGCGCCGCGCCTATCCGTGGCTGACCGTGACACTCACCCTCGTCGGCGCGGCGCTCATCGTGATGTCCCCGCCGCGGCCCGGCGCCTGGGCGATTCCGGTGATCGCGTCGGCGGCGCTGTCGTTCTACACCGTCCAGCGCCTGCTCGAGCGCCGGGCGGCCTGGATCTTCACGGGAGGCATCGGCGCGCTGCTCACGGGCGTCGCAGTCCTCGCCTATCTGGCTTCGGGACCGATCAGGTTGTCCCTGGTCGCGGTGGTATGCACAGTCGTGGGTGCCCTCGTGGTGGGGATCACCATGGTGGCCGACGTCCGGCGGAGCCGTACGGAGATCAAGGAGGTGCGGGCGGACAACTTGGAGACCCTGCGGGAGCAGGCGGCCATGGCCGAGCGCGCCAGGATCGCCAGGGAGATGCACGACGTCGTGGCCCACTCCATCTCGATGGTCGCGGTTCAGGCCGAGACGGCGCCGTACACCATCAAGGACCTGAACGACGAGGCCCGGCGGGAGTTCGCGGAGATCGCCACGGCTGCCCGGGGGACGCTGACCGAGATGCGGCGGCTGCTCGGCGTGCTCCGTGCGGACGTCCCCCCGGAGACGGCACCGCAGCCGGGGCTGAGACAACTGCCCGAACTGCTCGAACATCACGGCGGCGAGGTCGACCTCGACATCGTCGGGGAGGAGAAGGAGCTTCCGCAGGCCGTCGACATGTCGGCCTACCGGATCATCCAGGAGTCCCTGACCAACGCCAGGACGCACGCCCCGGGGGCCCGGGTCTCCATCGAGATCGCCTACCGGCCCACGCTCCTCGCTCTCCGGATCGCCGACGACGGCCCGGGGCCGGCCGCGCCGGAGAACACCCAGGCCGGACCTGGTGAGGGTCCGGGGCACGGGCTGATCGGCATGCGCGAGCGGGCGGTCGCGCTGGGGGGCTGGTTCGTCGCCGGTCCCGGCCCGGCCGGAGGGTTCCTCGTCCAGGCGGGACTCCCCCTCGAATGATCAAGGTTCTCGTGGCCGACGACCAGCCGGTGGTGCTCAGGGGCTTCACCGCCGTGCTCGCCGCCCAACCGGACATCACCGTCGTGGGAGCCGCCTCCGACGGCGGGGAGGCGGTACGGCTCGCGCACGCCGAGCGGCCGGACGTCGCCCTGCTCGACATCCGCATGCCGGTCATGAACGGCATCGAGGTCGCCCGTGCCGTCACCGGGCTGGGCGCGAAGGCACTCATGATCACGACCTTCGACCTGGACGAGTACGTCTACGAAGCGCTCCTCGCGGGGGCGAGCGGCTTCCTGCTGAAGGACATCCGGGCCGAGGAGCTGGCGGAGTCGGTGCGAATCGTCGCGCGCGGGGACGCGCTGCTCGCACCGAAGGTGACCAGGCGGCTGATCGCCGAGTTCACCGGGCGACAGCGAGCCGCGGCCGCCACACTGCTCACGCCACGGGAGTCGGAGGTCCTTCAGCTGATCGCCCGGGGGTTGTCCAACTCCGAGATCGCGGCGGAACTGGTCGTGACCGAGCACACGGTGAAGACCCATGTGGCCCGCCTGTTGTCGAAGCTCGGCCTGCGCGACCGCACGCAGGCTGTGATCCACGCCTACGAGACCGGCCTCGTCCGGGCCGGCGGCCGCGATCCGGCCTGACCGCCGGCGGTCAGGACGCGACGACCAGCCGCAGGCCCTCTGCCTGGAGGGAGTCGGCCGTGACGTACGGCCGCTCGCTCACGATGTCGGTCATGGTCAGCGGAAGATCGAGTCTCGGCACCAGCTTCAACGCCCTGACCAGGACGTTCGGGTGCTCCGCCGTGAACTCCTGGCGCAGGCCGAGGAGCGTGCCGGTCATCTTGGTCGTGTAGATGTCGACGTTCCCGGTGAACGTGAAGGTACTCCCGGTCAGGGTGGCGCGCCCCATCGTCTGCCGCGGCCCGGACAGCACGGCCCTGTCCATGGTGAACCACAACATCTTGACCGTTCCGGTCGCCGTGGGCAGTTCCACGACGCCGTGGAACTTCATGCCCGTCATGGTCAGCGAGGGAGCGCTCACGGACGCCGCCTCGGTCGCCACCATCGGGGCCGAAGGCGCGCCGGCCTCGTGCAGGGCGGCTCCCGACATGAGGATCACGGGCAGGACGGCGATCGCAAGCACCTTCCCGCCGGGGCCCGCCTTGTCGTCGGGCCCGGCGCCCGGGTCACGGGGGTCGGCCCCGGCTTCCCCGTCGCGGGCGGGCCCGTCCTTGACCCGCCCGATCCAGACCCCGGACGCGCCGCCCCTCGGCTCGTCCGGCGAGGCGGGAGGGGTGTTCGCCAGCTCGTCGCCGCTGAGGACGCGCCGCCGCGTGAACGTCAGGCCCGTCGGGGATCGCAGGTCCTGCGCGTCGTCCGGGTCGTCGGTGCCCGCCTCTGGCGTCCAGGCGGCGGCGAGGGCCCCTCCGACGAGGCCCAGCATCATGCCGAGGACGAATCCGCCCAGGTTCGCGTAGACGAAGGACGCGAGCGACACGAGCACGGCCACCACGCCCAGGAAGATCCGCTGACCGGGCTGCCACCACAGCAGCAGGCCGACGGCGATCAGCACCAGCGCGATCAGATAGCTCGCGCCGACCGTGCCGGACTGGACGACCAGGGGCAGCGCCTGTGACGCGAACGGGATGCTCAGCAGCTCCGCACCGGCGAGCAGGACCAGCAGGCCGCCCCAGAAGGGCCGGGTCCTGCGCCACGACGTCGTGTCACTCACGGACGTCCTCCAGACGGGGCCGGAGGCGTCCGGGGCGCCGGGGTGGAGGACGGCATCAGAAGCACTCGTGCTTGCCGGGCTCGACGGTCAGCTTGAGGCCGGGCAGCTTGAAGGTCGCCGCGTTGACGGCCCAGGAGACCTGCTTGAAGCCGGTGATCGAGACGGCACTGGCCTGCTGGCCGAACATCCCCGAGGCTCCCGCCCCGCCGGAGACCGGTACCGCGTTGAGGGTCCCGGCGTCCCTGCCCACCTGGATGCGCGTGAAGACCGCGTTGCCCTGAAGCTGGGACGCGTCGACGATCATGTTCTCCGCGACCACCGGGTTCTTGCCCGTTCCGGCGGTCAGCTTGATGGTCACCGCGCCGACCGGCGAGTCGACCAGCACGGTCTGGCACATGTTCGTGAGCGTGGCGTGCCGGATGCCCGACACCGCGACGGGGATCTTCTGCCCCTTCTTGTTCTGGACCAGGCTGCCGTACTGGACGAACCCCTGCCCCGTGAGCTTGTCGGCGGAGACCTTGAACGTGTCACCCGAGACCACGAACGACGCCCCGATCGCACCTTCAGCCGTGGCTCCGACGAGTACGGCGGCGACCGCGAGCGCGGGCACGAAGACCAGCGCGAAGCGCTTCCACCGCACGTGTCCCTGCTTGACCATGGGCACCTCCCGCGAGGTCAAATGGGTAAAGCCCAAGTTACCCACGAGTACAAGGAGGTAAAGGGAACACGCATCACATTTTCGTCACGCCGTCACCCGCGGCGGAGTGCGTCCCCTCGCGTACGGAGCGGAGATCAGGCGAAACCAGGCAGAAGGCCCCGGCGGCTCGTCACCGCGGCTGCGGCGAGGACGCCTGCTCGGCCCGGTCGAGGTCGGGCTCCAGGTAGATCACCCGGGCGATCGGCACCGCGGCCCTGATGCGCTGCTCGGCCTCGTCGATGCCCCGGGCGACCTCGGTCGCCGTGTCGTCGTGCGCGACCGCGATCTTCGCTGCGACGAGAAGCTCCTCCGGGCCCAGATGCAGCGTGCGCAGGTGGATCACCTTGGTGACCTCGGGGGCGCCCTCGAGCGCCGCGCAGATCTGGTTCTCGACCTCCGGCGCCGCGCTCTCCCCGATCAAAAGCGACTTGGTCTCCAGCGCGAGAACGATCGCGATGACGGCGAGCAGCACGCCGATCATGATCGTCCCGATGCCGTCCCAGACGGCGTCACCGGTGACCACGGCCATCGTCACGCCGAACAGGGCGAAAACAAGGCCCAGCAGCGCCCCGAGGTCCTCCAGCAGCACGACGGGCAGTTCGGGAGCCTTGGCCCGGCGGATGAACCTCACCCACGACGCGTTGCCCTTGTGTGGCAGCGACTCCTTGATGGCGGTCCTGAACGAGACGCTCTCGGCGATGATCGCGAAGATCAGCACGCTGAAGGCCCAGATCGGCGATTCGACGGGGTGCGGGTCGGCGATCTTGTGCCAGCCCTCGTAGATGGAGAAGAGCGCGCCGATGCTGAACAGCACCAAGGCCACGACGAAGGCGTAGAAGTACCGCTCGCGGCCGTACCCGAACGGGTGGGTGCGGGTCCGTGCCCGCTCCGCCCGCTTGCCGCCCACGAGCAGCAGGGCCTGGTTCCCGGAGTCGGCCACCGAGTGGACGGACTCCGCGAGCATCGACGACGATCCCGTGAAGAGGAACGCCACGAATTTCGCCACCGCGATCGCCAAGTTGGCGCTCAGCGCCGCGATGATCGCCTTGGATCCGCCACTCGCACTCACAAGAACTCCTCAGGAATCGGCCAAAAAGATCCTAGAGCGAAATTCAGGACCTGAGTTCCGTGACGTCCGAAAACGACTCCGGGTCAATGCCGTAGCCCAGCGCGGCGTAGACGGCCGCGTAGTCGCCGAGACCCGTCAGCGTCGCGAGCCGCTCCAGCGGATGAACGCCCTCGGCCACGACCTCGGAGACGGGGACACCCCTGTCCTCCGCCAGTCCGACGGCCGCCGTACGGTGCCTGGCGACCTGCTCGTCCTCTTCCGCGTCGCGCAGCAGGACGAGCCGCAGCCTGGCGCCCTCGCCTCCGGGCTCGTCCGCGAAGGGGTCGGCGAAGATGTCCCGGCCGGCGAGAGGCCCGGTGAACGCGGCGAGCTGGTGGCGGCTCTCCGGGAGCTCGCCCCACACGGCCGGATATCTGGCGATCTCGTTGAGCCGGAACGCCAGCCATCTGGCCGCGGCCCCGGCCAGGGGCGAGGTGCCCCAGATCACCGGGATGCTGCCCGCGAGCTCGGCCGCGAGGGTCTTCCCCGGGTTGATGAACGACTCACTGGACGGCCGGCACCGGTGGGCGATGTCCTCCAGCCGCACCGCGGCGGCCTCGAAGACGTCCTCACGTGCCTCCACCAGGCCGAGGGACGAGGCGGCGACGACCAGCGGGACGATGATCTCCCACAACGTCCCTCCCTGCCGCCCGACCTCGTTTCCGTACGGCACGTACGGCCCGCCCGCCCGCGTCACGACAGGCTCGAGCGGCGACCGCGCGGGTCCGACACCCATGATCGAGGAGCCGCGCCGAGCCGCCTCCGCGGCCGGGGCGAAGGTCTCCTCCCCGTCGCCGGGCCGCGAGACCGCCATGACGATGTCGGCGGCGCCGACCCAGCCCGGCAGCCGGTGGCCGCGGACGGTGACGATCGGCAACGGCGCGCCGTACCCGATGACGGCGTCGAGCACGTCGCCGGCCACGGCGGAACCGCCCGAGCCCACCACCACGATCGCCCGGGGACGGCCGAACCGAGCCAGAGAGCCGACCTCCGCCTCTGCGGAGGCCCGATACGCGGTGCGCACCCGAGCCGCGGAGGACGCCACGGCCCGCAGAACCCCGGAAGGGTCGCCCCCCACCAGATGTTCCTGGTCGTCGAGGCGATCCGGATCGAACACCGTGCCGGGAGCCCCTCCGGCATCGGTCATGCCTTGCGAGCCTCGTCGACCAGGAGGACCGGGATGTCGTCGCGGACCGGGTAGACCAGCCCGCACTCCGAGGACGTGCAGGCGAGCTCGTCCGTGTCGCCCTCCGCGCGCAGGGGGGACTTGCACGCCGGACAGGCCAGAATGTCCAGCAGCCAGTCGTCGATCTTCAACTCGGGTCAGCTCCTTACCACTGCGAGCACTTCGTCGCGCACGGTGGCCATCGTGTTCTCGTCGGTCGCCTCGGCGTTGAGCCGCAGCAGCGGCTCGGTGTTGGACGGGCGCAGGTTGAACCACCAGCCGGGGCCGGTCACGGTGAGACCGTCCAGCTCGTCGAACCTAACACCCTCTCGTCCCGAGAACGTCGCCCGAACCCTGTCGACCGCCGCGCCCTGGTCGGAGACCGTGCTGTTCAGCTCGCCGGACGCCGTGTACCGCGCGTAACTCGACAACATCGCCGACAGCGGCCTGTCCTGCTCGCCGAGGGCGGCCAGCACGTGCAGCGCGGCCAGCATGCCGGAGTCGGCGAACCAGAAGTCGCGGAAGTAGTAGTGGGCCGAGTGCTCGCCCCCGAAGACGGCGCCGGTGCGGGCCATCTCGGCCTTGATGAACGAGTGCCCCACCCGCGTGCGCACGGGGACGCCGCCGTGCTCGGCGACGATCTCCGGCACGCCCAGGGAGGTGATCAGATTGTGGATGATCGTGGCGCCGGGGTGCCTGGCCAGCTCCCGCACCGCGACCAGCGAGGTGATCGCGGACGGGGAGACCGACTCACCGTTCTCGTCGATCACCCAGCACCGGTCGGCGTCGCCGTCGAAGGCGAGGCCGATGTCGGCGCCCAGGTCGACCACGGCCTTCTGCAGGTCGCGCAGGTTGGCCGGCTCGAGCGGGTTCGCCTCGTGGTTGGGGAAGGTCCCGTCGAGCTCGAAGTAGAGCGCGGTCAGCTCGATCGGCAGCCCCTGGAAGACCGAGGGGACCGTGTGCCCGCCCATGCCGTTGCCGGCGTCGACCACGACCTTGAGCGGCCGGATGCGCGACAGGTCGACCAGCGACCTGAGGTGCCCGGCGTAGTCGGCCAGCAGATCCCGCCGCGTCACCTCGCCCTTGCCCGGCATGCCGCCGAGGCCCGCGGTCAGCAGCCCGGCCGCGCGGTCGCGGATCTCGACCAGGCCCGTGTCCGCGCCCACCGGCACCGCGCCGGCCCGGCACATCTTCATGCCGTTGTACCCCGCGGGATTGTGGCTGGCGGTGAACATGACGCCGGGCAGCCCGAGGGCGCCGCTGGCGTAGTAGAGGAGGTCCGTGGAGCCCAGGCCGGCGTTCACGACGTCGGCGCCGCGTGAGGTCGCCCCCCGCGCGAATGCCGCGGCCAGCGGGACGGACGAGGGCCGCATGTCGTAGGCGATCACCAGCGACGAGGCGTCCGTCACCTCGGCGAACGCCGCTCCGACGGCCTCCGCGGCCTCCTCGTCGAGCTCGTCGGGCACGACGCCACGCACGTCGTACGCCTTGAAAATCCTGCTGAGATCGGCCACGGCAGTCCCCGGACTCCTTGATGTCTCGCACATGAGCCTATAGCGCCTGATCGTTGCGTACGGCGGGCGAGATCGCGGTGCCGTACGAGGAGGTCACCGCTCCCGGTTGGGCTGGGCCGACTTCAGGACCCGCAGATGCCCCCGTCTGCCCACTTCCACCGCCTGGCCGATGGGCTCCCCCGCGGCGGGTGCGGGGCGGGCGGCCTCGCGGACCGCGTTGGCGAGCGCCTCGAGATCGTCACCACTGGGCGACCCGGCCTCGGAGGGAAGGCGGACGACCTCCCATCCCCGCGGCGCGGTGAGCCTCTCCGCATGCTCCGCGCACAGGTCGTAACAGTGCGGCTCGACGTACGTCGCCAGGGGCCCGAGGACGGCGGTCGAGTCGGCGTAGACATACGTGAGTGTGAAGACGGCAGGCTGCCTGCAGGCGGTACGGGAACAGCTGCGGACGGGGCTCACGGAGGGACCGTATCCGGTCCGCGTGCACATTGCCACCACCCCGGAGCTCTTATCGAGCGTGTCGCCACAATTCGGACAGCAGCGATACGGCCCGCCGCTCGTCACGGGCGGCGCTTTAAGCTGACTCCGTGACAGAGCCGAGCGAAGGCGGCGACATGCCGCAGCCGAAGCGACACGTGCGCCGACGTGATCGGCACGGCCGCGGGATGCGCGGCCCACTGGCCCCGTCGCACGTCCCCATCGCGAAATCCCGCGGGGAGCGCTTCGACGATCTCGTGCTCGAGGCGGTCGAACGGCTCAAACCGCGCTGGGGCGCCCAACTGGCCGCCGTCGAGTTCGCCGTCGAGGAGGTCCCTCCGGTGAACGAGCTGGTCGACGGACCGGCGAGGTTGTCCTCCGACCCCATCCCCTTCGGCAGGGCCGATCCCGCGGGGGGCGGAGCCCCGGCCGCGGTGGTGGTCTACCGCCGTCCCCTCGAGGCGCGTGCCCGCGACCGGGACAGCCTCGGCACGCTCGTCTTCGACGTCGTCGTGGAGCAGGTCGCCAGCCTCCTGGGGCAGACCCCCGAGACGATCGACCCCGGGTACGACGATCGTCACTAGGGAGTCTCAGGCGTGGGCCGGCGCCCCTGGCGTCACGGCAGGACGGCGCTGGGCGAGTCCGCGGTGGGCGGGACCAGCGCCCAGATGCTCGCGGGCGCGAGCGGCTGGACCGTGATCAGCTGACCACCGGGGGTGTCCTCGACGAGCGCCCGGCCGCCGTACACGGGACCGGACCCGGGCTGCGGCTGGAGTACGACGCTGAACCCCGACTCGCTCCCGGGCGGGGCGGTCAGCTTGATCTCCTTGGTCCGGGCCGCGGGCACCTTGACCTCGACCGGCTCCGGCGCGGCGCCCTTCTTGGGCACCAGCTGGAGTTTGAGCGTGGCCTCCGCGAACGGGGCCGACAGGACCAGGCGCGACGCCAACTTGCGCGCGACCCGGTTGTCCGCCACGACGCTGCCCAGGTCGATGGGCGACGCCCCCGCGGTGAAGGCCACGTCCTGGCTCAGGCCCGTTCCGGTGATCTTCATACCCGCGACGATCGGGACGTCGGCGGTCAGAACGAGGGCGGCGGGCTGGCCGCCGATTCCCGTGGACAGGTCGAAGGTGCTCGTCGACCCGGCCAGGACGTCCACGGTCTCCTTGTTCTTCAGGGCGTAAGAGCCGTCCTTGAGCACGGCCTTCACCTGGACGACAGTGTCCTGCTCACCGGGAGCCGTGACATAGAGCTCCCTGAGCCCGGCCACGCCGGGGACGCCGGGGATCACGACCTGCTTGGCCGGGGGCGCGGCGGCCGGCAGCCAGTCGACGCCCTTGTCCCTGCCGAACACCGCCTTGATCCCCGCGGCCACGCGACCACCGCTCGTACTGACGTTCACGGCCATCACCAGCGGCGAGGGGGCGAGGTCGCTCAGCTTGACCGTCCGGTGCTCGCCCGGCTGGAGGACCATGCCGCTCCCCCGGTCGCTGAGCACCGGCCCCTCACCGGCGTAGATCATGACCTCGACGTTGGCGGGGGCGGAGTCGGCGTTGGTGAGGTACAGCGTCATCGCGGCCGCGGCGGGGCCGGGACCGATGAACCAGGCGTCGGAGCCCGGCTCGACGCAGCGGACGGACGCCAGGCCCCGCTGGGTCCCCGCGTCCAACCGGGCCGTCTGCGTTGCCTCCAGCCCGGCCGCCATCGAACCGGAGCCCGCGACGGCCAGCGGAGCGGTGCCCGTCTTCATGTCCCGCTGCCACAGCACACCCGGCTGGTCGAGCCGCTCGGGCTCGGCCGCCTTGCCGGGCTTCGCGGCCTCGTCGTTTCCTTCCGCGGCGCCCTTCTTGGCGTCCTTCTTCTGTGCGTCCTTCTTCGCCGCGTCCCCGTCTGATCCGTCCTCGCCGGCGGCCGGGACGCGCGTGACCTCTCCCACGGTGGCGCTCCCCTGCCCCTGGGCGCCAGGGGGCGTCACGACGCTCACCCTGCTGCCGCCGGGAGACGGGCAGACGGTCGTCAGCGACTCCATGAGGGCCCGGACGGGCTTGGGTGGCGTGTGGGCCGCGGGCGCGGGCCTGCTCGCGTAGGCGACGCCGTACAGGGCGCCAAGGGCCACCAGCACCAGAACGAGCAGGCCGAAGCGGTTCTCGATCAGACTTTTCACACCCGCACCCGATCCTCACCAGCCCGGCGGCGTCCCCGGGGTTCCTCCAGGGGGACGTCGGCGTACTGCTCCTCGGCCTCGGCCGCGCGGGCGCCCGGCGAGGCCAGGATCACCACGACGAGCAGGAGAGTCGCCTGAGCCCACAACCAGATCCTGTGCGCGGAGTCGCCGCCCGGTGGAGGCGGCGGCGCCGGAGCGGGCTGGGCCAGCTTCCACAGCCCGCCGCCCGCCGACAGGCTCATCCGCACCAGGGCGGGCTCGGAGTCGAGCGTGCGGTGCAGAGTGGCGTCGACGGGGCCCGGCACGCTGACGAACTGCACGCCGTACTGGGCGAGCGTCCGGGCGTAGGTGCCGCCGCGGCCGGAGGCGAGGCCGGCCACGGCCGTGCCGAACCGCTGGGAGGCGTCCTCGGCCGCCGCGAGATCGGACTCCCCGATCAGGGGGGCGCTGCCGCGCAGGACGGTGTAGGTGACGACGCCGTCTCTCGGTCGCAGCACCAGGGTGCCCTGCCCCTTCGCCGATCCGACGGCGGCGAGCAGGGGCATGGGATCGCGCACGCCCCGGCGGAGCGGGTCCTCGGCGCCCGACTTGATCCACATCGCCGCCGCCGCGAGAGGCGTGGCGAAGGCGACGACGACGATCAGCGCGGCCGCGGCGCGACGGAGCATCCCGCCGGCGGCGAACTCCCCGATCCAGCGGGCCGGGCGGGCGGCCGCGACGAGCAGTCCTGTGGCGGCGAAGGCCAGGGGGACTCCCGGCCAGGCGGGGACGCCGTGAACCGTGAGGCGGCCGACGACGATCGCCACCAGGACGCCGAAGACCATGACGCCCCAGCCGATCGCCACCACCATCTGGTGGCGGCGCACGAGCAGGGCGGCCAGCGCGACGGCGACCAGGCCCGCGGTCACCCAGACCGGCGGCGCGCCGGGGCCGCCGGGGCTCAGCATCAGCAGGTTCTCCCCGCCAAGGCCGGGGTCGGAGAGTGCGATGTCGTGCAGGCCCGACTCGAGCAGGATCCGCCCTGGATCCCGGACGAGCCCGGCGAGCCAGGGGAACAGCAGGACGAGCGGGGTGCCGAGGCCGATCGCGAGCGCCACGCCCACTCCCCTGCGCACCCCGGCGAAGGACACCGCCGCGAGCCCGCCGAGTACGGCGACCAGCACGTACAGGAGCGGGACGAAGGCCGTGCCGACCGCGAGGAGCAGGCCGAACCCCCATGCCGCGCGACGCGAGCCCGCGACGATGCGGGTCGCGAGGGACGCGTAGACGGGAAGCAGCACGAACACGATCGCGGTGCCCAGCCGCCCGCTCGCGATCGCCCCCGTCGCGACCGGCAGCAGCGCGTAGGTGGCGGCCAGCCACACCCTCGCGGGCGTGTACGAGATCATCTTCTTGGTCGCCACGTACGCGGAGATGCCGGCCAGCGGCACGCAGCCGAGGAGCAGGACGGAGACCGCCAGCCACGTCTTGCCCAGGAAGACCGTGGAGACCAGGGCCAGCAGCGCGACGTACGGCGGGGCCCAGGTGTCCGAGCCGAGGCCCGTCACGTGGTGGCTCTCGGTGTAGAGCCGCCACAGGTCGGAGGCGCCACCGGTGATCGGCACCAGCGAGCCGCCCCCGAGGAGGCCGCCGTAGACCAGGGACCGCTCGGCCGCGACGGTGACGGCCAGGAGAGCGAGGCAGAGCAGCACGCCGGGGCTCGTGAACAGCCGCTGCATCAGCCCGGAGTCGCTGAGCAGATCCTCGCCGTCGTCCTCGTCCGTCTCCGCGGCGGCGTGGTGCCGGCCGGCCGAGTCGACCGGCCCGGCGCCCGCGACGAAGCTCTGCACCATGTCGGCCAGCCGCCGGAACGCCGCTCCTGGGGGGGTGAGCAGACGCGCGACGGCGGGATATCCCTGTTTGCGGCCCTGTCTGCGCCGCCTGCGCGCTCGCCTCAGCCGTCCGGGACGGCCGATGATCGAGCCCAGCGCGACGACCTCGTCGAGGGCGTTCGCGGGTTGCTTGGCCACGAGGAACAGGACGGTCCGCAGCAGCGATCCCAGGATGTTCCTGAAGACCGACCGGATCAGCGCCCCGAACGGCAGGTTGGCCATGATGACCAGCAGCGCGTTGCGCCGGTCGAGCCTGCGAGGGTGCTCGTCGCTCACCGCGAGGCGTCTGCGGCGGCGGGCCGCGGCCTCGGCGTGCCAGGCCACGGCCTCCGGCACGTTGAGCACGCGATGCCCCATGGCCCGCGCGCGCCAGCACAGGTCGAGATCGTCGCGGAACAACGGGAGTTCCGGGTCGAGTCCGGACAGCTGGTCCCAGACGTCCCGGCGGATCAGCATGCCCGCCGTGGAGACCGACAGCACGTCGAGGAGCCCCTCGCCGTCGTGCTGGCCCTGGTCGTACTCCCTCGGTTCGAGGCCCGTCTCCCGCATGCCCGATCGGCTGACGGTGACGCCCATCTCCAGCAGCACGCGCCTGTCGAGCCAGTCGAGGAGCTTGGGCCCGAGGATCGCGGCTTCGGGAGCGTGCTCGGCGGCCCACAGCAGGGTCTGCAGCGCCCGGGCGTCCGGGGCGCAGTCGTCATGGAGCAGCCAGACCCACTCGTCGGCGCGCGGATCGTGGGGAAGCCTGCCGAGCACTTCGTGCACGGCCTCGCCGAAGCCGGTGGACCTCGGCATGGTCAGCACGTTGGCGCCGCCGAAGGCCTCGGCCAGCAGTTGACCGCTGCCGTCGCGGCTGCCGTTGTCGACGCCGACGACGCGGTCAAGCGGCCGGGTCTGGCGGCGGAGGGCCGCCAGTGTCTCCTTGAGCCAGCGTGCGCCGTCGTGAGCGACGACGATCGCGGTGACCGATTGCACGTCAGGTCCTTGGGGGTCGTCAAGCTGAGCGCCGACCACGATACGGCAACCCCAGGACGGCCGATCACACGTGCGCCGAACCGTTAGATCAGCGCGACCCCGTCGCGAACCGGCTGATGACCCACGTGACGCACTGGGCGGGGGTCACGCGTTCCTGTTACGGAACGTGTGGCCCCCGCCCAGTGTCCACAACGTGGTTCTCAAGATGGTTCTCGAGATGGTTCAAACAGCCTGACGCTTGATCCTGCGCCTTTCCCGCTCCGAGAGCCCACCCCAGATGCCGAAGCGCTCATCGTGCTCGAGCGCGTATTCCAGGCACTCCGCCCGTACCTCGCACGAACGGCACACCTTCTTGGCTTCTCTGGTGGAGCCACCCTTCTCGGGAAAGAACGCCTCGGGGTCGGTCTGAGCGCACAAGGCGCGCTCCTGCCACCCGAGATCCTCACCATCGAGCGCCTG
Source organism: Planotetraspora kaengkrachanensis (assembly GCF_016862895.1). Classification (GTDB taxonomy): domain Bacteria; phylum Actinomycetota; class Actinomycetes; order Streptosporangiales; family Streptosporangiaceae; genus Planotetraspora; species Planotetraspora kaengkrachanensis. The sequence continues at coordinate 60,036 of NZ_BONV01000024.1, read as the reverse complement.
TGCCATGACCGGATCGGCCATTGCACACCTCCCTGTCGCTCGCCCGCCCACTATGGAGCCCCCCAAGAACGCCTCCCCCGTACCCACCCTCGGGGAGGCGTAACAACACGTCTGTAATTACACGCGCGTGCCGCGTGTGGCGTCAAGCGGCATAACGATACCCGGGGAAAGACGCGCTTGCCCCGGTTCGTACGCCCAGTTGTTCGGTCCTATCAGCGTTCGGAACCATACCAATGGGGGTTGGTGTCGGCTCTGTGCCCTGCCTGATCAGTGCCGGAACCTTCCTCATACTTTGCCTGGGACCGTTCGGGGGCGTAGATGGCCGTCGGGTCGAGAGGCTCCTCCCTCCTGCCGGGGCCGCTGAGCGCGTCTCCCTGGTAGGCGGGCGGGTCGAGGCGGGTGGTCTGCTGGTCGGAGGGCGCGGTGTACGACTCCTGCTGAGGGTGGCCCAGCGGGTTGCCGTAGTAGTCCGCCGCCGGGGGTGCGGCGGGCGTGGGGGGATAGTCGGTGGGCGTCCCGAGCTGCTGGTAGCTCTGCGCCTGCTGGTAGGCCTGGGCGAGCTGCTGCTCCCGGGGGTCGGCGGTCTGCTCGTAGGGGGACTGGGACGGCGCGTCCGCGCCGGCCGCGAACTGCGGGCCCGAGTAGCCGGAGAACGGCGACCCGCCCTGCTGGCCGTACTGCTGGGCGGGGTCGCCCTGGGTGGGGGCGGCGTGGGAGCCGGACTGGCCGAAGCCGGGGTCCTGGTAGGAGCCCTGGGCGAACCCCTGCCCCTCCGTTCCCTGAGCCTGTGCGAACCCGACGCCGTCCTGCTGGCCGCCGGTCGGCTGCTGCGGGTAGCCGCCGGCCTGCGGCTGCTGGGCGCCGTAGCCGTACTGGTCGTATCCCGGGTTCTGGGGGTAGTTCTCGTACGCCTGGCCGGGGGTCGTGGAGTCGGCCTGCTGACCGGGCTGCTGACCGTACGGCGCGGCGCCGGTCGCGTTCGCGCCGTATCCCTGGTTGGCGCCGGACGCCTGCCCGCCGGACTGGTCCTGCTGGTAGCCCGCTACGTACGGGTCCGTGAAGAGCACGCCCGTCTGGAAGTCCTGTTGCTGCGGCTGCGCGGGCGTTCCCTGCGCGGCCTGCTGCGGATACGCCGCCTGCGCGCCGTACGCGTCCGCCTGCGACCTGTCGGCGTACAGCGAGCCATAGGGGTCCTGGGCGGCGTACTGACCGTCGACCGGAGCGGCCAGCTGACCGTACGCCGCCGCGCCGTCGGAGGCGGCCGGCTGTCCCTGGGGCGCCTGCCCGTATCCCTGGGCATAGCCCTGGGAGGCGTACGGATCCTGGGGGTAACCGTTGCCGGCGCGCTGGGCGTCGTAACCGGCCTCCCCGCCGCTCGTACCCGACCAGGCGGCCGCCGGGATCCCCTTGGCCGAATTGATCACGAAGGCCAGGCCGAGGAACACCAGGCCGGCCGACGGGAGGCCGACGATCAGGCTCTCGAACTTGTCCCGGAAGTCGAGGGCGTCGCCGCCGAACAGCACGCCGAGCGTGGTGATCACGCTGAACAGGAGGGAGAGACCGAGCGTGCCCGCGGCGAGGCGGTCGACCAGCTGGGCCCGTGCCGTCCGCTCGCCGAACCTGCTGACGAGCAGGACCGCGACCACGATGAGGATGACGTACAGGGGCGACGTGAAGGTCCTCAGAGCGGTGGCTGAGCGCAACGCGAACGAGTTCGCCGCCGCCCCGGATCCGGAGGGCGCGAGCAGCCGCACGAGGCCGACGAGGACGTTCGTGGCCACGACCGCGAGCATGACCAGCGCGGCCGGCTCACGCAACCGTCTGATATCGACCTTGAGCACAACTACCCCCATCGGTCCAGAAGACACCAGGGCAGTTTCCCACATGCCAGACATTAGTGTCGGCTGACCCAAGAACCTCATTCTGCTCGTAAGACGATATAGCCCCGTTTGACGCACAAATCGGGGGGTGGGTGTTCGCAGTCCGCTGAACCGCCGGTGGAAGACTGTCGTCCATGCGCATCGTGTCCCTGGCAGGAGGAATCGGCGGCGCCCGCTTCCTCCGCGGCCTCAAGGCTGCGGCCCCCGGCTCCGACATCACCGTCATCGGGAACACCGGTGACGACATCACCCTCTTCGGCCTCCGGGTCTGCCCTGACCTGGACACCGTCATGTACACCCTCGGCGGCGGGATCGACGAGGAGCAGGGCTGGGGCAGGGTGGGCGAGAGCCACGTCGTCAAGGAGGAACTGGCGGCCTACGGCATGGAGCCGCAGTGGTTCGGCCTCGGCGACCGTGACTTCGCGACCCACATCGTGCGGAGCCAGATGCTCGCGGCCGGCTATCCGCTCTCCCAGGTGACCCAGGCGTTGTGCGACCGCTGGCAGCCGGGCGTGCGGCTTCTTCCGATGTCCGACGACCGGACCGAGACCCATGTGGTCATCTCCGACGAGAACGGCCGGCGGGCCGTCCACTTCCAGGAGTGGTGGGTCAGGCTGCGGGCGTCGGTCCCGGCCGAGCAGATCAGCCTGGTGGGCGCGGACGAGGCCGTCCCCGCCCCCGGCGTCCTCGAGGCGATCGGGGCGGCGGACGTGGTGATCCTGCCCCCGTCGAACCCCGTCGTCAGCATCGGCACCATCCTCCAGATCCCGGGCATCCGGGCGGCGGTGGAGGACAAGACGGTCGTCGGCGTCTCGCCGATCATCGGCGGCGCGCCGGTGCGGGGCATGGCCGACGCCTGCCTGACCGCGATCGGCGTCGAGACCAGCGCCCAGGCGGTGCTCGAGCTGTACGGCTCCCGCCTCGTCGACGGGTGGCTCGTGGCCGAGGAGGACAAGGGCGTCGCCCTGGACGGCGTGACCGTCGAGGCCAGGCCCCTGCTCATGAACTCCCCCGAGGCGACGAGGGACATCGCCGCCGCGGCCCTCGCCCTCGCCCACACCCTCCGCGCGTGATCATGCACAGGTTCGGGGATCGGCCTCGCCACCTGCGAAAACCTCGGACATGATCATGCACACTTTCGGTGGCGGTCGCACCCACCAGCGAAAAGGCATTTTGTGATCATGCAGAGAAGACCCTCTGCCGAGAACACGCTCTGAGAGGAACCCGTGGCCATCACCATCACCGGCATCGCCGGACTGCCCGAGGTCCAGGCCGGGGACGACATCGCACGTCTCGTGGCGCGAGCCGTCCCCGCTCTCGAGGACGGCGACATCCTCGTCGTCACCTCGAAGATCGTGAGCAAGGCCGAGGGCCGCGTCCGCGCGGGCGACAGCCGTACCGCCGCGATCGAGGAGGAGTCCGTCCGCGTCGTGGCGCGACGCGGAGAGACCGTCATCGCGCAGACCCGGCATGGTTTCGTCATGGCCGCGGCGGGCGTCGACGCCTCCAACACCGCGCCGGGGACGATCCTGCTGCTGCCCGAGGACCCCGACGGCTCCGCCCGGCGGATCAGGGACGGGCTGCGCGAGACGCTGGGCGTCGAGGTCGGCGTGATCGTCTCGGACACCTTCGGGCGGCCCTGGCGGCACGGCCTGACCGATGTGGCGATCGGCGCCGCGGGCGTGCGCCCCCTCGACGACCTCCGCGGCAAGACGGACGCCTACGGCAACCCGCTCAACGCCACGGTCACCGCGCTGGCCGACGAGATCGCCGCGGCGGGCGAACTGGTGAAGGGCAAGCTCGGCGGCGTCCCCGTCGCGATCGTGCGGGGCCTCGCTGAGCTGGTCACCGCCGACGAGGGGCCCGGCGCCCGCGTGCTCATCCGGCCCGCGGACGAGGACATGTTCCGGTACGGCTCGGCCGACGTCGTCTTCGCCCGCCGGACGATCCGCGAGTTCTCCGACGAGGCGGTCGACCCCGCCGCCGTACGGCGGGCGGTCGCCGCCGCCGTGGCCGCGCCCGCCCCTCATCACACGACGCCGTGGCGGTTCGTGCTGCTGGAGACCCCGGAGGCCCGTACGGAGTTGCTCGACGCGATGAGGGCGGCCTGGATCGACGACCTGCGCTCCGACGGCTTCAGCGAGGAGTCGATCGCCCGGCGGGTCAAGCGGGGAGACGTGCTGAGGAACGCGCCCTACCTCGTGGTCCCCTGCCTGGTCATGGATGGTTCGCACACCTATCGCGACGAGCGGAGGAACGCGTCCGAGCGGGAGATGTTCGTGGTGGCCACCGGGGCGGGCGTGCAGAACCTGCTCGTACAGCTCGCGGTCGAGGGGCTCGGGTCCGCCTGGGTGTCGTCCACGATGTTCTGCCGCGACGTCGTGCGCAAGGTGCTCGATCTGCCGCAGAACTGGGATCCGATGGGCGCGGTGGCCGTCGGCCACGCGGCGGGCCCGGCGCGCCAGCGGGCACACAGAGATGCGGGCGACTTCATTGTCACCCGCTGAATCATCCTAAACCACGACAAATAGTACTAAAGCACCCATCAGCTGTTCGGCGACTCGCAGATGGGATGACACAGACGCCGGGCCAGAGCGGACAGGAACACGTCGATGATCTGGCCCGGCTCCCGTGCGACGTAGAGCTGGCCGTTGGTCACGGAGACGATCTCGTTCAGCGCCCCCTGGTCGGCCCCCTCGCCGAACGCGACCACGATGACCTGGACGGGCCGGTCCGGGTTCCACTCCTCACGCAACGCCTCGACGAGCCGCTCCCGGGAGACGCCCCTGCCGTCGTCGTGGCCCGCGGTCAGCAGAAGCAGCGAGTTGTTCATCAGGGGGTCGTAACCCTCGGACACCGAGCGGAAGCCGCGGAGGATCGCGTCGTAGAGCGAACTCGACCTGTGGGCCGAGACCGTGGTCGCCTGGATCCTTCGCAGCAGTTCGGTCCGCCGGATCTCCTGCCCGCCGGCCGGCTCCGTGATGGGGCCGAGACTGACGAGTTCGCGCTCGTCCGCGTCGCCGTCGAGGTCCCTGGCGAACTCCCACAGCCCGAGATCTGTCCCGTCGGGGAACAGTTGCAGCCCGACCGTGGCGGCCTCCACCGCGACCTCGTGCCGTGTGCCGCCGCCGTCCCGGACGGGCGCCGCCGTCTCCTTCGACGCGTCGGCGAGGACGAGGATGCGGCTCGGCGGGGCCAGGCGGCTCCAGGCGTCCAGCGCCTCGTCGATCACCTCGGGAGTGATTGACGGCCGGGGCTTGGGCTGCTCGACCGGGATGTCGGTGCCCGGCCAGTACGGAGGTTCCTGCCCGTCCGCGGTCCGGAAGCCGTCGTGGCGCATCTCCTCCTGGACGGCGGGCCTGCGCAACCACTGCGCGAACAGCCGCGAACCCTCGGCCTTGTCGTCGTCTGCCGCCGTCACCACGTACGGATAGTCGAGGTCGATCGTCCCCTCTGTGGGCTGGAGGGCGGCCACGGGCTCGATCGTGACGTCGCGGTTGTGCGCCCAGACCGTCTGCTCGGGGACGATGGCGACCGGACGGCTCCACAACCCCGACTCGCCCACGGCGGCCAGGGTGCTCCTGTAGTCCGGAGCCGATCCTGCCTGGGCCATCCGGACGAAGGCGGTGAGGTCCTTGTCCGCCTGCTCCCCCGTCCCCACGAGGTCGCGGGCGGCGGCGACGGTCGCGATGCCCGCTCCGGACGTCGAAGGATCGGGGATCCGCACGATGTCCGGCTCGTCCTCGGTCGGCTGCAACCGCCCGTGGACGGTGGCGGGGAAGACCATGTTCCAGCTCATCGCCGTACGGCCGGCCGCGAACTTCCTGGCGAGCGCCCGCGTGGTGGCGAACACCAGCGGCGAGGTCGCGACGACGGTCTCCCCGTCCGCGACGTGCTCGGCCCCCTGCTTGCGGGCGAGCCGCACCCAGGCGGTCGAGTCGGCGACCCAGCCGTCAGGCCTGCCGGGAAGCACCCCCGCGCGCTCGCCGATGAGCGTACGCAGGACCGGCGCGGGAGGCTGTTCGGCCACCTGGACCAGCACGCAGCGGCCGTCCACCCCGGCGTTCGACGCGTTGAACCCATCAGCCGCCTCCATCACGGGGGGTGCCACGTCCACCGCCGACGCCACGCTGACGACGATCGGATCCCGTGCGGAGCACGCTCCACCCGCCTTGTCCACGACGGCGTAGACCGCTGCCGCCAGGACGGCCACGACGGCGACACTCGACACGGCGCCCCGCCACATGGCCTGCCGGCGGCGCCGTTCGGCGGTGAAACCGGTGCGGTGACGACCGGATCGCACGGTGACCATCCCTCACAACGTCGGTCAAGTTTCCTTACTCGAAGCCATGATTGTGTCAAGCACGACCACACGGGGCGCAAGACCATCGGCCGGAAACATAGAACTTGTTATAACCCAGTTGTGAGGGGCGTGACGTCGTTCTGGACCGAGGAGTGACGAAGCGGGGAACGAGCTTCAGAACGACGACCGAAGACGACGCCTCAAGGGCGCCCCGAGCCGGTCTCGTGCAGCGAGACGAGGGTGATCGTCCGCCGGACGCTCCCGCACACCCCGTCGCTCCGCCCGGCCGCCTCGACCCGCTCGGCGCTCGGCGTGCCGTACGAGGTGGTGCGCTGCCGCAGCGGCCGCCCGGTCGGGGCCACCATCTCGGCGATCTGGCTGATCGTGCGGTAGGACCCGTTCTCCGATCCCGCCATCCGGCTGATCGTCTCCTCCATCAGCGTCCCGCCGAGATCGTTGACGCCGCCGTCCAGCACCGACCGGCACAGGTCGTCCCGCAGCTTGACCCACGAGCACTGGATGTTCCCGATCGCGCCGTGCAGCATGATCCTCGCCAGCGCGTGGACGGCCCGGTTCTCGCGGGCGGTCGGGCCCGGCCGCGCGATCCCGGCGAGGTAGATCGGGGCGCTGGTGTGCACGAACGGCAACAGGACGAACTCGCTGAAGCCCCCGGTCTCCTCCTGGATCGACCGGATCAGCCTGATGTGCCGCACCCAGTGATCATGGGTGTCCACATGGCCGTACATCATGGTCGACGTCGTCGGGATGCCCACCTTGTGCGCGGTGGTGATGACGTCCACCCACTCGCGCGTCGGGAGCTTGCCCTTGGTGAGCACCCATCGCACGTCGTCGTCGAGGATCTCGGCGGCGGTTCCCGGCAGGGAGTCGACTCCGGCCTCCTTCGCCGCGTGCAGCCACTCGGCGATCGAAAGGTTCGTACGGCTCGCGCCGTTGATGACCTCCATCGGCGAGAACGCGTGGACGTGCATCTCCGGCGTGCGCTCCTTGACCGCGCGGGCGATGTCGAAATACGCGGTGCCCGGCAGGTCGGGGTGGATGCCGCCCTGCATGCAGACCTCGGTCGCGCCGGCCTCCCACGCCTCCTGTGCCCGGTCGGCGACCTCGCTCAGCGACAGCGTGTAGGCGTCCGCGTCGGTGCGCCGCTGCGCGAACGCGCAGAACCGGCAACCGGTGTAGCAGACGTTCGTGAAGTTGATGTTGCGGTTGACGACGTAGGTCACGTCGTCCCCCACGGCCTCCCGTCGCAGGCCGTCCGCGATCCGGCACAACTCGTCCAGGCCCGCGTCGTCGGCTCCCGCCCCCGACGGATCGCCGGCCAGGTCGAGCAGCGCGAGCGCCTGCTCGTCGGTGAGCCCGGCGGGGTCGCTCTCCGCCTGCCGGAGGGCCGTCCGCACGGTCCCGTCCACCCGTCCCGTACGGCTCTCGCGCGGCAGGCGCTCGCGCAGCGCGTCCCAGTCGCCGTAGACGTCGTCGAAGTCGTCACGGCGGTCGTTCGTCCGCCCCTCGGAGTCGATGGCCGTGTGCAGGTCGGACCGGCCCGACGTCCGCAGACCGCCCTCGAAGCCGCCGTCGGGCTCCTGCCACGGGCGGCCTTCAAGGACGGCGTCGGGCCTCGCGAGGCCCGTTTCCGGGTCGGCCAACGCAGCGACGTGGGCGAACAGGCGTGGGTCGAGCCAGGGCTCACCCGCCAGCACGTACTCCGGGTAGATCGTCAGGCGTTCGCGCAACTCGAACCCGGCGTCGGCGGTCCGGGCGGCGAGGTCGTCGATCTGCGGCCAGGGACGCTCCGGGTTGACGTGGTCGGGCGTCAGCGGGGAGACGCCGCCCCAGTCGTCGATGCCCGCCCGCACCATCAGCGTGAACTCGTCGCCGATCAGGTTGGGCGGGGCCTGGATGCGGACCTTCGGCCCGAGCACGAGGCGGGCGACGGCGATCGTCGCGGCCAGTTCCTGCAGGTCGGCGTCCGGCATGCCGCGCATCGCCGTGTCGGGCTTGGCGCGGAAGTTCTGGACGATGACCTCCTGTATGCCGCCGTACTCACGGGCCACCCTGCGGATCGCGAAGATCGACTCTGCCCGGTCCTCGATGGTCTCCCCGATGCCGATGAGGATGCCCGTGGTGAACGGCACGTTGGACCGCCCGGCGTCCTCGAGCACGCGCAGCCGTACGGCCGGGTCCTTGTCCGGTGAGCCGTAATGCGGCTGACCCTTCTCCGCGAACAGCCGTTCCGACGTGGTCTCGAGCATCATCCCCATCGAGGGGGCGACCGGCTTCAGCCGCTGGAGGTCGCGCCAGGTCATCACGCCGGGGTTGAGGTGCGGGAGCAGCCCGGTCTCCTCGAGCACGCGGATCGCCATCGCGCGGACGTAGGACAGGGTGTCGTCGTAACCGTGCGCGTCGAGCCACTCGCGCGCCTGGTGCCACCGGTCCTCCGGGCGGTCGCCCAGCGTGAAGAGGGCCTCCTTGCAGCCCATGGCCGCGCCCTGCCGGGCGATCTCCAGGACCTCGTCGGGCGACAGGAAGGCACTGTCGAGTTTGTGCGGCGCGGTGGCGAACGTGCAGTAGCCGCAGCGGTCCCGGCACAGCCGCGTCAGCGGGATGAACACCTTCCGGCTGTAGGTCACGATCCCCGGCCGTCCCACCGCCGCCAGCCCGGCGTCCCTGACCCGCGAGGCGTGGTCGAGCAGAACCTCGAGGTCCTCGCCACGAGCCTGAAGCAGGATGACGGCCTCGGCGACGTCGAGCGTCTTGCCGTCACGCGCACGCGCGAGCGCGCGCCGAGTCCCGCTGTCACCGTGCATGGCCTTGTGTCCCGTCATACGCGCACCCTACGGCCCCCTGAGTACGCCGCCTTTACTCAGCCCCCCACCCCCGCCCCCCACCCCCCGGGCGTGATCATGCACAGATTCGCGGAAACGCCCCGCAGCCTGCGCCCCTTCCAGTCGTGATCATGCACAGGTTCGGCGCGATCGCCACTGACCTGCGCCTTTGGGCTGCGTGATCATGCACACACAGACGTTTTGCATGATCACGGATGGCGTTTCCCCAGCTCGTACGGCAGGCAGCCGAGTCCGTGCATGATCACGAAATGAGTTCTTGCAGCTCAAGACTCATACACACGAACCTGTGCATGATCACGCGGAAGAGGAGACTAGAAGGAGCGGTAGTCGCGGGCGGGCATGCGGGGGCCGCGGGCGGGCGGGCGCAGGCCGCTGAGCTCGATCAGCTTCACGACCCGATGGCGGTGGCCGCGGAAGGGCTCGAGCAACTCGAGCATGCCGGCGTCGTCGGTCTTCTGGCCGGTGAACGCCCATCCGACCATGCCCGGCAGGTGGAAGTCCCCCACGCTCGGCGCGTCGGGGTCGCCGTGGCCGCGCTGGCGCACCTCGGCGGACGTCCACACGCCGATCCCCGGCAACGCCCGCAGCAGCCGGTCGGCCTCGGCGGAATCGGGACCGCCGAGCGCCGTCGCCTCCAGCTTGTCCGCATGGCGAGCGGCGTTGATGATCGTCCTGGCGCGCACGGCCTCCACCCCGGCACGGTGCCAGTCCCAGGACGGGATCGTGCGCCACACCTGGGGCGGCGGCATGACCGCCATCCCCTCGGGCGCCGGCCCGGGAGCCGGCTCGCCGTACTTGCGCATGAGCCAGCGCCACGCGCGCCAGGCCTCCCTGCCGACGACCTTCTGCTCGAGCACGGCCGGCACGAGCGCCTCGAACACCCGCAGCGTCCGCCCGATCCGCAGCCCGGGATGCCGGGCGGCCAAGTCGGCGACCAACGCGGCGGCGCCCGCCTGCCGCGGGCCGTCGAGCGCCCCGGCGAAACCGGCGACGTCGTCGTCCGCGCCCAAGGCCTGCGGAAGCGTCTCCAGCAACCACTCGGCCCCGGGCCCCCAGGCCTGGCCGTGCACCTCTCCCATGCGGCTGGTGACCCGCAGCGTGCCGGGCCCCTCGGGTGTGCGGGACGTCCGCCAGATCGCCCGGTCAGGAGTACGCCGCCAGGCGGGATCTCCGCTCCCCCGCCGGTGCGGCGACAGCGTGAGCTCCACATCCACCGGCGCGGACGGAGTCCACCTGCGTTCTCTGACGCCGGTCGCGGCGCCGGCTGACGACATCGGCCTCGCCTCCCCCGTCCCAGCATGCCGCCGCACGGCGGCCGGGGGAAACCGGGCGGTCCCGTCACCGATCGGCATGCTCAGACGTCGCTCGAGAACCGCACCGAGCACTCGGGCAGGGACACGCCCGGCCAGATGCGCACGCCCGCCATGAGTTCGTTGCCCTCGCCGATCCGCGCGCCGTCGCCCACGACCGCCCCGCGCAGGACTGCCCCGGGCGCGACGTGAGCGCCCGCGCCGACCACCGAGTCGACGACGACGGCCCCGCAGGCCACGCGGCAGTCGTCGGCCAGGACGCTGCCGCGGACGCTGGCTCCGGCCTCGACCTTGGCGCGGGCGCCGACCACCGTGCCGCCCGTGACCTTCGCCTCGGGCGACACCTCGGCCCCGTCCAGTAGGAGGCGCTCGCCGGCCGCGCCGGGCAGGGCGGGGGACGCGAGCCTGCCCTGGACGAGGTCGGCCGAGCCCTGCACGAAGGCGGCCGGCGTGCCGACGTCGAGCCAGTAGGACGCGTCGGCGTAGCCGAGCACCATCTGGCCCGCCTCGATGAGGCCCGGGAAGGTCTCGCGTTCCACCGACACGACCTCGCCCTGGGGGATCATGTCGATGACCGATCGCTGGAACACGTAACAGCCCGCGTTGATCCGGTTGGTCACCGGGTTGGGTGTCTTCTCCAGGAACGCGGTCACCACACCGTCCGGGGTGGTCGGCACGCAGCCGAACCGCGAGGGGTCCTCGACCTCCGTGAGGTGCAACGTCAACGCGGCGCCGCGAGAGCGGTGGAATTCCACCTGGGCCGAGATGTCGTGTCCCGAGAGGATGTCACCGTTCAGGACCAGCACGGGGGCGTCCATCGGGCAGGTGAGCGCCTCGGCGGCGTTTCGGATCGCTCCACCGGTGCCCAGGGGCGTCTCCTCGGTCATGTACTCGATCTCGAGCCCGAACGCCGCCCCGTCACCGAAGGCGTCGGCGAACATCGAAGCGCGATAGGAGGTGGCGAACACGACCCGCCGGACTCCGTGCGCGTGCGCCTTGGCGAGCTGGTGCGCGAGGAAGGGGACACCGGCGGTGGGCAGCAGCGGTTTGGGCGTGTGCAACGTCAGTGGCCGCAGGCGGGTTCCCTGACCCCCCACGAGCAGGATCGCCTCGAGGGGCTCCGGCGACCGCAAAGAACTCTCGCTCACAGCCGCGAGGTTAGCCTAGCTCTCGATCGCCCGCTGGTATGACACGAGATGGGCATCCGCGGACAGCCGCCAGGTGAATTCTTGGGATCGGGCGAACCCCGCCGAGGACAACGCCTCCCGTCGTTCCGGTTGCTCCATGAGTGCCCGCAGCGCGTCGCCGATGGCGTCCGCGTCCGGCTCGGTGTAGGCCACCGCGTCGCCTCCGACCTCGGGCAGCGAGGTCCTGTGGGTCGTGAGCACCGGCGCCCCGCAGGCCATCGCCTCCAGCACCGGCAGCCCGAACCCCTCGCCCCGGGACGGGAACGCGACGACGAGCGCGCCGCCGAGGAAACCCGGCAGGTCGGCGAAGGGCAGATACCCCGGCCGGACGACCCGGATCTTCTGCGGCAGCTCCGCGATGGCGGCGTCCACCTCGTCGTCCCAGCTCGGACCGCCCGCAAGCACCAGCGCGGGCGGCTCCTCCAGATGCCGTACGGCCCTGGCGAAGCCCCTGACCAGGTTGGGGACGTTCTTGCGGGGTTCGACGGCGCCGAGGTAGGCGACGTACGGATGTCCGTGGATGCCGAACCGGTAGGTCACCCGCTTGGTCTCGAGCTCGGTGGGCCGGTGGAACAGCGCCGGGTCGACGCCGTGGTAGGCGACGTCGATCCGCGTGGGGTCGGCGGCGAGCACCCTGACCAGTTCGTCTCTCGTGGCCTTGGACGGCACGATCATCCGGGTGGCGTGGCGGACCGCCGTACGGGTGGCGGAGCGGAAGAACGAGGCGTCGACGGTGCCGTGCTGCTCGGCGTCGGTGAAACAGGTGGCGTCGTGGACGGTCGCCACGGTCGGCAGGCCGGACCTGAGCGGTATCGAGTAGAAGGGGGCGTGGATCACGTCGGCGCCCACCTGGCGGGCCAGGACGGGCACGCTGGTCTGCTCCCACACGAGCCGCGCACCGCGGTTGGTGATGGCGGGCGGCCCCGGGAGGATCCGCGCGGAGGGGGCCAGCTTTCCGTACCTCTCGGCGTCGGACCGCTGGCAGACGACGGCGAGATCGGCTCCGGCCTGGTGGAGGGCGGCGAGCAACCCGTCGACGTACCGGATCAGAGCGCCTCGATCGGTGGGAACGGCCGCCGCGTCGACGACCACACGGGGTTTCAAGAAGATCGCTCCCCTCAGCGCGGCTCGCGATCAGGAGTCTCCTGATCGCCTGCCTCTCAGCCAGGTGTCACCCCGGAGAGAAAGGCGGGAACTCCCGTCAGCCAACGGGTGCCTCCTTCCCCCCGGCCACCCTTCAGCGTTCACTCTATGGCTGGCTTCCCCGCAACCGTGAGGGATATCACACGCCCATCCGGGTGACTCTGGGGAAATTCGCACCTGTTACACGAATTGCCAGTGATGATCAGTGCTTTTCGGCAGGTTGACCGGTTTGGGGGACCGAACCTCGCGCCGCCGCACCGGCGATGGCCGCGCACACCAGATCGCCCACCGAGACGATCAGGCGCGAGCACAGGGCCGCCGCGATGGCGGAGCCGCGGTCGAGCACCGGAGCGAGCGCGGCCACCATGGCGACCTCCCGCACGCCGGCCCCGGCGGGGAAGACGATCGCCAGGGTGCCCAGGCACCAGGCCAGCGCGAAGGCGCCGAAGCTGAGGATCACCGCGTCGGCCCCCGTGGCGCCGAGCCCGTGGACGATCAGTGCGAGGTGCACGCCGTACGCCGCCCACCCGGTGAGCGCCCAGCCGACGGCGACCAGGATGCCGCGGCGGGTCAGCGGCCGTTCGAGCGGCGGCCTGCGCAGCTTCCTGAGACCGAAGGCGATCACCGGGTTCACGATCGCCGGATGGAGGGCCACGGCGAGCACGGGGACGAGGAGCAGGAGCCAGGCGTAGCGCGCGACCGAGTCGCCGCCGATCACGGGGAGCGTGACCACCCCCACGAGCAGGCCACTGGCCAGATAGATCGGATACGTCAGGAAGAAGGCGGCGGCGCTGCGGGACCTCGGAATGCCGTGGTCACGGCCCATCTCCATCTGGGCGAGCATCACGTGCACCGCCGAGCCGGGGATGTACTTGCCGAGCTGCCCGAGAAAGAAGATCTTGGCCGCGGCGGTGAGGGACAGCGGCGAGCCGAACTCGGAGAGCAGCGAGCGCCACATCATCATCCCCGCGGCCAGCGCCCCGAGGACGGCGATCAGCGACCCGGCGAGCTCCGGCCACGACAGCCGCGTGAAGCCCTCCGACACCGCCCCCCACTGGCCCGCGATGCTCCAGGCGCCGAAGCCGAGCGCGAGGAGAAGGAAAACCAGCCGTACGGCCTTGCGGCGGTTCATCCCACGCCTGAGGTGCGTACGGGCTCGGGCGACTGTGGGAGGGCGGCGCCGAGCGGCCGGCCCGGCGTCTTGGTCGCGATCCAGAGGTAGGTGGGCACCACCGGCCGAAGCGCGGTCAGCGCGGGTCGCGGCGTCCGCTCGAGCACGCCCTTGGCCGCGCGGCCAACGGCGCCGGGGAACAGCTCGCCGCCGGCGAACCGGTCGGGCGAGGCGAGCACCGGGAAGGTGTAGTCCCACACGTGGAACGCGGAGAGCATCCGGCGCAGCCCCGCCCGCGTGCGGAAGCGCTCGTAGTAGTGGTCGGCCCGGCCGAACGCCCGCACGTACCGGTCGGCGGCGGCGGCCGGCAGGTAGGACAGGAACGGCAGCTTGTAGTGCGGCTCCATGACGCCGAGCCGGTTGCCGAGCCCGAGGTAGAGCACGCCGTCGTCCGACAGCACGCGGTGCATGTCCGCGATCACCGCGTCGGGGTCGACCACGTGCTCGTAGATGTGGTTGAAGACGAGCACGTCCACCGATCCGTCGGGGAACGGCAGCGCCTCGCCGTTCGCGCAGACGAACTCGACCCGCTCGCCGAACCGCTCCGCGGCCTTCTTCAGGCCGGGGACGTCGATATCGACGCCGAAGGTTCTGGCGGCTCCCGCGCCCGCGAGCTCGTCGGCGATGAAGCCGGCCGAGCAGCCGATGTCGGCCACGGTCAGCCCCGACAGCACGCTGCCGGGCTCGGCCGCGTCCCTGCCGAGGTAGTGCGCGAGCACGGCGAGGATCTTCGCGGCCTTGCGGCGCCTCTTGTCCTCGTCGAGCATCGCGCCCTGGAACTCGGAGTACTCCAGCTGGGCGGCGCGCTCTCCGCTCACCGGTCGATCACCGCCATCTCCGTCCGTGCCACGGTGCCCAACAGTACCGCCGACGGGCCGCGGCGCCGGTCCCCGTGACCGAGATGGGCCTACCAGCGGGTAGCTTCCACGCCCTACCATCGGCGGATGCCGAGCCACCCCCCGGTAGCCGAGACCGGCTCACCCCCCGCCACCCGGCTGGAGCGGCTGCGGGCCGCGCGCACGCCGAGAGTCCTGCTGGTCCTGGTCGCGCTGGGCTTCCTCGTGCGCGGGGTGGCGGGGAACTGGTCGGAGACCTCCGCCGCCCTGTCCCGGCTGTCCTGGTGGACGCCGGCCCTGAGCTTCGCCGCCGTCATGGCCGGCCTGGGGTTCATGCTCCTGGCCTGGCGCGAGATCCTGAAGGGCCTCGGGTCACCGCTGCCGCATGGGGTGGCGGCCCGGGTGATGTTCGTCGGCCAGCTCGGCAAGTACGTCCCCGGAGGAGTCTGGGCGTTCGCCGCGATGATCGAGCTGGCCCGCGACCACGGCGCCCCGCCCCGGCGCACGTTCAGCGCGACAGCGCTCGGTCTGGTGACCTCGCTCGGCTGCGCGCTCGCGCTCGCCGCCGCCACGCTCTCGGGCCAGATCATCAGGGACGGCTGGTACCTGTTGGCCCTCATCCCTCTCATCGTGGTCGGGCTTCACCCGCGGGTGATGACCTGGGGACTGAACCTGGCGCTGCGGATCGCCAGGAAGGAGCCACTCGACCAGACGCTGCGCGGGGCGCACATGGTCAGGGCCGCCGGCTGGACCCTGATCGGCTGGCTCGTGTACGGCGTGCACCTGTGGGTCCTGGTGGCCGGCATGCGGCCGGGCGGCGCGTCCCTCTACGCGGTCGCCGCCGGGGCGTACGCGCTCGCCTGGGCGACGGGCATCCTGACGGTCGTCGTGCCCGCGGGCATCGGCGTGCGCGAGGGCGCGATGGTCATCGCGCTGGCGCCGGTCCTCGACGCGCCGAGGGCCCTGGTCGTGGCCGTGGCCTCCCGGGTGGCGTTCACTCTGGCCGACGTCGCATGGGCGGCCCTCGGCGTGATCCTGCACCGGGTCGCCCGCTCCTCGTCCGGCGTCGCCGCCGGTCAGGCACCCGTCAGATGACGGCGGCGAGCAGGGTGCCGAGATAGACCGCCCAGAACGGGTCGGGGTCGACCGCCTTGACGCCGCTGCGCAGCCGCGCGGGCGTGCCCGGCTCGTAGAAGCGCTTGAGCGCCTCGGCCAGCGCGCCCGCGGAGCCCGGCTCGACGAGCAGCCCGTCGACCCCGTCGTTCACGTTGTCCGCCAGCGCCCCCACCCGGGTGGCGATCACCGGGACCCCGTGCTCGTGGCCCAGCCACACGTTCTGGCTCGCGGTCGCGGAGCGGTACGGCAGCACGAGGGCGTCCGCGTCGGCGAACAGTCGCGCGACGTCCTGCGCCGCGACATACCCCGGGCGCAGGTCGACGCGGTCGGTCAACCCCAGCTCGGCGATCAGCGCCTTGGTCTCCTCGAGCCCTCCCCAGAACTCGCCCGCGACCGTGAGGGTGACGCCCGGAGTCTGCGCCATGGCCCGGAGCAGCAGGTCGAGCCCCTTGTACGGCCGGACGATGCCGAAGAACAGCAGCCTGCCGTACGGCTCGGGCCCGGCGGCGGCCCCGGCCGCGCGGGTGGGCAGGTGCGGAGCGAGGGCCGCCACCCGCACCGGGGCGGGGGTCAGCCCGCGGGCCATGCCTGCCTGCTCCTCGGAGTGGACGAGGACTTCGTCCACCCTGCCGAGCAGGGCCTTCATCAGCGGCCGGTCGTACGGCTTGCGCTCGTGCGGCAACACGTTGTGGCACAGCGCGACGACCCTGGCCTTGCGGCGCAGGCCGTACAGGATGCCGAGATAGGCGGGCACCTGCACCGGGCTGAGGACGGCGAGGACGACGAGGTCGAAGCCCCGCAGCCGCCTGCCGCAGCCGACCCATCCGTCGGGCCTGCGCCAGTCGAGCTCGCGCCGGGTGTCCGGATACGGCTCACCCTCGGGCGCGTCGATCGTCTGCTGCCCCGGATAGAGGAAGCCCGGATACTGCGCCCTCCACGACTCGATCACGACGTCGTGGCCCTCGGCGCGCAGCCGCCTGGCCAGCTCGGTCGTGTGATGGGCGCCGCCGCCCTTGTACGGATACGTCGGGCCGACGATGGCGATCCTCATCGACGCGGGCCGCCTACTCGCCCCGGGACCGGACGATGAGGTCGGCCAGGAGCGCCAGCGACCCGATCAGCAGGCCGGACAGGAAGATCACGATGGTGTTGCTGGTCAGGTAGAAGCCGTACCGCACGACGTCGTACACGCCCTTGACCAGCCCGATGCCGACCAGCCAGAGCGCCGGGGGCATGAGCACCTTGAGCGGGTTGAAGTACATGACCATCCGCAGCACCTGCAGGATGTAGCGGTAGGCGTCGGAGACGAAGCTGAACTTCGACTTCCCCGCCCGCTTCGAGTACTCGATCGGCAGGTAGTGCACGTCGTGCTGGTTCGACATGAACGCCAGCGTGATCGTCGTGACGCAGGAGAACCCGGGGGGCAGCAGCCGCAGGTACGGCTTGGCGACCGACTTGCGGAACGCCCGCAGACCCGAGTTGAGGTCGGGGATCCGCTGCCCGGCGAGCCGCTCGGCGACCTTGCGGATGAACCACTTGGCGGGCACCCGCAGGAACTTGTGCGACCCCTCCTCCGTGGTCCTGGCGCCGACCACCTGGTCGACGGTGTGGTCCTTCTCGAGGATCTCGACCAGCTCGGGGATCCGCTCGTTGGGGTAGCTCATGTCCGCGTCGGTCCACACGACGATCTCGCCACGGGCCTCCTGGGTGCCGATCCTGCGGACCGTGCCCGAGCCGCCGTTGCGGTGGAACGCCTTGATCCGCATGTTCGGATAGCGCGGGGCCGCCTCCTGGAGGCGGGCGAGGGTCTGGTCGCTCGAGCAGTCGTCCACGGCCACGAGCTCATAGGTGTAACCGCTCGCGTCCATGGCCGCGCAGATGCGCTCGACCTCGTCGACCACGTGATCCTGCTCGTTGTAGCACGGCAGGACGATCGTCACGTAAGGGTTCTCCGCGGCAGTCACAGCGCTTCCAAGGTCTCGGGCGTGGTCACGTCCGGTCAGGGTACTCTGCCCAGCCGAATCGCGGCCCAACATCTCCGACTCGTACGGCCCGCGGAGGGCCCCTCCGGATCAGGCCGGCATGGTCATCCAGACGTCGATCGTGAGCGACCAGGTGCCGTCGGGCGGGTCCACGAGGGAGCGCTCGTCCTGGCGGCTGCGCAGTTTGAGCACCTGTGTCGGCGGGCCGTACGGCCAGAGCTGGCCGGGCTCGGCGGCGAGCAGCACGGGCAGGCGGCCCGTCCCCCTGACCTTTTCCACCAGGCGCTCGATGTCGGAGTGCAGGGGCACGTCGCTGCCCTTGGGGTAGGCCACCCGGGCGGTCGGCACGCCGCACTCGCCCCGGACGAGCTGGGTGATGCGGTCGCCCGTCGCCCGTTCGACGATCAGCACGGACGCGTTCCGCGGGATCGCCGCGCACAATCCCTTCACGGCGGCGGCCTCTCCCCTGTCCACCGGGGTGAACGCGGTCCCGATCGAGGTGATCGCCGCCGGCACGACCAGCAGCGCCGCCCCCGTGGCGATCAGCAGGCGTGAGCCGTACCCCCAGCGATGCGCCCGTCGGCGGATCCAGCGCAGCCCCCACACCGCGAGCAGGATCATCCCCGGGATCACGATCGGCACCAGCCGCCGGGACGCCCACGGGTGGTCGGGCGTGATCGCCGGCCGCCAGAGCGTCGTCACCGTCGTCCAGCCGATGATCGCCAGAGGCAGGAGCCAGCCGAACTCCTTCCCCTTGGCCATCCGCCGCGCGAGCACGGCCGCGGCGAGCGTGGCGAGCACGACGACGGGGACGCCGACGTACCAGATCACCCACCACAGCGAGTCCTCGTAGTAGAGCCGGGTCTGGTCGATCGGCAGGTGGTTGACCTGCTGCGTCTTCCCGATGAAGTTGGCCGTCAGCTGGTCCTCCGGCGTCACCGCGACGCGGCGCACGGTCTGCAGCCACGGCCGTACGGCCAGGCCCGCGACGACGAGCACGACGAGACCCGCGGCGACGTCGGGCAGCCGGCGGGCGAGCCGTCCCCCGGAGAGCGTGCCCACGCGTCCCGCGATCCACGGCGCCACCGCCGCCGCCACGGCGGTGAGCACGAGCACCGCCGCGCAGATGGCGAGCAGGGGCTTGAGCGAGCCGGACAGGTAGCCGAGATAGGGGCGGGCGATCGTGAGGCAGGCGGCGAAGCCCAGCGCCGCGCCCGCCACGAGCCCCAGGAGCAGAGGCGGCCCGAGTCTCCCTTCGGGGGCGCGCTCCTTCATGGCGTCGCGGGCGCGCGACAGCCTGGCCAGGGCGATGAGCAGCCCGGCGTAGGCCAGCACAGGCAGCACGTCCCTGAGCCCGTCGACGCGGACGAGCACCGTCAGCCCGAACGCCAGGCCCGCGAGCCCCGCCATCAGGCGCGCGCCGCCGGGCTGCGCCCGCCGCGCGGTCTCCGCGGGCGTGGCCGGCCCCAGGAAACCGAGGCCGAGCAGGCCCGCGCGCAGGCGGAAGCGGGCGTCGAGCAGCAGGCTCATGGCCCCGAACACCAGGATCAGCGACGGGATCTCGCTGAACGTGGTCCGGGACGTGTACAGCACCGGCATGCTCACGGCGAAGGCCAGCGCGGCCAGGGGCGCCCAGCGGGCGCCGACGAGACGGGCCGCGGTCCCGCCGACGGTCAGCACGGCGAGGGCGCCGAGGACCGGCGGCACGAGCACGAGCCCGGAGACGCCGCCGAGCCAGTAGCCGATCGCGTGGATCATCGGCGGCCCGGCCATGAACTGCGGGACGATGCCGCCGTCCCACTCGTAGAAGCCCATGCTCACGAACCGCAGGGCGGGATCGGAGCCGCCGAAGTCGCCGAGGGGGATCGGCAGTGAGCCGTGCCCGGCCAGCCAGACGGCGTACTGGGCGTAGGTGGCGGGATCACGCCGGACGATCAGCTGCTCCCCGTGGAGGAGCCCGTTGAAGATCCCCGAGGCGGCGGCGATCCCGAGGACGGCGACCGTGGGCCACGCCGACGACTCCACCACCTCGGGCAGGCGGCGCAGGCCGTACCAGCAGAAGACGAGGGCGAGCCCGCCGCCGGCGAGCACCATGGGCAGCGGCCTGAACCAGCCGAGCAGCAGCAGCGGCAGCCCCGCCACCAGCCATCCGCTGATGGCGAGCGCGGGCATGGCGGAGGCGACGGCGAGCGTCCGGCCCGCCGACGGCCATGTCGTCCGCCAACGGGCGAGATCGATAGCGTTCTTCGGAATGAGGCGAGCGTAGCCGCCCCGCCCGGCGGTCGCCCTCCGCCGCGGAAATCCGATCATGCGGCGCCGCCCGGGCGCAGGTCACGACCGGCCCCTGGGAGCCGGTAGCGTACGCGGGAGACCTCCGGCAGCGGGAGTGAGCGTGGCGCAGATGGGGCGCATCGCGGCGTGGACCCGGCGACACGGGTGGTTTCTCGCGGTGTTCGCGCTGGGGGCGGCGCTCCGGATCGTGACGATGGCCGGCTACCGGCCCGCGCTCTGGTTCCCCGACTCCTACACCTACGTCGTGACGGCCATGCGGCCGCGGCCCGACCTGGTCCGCCCGGCCGGCTACTCGATGTTCCTGCGGCTGCTCGAGCCGTTCCACAGCTTCGCCGTCGTCACCCTCGTGCAGCACCTGTCCGGGCTGCTCGTCGGCGTCCTGATCTACGTGACCGTGCGGCGTGCCGGCGGGCGCGCCTGGGTGGCGGCCCTGGCCTCGGTCCCCGTCCTCCTCGACGCCTACCAGATCCAGCTGGAACATCTGCTGGTCTCCGACTCCCTGTTCACCCTGCTCGTCGTCGCGGCCTGCTGCCTCGTGGCACGCGGCCGCGCCGTCTCCCCGCGTACGGCTCTCGCGCTGGGCCTGCTCCTGGCCGCCTCGACGCTGACCAGAACCGTCGGTCTTCCGCTGATCGCCGTGTTCGGGCTCTACGTGGTGTGGCGCGGAATCCGGGAAGGGAGCCGGCGGCGGCTCGCGCGGGCGCTCGGCGCGTTCCTCCTCGCGGCCCTGGTCCCCCTCGGCGCGTACGGCGGCTGGTTCTACGCCACGTATCACCGAATCGGCCTCGTGGGGTCGAACGGCGTGTTCCTCTACTCCCGGACGATGATGTTCGCCGACTGCGCCGCGATGAAGCCTCCCGCGGACCTGGCGGTCCTGTGCGATCCGCGCCCGCCGTCGGCGCGCCCGTCACCGCCCGACTACATCTGGAACACGGCGTCTCCCCTGGTCAGGCAGCCCGGCATCACCTTCTCCCAGGCGAACGACGCGCTGGCGAACCGGTTCGGCATGCTGGCGATCCGGAGCCGGCCCCTGGACTTCGCGGAATCCGTGCTGACCGAGTTCGCCCGCTCCTTCACCTTCGGACGGCCCGTCTACCCGGACGAGGCGACCTACGAGGCCTACCAGTTCCCCGTCACGGCGCCGCCCCCGCCGGACAGGGCGCCCGCGGTGACGGGAGCGGCGCTCGCCGAGCGATACGAACGGGGGCCGCTCACGGTGACGGTCGCAGAGCCGTACGCCGGATGGATGCGGGCCTACCAGGACGTGGCGTTCCTTCCCGGGGCTGCGCTGCTCGTCCTGCTGCTCGTGCCGCCCGCGGCGGCCCTGGCGCGGCTGCGCGCGCGCGGACGGCGGGAGGCCGCTCTCGGCGGCGGGACCCTCGCGGCCTGGACGGTCTGGCTGACCGCGGTGGCCCTGTTGGCGGCGCCCGCCGCCACGGCGGCGTTCGACTACCGGTACGTCCTGCCCGCGGCGCCGCTCGCCTGCCTGGCCGCCGCTCTGGCCGTCACCCGGGGCCGTCGAGACGCCGGTGAAAGGACCCCCGAGCCCGTCGAGATGCGCAGTGATCAGGCTGTTTTGTGAAATCCCAGTAAACCCGGAGTTTGCTGCATACCCTGAAATGTCCTGGTTTTAGTATGCTCGGCGCTCACACCATTCCGGTGCGGAGCACCGCGATCAGGGACAACGACTCACCCGATCGGGGCGCCTTGTGTGCTTCCGTGACCTAATCTCGGAGCGCGGCAAAGTGATCGCCTTACAAGGAGGACACGTGTGCAGGCGAAGCAGTAGTCCCTCCCGCTGTTCGCCCGCCGGTCCGATGGTCGACCCGACGAAGGAGGCCCTGTGAGCGACCGCCGTCGCGTCTCCCCGGGCGACCCGACGCCCCCCTCAGGCGACCAGAGGGTCTGGGGTGATCCCCGCGGTGGCCAGGACCACTTCGGCCAGGATTCCTACGGCTTCGGTGCCGACCCGTTCGGGGCCGACGACCGCGGGTCGGGCTTCTTCGGGTCCGACTCCTACGGGGACGACTCGTTCGGCGCCGACTCCTACGAGAAGGCGCCCCGCGGCCGGCGCTCCGGCGACGTGCCCCCCGCCAGGGACGCCTACGACGACCTCTACGAGGACGACGCGCCCAAGCGGAGCCGTCGGCGCGGCCGCGTGGAAGAGGACGAGTTCGCGTCCGCCGGCGTCGGCGCCCGCTCCGGCCGCGCACGCGGCAAGGGGCGCGGCGGCGATTCCGCGGAGCCCGAGCTCGCGACCGGATACGGGAACGGCTTGGACGGCTACGACCCGTCGGACGGCAAGTCCGGCGACGGCGCGAAGCGCCGCCTCGGCGTGGTCGGCTGGGTCAGCATCGTGCTCACGAGCCTGCTGGTCCTCGGCACGCTGACCGCGTACAAGGTCTACCGGGACACGTTCGGCCTCATCAAGCGCGGAGCCTCCACCGACGACCTGGACAAGAACCGCCCCGTCAACCAGACCGGCGCGATCAACGTGCTCCTGGTGGGCTCGGACACCCGGGCCGGGGACAACGCGAAGTACGGCAAGGGCCTCGTCAACGATGGTGAGCGCACGGACACGATCATGCTGCTGCACGTCGCGCCCAACCGCGACGGCGCGACACTGATCAGCTTCCCCCGCGACTCCATGGTGCAGATCCCCGAGTGCCACAGCACCCAGAACAAGGGCACCACCACGCCGGCCCACCTCGGCATGATCAACTCCGCGTTCTCCGACGGAGGGATGATCTGCACACGGCGGACCGTCGAGACCCTCACCGGGATTCCCGTCGACCACTACGTGAAGGTCGACTTCACCGGCTTCAAGAACATCGTGAACGCCTTGGGCGGCATCGAGATCTGTGTCCCCAAGAACGTGGACGACGACGACGCCAAGCTCCACCTCAAGGCCGGCACGCAGACGGTGAAGGGTGAGACCGCACTGGCCTACGTCCGGGCCCGGCACTCACTCGGCAACGGCAGCGACATCGACCGGATCAAGCGCCAGCAGATCTTCATCTCGCAGGTCGTGAAGAAGGCGACGAGCAGTTCGATGCTCACCGACGTCGGCAAGCTCAACGGCTTCATCAAGGCCGCCGCCGAATCGGTGACCACGGACGACGCGCTCAACGCGGGAGAGATCCTGCAGATCGCGCAGAGCGCGCAGAAGCTGAAGGCGAGCGGTTTCAAGGCCACCACGGTGCCGTGGGAGCCGTACACCCCCGACCCCAACCGGGTGCAGTGGAAGCAGCCTGACGCGAACAACCTGTTCAACGCGATCAAGGGCGACACCGTGGTCGCCAGCGCCACGCCGAGCCCCGCCAAGGCGACCGCGCCCGCAGGCGGCACGAGCACCGGTACGACCGGCGGCACGGGCGGAGACACAGGCGGCACATCGGCGACCGAACCGATCACCAAGCCCCAGCAGGTGAGGATCGCCGTGTACAACGGCACCAACACCGGCGGCAAGGGCAAGGAGGTCGCGGACGAACTCACCGCGCAGGGCTTCAAGGTCGTGAGCGTCGGCAACGCCACGAAGGCGGGCGGCGCGGACCAGCCGAAGACCCTGGTCCGCTACGAGGGCGCGGGCGCCGCCTCCTCCAAGATCCTCACTGGGAAACTGCTCAACGAGGTGGCCCCGGAGATCGGCAAGGTCACGGCCAGCGCCCCGTCGACCAAGTACACCCCGTCCAAGCCTCCGCCCGGCCCGAAGGCCAAGGCGAGCGGCCCGACGATCTCATTGGTCGTCGGCGCCGACTGGAAGGGCATCCGCATCCCGCTCAAGGTGGGCGGCGCCGACGCGGTGACGTCCAAGACCAACATCTGCGCCGGCTGACGTGAACCCGCCGGGCGGGACACCACCCGCCCGGCGAGTTTCCTTGACCACTCCAGTCAACCGGTGTCAGATGGATCACGTTTCAGCTCGTGCGCGACATCCGATCCGGGGGACGTTAAGGTAAAGAACCGGTGAACGCGCCCTGTTCACCCATTCGGCTGATCCGTGAGGGCGCCTTCGCTAATGTCCGATACGGGCCGCGCGCCGCAGATCTCCAGGATCCGCCCCGCATGAGCAACCGCCGATCCCCCGACAGATAGCAGAGCGTTTCTCTCGTGAGTGACTCCCGCCACCAATCTCCGCTTCAGCCCCCGGGATCAGGCGTCACCCCCGATGCCGAAGACGGACCCACCGGCGTGATCAGCCGCATCACGGGCGACCGGCCGCCACGAGGCGACAGACTCGATGCGCAGGACGGCCGCCGGCCCGGCACGGCCCCCGCTCGCGACGCCTCCGCTCCGATCGACAAACCCCCGCTGCCCGTACGGCAGCCGCGCAAGCGTGGAGCCGCGGCGGCCGGCCCGGCGAATCAGGAGACGCCCGCTCAGGGGTTCGACTACTTCGCCGCCTCCGCCCGGGACGGCGGGCCGGACACACGCTCGGCGGAGACATCGGGAGCGTGGGCCCTCCAGGGCACCGGACCGCACGCCTTCCCCGCCCAGTCGCGGCCCCCGGCCCGGGATCCACGTGGCCTGCGGTTGCCGGAGACCACCGAGGGCGGCGCGCCCGGCGGACAGTGGGACCCGTGGAGCAGGACTGCTCAGGAGGGAAACGGAGGCGCCGTCCGGCCGGCGGCCGACGCCGGCACCGCGGCCCCGGAAAGGCCCGCCCGGCCGATGCGGGACAGGCCCATGCGCGACCTGCCCGCCGAGGACCCCTCCCTGCCGCCGTGGCCGTCGGCGCCGGCCCAGACGGCCACGGGGACGGGACCGCTCCCCCAGGAGTTCGCCCAGCGCACCCGCCCGGCCCCGCCGGCCGGATGGGACGGGCAGGAGACCGAGCAGGAGCCCGCGCCCGCGCCTCAGGGCAAGCGGCCGCGTGAGCCCTTCCTCGACAACGTCAAGTTCATCCTGATCGCGCTCGTGGCCACCGGCCACTCGCTCGTCCCGACCCTGGCGGCCGACTCGTCCCGCGCGGCCTACCTGTTCATCTACGTCTTCCACATGCCGC
This sequence comes from Planotetraspora kaengkrachanensis, assembly GCF_016862895.1. Lineage (GTDB taxonomy): Bacteria > Actinomycetota > Actinomycetes > Streptosporangiales > Streptosporangiaceae > Planotetraspora > Planotetraspora kaengkrachanensis. The sequence goes on along the minus strand of NZ_BONV01000024.1, from coordinate 34,950 downwards.
TGTTCGTCATCGTCAGCGGCTACCTGTCCAGGAATTTCTGGAACTCCAGCACCAAGACCACCAAGCTCATCGACAACTTCCTGATCCCGTACGTCGTCGTCGAGATCGGCTACGCCGCGCTCCGCACGGCGTTCGGCCACAAGTTCAGCATCTCGATCACCGATCCCGCCTGGCTGAACTGGTACCTGCTCGCCCTGCTGCTGTGGCGGCTGTCGACGCCCGTCTGGCAGCGTGTGCGATTCCCCCTGTTCATCGCCGTGATCATCTACGTCGTCGCGGGCATGACCGACCTGTCGGGCGACTTCAGCATCGACCGGTTCTTCGGGCTCCTGCCCTTCTTCGTGCTGGGACTGGTGATCAAGCCCGGTCTGTTCGAGTTCCTCGCCCGCACGTGGGTCAGGGTCCTTTCCGTCCTCGTGATCGCGGGCGCGGCCGCCGTGGCCGTCTACCTGGTCAAGAACTACTCGATCAAGCTCGGCCCGATCTACTACAGCCAAAGCTACGTGGACCTCCACCTCGTCTGGTGGAAGGGCATGGTGCTGCGGATGGCGCTCCTCGTCGCCGCGCTCACGATGTCGGCCGCCGTGCTCTCGCTGATCCCCCGGTCCGATACGTGGTTCTCCGACCTCGGCACGCGCACGCTGTACTGCTACCTCCTGCACGGCATCCCCGTGATGATCGCGAAGGAGATGGGCTGGCTGAGCGCCCCGTGGCTGTTCGGCCCGCTCGGAGTGGCCGCGATCGCGAGCGCCTGCTTCGCGCTGGCGATCGTGCTGTGCATGCCGATCACGCGCACGTTCTTCAAGTGGCTGCTCGAGCCGCGCGTCAGCTGGCTCTATCGGAGGTCTGAGCAGTCGGCGTGATCCTCCGCTGCCGCCCGCGGGCGGCAGCGGCAAATTGAGCAGCAGAAATTAAGCAGCAGTTCGGCGGCCATTCACCCGGCGCATTCAGACACTTCGGACCGGACGGCAAGCCTCCCCTTATGAGGGTATGTGTCGGCACGATCGTCCATCATCCGGAGGACGCACGGATCACCCATCGGCAGATCCGTGCGCTGCTCGACGCAGGCCACCAGGTCACCTTCATCGCGCCGTTCACCCACTGCAACGTGACTCCGCCTCCGGAGATCCGGCCCATCGACGTCCCTCGTGCCGTGGGCCTGCACCGGAGGAAGGCGATCCGAGCCGCCCGCTCGGCGCTGAAAAGAGGAGTGAAGGACGCCGACATCCTTCTCATCCACGACATCGAGCTGCTGCTGGCGCTGCCCCGTAAGAGGCCGCCGACCGTCTGGGACGTCCACGAGGACACCGCGGCGGCGATGGAGGCCAAGACGTATCTCCCCGACCCCGTGCGGAACATCCTTCCTCCGCTGGTCAGGGGAATGGAGGGCCGCGCCGAGCGCCGGATGCACCTGTTCCTCGCCGAGGAGTCGTACCGGGAACGCTTCGTGGGCGACCATCCGGTGATCCCCAACCTCACGTACGTGCCGGACACCCCTCCCCCGCCCCCGGGCGACAACCGGATCGTCTACATCGGCCAGCTCGCCCAGGCCCGCGGCGCGATCGAGATGATCGAGATCGCGCGCCGGCTCCGCGGCCACGGGGTACGGCTGGACCTGATCGGTCCCGCCGACGCCGACATCAGGCCCCTGCTGCGGGACGCCCAGCGGGAAGGCGTCCTCGACTGGTTCGGCCACGTGCCCAACCAGCACGCGCTCAGGATGGCAGAGGGCGCGCTCGCGGGCCTGTCCCTCCTGCACGACCTGCCGAACTACCGGGGTTCGACGCCCACGAAGGTCATCGAATACATGGCGCGCGGCATCCCGGTGATCACGACGCCGCTGACCAGGGCCGCCTCGCTCGTCGGACGCGTCGACTGCGGCACCATCGTCCCGTTCGGCGACGTGGAGTCCGTGGTGTCCTCGGTCACGCAGGCCGTGCTCCGGCTCCGCGACAACGCCGAGCGGCGCAACGCGATGGGAGCGCGCGGGTATTTCGAGGCGCTGCACCACTACCACTGGCCTCTGGTGTCCGGCGAGTTCGTCGGCCACCTGGAGCGCTGGGCCGACGCTCCGGATGCGTCGCAGGCGCGGCAGCCCGGCCGCATCCTGCCGGTCTGACCGCGCGGGGCCGCCTGATCGAGCCGGTTCAGGCCGCCTGACAGCATGACCTGGCAGCATGGCGGCTACCCTCAGGTCACTCCCGCTTGCTGTACTGGAAGCATGGCAAGCCATCTCATCCTGGGCCGCCGGGTCGACATCCCGCTGGAGATCCGCGATGCCACGGTGTGCAGCGCGACCTATCTCGTACGGGCCGACGCCGCCCGGGCCGTCCTCGCGTACTCGGGGATGGACGTCACGGAGCTCATGCCGGGAAAGGCGGCCTGCACGCTGGTTTTCGCGGCGTACCGGGACTCGGCTCTGGAGGCCTACCACGAGTTCGGCGTGGTCTTCCTGGTACGGCCACCGGAGGCGCACGCTCCGCCGCCACGCGGCCCCCTGGCGGGCGTCAGGGACATGCGCGGGGCCGGCTTCGGTACCTTCGTCCACTGGCTTCCCGTCGACCGGAGGTTGACGCTGGAGGCCGGGCGGTCCATCTGGGGCTTCCCCAAGGAACTCGCCGACATCGACGTCCGGCTCGACACGCCGTACAAGCGGTGCATCCTCCGCAAGGACGGGCGGCTGGTCATCGATCTGCTGATCCGGCCGGGCACACCGCTTCCGGGGACGGGCCCGCTCGCGCTTGAGGCCTACGCGCATCTCGACGGGGTCACCCGATGCGTGCCGTGGTCCATGCGGCCCAGGGGAATCCGTGCCCGGCCCGGCGGTGCGCTGATCCGGCTGGGCAACCATCCCGTCGCCAAGGAGCTGAGCGAGCTCGGGCTGCCCAAGCGGGCCCTGATGACGAGTTCGATCAGCAATCTGTCGATGTCGGTCGGCGAGGCCCGTCCCCTGCCGTCTCCACTGCCGTCTCCGCGGCCGCCGGGCGACTGACCGTGCGGTCCGCCGCCGCGGATCTCAACGGATCTAGACGGATCTAGACCGATCTAGACGATCGGCGGACGGCCGAGACGCAGCATGCGCCAGGCCGTGCGCCAGGCCATCGGCCGGCGTTCGCCCGCCGGCTGGCGCAGCCCTTCCCCGAACCCGCGGAACCAGGCCTTGAGCGCGCTCGTCGCCCGCACCCGGGCGACGGTCAATGCGATCCAGTTGAACAGGTACAGGGCGGCCAGTGGCCACGGCAGGTTCCGCCGGGCCAGCCAGACCCTGTTGCGGGCGTTCATCCGGTAGAACTCGGCGTGCCGACTCGGCGCCACGAGAGGGTGGTACATGACCGGCACGGCGTCGTATTCGATGCGGTAACCCTCGCCGAGCAGCCGCCAGGCCAGGTCGGTCTCCTCGTGCGCGTAGAAGAAGCTCTCCGGCAAGCCGCCGACCTGCAGATAGGCGGACTTCCTGATCGCGCACGCGCCGCCGAGGAACGTGGTGACGGGCGAGGACCGTTCCGGGTCGCCCGCGCGCAGCCGCGGGACGTGCCGCCGCTGCACCGAGCCTCCTTCCGGCTCCATGACCCGGAAGGAGATGACGGCCAGATCGTGCTCGTGGGTGAACCTCTCGCGCACGTGCGCGGCGACCTTGGAGTCGGCGTACCAGCCGTCGTCGTCGAGGAACAGGACGACGTCCCCCGAGCACTCCTGGACGCCTCGGTTACGCCCTTCGGGGATGCCGACGTTGTAGGGGAGCCGCACCGTCTTGACCACGGCCGCCGATCCCGGCAGGACCTCGGCGGCCAGTTCCGGCACGTCGGCGCCGTTGCCGACGATCACCACTTCGACGTCGCCGTCGGTCTGGGTCAGCGCGGACTCGACCGCCCGGTCGAGCTCGGCGACCCTGTTGCCCATGGTGAGGATGACGCATGAAAGCTTCACCGGCGTCATCGCCTCAGCATCGGGACGGCTACATACGATTTCATGATCACCGAGTCTGTATGGCCGGGCAATCCGGAATCCGCCTTATTTACTGCAAAATAAGAGTATCGGAACTCCCGGGAAACCCCTACCGAACCACGCATGTACGGACGACCGGTTTTCCCCCGGCCGCCGGTCCGATACGTACAGGTGGGACTGATCACGTGAGCCGCCTCGAGGCGAGGATGCTCACCAGATGCAGGATCAGCTGGAGGGCGGCGATGATCGCGCACGCGACGACCAGGATCCGCGTGGCGGGGAACCAGAAGTCCAGCACCGCGGCGATCACGACGATGATCGACAGCTCGATGGCCTGGATCACCCGGTGGAATTTGAGCGCCCCGACCACCTTTCTGGCCAGGCCCAGGCGGCTCGACGTGAACTCCCCCGCCGACGTCTCGGTCGCCGCCACGAGGCCCGAGCGGGCCCTGGCGACGTCCACGAGGTCGGTCTCCGACTTGATCAGGATCGCGCCCAGCGCGGCGGCGAAACCGAGGATGGTGTACCAGTCGGGCACGGTCTCCGAGGCCCGGAAACCCAGTCCGATGAGCAGCGCGGCCTCGGCGAAATAGTGGCCGACCCGGTCGAGGTACACGCCGGTGATCGACGTGCGGCGCGTCCACCGGGCGAGCTCGCCGTCCGAGCAGTCGAGCAGGAGGTAGAGCTGGATCAGCACGGCCGCCGCCAGCGCCGCCCACAGGCCCGGCAGGGCGAGGACGGCTCCCGCCGCCACCCCGGCCACGATCATCAGGCCGGTGACCTGGTTGGGCGTGATGGGCGTCTTGGCCAGCAGCCAGGTGGCGTAGATGGACAGGTGCCTCATGTAGAGCAGGCCCGCCCAGTGTTCGCCGCTGCGGCGGTCCATCGTGGTCTGCGGTTGGGCGACCGCGCGGAGCTCAGCGACCGACGGCGTGGACATATCCCTCAACTTTCGCGCGGACCTCGGTCTCAGAAAGCCGAAGGTGCTCGAGGATGGTGTAGCGGCCGGGCCGCGTGCTCGGAGCCAGCATCACCGCGTCGGTGAACTGCTCGAGGGTCAGGCCGACATCCCCCGGAACGACGGGCAGGTCGTGGCTCCTGAGGCACCCGGCGACCTCGCCGAGACGGCGGGCGTCCTCGCGGAGGTAGAAGCAGAACGCCGCGCCGATCCCGGCAAGCTCGCCGTGATTGGACGTTCCGGGGTAAAGCTGATCCACAGCATGCAGGATCTCATGATCACCGCCGCTGCTCGGGCGGCTTGACCCGGCGATGACCATAGACATGCCGGAGAGAATCAAAGCCTCGGCGAGCACGGTCAGGAAGGCGTCGGATTCGATCGAGTCCGACCGCCCGAGCACCGCCTCAGCCGCGGTGCGCGCCATGGAGATCGCCAGCCCGTCTATGGGCTCGCCGCGTTCGGCCGCGCCGAGGTGCCAGTCCTCGATGGCCGACAGGTTGCTCACCACGTCGCCGACGCCGCTTCTGACCAGGGCGGCCGGCGCGTCGTGCACGAAGTCGAGATCGACCATGATCGCCAGCGGCATGGGCACGCCGAACGAGCCCTTCCCGCCCTCGTGGATCAGGGAGGCGACCGGCGAGCAGATGCCGTCGTGCGAGAGGTTGGTCGCCACCGCGACCATCGGGATGCCGGCCAGCGAGGCGGCGTACTTGGTCGCGTCGATGGTCTTGCCGCCGCCGACTCCTACGACGGCCTCGTAGGCGCCCTTGCGCAGGTCGGCGCCCAGTGAGACGGCAGCGTCGACGGTGCCGTCCGGCACCCGGAAGACCCGCGCCTCACCCAGCGAGGGGGCGATGACCTCCGCGATCCTGTCGCCCTGGCTCGCGCCCACGGCGACCGCGACCCGGCCGGAGGTGGCGACCCGGCTGTCGGCGAGCAACGCGCCCAGTTGCGCTATCGCGCCCCGCCGGACCTCCATCGTGAGGGGGGCGGGGAGCATCCTTGCCAGAATCGGCATGAGAACTCCTCAGGCGGCGAGAGTGTCGTGCGCGCGGGGTCGGGGAGCCGGGCGGCCCGGCGTTCCTAGTAGCGGCATGCGATCTCACGGGCCTTCGCCAGGTCGTCGTGGTTGTCCACCTCGACCCAGTCGACCTTGCCTATCGGCGCGACCGCGATCTTCTCCCCACGGGCGACCATCTCCTGGTAGCCGTCCTCGTAGTAGAGCTGCGGGTCACGCTCGAACGTCGTCTTGAGCGCGTCGGCCAGCCGGTCCGCCGCACCGGGCCTGATCAGCGTCGCGCCGATGTACTCGCCGTACGCCTCGGCGGGCTCCATCAGCTTGGTGATCCTCTTGAGGCGGCCGTCCTCGAGGGTCACCTTCATCTCCTCGTCGCCGAGGGACTTCACGTCGTCGACCGCGAGCAGGATGTCCCCGCCGTCGTCCGCCGACAACAGCGTCTGCTCGACGGACACCGGATGGACGGTGTCCCCGTTGACCAGCAACGCGCCCTGCCCGAAGTAGTCGCGCGCGCACCACAACGAGTACGCGTTGTTCCACTCCTCGGCCTTGTCGTTGTGGACGAGCGTCAGCGTGACCCCGTGACGCCGCTCGAGGTCGGCCTTGCGCTCGTGCACGGCCTGCGCCTGGTAGCCCACGATGACCACCACGTCGCGGAGGTCGACCTGCGCGAGGTTGCGCAGGGCGATGTCGAGGATCGTGGTCTCACCGTCGACCGGCACCAATGCCTTGGGCAGGGTGTCGGTGTACGGCCGCAGGCGGCGTCCAGCCCCTGCTGCCAGCACCATTCCGAGCAATTTCCGCACTCCTCGAGGTCGACCGTCAGACAGTAACCTCAAAGGTTAGTTGGCTTTTGGTCCTGATTGTGTAAGCCAGAGTTGGCTTGTAGTTAACCACGCGTGCCGCACCGGTGTGTGCGCGCAACACGGCTCAGCCGGGCTCCATCGCGCCCGCCACCTCCGCCCGCCGGGGTGCGGCGAGCCAGGACGTGAGGCTCTCCCACAGGAACAGCCCCCACAAATAGACGGCGAGGATCCAGAAGTCCGGGGTCACCACGCCGAACAGGCCTCCGGCGGCGATGACCAGCATGCGGCCGTCCCAGCCCAGTCCCGCCGGGGCGAGCCAGTGCGGCGGATACACGTGCTGCCGCACCCGGTAGACGATGTCGTAGTGGTGGAAGGCCATGGCGCCGAGCACCGCCATGATGAGCAGCGGCGGCACGGACCGGGCGAAGCCGATCGAGGCGACGAAGCCGTACTCGGTGAGCCGCAGGATCGGCGGCACGAGCCAGTCGAGCCGCCCGTCGTGCCGGTGGGAGCTGCCCGCGCCGGCCAGCAGCAGCGTCGCCGCGGGGGCGAACACGGCGACGTCGTCGACGCTTGCCACCCCCATGACCAGCAGGACCCCGGTCACGAAGGCCCCCACGACCGCCGGGAAGAGCGGGGGCAGTTGGCCGACGACCAGCAGGCCCATGCCCCGGGCGAGCAGCCCGTCGTCGCGGTAGGCCACCACGGCGCTGCGCGGGACGCGCGTCATCTGTACGGAGATCATGAATTGCCTCGCATCATGCGAAGGACCTCGCGATCCGGCCGGCGAGCGTGTAGAGGAGTGCCCCACCGCCCCAGACGAGCAGGGCGAGGAACGTCACCCGGGCGTCGAACAGGCCCGCCGTGACGGCTATCAGCGCCATCCGCTCCCCGATGGGCAGCACGACGATCTTCTTGAGCCAGTAGGCGACGCCCGAGTCGAGCCGCCGGGACAGCGCGAGAACGGACGCGGCCCCGGCGGACGGGGGACGTGTTCCCGGCGCCCCGTCCCAGGGGACGGCGAGCGAACGTTCCGGTTTCGTGTCGTCCGCCGCCCTGGCCGCGTCCGCCACCGACCCGGCGTAGGAGAAGTCGACCAGGTGCCGGATCGTCTGGAGGATCATCACCGCGACCGCCATCGCCCAGATGCCGCGCGGCCCTTCGGGAGCGGCGGCGTAGCCGACGGCGAGGGCGGCGTACACGACGTACTCCTTCACCCGGTCGGAGATCGCGTCGAGCCAGTTCCCCAACGGCGAGAACGTCCGGGTGTAGCGCGCGAGCTGGCCGTCGACGCAGTCGAGCACGAAGGACAGGTAGAGGGCGAGGGCGCCGATGAGCATGGCGACCCGCTGGCCCTCGGAGAACCAGAGGGCGGCGATGGCCGCCAGGCCGATGGAGATGCCCGTGACCGCGTTGGGCGTGAGGCTCAGCCGCGCGGCCGGCCGTACGAGGTGCCGCGACCACGAACTGACGCAGTAGGTCGCGAAGAAGCCGTCGCCGGTCTTGACCGCCGCGTCCAGCCGGGCGGCCTGTTCGTCGACCTCTGCGAGCCGCTGAACGGCGTCGTCCGCCGCGATCTGGCCGGCGACCCTCTCACAGTGCAGCGGGCCGATGGCGGCGGCGCGTACGGGCACTCCCGCGCGCACGAGCCCGGTCAGCAGCAGCTCGGCCACCTCGGTGTCACCGGCGCGACCGAGCCGCCGGCTCTGCGCGAGTTCCGCGAGCTCGTCGGCCACGTCGGCCAGGCTCGCGAGATGCGCCTCCCCCACCTGGAGGACTCCGCGGAAGGTGCCGTTGGGCCACTCGACCTGATGGAAGGAGTTGCCCGCGGACACCACCGTGCTCCACTCGGTCCTGACGGGCGGGCGGAGCGGTCCCGCCTCCCCGTCGCCGACGATGGCGCCGGTGCCCCTCGACGGATGCTCCAGGAGGACGGCCAGCGCCTCGGTGTGGGCGACCACGTCTCCGGAGAGAACCGCCACAGCGCTCGTGGACGACCTGGCCACTTTCGCCACGATCCGCAGGTCCTCGGCGAGCCCGTCGCTCGCGACGACGGTGTGCCGGAACTCGCCCGCGCCCTTCAGCCCTGTCATGCCGTCCAGGCCGGCGAAGCTGTCGTCGCCCCGCGTCACCACGTGGACGTCCCGGACCGGCAGCAGGATCAGCTGGCGGGTCAGCCGGCTGAGGAGGCTGCCCCCCGCGCAGGCCAGTCCGGCGAGAGGTGTGGTGGCCAGGACCACCGCCACACTCCGGGCGGCCTCCGCACGAGACACGATATTGCCGGAATCGCCCGAGACACCGTGCCTGGTCAGATCTGCGCCCATCACGTTCCCGCTTCCCAGCTCGACCACCCCCCCGAGAGTCACATCGCAACGTAACCGAGTGATCACGACGTGGCAATCGCCTTGCCCTTCTCCTGACGCGGGTATGGTCAGGTGGGGAGGAGATCATGATCGCGGAGTCACGCCTTCGGACGGTCGGAGTGGTGCTTGCCGGAGGTATCGGGCAGCGGATGGGCCTGAACACGCCGAAGCAGCTGCTGAAGATCGCCGGTAGGACGATCATCGAGCACACGCTCGACACGTTCGACGGCCATCCGGAGGTCGACGAGGTCGTGGTGCTGATGGCCCCCGGCTTCGTCGACGAGGCCGCCGACCTGGTGCGCAGGAACGGTTACGCCAAGGTGACCAAGATCCTCGAAGGCGGCGCGAGCCGCAGCGAGTCGACATGGCGCGCCCTGCAGGCGCTGGGCGACGAGGAGTGCGACGTGCTGCTGCACGACGCCGTCCGGCCGTTCGTCGAGCCGCGGGTGATCAGCGAGTGCGTCGCCGCGCTCCGCCACCACGAGGCCGTGGACGTGGTGATCCCGTCGTCCGACACCGTCCTGGTCGCCGCCCCCGGCCCGCACGGCGAGACCGTCAGGGAGATCCCCGACCGCTCACTGCTCCGGCGAGGGCAGACGCCTCAGTGCTTCCGGTTGTCCGTCGTCCGGGAGGCCTATCGGCGGGCCTTCGCCGACCCGGGCTTCGCCGAGCGGCCCGCGACCGACGACTGCGGCGTCGTCCTGCGTTATCTGCCGGACGTGCCGATCCACCTGGTCACGGGCAGCGAGCAGAACATGAAGGTCACCCATCCGGTCGACGCGTACATCGCGGACGGGCTCTTCCGGCTGCGCGGGCGGGCGGCGCCCGCCCTCACCGACGACGAGTGCCGCCGCGGCCTCGACGGCCGGACGCTGGTGGTCTTCGGCGGCGGGCACGGCCTCGGGACCGAGTTCGCCGAGTTCGCCGACCTCGCCAAGGGCTACGGCGCGACGGTCCGCTCGTTCTCACGCGGCCGCGGCGGCGTGCGCGTGGAGGACGCCCGCGCCGTGGAGGAGACGCTCGCGCGCGTGCACGCCGAGACCGGCCGCATCGACCACGTCGTGAACGTCGCGTCGGCCACGCACACCGGCATGCTGGCCGACGTCGGCCAGTCCGCGCTCGCCGAGATCGTGGCGGTCGACTATTTCGGCCCGGTCACCGTCGCCAGGGCCGCGCTCCCCTATCTGGCCGAGTCCCGCGGGCACCTGCTGCTCTGCGTTTCGTCCGCGCACACCCACGGGCGGGCAGGCCACAGCCTCCAGGCGTCCGCGACGGCCGCGGTCGTGAACCTCGCCGAGGCGCTCGCCGACGAATGGGCCGCCCAGGGCGTGCGGGTGAACTGCCTGAACTACGACCGGGCGGGCTCCGCCGTCCCTGTCGCGCCCTCGCCGGACTCCGCGGGACAGATCGCGCCTGAGGCGGTCGCCCGCACCGGCCTCGACGTCCTGCTGTCGGACCGCACGGGACAGGTGGTGGACGTCCGCCTCACGCGATGATCGGCTTCCCTGCGTCCTCGCCTGCCTGCCGGACGGCGAGGACGCCGTGGGGGGTCAGTCCTCGAACAGGTCCTGCAGGCGCGCCCGCTCGGCCTCGGGCCGGACCTTGCTGAGCCGGGACGGGCTGGTCAGGAACCCGCTGCCCCAGGACAGGTGCATGGTGGCGTAGACGAGGGGCAGCCGCAGGAGAGCGGCCGGAGGCAGGCTCCGTCCGGTGAGCACCGATCCGGCGAGGATCGCCACGATGTAGGCGGCGGGGATCAGCAGTCCGGGCCAGAAGAACGGGGAGACGACCAGCCCGAGGACGACGCCGAGCACCGCGGCGGGCGGGGCGAGGTAGCGCAGGTTGATCGTGCCCTTGTGGGTGCGCGAGACGACCCGCCGCCATCGGCCGTAGTGGAAGTACTGCTTGGCCAGCGCCTTGACGTTCGGACGGGGCCGGTAGGAGACCCGCATGCGGGGCTGGAACCACACCAGGCCGCCGGTCTCCCGGATGCGGTGGTTCATCTCCCAGTCCTGGGCCCGCTGGAAGTGCTCGTCGTAGCCGCCGACGCGGTCGAGCGCCGCACGCCGGAAGACGCCGAGATAGACGGTGTCCGCCGGGCCCTGCTCACCACCGGTGTGGAACCGCGCGTTGCCGACGCCGATCCTGGACGTCATCGCGCACGCCACGGCCTGCTCGAACGGGCTGATCCCCTCGGCGGCCATGATGCCGCCGACGTTGTCGGCGCCGGTCTCCTCCAGGGTCTCCACGGCTTCGCGCAGATAGTCGGACGGGAGCATCGCGTGCCCGTCGACCCTGGCGATGATCGGATTGCTCGACGCGGCGATCGCCACGTTCAAGCCGTTGGGGGTGCGGCCGGTCGGGTTGGCCACGACGACGACGCGGGGGTCCTCGGCGGCGATCGCGTCGGCCACCTCCTGCGTGCGGTCGCGGGACGGGCCGACGCTGATGACGACTTCGATGGGGCCGTCGTACTTCTGGTCGAGGACCTGCAAGACGGCATCGCGCAGGTGCCGTTCCTCGTTGAGCACCGGCATGATCACCGATATGGGGGGCCAGTCGCGCGGGGGGGCCTGGCCGGTTTGGCGCGAGTCGGGAAAGGGCTTCATGGCTGCGCTCACGCTACTGTACGGAGGGGTGGAGACGGCAACCGAAAGGGTGACCGCGAATGCCTGGCGACGACGATGAGATCGGCGACTCCGGCGTCCACGTAGGGGGGGACGCCTACGGCGGGATCAGGATCGCGGCCCGTCGCGCCCGTCGAAGCCGGACGAACCTCCGCTCTCTTCTCATCTCGGGCTCATTGTCCAGCGTCGTCCTGCTCGGGTCCGGCGTGATGTGGCTGGTGCCGAACTACGCGGCGAGCCGCATCCAGTCCGTCGACGCCGGCACGACCGACGCCCCCGCCACGGGTGCGATGAACATCCTCCTCGTCGGCGTCGACAAGCGCGACGACCTCAGCCGCCGCCAGCAGGTCCAGCTCCATCTCGGGCGTGAGTCCGGCGAGCGCAGCGACACGATGATGGTCGTCCACCTTTCCGAGGACCACAAGAAGGTCACCGTCGTCAGCCTGCCGAGGGACACCTGGACCGAGATCCCCGGCCAGGGCACCCACAAGATCAACTCGGCGTACCAGTTCGGCGGGGCCAAGCTGGCGGTGAAGACGGTCGAGCAGGCCACCGGGCTGCGCATCAACCACTACGTCGAGGTCAACGTGCTCGGCTTCATCGACGTCGTCGAATCGCTCGGCGGCGTCACCGTCTGCACGCCCATCGCCATCGACGACCCGAAGACCCGGCTGTCGCTGCAGGCGGGCACCTACAACCTCAACGGGGTGGACGCGCTCGCGTACGCGCGGACGCGAGCCACCGCCCGGGCCGACCTCGACCGCATCGACAGGCAGCAGCAGGTCATCTCGGCGCTTCTCGGCAAGGCGCTCAGCGGCGACACGCTCACCGACCCGATCAAGCTGGCCGGGCTCGTCAACTCGACGCTCAAGACGCTGACCGTGGACAAGGCGCTGTCGGAGGACCTGCTCGGGCTGGCCAACCAGCTCAAGGACGTCTCCACCGACGACGTCTCGTTCGCGACCGTGCCGCTGTCCGACGTGAACTACAAGGCGCCGACGGGCGAGTCCGCCGTGTTGTGGGACAAGCCCGCGGCCCGGGAACTGTTCCGCCGGATCGCCGCGGACGAACTGCAGGCCGGGCCGGTCAAGCGCCGCTCCCCCGCGCCGTCCGCCTCGGCCTCCTCACCTGCGGGCGCGTCCGCGGGCGCGACGCCGTCCGCTTCGCCGACCGCACTGACCATTCCCCCGGGGCGCATCGCGGTCCGCGTCCTCAACGGCACCCTGATCACCGGGCTGGGCGCCAAAACCAGGTCGAGCCTGCTGGCGGCCGGCTTCATGGTCCCGTCGAGCCCCGGCGACGTGCCCGAGCGGGACTTCACCAACACCGTGATCCGCTATCCGGCCGGCCGGGAGGACTCCGCCCGGACCGTGGCCGCCGCGTTCCCCGGAGCAGAGCTGCGGGAGAGGGACGACGTCAAGAGCATCGAGGTCGTCCTCGGCCAGAAGAACAACACGGTCAAGCGGGTGAAGGTCCAGGCCGGCGGCGGGACGACCCCCAAGCCGGCGGCGACCCCCTCGGCCCGTACGGCCACGCAGAACATCTGCAAGAACCAGGCGGCCAACTGACGATCGTCCACTGACGACCGTGGCTGCCGCATGCCCGAAAACTACTCACTTCCGTCCTAGGTATTGTCGAAGATGTAGCAGAAGTACTACATTCCCTCGCATGGATACTGTGATCAGCGCCCGCGGGTTGCGGATGTCGTACGGCGAACGACAGGTCCTGCGCGGGCTGGACCTGGACCTGCGACGCGGCGAGACCGTCGCCCTGCTGGGCCCGAACGGCGCCGGCAAGACGACCACGATCGAGATCCTTCAGGGACTGCGGATCAGGGCCGCCGGCGACGTCGAGGTGCTCGGCGAGGACCCGGCCCGCGGCGCCGACGCCTGGCGGGCGAGACTCGGCACGGTGCTGCAGAACTGGCACGACCACCCGCGGTGGCAGGTGCGGACCCTGCTCGACCATGTCGCCGCCCACTACCCCGATCCGTGGGACACCGACGAGCTGCTGCGGACGCTGGGGCTCGACGGCCACGCGACCTCCAGGGTCCGGGAGCTGTCCGGCGGACAGCGCAGACGGCTCGATGTCGCGCTGGGCATCGTCGGCCGGCCCGAACTGCTCTTCCTCGACGAGCCGACCACCGGTTTCGACCCGGAGGCCCGCAGGGAGTTCCACGAGCTCATCGAGAGCCTGGACATCACGATCCTGCTCACCACGCACGACCTCGCCGAGGCCGAGCGACTCGCCGACCGCGTCGCCGTGCTCCTCGACGGCGGCATCGCGGTCCACGGCACCCCGCAGGAGGTGGCGGCGACCGTACAGGCGCCCTCCCTGGTGCGGTGGCGGGACGGAAGCGAGCGGACGGACGACCCGTCCGAACTGGCCTGGCGGCTGCACCAGCGATACGGCGGACCGGTCCCCGGGCTGGAGATCCGGCGGCCCTCCCTCGAAGAGAGCTACCTCAACCTGGTGGAAAGGAGCGCGGCGTGAACACGATGGCACTCGGGATCAGGCGCGGCCTGATCGAGCAGAACTCCATCCTGCGCGATCGCAAGGAACTCGGCACCAACATCGCCGGCCTGGTCATGTACCTGATGCTCATCCTCTGGATCGGCCGCAACCCCGCCGGCGGGGGCGTCGACATGACCGCGTTCATGACGGTCGGATTCGTCGCGTTCACGGTGTTCTCCGCCGGGATCATGACGCTGCCCATGCTGATCGCGGCCGACCGGGAGGAGGGCGCGCTGCTCCGGCTGCGCCTGCTCCCGCGCGGTGTGCCCGTCTACATCACCGGCCGGGCGGTGTCGCTGATCCTCCACATCGCCGTGCACTCGGCGCTGATGCTGGCGATCGGCGGCGCCATCGGCGGCGTCGCGCTGCCCTCCACCCTGTACGGCTGGGCGACGCTGATCTGGGTCCTGGGCCTTGGCGCCCTCTCGGTCATCCCGCTCGGCGCGATGATCGGGGCGATGTTGCCCACGGCGAAGGCGGCCGCCGCGGTCGTCGGCCTGCCCACCATGCTGCTGATGATCGCTTCGGGGGTGATGATTCCCATGACGATGATGCCCGCGCCCGTGCAGTGGATCGCGCAGGTCTTCCCGCTCTACTGGCAGGGGCACGGACTGCGGGCGGCGTTCTTCGACTCCCCCGGCGGTGAGCTGCACAAGGCGTGGGAGCTCGGAACGGCCGCGATGGTGATGGGGGCCTGGGCGGTCGCCGGTATGGTGCTGGCACCGTGGCTGCTGCGCAGGGTCACACGCAAGTGAGGATTCACGGTGTCCAACGAGATCGTCTACAACAGGATCCCGATGCTCAGGGCGGAGCGGGGCATCTCCCGCAAGGACCTGGCGACGGCTCTGGGGGTGCACTACCAGACGGTGGGCTACCTGGAGCGGGGCGAGTACAGCCCCTCGCTGTTCCTCGCCCTGAAGATCGCCGAATACTTCGAGGTCCCGGTGGAGGTCATCTTCTCCCTCCGCCCGTTCGCCAGACTGGGGTCGTCATGAGCAGCACGTGGGAGAAGCGGCGGGACCGCCTGGAGAACCTCCCGGCCAACCGGCTCTGGGCCACGCGGGCCGCCCGGCGGCGTCTGGTGGTGGCGGGCGTGGCCGCGCTGGTCATCCTCTGGGCCGGGCTCGTGGTGATCGCCCAGTACGCGCCCAGCGACCTGGCGCGCAACGTCTACCTGTCGATGTTCGGCATCAGCCTGGTCGTCGGGCTTCCGGTGACCAGCTGGCTGCACGCGGCCACGCGAGGCGCCATGTACCTCCCCGAGCAGTACCTCGACGAGCGGCAGCGGACCGAACGGCACCGGGCCTACACGTCGGCGCACGGTGCGACCACCGCCGTCCTCGCCCTGCTGTTCATCCTGGCGAACTTCGTGAGCTGGCAGAACGGGCCTCTGTCGATCACCATCCCGCTCGCGCTGATCGGACCGACCGCCCTGACACTGGCCGCGACCCACTACACGACGCCGCTGCTCATCGCGGGCTGGCGACTGCCCGACCCGCCGCCCGACGACGAGGACGCGGACGAGTAGAGACGGACCGACGGTGTCACGAGGCCGCGCCGGCGGCGAAATCGCCGGCACGGCCTCGTGGCACATCGGCGCCGGGCACCTACGGCATCACTGGGGAAGATCGGGGAGGAGGTCGGTGTTGGTCCGCGCCCCCATCGTCATCATGCGCTCGATCTGCTCCGCGGTCGGCGGCCCAGGCAGCTCGCCGGGCACGGCCTTGGGGAAGAGATCGATGAATCCCTCATCGGGGCCGCCGGGGGTGAACAGGAAAATCATCTTCACGGTGTGCAGTCCGTTGTTCTTGAACCGATGACGGGTCCCCCGGGGCACATGGATGAAGTCCCCCGCGCGCGCGGTGAACGTCTCGCCGCCGTCGAGGAACTCGAGTTCCCCGGACATGAGGAAGAACGTCTCGTCGTGGTCGTTGTGGACATGCGCCTCGGGGCCTCCGCCCGGGGGCACCGACGCGTCGATGAAGCCGAGGCGTCCACCGGTCTGCGAGGCCGTGGCCTTGATCGTGTAAACGTCGCCGGCCGCCCAGATGGCGGGGCCCTCACCGGCGGGCACGTAGAGCGCTCCGCGCTTGGTGTATCTCGGGTCGTCGCCGGGTGTCGGAAGGGGGAAACTCATCATGCACTCCTCGTATGCTTCACGTCACTTTTCGTGTTCGTCTCGGGCCGCGATCTTCCGGCATGCCGTGGTGACACGTCGGCTTAGGGGAAATCGCGCGCACCTCTGACCCGGGTCTCCGACACGGATCTCGGACATGGAGACGAGTCCGGACGGCTGCGCGCGTCGATGTCCGTGATGCCACTTTTTATGACGTCTTTGATGCCGCCTTTGATACGGTCCGAGAACCAGGAATCAGGTTCTCGGCACGCCTACTCAGCTGCAAGAAGGCAGTTGAAAGTGCCCTGGTATCCCGAAGGGAACCCCATGGCCGATGCGCGAAAAGGCGCGGCGTCGCCGACGGCGGAGGAACTGGACCCGTGCGACGTCGTCCGCAGCATCCTGGGCCGCGTGGGGGACAAATGGTCGGCCGTCGTGATGGACGAACTTGCGGCCGGACCTCGGCGGTTCAACGAGTTGCGGCGGCTGGTCAGCCCCATCACCCAGCGCGTGCTGACCTCGACCCTGCGCGCCCTGGAGGGGGACGGCCTGGTGACGAGGACGGTCCACCCCACCATCCCGCCGCAGGTCGAATACGCGCTCACGGATTCCGGGCGGGCGTTGCACGCCATCATCAAGAACGTCGCGGCCTGGACCGACGCCTATCTGGGCACCGTCCATGCCGCTCGGTCGGCACGCAAGGACTCCGCCGGCTGAGCGACGCCTGAGTCGTCCCGCGGACGGTCGCTCCCTGGAATGACAGGGACGTTCACTCTGGAGGGTGAGGGCGGAGGGGGCGACACGTCCTGATAATGGACGGATGATCGCAGCGGGCCGGGTCGGCAGGGCGATAGACGGGGCGCTCGCGGTGTGCGTGGTCCTCGCCACGGTCGGCCCGCTCGTCCTGCCCGATCCCAAACCATGGTGGATCATCGGGCTGGGGCTGCTGGCGTCGGTGCCGGTGTGGTGGCGCAGGCGGGCGCCGATGGTCGTGGCGGTGGTGGTCGGCGCGGCGATGTCCGTGATGGTGATGTGGGAGAAACCGTTCCTGCCCTTCGGGCCGCTGCTGGCCGTCTACACGATCGCCGATCTGAGCCCCATGTGGAAGAGATTCGCGGCGATTCCGGCGATCGTGGCTGCTGTGGGCGTCTCGCTGGTGCTGCCGGGAGAGGACGACGAGACCTTCCGGCTGATGGGTACCGCCTTCGTGGCCGCCTACGCGCTGGGCACCAGTGCCAGGGCGAGCCGCTCGCGCGCGGCCGAACTGGCCGAGCGGGCACGGCGGCAGGAGCAGGAGCACGTCGCGGCGGCGGCCGAGGAACGCACCCGGATCGCGCGCGACATGCATGACATCGTCACCCATTCCGTCGGGCTGATGGTGGTTCAGGCCGAGGCCGGGCCGGTGGTGGTGCGCAGCGACCCGGGCAGGGCCGAGGCGGTCTTCGATGCGATCGCGAACACGGGAAGAAGCGCGCTGACCGAGCTTCGGGGTGTGCTCGCCGCACTGCGGAACCCGGCCGACGGCGGTCAGGCGTGGGGCCGTGCCGGCGAGGCACTGCTCCAGCCCCGCCTGGCCAACCTTCCCGCGCTGAGCGAGCGCAGCGGCCTCGATGTGGTGAGCAGGACCGTCGGCACCTCGCGTCCGGTCGCGGAGAGCGTCGAGGCGGCCGTCTACCGCATCGTTCAGGAGGCGCTCACCAACGTGCGCAAACACGCCGGCACGCGTGCCGTACGCCTCTCTCTGACCTGGGGGGAGAACCTGACGGTGGAGGTCGCCGACGACGGGCGGGGGCCGGGCGATGGCGGCGGCTACGGGCTGGCCGGGATGCGGGAACGGGCGGCGGCATGCGGCGGCACGCTCACGGCCGGGGCAGGACGGAACGGGGGGTTCGTGGTGAACGCTGAATTTCCGCTTGAATGACCCGCATGTTGCGGGTGATGATCGCCGACGACCAGGACCTCTTTCGCGCGGGGTTCGGGCTGATCCTGGGCGCGCAGCCGGACATGGAGGTGGTCGGCGAGGCCGCCGACGGCGCGGAGGCGATCGCCGAGGCCAGGCGGCTCCAGCCGGACGTGGTCCTGATGGACGTGCGCATGCCGGGCGTGAACGGCATCGAGGCGACCAGGGAGATCTGCGCCGCCACCGCCGCGAAGGTGCTCGTGCTGACCATGTTCGACCTCGACGAGTACGTCTACGACGCGGTCCGGGCGGGAGCGAGCGGGTTCCTGCTCAAGGACATCCGGCGCGACGAACTGGCCCACGCCGTGCGCATCGTCGCCTCGGGCGAGGCCCTGCTCGCCCCGGCGGCCACCAGGCGACTGCTCGAGGACCTGGTGCGAAGGCCCGCCCACGACGTCGCGCCCCGGCTGGCGGCCAGGCTGGACGCGCTGACCGACCGTGAGCGGGAGACACTGAGGCTGGTCGCGCGCGGCCTGTCGAACGCGGAGATCGCCGCCGCGCTCGTGGTCACCGAGCACACGGTCAAGACGCACGTCAGCCGCATGCTCACCAAGCTGGACCTGCGGGACCGGGTCCAGGCCGTGGTGCTGGCCTACGAATCCGGGCTGGTGGTCGCCGGTGAGAGTGACAACGGAGATCGCACCCGCGACTGACGCGCCGGCAGGGTGGGGAAAAGCACGATCGTCGGCATGGAACGCATCCTCCTCATCCTCGCCTCCGCCGTCCTGATGCACTTCGGCACCGGTCTCCACCCCGTCTGGTGGCTCACCTGGCTCGCGCCGCTGCCCGTCCTGTTCCTGGCTCGCCGGGCGGGCAGGGGTACGGCATTCGCCGCCGGGACGCTCGTCTGGATCGCCGGCCAGGTGCAGATGTGGCCGTACTTCACCCGGACCCTCGAGATGCCGCCCGCACTGACCGCCGCCCTCATCATCGGCCCGGCGCTCTGCTACGGCCTGGGCGTGCTGCTCTTCCGCACCCTGCTCGTGCGCGGCAGGCCGCTCCTGGCGGCGGCAGCCGTACCGGCCGTCTGGGTCTCCACCGAGTACGTCATGAACCTCGCCGGACCGCACGGGGCCTGGTGGAGTCTGGCGTACACGCAGGCCGACTTCCTGCCCATGCTGCAGACCGCCTCCGTCACCGGGGTCTGGGGCATCACCTTCCTCCTGCTGTTCGTGCCCGCCTCGATCGCGGTCCTGCGGCCACGTACGGCGGTCCTCTCCGGTGTCCTGGTCACGCTGACGCTCGGCCACGGGTTCGTACGGCTCGCGACGCCCGCCGACACCGGAGGACGGAAGGTCGCACTGGTCGCGACGGACGACTCCGAGGATCTCGTCCGCCGGTACGGCGAGGCCATTGACACCGCGGTGGCCCGCGGTGCGGAGATCGTGGTGCTGCCCGAGAAGGTCTTCACGACCACCGACCTGCCGTTCACCCGCCCGGGCGTGGAGGTGGTCGCGGGAATCGCCATGGAGACCAACAGCGCGGTGAGCTACCCCTCCGGCGCGCGCTACGACAAGCACCACATGATCCCCGGGGTGGAGCGCAAATTCCGGCCCGGCACCAGCCTGGCCTTCCTCGACGGCAACCGACTCGGCCTCATCATCTGCAAGGACCTCGATTACCCGGGCCTGGTCAGGGACTACCGCAAGGCCGGCGCCGCCGCCCTGCTCGCGCCCGCCTGGGATTTCGACGAGGACGCGTGGCTGCACAGCCGCATGGCGGTGGTGCGCGGCGTGGAGAGCGGCGTGGCGGTGGCCCGTGCCGCACGCCAGGGATGGCTGACGGTCAGCGACGACCGCGGCCGGATCGTGGCCGAGCGCTACAGCGACAAGTCAGGCATGACCACGGTCACGGCGACCCTGCCCCGGGAGGGCTCGGCGACGCTCTACACCGTGCTGGGCGACTGGGCCGCGTGGGCCTCGGCCGGGTTGCTGCTGCTCGCACTCGGTGCGGCGGTCCATCCGGTGGTGGGGAGGAGGCAGACTAGCAGCCCGGCCAGAGCGGCGACGACGCCGGTGGTCACCACGGCGGGCCATGCGCCGCCCGCCCACGCCAGTGAGCCGAGCAGCGACCCGAGCGCGATGCCCAGGAACCGCAGAGTGAAGTAGACGGTGTTGAGGCGGTTGTGGGTGGCGGGATCGAGCGTGAACAGGACCGTCTGGCAGACCGCCTGACTGCCCCAGACGCCGACGTCGAGGACGAGCACGCCCGCGATCAGCCACCAGAGGCCCGTGGCACCCGGCAGCAGGATCAGCCATCCCGCGATGACCAGGCCGATGAGCACCGCCAGCGCCCTACGCCTCCCGAGGCGCTCGGTCATCCTCCCGGCGTACGGCGAGGCGAGGGCGCTGGCCGCGGCGACCAGCCCGAACAGCCCGATCGTCGACGAGCCGAAGTGGTACTGCCGCTCGAGCAGGAACGTCAGCGTCGTCCAGAAGGCACCGAACGCGATGCCGACCAGCGCCCCCGAAATGGTGATCCGCCGGATCAGCGGCCGGGACACGAACAACTTCGGGAGCGATGCCAGCGTGGCGCGGTAAGAGATGCGGGCGGCCGCCGGGACATGGGGCAGCGCCCGCCGCAGAACGATCACGAGCACGAGGGTGAGCGCGCAGGAACAGCCGTACACGGCACGCCACCCGGCCACCTCGGCGAACGCCCCGGAGTAGGCGCGGGAGGCGAGCACGCCGACCAACAGGCCACCCTGCACGACGCCGACGATCCTGCCCCTGGCCCGTCCCCCGTCTCCCTTGTCTCCTCCGGTGTCTCCTGCGGTGTCTCCTGCGGTGTCTCGTCCGGTGTCTCCTCCGGCCAGGGCGACGGCGAGGGGGGTGACCAACTGCGGGACCGGGGACAGCAGGCCGACGGCGAAGCTCGACACGATCAGGAACCACGCCGAAGGAGACAGGGCGCAGGCGGCGAGCGCGAACGCGGACGCCGTACCGAGGCCGAGGATCAGCCGGCGCCGGTCGTGGCCGTCGCCTGCCGGAACGAGCAGGAGGATGCCTGCCGCATAGCCCAGCTGCGTCGCGGTCGGGACGGCGCCGAGGGTGTCGCGGCCGACGCCAAGCGAGGCGGCCACCGCTCCGAGCAGAGGCTGGTTGAGGTAGACGTTGGCCGCCGTTACGGCGCTGGTGGCGGCCAGGAGCGCGATCAGCCGCCGGTCCGGTCGGCGGCCGTCACGGCCGAGATCGAGGGCTGCGGCGGGGTGGGGTCGGATCACATGAGCCGACGGTAGGCCGACCTCCCACTGGCATACTTTCGTGGCCACGCCATCATTCATCGAGATTGCGCCATGTAGCCATGTACGGCAAGAGCGAACACCGCGACGACTACCAGCACGTTCCCAGGCCGCTCGCGGCGATGGCACGTGACCTTCCCGACGGCCATCACATCCCCGCCCACCACCACCGGCGCGCTCAACTGATCTACGGCACGACGGGCGCCATCACCGTCGCCACCGGTCACGGCGTCTGGGTGGTTCCCGCCACCCGGGGAGTCTGGGTCCCGGCCGGACTCACCCATGCGATGACCTGCGCTGGACAGGTGGCCATGCGCACTCTCTACATCGAGCCGCAGTCGGCCTGGCACCTGCCCGCGACCCCCACCGTCGTCTCGGTCTCCCCGCTGCTACGCGAACTCATCGACGAAGCGACCCGGCTCCCGATCGAGTACGAGCGCGAAGGCCGCGACGGCAAGGTCATCGAACTGCTGCTCCTGGAGCTCGCACCACTGCCCGTCCCGGCGCTGCACCTCCCCGCTCCCGCCGACGCCCAACTCGGCGAACTCTGCGCGGCGATCCAGCGAGAGCCCGGCGGCCGGTGGACGACCTCGGACGCCGCCTCCTACGCGCACATGAGTCCGCGCAGCCTGCAGCGCAGATTCACCGCCGCGACCGGCATGAGCCTCGCGCGCTGGGTGCAGCAGGCCAGACTCATACACGCGGTCGCCCAGCTCGCCAGGTGCACACCGGTCACCGCCGTCGCCACCGGCCTCGGCTACGCCACGCCCAGCGCCTTCACCGCGATGTTCAGCCGTACGCTCGGCACGACCCCCACGGCCTACTTCGCCGACCGGCTCACACTGTCCAGACCGGATCCCGACCGATGATGCCGAGCAGGCGGTCGAACTGTGGGGCGTCGTCCGGCACCGCCACCGGCGCACCGAAGACACCGCGTCGCCTGCCCATCTCCACCATCTGCTCAGTGAAGTGCAGCGCCCGCGAGACGGCATCGAGGTCCGGCTCGTACTCCTGACCGGTGGCTCTGGCCAGGTCCCAGCCGTGCACGACCATGTCGACGAGGTACATGTGGGCCAGGGCGGTCATCGGCAGGCCTCTGTCGGGGCTGGTCCCCTCCCACGCCTCGGGTCGCGACCAGGCGGCCAGCGTGCCCTCCGCTCGCTTGGGGAAGTCGCCCGCGTAAGGTCCTTGCTCGACGCTCGGCCCCTTGCGACCCAGCGACTCGAACATCTCCGCCACCCACTCGAGGTGGTTGATCAGGTCCTTGACGTCGAACTTCGCGCATGGTGTCGCGAGCCCGAACTGCTCCTGCCGCACCGCCCGCACCAATCTCCCGGTCCGTTCGGTGGCGCGCGTCATCAGCGGCATCATGTCTTCCATGGCAACCAGCGTGCCTCGCCTGCCCGAAGGGCGGCTTGTAGAAACGCGACAGCGCGGCTGGGTCAACCCGTATGCCGGGCTCAACGCCTTCGATTTCTTCCGGCAGGCGCCGTCGCCCGAGCTCGCGGCGTATGTGGAGCACTTCTGGGTCGTCACGTGGACCGATCTCGCCGAGCCGTACGAACAGCGCATCGTCTCTCACCCCACCGTGAACATGACGATCACTCAGGACTTCCACCGGATCGCGGGAGTGATCAGGGGAGGGTTCTCCTACACGATGCGGGACAGCGGCCGCGTGCTCGGCACACGCTTTCGCCCCGGTGGCTTCCGGCCGTTCCTCGGCGGTCCGGTGTCCCAGCTGACCGGCCGGTTCGTGGAGATCAGCGAGATGTACGGCGCGGCGGGCGCGGCCCTGGTCGAGCAGGTCCTGGCCGAGCCCGACGCTCGGGCCGCCATCGCGCTCATCGAGAGGTTCCTACGGAGTCTGGGGCCGAATCAGGATCCGACAGCGGAAGAGGTCGCGGCACTGGTGGCGATGGTGGAGAGCGACATGTCCATGACCAGGGTCGACGAACTGGCCGCCAGATCGGGGCGGTCCGTGCGCTCGCTGCAACGGCTGTTCCGGGACTATGTAGGCGTCGGCCCCAAGTGGGTGATCCGCCGCTTCAGGCTGCACGAAGCCGCGGAGCGGGTCCACCGGGGCATCGACCTCGCCACGCTGGCCGCCGAGCTCGGCTACACCGATCAGGCCCATTTGACCCGCGACTTCACCGCCGCGGTGGGCATGCCCCCCGCGGCCTACGCCCGGCTCGGAAGCCAGGCCTGATCCCGACGTTCGCCAGGCCGTGGATCAAGTGGTTTCGGGGTTGGCGGGAGAGCTTGAAGCGTGCCGAGTTCTGAGATCAGATGATGAGCATTGATCATTGCCGCGCGCGTGACGCCACCGCAGGATAGAGATCTCCACCTGACGACGGAAAGGACATCGAATGCGTTTGCTGATCTACACCGCCTTCGTCTCGCTGGACGGGGTCGTCGACTCTCCCGGCGGCGGACTCCCCTCCGAGACCCACCGCAGCGGCGGCTGGACCTACAAGGACATCGAGTTCCTGCCCGAGGCATACGAGATCAAGGGTCGGGAGATCGGGGAGTCCGCCGCGCTGATGTTCGGCCGGACCAGCTATGAGGCCTTCGCGCCGCTATGGCCGGACATGGAGGACTTCGCCGCCCTCAAGGACCTGCCGAAGTACGTCGTCTCGACCACCCTCGGCGAGGACGCCCTCGTCGACAACTGGGGGGACATCACGATTCTTCGTTCCCTCGAGGACGTCGCGAAGGTCAAGGAGACCGACGGCGGCCCCATCGTCATCCACGGCAGCGCCACCCTCGCTCGCAACCTCTCCGACGCCGGTCTGATCGACCGCTACCACCTGCTGGTGTTCCCGGTGCTGCTGGGAGCCGGCAAGCGGATGTTCAGCGACACCGACAAGGAGAAGCAGATGCTGAAGGTGGTCGAGTCCGAGACGTACGCCAACGGCATCACCAAGCTGGTCTATGACGTCGCCCGCTGAGATGGCCACCATGCCTCGCGAACCGATGAGGGAAGGGCTGTCCGCAGCGCACGAGTGACCGCCGTGCAGTGCGAAAAGGGCGCCCGCCCGGTCCGTGGACCGGGCGGGCGCCCAGATATGACGAACCCCGCCGCCCACACTGGGGAAGCGGGGTTTTCGCATGTCAGCGGCCTACTTGAGCTACTTGAGGAGCTGGCGGGCCATGACCATGCGCTGGATCTGGTTGGTGCCCTCGTAGATCTGCGTGTTCTACGTCGCGTCCCTAAGCCGCCTGCGATTACCCCTGGATCTTGTCGTTGACCAGGACATACGCTTGCCGAGATCTTCCATAGGTTGCTGCCGATTTCAACGTTCTCACGGAACAGCCACGGAACAGACCATGATCAGAAGGGGGCTCATGACGCTCCCCAAGAAGGGCTCCCGCCTCATCACCGTAAGTGACACGACGTACCGCTGGCGCGTCCGCCACAAACCGACCTACTGCGAAGGAGTCGGCTGGTCCCCCCTGACCTTCGCGGTTGAACTGGCAGAGGGGCCATACAACGTCCTACTCGTCACCCTCCCCTACGCAAGGCCTGACAACTGGGTTCTCGAACAATCGATGCTCAGAGATCGTGGCGATGGCGTTACTCACTTGGTCGCTCAGGCTGTCTCGCCAGTTGCCGGTCCTCGCGGCCGGACGAGCTCTGAGCCAGGCCGTTTCGGATCATCGTCTCGGAGGGTCTTGACAATTGACAATGTTCACACATAAGAACAAACTGGACGAAATGGTCCATCTACCCGGCGCACGGGTGTCTTCGTGCCAGCACTCCGGGTGGAAGCCGGTCGCGACCTGAATTGGCCCGAGAGGTCACATCGCTAGAGGCACGCCCTGGCAAGCCTGTACGGACATTTCCACCAGGTCAACCGCCTGTTCGTGTCTCCAGGCAACCCGAATTACGCGGAACGCAGGTGAGGTGTTGTGATGGATTCAAGGGTTGACTGCAGGGCGGTGTTCAAGGCCATCGTGTCCCCGTTGCTAGTCATGACACCGCACTTCGTCGTAGTGGCGGCCAACGACTCCTTCCTGAAGTTGGTCGGGCGGAGTCAGGCGGACCTGCTCGGCCGGGACTTCTTCGCCGTCTTCCCCGGCAATCCCAACGCTCCTAACGATCCTGACGTGCAGGGGGTGATGCGTCTGCATGCTTCGCTGGTACGCGTTGTCGCCACTGGCCAACGGGACACCATGGCGCTGCAACGGTACGACATCGAGGCGAGCGGCATACCGGGCGTGTTCGAGGAGCGGTACTGGAGCACGATCAACATGCCCGTCCTGGACCCGGACGGTGAGGTGGAATTAATCGTTCTCCGGACTGAGGACGTCACTGAGTTCCTCCAGCAGCTGAGGTTGTCCGGCGAGCGCGACGTCACGAGGGCTCGGTCTGAGCTTGAGGCGATGAGAACCGACCTCTACGCTCGCGCATGCGAGCTCCAGGAGCTCAACGAAGAACTCAAGCAGGCGCACAGGCAACAACGCCAGACCACGTCGATGTTACGAGAGGCCATCGAACGGCAGCGGCGGTTCGTCTTCGACGCCTCCCACGACTTGCGCAACCCGATCACTGGGCTCCTGGCCGAGCTTGAGGTCGCGATCGCAGAACCTGACAGCGACCTGCACCAGCTCCTGCGCAAACTGCTGCTGGACGCCGAGCGACTCAACGACATCGTGAACGATCTGCTCGAACTCGCCCGTCTGGACGCCGCGCCGCCCGCCCCAACCGAACCAGTCGACCTGACCCAGCTGGTGATAGATGAACTGAAACGCCGCACTCTGACCGTAGCCGTCGTTACCCGGCTCGAGAGGCAGGTGGTGGTGAACGCCTCCCGGATCCGGCTGGCGCGGCTCCTGGGCAACCTGGTCAACAACGCCGAACGGCACACCTCTACGGTGATCGAGATCAGCGTCACCGGCGACCCACCGGACGCGGTCCTGGAAGTCATCGACGATGGCCCCGGCATTGCTCCGGCTGACCGCGAAAGAATCTTCGAGCGCCTCTTCCGCCTGGACGATGCCTGTCGCCGGGATCCCGGTGGCTCCGGGCTCGGTCTGCCCATCGCCCGCGAGATCGCCCACGCCTACGGCGGGCGCCTGTACGCCGCCGATCACCCCACCGGCGCCCGCTTCGTCCTCCGCCTCCCCCTCGCGGCCTAGGGTTTGTTGGACGAAGGTGAATCTTTGCGACGGAGGGGCAGGCCGGCATCGCGTGTACCTGCCTCAAGCACTCCAGTGCCGCTCAACCACCCGGCCGATGGTGGCTGTGATGACCGCCGCAGAGAAGAGATCCGCCCCCATCCCGTTTGCCGTCGACCCACCGCGGAGCGGCAGCGGGCCGGCGACAGAGGTGCAAGCCCGGCTTGACGTGTCCCTGCGCCTGTGCGCCTTCCACGGTGATGGGATGCCAACGGTCACAGCCGGGCTTGCGGCGGAGGAGACGGGCTGCTGGGCTCGCCTGGGTCGATGGCGGGCGGGATGGCAACCCTACCCCAGCCACCCCACAACCTGTACGTGTGTTCGAATGCCATCCCGGAGCCGGAGCGCCCCCGCCGGAGGCATCACCACATACGGTCGGCACCTGGCGGCTGTTCCAGCTCAGCTCATCGGTCCTGTGATCAGAGATGTACTGTCGCCTGGCGGCCCATCGACTCGTCCGCGCCAGCCGTCCGGCGTTCTTTGTGCGCTGTCCGCCGGGAGCGCCAGCGGGAGGCGGCGTGCGCCGTGACGGCGGCGCGTGCGGCCCGGTTAGGGCCGCCTTGAAGCAAGGCCGCGTAGTTAGCGGTTTTGGTGTCGCGTCAAGCGGGTTGGGTTGATCATCTGGGGAGATCGCCGAGTTCGCAGGACATGGGACGGGGCCGGCCCGAGGGCAGGTCGAAGACGGTGCCGTCCACCGCCATCAGCCGCAGGCCCCGCCAGAACGCATCCGGCATCCGCTCATCCGCGACCGGGGCGGCGACCTCCTCGGGTGCGTGATCCGGTAGGCCAGTCGGTGGCCGAGACCAATCACGAGGTTTGTCGAGAAAGACTTTGCCGCCCGAGAACTCCGCTCCGTCGAATGGTCATTGGCTCTGAGGTGGTCTCCATCATTGTGCCTTCGTCTCACACGTAGGCTAGCTCGAATTATTCCGCATTGTGCGCCCGTTGGCGCTAGGCGACCCTTGAATCATGTCCCGCGGCGTCTCGTCTGGGGTGGAGCTCCTCCTCCCGATCGAACCACCGCAGCCCGGACGACCTCGCCGGGTTCAGCTTGAGAGCGCCCTGCGCGACGCGGTGCGTACCGGTCGGCTCGCGGCCGGTCAGCGGTTGCCGGCCAGCCGTGTTTTGGCTGGCGACCTGGGAGTCTCTCGTCGCCTGGTCGTCGAGGTCTATACGCAGCTGACCGCCGAGGGCTATCTGGTCAGCCGGCCCGGCTCTGGCACCTGCGTCTCTGACCTGGCCCTGCCGCCGGCCGCCAATGCGCCTGCTGCTCTCCGGTCGCCGGAACGCTCAGCCCGATGGGACATGCGCCCAGGCATTCCGACGCTATCGGCGTTCCCCCGCCACCTGTGGCGGCGGGCATGGACGGCCGCGCTGCGTGCTGCCGCGGACTCCGATCTGGCGTACCCCGACTCCGCCGGGCATCCCCGGCTGCGTCAGGTGCTAGCCGCCTACCTCGGTCGGGTCCGCGGCGTGTACGCCGACCCGCAGCGGCTGCTGATCTGTGCCGGTTTCACCCAGGGCCTTCACCTGCTCGCCCATACCCTGCGTGCCCGAGGCGCACGGACCGTCGCGCTCGAGGACCTGGGGATGCCTCACCGCGCACCGATCCTGCAACAGGCCGGTCTCGCTGTCATGCCCGTCTCGGTCGACGGCGACGGCATCCTCGTCGACCAACTACCCGAGCAAGGCGTTGACGCAGTACTGACCACCCCAGCTCACCAGTTCCCTACCGGCGCGGTCATGGCACCCGCCCGCCGGGAGGCACTGCTGGCCTGGGCCGGGCGCTGCGGCGCGATCGTCGTCGAGGACGACTACGATGGGGAGTTCCGCTTCGACCGACGCGCTGTGGGCTGTCTGCAAGGCCGTGCGCCTGACCGTGTCGTCTACCTTGGATCCACCAGCAAGACGCTCGCCCCGGCGCTACGTCTGGGCTGGATGGTCAGCCCGGCCGAACTGCACAGCGAGCTGCTGCTCCCCAAGTTCCTCGCCGACCATGGCAGCCCGACCCTCGATCAACTCGCTCTGGCTCACCTCATCGAAGCCGGCGACTACGACCGGCACATCCGCGCCGCCCGGACCCGCTACCGAACCGCTCGGCAAGCCCTCGAGCAGGCCATCACCCGTCATGACGTGCCCCTACGACTTGCAGGGACACCCGCCGGCGTCCAGGCCCTCGCGACCCAGCTCGACGGCACCCACCCCGACCAGCTGACCGCGCGCGCCCAGGCCGTCGGGATCGCGTTCGACTCCATCACCCGCTACCAGCTCACCCCTGACCCGGACCCCCTCGGCGTCGTCATCGGCTACGGCAACATCACCCCCCACGCCATCGACGAGGCCATCGCCCTGCTCGCCACCATCACCAACGGACAGCACGGATCAGCCCGATGAAATGCACGTCGACCGGCGAGCTAGAGCCTGTTTCAAAGGCAGGTCAGCCAGTCGTTGATGACGGCGATGTGGATGGTGGCTTCGTGGCGGACGGCGAGTTTTTCGTATCTGGTGGCCACGGCACGGTGTCGTTTGAGCCGGTTGATGCCGCACTCAACGGCGTGGCGTTGGCGGTAGTCAAGCGCGCAGAACACTGGTGGCCGGCCTCCGCGGCTGCCGTGGTTCTTGCGGTGGCGGATCTGGTCGGTCTTTTTTCAGGATCGTGCAACGGATACCTCGTCTACGCAGGTAGGCGCGGTTGGCGCGTGAGCCATAGGCCCTGTCGGCCCGGCCCCTGTCCGGCCGTTTACGGGGACGACCCGCACCCATCCTGGGCACGCTAATCACCTCCAGCACGGGCTGGAACTGCGGCGAGTCTCCCCGTTGACCGGCAGTGACCAGCAGGGACGTGACCTTCTGCTCACACGACAGATGGATCTTCGTGGTCAACCCGCCACGCGAACGTCCCAAGCATTACCAGCAGGTGAGGAGCGGTGGTTCGTCGAGTTTGGGCTAGTTCTTGCCACGGGCAAGTAGTTCGCCAAGGCGCTCGAAAGTGATGCCTGTCGTCGCCGAGGCGAGGTCGCCCGCGACAGTGGTACCCATATCTGGCATGGATTTGGATCCTGCTACGGGTCCGACTGTTGGCTAGCGTCGTCGCATGGAAGCAGCCAACAAGAAGAAGACAGATTGATATGAATCTCGACAAGCTCATGAGCAAGCACCTCAGCAGGTATTTGGACCCCAGCAAGGCCATTCCTGAGGAAACCCTTCAGCAGCTGCTGAGGTTCCTGCGCTCGGCGCCCACGTCGACGAACATCCAGCCCAACCACTTCTACGTCCTCGCCACACCCGAAGGCAAAGAGCGGCTTGCCAACAACCTGGGCGATTTCGACAACGGCGAGAAGATCCTGCGCGCGTCGCACGCCATCATCCTCACCACCCGGGTAGATCTGCCCGAGAGCCACGTCGAGGCGGTGTTCTCGAAGGAGAGGGCCGATGGCCGGTTCCCGGACCTGGCACAGCAGGAGCTGCGGGAGTCAATGAACAGTGACTTCCTCGGCTTCCTCGGCCTGCCGCGCATGTACGGCGACGAGAACATGAACCACTGGATGGAAAAGCAGACCTACATGGTGCTGGGCATGACCCTGATGGCGGCCGCTGAGCTCGGCGTCGAGGCCATGCCACTCGAAGGGTTCGACCCGGTCTGCGTCGACGAGGCGTTCAAGATCCGCGAAACCGGATACACCGCGACAGTGCTGATGCTCCTCGGCTACCCCGACCCCGCGAAGGTGTACAGCAACCCGATTTCGCGCTTCGAATCCGACCAGCTGTTCACTTTCCGCTAAACAACCACGGCATCGGGAAGGACCGTGGCTGGAGTACGCCGGCCTCGGACACCTCGGTCCTCGATGTCGGCACACTCCGGACGGCCAGACCGGCGGCAGGCGCCGCCGGTCGTCACGGCCTGCGCGATGTCGGTCGCGGACCGCCGAAGCGTACACGCTGACGCTGACCTTCTCCGATGGGAGCGCTACCGCAAAGTTTTGGAGCACGACGTTCGAAGTTCCATGCTCACCACTCGTCGACTCAAGATGGCACCTGACCGCGCCCTTCAGCCACTCGTTGACGCCGGCAGCCCTCCCTCTTCACACCCCGTGACACCAGCTGGGCTCGGCGCGATGCCCGTTCAGCTGTTCATCAAGACGAGTGGTCCCGTCAAGCCCTGGCCGGGCAGCTTTACGCTCGCTCGTGCCGCGCACAACTGTGAACCCATCGCCGTCGCTCTCAACGTTGCGTTGGAACACGTTCGCACTTGCGCCACCGGAAACGACGACCTCACCCCAAGCAGCGAAGACCACGCTACTCAAGGAAATATCAGGAGAAACCCAGTGAACCCCGAGATGAATGTGCAGAAGAACGGCGACAGCGGATCATACGAAGCCGTGGTCGAGGGACAGGTTGTCGGCATGATCGTCTACCACGCACCGCGTGGCAATCAACGCGTGACGTTCAGCCACACGATCGTTGAGCCTGAGTACCGCGGCCGAGGGATCGCAACCCGGCTTGTCAAACACGCTCTGGACGATCTACGAGCGCAAGACCTGAAGCTCACCAACTACTGCCCCTTCGTGGCGGACTACATTGCCGACCACCCTGAATACAAGGAACTCGTCGACAGTCGCTTCCCGGGCCGCGCGACGGTACCCGACCGCGCACCGCGCGAACGCGCCAACTGACGCACCTCCGAAACGGCCCGAACGTACGCAATCAAATACCGGCCTTGCATCAGGGTTGCTAGCCGGATGACGTGCCCGTGGCATGCGTCTTCGGCCTGCCGTGTCGACCTGGAGGGCGGTGACCCTATTGAGCCCGTTCTCGGAACGGGTACCGCGATTTCGCGCCCGGGTCTCGGTCTCCGCACGGGTGCCGCCTGCCGGTCATCTCCTCGTCGGGCAGGCGTAGCCATGCCGGGCCGGACGCCTGGGGTCAAGCCGTCGTTCGCGTGTACATGCCTCCCGGTGACCTTCCGCGCGATGTTGGAGAGCAGGGATACAAAGCTGTGACGCAGCTCGCGAGGTGACCAAACGCATATGAACGGGCGTTCACGACCAGCGCCAGACGCGCCCTGCGACTCTCACGGAACAGTGACGGAACAAGATCCTTTAGGTGCTCCGAATCGGACATGAACGAACCCCGCCGCCCACACTAGGGAAGCGGGGTTTTCGCATGTCAGGGGCTACTTCAGCAGCTGGCGGGCCATGACCATGCGCTGGATCTGGTTGGTGCCCTCGTAGATCTGCGTGATCTTCGCGTCGCGCATCATGCGCTCGACCGGGAAATCGCGCGTGTAGCCGTACCCGCCGAGGAGCTGGACGGCGTCGGTGGTGATCTCCATGGCGGCGTCGGAAGCGGCGGTCTTGGCCGCGCTCGAGAAGAACGTCAGGTCCTTGACGCGCGTGCCGTGCATGGCGAGCTCCGACTTCGCGGCCGCGGCATAAGTGAGCTGACGGGCGGCCTCGAGCTTCATCGCCATGTCCGCGATCATGAACTGCAGGCCCTGGAACTCGGCGATCGCCTTGCCGAACTGCTTGCGCTCCTTGACGTAGCCGATCGCGAAATCGAGCGCGCCCTGCGCGATGCCGAGCGCCTGCGCGGCGATCGTGATCCGCGTGTGGTCGAGCGTGGCCAACGCGGTCTTGAAGCCGGAGCCGGGCTCGCCGATCATCCGCGACTCGGGGATGCGGACGTTCTCGAGGATCACCTGACGGGTCGGCGACCCCTTGATGCCGAGCTTCTTCTCCTTGGGACCGAACCCGACCCCTTCGTCGCTCTTCTCGACGACGAAGGCGGAGATCCCGCGGGCGCCGGCCGACGGGTCGGTCACCGCCATGACCGTGTAGTACTCCGAGACGCCCGCGTTGGTGATCCACATCTTGGTGCCGTTGAGCACGTAGTGGTCGCCGTCCTTGACCGCACGGGTCTTCATGGCGGCCGCGTCCGACCCGGCCTCTGCCTCGCTCAACGCGTAGGAGAACATCGCGTCGCCGCCCGCCACGGGCGTCAGGTAGCGCCGCTTGACCTCGTCCGACGCCGACAACAGCAGCGGGACCGTCCCCAGCTTGTTGACCGCGGGGATGAGCGAGGACGACGCGCACGCGCGGGCGACCTCCTCGATCACGATGACGGTGGCGAGCGCGTCGGCGCCGGCTCCGCCGTACTCCTCGGGGATGTGCACGGCGTGCAGGTCGGCCGCGACGAGGTCCTTGTAGACCTCCCACGGGAACTCCTCGTTCTCGTCCGCCGCGGCGGCACGGGGAGCGATCTTTTCGTCGGCGAGGGCCCGGACCGTCTCGCGGAGCATCTCATGCTCCTCAGCGGGCGCGTACAGAGGGAAGCTCATAGCGCGATACTAGGTCGGCCGATCAGATAGTTACCAACCAGTACGACTCTGCGCGGCGCACCGCCCCTGACGCGCATCCGGCCAGCGCACTCTGGGTGGGGGGTGACAAAGCCTTGATCCTCGGCACCCCCTACGGTTGGGCCAGAACTGTTTGCCTGCCCGATGCCTGGGGCAGTCGAGAGCCCCAGTACTATGCCAGATCACAAAGAGTGGGTAAGAGGGGAGCATGCTGTGCCTTACCGTCTCACCGTGCTCGGTACCGGATATTTGGGTGCCACACATGCGGCATGCATGGCCGAACTGGGCTTCGAGGTTCTCGGTCTCGACGTCGACCAGAGCAAGATCGACATGCTCGAGCGCGGCCATCTCCCGATCCATGAGCCTGGTCTAGAGGACCTCCTGCGGCGCAACCTGGAGGCGGGGCGCCTGCGGTTCACGACCTCCTACGAGGAGGCCGCCGCCTTCGGCGACGTCCATTTCGTCTGTGTGGGAACTCCGCAGAAGAAGGGCGAGTACGCCGCGGACGTCTCCTACCTTGACGCCGTCGTGGAATCCCTCGCCCCCTACCTCGACCGTGAGTGCCTCGTCGTCGGCAAGTCGACCGTCCCCGTCGGCACCGCCGAGCGCCTCGCCGAGAAGCTCGTACGGCTGGCACCCGCCGGCACCCAGGCCGAGCTGGCCTGGAACCCGGAGTTCCTCCGCGAGGGCTTCGCCGTGAAGGACACCCTGCACCCGGATCGGATCGTGCTGGGGGTCGCCTCCGAGCGCGCCGAGAAGGTGTTGCGGGACGTCTACGCGCCGCTGGGCGAGGTTCCGATCGTGGTGACGGACTTCCCCACCGCGGAACTGGTCAAGTCGGCCGCCAACGCCTTCCTCGCCACCAAGATCTCCTTCATCAACGCCATGGCCGAGGTGTGCGAGGTCGCCCACGCGGACGTCAAGCAGTTGTCGCTCGCGCTGTCGTTCGACGACCGCATCGGCGGCAGGTTCCTCAACCCCGGACTCGGCTTCGGCGGCGGCTGCCTGCCCAAGGACATCCGGGCGTTCATGGCCCGCGCGGGCGAGCTCGGAGCCGACCAGGCGCTGACGTTCCTGCGCGAGGTCGACGCGATCAACATGCGTCGCCGCGCCCGGATGGTCGACCTCGCGCGCGGACTGGTCGGAGGCTCGTTCACCGGCTGCACGGTCGGCGTGCTCGGCGCGGCCTTCAAGCCCAACTCCGACGACATCCGTGACTCGCCGGCTCTGGACGTGGCCGCGACCATCGGCCAGGAAGGCGGCAAGGTCACCATCTACGACCCGGTCGCCCTGGACAACGCCCGCCGCGCCCAGCCGCATCTCGGATACGCCGACTCGGCTCTCGAGGCCGCCCGGGGAGCCGACGTCATGCTGCTGCTCACCGAATGGCAGGAGTTCATCGACCTCGACCCGGAGACGCTCGGCTCCGTCGTCTCCGTACGGAACATCGTCGACGGCCGCAACGCCCTCGACGCCGAGACCTGGCGCTCCGCCGGATGGCACTACCGCGCCCTCGGCCGCCCCTGACGCCCTACTAGGACCTCGTGACGTCAGCGGATCTGCTCGACGTCACGGTGTCCTGGTGCGTGGCCGTCTTCGTGTGAGCGGGGTCCGGTACCACCGTTTGGAGTGACCGGTCCCGATGCGGTCGGTTTAATGCGACCGGTCCCGATGCGACACTTTGCCTGAAGCCGGTTTCCTGAAGCCGGTTTCCTGAGGCCGGTTTCCGTGTGGCCTCCGGCGCGGCGGTTTCCTTGTAACCGGGTCCAGCGCGGTGGTTTTCCGTGCGGCCGGTTCCGGCGCGGCGGTTTCCGTGCGGCCGGTTCCGGCGCGGCGGTTTCCGTGCGGCCGGTTCCGGCGCCGCGGTTT
>NZ_BONV01000023.1 GCF_016862895.1 Planotetraspora kaengkrachanensis | reverse complement strand
TTCCGGCGCGGCGGTTTCCGTGCGGCCGGTTCCGGCGCCGCGGTTTCCGTGCGGCCGGTTCCGGCGCCGCGGTTTCCGTGCGGCCGGTTCCGGCGCGGCGGTTCTGTGAGGACAGCGGCCAACGGGGTGGCCAGGCACTGCGACTGCTCCGCCACCCGAATCACCTCGGCCTGGATTGACGGCCTTTTCCCACCGCGGCAGCCCATGGCATGAGCCTTTAGGCAGCCCGCCACATGGTCTCGGTGTCGGCTGCCGTGCGCACACCGCCACCGCCCCCGCCAGGCGGTTTCTGACGTTGCGGGCCAGGAGTCGCGCGCCACTGCAGACCCTCACCGCGTACGCGCATCGCGCTTCATATTCAGCCGCGTACACACGCTTCCACTTTCGCAATTCCGACATTCATTACCGATGTGAAAAACGCCCCATAAGCCTCGAATTTGCTATCGACTTCCTTTGGTTCAAACGTTGCTCACTCTCTGTAGTTGTGAGATTATTCAAACAGATTTTCTAATCTGCTTGGGGGTGGGCTCGTGAGCGAGCTA
>NZ_BONV01000022.1 GCF_016862895.1 Planotetraspora kaengkrachanensis | reverse complement strand
GACGTCGGGCTTCTATTCGGTGACAAGGTCGTACTTCGCGTCTCCATACGTGAACGGGTTGCTCACTGCGCTGGCGTCCGGATCGTCGGGAGGAAACGGCGTGTTCACCTACGGCGCGACGAGCACGTTCCCGACCAGCAGCTTTAGCGCGACCAATTACTGGGTCGATCTGGTGTTCAATTCCGATTAGCCAGGAGTGGTCGGCGCCTTGGTCGTGAGCACCGCGACGCCTTCCTCGATGTACCGGTTGCCGGACTTACGCCGGGTGTTGTCGTCGCCGGCCAGTGATCCGGGTGTCGTCCAGGACCCAGCGGATGATCAGCCTCGATCACTCACGGGGTTAGCTGAGCGGAGTAATCCGAGATCGGCTCCAGGGCCCGGCGCACACCCACATGAGCGGGACGACGACGCTGCCCTGGATGGTGTGGCCCGCGCTGAGGTTGGGATTCTCTTACCGCGGGATCGGATCGGGCGGCGTGACGTCGTGACCCTCCTCGCCACAGTGGGGGCCGACCGGTGCGTGGACCACCCCTGGATGTCATCGCCCATGAGCACGTGCAACGTGCTCATGGGAGATCGCGGAGCGGGTGGGGCCGAGGAGATGCGCCGGCAGCTGCGAGGTCCCACCAGGCCTGGTGGTAAGCACCCCACGTGATCTCAGGAGACGACGGCGCCGTCGGAATGGCGCGACGTTTCCGGGGCCATGGATGACCCGGCATGCTCGCGCACCACATAAGTCGGCCGGCCCATTCCGCTTCCGTGGATCCGGCCGATGTACTCGCCGAGAACTCCGATGGAGATCAGCTGAGCGGACGAGAAGAGCGCCACCATCGTGGCCACGGTGGTGAACCCGGCCACCGTGGTGTCGCCCGCTATGAAACGCCATAGAACGAGGCCACTCAGAAACAAGCCGATGAGGCCGACGATGAACCCGAGGTAGCTCGCCATCCGGAGAGGGACCGTGCTGTAGCCAAGCAGCATGTTCACCGCATGCCGGACCAGCAGGCGCAGCGAGTAGTTGGATCGCCCGTGCTCGCGCTCGTTCATGTGCACGTTTACCGCGTCCACCTGCGTGGTGGCCCACGACAAGGCCACGTCGAGAGACGCATGCGGGCCGGACAGCTCATCGAATCCATCACGAAGGCGCGTCCGGAAGGCGCGGAAGGCGCTGATCTTACGCGCGGCCCGGATGCCGAGCGCACCCGCCATGCCGGCTTTCACGGATCGTGAGGCGACGCTTCGGAGGAATCCGTGTTCCTCCGCGTACGGTACGCCGTATACGAGGTCAAGGCTGGCACCGTCGAGCGCGGCCAAAAGCAGCGGGATCTGCTCCGGCGGATGCTGCAGATCGTCGTCCATGGTGACGACCACGTCGAACTTCGCATCTCTGATTCCGGCGAGCAGTGCGTTGTGCTGGCCGTAGTTGCGGGACAGATGAATGGCGCGAACGCCATCGGTCCGCGCCGCCAGGTCGGCGGCCGTGCTCCAGGTCTCGTCCGGGCTTCCGTCGACGACGAGGATCACCTCGTGCAGGATCGACACCGCGCGAAGGACCGGCATGAGCCGGTTCACGAGTATCGGGAGGGTTTGCGCAGAGCGAAAACACGGAATTACCACCGACACTGACATTGTTCTCTCCGATTGCCTTCTTCAGCCGACTACACTCCGTTTGATCCTGGCGGCCGATCATGATCTGGAGTGATTGTCATATGGTTGAAGTCGAAAGCCGTTCCGTCCACGGCGCGCATCCACGTTCCGGTGGGCGAGCATTGTTCTCGGCCCTTAGTGGACACCGCATCACATACCTGTTCGCCGGTGCCATGACGGCTGCCGTCTATTACGCTCTCCTTGGCCTAGGATTGCTGGCGACCAAGGGTGTGGTTCCCTATCTTTTCCTCGTCGTGACGAGTCATCTCGTCACCGTGATCATCGTTTACCCGTGGTACAGGCTGGTGGTCTTCCGCGTGTCCGGGCAATCGTGGGTGGCCGGTTACGTCCGGTTTTATGTGGTCGGACTCAGCTTTCTCGCCGCGTCCCTCCTGGGTCTCCCGATTTTGGTGGAATACGTCGGAGTTCCTATTATGCTGGCCCAAGGTCTGATAATAGTAATGAGTCCGCCCCTGAGTTATGCGATACACCGGAGTTGGACGTTCCGTAACCGCACGAACGTCTAGTTCGGGCAACATATCCGATGGTCTTCGACAAAGACGATCTGTGCTTGAGGGCGATCGATTGGCGCTCCGCATAGGTTCGAGCAGGCCGGGACTCGCCGGCCACGCTTCTGCGGAAGGACTCCGACGTCGATGAAGGCTCTCGTTCTGGCGGGCGGCAAGGGAACCAGGCTGCGCCCGCTGACGTACACTTCGGCGAAACAACTCGTCCCGGTTGCGAACAAACCGGTGCTGTACTACGGACTTGAAGCGATACGGGACGCGGGCATCACGAGTGTCGGAATCATCGTGGGAGAGACGGGTCCAGAAGTCCGGCGCGCTGTAGGGGATGGGTCGAGGTTCGGACTCGAGGTGACCTATATTCCGCAGGAGGCCCCTTTGGGGTTGGCGCACTGCGTTCTGATCGCTCGGGACTTCCTCGCCGACGACCCTTTCGTCATGTACCTCGGCGACAACTTCCTGATCGGTGGAATCGCCGACCAGGTCAGCGCGTTCCGGGCAGGCGGATACGATGCCCAGATCCTGCTCACGAGGGTGGCCGAACCCCAGTTCTACGGCGTCGCGGAGCTAGGGCCCGCCGGTGAGATCATCGCACTTGAGGAGAAGCCGGCCGCCCCGAGAAGCGATCTGGCCATCGTGGGCGTGTATCTGTTCTCTCCGGTCGTACACCAGGCAGTGCGGGCGATCGGGCCCTCGGATCGTGGCGAGCTGGAGATCACCGACGCGATCCAGTGGCTCATTCGAAAGGGCCACTCCGTCCAGTCGCACATGGTCAGCGGGTACTGGAGAGACACAGGACGGCTGCAGGACATGCTGGAGTGCAATCGCATCGTCCTGGAATCGGTCGACCGTGACATCAAGGGCGCGGTCGATACCTTGAGCGAGATCACTGGAAGGGTCGTCATCGCGCCTGGCGCGGTGGTCGAGAACTCGATTCTCCGCGGGCCGATCGTGATCGGGGCGGACACCAAGATCTCTTCGGCTTACGTCGGTCCGTTCACCTCGATAGGGGCGGACTGCGTCGTTCAGAACGCCGAGATTGAGTACTCGATCGTCCTCGACGGCTCCTCGGTGGATGGCGTCTCGCGTATCGCGCACTCCCTGATCGGACGCAATGTCGAGGTGAGCCGCGCGAGTGGCCCGCCGTACACACACGAGCTCATGGTCGGAGACCACAGCCGGATACAGGTTCGCTCCTGATCGGACCCCCTCCCTCAGACGGCCGCGAGCAGCGTGGGTCGCACCAGATGAACCGTGAGGAGGGTGCACACGGGCTCGAATCCGTACCTTGCCCAAGCCCTCTGCACGCGGGTGTTGTGCCCTTGGGTGGAGATGACGACCTCCGCCGCGCCGCGAGCCAGCGTTCGGTCCTCTACTCCTTTCAACAGGTGGGCATAAAGGCCACGTCCTTGTGCTTTGCCGGCGATTCCCGCCAGCAGGATCTCCGTTCGAAGGGCGGTCTCATCGAGAGTCGCCAAGCCGAGGGCGTCATCCACCTCCCGCTCCCAAAGAGCCAGGCACCTTCCCTCATCGACGGAGCGCTGAGCCCATTCCTGGTAGCCCGCCAGCGCATCGCCGATCTTGAACAGAGGGTTGGCCAGGTAGTGATTTCCGTACCTGGCGAAAATGTCAGCGATCAGTGCCTTCGTCGTGGCCGGACAGACGATCCCGGTCGTGTCGAGGTTATTCGACGGGTCGGGCGCTCGGCCCTCTCCCGCACGCACACGCCAG
Organism: Planotetraspora kaengkrachanensis; assembly: GCF_016862895.1. Taxonomy (GTDB): domain Bacteria; phylum Actinomycetota; class Actinomycetes; order Streptosporangiales; family Streptosporangiaceae; genus Planotetraspora; species Planotetraspora kaengkrachanensis. Next base: position 2,310 of record NZ_BONV01000022.1, on the reverse strand, counting down.
TACGCGAGAGAGTCCGCGAGTATCGCCGTCCGGCCCAACGCGATCAGCTGTGCGAACCATGCGACGTACTGGGCCGGGTATCGGAGCACGATGACGTCCGCGTCCGATCCGCGAACGGCCTCACGCACTGCGATGAAGGAGTCCTCAGCATCGAGGGGGACGGTGAGGCGCTCGACCGAGCACCCGAAACGCGCCGACTCAAGCGGTGACTCATGGATCTGCACGTCCTCCGCGTGCATGACGTCATGCCATGCCACTAGACCACCTCGTAGCTCAGGACGGCGTCGATCACGCGCGCGACGTCGGCCTCATCCAGGTCCGCATACAGGGGCAGTCTCACGAGACGATCGGCCACCTGCTCGGTGACCGGGCACCCGCTCGCCACCCGTCCGTACCGTAGACCGGCAGGGGCGCTGTGCAGCGGCTCGTAGTGGGATGTCGCCTGGACGCCCTGACGGGAAAGATGTCCGATGAACGACTGGCGGTTTTCGAGATCGGGGAGCCGCAGGTAGTAGATGTGCGCCGTATGCAGACAGCCCTCAGGGACCACGGGCTGGGCGACCGCGTTCTCCTTCGCCCAACTGGACAGTTCGTCGTGATACCGCTGCCAAACGGCGTGGCGCCACATCTGGATCCGGTCGAAGGACTCCAGTTGTGCTGTCAGTTGGGCAGCGACGAGGTCGGAGGGCATGTAGTTCGAACCGACCTCGATCCAGCGGTACTTGTCCACCTGCCCCCGGAAGAACCGGCTGCGATTGGTGCCCTTCTCCCGGATGATCTCCGCCCGAGTGGCGAGGCCGGCCTCGTTCAGCAGCAAGGCGCCGCCCTCACCGCACTGCACGTTCTTCGTCGCGTGGAAGCTCTGTGTGGCCATGCATCCGAACGACCCCAGAGGCCTGTCGCCGTAGGACGCACCCAGTCCATGTGCGTTGTCCTCTATGAGAGCCAGGCCGTGCCGCTCCGCGACAGCACTGATGATCTCCATCGCGCAGCCCACACCTGCGTAGTGAACGACGACGATGGCGCGCGTACGATCCGTGATCGCTGATTCGATCAGGCGCTCATCGATGTTCAGGGTGTCCGGCCGGCAGTCCACGAACACTGGGATCGCCCCGCGCAGGGCGAAGGCGTTGGCCGTCGACACAAAAGTGAACGACGGCATGATGACCTCGTCGCCCGCCTGGAGATCGAGGAGGAGCGCGGACATCTCCAGCGCGTGCGTGCAGGAGGTGGTCAGTAGCGCCTGCTCCGACCCGGTGAGCTTCCTCAGGAGTCCGGTCGCCCGCTTGGTGAACGGCCCGTTCCCGGAGGTGAATCCCTGGTGCACGGCTTCCGCCAGGTAGTTCAGCTCGTTTTCGGCGATGTGCGCTTTGTTGAATGGAATTGTCGCTAGACCGGTAGTGCTCACGACGTCAGTGAACAGGGAGCGGACCAGCCGACACGCGCGCCGATCGCGTTCGTTGGCGAGCTCTTGCAGAAGCCTTACACGCGTTACGCGAAGTCCCAGGTTCAGATCATCGAAGCAGGGTTTCTACGAGCCGACGGGATTGCCGTCGTAGACGACGTCGACCCAGTAGTTCGTGGCTTGGAAGGCGTTTGTGGGGAAGGCGTTGGTCGCGCTGTAGATGTAGACGCCGTTGCCGCCGTTGCCGCTACTGGCGAGCGCGGTGAGGGGGCCGTTGTTGTGTTTGGCGGTGAAGTAGGGGCGGGTTATCGAGTATTTGCCGGTTGGCGAGTGGTAAGAGGCGATGTACGTCGTGTCGGGGTTGATCGTGACGGGGTTGGCGAAGTTGACCTGTTGCCAGCCGGATGCCGTTTCGTTGGTGAAGGTGGCGCTGGCGAGGAGTTGCCCGCTGCTGGACCACAGGCTTCCGGTGTGGGTTCCGGAGTTTTGCGGGCTCTTGTAGAAGCGGATGCCTCGGATGGTCCCGCTCGTGGCCGCTTGGAATTTCACGCCGACGGTGACGGCCTGTGCGTCGGGGTGGTCAGTGACCTCCGGCGTATCCGTAGCGCTCCAGAGGCTCTCGAACGGTGTGAAGACGACGTCGACCCAGTAGTTCGTGGCTCGGAAGGCGCTTGTGGGGAAGGCGTTGGTCGCGCTGTAGGTGAAGACGCCGTTGCCGCCGCCGGGGCCGTTGGCGAGCGCGGTGAGGGGGCCGTTGGTGTGTTTGGTGGTGAAGTAGGGGCGGGTTATCGAGTAGTTGCCGGTTGGCGTGTGGTAAGAGGCGATGTACGTCGTGTCGGGGTTGATCGTGACGGGGTTGGCGAAGTTGACCTGTTGCCAGCCGGATGCCGTTTCGTTGGTGAAGG